>JAWKQS010000003.1:0-371985 GCA_041389985.1 bacterium
CCGGGGTGTGGTCCTCGTGGATGGCGCGGCGGTCGGCCTCGACGACGAAGACGACCCGGGCGGCCGGGAGAGCGGCGCGCAGCTCGTCGAGCAGGTGCCCGGCGGCGGCGGCCATGACGGGCTGGAAGGCCGGCTCGGCCTCGGGCCAGCGGTCGCGCTGGACCATGCCCAGCTCCACCGTGTCGCCGGCGAGCGGGTTGATGCCGGCGTTGAAGAACAGGTAGCGGACGAGGGCGCTCTCGCGCAGCAGCCGGCGCACGGTGCGCACGCGGTACGGGCCGGGGGCGTGGTGGGTGAAGGCCCCCGTCGCGGCGTCGTACGACCAGGTGGGCATGGTGGGGCGTGGGCGGCCGTAACCCCGGATGCTGTAATAGAAATCGCCGCGGTTGATGGTGACGGCGACGACGGCCGGCGCCTGGCCGGTCTGGGCCAGGTAGCGGCCGACGAGGGCGAAGCTGGCCAGGGGGTAGCCGGAGCCGCCGTAGGCGCGGCCCTGGATGCGGCCGCCGCTCAGGGCGGTGAGGCGGGCGGCGATGTTCTCGGGCCAGTCCACATACAGGCCCTCGATCTGGGAGTCTCCGAGGACGGCAATGAGCGGCGGGTCGCTGGGGCCGACGGGGCCGTAGTCGATGCCGGCGTTCCAGCCCTGGGCGTTGATGTGCCACGTCGCGCGCTGCTCGGCGAGGCGGCCGCTGGTGAAGACCCCGGTGGGGGTGGCCGGGTCGTAGAGCAGCAGGCCGAGGGTCGGCTCCTGCCAGGGGATGGGGCTCTCGCTGGCGGGCAGGGCCGTGCGGAAGAAGACCTCCAGCAGCGCGGCCGCCAGCGCCGCGAACACGGCGAGCCGCGCCAGGAGGCGCAGCACGGGCCGCCGCGCGGGCTCAGAACTGGAAGTAGACGAACTCACGGGACTCCACGTTGCCATGGACCACGAAGGCCAGGATGAGGGCCAGGTAGATCGTCCAGCGCACGGCGACGGGCCAGCCGCCGATGGCGAGGCCATGGGGGTGGCGCCGCATGCCCCACTCCACGAACACCGGGAAGGCCGCGAGGGCCGCGGGGCCGCAGCCACCAGCCGTGGTCTCCGGCCTGCCAGGGCTGCGGTCACCATGCGGGCGAAGATGGCGCCGGCCTGCGCCATGTCGGCCGAGCGGAAGAGGACGAGGCTCAGGGTGATGGCGGCGTTGACCCAGAGCATCTGCACGAGCTCGCGGCCGGTCGGGACCAGGCGCCCCCTCCCCCGCCGTGCCCTGGGCCGAGGGCGGCGGCGCACCAGCTCGGGGACGAGCAGCAGGCCGCAGAGGAAGCCCCAGCACACATACGTCCACGCCGCCCCGTGCCAGAGGCCGCTCAGCGTGAAGACGACCACCATGTTGCGGGCCGTGACCCAGGGGGACGGGCTGCGGGAGCCGCTGCTGCTCCTTGGGAGCGCCGCGCGGCGGCCTGGTGGCGCTTGCGGCTCTTCATCTCGAGGGCAGGAACACGTAGTCGCGCAGCCAGGTGTTGAGGCTGATGTGCCAGCGGCGCCAGAACTCCGTGAAATCACGGGAGAAGAACGGGAAGGCGAAGTTGCGCGTGAGGTCGAAGCCCAGCAGCCGGGCGGTGCCGATGGCCACGTCGGAGTAGCCGGAGAAGTCGCAGTAGATCTGGACGAAGAACAGGCCGGTCGCGGCGAAGAGCGTCACGCCGTCCAGCTCAGCGTGGTGGCCGAAGGCGTACTCGACGGTGGTGGCCAGGTTGTCGGCGACGAGCACCTTCTTCACCAGGCCCCAGAGGATCTGGCGCAGGGCGTCGCGGGCGGCGGCGAGGTCGAAGACGCGGCGGCGCTCGAACTGGGGCAGCAGGTCCTCGGCGCGCTCGATGGGGCCGGCGACGAGCTGGGGGAAGAAGCTGACGAAGGCCAGGAAGCTGATCAGATCCTTCGTCGGCGTCAGCAGGCCCCGGTAGACGTCGATGGAGTAGGACAGCGTCTGGAAGGTGTAGAAGCTGATGCCGACGGGCAGGATGATGTCGAGGGTGCTGGTGCCCACGTCCACCCCGCAGGCGGCCAGCAGCGCCCGGGCCGACTCGACGAAGAACCCCGAAATACTGAAGAATCCAGCGCGCCCAGGTTGATGGCGAGGCTCGCGCCCACCAGCAGCTTGCGGCGCCGGGCGTCCTGGACGTGCTCCGCGAGCAGGCGGCCGATCACGTAGTCGACGAGGGAGCTGCCGGCGATGAGGCCGAGCAGGCGCCAGTCCCAGAAGCCGTAGAAGATGTAGCTGGCGGCCAGCAGGACGCCGTTCTGCAGGCGCAGCGGGGCGCGGGCGAGGCCCCAGCAAAGGGCGAAGACGACCGGGAAGAATGCCGCGAAGACGAGGGAGTTGAAGAGCATCGGGCCGCCGCCGACGGGGCCTAGCCGACGCCGCCCAGGTAGAGCACCTGCCCGGTGAGGTGGCGGGCCTCGGGGCGGGCGAAGGCCTCGACGGCCCAGGCCACGTCCTCCAGCGTCGCCATGGAGCGCATGGGCAGGGAGGCCACGAGGGCGTCCATCTTGGCCTTGGGGACGCCGCGGATGAGGTCGGTGTCCACCGGGCAGGGGCCCACGAGGTTGCAGGTGATGCCCAGCGGGGCCAGCTCGCGGGCCATGACCCGCGTCATCGTCTCCAGGGCGCCCTTGGAGGCGGCGTAGGCCATCTCGCCCTCCAGGCGCATGGGCACGGCCACCGTGGTGAGGTTGATGATGCGGCCGTAGCCGCGCTTGCGCATGCGCTTGGCCGCCTCGCGGGCGCCGGTGAAGGCGGCGAGGCAGTTGAGCTCCACGATGTCGCGGATGGCTGACACCGGGGTGAGCAGGCAGTGGTTCATCGTCGCGGCGCCGGCGTTGTTGATCATCACGTCGAGCTGGCCGCGGCGCTCGTAGACCTCCCGGACCCAGGCGCGGACGGCGGCCTCATCGGTGACGTCCACCACCGAGGCCATGCCCTGCGGGTGCTCGCCGGGCTCGATGCTGCGGGCGCAGGCGGCGACCCAGGCGCCGCGGGCGCGGAAGTAGTCGACGAGGTGGGCCCCGATGCCGCGGCTGGCGCCGGTGATGAGGACCGTCTGCCCCGCGAACGTCCCCTCGCTCACGCCCCGCCCTCGGCGAGCTGCTCGGCGCAGAACTCCGCCAGGGCGGCCAGCGACCGGAAGGGGCTGCGGCTGCGCGACAGGGCGCGGGCGTCGGCCACCACGATGGAGGCGTCGTGCTCGTCGTTGAGGATCTCCTCCACGTCGGCCGCGAAGTTGACCAGATCCATGGAGTCGAGGGCCCCGCCCTCCCCGAACAGCGCCGCGTCGTCGGCGGGCAGCGTGCGGTGGGGCAGGCTCTCGGCGAAGATCGCCCGGAGGCGGATGAGCAGCGCGTCGGAGGTGACCATGAACTCCCTCGGAAGCCGTCGTCGCTCTTGGAGCCACGCGCACGCCGAGGTGTCTCGACAAAGCGCGCGGGTCCGCGGCGGCGAGAAGGTAGCGGGCTGACCGGGGCGGCGCAACCGCGGCGGGGCGAGGGGGTGGGACGAGCGGGGACGCGGGGATGTCGGGGAGCCCTGACGACGGGGCAGATGACCTGAGAGCGCTGGCGATGCGACGGGAGCTCTCTTCGACAGCCCGGCCGCCGGACTGGTCAAATCGCCTTGACCGGCCCTCCCCCCTTCCGTAGCCTTCTGGCACATGGGTGCAGGGAGGCAGGGCATGTTGTCAGTTGTCAGTTGTCGGTTGTCGGTTGTCGGTTTCATTGCGTTCGCCTTCGCAGTAGTCCCATCGGCTGAGGCAGCCACCACGAAGTACTGGATCACCAGAGCCGTTACCTGCCATTCCTGGACGGAGACCGGCAGTCAGGCCAGCTTGAACACCAACAAGGATGCTCTGAAGGCTCGCGGCGATGGCTGGACGGTCGGGTACTGCGATGTAAAGCTCCCTGACGATGCGACCATCCGGTGGGGGCGGGCCTACGGCGCCGATGGCAACGCGCTTCAGGCCATCTCCTTCGCCCTGCGGAAGGCGCTGTACTGCAGTGAAGACTACAGCGACATCGCGACCTGGACCTCGACAGACAATGGCGAGGACCCAAGCTGCACGACCGCCGGATGGACAAATGCGAATCAGCTGAATGATGCCGTTAGCAACTCCACGTATACCTACTGGTTCTACTTCTCGATTCCATACTCTCTCGACCCCGACAACCTGCGTCTCTGGAACCTGGAGATCGAGTACCAGGTGCCGTAGGGGCCCACCCATCCAGGAGAGGCAACATGCACACGCGACATCTCATCCTCCTCATCGGACTGCTGGGCGCAGCGGCCTGCGAGGACGGGGACTCGGATCGTCGGCAGCCGCTGCGCACCGAGCAAGGGCTCAACGGCGATGACGTCGGCGTGGAGGCCGACGCCCGCCCGACGGACGAGCCCGACCCCGCTCGCCGGCGACCGCGCATGGACACCTGGCCGGAAGGCTGCGAGGACGAAGACGGCGATCTCTGGCCGGTCTGCCCCCTTGAGACCGACTTCCGCCAGGACTGCGATGACACCGAGGGCCGCATTCGCCCGTTCGCGAGCCCGTCGTGCACGCCCGGCGATGACTGGGACTGCGACGGCCAGGATGACACCGAGCAGCCGAACGGCTGCCAGCCCGCGAACCCCGCCAACAACCGGGCACCCGCCGATGGGGACTGAGCGCGGGCGATCGATGGACGGCATGCCGAGGTGGTGGTCGACCGGCGCGCTGGCGTTGCTCTGCCTGGGGGCCTGCGACGACGGCGGGGGCGGGCGGCAGCTCGACGCGCAGGCCACCGACGGGCCGGGGAGCGTCGACGCGGCCGAGACGGCCGACTCGTGGGCAGCCGATGCGGGGCCGGTCGACGGTTCGCCGGATGCTGGTCCAGGCGACTGCGAGGCGCGCATGGAGGTGTACTTCGACGGCGTCCCCTTCTGCGTCGGCCAACTCCGAGCGGTGCTGCAGTCGGCGTCATTTCCGCAGGACCGCCCACCGCTTTGGGCGGCGCACGCCTACGCGCGCTGCGAGGCGCCCGAGCACGCGGGCGTCGGCGCCGACACCGTGCTCTCGCTTCCGCTGGCGGAGGTGCCCAGGGAGTGGCCGGCGACGATGGAGCCGGTGGCCGTCATCGTCGCGTATGTCGAGCCCGAGCGGCAGGTGCACGGTGGGCGCCTGCCCGACGGGACGCTGTATGAGGGGGCGCCGCTGGAGGAGGTGCAGCTGACCTTCCGCTCCGCCCGGTGCCTGGAGGGCGTGGCGCGGGCCCAGGTCCCCAGCGGTGACCAGGGCCCGCGGCGGGTCGAGATGCGCTTCTCCGGGTACTTTGGGCCGCCCTGAGGGTGGCATCGCCTGCCCGGCCGAGGCCCCGGAGTTCCCTCAACACCGTCCAGTCGCGGCTGGGGGCCACGCGTCAGCGCTCGTGGACGCCACGCATGGTCCTTGTGCCCGACCGGGCAGCGGACGGCCGACGGTGCTTAAGCCCACCGCGCTCCGTGCTGCCCTGAAGGCATGACTTCGGGCTACTGGCAGCCGCCGTCGTCGATGGTCAGGTCGTTGGGGCCGACGTCCGAGTCGCCGTAGACGCGGGCGTAGACGGTGAGGTTGCCGCCGGAGTCGTTGAGGTACTCCACCGTCTCCACGTCGTTGGCGCCCTGGCTGAGGGCCACCCGGGTGCCATCGGACAGCAGGAGCTGCAGGTCGAGCTCGTTGTCGTCTTCGAAGGGGAAGGCCACGGACACGGTGACGGTGGCGCCGGCGCAGACCTCGATGGCGAAGTAGTCGTCATCGTCGCAGCGCACGAGGCCCTCGTAGCTGCCGCTGCCGAGGAGCCGAGCGTCGTCGATGTCGTCGTTGTCTTCGAAGCGGTCGTCGCCCGGGCAGGTGGGATCGGCGGCGCAGAAGCCATCGAGGCAGGACTCGCCGTCGCCGCAGGTGCTGCCATCGACGCAGACGTCGGCCTCGCAGGCGTCGCCGACGCCGTTGGCCTGGGCGCCCTCGCAGATGTACGCCCGGCTGTTGCCGCATTGCAGGTCGTCCCAGCCGCCCTGGTAGACCTGCACGCAGTCCTGGTTGCCGTCGTTGTTGGGCTCGCCGGCGAGGAAGGCGCGGTAGGCCGCGTCGCTGCCGGAGGCCCAGACGAAGGTGCCCTCCTCGGCCTGGTCGCTCAGCCCCAGCCAGTACAGCGTCAGGGCGTCGAAGAGGGCGAACTCCTCGGCGCTCTCCAGGGTGACCAGGTTGCCCCCGATGGCCTGGCAAGCGGCCTGCGCGTTGGCCCAGTTCAGGCGGCCGGGGCAGTACAGGTAGGTGCTGCCGGCGCCCTCGACGTAGCTGCAGGCGGTCTCGGCCTCGCAGTCGTCGCAGCTGAAGCCGCCGGCCACGTCGGCCTGGTCGGCGTCGGCCACGAACGGGCAGACGTCGGCGGCGTCGATGACGCCGTCGGCGTCGGTGTCCGGGCAGCCTTCCACAGTGATTTCAAGCGCATAGGCGTTCTCGTCCCCCTCGTCGGAGAAGGTCTCGACGCGGAGCTGGTAGGCCTGGGCCTCCTCGCGGTTGGTGAAGCTGCGGGTGATGACCTCGTTGCCGTCGAGCTCGGCGCCGGTGTTGACCGGCTGGCTGCCGCTGCGGCTCTCCAGGTCGAAGGCGAGGGTGTTCCCCAGGGCGGCGTCGAAGTAGAGGGTGACGGTGAGGGTGCCGCCGTTGCAGACGGTGATGGTGTAGTTGTCGGTGTCGCCGCAGAGGGTGAGGCCCCCGTACCAGCCGGTGGTCAGGCTGGGGACGCTGCCCTTGAAGCGGTCGACCTCCGGGCAGGCCAGGGCCGCCGCGCACTCACCGTCGATGCAGGCCTCGCCGGCGGCGCAGTCGGCGTCCTGGTCGCAGCCGTCGTCGGGATCGCAGGCGTCCCCTTCCCCGTCCGCGTCCCGGTCGGCCTGGTCGGCGTTGGCCGCGTCGGGGCAGTTGTCGCAGGCGTCGCCCACCCCGTCGCCGCTGGCCACCTCGCAGACGTAGGTGTAGCCATCGCCGCAGTCGACGTCGTCCCAGGTGCCGCCGCTGATCTCGGCGCAGTCCTGGCCGCCGATGTCGTTGGGCTCGTTGCCGCCCCAGGCCTCGAAGCCCGCGGGGGTGCCGTCGACCCAGACGTAGACGCCCTCCTCGGCCGCGTCGGTGTAGCCGATCCAGCCGGTGGCGCCGTTGGCCACCAGGAAGGCGTTCTCGTCGGCGTCGTTCACGACCACCAGGTGCCCGCCCTGGGCGGCGCAGGCGGCCTCGGCGTCGTCGAAGTCGAGGCGGTTCGGGCAGAACAGGTAGACGCTGCCGCCCTCGGCGATCCAGTCGCAGCCCGTCTCGGCCTCGCAGGTCGCCTCGTCGCCGCAGGTGAACGCGGCCACCTCGCCGTCGGCCTGGTCGGCGTTGGCGATGGCGGCGCAGTTGTCGCAGGCGTCGCCCACGCCGTCGCCGTCGGCGTCGGCCTGGTCCGCGTTGGCCACGTCGGGGCAGTTGTCCAGGGCGTCGCAGAGGCCATCGCCGTCGGCGTCGGCGGGCACGCTGGCCCCGTCGAGCCCGTCGCTGCCGCAGGCGGCCTCGTCGTCGTCGCTCACGCCGTCGCCGTCATCGTCGGCGTCGCAGGCGTCGCCCAGACCGTCGCGATCGGTGTCGAGCTGGTCGGCGTTGGCCACGGCGGGGCAGGTGTCGCAGGCGTCGCCGAGCTGGTCGCCCGGGCGGTCGATCTCGCAGACGAAGGCGCGGTCGGCGCCGCAGGACCGGTCGTTCCAGAGGCCCTCGGGGTACATCTCCCCGCAGAAGGCGACCTGCCCGTTGGGCTCGCCCGGGTTCCAGTCGGCGTAGTCGAGCGGGCTGCCGTCGGCCCAGGCGCGGCCGCGCAGGCCGATCCAGGTGTTGATGTCGGCCGCGGTGTTCACGAGGGCGTTCTCGGCGGCGTCGTCGATGTAGACCAGGTGGCCGCCGTAGCCCTCGCAGAAGGTCTGGGCGCCCGCCCAGGTCCGGGCGAGGTCGGCGCCGCAGAGGAGGTAGAGGCTGTCGCCGAGGGCCTGCACCGCGCAGCCCGTCGCGGCGGCGCAGGCGGCCGCGTCGCCGCAGTCCAGCAGCGCGTCCGGGTCGGCCTGATCGGCGTTGCCAGCGGCGGGGCAGTTGTCCAGGACGTCGCAGGACCCATCGCCGTCGGCGTCCGCCGGCACGCTGCCCGCGTCGAGCCCGTCGGACCCGCAGACCACCTCCAGGTCATCGCTGGCGCCATCGCCATCATCGTCGTCGTCGCAGGCGTCGCCCTGGCCATCGCCGTCCGTGTCGAGCTGGTCGGCGTTGCCGTTCGCGAGGCAGTTGTCGAGGGCGTCGCAGATGCCATCACGGTCGGCGTCCGCCGGGAGGCTGTCCCCGTCGAAGGGGTCGGATTCACAGGCGATCTCCGTCGCGTCGTCGGCGCCGTCATCGTCGTCGTCGTCGTCGTCGTCGCCGGAGGCGTCGGCCACCGCCGCGTCGGCGGTGTCTCCCGCGCCCCCGTCGTCGCACCCGGCGGCGGCCAGCGCCAGCGCACAGGCCGCCACTCGAACCAGCGTCGTCTTCCAGATCCTGACCCGCTCCTCAGTGCCTCGCCGGCCCCTGGCGGGACCGGACCGTTCACTGCAGACGCGTCATCGAGCCCTGGAGCCCGCAGGCGAAAGCGCGGGAGGGGCCTGGGTCAGTCGGTGCGGCGGGAGGGCGGGCGGCCGACGGGCGGCGGGAACGGGGAGCCGCCGGGCAGCAGCGAGAGGAGCTGCAGCGTGACGTAGGCGCTCATGCCCCAGAGCGTCTCGCCGTCGTGGTCGAAGTAGTACATGGGCCACTCCTGGCCCCGCCACGAGATGCCCCGCTGCTGCCAGCGCTCGACACGCTGCAGCTCGGGGACCGGGATCGTGAAAATCCGAGCGACTTCGCTGGCTTGCGCGACGAAGCGGGGCACGCCGGTGACCCGGCCGACCACAGGCGTGACCATGGTGGTGCCCGTCACGGTGGGGATGTCGTCCAGCAGGCCGAGCACCTCGACGAGGGCGGGATCCAGGCCCACCTCCTCCTCGGCCTCGCGCAGGGCGTTGGCGATGGCGTCGGGGTCATGGGGCTCCATGCGGCCGCCGGGGAAAGCGACCTGGCCCTGGTGGGAGCCCACCTCGTCGGATCGGCGGGTCAGCAGCAGCGCGGGGGTGGCGTCCACCTCGAGGATGGGGACCAGGATGGCGGCGCGCCGCGGGGCCGTGAAGGTGGCGCGGGGCCGCGCGGCGAGGCGGGCCGGCAGCTCGCCGAGCTGCTTCACGGCGCCGGCTGCCCGGCCAGGCGCCCGAGGAGGGCGTCGGACACCATGTCGATGGCCACCGTGTTGCGGCCACCCCGGGGGATGATGACGTCGGCGTGGCGCCGCGAGGGCAGCACGAACGCCATGTGCATCGGCCGGACCGTGGCCTCGTACTGGCCCAGCACATGGTCCATGGCGCGCCCGCGCTCCACCGTGTCGCGCCGCAGGCGCCGCATGAGGCGGATGTCATCGTCGGTGTCGACGAAGATCTTCACGTCCAGCAGGCTGCGCAGGGCGGCGTTCTCGAGGATGAGGATGCCCTCCACCACCACCAGCGGCCGCGGGAGCACCCGCTCCGAGGCCGCCGCGCGCACCGACTCGGTGTAGCTGTAGACCGGCTTGTCCACGGGGCGGCCGGCGCGCAGGGCATGCAGGTGCTCGATGAGCAGGCCGGTGTCGAAGGCGTCCGGGTGGTCGAAGTTGACCTGGCGGCGCGCCTCCAGGGGCAGGTGGCTGAGGTCGTGGTAGTAGCTGTCGTGCTCCAGGTAGGCCACCCGATCGAGGCCCACCCGCTGCACGATGGCCCGGGCCACGGTGGTCTTGCCGGAGCCGGTGCCCCCGGCGATGCCGAGGACGACGATCGGGGGCCCGCCCCGGGCGGGTCGGGGCGGCATCATCGGCGGCTGCATCGGACCAGACCCGGCATGGATTGGGGGTTTCCTTCGCCCCGAGGGCTCGCTAATGTACCGCCTCCGTGGACTCGTTATGAGGCCACTTCGAGCCGGGCGCCGCTGGGGTGTTCCCCACGCGCGCGGCGAGGCGGTAGCACGGGCCCGCCGGAGGCGTCAAGGCGTCCCGGGCTGCCGCGACATCCAGCAGCCGGTCCGCCGAGGTTCGCTTGACCACCATGCACAGCCCCGAGCTCGCGCAGGTCCACGCCCAGG
The DNA here is from genome assembly GCA_041389985.1 of bacterium. GTDB lineage: Bacteria > Myxococcota_A > Bradymonadia > UBA7976 > UBA1532 > JACKDP01. The sequence continues at coordinate 10,234 of JAWKQS010000003.1, forward strand.
CCCGCGACATCGCGCGCCAGACCGGCCAGCCGCTCTCGACGGCCCACCTGCTGTTCGCGGTGTTCACCGTGCCGAACCTGGCCGAGCTGCTGCTCCTGGAGCGCCAGATCAACGAGGAGACGGTGCTGGCCCATGTAGATCGCATGGAGCCCGAGCCCGACGACACCCTCGACCTGCTCGACCAGCGGGCCCGGCGTCTGGCGCAGACCGGGCGCGACGAGCAGGTCAACTGCCTGCACCTGCTGGCGGCCCTGACGTGGCTGCCGCGGGCCTTCGCGTACCGGCTGCTCGATCGCACGGGCACCCCCATGCTGGCCCTGCGCGAGACGGCCCTGCGCTACGCCACCCATGGGGTGCCCCACCGCCTCTTCCAGATGCGGGCGGCCTTCGACGAGGCGGACGCCAGCCGCCATAGCCGCGAAACCATTCAGGTTTCGGTATTGCCGCGGGCCGGGGACGAGCGGGACACCTCCCTGGCGCTGCCCGCGCTGGGGACGCGGCCGCGGCCAGCCATCACCTCGCAGCTCGAGGCCCTGGGCCGGATCGAGGTGGTGGAGGACGAGGCCCCCGCCGAGGACTCGACGGATGTGGCGCCCGCGGAGGAGCCGACGGTCTTCGCCGAGGTGCCACCCTCCGTGGCGCCGGCGCCGTCCGCGCCGTCCGGGCCGCCCGTGGCGCCGCCCGCCCCCCCGGAGCCGGCCCGCAAAGCCGCGGCCGGCGGCGCCGTGCGCACCTCGCTGAAGAACCCGCTGCCCGAGACGGCGCCGAGCCCCTTCGTGCTGCACCGCGAGAAGTTCCGCTGGCTGCACCAGCTCGGTCGCAACCTCAGCCACCTGGCGTGGCTCGGGCGGCTCGACCCGGTCATCGGCCGGGAGCGCGAGATCGAGGAGGTCCTCGACATCCTCAACAAGCGGCGCAGCAACAACCCCTGCCTGCTGGGCGAGCCCGGGGTGGGCAAGACGGCGGTGGTGGAGGGGGTGGCCCAGGCGCTGGTCGCGGCCCATGGCAGCCGCAGCACCGCGGCCCCCGAGCGCGTGGTCATCCAGGTGGACGTGGGGGCGCTGCTGGCCGGCACCCACCTGCGCGGCGCCTTCGCGGAGCGCCTGCGGGGCTTGCAGGAGGAGGCCCGCCAGGCCAACGGCCGGGTGGTGGTCTTCATCGACGAGCTGCACACCCTCATCGGTGCCGGGGGCGGCGACGGCGTGCACGACGCCGCCAACGAGCTGAAGGCGGCCCTGGCCCGGGGCGAGTTCCCCTGCATCGGCGCGACGACCACGGACGAGTACCGGCAGCACATCGAGGCCGATCCGGCCCTCGACCGGCGCTTCTCGCCGGTGCATGTGGACGAGCCCGGCGAGGAGACGACGCGGCGCATCCTGATCGGGGTGCTGGACCGCTACGCCGCCCACCACGGCGTGCGCTACCGCATGGAGGCCGTCGAGGCGGCCGTGCGCATGTGCCGGCGCTACATGCACGATCGGCGCGATCCCGACCGCAGCCTGGGGGTGCTGGACCTGGCCGGCGCCGTGGCCCGGCGGCGGACGCGCGAGGTGGACGCGCGGGCGGTGGCGGAGGTGGTGGCGCGGGTGGCCCGGGTGCCGGTGGATCACCTGCTCATGGACGATCCCCGCCGGTTCCTGGAGATGGAGACCCACCTGGCCCGCCAGATCGTGGGCCAGCGGCATGTGCTGGGGGCCATCGCCGAGACGGTGCGGCGCAACTACGTGGGCTTCGCCGGGCGGCGGCCCATCGGCTCGTTCTTGTTCCTGGGCCCGACGGGCGTGGGCAAGACCGAGGCCGTCAAGGCGCTGGCGGCCTTCCTGTTCGGCAGCCGGGACGCCCTCGTCCGCTTCGACATGAGCGAGTTCGCCGAGTCCCACCCTGGCCCGCTCATCGGGGCGCCACCTGGCTACGTGGGTACCTCGAGTGGGCGGGCAGCTCACCGACGCCCTGCGCAAGCGGCCCTACCAGGTGGTGCTCTTCGACGAGATCGAGAAGAGCCACCGCGCGGTGTGGAACGTGCTGCTCCAGGTGCTGGACGAGGGGCGCTCGACCGACGCCCGCGGCCGGACGGTGGACTTCGAACACGGTGGTGGTGCTCACATGAGCAACCTGGCGCCGAGGTGCCGCCGCCGAAGGAACGCCGCATCGGCTTCGCGGGCCAGGCGGGGCTGGACGCCGACGCCCTGGCCGAGAAGGCCCTCGAGTCGGCGCGGGCGACGTTCCCGCCGGAGCTGTGGAACCGCATCGAGGCGCGGCTGGTCTTCCACCCCCTCGACCGGCCCCAGGTGGAGGCCATCGCCGAGCTCATCGCCGCCGAGCGGTCGGCCCTGCTGGCGCAGGAGCGCAAGATCAGCTCACGCTGACGCGGGCGGCCATCGGCTGGCTGGTGGAGGCCGGGGGCTTCGACGCCCGCCTGGGCGCGCGGCCCATGCGGCAGACCATCGGCCGCGAGGTCGAGAGCCGCATCGCCCGGGGCATCCTGGCGGGGGCCATCCGGCCTGGGGATCACCTCGTGGTCGACGCCGCCGACGATGGCCTGGTGGTCACGCCGCAGCCGGCCTGATCCGGCCGGGGGTCAGCGAGCACGGCCCCCGCCTGCACCCGAGCGAGCAGAGCGCGAGCTTGCGGCTGGGAGGACACTCCTTCTGGCAGGGACCGCCCTCCGTGACACACCGACCCGGCCCTGACAGCTCGCCCTGGGGCCGGCTCGCGGCCCGAGCGCCCGCAGACCGAGCCGTTCGCCTCCTGAAATCCCATTGAGAACGAAGGCTTGCGTGATCGGCTTGCCAGCCGACCCTACATCTCGCACCGTGTGCGCCCGAAGAGTGTGCGTGTTCACCGCTGGGAGCCAAGTGGAGCCTGAAGCGCCCGCCGTGCGTTCTTTCGTGCGCTGGTCGGTGCGGATCGGCCACCGACGATCTCGGCGCCCTCCGTCTCGGCGCCCTCCGTCTCTTCGGCGGGCCCTCCGTGGCCGCACCGGTGGCCGTGACCGCGCAGCGGCGCAACCAGCCGCCCGCGGTCCCCAAGGTCCGCGCCTGACGGCGCGCCACCCCAGCACCCCCACGCCACGGAGCCACTGCAAGCCCGCCAGCAGCCGCCGGTCACCGACCGGGGCGACCTGCCGGGCCGCGGCCAGCGCCACATGGGCCGGCGTCGGCTGCTGGAGCACCGCCCAGCACCCGCACGGCCGCCCGCGGCAGCCAGGCCCGACCGCTGCGGGCGGGGAGCTTCGCCAGCAGAGCGTGCGTGTCCGGCGCCAGCGTCAGCGGAACCGTCGCCGGGTCGGCCGGCTTCCACCGCGGGATCGAGGCCGCCGCCGGGCCCAGAACGGCGCCATCGGCCAGCGCCCCTCGGCCAGGTAGTACCGGGCCCGTGCCAGGAAAGCGGCCCGGCGCGCCAGGCCGCCGCCGGCTCGAGGGCGCCGAGGGCCCGGGTCACGCCGTCGCCGCCGAGGGGATCGGCTGCCTGGGCGGCATCACCCACCGCCTCGAAGCCTGCGATGGGCGGCGCGACCAGCCAGCCGCTGTCGGAGCGACCCGCAGCCAGCGGCCCGGTGGCGGCGGCCCCGACCCGCGCCCGGGTGTGGGGCGCCCCGGCCAGCAGGCGGCTGAAGCGATCCGCCCGATCCGCGCCCGCGTCCGTCAGCACGTCGCCGTCCGTCACCAGCACCACGGCCAGCCGACCACCCGGCAGGGGCGCCGTGTACCAGTATCCCGCCTCGACGGCCTCGAGCTGCAAGACGGGCTCGCCGCCCGGATCGGCGACGATCGCCAGCAGGGCCACCTGGCGATCGAGGCTGACCCACCGCCGCCCCTCGAGCCCCGCAGATGCGGGGGCGCCCCGCCCGCTGGCGTCCACCACCCGGGGCGCGGCCACCCCGGGTGCGTCGGCGCACATGACTTGAAACCCATCGGAATCACTGAAGATCTGGCAGCGGCCGGCCCCATGGACGACCCGCACGCCCCGGTCCAGGGCCGCCGCCAGGAGCGCGGCATCGAAGCGGCCGCGATCGACGTGCCATCCCTCCCCGAGGGGGTGCAGCAGGGTCGAGGAGGCCACGAGGTCCGGGCCGCCCCAGGCCGAGTGGACGCCGACGAACCGCGGTGCCCAGGCGAAGAAGGGGGTGGGGTCGAGGCCGAGGCCGGCCAGACGTCCTGCGACCTCGGCCCCCAGGGTCTCGCCGAGCCGGGGCCGGTCTGGTGCCCCCCGCTCAACGACGACCACGGCCGCCCCGTCGGCGGCGTAGCGCAGGGCGGCGGCCAGCCCCGCCGGTCCGCCCCCTGCCACCACGACATCCGCCCGCTGCATCAAGGGATGCTCGCGGCCCGCTCCTTCTCGATGAACATGTCGCCTTCTTCGAGGACGAAGCCGAACTTGTACCAGTGCCGCACCATGTCCTCGTGGGTGCTCTCGCGGTTGCCCCCCTCGAAGCGGCGGTCGGGGCGCGCCCAGTCCACCCGACGGGTGTCGCGGGTCGACGGCAGCACATGGGTGGGGCGCTGGGCAGGCCACCACGCGTAGTTGCCCTCGTTGCGGCAGTCGTTGAAGTCGGCCTGCCACGGCACCGCCATCTGGCGCGAGAAGTGGCCCGGCCCGATGGGGGCCTCGTCGTCGCCCAGGTAGGCGCTGAAGGCGCCGTGATCCAGGCGGAAGGGCTCGGCGAAGAGCGCCGGGTTGCGCATCTGCCAGCCGAACTCGATGCCCGGGAAGAACGCCCCGCCGACGCAGTTCTCCAGAGCGGCGCGGTCGAGGCCATGGGGGGTGATGACCGGATCCGCCGGCGGAACGGCCGGGGCGTCGAAGGCGCCCGCCGCCCAGCGCCGCAGCAGCGCGAACTGGGTCGGGGTGATCGTCAGCCGCTTGACCGCGTCGGGCATCTGCCCGATGTAGGGATCGTCGCCGAGGATCTTCGGCATCGTCCGCGAGCCCTGGCCGGCCGCCGCGCCCAGGGGCGCCCGCATGTAGCTGAAGACGCGCTCCCGGGCCGACGCCGCGGCAGGCCCCGGATCGGCCAGCTTGGGGCTGATCAGGGTGTTGTGCTTCGCGTTGACCAGGCCATCGATCCACCAGAGGTTGTACGCCGCGACGAGCATGGGCTCGATCTCGGCTGCGAAGTCGGGCCGGTAGGTCGGCAGCTCGGGATCCCCGCCCTCCTGGAAGTCCGCCTTCAGGGCCGCCAGGCGGGCGAGCGCGCCACCGGGGGCGTAGAGGGCATTGTCGGCCGGCAGATCCAGGTGGCGGACGGCCATGTCGAGCAGCAGGTCGTAGGCCGTCACCGAGCCCGGGACGCCGGGCGCGAAGTCGGGCGGACCGCAGAGCACCCACCCTTCGCCCGCCGGATCCATCGAGATTTCGCGAAGTTGACCGCCGACGTCGATGGTCACCGTGGCCGTCACCGGGCCGTCGGAGGCGTCGTCGAACCAGCCATCGTTGTTGGCCCAGTGGGGCATCTCCGGCTGGGTGGGCGTGTTGTAGCCCGACTTGCCCTGGCCGCCGAGGACGATGAGCCGGCCCGCGGCGTCCGTGCGAAGCTGTCCCAGGTAGTCGATGACGGGCTGGCCGTTGGCGCCGAGCGGCACCGACTCCCCCGCCCCGCCCGTCGGCCGGAACTGCACGGGGCCCTGGGATGCGCCGGAGATGCTCCGCCCGCCGAAGTCGATCTCGAGGCTGCGCCGATCGGCGACCGCCGCGTTGCGCCGGGCGGCCGGGGGCCGGTCCTCACCCTGCCCGCCCTCGAAGCCGAAGAACGACGCCTTCTTGTTGGCCAGGTGAACGCTCCAGCGGATGGAGACCACGCCGGGCGTGGCAAGGGTGACCTCGCGCACCGGGGTCAGCTGCCCGTTCACCGAGGCATACTCGAAGATGCGGAAGCGGGCGCCCTGGGGCTTGATGCGCCCATCGGGCGTCTTGTAGGCCGGCACGGCGGTGCCGGGGGCCTCGCCCAGGGGCCCGAAGCCAGGCACCTCGGGGCCGATGAAGAAGGACGCCGGGTCAGCATTGCCCACGCGGGCCACACCGATGGCCGGGTGGATGCGGTAGATGGGATCCGGGCCGGCCGGGCCAGCGGCGCGAGCGCGGCCACCCAGACCCGCCACCGCCACCGCGGCGCCTGCGCCTACCAGGAAGCTGCGCCGGGTGAAAGGCGCCCGGATGTTGATCGGCTCATCCCCATGGCCCCCGGCCTCGGCCGGCGGCCCCTTCACGTCCCCGCTCATGTGTCCCCCCTCCGTCTCGCACGCTGCTGAACAGGTGGGAGGAATCTGACGTGCTCGATGTGTCGCCGGCAAGGGATTTTGACAGACCCCTGGTGGCAGTTCGTCTGCCGCGCGCGGACGGTGCCGGCGGGCCCCTCAGGGCTGCCGCTGGACGGTCAGGGTGTAGGGTCCCCGCCACGGGATGACCTCGGGATCGCCGTTGTCGTAGCCATCCACGAAGATGAAAGCGGGCTCGCCCGCGGGCAGGTCCAGGTCGAGCTGGGCGTTGCGATCCATGCGCAGCGGGTTGACGTCGTCGTTGCAGCCCAGCTCGGCCATCACATCGGGGAAGCGGCAGTGCGTCCGCACGTAGATCAGCGGATCGCCGCCTCCATGCCGGCCTGCGCGCGGATGCGGTAGCGCCCGGCCTCGGGCGGGACGAACCGGAAGACCTGGTCGCCCGCCCCGCCGCCGCAGTGGCCGCGGGCGTGGCTGCCGACGCCCTCGGTGTCGCCGGTGTAGGTGAAGTCGGCCTGGGCGTTGAGGTCGATGGCCATGAAGAAGGCGGGGCACTCCACCTCCTCCGGCTGGCAGGAGAAGCGCCCGCCGGCGAGGGTGCCGCAGAGATCACCGTCAAAACACCGTGACAGACCGCGGTTGGGATCGCAGCTCTCGTCACGGCCCACCTCGGGTGTGTCCTGGAAGGCAGGCTCCAGGATGGCGCTGCGGTTGCCCGCCCGGTCGAAGACGCCGATGCGGACCCGCTGCATGGTGGCGAAGCGGCCGTCCACGTCGAAGGACAGGCTGAACGTCGCGCGGAAGTCGCCGAGGCCCTGGCGCAGGTTGTCGAAGAGGACGTCGACCGAGCCGCCGTCCTCGTCGAGCCGCAGCGCCTGGTCGTTGGCGTCGAAGACCTCAATGGAGAAGGCCGCCACGTCGTTCTCGGGGTCGTGGCCCTCGACGATGAAGCCGAAGCCGCCGTCCTGGCGGTTGAGGAAGGCCGTCAGCGTGGTGATCTCGGGGGTGCCGGCCGCCGGCATGCCGCCCATGCCCCGCCCCGCCCATGCCCCCGGCCCCGCCGGGTCCCAGGTCGGGCGGGCTCATGTCGGGCATGGGCGCCGCGTCGACGACGCCCTGATCCTGCATCATGAGCGCCGCGTCGACGGCCGCGCCGCTGCTCCCCCGTCATCGCACCCGCCAGCGCCAGTGTGGCCAGCAACAGCCGACGCGCCATGTCTCCCCCTCGAGTGTCGGTCGAGGGCGCATCTTGCCTGATCGGCGAGCGAGGCGCACCCCGGCAGGCAACCGCAGACGAATCAATGGGTTGCGCGCGGGTGGAGGCGCCGGGCGAGGCCGATGAGGGGGGCCGAGAGCGCGTAGCCGGCGCCGCCGAAGGCGAGGGCGAGGCCGAGGCCGGTGAGGGCCTGGCCGCTGTAGAGGCCCAGGGCGGTGGCCAGCCCGGCCACGGGCACGAGCACCCAGGCCACGGAGCGGTCCTTGAAGCTGCGATACGGCAGCGCGGACACCATCAGGGCCGCGAGGGCGAAGGCCACGCCGGCGGCCACGGCGGGCGGGACGGCCAGGTCGGCCACCGCCGCGCCGAGGATGATCGCGGCGGGCAGCGTGACGGCGAGGCCGCGGAAGCGCGCGGGGCCGGGGGGCGGCGGGGCGCCGGCGGCGGACGTGAACCGGGCCAGCCGCGTCACCGCGGCCACGACCAGCGCCGCCACGGCCGCCTGGCCGAGGCCGCCCAGCGGGGCCAGCTTCCAGACGTAGAGCACGCCGGCGGGGGCGAGCCCGAAGGTGATGACGTCGGCCAGGGAGTCGAGCTGGGCGCCGAAGGGGCCCTGGACCCCGAGGCGGCGCGCCGTGCGGCCATCCAGCAGGTCGAAGAGCAGGCCCAGCGCCACGAGGCCGGCGGCGCGGCGGACGGAGCCGCCCCCGATGAGGGCGCCCAGGGCGGCGGTGCCGCACAGGACGTTGCCGAGGGTGAGGGCGTGGGGCGAGGAGCGGAGCAGGCGGTGGACGGTGGGCGTCATCTTCGGTCTCCCGGTCGTGTGCCTGGGGACCAAAGCGATGGGCGTGCCAGCCGTAAAGTCTTGATTTTGCTGCTCTTGAGGCGGGAGCACCGGGCGATGGGCGCACGGTGTGGCGCCGCGGCCCCAGGGGGGGCTCAGGGGCGCCGTTGCCACCGCAGGGTGGTGTGCAGGCCGCGATCCTGGTCGCCGCCCTCGTAGCCCAGGGTGAGCTGCAGCCGCAGCAGATCGGCGAGGAAGGCCGCGGCGGGCGAGTCCTTCACCGGCAGCTCGGGCCAGCGGGGCTCGACCTCGGTGCCGTAGAGGGTGTGGGCCACGAGGCCGTCGGGACCGAGGTCGAAGCGGCCGCCGTGGACGTTGATGGGCTCCTGGCCGAGCCAGGCCAGGGCCAGGGCGCGGCGGGTCTCGTCGTCGGCCGGCAGCTCGACGCGGCCGCGGGCGAGGGCCTCGAAGGCCAGGCTCGCCGCGTGGTTGGCGTTGGCCACGCCCCGCTCCAGCAGCCCGAGGATGGTGCGACCCAGCCAGCCGTCGGGGCGGGGCGCGAGGGTCAGCACGGCCTGGGCCTGCCCGTCCTTGTCCCGCGGGGACTGCTCGGTCTGGACCCGCTCGCCGGCAAGGGCAGCGTCGATGCGCGCGTGGAGGGCGTCGAGGTTGAGCGTGATGATGAGCTGCCGGTTGGCGGTGGCGTAGTACAGGCTGAAGCCGTCACCGTCGAACTTCTCCTGGACGTGGACGATGGGCACGTCGCGGTAGGGCTCGGCCTCCTTCCACTCCACCAGGCCCGGCGCGGCGCTGGCGACGAACGCCTTGACGGCCGTCAGGGCGGCCGCCAGAGCCAGGCCATCGGCGATCTCGGCCGTCACGTAGATGGGCAGGCGCGCGAGGATCCGCTTGCGCTGGTCCAGCTTCTCCGCCCCCTCCACGGGGCCGGCGGCGGGGATGTCGCCCACGGCGAGCGCCGCGTCCCAGAGCGCAGCGCGATCCTCGACCCCGACGCTGACATGGTTGCCCAGCCAGCTCAGGCCGATGTCGCGCCGCTCCGTGAGCTGGCGGCCCACGTCCTCCACCGACCGGCGAAAGCGGCTGTTCGCCGCGACGGTGAAGGCGAAGGCCAGGCCCTCGCTCAGGGGCCGCACGTCCATGCGCACGTCGCCCACCATCTCGCCGATCTCGTTGTAGTCGCTCTGCCGGATGAGAGGCAGGATGCGGGCGTCCAGCTCCAGACCGCCGTCCGCGCCGCGCTTGATGCGCAGGCCCACGGGGTCGATGAACCCGCGCCAGTACGCCTGGTAGGTGGTGCGGAAGCCGTCGTAGGCGCTCTGCTCGGCGCGGGTGACGGTCTCGAGCGGCAGGTCGATGAGGGGGGCCAGGCCGGCGGGGCGCCCCCAGGCCGCCGAGGCGGGGCCGGCCTCGGGATCCAGGGTGATGGCGCCCCCCCAGGGGTCCTTGAAGTCGGCGGCGGTGGCCAGCCCGCCCTTGATGAGCGCGGCGGCGTCGGCGGGGCGGGCGCCCTCGAGCCAGCCGTGGAGCAGCGCCGCGAAGCCTGCCGCCTGGAGGGCCGCCCGGGCCTGCATGCGGCGGCCCTGCAGGATCTTGGTGCGGGGCGAGATGGCGGCCTGGACGAAGGCATCGCTCACGAAGATGAAGCCCTCCTCCGCCTCGGTCCCGAACGGATAGATCGTGCGGAAGTACTTGAAATCACCGGACTTGTCGAGAGATGGCCGGCGCCCCTCGTGGGCGTCGACGATGCGGCGGACGGCCGCCTCGCTGTTGGAGAGGATGCGGACGCCGTCGAGGGTCAGGCGGTGCTGGTGGATCTCGCCGTCGGCGGTCGCGAGCAGGCGCACGGGGTGGCCAGCGGCGTCCCAGGTGCTCTCCACGAGGTCCGGGCGACGCTGGCGGGCAGCGGCCTCGTACACCCCGAGGGCCTGGTCGAGGGCGCCCTCGTTGCGGATGTGGAAGAGGACGGAGACGTCGGTGCCATCCCGGAAGAACGGATCGCTGGCCAGGATGGCGACGCCCTGCACGGCCACATGGCCCAGGGCCTGGGACAGGGCCGAGCGCTGGACGATGAGCTGCCGCTCGTAGCGCTTCGTGAAGTGGCGCGCGCCCGACTGCTCCTCGAGGGTGCGGGCCACGGGCGTCAGCAGCTCTTCGGCCTCGGCGGCCAGGCGGACGAGCTGCCGCAGGTCGTGGAAGTGGACGTAGAGCATGTCGGCCGGCGCGAAGGCGGCCAGGGGCTCGGTCACGGGCGCGCCCGCCTGCTTCGCCTGGAGCTCTTCCCAGGGGTGGCCGGGCAGCTCGACGCCGCGGACGCTGGCGAGGGGCACCGCCACCTCGTCGTCGGGGCTGGGCAGGGTGCGCAGGCCGCGGTCGGCCTGGAGGGCCTCCTCGACGCTCGTCCAGCCCGTGTAGAGGGCCATGGCCTCACCCACATCGCCGCGCCGACGCTGGCGCAGCGCCTGGACGTCGCCGCCGGGGCGGACCGCCTCGCCCAGCAGCTCCAGGCGGGCGGCGGCGAAGGCGTAGAAGGGCTCGAAGCGATCGAGGCCGCGACCCCCGCGCCGGTCGAACCACTGGGAGGCCGCGCGCCAGAACGCCTCGACCACCAGGGGCTCCCTCGGCGGCCGCGGCGCCCGTCACCTCGAGGCGCTGCCGCGCGCCCACGCCGCCCGACGTCGCGGGCTGGTGCCAGACCACGGTGAAGGCCTCGGGCACCTTGCCGGGGAAGCGGACGTAGGCCAGCGGGCGATCCGCGACGCGGCCGTCCGCGGCAGGCACGGCGAAGCCGTAGGCCTCTCCCTCGACGATGAGCCGAGCCTCGGCCGACAGCCGGGGCAGCAGGGCGTCCATCTTCGCGGGCATGGCGATGCGCAGGAACGTCGCGCCGCCGGCCGTGGATCGGGCGTCCACCTCCACCGCCACGGGGGCCATCGTCTCGGGCGGGCGCGGCGTCGTGGGGCGCTGGAGCAGCGGCGGCGGGTCGGGGGCCGCGCTCGGGGGCGCCGCGGTGGCGGGGGCGCTGGCCGGGCCGGCCGACGCAGGCGCATCCGCGGGCTTGCCCGTCTCGGCGCAGGCGGTGAGCAGAAGGAGCAGGGCGAGCGAAGCGACAGGGCGCATGGACACCTCCGGGCGGGAACGCGACAGAGTACGACAGCCGGTGTGCGGCACCAACCGTCCAGCGGGCGGACCGCCCTGGCAAGCGCCGCGCCAGGGCGGACCCGGCGTGTCTCCGTGGTGGCGGGCTGTTCCGGGGGCGACGCTGTACACGCCATGCGTGCTCGCCTGGCACGGTGTGCACAGCGCGCCCGTTCCCCTTGCATCGGCTCGCCAGCCGGCATAGACCGCCCGCGGAGGTGTGGATGGACACAGATCGCTTCGGCATCGAGGGTGCGCCGGACCATGAGCTCGCCCGCTCCCCGGCCGCCGCCCGGGTCGGCCACCTGGCCGCCGCCTCCGGGCTGGCGCTCAACCACTTCGAGCACCGCGTGCACCTGCCGCCGCCCGACCACTGGCTGCCGGAGGGCCGCGCCGATCTGGGTGGGGCCGCCAGCGGGCACCTGGTCGAGCACAAGTACGCCCACCACCGCAACGACGACCTCCTGGGCAGCTTCAACCCGGGCCACCGCGCCAAGTGGACGGCCCACGAGCTCTGCCATGGCCTGGCCGGCTTCGCCTGGCGGCCCGGGGCGACGCCCTTCTTCCACGCGCTGTCCGCCCGCCTGTCGGAGGCGGTGCCCGTCGCCCTCTGGTACTTCTTCGACGAGGCCGGCCTGCGCCGGTGTCCCGACCACGACGGGCCCCTCTTCGGCGCGTTCTGCCCCGCCTGCGAGGCCGCTGCCACGCTGGGTCCGCGCCCACTGACGGCGCGGGACGAGGCCTTCCTGCGCGACGGCCTGGCGTTCGTCGATCGCGAGCTGGCGGCCGTGGAGCGCTCGCGGCGCCTGGGCCGGCCGGTGCCCCATCGCTACGCCACGCTCGACCTGGCCTCCGACGCCATGGCCTACGCAGCGAGCCACCACCTGCGGCTGGCGTCGCCGGAATTCCATCGTTATTTCGAGCTCTTCCATGCTGGGGAGGGGTCCGGGGCCCAGGGCGACCTCGACGGCCTGGCCCACCGCGTCGAGCAGCTCGCCGCCGCCCTCGCGGGCCGGGGAACCGTGGCGCCGTGGCCGCTGGACACCGCGACGCTGCGCGCCCGGGACGTGGGCTGGCGGCTGCTGCAGGTGGCGGCCGAGTGCGAGGGCGAGGCGCTGGACACCCTCGATTCGCTCGTCGTCCTGCTGGCCACCCGGCCCGCGGCGATGGAGGAGGTCCTCACCACCTACCGCGCCGCGACCGAGGAGTGGTGGCTGCCCCCCGCCGACGAGGTCTTCGCCGTCGGAGGGCCCGGGCCCCTCGGCCGAAGCGCCGCCGGGCTGCTCCAGGCCATCGCCGACGCCCTGCCGGGGACGGAGGCGGTGGTCGGCGACGAGCTCGGGCCCCTCGTCGACGCCTTCGTGCAGGGCGAGCCTCCCACCCGGGGACCCGCGCCGCGGCGGTTCGCGCGCTGGCTCGCCGAGCACGCCCCCGGCCCGGCGGCCGAGCTGGCCGGGTATGAGGCGGCGTGCGGCTTCCCGGCGCCCGCCGACGCCGCGGCGGACTCCCTGGGGGCGGCCCCGGGTCCGAAGGTGCGGGCGGAGGGGGTGGAGGTGCTGCGCCTCTCCATCGATCCCGAGGCGTTCTTGAGCGCCCTGGACGGGCGGGCCGAGGCCGAGCAGGTCGAGCGGCCCACCTGCCTGGCCATCCGCCAGCGCGCGGGGGGCGAGGTGGTGGTGGCCGAGCTGAGCGCCGAGACGGCGGAGGCCCTCGCCGGCGAAGGGCCGGTTCAGCTCCCGGCGGAGGAGGAGGCCTCGCTGGTCGAGCTGGGCATCATCCGCCCGGCGCGGTGGCCCGAGGTGGACACGCCCGCCCCCTGACGGCGGCGCCAGCCGGCCCGGTCAGCAGCCGCCGAGGTCCTGCGCCATGAGGCGGGCGGCGCGGGCGGCCTGGCGGCGCCGGTGGGCGCTGGACGCCCGCGTCCCCACCGCGGCCAGGTGGCGCTGGAGGCGGCGGACGACCTCGGGCGCCCCCTCGAGCTGCACCCCCTCCTCGCCATGGGTCGCCCCCAGCACCAGGCGGCGGGTGCGCACGTCCGGCAGGTCCTCGGCCTCGACGGCCCGGTACACCGTCTCGGGCAGGGTGCAGGTGACGGGCGCGGGCGCCGGGCGCAGGGTCGCGTCGAAGCTCCACGGGCTCTGGCGCCACCCGCGGGCCACGCCGCCGTCCCCGCAGGCCGGGCACGACCACCGGATCTCCTCGGGCAGGTCCTGCCGGCGGATCTCGATCCACCCGGCGCAGCGCCGCCTCTCGGGGCGCCGCCGACAGCGCACCGCCGTCTCGACACCGACGCCCGCCGGGTTCGCCGTCGCCGCCGCCACGATGCGGGCCAGGTGGCGGGCGGCCGGTGTGTCCGGCCTCCCCCTGGTCCGCGCGAGATCGATCAAGCGCGATTCGTTCATCTCGTCCCCCCGCCTCGGTGATAGCCGCTCGCGCGGGGTCAGTTCCAGGCCTCCCGGCCGCAGGCGTCGCCGACCCTGGCCCAGGCTGTTGATTTCACTGAAGAATGCTGAAATGGTCCGGCTCGGGTCGAAGGTGGGAGGTGCGCGGTGTCCAGCATCCTGGTCGTCGACGATGATCGCCACATCCGCGAGGTCGTGCGCTTCGCCCTGGAGCGAGCCGGGTACCGGGTGATCGAGGCGGCCGACGGTCGCGCGGCGCTGGAGGTCTTCGGGCGGGAGGCGGTGGACGCCGTGGTGCTCGACATCATCATGCCCGAGGAGGACGGCCTGGAGGTGTGTCGGAAGCTCCGGGCCGTCAGCACCGTGCCCGTCCTCTTCCTGTCGAGCCGCGACGACGAGCTGGACCGGGTCCTGGGGCTCGAGCTGGGCGCCGATGACTACGTGACCAAGCCGTTCAGCCCCCGCGAGCTGACGGCCCGGGTCAAGGCCATGCTGCGGCGCGTCCAGATGAGCGCCGCCGCGCCGGCGCCGGCCGACCGCCCTCCCCTCGCCCACGGCCCGCTGCGCCTCGATCCCGACCAGCACCGGTGCGCGTTCGGGGGCGTCGAGGTCGTCCTGACGGTCACCGAGTTCAGCCTGCTGCTGGCGCTCATGGGGGCGCCGGGCAAGGCCTTCTCCCGCGACGCGCTGGTGGATCGCGTCTGGGGCCACGGGCACGCCATCACGGACCGCACCATCGACACCCACATCCGCAGAATCCGAAAGAAATTCAGCGAGTTCGGCTACGACCCCGTCGAGACGGTCTACGGCCTGGGCTACCGCCTCGGGGCCGCCCCGGCATGAGCCCGGCGCGCCGAGGGCCAAGCATCGGGCGCCTGCTCCTGGCGGCGAACCTGCTGGTGCTGGGGGTGCCCATCGTCGCCATCATGCTGCTGCGCCTGTACGAGCAGCACCTCGTGGCCCAGACCGAGGGCCGCCTCATCGCCGAGGCCACCCTCATCGGGGAGGCATGGCGGGGGCAGCTCCTGCTGGCCCAGGGGTGGCGCCCGACGCGGCCGGCCGCATCCAGCCGCCGGGCGTCGAGCGGGAGCGGTTCTTCCCCTATGAGCCGGTGATCGACCTCCAGGCGCCCCTGGCGTCGCCGTTCGGCCCGGCCCCCCGGCAGAAGACGCCGACGGACGAGCCGGCCTGGGTCGCCGGGCGGGCCCTCAAGCCCGTGCTCGACCGCGCCAAGCTCGTCAACCTGAGCGGGGCGCGCATCCTGGACGCCGAGGGCTGCGTGGTGGCGAGCACCGCCGACACCCTGGGGAGTGCCTCGACCACGCCCCCGAGGTGCGCGCCGCGCTGGCGGGCCGCTACGCTGCGGTCGCGCGCCCCCGCGACTCGGAGGATCGGCGCCCGCCCGGGGGCATCAGCCGCGGGGGCGATCTGCGGGTCTTCATCGCTCTGCCGCTCTTCAGCGAGGGCCAGGTGATCGGGGTGGTCGCCATGTCGCGCACCATCCTCGACGTGCCCCAGGCCCTGTGGCCGTATCGGCAGGTCCTGCTGGTGGCCCTGGTGGGGTGCCTGGTGCTGACGGCCCTGGTCAGCGTCTTCCTGGCCCGCACGATCGTGCGGCCGGTGCGGGCCATCACCGCCGTGGCCGAGGCCATCGCCCGGGGCGAGGAGCGGCCCCCGGCTGCCCCGGGGGGGCGGGTGCCTGCCGAGGTGTTCCAGCTCAGCCGGGCCCTCGACACGATGACGGAGCGGCTGCGGGCGCGCGCGGCGTACATCGCGGAGTTCGCGGCCAACGTCAGCCATGAGCTCAAGACGCCGCTGACGGGCGTGCGAGGGGCGGTGGAGCTGCTGCGGGAGGCCTGGCCCGACATGGACGCCGCCTGGCGCCAGCGGTTCCTGGACAACATCGACACCGACGCCGAGCGCATGCAGCGCCTGGTCACCGGCCTGCTGGAGCTGGCCCGCATCGAGCACAGCCCGCCCGAGGTGGAGCCGGTGGACGTCGCCGCCGCCCTCGAGCGGCTGGCCGCCCGGCACGGCGAGCGGGTGCGCCTGGTGGTGGATCGCGCCGTCCCCCTCATCAGCCGCCTGCCCCCCGACCACCTGGCCACGGCGGTGGGCAACCTGGTCGACAACGGCCTGCGGCATGGCGGCAGCGTCACGATCTCGGCGCAGCTTGCCCCCGAGGGCATCGCCATCGAGGTGGCCGATCCCGGCCCCGGCATCAGCGCAGGCAACCAGGCCCGCATCTTCGACCGCTTCTTCACGACCCGCCGCGACGACGGGGGCACGGGCCTCGGCCTGGCCATCGTGCAGGCCATCGCCCAGGCCTGGGGGGGCCAGATCACGTACGTGGCCGAGGCGCCCGAGACGACTTTCCGCCTGATTCTCCCCACCTGGCGCCCCGACCCCGCGCCGCGCGCGTAGGCGTTGCGCATCCCGCGGGGCCCGGCCATGATCGGCCGCCATTCCACCGGAGGTGCAGGCATGAGCGAGATCTTCGCGCAGCTTCAGAAGCGAAGCCACGAGCAGGTCGTGTTCTGTCACGACGAAGTGACGGGCCTCAAGGCGATCATCGCCATCCACGACACGACCCTGGGCCCCGCCCTCGGTGGCTGCCGCATGTGGCACTACGAGAGCGAGGCCGACGCCCTGCGCGACGTGCTACGCCTCTCCCGGGGGATGACCTACAAGTCCGCCGCGGCCGGCCTGAACCTGGGTGGCGGCAAGGCCGTGATCATCGGCTCGTCCAAGACGGGCAAGAACGAGGCCCTCTTTCGCTCCTACGGCCGGTTCGTCCAGGGCCTCGCCGGTCGGTACATCACCGCCGAAGACGTCGGCACCACGGTCGAGGACATGGAGTGGGTGCTGATGGAGTCCGACCATGTGGTCGGCATCTCGCGCGCCCTCGGAGGCTCCGGCGATCCCAGCCCCTTCACCGCCCTGGGCGTGTACGAGGGCATCAAGGCCGCCCGCAAGTGGACGACGGGCAGCGAGTCCCTCGCGGGCAAGACGGTGGCCGTCCAGGGCGTCGGCCACGTGGGCTACCACCTGGTCAAGCACCTGGTCCACGACGGCGCCCGGGTGGTGGTGGCCGACATCGACGCCGACAACGTCCGGCGAGTCATCAATGATTTCAAGGGTGTAGAGGCGGTCGCCCCGGACCGCATCTACGACGTCGACTGCGACGTCTTCGCCCCGTGTGCCCTCGGCGCCGTCATCAACGACGACACCATCCCGCGCCTGAAGTCGGCCATCGTCTGCGGCTGCTCCAACAACATCCTGGCGGATGAGGAGGTGCACTCCCGGGCCCTCTGGGATCGCGAGATCCTCTACGCGCCCGACTACGTGGTGAACGCCGGCGGCCTCATCAACGTGGCGCTGGAGCTGGAGGGGTACAACACCGAGCGGGCGACCCAGAAGGTGCGGGCCATCCACGACATCACGACGCGCATCTTCAACATCGCGCGTGACGAGAACATCACCACCCTCGAGGCGGCCAACCGGCTGGCCGAGCGCCGCATCGAGTCGCTGGCCAAGGTGCGCGATCGCTATGTCGGCCACCGCCCGCAGCGGCTGGGCAACCGCCTGCGCAACGGCTGAGGCCCTGCCCTACCGGGCCCCGAGCGCCGCGGCGTGGTGGGCCAGGTGCTCCCCGATGAAGCTCGCGATGAAGTAGTACGAGTGATCGTACCCCGGCTGCCGCCGCAGCGTGAGCGGGTGGCCCGCCGCGGCGCAGGCCGCCTCCAGCCGCCAGGGCTGCAGCTCACGGGCGAGGAAGTCGTCGTCGTCGCCCTGATCCACCAGCAGCGGCAGCCGCTCGGTCGCGCTCGCGACCAGCGCGCAGGCGTCCCACGCCGCCCAGGCCGCTTCGTCGGGGCCGAGGTAGTGGCGAAAGGCCTTCTGGCCCCACGGCACCTGGGATGGCGCCACGATGGGAGCCAGGGCCGACACGCTCCGGTAGCGGCCGGGGTGCCGCAGGGCCAGCACCAGCGCCCCGTGGCCGCCCATGGAGTGCCCCGTGATCCCCCGCGCCGTCGTCACCGGGAAGCTCGCCTCCACCAGCGCCGGCAGCTCCTCGGCGATGTACGTCGCCATCCGGTAGTGGCGATCCCAGGGCGCCTGGGTGGCGTCCACGTAGAAGCCCGCCCCCTGGCCCAGGTCGTAGGCGGCGTCGTCGGGCACCTCGGCGCCGCGGGGGCTCGTGTCCGGGGCCACGATCACCAGGCCCAGCTCGGCGGCGTACCGCTGAGCGCCGGCCTTGGTGATGACGTTCTGCTCGGTGCAGGTCAGCCCGCTGAGGAAGTACACCACCGGGCAGGGCGCCACGGCGGCCTGAGGCGGCAGGTAGATGCCGAAGCGCATCGGCCCGCCCACGGCGGTCGAGGCATGGGTCCACACTTCCTGGGTGCCGCCATGGCTGGCGCGCCGCTCCACTCGCTCCACGGAGCCTCCCCTCGCCCACCTGGGCCACAAGGCATTGATCTGAAAAGAAAAAGCGCTAGAAGTGGATCACCGTCCGGATGGACTTGCCCGCGTGCATCAGGTCGAACGCCTCGTTGATGCGCTCGAGCGGCAGGGTGTGGGTGATGAAGGGATCCAGCTCGATCTCGCCCCGCATCGCCTGCTGCACCATGCCGGGCAGCTCGGTGCGTCCGCGCACGCCGCCGAAGGCGGAGCCGCGCCACACCCGGCCGGTGACGAGCTGGAACGGGCGGGTGCGGATCTCCTGGCCCGCGGCGGCGACGCCGATGATGACGCTCTCGCCCCACCCCTTGTGGCAGCACTCCAGCGCGGCGCGCATGACGTCGACATTGCCGATGCACTCGAAGCTGAAGTCGACGCCCCCCTCCGTCAGCTCGACGATGACGTCCTGGATGGGCCGGTCGTGGTCGCGGGGGTTCACACAGTCGGTGGCGCCCATCTGCCTCGCCAGCTCGAACTTCCCGGGGTTGATGTCGATGCCGATGATGCGGCCGGCCCGGGCCTGCCGCGCGCCCTGGATGACGGCGAGACCGATGCCGCCGAGGCCGAAGACCGCCACCGAGTCGCCCGCCTTGACCTTCGCGGTGTTGTGCACGGCGCCGATGCCCGTCGTCACCCCGCAGCCCAGCAGGCACATCTTCTCGAGCGGGGCCACCGGATCGATCTTCGCCAGGGAGATCTCGGCCACCACGGTGTACTCGCTGAAGGTGCTGGTGCCCATGTAGTGGTAGAGCGGCTGACCCTGGTAGGAGAAGCGGGAGGTGCCATCGGGCATCACGCCCTTCCCCTGGGTGGCGCGGATGGCCTGGCAGAGATTGGTTTTGCCCGATTGGCAGAACTTGCAGACGCGGCACTCGGCCGTGTAGAGCGGGATGACGTGGTCGCCGGGCGCGACGGACGTCACCCCCTCGCCCACTTCCACCACCACGCCGCCGCCCTCATGGCCCAGCACGGTGGGGAAGAGCCCCTCGGGGTCGTCCCCGCTCAGCGTGTAGGCGTCGGTATGGCAGACCCCCGTGTGGGTGATGCGGACGAGCACCTCGCCCCGGCGGGGGGGCGCGACGTCGATCTCCACGATCTGCAAGGGCTTTCCGACTTCGAAGGCGACAGCGGCGCGGCTCTTCATGGGGACTCTCCTGGGATGTGCGCGGGGTGCCAGGGCATGACGACCGTGGCGATGGTAGGCAGCGCCGCCCCGGGGGTCAATCGTGCCGGGCCCGGTGGCGTCGGCGCCCTCGACGCGCCCCGGTGGCCGTGGCACTCTGCGTCCGGCCGTGGAGGAGTGCCGTGCAGACGACAGGCGCGAGAGACGGTGGAGTGCCCGCCCAGGATGCAGCGAGCGACGGACTCCGGGGCCGCGGGGCGCTGGGGCTGGTCGCCGCGATCTGGCTCGTGTTCACGGCGCAGGCCGCCCTGCCCCGGGTCCACGGCAACGCCGGCCTGCTGACCGCCATCCTCGGCGCGTCGGGTCTGCTGCTGGCCCTGGGCCTGCTCGGGGCCCGCCGCGGGGCGCGGCTCGGGCTCGCCTTCAGCTTCAAGCGGGCCCATGTGGCCCAGGCCTGCGTGCACTCCGGCGTCTACCTGTACTGGGGCATGTACTGGCCGGCGGTGGGGGCCCAGGTCCCGCTGCTGCTGGGCCAGGTGCTCTTCTTGACCACCCTCGAGATCACGGCCTCGTGGCTGCTGGGCCGACGCCACCGGCTCGGCCTCGGCGCCGTCCCCATCGTCTTCAGCACCAACCTCTTCATGTGGTACCGCGATGACTTCTTCGTCTTGCAGTTCGCCATGTTGGGCGTGGCCTGGGTGACGAAGGAGTACATCAAGTGGGATCGGGGCGGGCAGCGCCTGCACGTCTTCAACCCCTCGGGCATCGCCCTCGCCCTCTCGGCGTACCTGCTGCTGGCGACGGGCCACACCGACTGGACGCGGGCCTGGGAGATCTCGCAGTCGCTGGGCTACGGCCCGCTGGCCTACGAGAACATCTTCCTGATGGGGCTCATCGTCATGACCATCGTGCCGGTCGTGCTGCTGACGTTCGGGGCGGCGATGACGATGCTGGCCCTGGGGGCGGCGTGGACGGCCTGGACGGGCACCTTCCACTTCATCGACACCGGCATCCCCATCGCGGTCTTCCTGGGCATGAACCTGCTCGCGACGGATCCGGTGACCACGCCGCACCACCGCCTCGGGCGGCTCTTCGCCGGCATGCTGTACGGCGCCGCGGTCTTCTTCCTCTACGACGCGCTGAAGCTGCTGGGGCATGGGGCCACGGCGGACCAGCCGGCCCTGGTGGTGACCTACTTCGACAAGCTGCTCTTCCTGCCCGTGCTCAACCTGCTGGCGCCGCTGCTGGACCGGGTGGCCCGGGCCGTCGAGCGCGTGGCGGGGCGGGCGGTGCCGGCGCCGCTGCGCCTCAACCTCGTCCACCAGGGCATCTGGGCGGCGGCGTTCGTCGGGCTGGTGCTGCCCGCCACCCACGACCACCCCGGCCGCACGCCCGATTACTGGCGGGGGCCCTGCGAGGGCGGCGACGCGGCGGCCTGCCGCCACCTGCTTGATCTCTACGGCCAGCAGTGCCGCGACGGCGTCGCCGAGGCCTGCCACAACGCGGCGGTGATGGTGGAGAAGGGCGAGGGCGTCGCCGCCGACGCGGCGGGCGCGGCGGCGCTCTACGGGCAGGCCTGCGAGGGCGGGGCCGGCCGGGCCTGCCTGGCGCTGGGCACCCTCACCCGGTCCCAGGGGCAGCCCGGGCTCGCCTTCTTCGCCCGGGCCTGCGAGGCCGGCGAGGCGGATGGCTGCCAGGAGGCGGCGATCGAGACCGCCACCGCCGATCCGGCCCAGGCTCGGACGTTTGCGCAGAAGGCGTGTGATGGGGGGCGGGCCGCTGGCTGCGGCGCCCTCGGCGGCCTGCTCGTCCGCGGCCTGGGTGGCCCCCGGGATCCGGCGGCCGCGGCGCCGCTGCTGGAGCGCGCCTGCGCTGGCAAGGACGGGCCCGCCTGCGCGAACCTCGCCGTCATGTACCGCCGGGGTGACGGCGTCCCCGCCGATCCGGCGCGGGCCGAGCGCTACCGCGTCCAGGCCTGCGAGGCCGGCGTCCAGGCCGCCTGCGCCTGGGAGAAGGCGAACTGACGGCCGCGATCAGGCGTCGGCCTCCACCCGCGCGCGCAGGGCGGGCACCAGCTCCCCCTCCTCCATGAGCAGGTGGCGTCGCAGCCCCTGCAAGAGCGCCGCGGCGGCCTCGACCACCTCCCCCCGATCCACCAGCAGCCCCGCGCGGATCTTCTCGGCAAGCTCAAAGAAATCGCGGGCTTCCAGCCCCAGCAGATCGTGATCTCGCGCGATGTGGGCGAGCAGCCGGCTGTCCTCGCCCAGGACGGTGGCCACCAGGGCCTCCTCCCGCGGGAAGTGCTGCGTCACCTCGTGCTGGATGAGGTGGGCGATGGCGTCGAGCTGATCGAAGTCCCCGTGGACCTCCAGGCGATCCAGGTTGCGCTCCAGCTCGTCGAGGGCCGTCGCGAGAGTCGCGTGGTCGTGGTGCAGGTGGTTGAGCTCAAGCTGGTCAGCGTTGCTCATGGGCAGCTCCTCGGTCTGGCCATCCCATGCAGTGCAAGGCAGATACCGGCGACACAGGCCCGAAGGGACGCGTAGACGGCTACGACCCGGTAGCGGCGACCCGCGCGCCGGTCACTCCTCCTCCACGGGGAGCAGGAACGTGATGCGGGCCCCGCCGCCCGCGTGGCTGCCCACCACCAGGCGCCCCTGGTGCCGGGCGATGATGCTCTGGGTGACGGCGAGGCCCAGGCCCGTCCCCTCGCCCTCGGGCTTGGTGGTGTAGAAGGGATCGCAGACGCGGGCCACCTTGTCGGCGGGAATGCCCGGCCCCTGGTCGTCGAAGTGGACGGCCACCTGGTCACCCGTGTGCTCGGCGTCGATGACGATGGTCGACCCCTCCGGGGCCGCATACACCGCGTTGAGGAGCACGTTCATGGTGGCCTGCATCAGCCCGTGGCGGTCACCGGCGATCATGAACGTGCCGGCCTCGGGGCGCACATCGACCTCCAGCCGCTTCTTGTTGAGGGCCGGCCGACACAGGCGAAGACAGGCAGACACGATGTCATGCACGTCCAGGCTGAGCACCGCGCCGCTCGACGGGCGGGCGTAGTCCAGCAGGGCCCGCACCGTCTGCTCGATGCGGGTCAGCCCGTCCTGGATGGCCTCGTAGTAGGTGGAGAGGCGCTCCTCGGAGACCCGGCCGCTGCGCAGCGCCGCGAACAGCGACTTCACGCCCGCCAGCGGGTTGTTGACCTCGTGGGCGACCCCCGCCGCGAGCTGGCCGATGGAGGAGAGCTTCTCGGCCTGGACGAGCTTCGCCTGCTCCTCCCGCAGCCGATCCTCCGCCCGTCGGCGAGCGGTGACGTCCTCGGCGACGGCGATGATGCCGCCGACGGCGCCGCCCACATCGATGATCCGTGAGGCGTTCCACCGCAGGCACGGGGCCGCCAGCTCGCCGCTCTGGGCCAGCCCCTCGAAGCCGCGCAGCTCCTCGCCCCGCAGCACCGCCAAGAACGCCGCCTCGGTCGTCGCCCGCTCGGACGGCGGCACCAGCTCCAGGAACGACCGCTCCAGCACGTCGGCCCGCGTCCGCCCGAACACGCGCTCGGACTCCCGGTTGAACTCCACGACCCGCAGCTCGGGGGACAGCAACAGGATGACCGAAGCCGCCAGATCGACCACCAGCCGGTAGCGGTGATCGGTGTCCAGGACGTCGCGGACGATGGCGGTGAAGAACGACTCGCCGTCGACCTCGCCCTCCGAGATGGACAGCTCGATGGGGCGAAGCTCGCCATCCCGCCGCTGGGCGTGCACATGGCGGATGCGGCCGATGGCGCGGCGCTCGCCGGTCTCCTTGTAGCGCGCGAGGTAGGCGTCGTGGTCGGTGCGGTAGGGGTCGGGCATCAACACGCTGACGTTGCGACCGATGACGTCGGCGGACTTCCAGCCGAAGATGCGCTCCGCGGCCTCGTTGATCGAGGTGATCCGGCCCTGTGCATCGATGGTGAGCAGGCCGTCGCGGGCGGTCTCGGCGATGCTGAGCCAGCGCGCCGCGAGCACGGCCAGCGACGGATCGACTGCCGGCACCTCGTCCACCATGGATCCCCCCTTGCTACCATTTCGGAACAGCGTTACCAATCTCTGCCACCCGGGGGTGATGCGGGCGGGAAGCAAAGCGCATAGCCCCGGTCCCGGCTCCGCGGCATGGGTTTTGTAACAGCCACGCCCAGAGAGTCGCGCGACCTTGTAGCGGGATTTTCCAGACTTCGCCACCGGACGAACCGCGGTCATGCTCAGAATCCTTCTGGTCGACGACGAGCCCACGCTCCGCCTCTCGCTGGGCGATGCCCTGGCCGACGCCGGCCACCAGGTGACCCTGGCGGCCGACGGGGCCGAGGCGGTGGAGCGCATCAAGGACGCCACCTTCGATCTGGTGCTGACCGACATCCGCATGCCGCGGATGGGTGGCCTCGCCCTGTTTCGCGAGGTGCGGCAGCTCTCTCCCAGCACCGATGTGATGCCGATGACCGCGTACGGCGAGGTGCGCGACGCGGTCGCGGCCCTCAAGGAGGGCGCGCGGGACTACCACCAAGCTCCTCGACGAGACGAGCTCCTCGTCCGGGTGGCCCGGGTGGCCGAGCGCCACAGCCTGCGCAGCAGCTTCCACCGAGGCGCGCTCAGGCCCTCGCCCGGCAGGCCGTGGCCCAGGAGCTCATCGGGCGCTCGCCGCCCATGGTCCGCCTCAACGATCTCATCGAGACCATCGCGCCGACGGAGGCCTCCGTCCTGATCCTGGGCGAGAGCGGCACCGGCAAGGAGCTGATCGCCCGGCGCCTGCACGCCCTCAGCTCCCGGGGCAAGGGCGCCTTCGTGCCGGTGCACTGCGCGGCGTTCCCCGAGACTCTGATCGAGGCCGAGCTCTTCGGGCATGAGCGTGGCGCCTTCACGGGCGCCGTGCGGCGGCGTGACGGGCGCGTTCAAGGCGGCGTCGGGGGGGACCCTCTTCCTCGACGAGGTGGCCGAGATCCCCCTGCCCGCCCAGGCCAAGCTGCTGCGCGTCCTCCAGGAGGGGGTGGTCGAGCCCATCGGCACCAACACCCCGACCCAGGTGGACGTGCGCATCATCTCGGCCACGCACCGCGACCTGAAGGAGTGCGTCAACCGGGGCACCTTCCGCGAGGACCTCTACTACCGCCTCAACGTGTTGGACATCGTGGCCCCGCCGCTGCGGGAGCGGACGGGCGACCTGCCGCTGCTGGTGGAGGACTTCCCGACGCGCTTCAGCCGGGCGATCCGGAGTACCTTCGCCCGAGATCTCCCCGAGGCGTGGGCGACCCTGATGGACTACCGCTTCCCGGCAACGTGCGCGAGCTGGAGCACGCGGTGCAGCAACGCCGAATCTTGCCGCAGCGTGGCGGCGAGATCCGCCCCGAGCACATGCCCCGCGACATCGTGGGGCGCCGCATCGCGATGGGGCTTCAGGTGACCGGTCGCCGACGCCGGCAACGCTCGAAGTCGCTCACGGACGCGATGCTCCTTCGAGCGGACGTACCTCGAAGCGGCCCTGCGCGCGACCGGATGGGCCACTACAAGACCAAGGCCGCGGCTTTGCCGGGGATTTCCCGCAAGAACCCTCTGGGAGAAGCTCAAGGCCCACGGCACGGTGGCCTGAGCCCGGCCGCGCAGCGCGCAGCCGCCGCCACCGCCTGACTGGCCGGGACCCGGCCCAGCGCCTGGCCCACGGCCCCGGTCAGACTCCGGCTCACCGTCTGCGAGAAACTGCCCGCGGACGCCGCTCTACCCGGCCGCCGCAGGCGGGTGTCGAAGGGCATCGCCACGTTGCGCAGGAACAGCCGGCCCGGCGTCACCCGCAGATGTGGACCGTCGAGCTGCACGAGCCCGTCGGCCACCAGGCGCGCCAGCAGGGGCTGCTCGGCGAGCGCGGCGCTCGCCGTCATCCCGAGGTCGACGTGCAGGTTGCACATGATCTCGCTGATGCATGTCGCGGCGCCCCCGTAGATCATCGAGGTCGGCGGGCCGCCGCGCGCGCGATGGGTGGCCGGCCTCCAGGGCGCGGTGGTACTGGCCCAGCGGGCGGATGTTCTGGGTGTAGACGCCGCCGATGTCGCTGATGCCCGAGCTGCCGAACGCCACCGTCTCCGCCGCGGACCGTAGCCCTGAAGCTGCGCCACAGCCGGCCCCTGCGGCTGGCCTGGGCGAGCTCGTCGGTGGGCAGGGCGAAGTGGTTCATGCCGATGGCGGTGTGGGGCCGCCAGGGTGAACGCCTTGAAGGTAAGGCCTGGCGGAAGAGGTCGATCTTGGCGCGGCCGCTGCGGGGCAGCTCGGCGGCGGGCAGCACGCGCTGGTTCTTGCGCTGCTCGGGCACGAACGCGAAGGAGTACACCGCCAGCCGATCCGGCCGCAGGGCCAGCACCTGGTCCAGCGTGCCGGCCCAGGACCGGGTGGTCTGCCGGGGCAGGCCGTAGATCAGGTCGAAGTTGATGCTGCCGAAGCCCAGGCCCCGGGCGTAGTCCACGAAGCGCTGGGTGTCTTCGAAGGACTGGGTGCGGCGGATGGCGTCCTGGACGTCCAGATCGAGGTCCTGCACCCCCATGGAGAGCCGGTTGAAGCCCAGGCGCCGCAGGGTGCGCAGCTGCTCCAGGCTGGTGACCGACGGGTTGATCTCGACGCTCAGCTCGGCCGTCGCCTCGGGGCTGAACCGATCGGTGACGAGGCCGGCGAGGCGATCGAGCTGGGCCTCCGAGAGGAACGTCGGCGTGCCGCCGCCGAGGTGCAGCGAGCGCACCGGCCGACCCCGGCCCAGCGTCTCGACGACGCGATCCATCTCCACCGCCAGATCGGCCAGGTAGGCGTCGCCCCGGCTCTGGTCCTTGCTGATGACCACGTTGCACCCGGCAGTAGGCGCCATGGACCAGCAGAACGGGATGTGGACGTAGAGGGGCCAGGGCAGCTCCGGTCGGCCTCGGCGAGGGCCTGCCGGTAGCGGGCCTCGGGGAAGTCGTCGATCCACGCCGGGACGGTGGGGTAGCTGGTGAAGTGGGTCCGGGGACGTCGGGAAGCGGGCGAGCAGCTCGTCGGTGATGGGCGGCAGCTCGATCGCGGCGGCGGGGATGCAGGGGCTCGTTCATGGGCCACCTGCTTTTCAAGCGCCGTGCCTCGCCCGCCTGCTGCGCGGCGGGCCGGGGCAAACACGATGAAGAACAAGGACTTGCGTGACTTCCGCGCGTCCCTGCGCCGGTCAGTCGGCTGCGGCCCGCCGGCCGTCGCCTGTTTCGACTCGGTAACCCTCCCCCGAAACACCGGCGCGACCCGGTGACCGTCGGTAGCTGCGGGCCAGACCGAGTGGCCCACCACCGTCAGCGAGCTGAGGGCATGAGGATCGCCGCCGCCAGGGCGAGATCTGGCCGGCCAGGGCCAGGTGGCGAAGACCGCCGCTTGGGAAGCCCAGCGGCAGAAACGCCAGGTTGCGGCGCACGACCGCCGCCTGCCGGGCGCCGGCGTGGGCCTCCACCACGAGGCGGGCGCCGCGTGGGTGAGGAAGGCGTCGGCCACCTGCAGCGCCACCTCGGCGCCGCCATGGACGGCCAGCTCCAGACGGGCCGCGCGCAGGGCGGCGGCGTCGTTGAGGCCATCGCCCACCATGGCCGTGCGCCCTGCGGCCACATGGCGGGCCTTGTCCTCGGGGGACACGCCGCCCAGGGCGCGCTCGACGCCCAGCGCCTCGGCCAGCCGGGCGACGACGCCGGGGTGGTCGCCGCTGAGGTGATCCGGATCTGACGCCTCAGCCTCGATCAGGCGGGCCACGGCGGCGGCGCCTTCCGGCGGACCCGATCGCCCACGGCAGCCAGCGCGGCGTCGGCGCCGTCGATGCGGATCCGGACCGGCGTCTGGCCGGCCACGATGGCGCGGGCCTCGGCCTCGGCCAGGACGCCGCCCAGGGGGGTCGGGTGCAGGCGGAGGGGCGCGCCGATCTCGACGCGGTGGCCGTCGACGGCGCCCCGCACGCCCACCCCGGGCTCCTCCTCGACGTCCTCGGCGAGGGGCCGCCCACCGGCAGGCTCGAAGCGGGCGAGGGCCCGCGACACCGGGTGCACCGACACCGCCGCCAGCCGCCCGATCAGGCCGGGGGCCGGCTGCCCCGCCAGGTCCACGACCCGCAGCTGCCCCTCGGTGAGGGTGCCCGTCTTGTCGAAGCAGACGCGATCGATGCCCGCCAGCCGCTCGATGGCCGCGGTGGATCGAAACAGGATGCCCGCCGAGGCCGCCTGGCCCCGCGCCACCGCCAGGGCGACCGGGGTGGCCAGGCCGAGGGCGCAGGGACAGGTGACCACGAGCAGCGAGACCACCACCGCGAAGGCGCGATCGGGGGCGGCGAAGCCCCAGGAAATCCCGCCGATGATGGCCAGGGACAGGACGCCCAGGACGAAGCGTCCCGCGAGGCGATCGGTGAGCTGGACCAGCGGCGCGCGCTCGTCATCGGCGGCGCTCGCTCGCTGCATCAGGTCGCCGACGCGCGTCTCGGCCCCGGCGGCCGTCACCCGCACCTCGATGGGCTCGCCCAGGTTCACCGTGCCGGCGAAGACGTGCATGCCCGGGATGACCGGGACGGGGCGCGCCTCACCGGTGAGCAGGCGCTGGTCGACGTGGCCGCTGCCCAGCAGCACCTCGCCATCGGCGGGCAGGCTCTCGCCGGAGCGGACCCGGACGCGATCCCCCACCCGCAGCAGCGACGCGGGGACCTCCTCGAAGGCCGTCTCGGCCCAGCGCTGGGCGCGGCCGGGGGTCAGGGCCGCCAGCAGCTCGGCGCGGTTCATCGCCGCCCGCTGGCCGCGCTGCTGGAGGTAACGTCCCGCCAGCAAAAGGAAAACCAGCGTGGTGACCGAGTCGTAGTAGATGGCCCCGCTGCCCCGGAGGGTGGCGATGAGGCTGGCCGCGAAGCCGCCGATGAGGCCGAGGGAGATGGGCAGGTCGAGGTGGGGCACCCGCAGCCGCAGCCCCGCCCAGGCCGACCGGTGGAAGGGCCAGGCCCCATAGGTGACGGCGGGGATGGCCAGCAGGAGCGACAGCCACTCGAAGGCGCGGCCGAAGGTGGAGTCGGCGTCGGCGCCCGCGTAGAGGGCGAAGGCCAGCAGCATGGTGTTGCCGGCCAGGGCCGCGGTGACGCCCAGCCGGATGAGGGCGCGGCGGTCGGCGCGCCGCAGGGCCACCTCCCCGGCCCGGCCGATGGGGCTGGACGGGTAGCCGATGCGGTGCAGCTCGGTGGCGACGGCGCTCAGCGCCACGACCTCGGGATCCCAGTCGAGCACGACGCGGGCGCGGCCGAAGTCGAGGTGGGCGCGGCGCACGCCAGGCACGACCCGGGGGAGCTGCTCGACGACCCAGACACAGGCCGCGCAGTGCACCCCCTCCAGGGCCAGCTCGATGCGGTGGCCGTCGGGGGCGAAGCGCTCCAGGAAGGCCGGATCGTCGAAGTGGCGGTAGCGATCGGCGGAGGCCTCGGGGGCCGAGGGGCCGCCGTCGGCGCCGAGGCGCTCGCGCAGCACGTAGAACGCGGACAGGCAGGCCTCGACCAGGGCGGCGTGGACGGTCGCGCAGCCGGTGCAGCAGAAGGCGGGGCCGTCGGCGGGGGCCTCGACCTCCACCGGCAGGCCGCAGTGGGCGCACGGTGTGGTCACGGCGCGTGGCACCGGGCGTCGGCAGCCACGGCCCCCTCGACGCCGAGGAGCTGGGGCAGCCAGTGGCCCGTCAGCGACCAGAGCCCCGCGAGCAGGAGGCCCGTCGCCAGCGCGGGGCGGGTGAAGCGCCAGCGGCGCAGGGCCCCGAGGCGCGTGGCGAGGCCGCCCACGGCCACCAGGATGGGCAGGCCGCCGAGCCAGAGGGCCCCCAGGATGCCCGCGCCAGCGAGGGCACCGCCGCTGGCGGCCGCGAGCGCCACGAAGCCCCACAGCCAGCCGCAGGGCAGGAACGCGGTGAGCAGCCCCACCCCCGTCGCGCCCCCGACGCCACCCCGGCGCAGCAGGCGCGCGAGCGGGCGGACGCCGCGGCGGGGCTCGTCGATCTGGATCCGGGCGGGCCGCAGCATGCGGATGGCCAGGAACACCAGCGTCGCCCCCATGAGGAGCGCGGCGAGCTGCTGGACGCCGGCGAGGCGCGCCCCGAGGGCGTCAACCCCCTGGCCGAGGGCCCCGGCCAGGGCGCCGAGGGCGAGGTAGCTGGCGAGGCGGCCGAGCTGGTAGCCGATTCCCGGGCCCACGCCGCGGGCACCGCACGCCGCCGCGAAGGCGCCGCACATGGCGCCGCAATGCACGCTGCCCGCCAGCGCGGCCAGCAGGGCGGCGCCCAGGGTCACCGCAGCACCAGCCGCTGGGAGTCGATCCAGGTGCGCTGGCCGTCGGTCAGCTCGGCGTCCAGGCGGTAGAGGCCCGGGGCCCCCGACCAGGCGGCGCGGTACTGGCCCGGGCTGGCCTCCACGAGGGGCAGGTCGGCGTCATGGGCCTGGGTGTCGGCCCGCTGGAGCTTCAGCCGGCCCGCCCACCCGGCGACCGGGGCAAGCGACTGATCCTGAAGGGAAATCTCGAGTCCACCCTCGACATGCGCGAGGTGGCCGCGAAAGCCCAGGGCCGCCGACGCGCGCCGCGCATTGATCACGGCGTCGTGGGCCAGCCCGTCACCATACGCGTCCTTCGACTCCAGGATGGGTGGCGACTGGTTGGCCAGGTACACCATGGCCAGGTTCACGACCACCACGAAGCCGAGGCCCGCGACGATGCCGAGGGGCCAGAGGTTGCGCCGCTTCGCCATCACCCACCCTCCGAGACGGGGGCCAGGAACGTGCCCGTGACCCCGATGTCGACGCCGGTGTC
Source organism: bacterium (assembly GCA_041389985.1). Classification (GTDB taxonomy): domain Bacteria; phylum Myxococcota_A; class Bradymonadia; order UBA7976; family UBA1532; genus JACKDP01. Next base: position 40,425 of record JAWKQS010000003.1, read on the forward strand.
GTCCACGACGCGCAGCCGAAACCGCGTCTCGCGGGCGCCGTCGGCCGGCCGCACCACCAGCAGCGGGAAGTGTTGCACCGCCCCGGGGATGACCGCCATGTCGGCGACGGGGGACGAGACCTCCGTCCCCTCGGGGCCCTCGACTCGACCTTGAAGTGGCGCACATCCCCCGCGCGGTTGCTGATGCGAAGCTGCATCATGTTCTGGATGCGGCCATCGGGGAGCTGCACATAGGCCGTCCCCGGCAGGCGCGCCAGGTTCACCTCGACGGGGGCCCGCAGGACCACCGCGGTGGAGAAGCCGACCACGAGCAGCACCAAAGCGACGCCGTACAGCACGACGCGGGGCCGGAGGATGCGCCGGGGCTTGCCGGCCAGGGCGCTCTCGGAGGTGTAGCGGATGAGCCCCCGCGGCCGCCCCAGCTTGTCCATGATGGAGTCGCAGGCGTCGATGCAGGCCGTGCAGTTGACGCACTCCATCTGGATGCCATCGCGGATGTCGATGCCCGTCGGGCAGACCACCACGCACTTCTTGCAGTCGACGCAGTCGCCGGTGTTCTCGGCCCTGGCCTTGCCCCGGGGCTCGCCGCGACCCGCGTCGTAGGCGATGGCCAGGGAGTCGGCGTCGAGCAACACGGACTGGAAGCGGCCATAGGGGCAGACGACGACGCAGGTCTGCTCACGGAACCACGCGAAATCAAAGAACAAGATACCGGTCAGCACCACGAAGAACGAGGTACCGGCGGGGTGGGTGGAGGGGAACGCCTGGGCCATCAGCACGCCGTCGCGCCCGATGAAGTACGCGACGAGCGTCGTCGAGAACGCCCCCGCGACCACCAGGAAGGCGGTGAGCTTGAGGCCCTTGCGCAGCACCTTCTGCACCGACCACGGGGCCTGATCCAGGCGCTTGCGGGCGCTGGGCTGGCCCTCGATGAGCTCCTCGATGGGGCGGATGATCGACTCCATCAACACCGTCTGCGGGCACGCCCAGCCGCACCAGAGGCGACCGAACACCGCGGTGAAGAAGAAGATGGAGAAGATGAAGATGCCCACCCCGAAGAGCAGCCACCAGGCGTCGGTGGGGAAGAACGTCAGGCCCCAGAAGTAGAACCGCCGCCCGGGGATGTCGAAGAGCATGGCCGGGTGGCCCGCGACATCGATCCAGGGCGCGATGAGCAGCAGGGCGAAGAGGCCCCACGCCACCGCGGTGCGAGCCCGCACGAAGCGGCCCACCACCCGTAGGGGGTAGAGCCAGACGCGCCGCCCACCCTCGCCGATGGTGCGGACCGAATCATCCTTGGCGAGTGCCATGGTGGTCTGCCTCAGTCCCCGTCGTACTTCGCGCCCTGGGGTTCCTTGGGGTTGGGCGGGTTGGTGCCCTTCAGCGACTTCACGTAGGCCGCCACCACCACGATGTCCTGGTGGGAGAGCTGGGTCTTCCAGGCGATCATGCCTTTGTCGGGCACCCCCTCCGAGATCACCTTGGCGATGTCGGGCAGGGAGCCGCCGTGCAGCCAGTACTCATCCGTCAGGTTGGGGCCGACCAGGCCGGCCCCCGTCGCGGTGTGGCAGGCGACGCAGTTCTTGTCGAAGATGGCCTTGCCGCTCGCCAGCGCGCCGGTGTCGGCGAGGGCGCCGCCCAGCTCCTCCTGGGTGAAGGTCGCGCTGCGGGTCTCCCCGCCCCCCGCCGCCGCCATCTCGGCCGCGTACTCCTCGTGGGGCAGCTCGCCGGGGCCGAAGTGGTACCACGGCAGGTACACCAGGGCGAAGGCGATGCTCAGGTAGAACATCATCAGCCACCAGCGCGGCAGCGGATTGTCGTACTCCTGGATGCCATCGTAATCGTGGTCGAGGATCTCGTCCTTCACTTCACTCACCACGCACCTCCTCGTCGTCCAGCGCCATGCGACCCCGCGCGGCGTAGAAGTCCCGCGCCCCGGGACGCGCGATCCAGGCGAGCATCAGGACGAAGATGGACATGAACAGCACCACGGCCACGAGCGGGAGCGTCATCCACTCGGTCCGTGACAGGATCTCGGCCTTCATCACTTCCCTCCCAGCGACGCCTGGGCGCCAGCCGCCGGGGCCTTCTTGATGTCGGTCCCCAGCCGCTGCAGGTAGGCGATCAGGGCGACGATCTTCTTGTCGTGGATGTCGGGCAGGCCCTGGGCCACGAGGCCGTCGGCGATGGTCTTCGCCTGGGCCTGGGCCATGGCGACCGCCTGATCGACCTCCTGGTCGCTGTAGGGGGCGCCCAGCATGCGGAACGCCTTCACCTTGGCCTGGGTGAGCTCCAGGTCCAGGGCATCCTCATACAGCCACGGGTAGCGCGGCATGATGGAGCCCTCGGAGGTCGACTCCGGGTTGAGCATGTGGTTGTAGTGCCAGAAGTCCGGGTACTTGCCGCCGACGCGGTGCAGATCGGGGCCGATGCGGCGCGAGCCGAACTGGAACGGGCGGTCGTAGATGAACTCGCCCGCCTTGCTGTACTCGCCGTAGCGCACCGTCTCGGCGCGGAACGGGCGCACCATCTGGGAGTGGCAGTTGTAGCAGCCCTCCGACACATAGATGTCGCGGCCCTCCACCTCGAGGGGGGTGTACGGCTTCACCGAGGCGATGGTCGGGACGTTGGACTCGATGGCCAGGCTCGGGATGATCTCGAAGGCACCGCCGATGATGACCGCGATGGTGGTCCAGACCGTGAAGGCCAGGGGCTTGCCCTCCAGCAGGCGGTGCCACTTGCCGTGGGCCTCCAGCGGGCGGGCGGCGAGCGCCGGGGCGCTGGCGCGGGTGGTGGCCGGCGAGCCCGACTTGATGGTCTTGTAGAGGTTGATCAGCATCAGCACGACGCCGGTGATGTACAGGGCGCCGCCCAGCCCACGCACGATGTACATGGGGTTGAGGGTGGGCAGCATGTCGGACCAGGTGCCGTAGACCAGGCGGCCCTCGGCGTCGAAGGCCTTCCACATCAGGCCCTCGGCGATGCCGGCCACCCACATGCTCATCACGTAGAAGCCGATGCCCACGAGGCCCAGCCAGAAGTGGGCGGTGGCCATGCGCTGGCTGTGCAGCTTCGTGTTCCACAGCCGCGGCACCAGCCAGTAGAGCATGCCGAACGTGAAGAGGCCGTTCCAGCCCAGGGCGCCGCCGTGGGCGTGACCCACCGTCCAGTTGGTGTAGTGGGAGAGCGCGTTGACCGACTTGAGGGACATCAGCGGCCCCTCGAAGGTGGACAGGCCGTAGAACGTGATGGCCGCCACGAAGAACTTCAAGACCGGGTCGGTGCGCAGCTTGTCCCACGCGCCGCGCAGGGTCAGCAATCCGTTGATCATCCCGCCCCAGCTGGGGGCGAGCAGCATCACCGAGAAGATGGTGCCGAGGGTCTGCGCCCAGTCGGGCAGCGCGGTGTAGAGCAGGTGGTGGGGACCGGCCCACAGGTACAGGAACACCAGCCCCCAGAAGTGCACGATGGACAGCCGGTAGCTGTAGACGGGGCGCTCGGCGGCCTTGGGCATGAAGTAGTACATCAGACCCAGGAAGGGGGTCGTGAGGAAGAAGGCCACCGCGTTGTGGCCATACCACCACTGCACGAGGGCGTCCTGGATGCCGGCGAAGACCGAGTAGCTCTTGGTGAGCGAGACCGGCAGCGCGAGGGAGTTGACGACGTGCAACAGCGCGACGGCGATGATCGAGGCGATGTAGAACCACACCGCCACGTACAGGTGACGCTCGCGGCGCTTCGCCAGGGTGCCGAAGAAGTTGATGGCGTAGGCGATCCAGACCACCGCGATGGCCACGTCGATGGGCCACTCGAGCTCCGCGTACTCCTTGCTGGTGGTGATCCCCGCCAGGAACGTGACGGCGGCGCTCACGATGATGAGCTGCCACCCCCAGAAATGGAACTTCGAGAGCTTGTCGGAGAAGAGGCGGGCCTTCATGAGCCGCTGCACCGAGTAGTAGGTGCCGGCGAAGATGGCGTTGCCCACGAACGCGAAGATGACGGCGTTGGTGTGGAGGGGGCGCAGCCGACCGAAGGTCAGCCACGGCACATCGAAGTTGAGCTGGCGAGCGACGAGCTGGAAGGCCGCGAGGAGGCCGACCAGCATGCCGATCAGACCCCAGAAGGCCGTCGCCACCGCGAACTTGCGGACGATGGCGTCATCGTACTCGAACTCCTCCATCGGGAGGTCGGCGGCGGGCGCGGTCATCGGATCTCCTTGCGGGCGGGGGGTACGTCGTCGAGCAGCACCCGGTAGGCCGGGGTGTCGAGGTCGTCGAACTGGCCGTCTCGGGCCGCCCAGGCGAAGACGAGGACGGCTGCGAGCACGAAGCCGAGGGCGACGGGCAGCAGGATGAACAGGATCTCCATGGGAGAACGGGCTCCTCTACTTGGGACGGCTCGCCGCATCGGCAAGGGACGTGCCAGCACGGTCCTGCGGGACCCTGCGGCGGTCGACGCGCCGGAGACAGGGCCGACTGGTACCACCTCGTAACGAACGCGGCGGGCCGGTGACAGGTCGGCCCGGCCGGCCCAGCGGGCCATCCGCGAGGGATCAGAAAAAGGATCTCCCCGTGGCCACGAACCTCCTCCCGAGCCAGCCGGAGGAGGTCCCATGCGCGCGCTCATCGCCCTCGTCCTCGCCACCGCCGCCCCCGCCGCGGCCCAGTGGGGGACGCCCATCGCCCTGACGCCCACCCTCGCTCAGTGCCGCGACCCCGCGTGGCTGGCCGGCGCCGGGCTCCTCGCCAACGCCTGCCCCGACCTGCTGGCCGACGACGTGGTGCGGCAAGATGCCGCGGCTCGCGTGGCCGGACGCCTCACCTTCCCCGCCACCGCCCAGGTCGTCGTGGGGGCGGGCGCCGAGCCCGTGGCCCTCGCCAGTCGCTCGATCCGCGAGGAGGAGCCACTCGACTTCAGCCTGCCGCCGTGGGTGGGCTACGAGCTGGACGGCAACCGGGTCGGGTCGTGCGACGAGTACGTCTTCCAGCGGTACTGGACGTGGCATCGCTTCCTGCACCTGGTCGGCAGCGCCGACTCCCCGCGGGAGGCCTTCGAGCGGGCCTTCGACCCCGACGATCCCGCCGCCCTGGGCCACCGCTACGCCGTGGCGGGCCTGCGCTACGGCCCGGTGAGCTGGCGGCGCAGCGCCTCTGCCGACGACCAGGTCTACGACCCCATCCTGGCCGTGGCCGACGATCTGGTCCCGGATCTGGGGGCCGACGTGTGGGATCAGCCCAAGAACGACTTCTTCGCCCTCACCGCCGACGAGCTGGCCATGCTGGGCCGGCGGGCCGCCGACCTCCACGCCGCGGTGGCGCCGGGCCTCCGCTACTACCGCCTCAGCCTCGGGTTCTCCCGCGCCGGGGGCTACCCCGACGCCTGGCAGTGGCACCGGCAGATGAGCGACGCGCTGGCGGACGTGCCCGACGCCGAGCTGCGGGTCCTCGCCCGCCGCCGCCAGGCCTTCCAGGCCCTGCTGGCCGAGCGCCGGGCCCTGCGCCGGCAGGGGCACACCATCCACCACGCGCGGGTGGCCGCCGTAGACGCCCGCCTCATCGCCGCCCTGCGGCAGGCCGAAGACGACGGCTGCCTGGATCTCGACCCCGCCGCCCACGACCCGGTCGCCGGCCGCTACGAGCGCGGGCGCTGCGACTGGGCCCCCGACGATCTGTTGCCGGCCGCCGAGCGCGCCCTCCAGCCGGAGGTCGAGTTCGCCCGGGCCGAGTGCGCGCGGTTCTTCCCCGCCCCCGCCGACGTGGCCGGCGGCTACCGCTACCGCCTGCTCAACGGCGCCCTCTTGCAGTCGGCGGGCGACCCCCTGCGCGACGAGTACCAGGTGGGCCTGTACCTGCGCCGGATGCGTGACCAGGAGCGGTACTTCCTGCGCCAGATCACCGGCAGCGACTCCACGCCCCGGGCGGCGGCCACGGCGGGCCAGACCTGGACGGCCGGGAGCCGGGACTGGGTGCGCTCGGCGTTCGGCTACGAGGCGCGCTTCGCCCTCGGCGACCAGCGCCCGCGCACCCCGTGCGACATCAACCCGCAGCTGCGGGCGGCGGCGTGGGCCGACGTGTCCCTCTTCGGGCGCGACTGGCAGATCGTCAACGCCGAAGCGGACTTCGACCTGCGGCGGGGCCGCCGCGTCCTCGACTTCGAGCTGCTGGGGCGCGACTACCTGGCCTACGAGGGCGTGCGCGACGCCCACGGCACCGCGGTGGAGAGCGACGGGGTCGCCGGGCCGGCCCGGGGCTTCGACTTCCACCTGGCGTACGATCCGGCGGCGGTCGAGTGGACGCGGACGGTGGGCGCGAGCAAGACCGTCTACATCGTCGGCATTCCGTTCGCCCTGGGCGCCCAGCTCGTCGGGCGGGTGGGCGTCGACTTCGGCTACCAGGTCGACTTCAGCGAGGAGACCCCGGCCGGTCGGTGCGAGCCCGCCCTGACGGCCACCATCGACGCGCGGCCCTTCGCCGCCGTCGACGCCGTGGGCTCGGTGGGGCCGGGGTGGCGGGCTTCAGCGGGGGCGTCTACGTGGACGTGAACCTGGTGGACGCCAGCCTCCCCGCCCACGCGGGCGTCGACCTGCGCCTGCTGGCCGGCGGGGACGTCGAGGTCACCGCCGACACCCGCGCCACCCTGGCGCTCAAGACCCTCGAGGGCGACATCGGCGGGTACGTCGAGAGCCCCCGCGTCTGCATCCCCTACCTCGGCTGCGCGGGCGGGCGCTACAGCAAGACCTTCAAGAGCTGGTCGGCGGCCGTCGAGAAGTCGTGGGATCTCTTCGACTTCGACTGGCAGGCGCCCTTGAGCCTCTGGCGCTCCGCCTGCGACCGCGCCGAGGTGGCCTGCGAGGGTTGATGGGACCCCGAGAAAAAAGTGCCGCCCGAGAAAAAGGGATCGCGGCCGATCACGAACTCCCCCTCGACGCCCCCGAGTCGAGGTGACCATGACCCCCCGCGCTGCCGCCGCCTGCCTCGCCCTCACCGCGCCCCTGGCCGGCTGGGGGCTGTCCGCCCTCTCCCGCCCCGTGCGGCCCCGGCCTGGCGCCCCGGTGGTGGCGCCCCCGGGCTGGCCCGCCCAGGCGGCCGCGGTCTATGATCTGACCTATCTCGCTGAATCCAAAGCGGATTTTGGCGCCCCGCTGGCGGGCCGGCTGGCGCTGGTCGGGCGCCTCCACGTCCAGGCGTCGGGTCCGGGGCACCTCTGGGTCGGCCTGGCCGAGGTGTCGGCGCTGGCGCTGCAGGCCGGCGGCGGCCGCTTCGCCGACCGGGAGGCCCTGGCGGCCGCCCGGTGCGAGGTGGAGCTGGCGTCGGTCGGCGTCCGGTGCTCCGCCGCCACGTCGCCCGTCGCCCGCCACATCCTCGAGGCCGTCAGCCGCGACCTGCTGGGCCCGCCCTCGGCGCCGGGCCCGGCCACCACCAGCCTGGCGGAGGGGCCGTTCACCTGGCGCACCACCCCCGACGGGCGCGTGGGCGAGCGGGGCGATCCAGATCGGACGCGCCTGCACCCCGACGGGGGCCCGGCCACGGGGCACGCCCGCTTCACGCTGGAGGCGAGCGGGGGTCAGGTGACCCGCCTCGCCCTCATCGAGGAGGTCGCGGCCGGCGCGGAGACCCGCGGGCGCGTGCAGGCCGAGGCGATCCTGGTCGGCCACGCGCCGCCCGCGCCCCTGGAGCTGGTCGAGGCGGCCCCGCCGCCCCACCGGCCGACGCCCCCCACCGTGACCCTGGCCGAGGTGCTCGCCGATCTGCGGACGTACGGCCCCGGCGGCGCGCTGCCCGATCACGCCCGCTGGCTGGCCCGCACCGCCGCGCTGCTGCGGGCCCGCCCGGACCTCTGCGACGCCTTCGCCGAGGCCGGCCTGGCCGCCGACCAGACCGACGCGGGCCGCCGCCTGGTCGCCGACGTCCTGGCCAACGTCGGCCACGCCGCCGCCCAGGCCGGGCTGCGGCGCCTGCTGCGGGAGGGGCCCGCGACCTCCCCGGCCGAGCGGGCGCGCCTGATCCAGAGCTACCTGCTGGTGCCCGCCCCCGACGCCGCCTCCGTGGAGCTGCTCACCGCGCTGGCCGATGCCGACGAGCCGGGACGCCTGGCCGCCGCCAACGTCCTGGGCGTGGCCGCGCGCGTGGCCGCCGAGGGGGGCGACGCGGCCGGCGCGGAGGCGCTGCGGGCCGACCTGACCCGCCGGCTGGCCACCGCGCGCGACGCCGGGGAGGTGCGCGCCTACGCCACGGCCCTCGGCAACGCCGGCGGGCGGACGGACGCCCTGATCCCCCTGGCCGGGGCCGATGACGCGGCGACGCGCCAGGCCGCCGCCCGGGCGCTGCGGCGCGACGCCGCCGAGCCCGCCGCCCGCGCGGCGCTCTTCGGGCTGGTCCACGACGACGACCCGGGGGTGCAGCGGGCGGCCCTCGCGGCGCTGGCCGCGACGCCGCTGTCGGTGGAAGATGTGGAAGAAATCCAGGAACTTGTGGAAGCCGGCGCGCTGGCGGAGGCGGCCGTGCCGGCCTTGCTGGGGGCCCTGCCGGGGCTGCCCCGGACGCGCCGCCGGGCGCTGGTGGAGGCCCTGCTGGCCGTCGTGCAGGACCCTCGCCTCCGGGCCCGGCTCGCCGCCGTCCAGGGCGAGGCAGGCTGAACACCATGGCCAGGGCCGCTCACCGTCGCTATGACGCTCCCCGCGACCAGCGCGTGGGGAGGTGGAGCCGGTGCGATCACGACTGCTCTGGGCCGGGCTGCTGCCGGCGGTGGCCCTGCTGGCCTGCGAGGCGCCCCCGGCGCCCCCGCCGCCCCTCCCCCCCATCGCGCTGGTGGGCCACGTGGCCAGCGACGAGGCCGAGGGGGGCCCCCGGCCTCGCTTCACCGCGGCCCGCCCGCCGGCCCTGCGGATCGATGGCGAGCCGGGGCCGTGGTCGCTGCGCATCCGGCCGGCCACCGGCGGCGAGGGGGTCGTCGTGCCGCTGACCCCACGCCGCCTGGCCGACGCCCTCTTCCTCGACGCCGCGGCCCCCGAGCCGCCGCCCCCCGCCGGCCCGGTGACCCTCGCGCTGGAGGAGGCGGGCGCCGAGCGCCTGGCCTGGCCGGCGCTGTGGGGGATGCCCCGCCGCCGGGCGAGATCGTGGCCGGCGCCCTGGCGGCCCTCGCCGCGGGCGATGCCGACGCCGCCCTCGGCGCCGTGGGAGACGTGGCCCGTCTGCCGGCCGCCGATCGGGCCGAGGCGCTGCGCCTGGTGGCGCGCGTCCGGACGGGCCGGGGCGACGAGGCGGGTGCGCTGGCGGCCTGGACGGCCTGCGCCGACGCCGCGGAGGGGGCCCGCCAGCCCGCCGCCAGCGGGCGCTGCCTGCTGGCCGGGGCCCGCACCGCCCTCAACCAGGGCCAGACCGCGGCCGCCGAGGCGCTGCTCGATCGCGCCGACCGGCTGCACCGGCGCGTGGGCGACGGCGAGAGCCTGGCCCGCGGCGCCTGCTATCGCTGCGAGCTGGGCCGGGCCCTGGGCCAGCTCCGCGGCGCCGAGGCCGCCTGCCGCGAAGCCGCGGCCGGCGCCATCGCGGCCGGCAACCCCCTGCACCTCGTCCTCGCCCGCACCACCCTCGCGGGGGTGCTCCAGCTCCAGGGGCGCCACGACGCCGCGCTGGCCGTCATCGCCGAGCTCGACGCGCTGCTCGCCCTCGTCCCTCCCGGCCTCCGGGGTGGAATCCTCAACAATCTCGGATGGATCAGGCTCCAGGCCCTCAGCCATGGCGTGGATCCGGGGGGGCCGGTGGAGCCCCTCTTCGAGGCCGCCGCGGCGGATCTGGAGGCCACCGGGCAGGCCGCGCTGGTGCGGGCCGTCCAGCTCAACCAGGCCGCCCTGGCCCACGCGCGCGGCCGGCCGGACGAGGCGGCCGCGTGGCTGGCCCGCCGGGGTGAGGGGCCCGCCTCCGCCGAGGACGAGCTCTTCGCCGCCCTGCTCGTCGCCCGGCTGCACCTGGACGCCGGGCGCCTGCCCGAGGCCACCGCCGCCTTCGAGGCCCTCATCGGCCTGGGGAGCCCCACCTGGCGCTGGCACGCTGCCTTCGGGCTGGCCCGGGCCCTCCAGGCGGCCGGTCGGATCGACGAGGCCGCCGCCGCGTTCGACGACGCGCTCCAGGGGCTGGACGCCGACGCGACCCGCACCCCCCTTCTCGACAGCCGCGCCGCCTACTTCGCCGACCACCGGCCCCTGGTGGACGCCGCCATCGAGGCGGCCCTGGCCGCGGGGAACCCGGGCCGCGCCTTCGCCCTGGCCGACGCTGACCGGGCCCGGCCCATCCGCGCGCTCGAGGCCGGCGCCCGCCTCGATGGCCTGGACGGGGCCGCCCGCGCGGCCTGGATCAGCGGCCTGGACGCCTGGCAGGCCGACCGGGCGCGGTTCGAGGGGAGCCGCCGGGGCGGCGAGCTGCTGGGGGCGGCGGAGCGCGCCGCGTGGGAGGCACGCCGCCGGGTCGAGGCCACGGCGCTGCAGGCCGCCGCCGAGGCGCTCTTCCGGCGGCTGGACGAGGACGCCGGCGTGCCCGCGGCCCTCCCCCTCCCCGCCGATCCGGGTGGCGTGGTGGTGGCGAGCCGTCACCTGCCGACGGGCCCCCACGTCTTCGTCTGGAGCGGAGGCGCGCCCCGGATCCACGTGGGCGCGCCCGACGTGCGGCTCGTGCCTCCCGGCGGGCACGTCTTCCTCGTCGACGAGCCGGCCACGCGGGCGCTGTACCTGCCCCTCGTCGAGGCAGGCCGCAGCGTGAGCCTGATCCCGTACGCCGCCTGGCTGGGCCGGCCGGGGCCCCGCCCGACGGGGCCCGCCATCGTGCTGGGTGATCCCGACGGCACCCTCCCCGCCGCCGCGCGGGAGGCCGACGCCGTCGCCGCCCGCCTGCCCGGCGCACACCGGGTGCCGAAAAGCGACGCAAACCCGCGGACGCTGCTGCGTCTGGTCGACGGCGCCCGGGTCTTCCACTTCGCTGGCCATGGTGTGCTCTCGACGCCCTGGGAGGCCCACCTTCGCCTCGCCGGGGCCACCCGCCTGGAGGTGGCCGACATGCTCACGACCCGCGCTCGCACCGGCCTGGTGGTGCTGAGCGGCTGCGAGACGGGGGTCGGTCGGCCCATCGGCGGCGAGGCCACCGTCGGGCTGGCCCAGGCCTTCCTGGCGGCGGGCGCGAGCGCGGTGCTGGCCACGGAGGCCCCCATCGGCGACGAGGACGCGCGCACCTTCATCGAGCGGTTCTACGGGGCCGGCGGCGCCGAGCGACCCGGCGAGGCGCTGCGGGCCGCGGTCGACGCCGACCGCGCCGCCGGGGGCACCACCTGGCGGGCCTGGCGCCTCTGGGGGCAGCCGTGACGGACCCCATCGACGCCCTCCTGCGGCGCGTCCCCGAAGGCACCGGCGAGCCGGTGGATGACGCCGAGATCGTCGCCCTGGGCCGGCGGCCCGACGACGCGGTCGCCGCCCGGGTGGCGGAGAGCCCGGGCAGCCGACGCCTGCTGGTGGGGCTGGCGGAGGCCGGCCGCGGTGATGACGAGCGCGCCACCCAGGCTGCGCTCGACGCCACCGCCCCCGGCCGCCTCCGCCGCCGGCTGCTGGCCGGCAGCGCCCTGGCCGCCGCCGCCGCCGCGGCCGTCGCCCTGGCCCTCGTCGGCCCCGACACCCCCGGCTACACCCTCGAAGGCCCCCTCGGCGGGCAGGCGCTCCACCGCGGCGAGGCCGCCGGCAGCGCCACCTTCGGGCCGGGCAGCACCTTCGTCCTGTTCGCCCGCCCGGACGCCGCGCCCGCCGGCGATCCGCCCCGGTGCCGGGCCTTCGTGATCGCCGACGGCGCGGCCCCAATACCCGTCGCGGCGGGCGTAACGCTCGCCCCCAGCGGCGTATGCCGCCTGGAGGCGCCGGCCGCCGACCTCTTCCCCCGGCCCGGCCGCTACCGGGTGGCCCTCGTCCTGGGCGATGGCGCCCTCGACGACCCCGGCACCCTGTCGACGACCATTCGCTACGAGGAGCTCCCATGATCCACCGCCTCGTCCCCGCCCTGCTGGCCGCGCTGCTGGCGGCCCCGGCCGCCCTCGCCTCCCCCTTCTACAAGGACCTGGGACACCCGGGCGTGTGCCGAAATGACCGCTATTTCGTGGACTTGCCCATCTGGACCGCCGCCGACCGCCTGCCGGTCGACTTCCAGGCACAGCTGCAGCGGCGGCTGACGCAGGCGCTGCGCCAGCACCTGGCGTGGGTCTGCGAGGACCCGGCGATCTGCGATCGGTACGCCGCGCGCGTCCGGGAGCGGATCTTCGCCGATGTGCGGCCGGTGCTGCCCGAGCGCCGCGACGACGCCGCCCGCGCCGACGGCCACCGCCGCTTCTGGCGCATCGCGTTCTACGCGGCCCCGTTCCCGGTGGACGAGCTGGGCCGGGCCACGGGCCAGAAGCGCGCCTTCGTCGACCGGATCACCCGCCTGGAGGTCCCCGCCAGCGCCGCGTGCACCATCGTCGGCACCCTGCGGACGGCCACCGAGGCGTCGTCGGGTCTGGTCGTGGGGCGCGAGGTCTTCGCGGGCCGCTCCTGCCTGGCCGGCCAGCTCGGCGCGGCGCACCACGCCGATGAGGCCATGCGGACGTGGCACCTCGACCGCCTGGCCGTCGTGCCGCCGGGGCCGGCGGGGGCCGTGATCGCGCTGCTGGACACCGGCGTCGAGGCCGACCTGCAGCGCGAGCTGGGCCTGCGGGCCATGCCCGGGCCCCTCGATCTGCTGCCCCGGGAGCGGCTGGACGACGGCACGCCCGTGCCGGAGCCGGCGGGCCTGCCCGATCCCCATGGCGCCGCGATGGCGCTCCTGCTGCGCCAGATCGCGCCGTCCGCCCCCATCGCCGACCACCCCGTGCTGGGGGCCGAGGGTCGTGCCACCGTCGACCGGGTCGCCCAGAGCCTCGATCGCGTCGCCTTCGAGAGCCGCCGAGATCCCGTGGTGGTGAACCTGAGCCTGGGCTGGCCCCCGGAGCTGGAGCAGGGCCGTGTCCTGCGGGGCCCCCGCAGCCTGGCCGGCGCGGGCTGCGCGGTCGACGAGGATCCCGTGGGGGAGTCGGTGCGCTACGCCCTGCGCATGGCCCAGCTCCGCGACCAGGGCCGGCTGCGGCAGAGCGGGCCCACGCTGGTGGTGGCGGCCTCCGGCAACCGGGCGCCGCTGCTGCCCGATCCCGGCGAGGCGTATGCCGGGCTCTTCGACAGCCACCCCGCCTACGACGCCTGCGAGGCCGCCGGGCCCGATGATCTCTTCTACCCGGCGGCCTGGGATGGCCGGGTGTCCTGCACGGAGCGCCGCGAGGCGGGCCCGCCCCTCGTCCTCGCCGTGGGCGCCACCGACGCCCGGGACCTGCCGGCCGCCCTGGCGCCGCCCGTGCCGAGCCCGCCGTGGTGGCCCCCGGCCAGCACGTACGTCAGCGCCGCAGGGGCCGATCGGAGCCCACCGCCTGCGTGCGGGGCGGCGACGAGCCCACGCTGCCGGCCACGGTCTCGGGCAGCTCCGTCGCGGCCGCCCTGGTCAGCGCAGCCGCCGTTCGGCTCCACCGCCCGCTGGGCGCCGCCGGCCTGGCGGCCTCGGCGTCGACGCTGGCGCGCCTGCTGTACCTGACGGGCGAGCCCACGGGCCGCGTGGCGGCCACGGACGTGCGGCGCCTGTTCGTGAAGGGCATCGAGTCGGTCCTCGGCTGCCGGCCCCTCGATCGGTTCGTGGCCACCTGCGCCGACGCCGACGGCCCCGGGCTCGCCGGGGGCCAGCCCTCGCTGGCCTGCCGCGCCGAGCTGCAGCGCTGTGGCGCCCCGACGGAGGTGGGCGGGCCCCACGCTGCGGTGGCCTGGCCGGCCGACTACGCGCCCCCGATCTGCACGGCCGCCGATGTGCCCGGCGCGTTCACGGCGGTGGACGACCTGTGCGCGGGCCCCGACGCGCCGGCCTTCTGCGCCACCCTCGACGGCCCGTCCGCGGGCGACGCCGGCCCCCAGCCCCTGATCATCGTCTGCCCCGAGTGCGCCCTCACCCTCACCCAGATCACAGCCGCCGACAGCGCCAAGGTGCGCCTGGACGTCGCGGTCAACCCTGCGCTGCCGAGCGGCACGGACATCCGCCAGCCCTGGCTGTACGTCTACTGGCCTGACGGCCGCAAGCAGGCGATCTCGCTGGAGAATCTGGCCCCGCCAACCACCTGGTATCCCGGGGCGAGCCTCCAGTTCGACGCCCTCTCGGTCACCGCTGAACCCTCCATCAGCGCCGCCTGGGCCGGCGCCAAGGCGTACCTGGTGACCTCGCTGCGCACCCCCAGCCAGACCACCTGGCGCATCGACGCGTCGCCCCTGCGCGTGCAGTAGTCGCCATGCTCCTGCAGCTCCTCACCGCCCTCGCGCACCCCGATCGCCGGCTCATCCGCCGCGCGCTCGGGGGCAACGCGGCCGCCATGCGGATGCTGGTGCAGCGCCTGCTGCCGGTCATCCGCGCGCGGGCGTGGCGCCGGGCGCCGCGGGGGATCACGGTGGAGGATCTGGCGCAGAGGTCTGGCTGGCGCTGCTCAAAGACGACGCCCGGGCGCTGCGGGCCTACGATCCCGGCCGCAGCCGCACCCTGGAGGGCTACGTCGGGCTCATCGCCGATCGGGTGCTGGTGGATCGGCTCCGGGCGGCGACGGCCGAGAAGCGGGGCTTCGGGACGACGACGGCGGACGACGCGGCGCTGGGCCGCACGCCAGCGGCGGACGGGGGCCCGGACCAGGTGGTGGAGTCGGCCGAACTGGCGGCGGCCCTCGGCGATCACCTGCGCGCGACGCTGCCCGGGACCGGGTTGCTGGTCTTCCGGCTGGTGTTCACCGACGAGCTCGCCCCCGTCGAGGCCGCGCGCGCCATGGGGGTCAACCTCCAGGTCGTCTACAACTGGCAGCACCGCATCCGGCAAGAGGCGCGGGACTTCCTGGCACGCCAGGCGGGCTGAGCGCGGCGGGCCGCGATCAGGGCTGGCGGGTGTAGTGGAAGCGGTGGATGTCCAGGCCATCGCGGACGCAGCGGACCTCGCGGAACGTCAGCGGCAGGTCGTCCTGGCCGAAGTCGGTGCGCTGGCCGAACGCGGGCACGGCGGCCAGGGACTCTGTCGATTTCCCCAGCGATGTCGGCCACATCCGACTTGACCCAGACGCGCCTGCCAGGCGCGAGGCAGCTCGGCGAGCTGCGCGGCGAAGGGCCCCTGCACGAGGCGGCGCTTGTGGTGGCGCTTCTTCCACCAGGGATCGGGGAAGTTGATGAAGACCGCCTGGAGGCTGCCCGGCGTGAACAGCGCCGGCGTCGCCGCCCGGGCGTCCGCCCAGACGATGCGGACGTTGGCGGGGCCCCGGGCCAGCAGGATGTGGTGCAGGCGCCACGCGAACCGCCGGCTCACCTCGATGCCGACGTGGTCGTGGTCGGGCCAGGCCCGGGCCAGCTCGCTGAGGAACTTGCCGCGGTTGAAGCCGATCTCGAGCGTCAGCGGCGCCGTGCGGCCGAAGACGGCCGGCCAGCTCCACGGCAACACCTCGGGCCGGACGGCGACGTCGTAGCCCCCCCGATCGTGATCGCCGAAGAGGAGGCCGTTGAGGAGGGGACCGTCGCCCTCGGGGCGGGCGGCCATGGGTCCGCGGACGCGCGGCATGCTGATTCTCCCAGAAACCGAGTCAGATCATGGGGTTGTGGCCGGCGACGCCACGGACGCATCCGGCGGACGCGCCGCGGCGTCCGGCAGCACCAGGTCGGGATCGGCGACGAGCTGCTGCAAGAAGCCGGCGGTGTTCTCGCTCATCGTGCCCTTGTAGACCAGCACGATGATGAGGGCGATGGCCACCACAGCCAGCATGATGAGGCCCCGGCGCGGGTCCGGGGTGGCGAGATCGGCGGCGCGTACGCGGCTGCGGCGGCGGTTCATCCAGGCTCCGAGGGGCGCAGGTCCTTGAGCTCGAGCACGAGGCGGCGGGTGCCGCGGAAGGTCTCCATCCGGGGCGAGAAGAGCAGGTCGACGGGGCCGCGCGTCTGCTCGAGGGCGGCCTCCATGCCCCAGCCGATGGCCTCGCACGGGCCGGCCGTGCCGAAGACGTCCAGCTTCAGGTGGCCGCCGCGCAGGGGGCGCCCGCGGCCGCGCACCCCGCGGGCGACGAGGCGCACGGCGGGGTTCGCGTGGCCGAAGGGACCCAGAGCCTCCAGGCCTGCCACGTCCTCGGGGCCGATCTGGCCGAGGGACACCTCGGCGTCGGCCTCGAGATCCGGCGGACCGGTGATCTCGACCTGGGTGCTGACGGCCGCGTTGAGGGCGGCCCGGAAGGCCAGCAGCGAGTCCTCGTCGAGTGCGAGGCCCGCCGCCCCCACATGGCCGCCGTAGCGCTGGAGGTGGCTGGCGCAGTCGTCGAGGGCGCGCTTGATGTTGACGGCGGGGACGCTGCGGGCGCTGCCCTTCCACGAGGTGCCGTCGCGGGCGAGCAGGATGGCCGGTCGGTGGAACTTCTCGACCAGGCGGGACGCCACGATGCCCACCACCCCGGGGTGCCAGTCGGCGCTCTCGAGCACGAGGGCCGAGCCCTCCAGCAGCGTGGAGTCCCCCTCGACCCGGGCCACGGCCTCGTCGGCGATGCGGCGCTCGATGGCGCGCCGCTCCTGGTTCTGGGCCTCGAGCAGGGCCGCCAGCTCCCGGGCGGCGGGCGCGTCGTCGCCCACCAGCAGCCGCAGCCCGACGGCGGCGTCGGCCAGGCGGCCGGCGGCGTTGATGCGGGGGCCCAGACGGAAGCCGAGATCCCGCGCCGTCAGGGCCTCCGGGCGTACCTGCGAGACGTCCATCAGGGCGGCCAGGCCGAGCCGGGGGCGCCGCTGCATGAGGCCGACGCCGTGCCGCACGAGGGCGCGGTTGATGCCCTGGAGCGGGGCCACATCGGCCACCGTGCCGAGGGCCACCAGATCCAGGTAGTGGTCGGGGCGCGGGGGCGGGCCGTCGAACCACGGGGCCTCGCGGATCTGGCGGCGCAGCTCGACCAGCAGCATGAACACCACCCCCACGGCCGCGAGGCCCCGGTCGGGGAACGCGCAGCTTCGGCGGTGCGGGTTGAGGTGGGCGTAGGCCGCCGGCTCCGGGTCGCTGACCTGGTGGTGATCGATGATGATCACATCCATGCCGCGCTCGCGGGCATGGCCGACCTCGCGGATGGCGGACGAGCCGTTGTCCACCGTCACCAGCACACGGGTGCCCGTGTCGGCCAGGTGGTCGATGGCGTCGAGGTTCAGGCCGTAGCCCTCGGTGAGGCGCTGGGGGATGTAGACGTCGAGCTCGACGCCCAGGACGTCGCGGCAGAAGAGCCAGAGGGTCGCGGAGCTGGTCACGCCGTCCACGTCGTAGTCGCCGTAGATGGTCACCTTCTCGCCACGGCGGATGGCCGCCAGCAGGCGCTCGCCCGCCCGCGCGATGTCGGCCATCAGGCCCGGATCGGGCATGTCCCCCAGGCGGGCGGCCAGGAACCGCGAGGCGTCGGCCGCGTCGTCGAGGCCCCGCGCCAGGAGCACCCGGGCGACCAGCGGCGACGTCCCCGCGCGGCGCGCGAGGCGGTCGGCCGCGTCCTCATCGGCGTGGTGCACCACCCAGCGGCGCTCGAGCGCCAGAGCCATCGCCCCTCCCGGATCTCGCCCCTGCCTCGGTAGGGCGCAAAGCCCGGGATCTTATCAGGCTTCGGCCGCCACGGGGAGGGTCCAGCGCCATGCCCGCGCATTCCCGCGCCCTCGCGATCTTGCGGCCGCCCGCCGAGGGGGCTTTTCGTCCGTGGCGCCGCCCCGGTATATGGAGGACGGACCACGGGAGGGACGGCTGGATGAAGCGTCGACACACGGGCAGCCGGCTGACGGCGAGCCGCGGGCGGCTGGCCGCCCTGGCGCTGGCGCTGCTGGCGGGCTGTGATGACGGCGGTGGGGGCGGCGTGACGGTCATCCCGGGCCGCGATGGCAGCCTGGACGCCGCGGTCGACGCGGCCGTCGACGCGCGGACGCCGGACATGGCGCCCCCCCGACCCGACGCCGAGCCCCCCGCCCCCGACGCGGCCCCGGTGATCGACGCTGCGGCCCCCGACCAGGCGGTCGACGCCGGCCCCGTCATCCAGTGCGCCAACGGCCTCGACGACGACGGCGACGGCCAGATCGACTACCCCGCCGATCCCGGCTGCGACGGCCCGGCCGACCTCGACGAGGCGGATCCGGCCGAGCCGGCCTGCCGCAACGGCGTCGACGACGACGGCGACGGCCACACCGACCACCCCGACGATCCCGGCTGCGCCTCGCCCGACGATCCGAGCGAGGCGAGCACCTGCGGCGAGCATGTCGTCCGGGACGTGAGCGCCCTGCGGCGCGTCGAGGGATCGACGGTGGGGCAGCCGGCCGTGCTCTCGGCCTGCCGCAACAACCTCGCGCCCGAGGCGATCTTCCTCTTCACCCTTGCGCGAGCCGGTGGAGCGCCTGCACTTCGACACGCGGGCACCACCTTCGACACCCTGCTCCAGGTGCGCCGAAGCTGCGAGGACGAGGGCTCCGAGGTGGCGTGCAACGACGACGCGCGCCCCGGCGAGCGCACCAGCGCCGTCGACCTGGATCGGCCCGCGCGGGGCGACTACTACGTGATCCTCGACGGCTTCCGGGAAGAGCAGGGCGACTACGTGCTCAACATCCGGGCCTCGGTGCGCGACGGCGCGCCCTGCCCGGAGGGGGACGGCCCCGTGCAGTGCCGCGCTGGCGCCCTCTGCCAGGCCGGGGTGTGCACGGCGGCCGCCTGCGCCAACGGCCGCGACGATGACGGCGATGGCCGCAGCGACTACCCGGAAGATCCCGGCTGCACCGCGCCGGATGACGATGACGAGACCTCCCCCGATCCCCTGCCCCAGTGCGCCGACGGCGTCGACAACGACCGCAACGGCCAGACCGACTTCCCCGAGGACGCCAACTGCGACGACGCCGCCGACAACGAGGAGGCCCGCCCACCCCAGTGCCGCGATCGCGTCGACAACGACGGCGACGGCCTGGTGGATCTCGACGATCCCGGCTGCCAGGGCAACCCGGATTTCTTCAGTGAATTCAATATCGAAGCGTGCCGGGACGGCGCCGACAACGACCAGGACGGGCTCATCGACTACCCCGCCGACCCCGGGTGCGAGACGCAGATCGATCCCGACGAGACCGACCCGGATCCCCTGCCGGCGTGCTCGGACGGCATCGACAACGACGGGGATGGCCAGACCGACTACCCCGATGACGCGGCGAGCTGCCTGTGGGCCGCCGATCCGGACGAGGACGATCCCTGCCTGCGCCGGGAGCCCACCGAGATCACCGGCCTGGCCGACGCGCGGGGCAACACCGCCGAGGGCCGCAACGACTTCGAGCCCGAGTGCCGCCGCAACAGCGGCCGCGAGGACGTGCTGCTCTGGCGGGTGCGGGAGGGCCGCGCGCTCAACCGGCTGATCCTGTCCACCCGCGGGAGCGACTTCGACACGGTGTTGTCGGTCCGGGATCGCTGCGATGCCGAGGAGGACGTGGCCTGCAACGACAACGGCGGCCCCCTCGGCACCTCGTTCATCCGCCTGCCCGCCCAGGCGCCGGGGACCGATCTGTGGATCTTCGTGGACGGGGGCTTCCCCCAGGCCCAGGGCATCTGGCGCCTGAGCATCACCGCCGAGCTGGCCGAGGGTTCGGACTGCTCGGGGCGCGGCGCGTGGGTCTGCGGCGAGGGCCTGGCCTGCCGCGAGGGCGCCGACGGGCCGCGGTGTGCCCCCGCCGCCTGCGCCAACGGCCGCGACGATGACGGGGACGGGGTGACCGACTTCCCCGCCGAGCCGGGGTGTGCCAGCGCCAGCGACGATGACGAGGCCGATCCGGCCCTGCCCTCGGCGTGCAGCAACGGCGTCGATGACGACCAGGACGGCGCCATCGACTTCCCCGCCGACGACCGCTGCGCCTTCGCCGCCGACCCCTTCGAGGGGCCCGACTGCCGCGACGGCGTCGACAACGACGGCGATGGCACCCTCGACTACGACCGCGACGGCGACGGGTTCCGGGACCGCAACGGCGACACCGGGTGCGCCTGCGACGACGATCCCACCGAGGAGGTCGATCCCCAGTGCGCCGACGGCTGCGACAACGATCGCGACGGGCTGATCGACCTGGAGGATCCCGGCTGTAACGGCGATCCCAGCCAGAACAACGAGTTCAACGTGGCCCAGTGCCGGGACGGCATCGACAACAACGGCGACGGCCTCATCGACTTCCCCCTCGATCCGGGGTGCGCGAGCCGCAACGACCCGCTGGAGGAGCTGCGTGATCCGTTGCCGGCCTGCGCCGATGGCATCGACAACGATGGCGACGGCCGGACGGACTTCCGGCCCGACGCGCTGAGCGACGACGGCTGCCAGTCGGCGGCGGATGACAGCGAGCTCGGACCGTGTGATGGCGACGTGGAGTTCTTCCCGGATGACGGCATCCTGGAGGGCAGCACTGTACAAGCGTTGGACAACCACGACGGCACCTGCCGGCCCGGCGACGCCCCGGACGTGATGCGGGTGGCCCGGGTGCCCTACCTGGCGCGGGTGACCATCAGCAGCGAGGGCAGCGCCTTCGACACCGTGGTGTACGCCCGCAGCGCCTGCGCGCCCCAGACGATCTGCCCCGCGGACCCGCCGCCGGGCGGGGGCGGTGGGGTCGACGGCGGCGTGGACGACGCGGGCCTGGTGGACGCGGGGGTGGACGACGCGGGCGCCGTGGACGCCGCGGTGGACGCCGGGGCGGCTCCCATCTGCGAGCCGATGGACACGGAGCTGGCTTGCGAGGATGACTCGGTGGGGCTGGCCGGCGTGGTGGAGTTCGACTGGGACGGGGGCGACATCTACGCGGTGCTCGACGGCTTCGGCAGCGCCAGCGGCAACTACCGGTTCACGGCCCAGGCCGTCTACCGCCGCGGGGGCCAGTGCGGCCCCGAGATGGTGGGCTATGCCCGCTGCCCGGCCGGCTTCGAGTGCCGGCCCGACCCGCTGCGCGGCGTCCCGACCTGCCAGGCGGCCCCCTGACGTGGCCGGCCCCAGTCGCTACATCGCGGTGGCCGGCAACATCGGCGCCGGCAAGTCCACCCTGGTGGACTTCCTGCGCTATCGCTTCAACCTCACGCCCTTCTTCGAGCCCAACGCCGACAACCCGTTCCTGACGCCCTTCTACAGCGACATGAAGCGCTGGGCGTTCCACAGCCAGATCTACTTCCTGACCCACAAGTTCCGGCTGCACCAGCAGCTCACCGATCAGCCCGGCACGGTGGTCCAGGATCGTACTCTCTATGAGGACGCTGAGATCTTCGCGGAGAACCTCTACCGGTCCGGCAAGATGAGCAAGGACGAGTACGCGGCCTACCGGACGCTGTACGAAGGCATCACCCGCACCCTGCGGCCGCCAGACCTCATGATCTACCTGCGCGCCGAGGTGCGGACCGTCCGCCGGCGCATCCGGCTGAGGGGCCGCCCGGAGGAGCAGGAGCTCCCCCTGGCCTACATCAAGCGTCTGCACGCCTTGTACGAAGAGTGGTTCACCCGCTACGACCACTCGCCGACCCTGGTGGTCGAGGTCGATCGCCTCGACTACATCCAGGATCTCATCGACCGCATCGAGATCATCCGCACCATAGAGCGCTACCTGTAGACCGGCGGGCTGCCCCATGGCGGGCTGGCCACCCCCCCGGGTCCGACGAGGAGGCGTCGCGGCCAGCGCCTCTCCGCCCCCCTCTGATTAAACAATCCTTGGACAACGGCCAAGCAATGTTGGTACAACCCTTGACGAGACGTACGGGGCTGACCTAATCTCACCCTCACGTAAGGGTTCGATTCCCGAGGAGACCTCGATGAGCATGATCACCCGCAAGATCGCCCCCCTTGAGCTGGACCAGGAGACCGCCCTGGTGAGCCGGGCGCAGGCCGGGGACGCCGCTGCCCTGGCTCACCTCCTCGACGCCCACTACCAGCAGATGTACCACCTGGCGCTGAAGGTCACCCGCGACCCGGTCAAGGCCGAGGACGTCACCCAGGAGGCCAGCCTCCAGGTCCTGCGCCGCATCGACCAGTTCCGCGCCGAGGCCCGCTTCTCGTCGTGGCTGTCGCGCATCGTGGTCAACACGGCCCTGCTCCGGCACCGCCGCGAGAAGCGTCTGGTGCCCACGCCGGAGATCTTCCCGCCGATGGTCCAGAGCACGGAGCCCGAGCCCGAGCAGGCCGCCCAGGACCGCCAGCTCCTCCAGATCGCCGATCAGATGCTGGGCGAGCTGCGGGACGGGGATCGGGAGCTGTTCATCCGCCGGTTCGTCGACGGCCTCTCCCTCAACCGCATCTCGGCGGAGACGGGCCTGTCGCTGCCGGCCCTGAAGAGCCGGTTCCACCGGGCGCGCCTGCGGCTGAAGGAGGCCTCCGAGGAGGCCGGCTGGGGCTTCGCGATGTAGGCGCTGCGGCGCCTACAGGGCCTGGACCGTCGTGATGGCGATCCACGCCAGGTAGGCGGCGTAGAGGCCCACGAGTCCCCCGCCCTCCAGCCGCGACACGCGGCGACCGGTCAGGAAGATCGTGAGCATCAGCAGGGTCAGGCCCACCATGACGGCCAGATCCCACTGGATGGCGCCGAAGTTCGCGTTCAGCGGGTGGATGCACGCCGCCGAGCCCATCACGAACGTCAGGTTGAAGAGGCAGCTGCCCACGACGTTGCCCACGGCCAGCTCGGGGTAGCCCTTCAGGGCCCCGGCGGCGCTGGCGGCCAGCTCGGGCAGGCTCGTGCCCACCGCCACGATGGTCAGGCCGATGACCCGCTCGCTGATCCCGAAGGCGGCGGCGATGGCGCTGCCGCCCTCGACCATGAAGTGCGCGCCCCCGAAGAGACCGGCCATGCCGAGCAGCAGGCGGGCGACGTTGCGCAGCGCCGGGGGCGGGGGCAGGGCGTCGGCGGCGGCGGTGGCGTCGTCCTCGGTGGCCGGCGTGCACGCACCACCACGTGAACACCATGGCCATGGTGACCAGGATGGCCCCCTCGATCCGCCCGACGGTGTCATCGAGGAACGCCAGGGCGCCGCCCAGGGTGGCGACGATCAGGAAGGGCATGTCGCGCCGAAACAGGGGCCGCCGCCGATGGCGAACGGCTTGATGAGGGCCGCCGCGCCGAGGACGAGGCCGATGTTCGCGATGTTGCTGCCGACGACGTTGCCCACGGCCAGGTCGGCCTCGCCCCGCAGCGCCGCCAGCGCCGAGACCACCAGCTCCGGGAAGCTGGTGCCGTAGGCGACCACCGTCAGGCCGACCACCAGCATCGAGATGCCCGCTCGGCGGGCCAGCCCCACGGCGCCGTCGACGAGCCAGTCGGAAGCCAGAACCAGCAGGACGAGGCCACCGATGAGAGAGACGACGGAGAGCAGCATGCAGACCTCGGGCAGTGGGCGGGTGCGGCGGAGATCTACCTGCCGGACCACACGGACGCAAGCAGACACCCCGGCGAGGCGCCCGGTTGCTCGGCCGCGACCGACGTCAGTTGGGGACGCAGACGCGCAGCTCGCTCTCGGCGACGTCTCCGGTGAGCGCGTTGGGCTCCGCCAGGAGGACGACCCCGGCGATGGCACGCTCGCGCTGGCCGACGGGGCAGCCGGCGTCGGTGGCGTATGGTCGGCAGACCAGGGCCGCCCCCTCGGGGACGCAGGCCAGGCCGGGCTGGCAGGCGGTGTCGGGACCGCAGGCGTCCCCGCGGCCGGCCTCGCCCGGCACGGCGCAGACCGTCATGCCGGCGGCGAGCGAGGGCTGGCAGGCCAGGCCCTCCGGGCAGTCCAGGGCCCCCAGCGGTCGGCACGGCAGGAGGCAGACCCCGATGTCGGGTCGATCGATCACCGCGGCCACGCAGCGCGCGGCGCGGCTGCCCTGGACCTCGGTCGGCGGCACCCGGCCGTCGAGGCACGGGGCGAAGTCGGTGGCGTCCGTGTCGGTCGGCAAGCAGAAGCGCAGGCAGCGGGCCACACCGGCGGCCCGCACGCAGCCCAGGCCCGCCCCGCAGGCGGCCGCGTCCTCGCACAGGTCGCCCTCGGCCCCCTCGGCGGGCTGCACGCAGAGCGGCACGCCGTCTTCCTCCACCGCGCAGGCGCGGCCCTTCGGGCAGCCCGTCTGCCGGACGGGCTCGCAGACCCGGCCGCGGCTGGCCTCGCCACAGCTCGCCACGCCGAGGGCGGCCAGAGCTGCGAGCAACACGGGGGAGACGGCACGGCGCATGGCCGGCAGAGTACGGCGACCGGCGGCGCGATGCACCCCCCTTGGCCCCTGGACTTCCCGCGGGCGGCGCGCTACTCAACGCCCGATGATCCACCTCGCCGAGCTGGCCGCCGTCGCCGAGCGCTCCGGGTTCGCCCTCGTCGGCGTCGCGCCGGTGGAGCCCGCCGGCCATGGCTGGTTCGCCCCCCACGGTGAGCGCCTCCAGGCCTGGATCGGCGCCGGCCACCACGCCGACATGCGCTGGATCGCCGAGCGCCTGCCCGAGCGCCTCGCCCCGGGCCACCTGCTGCCCGGCGTGCAGAGCGCCCTCGTCTTCTGGCTGGATCACCGCACCCCCACGCCCCCGCGGCCCGACGGCCCCGTCGGCCGGGTGGCGGCGTACGCGTGGGGCCGCGACTACCACAACATCGCCCGCAAGGAGCTGCGCCGCGTCCGCCGGTGGCTGCTGGAGCGCTGCCCCGGCGTCGGCACCTACCTCAGCGTCGACACGGGCGCCGTCCTGGAGCGGGCCTTCGGCGAGCGCGCGGCCGTCGGGTGGATGGGGCGATCCACCATGCTCATCCACCCGCGCCGCGGCACCTTCGGCTCCCTCGCCGTCATGTTCGTCGATCAGCCCCTGCCCGCCGCCGCCGAGGCCCACCCGGGGCGGTGCGGGACGTGCGTGGCGTGCGTGGACGCCTGTCCCACCGGCGCCCTGGGCCCCTGGGGCCTCGACGCTCGGCGCTGCATCAGCTACTGGACCATCGAGCACCGCGGCCTCATCCCCGCCGAGGTGCGGCCCTGGCTCGGCGAGTGGGTCTTCGGCTGCGACATCTGCCAGGACGTCTGTCCCTGGAACCGGGACGCCCCGCGCGCGGATCCAGCGCGCTGGCGCCCCGAGCCCGACCGCGCCTGGCCCGACCTGCCCCTGTGGATCCTCACGCCCGATGCGGCCCTCGAGGCGCGGCTGGAGGGCAGCCCCCTGCGGCGGGCCACGGCGGCGGGCCTGCGTCGCAACGCCTTGATCGTGGTAGGAAATCTGCGACTTCAAGGCGCCCGGACGGCGGTCGTCGCGGCGCTGTCGGACCCCGATCCGGTGGTGCGCGCCACGGCGGTCTGGGCGGCCCGGTCCCTGGGCGTGCCGGGGGTCGAGGCGCGCGCGGCGCGGGATCCCTCCCCCGTCGTGCAGGCCGAGGCGTCGACCCCGTTGCCCCCGGAGGCCCGGGTGCGGTAGTCCCCGGGGCAGTCGCTACGGAGCACCCCATGAGCACCCCCCTGAACACCGCCCCCGTGGGCCAGCCCCTGCAGCCCGCCACCTGGTCCTATGGCCCCCGGGACTGCGCCCTCTACGCGCTGGGGGTCGGAGAGACCGATCTGCGCTACACCTGGGAGGGCCACGCCCGCTTCGCCGTCCTGCCCGGCTTCGCGGTCGTGCCGACCATGGCCGTGGTCATGCAGGCCCTCGCGGCCGTGGGCGCGGACTACCGCACCCTGGTGCACGGCGAGCAGAGCCTGCGGCTGCACGCGCCCATCCCCCGCAAGGGCGAGCTGACCACGACGGCGGTCATCCGCGAGATCCAGGACAAGGGCCGGGGCGCCGTGGTGCTCATCGACACCGAGACCCGGATCGACGACACGCTGCTCTTCGAGACCACCTGGTCCATCTTCTGTCGGGGCCAGGGCGGGTTTGGCGGGCCCCGCGGCGAGGCGGAGCTGCTGCCCGCGGCGG
The DNA here is from genome assembly GCA_041389985.1 of bacterium. Taxonomy (GTDB): domain Bacteria; phylum Myxococcota_A; class Bradymonadia; order UBA7976; family UBA1532; genus JACKDP01. The sequence goes on from JAWKQS010000003.1 coordinate 66,421, forward strand.
TCGAGGGCGCCGCCCCGGCCTTCGACGAGACCTATCACATCCCGGCACACCAGGCGCTGATCTACCGCCTCAGCGGTGACCTCAACCCCCTCCACGTCGACCCCGCGCTGGCGAAGGCGGTGGGCTTCGAGCGCCCGATTCTCCATGGATTGTGCACGTTTGGCTATGCGCTGCGGGCGGCGATCCAGCACCTCGCGGGCGGGGAGCCCAGCCGCGTGACGCGCTTCCAGGCCCGGTTCGCGGGGGTCGTATACCCGGGTGAGTCGGTGTCGGTGGTTTGCGTACCTGCCAAGGGACCCCGTGGGACCACCTGGCTGTTCGAGGCCCGGGTGGGTGATCGGCTCACCCTGTCTCACGGGCTGGTCGAGGTCATCCCGAGCGACGCGGCCGCCTAGATTCCTTCCTGTTCCGGCGCACCTTTCGTCGACACGACCGGAGCCGTCACGCTATCTTCGGGTGGCCGTAACCGCTCATTCCTCTCGGTACCGGAGTCCTCTTATGCTCAGCCGTCCGTCATCCCGCTGGATGATCCTGGCCGCTGCCGTCGTGTTGCTGGCCAGCAGCACCGCCAGCGCCTTCGTCACGCCGTTTGGCCGCCGGGTCAACGACGCCATCGAGCGCGGGCTCGCCTGGGTTCGACTCCAGGAAGCCAACGGCGAGTACAACAACTGGGCGACCGGGCTGGGCGGGCTCGCGATCCTCGAGCGACGGGCCAGCGCCGACTGGAACGCGCCGAGCGTGGGGTACCGCAACGCCACCCCCGAGGACCAGGCCAGGCTGGTCCGCATGGCCAACTTCATCATCCGGCAGGACGCCGCGCTGCGTGCCCCCAACCAGGTGGCCTACAGCTACGGCACGGGCAACAGCCTGATGTTCCTGTCCCTCTTCCGGCAGACGGGCGGGCCCAACGACGTGGGCGCGGCCGTGACGGTGGAGGCGGCGGTGGCCAACGGCGTGACGGGCCTGCAGCGCACGCAGGCCAACAACGCCGCCGCGTGCAACTCCGGCGCGTGGAACTACAACAACCCCGGCAACGACGGCGACCTCTCGACCACCCAGTACGCCATCGCGGGCCTCTCGGCGGCCTCGGCCCTCGTGCCCGGCGCGGCCAACTCCCTGCCCCGCGCGGCCGGCTTCCTGACGGGGGCCACCAACGCCGACGGCGGCATGAAGTACCGCGGCTGCGCGGGCTACGTCTCGGCGAGCGGCATGACGGCCGCCGGCCTCTGGTCGCGCCGCCTCATCGGGCAGCCCGCCAACGATCCCGGCGTCCAGGGCACCCTGCGCTGGCTGCGCGCCAACTACCGCTACGACGGCCACGTCATCAGCAACTGGAACCAGAGCTACTACTACTACCTCTGGGCCGCCTCGAAGGGCTTCGAGGTCACCCAGGATCCGGGGCTCGGCGACGGCCTGATCTACGAGGACCAGATCGGCGGCGTCCGGGATCCGGTGGCCGACGGCTACCCCGAGGAGCCCCGCGGCTGGTACTACGACTTCGCCTGGCAGCTCGTGAACACCCAGGCCGCCAACGGCTCCTGGCCCAGCGCCGGCAACCGCAGCTACTGGCGGCAGCACTCGGCGGTCGCCTACGCCATCCTGGTGCTGGAGCGGTCGCTGGGCGGCGTCTGTGGCGACGACTTCGGCGATCAGGACGACATCTGCCAGGGCGATGACAACTGCCCGGACATCCCCAACCCCGATCAGGCCGATCGCGACGACGACGGGGTCGGCGATGTCTGCGACAACTGCCCCAACCTGGCCAACCCGCTGCAGGACGACGTGGATGGCGACGGCATCGGCGATGCCTGCGATCCCTACATCTGCATCGTGCGGGGCGCCGAGACCTGCAACGGGGACGACGACGACTGCGACCAGATCGTGGACGAGGACGTGGACGTCGGCGGCGCCTGCCAGACGGGCGAGCCCGGCATCTGCGCCGATGGCCGCCGCGCCTGCGTGGACGGCTCTCCCATCTGCGTGCGCGTCCAGGCCCCGCGCCCCGAGCAGTGCAACGGCATCGACGACGACTGCGACGGCTTCGCCGACGACGGCAACCCCGGCGGCCTGCAGCCCTGCGCCACGGGCGGCCGCGGCGTCTGCGGCGACGGCCTGACCGCCTGCATGGGCGGCCGCATCATCTGCGAGCAGCGCAACCAGCCCAGCCCCGACCAGTGCAACGGCCGCGACGAGGACTGCGACGGCCTGGTGGACGAGGGCAACCCGGGCGGCGGCGCGGCCTGCGACACCGGCGGCGTGGGCGCCTGCGGCGAGGGCGTCAGCCAGTGCGTGAACGGCGGCATCCGCTGTGTGCGCAACGTCGATCCGGCCAACGAGCTGTGTGACAACCAGGACAACGACTGCGACGGCCGGGTGGACGAGGGTGCCCCGGGCGCCGGCCGCGCCTGCCTCGTGCCGGGCCAGGTGGGCCAGTGCGGCGCGGGGACGACCCGCTGCCAGGACGGCGAGATCCAGTGCCAGGCCGCCGTGCTCCCGGGCCAGAACCCCGAGATCTGCGACGGCATCGACAACGACTGCGACGGCGTCGTCGACGAGAACCCCGTCAGCCCCGATCCGGCCAACATCCCCGAGGTGGGCGCCGGCTGCCAGACCGCCTGCGGCGCGGGGGTCATCGTCTGCCGCGTGGGCCAGCTGCGCTGCAACGGCCCCGAGAACGGCGTCCCCGAGTTCTGCGATGGCAGCGACAACGACTGCGACGGCGTCGTCGACGAGCAGCTCCCCGGCCTCGGCCTGGACTGCCAGACGGGGCACCCCGGCGTCTGCGCGCCGGGCCACACGGCCTGCATCGAAGGCGCGCTGGGCTGCATCGGCGACGTCGACTTCGAGGAGGCCGGCGCGGCCCCCGAGATCTGCGACAACGAAGACAACGACTGTGACGGCCAGGTGGACGAGGGCAACCCCGGCGCGGGCCGCGAGTGCGCCACCGGCGAGCCCGGGGCCTGCGGCCTGGGCGGCACCGTCTGCCGCAACGGCGAGATCCGCTGCCAGCGGCTGGCCAACCCGTCCCCGGAGATCTGCGACGGCATCGACAACAACTGCAACGGGCAGGTCGACGAGCAGAACCCCGGCGGCGGCGACGCCTGCGTCCCGGACGGCGGCCTCGGCCAGTGTGCCTTCGGCACCCTCAACTGCCGCGAGGGCGTGCTCGCCTGCGACCCGCGCTTCCAGCAGCAGGACGAGGCGTGCGACGGCCTGGACAACGACTGCGACGGGCAGGTCGACGAGCAGAACCCGGGTGGCGGCGGCCGCTGCGACACGGGCGGTGTGGGCATCTGCGCCGTCGGCCAGATCCAGTGCCTGAACGGGGCGCTGGCGTGCATCGGCGAGAACGACCGCATCGCCGAGGAGTGCAACGGCGCCGACGACGACTGTGACGGCCTCGTCGACGAGAGCGACCCCCGGGTCGACCAGCAGTGCGACACCGGCGTCCCCGGGCTGTGCGCGGTGGGCGTCAACCAGTGCCGCGACGGCGTCCTCGTCTGCCGCCCCAACCTCGAGGTGCGCGACGAGATCTGCGACAACCTCGACAACGACTGCGACGGCAGCGCCGACGAGAACAACCCGGGCGGCGGCGTGGCCTGCGCCATCGCCGGCGGTCGCGGCCTCTGCGGCCAGGGCATCACCCGGTGCGCCAACGGCCTCATCCTCTGCGAGGGCGGCCCGGACGCGGTGGCCGAGCTCTGCGACGGCCTCGACAACGACTGCGATGGCCGCACCGACGAGGGCGAGCCCGAGGCCGGCGGCGACTGCGACACCGGCTTCTTCGGCGCCTGCGCCGCGGGCCGTTTCCGCTGTGATGGCGGGGGGTTGTTCTGCTTCGGCCTCGTCCAGGCCGCCAACGAGATCTGCGACGGGCTGGACAACGACTGCGACAACGTCATCGACGAGGGCAACTGGGTCGAGGGCATCTGCGCCACGGGCCTGCCGGGCATCTGCGCCGCCGGCCAGGGCGCGTGCATCAACGGCAACCAGGACTGCGCCCCGATCAGAGCCCCGCGGGCGCCGAGGCCTGCAACCGCCTCGACGACGACTGCGATGGCACCGTCGACGAGGGCCTGCGCAACGCCTGTGGCCGCTGCGGCCCGCTGCCGGTCGAGGCCTGCAACGGCGACGACGACGACTGCGACGGCACCATCGACGAGCAGAGCCCCTGCCCCAACGGCCAGATCTGCAGCCACGGCGAGTGCTCCGACCGCTGCCAGGCGGGCGAGTGTCCCCAGGGCAACGGCCTGATCTGCGTCGACGGCGCCTGCCTCGACCGCTGTGTGCCGCCAACTGCCCCGAGGGCTTCGCCTGCGACAACGGCCGGTGCATCGACCCGTGCGCCAACGTCCGCTGCAGCGCTGGCGAGGTCTGCCGGGCCGGCCAGTGCGTGGGCGACACCTGCTACGAGCGCGGCTGCCCCGACGGCGGCATCTGCGTCAACAACGCGTGCGTCCCCGACCCCTGCGCCGCCCTCAACTGCCCCCCCGGCACCTTCTGCCGCCGCGAGGGCGACGCGGCCGCCTGCGTGGACTCCTGCGCCGACGTCGCGTGCCCCCTCGACCAGCGCTGCAGCGCCGGCCAGTGCGTCGACGACGCCTGCTTCTTCGCAGGCTGCGCCGACGGCGAGATCTGCGTCGAGGTGGATGGCGTTGCCCGCTGCGAGCGATCCCTGCCCCGGCGTGGTCTGTGGCGCTGGCCGCATCTGCCAGGAGGGCGTCTGTGTCGACGACGCCTGCCTGGGCGTCCAGTGCCCCCTGGGCGAGACCTGCGCCGTGGTCAACGGCCTGGCCGAGTGCATCGCGGCCTGGGAGCCGGGTGACGGGGGCGCCGGTGGCGCGGCGGGTGCCGGTGGCATGGGCGGCGCTGGCGGCATGGGCGGCATGGGCGGCGCCGGCGGCATGGGTGGCATGGGCGGTGCCGGCGGCATGGGCATGGGCGGTGCCGGCGGCATGGGCGGCATGGACGGCGCCGGATCGGGACGGCGACGGCGTGCCGGATGCCACCGACAACTGCCCCGACGATCCTGAACCCGGCCCAGACCGACCGCGACATGGACGGCAAGGGCGACTCCTGCGACGAGGATCGCGACGGCGACGGCGTCGAGAACGTGAACGACAACTGCCCCGACCACGCCAACGCCGACCAGCTCGACTCCGATGGCGACGGCCTGGGCGACGCCTGCGACGACAGCGGCGCAGGCGGCGCGGGCGGCGGCACCACGGACTCGGGCTCCGAGGGCGACTGCGCCTGCGACCTGTCGGGCCGCTCCGACCCCTCCCCCGCCTGGCTGCTGGTCGGCCTCCTGTTCCTCGCCCGGCGTCGCCGCCGCGGCTGAGCGACCCCACGCGGCCGCCGCCCACCGCGGCGGCCCGCAGTCCGTCTTTCCCTCCTGATATCAGGTACTTCCATGAGAGCCCGCCCCCGCTCCGGGGTGAGGAAGACACGCCTCGTCGGGTCGCGCCGCGCCGCTGGCTGGCGGTTGGGCGGAGCGGACCGATCGCCCGGCCCAGCCGCCTCCGGGGTCGCCGCAGCCGCGCACGGGTGAGCCCCCGCGCGGCGGCCCGGCCCTGGCCAGCACGTCAGAAGTTGATGTTGTCCCGGTAGTGCGGGTCCACCACCTGCCCCACGGGCCAGACGACGCGGCCCTCGTAGATGCGGTGGTACAAGGCCAGGTGGCGGAGCACCTTCTTGGTGTACTCCCGGGCCTCGTCGTAGGGCATCTCCTCGATGAACTCATCCATGGGCAGGTGGCCCTTCGCATCGAGCCACGCGGCCACCCGGTGGGGGCCGGCGTTGTAGGCGGCGATGGCCAGCGGGAGCTGCCCGTCGAACTTGGTGAGGAGCTGGTCGACGTACCAGGCCGCCATCTCGATGACCACCTCGGGCTCGAAGAGCAGCGCCGTCCCGAAGCCGCGGATGGCCATCCGATCGCCGATGAGGCTGCCGGTGTGGGGCATCACCTGCATCAGCCCCCGCGCCCCCACCCGGCTCAGGGCCCACGGGTTGAAGCTGGACTCCACCGTCATGAACGCCCACAGCAGGTGGGGATCCAGCCCCCGCGCGGCGGCGTGCTGCTCCATGAGGCTGCGGTAGGCCCGCGGGTAGCGCAGCCGCCAGGCGGCGTTGTTCGCCGGCGCCTCGGGGGGCTCCTGGGGGCGCGGATCGTTCCACGCCATGCGGCGCACGTAGTAGTGGTCCCCGAGCGTCCGGAAGCCCTCCTGGAGCAGATCGTTGAAGAGCGCCGGGCGGGGCGCCCGCAGGAACTTCGTGCGCTTGGGATCCGACACGACGGGCTTCTCGTCCAGCAGCCGACCCCACTCCGCCCGCTCCTCCTCGTCCCGGTTGTCCACATAGGGCCGGTACAGGTAGCGCCAGCGGCCCGGGCGCCCGGCGAGGCTGTGGGCGATGACCTCGTCGCGCACGGCCCGCAGCCGCCACGCGGCCATGCGGTCATCCCCCACCACCGCGAGCTCGTAGGCGGCCTCGAGGCCCGGCAGGGCGCCCCCCCAGCGGGTGGCCAGCTCCCCCAGCGGCACCGTGGGATCCTGGGGTCCGTCGCCGGGATCGCAGGCCTGGCCTTCACAGGCCTGCCCGACCGGCGGCGGCAGCGGGCGTCCGAGCTCCTCCAGCCGCAGGCGGGCCTGCCAGGCGTAGAAGCTGCCGGGCGCCCGATCGACCACCTGCCGGTAGAGCGCCTCGGCCTCCGGCAGGGCCCCGAGCCGCACCTGCGCGCGCGCGGCCCAGTACTGGTAGCGCTCCGACTGCCACCGCCGCCCCCGGCCCAGCCGCAGGAAGCCGTCGCGGGCCTCGGCGAAGCGGCCGTCACGGAAGGCCAGCCAGGCCCGCATCCACGGCCCCGCCCCCGCGCCGCCCAGCTCATCGAAGCGCCGGATCGCCTCGGCATACTGGCCGCCATGGAAGAACAGCCAGGCCAGCTTCTGGCGCGTCTCGACGTCCAGCTTGTCGGCGGGGCGGCCGGTGGAGGCGATGAGCGCCGCGGCTGCATCCTGGGTGCGCCCCATGCGATCGAGCACCTGGCTCTGCCAGTAGCGCGCCTGCTTCTTGAGGCTGCCGGCCGACTCCTCGGCCAGGCGCTCGAAGGTGGCCAGGGCCTCGTCCAGGTGCTCCATCTGCAGGAGCGTGCGGCCGATCTGCAGCCGGGCCCGCTTGCGCAGGGCCTCCTGGGCCCGCGGGTGGGTCAGCAGGCCCTGCAGCATCTGCAGCGCCGCCCCGAAGTACTTGCGCTTCCGCAGGTCGTAGCCGGTCTGGTAGAGCACCTCTGGCGCCACCGCGGGCGGCTCGACGTCCTGGGAGGACAGCCCGCCGAGGCTGCGGCGGGCCGCCGCGCTCAGGGGATCGTTGGGCCACCGGGCGATGACCTCTCGCAGCAGCCCGGCCGCGGGCCGCAGGCGACCCAGCAGGCGATCCACCTCGGCCAGCGCGAACCGCACCGCGACGCCGCTCGGGTACTCCGGGTAGACCTCCATCCACTTCTCCCAGGCGACCCGCGCCGGGGTGAGGCGGTCCAGCCCGCGCTCGCAGTCCCCCAGGCGAAACCGCGCCCGGTGGCGCCAGTCCGACCGGGGGTGGGCCTTCAGCAGGCGCTGCAGCAGCATCCGCGCGCCGGCATAGTCGCCCGCGTGGAAGGTGGCCTCGGCCGCCATGAAGAGCGCGAAGTCCCGCACGGCGAGGGGCCCGCTCTCGGCCGCCAGCAGCGCCTCGGCGGCGGGTCGGTAGCGGCCCTGGCGGTACCGCGCCAGGCCCTGGGCGAGCTGCGCGAGGGCGCGATCCCGCGGGCCCAGGTCGAGCTGCAGGGCCACCGTCGCCTTCAGATCCGCCTCGGCCCGGGTCGGGGCACGCCCCGCGGCGACCACAGCCGCGTGCACCGCGCCCTCAGCGGTGCCGGGCCACGCATCCGCCCGCGCCGCTCCCGGTCGCCCGGCCAGGGACGTCACGGCAGCGACGATCAGGAGCGTGACCCGCATGGACTCGGCGCCCCCCCGCCAGCGAGGGGTCTCCCTTCTCTCTCGTGGCTTTGCGCCCGCCCCGGGGCGCCCGCCCCGGGCGACTCCCCGATTATCGCCGATGTACCGGAACGAAATCGAGTTTTCGGCCGAAGCCGCGGGGATCAGAGGAGGTCGTCGTCCTCGTTGCCGGCGCCGAGGAAGCGCGCCTGGCCCTCCTTCATCCCGGCCTTCCGCCCGATGATGAAGCCGATGATGCTGCCCACGACGATGACGGCCGGGATGTAGACCACATGGGTCACCGGCGGGGTCTGCAGCAGCTCACCCATCACTCTTGCCCTCCATCTCGGCGACTCGCCGCTTGAGGTCGGCCAGCGACCGATCGGTCTCCTGGGCCTGCTTCCACGTCCGCCAGGCGAAGCCGAAGACGATCAGCCAGGCGGCGCCATAGGCGATCCACAGGTGCCGATAGCGCAGGGCTTCCAGCCGCTCGGTCTTGGCGAAGTCGCTCTTCGCCGCCGCCGGGACCGCCTCCGCCGGGGCCTCGTCCTGGGCGCTCGCCTGCCCCGCCCACAGGGCCCCGCACAGCGCCAGCAGGCGAAGACCGCGCAGCACTCTCGCCGGATTTCCCATCATCCCGCTCCCATCCGCGCCAGCCGCCGCTTGAGGCGCTGACCGTCAGCGCGTCGCGGCGGACGCGATAGCGCAGCTGCAACAACAAGAAGAAGAGCACCATCATGAGCGCCAGGTTGGTGTAGAGCGCGACGCGCATCTGGGGCTCCATCACCACGTTGTTGGGGTGATCCCCCTGCCACCGGCTGACGGCGATGTGCACGAAGTAGATCTGGGGCGCCCCGAAGACCGCCAGCACGGCCGAGAACACCCGGACGCCCGGGCCGTCGCCGCCGAACGCCCGCAGCAAGCGGTAACCACTGAAGATCATGAAGAGAATCGCCATGGTGGTCAGGCGCGGCTCCCGCTTCCACCACGCCCCAGGCGGCCTTCGCCCGACGGCCCGGTGACCAGCACCACCACCCCGAAGAGCAGCCCCACATCCGCGGCCGTGACCGCCGCGGCGTCCCAGCGGGCCTTGCGGTTGATCAGGTAGCCGAGGCTGCACACGAAGCTGATGACGAAGCCCAGGTAGCACAGCCACGCCGAGGGCAGGTGGATGTAGAAGATGCGCTGCGAGGCCCCCATGGTGACCTCCATGGGCACATACTCGAAGGCCAGGTAGTGCACGGCGATCATGCCGAGCGCGCCCAGGCCCAGGAAAACCTGGAAGATCTTCAGTCGCTCACCATCCGATCGAAGAGCAGCAGGCCCGCGACCCCGTAGAAGGCGTCGAAGGCCAGCATGATCGAGATCCACGGGCCGGGATCGTCGCCGATGACGGTCCCCAGCACCACCCCCGTGCCCTTCACGCCGGCGATCAGGACGGGCACCACCAGGGGAAACACCACCACCGGCAGCAAGACCTCGGCGAACCGGGCGCTCACGGCCATCACCGCGAGCGGCGTCCCCACCACCGCGAAGCCCACCGCGCCCAGGAAGAGCTGCAGGGCCACCAGCCCCACGGCCCCCTCCAGATCCACCCGCAGCATCACCGCCATCAGGGGGAGCACGAAGGCCAGCACGACGAGCTGAAGGACGAGGTTGCCGAGGATCTTGGCGAGGAGGATGGCCGACCGATCGGCCGGCGACAACACCAGCGCCGTGAAGGCGTCGCTGTCGGCCTCGCGGGCGAACGTCCGCCCGACGCCGAGGGTGCCGGTGAACAGCAGCGCCGCCCACAGCGCTCCGGGCAGCACCTTGCGGTTGGTGGCCGGGTCGTTCACGAAGCCGAACGCGAAGATGAACGTGAGGACGGCGCCGAAGAGCAGCATCGTCGCGAGCAGCTCCTTGGAGCGCAGCTCCGTGCGCAGGTCCTTGGCCAGGACCAGGCGCACCGTGGCGACGAAGCCCGTGGTCATGCCACCCCCACGGCGGCGTGGTAGCACGCCACCAGCGAGCCCTCCACCGGGCCCAGGAAGCGGCGTCGGCCTCGGCGCAGGATGAGCGCGCGGTCGGCGATCTGCTCCACCGCCCCCAGGTCGTGGCTGGCCAGGATGATGGCCGCCCCCCGGGTGCGCTGGGCCGCGAAGAGCCCGAGGGCCACCTCCACGCCCGCAGGATCGAGGCCGGTGAGGGGCTCGTCCAGCAGCAGCAGCGGCGGCTCGGGCAGCAGGGCCCGCGCCAGCGTCAGGCGCTGGGCCATGCCCCGGCTGAAGGTGGCCGCAGGACGGTCGGCCGCGTCCTGCAGGCCTATCGACGAGCGCCGCTCGACCCGCTCCGCCCGTCGATCAAGGCCGTACAGGCCACTGAAAAAGAACAGGTTTTCACGCGCGGACGGGGTGCCGTACACCATCGTGTGGTGGCCCACGTAGCCGACGAACCGGCGGGCGTTGCGCGGGCGGCGCGACCCTCCAGCGCCTGCTGGCCAGACCAGATGGTGCCTCCGGTCGGAGCGCCAGCGTCGACAGCAGGCCCAGCAGCAGCGATCGACTTTGCCGGCGCCGACAGGGCCCAGCAGGGCGGTGATGGTACCGGCCGGGAAGTCGGCGTCGAGCCCCACCAGCGCGTAGTGGTCCGCGTACGCCCGGCCCAGGCCCTCGACGCGGACGGAGAAGGCAGGCGCGCTCAACGGGACTCGAGGCGATCCAGCGCGCGGTAGAGCGACACGAGCCGCGCCGTGATGGCCTCGCGCTCCCGCTCGAAGCGGACCTCGCTCATCCGGCCCTTCTCCTTGGCGCGGCGCATCCGGGCCAGGGCCTTCACCAGGCGATCGCGCTCGGTGACCAGGTGGGCCCGCGACAGCCGCATGCCCTGCTCGCCGCGTCGCCGGAAGCCCAGCAGCACGAAGGCCACCACGCCGACGATGCTGGCCAGCAGCGCCCACGCCTTCCAGTGGGGCGACGGCGGCAGGCCCGTCACGGCGAACCGCAGGGGCGCAGTTGGCCGCCAGGGCGGCGTCCCCGCCGCGGATGAGCTCCGAAGCGCTTCCCGCCGTCCAGCTCGGTGCGATCGATGGCTCCCAGGCCGTCGCGCACCTCCGAGCCCAGGGGCAGCGTCACGCGACCGGGCTGACGGTCCCGGGACACCACCACCCCGAGCCGGCTGGGCACCGGGATGACGGCGCCACTCGGGCATCGCCCTTCTCCCGTAAGGGGATTTGATAGACGACCGTGATGGACGCCGGCTCGCCGCCCGGCAGCAGCGCGCCGCCGGGGAACAGGCTCGTGCCCGCACCACACCAGCGGATCGTGCTCGTCGCGTGCAGCGAGGGGTGCTTCGCCCCTCCGGACACCGGAGCAACGGCCCCCCGCCGGCAGCGCCCAGGTTCACGGCCGGGTGCCCTGCATCAGCTCAGCCTCATCTCATGGCGAGCGACCAGGGTCTCTTCATCGGGGAAGAGCTCGATGAAGGTGTGCTCCAGCGTCCACCCCCTCCAGGCCCGTCCCCACCTCGGGGATGCTGACCTGGATCTCGGCCTGCTCGGTCGGGGCGCCCTCCAGCTCGAAGGGGAAGCGCACATCGTCGGCGACCACCCACGCCTCGTAGCCGATGGCCCCCTGGACCTCGGGGTTGGAGGGCACGCCCTCCAGCAGGGCGACGCCGCGCTCGTCCGTCCGGGCCACGTAGTCCTTCACCCGGGAGCCGTTGGCCAGGATGCGGATGCCGACGCTGATGCCGGCGCCCGCCGGCGTCTCGGTGCCGTCGGGGGCGCGCCGGTTCACCCGCAGGGTCAGGTCGTGGCGCTGCATCTTGGCCAGGAACGGGGGCAGCCCCGCGGCGGGCGGCGGCGAGCCCGGCTGGGCGCCGGCGGCGGCCGCAGGCGAGGACGATCGCGAGGGCGATCCACGGGTACACGCGCATGGTCGTCACGCAAGCCTCCAGGCCCTGGCCGCAGCCCTTGCAGAAGCGGGCGCCGGCGCGGTTGGGCACGCCGCAGGCCCCACACGGCCGCTCGGTGGCCGCGCCGCGGCTTCCATCGCGGCAGGCATCGGCCGGCAGCTTCGCGCCGCACTGCTGGCCTGAGCGTCGCCCGCGAACCTCCGGCTCCGGCGCCTCGGGACCGGCCTCCGCCGCGACCGCCTCGAGGCGCGGCATCAGCGAGCGCCGCCCGCCAGGGCGCCACCTCCACGTCGGCCTCGATGCGCCCGGTGTACGTGTCGGCGTTCTCCTCGAGCTGCCGCTCGACCGAGAGGGCCTCCAGCTCGAACCGCGTCCGCAGCTCCGCCAGATCGCGGCGCCGATCTTGTTGAGGCCGCCTCGAACTCCAGATCCGCAGCTCGGCGACGGGCGGTCGCGCCGCTCCAGGAGGATCATCGACTCGTCCTCGGAGCTCCCAGTCCACGCCGACGTCACCACGGCAGACTCACCAGCGGCCGCAGCGCTGAGGGCACCCAGAGGAGCGACGGCGCCCAGCGATGGCAGGATCGCGGCATCGGCTCCAGTCCGCTGGCGCAGGGCCGCTTCGGGCGCCGGCGCCGCCCCCCACCGCCGGGGCCTTCTCCTGTTGCGCTGCAGGCGGCCGCAGGCACGAGATACGGGTCGGGATCGGGCCAGACGGCGAGCACCACCCCAGCGTGGAAGGGCCGCCGATCCACATCCAGACGATCATGGGGTTGTAGTGGGCCATGATCTCGGCACAGGTCCAACCCCGGCAGAGGAGACGAGGGCCAGATAGACGTTCGCCGAACATCTCCAGCTCACAATCCTTCTCGGCGGTGGTCTGGACATCTTGACGTTGGCGCCGTGGTAGGAGCGCCGCGAGGAGTCACGCAGGGATTCCCCGGCAGCTCGCCCTGGGATCCGTCCTCCTCCCGCTGATGGACGTCGAAGTCGGCGAACCGCTCGGTACTCCCGGTTCTCGGTCTGCCGCAGACCCTTGAAGGTCAGCAGCTTGTCCTCCAGCGCCTCGGTCGTCCGATGCCGTTGAAGGTCAGGTCCTTCTCGACTTTGATGCCCGTGCCGATGAAGCCCAGGAAGAGCTTCGAAGCCGATGTGCGTGATCGGCACCGCCGTAGCGGCGGCGGTTCTTGCCGACGAGCGCACAGGGCCGTGGGGTGGGATCCTTCGCCGTGCGAGCCCGGACGCAGGTGCCGCGGGCGCCAGGACCATCGTGTAAGTCACGAAGATCACGCCAAAAAATCCGATGAGCGCGTAGACGCCCGTCAGCTCGGCGTCGATGAGCAGGCGCGCCAGCGGCACATCACCGATGGGGAAGGTGGTGCGCTCCACATGGTCCTTCAGGTGGAAGGCGTTCGTCGCATAGAGCAGGGCCGTCCCGGCCAGGGACAGCACCGTCGGCACCAGGAAGTTGCGCTGCAGCGACTCCCGGGTCGCCTTGCGCCAGGGGATCAGCGGGCCGATGCCCATCAGGAGCAGGAGCGCGATGCCGCCGGGCACCATCCAGGCGTTGAACCAGGTGGCCGTGTACTTGGTCTGCTGCCAGAAGTAGTCGCTGATCTTCTCGCCCAGCGTGCCGAACATCACGACGCCGACGCAGCCCAGCAGCACGAAGTTGTTGAGGAGGAAGATCCCCTCGCGGCTGAGCAGGTTGTCGATGCGGCCGCCGTCGTTGACCTGGTTCTTCGAGGCCCAGAGCAGGCGCGTCGCGATGAGGACGGGCACCCCGGCCACCCAGAGGACGCCGCAGGCCAGCATGGCCCACACCGGATCCACCACCACCATCAGGGCCGGGGGCGAGGCGATGGCCAGGGCGTACCAGCCGGCGTTGGGCATGCCGCGGGGGTTGTCGTTGGCCTCCTTGCCGGGGGCCAGCGAGCCGTCGAGGATGCGCCAGCCGAGGAGCGCCATGGAGAACGTGGTCAGCACCGAGAGCAGCACCATGAAGTAGTCGCCCACATCGCTCTGGGCGAAGGTGTGCACCGAGTCGATGAGCCCCGACCGGGTCAGGAAGGTGCCGAAAACAGTCAGGAAGTAGGTCAGGACGACCAGGTACAGGTTCCAGACCTTCAGGAGACCGCGCCGCTCCTGGATCATCACCGAGTGCAGGTAGGCGGTCGCCGCGATCCACGGCATCAGCGAGGCGTTCTCCACCGGATCCCAGCCCCAGAAGCCGCCCCAGCCGAGCTCCTGGTAGGCCCACATGCCCCCGAACAGGTTGCCGATGGACAGGAAGGCCCACGAGACCACGGCGTAGCGACGGGTGGTGCGGATCCAGCCGGAGTCGAGGCGCCGGTGCACGATGGCGGCGACGGCGAAGGCGAAGGGGACGGTGAACCAGACATACCCGCTCAGGATGCTCGGCGGGTGGAACGTCATGGCGGGGTTCTGCAGCAGCGGCTCCAGGCCACGGCCATTGGGCGGCGGCTCGTTGATCTGGAACTGCTCGAAGGGGTTGGCTTCCAGCACCATCAGGGCGAGGAAGAAGATCTGGACCGCCATCAGGACGGTGATGACGGTGGGCAGGATGTCGCGGTTCTTGTCGCGGTTCTGCCAGATCACGATGCCGGTGCAGACGGCGAGCACCAGCGACCAGAACATGAGGGACCCGGCCTGCCCACCCCAGAACGAGGCGATCAGGTAGTACCAGGGCATGTTGTTGTCGCTGTAGTGGGCGACGTACTTGTTGTTGTAGTCGTGGCCCAGGAAGCCATCGACCAGCAGCAGAGACGCGCAGATCATCAGGCCGGTGAGGGCCAGCCCGGCGCGCTCGCCCGCCAGCATCAGCCGACCGTCCCCCCGGACGCGGCCCACGACGGACGCGACGGCGGCGAAGACCGCGACCGCGATGCCGCCATGGAGCAGCAGATCACCGAGGTTGTTGGCGTTGAACATCCCGCAATCCTTATAGAAAAGCCGTCAGGCTCTCAGCTGCCGGGGCGCTCTTCGAGGCGCTCTTTGGCGTTGTCGGACATCTGGCCCCCCTCGTACTTCGAGGGGCACTTGGCGGTGACCTCGGTGGCCGCGAGCACGCCGTCGGCGCGCCGCGGGCCCTCGACGACCACCTCGCGCCCTTCGGCGAAGACGTCGGGCATGGGGCCATCGTAGTAGACCCCCAGCTCGGCGGCGCCTTCCTTGTCCTTGACCCGGAAGGCGTGGACGGTCGAGCCCTCTTCATGGTGGTAGCTGCCGGGGACGACCGTCCCCTTCACCCGGATGGGGCGGCCTTGATCGAGGGGTCGGGCGGTGGCCTCGGCCACGCTCACGAAGTAGGCGCCGCTGCTCATCATGCTGTTGACCAGGAGGTAGAAGACCCCCACGAGCAGCACCAGCCCGACCACCAGCCGCACGTTGCTGCGCGGTCCCGCCTGGGTCGTCTCGTCCATCACCGCCTCCTCCCCCCGTCCGAGGGTGTCATCCGCCAATGCCCGTCATGACCGCCAGGGGCACGAACCCGTCGGCCGCGCCCGCCATTCGATGGGCCTCACGTTTTCCGTACACGGCGTCGTCGATCAGCTGATCGATGCGCGCTCGTGGGGCGCCGTCGCGCAGGGCCTGCAACATCGGGACCTCGCGATCATCGGCCAGGCAGGCCCGCAGGCCCCCCCGCGCCGTCAGCCGGGCCCGGTTGCACGCTCCGCAGAAGCCATCATCGCTCATGGGGCTGATGAGCCCCACCTGCCGGCCCCGCCAGGGGCCTTCTGTCACCACATGGTAGCAGGCCGGCCCCCGCGGCAGGCTGCCGCAGGCGCGGCCGACCGCCTGGAGCGGATGTCGCACCTGGATGGCGGCCAGCAGGGCGTCCGTGTCCAGCCGGCGCGACTCTGCCTGGAAGTCCAGCCCCCCGATGGGCATCAGCTCGATGAAGCGCGGCAGCCAGCCCTGCTCCCAGCACCGCTCCACGAAGTCGGCGATCTCGCCATCGTTCACGCCTCGGGCGGCCACGGCGTTGATGCGCACGTCGGTGAAGCCCGCCGCCTCGGCCGCGGCGAGGCCCCGCAGCACGGTGGCCAGGTCGCCGCCCCGGGTGATGGCCGCGAAGCGGTCCGGATCGAAGGTGTCGATGCTGACGTTGAGGCCCCGCAGCCCCGCGGCGAACAGCGGGGCCGCCAGGCGATCGAGCAGGTGGCCGTTGGTCGTGAGCGCGACCTGCTCGATGCCGGGCGTCTGGGCGATGCGGCGGATGAGCTCCACGACCCCCTTGCGGACCAGGGGCTCGCCCCCCGTGATGCGGATCCGGCGGACGCCGCGCGCCGCCATGATGGCGACGAAGCGCTCGATCTCTTCGAACGTGAGCAGCGCGTCGCGCTCCCCGCGGGGAAGCCCTCCGCGGGCATGCAGTAGGCACAGCGGTAGTTGCAGCGATCCGTCACCGAGATGCGCAGGTACGTGATCGTCCGCCGCCAGCGATCGTGGAGGCCCGTGGGGGGCGGCTGGGGATCGGGGGCCGTGTGCATGTCGCCTGTCAGGTCGAAGCTCTCGCGGTCGTGGCGGAGGCTGTGGTGGCGGAGGCTAGTACACGGCGCGAGCCGACTCAAGCCGTGCCGGGGTCTCGCCTCCCGAAACCCGCCAGGGACCCGATCCGGGCAGGCGCCTCGTCGATCGCGGCTCGGATTGACGGTGGCGGTCGGCTGTGCCAGCTTCCCCCCTTCCCTTGCGACGGAGGCCACGGTGGACAATCGATTCGCTCGTATTTTCGGTACCTTGCTCCAGAGCGACGTGGCCACGCGCCTCGTCCAGAACGAGGCCCTGATGAACGCCCTGATGAAGGCGTTCTCCATGTCGGTCGAGCTGCGCCACGTCATCGATCAGCGGCTGCGGGCCGTGGTCCAGGGGCTGGACCTGGCCAAGGCCTCGGACGTCGAGGCCCTGCGCGACGAGCTGGAGCGCTTGCAGGATCAGGTGGAGGAGCTGGAGGCGCAGCTCGCCGAGCGGGCCTCGAAGCCGAGAGGGCGCAAGCGCCCCGCCCCCGCACACGACGACTGATCGGCGCGGCCGCGCGGAGGGCCTACGGGTCGCCGAAAGCGTCCTGGTACTGGCCCTCTCTCATCAGCTCCTGGAGGGACTTCGGCCGGCTGTCCGGGGCGGCGGGGGCAGCCGACGGAGCCGCAGCCGACGGAGGCGCGGCCGGCCCGTCGTCGAAGGCGTCCTGGTAGCTGCCCTCCTTCATGAGCTCCTGCAGCGACTTGGGGCCGGTGCTCGGGGCCGCGGGCGGCGCCTTGTCATCGAAGGCGTCCTCGTAGTTCCCCTCTTTCATGAGCTCTTCCAGGGACTTGGGGCCGCCGGCCGGCTTCTCCTCGCCGAACGCGTCGTGGTAGTCGCCCTGCTGCATGAGCTCCTGGAGCGACTTGCCGCCTGGCGAGGGCGCGGCCGTCTCGGGGGCGGCCGGCGTACCGAACATGCCCTCGCCGTCGTCCTCGTCCTCGCCGACCGCCTTGCACACGGGCGCGTCGGGGAATGGCACGTAGAAGGGCCGGTCCTTGAGGAAGTTGACCGGGCCCAGGGCGATGGTGGGGATGTAGGTCACCAGCAGCACCGCCAGGAGCAGGAGGCCCGTGAACGGGACCACCGAGCGCACGACGCTGCCCAGGGGCTTGTCGAAGATGGAGGAGCTGACGAAGAGGTTGAGGCCCATCGGCGGCGTCAGGTAGCCCAGCTCCAGGTTCACGATGAACACCACCCCCAGGTGGATGGGATCGATGCCGCAGAGCACCGCCATGGGGGCCAGGAGCGGCACCAGGATCATGATGGCGCTCATGATGTCCATGAGGCAGCCCACGATGAGCAGGAAACCGTTGAGGACCAGCATGAACGTGAAGGGCGTCAGATCGAGGCTGGTGATCCAGGCGGCCGCGCGGTCGGGGATGGCCAGATCCGAGAGCAGCGCGTTGAGGCCCACGGCCATGGCGAAGATGACCAGCAGGGAGCCCATGAGGACCGTGGCCTCGCCGAACACCCCCGGGATCTGCTGGATGGTCAGCTCGCGGTGGATGAAGAGCTCGACCACCAGGGCATAGACCACGCTCACGGCCGCGGCCTCGGTGGCCGTGAAGAGGCCGGAGTAGATGCCGCCCAGGATGACGATGGGCAGCATCATGGCCCAGAAGCCCTCGACCATGGCGCGGTGGATGCCTCGCAGGTCGGGGCGCTTGAAGCGCTCGCCCTTCCGCCAGCCGACGACCAGGCAGTAGCTGGCCAGCAGCGCGCCGATGACGAGCCCGGGCCCGATGCCGGCCAGGAACAGATCCTCCACCTGGATGACCTGGGATCCGCTGGCGAAGATGGCGTAGACGATCATCGGGATGCTGGGCGGGATGAGGATGCCCAGGGTGCCCGCGCTGGTCACGAGGCCCGTCGAGAAGCGGTCGGGGTAGCCGGCCTTGATGAGGGCCGGGTACATGACGCCGCCGATGGTGATGACGGTGACGGGGCTGGAGCCGCTGATCGCCGCGAAGAACATGCAGGCCGCCACGGTGGCGACCCCCATGCCGCCCGGCACCCCCGCGAAGACGGCCCGCGCCACGCCGACCAGGCGGGTGGCGATGGAGCCGTTGCTCATGATGGCGCCCGAGAGCACGAAGAACGGGATGGCGAGCAGCGGTGGCTTGTCGGTCAGCTCGCGGATGTTCTCGATGAGCGTCACCTCGAGCAGGCTCTTCGCATCGCCGAAGAGCACATAGCCCGCAGCGGTGAGCGCGCCGATGAGGACGAAGAGCGGGACCGAGAAGAGCAGCAGGCCCGCGAGCAACAGGAGGAAGATGGTCAATGCGACACCTTCTGCTCAGGGACCTGCGGGTGCAGGAACGCGTCGATGGTCTTGCCGAGGAACCGCAGCGTCATGAGCATGAAGGACACCACGGCCGCGAGCAGGATGGTCCAGGCCGGGATGCGGGTGGCCGGCCGGATCTCGCCGCTGCCGAAGTCACCCTGAGCGCCGAACACATGCTCGTAGGCCAGGATGGCCATGTAGCCACAGAAGAGCGTGGTGATCAGCAGCCCGATGGCCCGCGCCCAGGGGCGCAGGGCCTTGGGGATGACACGGCTCAGGGCATCCACCTGGATGTGCTTCTCCATGCGGGTGGCCATGCTGCCCCCGAGGAACGCCATCCACGCCAGCAGCATCAGCGACAGCTCCTGGCTCCAGATGTACTGGGGGGCAGGTGCGTGCACAGCCAGCCCCCGGCCCCGCCGATCACCGCCGCCAGCAAGACCCCCACGGCGTCCTTCTTGCGGACCGCGTGGATGGCATAGCCGACACAGCCGAGGGCCAGCAGACCGCCGCAGATCCAGCGGCTCGACAGGACCTGGACGAGCTCCACGAAGCCCCACGCGCCGACCAGGGTGATCGCCCCCAGAGCAGCCCGAGGGGGAGCGAAGCCGGCTGCTCCTTGCGCCGGCGTCCCGCGGCGAACGCGGCCCAGCCACAGAGAAATGCGAGGAGCGCCAGGATGCTCGGCGTCCCATAGTCTCGTAAGATCGCGTAGTTGGCGTCGCTGCGCTCGACCCCGACCACCGAGAGCAGCGTCAAGAGCTTGCGCGCCAGCGTGCTCTCTTCGGTGGCGAAGGCACGAAAGATGATGTCGAGGGTGACCGTGGCGGTCATCACCAGCGCCGCCAGCGTCACGAACGCCTGCTCGACGCGCAGCACCGCGTCGTCGAGCAGGCCCGCCACGCGGGCGACGCCCGTGGGCGCGGGGGAAGTCGCCTCGCCCGGCACCCCGCTCATTACAGGCCCTTGGCCTTCATGATGGCGTCGAAGAGCTGCTTGCCGGTCTCGGAGGCCTGCTCGCGGCGGGCGGCCCAGGTGGGCCGGGTGGCCGCCTGCATCGCCTTCTTCTCGTCGGGGGTCTGCTTGTAGACCTTCACGTTCTGCGCCTCGAAGTTCTTGAGGAGCAGCGGCCCCAGGGAGCGCACGGCCATGCGGCCCTTCGCCTCGAGGGCCTCCTTGGGGGCGAGCACCGCCGTCTGGAGATCCGGGGGCAGGCCGTCGTACCAGGCCTTGTTCACCACCAGCAGCGCCGGCTGGTAGATGTGCTCCGAGACCGTGAAGTACTGGATGGCCTGCTGCCAGCTCACCGCCTGGATGAAGAGCGGGGTGTTGTCGACCCCCTCCACCACGCCCGTCTGGAGCGACGAGAGCACCTCGCCCACCGCGATGGTGACCGGGCTGGCGCCGAGGGCGCGGTACATGGCGACATGCACCGGGCTCTCCTGGGAGCGCATCTTCACGGCGTTGAGATCGGCCGGCCCGTGGATGAAGCGCTCCTTCTCGGGCGCACCATCGAAGGCCTTCATGCCGAAGGAGCGGTACCCGTTCTCCGAGTACATCACCAGCTTGAAGCCCTTCTCTTCGAGGAGCTTCTCCACGATCGGGCGGACCTGGTCGAGGATGGCGTCGGCCTGCTGGAAGTCATCGAACAGGTACGGCAGCTCCAGGATGTCCATGTCGGGCACGATGGCCGCGATGGCACCGGTGGAGACGCCGCCCATCTGCAGGCTGCCCTTGTAGACCTGGCGCGCGATGCTCTGCTCGTCCCCCTTCACGCCGCCCAGGAAGGCCCGCACCTTCATCTTGCCGCCCGACTTCTCGTCCACGGCGGCCTTGTAGCGCTCGAGCAGGTCGGACCAGGGGGTGCCCTTGGGCGCCACCGTGGCCAGCTTCATGTTCACCTCGCCGTCATCCCCCGCGAGAGCGGGCGAGACCAGCGCGGCGACGGCGATCAGGGAGATGATGCAACGGATCATGAGTGCTCCTGGCAACCGGACCGGGGGTCCGGTCCGACATCCTAGAAGTAGTCCTCGATGTTTTCGAGCATGGTCTTCGCGGTCCGCTTCGCGTTCATGTTCTCCGGCACCAGGGCCGGATCCACATCGTCCGCGGTGGCGATGACCTCGTTGAGGAGCTTCTTGAAGAGCGCCTCGTCGTCGCTGTAGGCGGCGAAGAACTCGGCGAAGAGGACCTTGGTCTCCAGGTAGTTGCCCGAGATCGCCACGGCCTTCTCGAAGTGGGTCTTGCTCTTCTTGAGGTCCTTGCCGAAGGGCAGCTTGGCCCAGTAGACGCCGAAGTAGCGGTGCGGCGCGCCGTGGAAGAAGGTCTCGTCCAGGGCCTGGACGCGCTCCATGGTGGCGAAGATGTCATCCTTGTGGGCGAGGATGGCAGTGATGCCCTCCAGCAGGCCCCACTTGCCCAGGTTGGTGGCGTACCAGTAGAGGCCCGAGATGCCCTCGGCGCCCACCGACTTGACCGCCTCGGCCCACTTCGCCCCGCCCTTGATCTTCGCGGCGAACTCGGGGCTCTGCAGCTTGATGGCCGCCTCGCCCGCCTCGACCCCCTTCAGGTAGAGGGCCTTCATGGCGTCCTCGGGCTTCTTGTCCCACTTCACATGAGCGTTGGCGAGGAAGTAGTAGCCATAGGCGAGCTTGAGCTGGACGTCGGCCTGGGTGGGATCGAGCTGGGCCGCCGCCTCCCACTTCTTGACGGCCTCCTCGGCCTTGGCCCGATCGCCCCGCTCCGCCCACAGGCCGTCACCGGCCGCGACCAGCTCAGACGCGTCCCCCTTCTTCTCGGCGACGGGGGTGTCACTCATCAGGCCGCTCGTCCGACCGCCACAGGCAGCCAGAGTCAGCGCCAGCAGACCGCAGACGCTCTGCAGAACGCGCATGTTTCCCTCCTCCAGTCAGGCATCAGCCGCTTAGCACGCCCGGGCCGGGGCAGCAACCGCAAGCGTGCCTCAGGGCTCCGCATCCAGGGCCTCGTCACGCACCAGCGCCAGCCGCGCGCGCTGGTCATGGTCGAGATCGGCCGGATCGAGGGCGCCCAGCTCGGCCAGGGCCTCGGAGGGGCGCCCGATCAGGAGCAGGTGCTCTGCCAGCACCAGCCGGGCGGCGGCTGTGTCATCCAGGCGGATGCGCGCCCGTAGCGCCGCGAGGTGGGCGTCGTGATCCCCGGCCGCGCGCGCCGCCTGGAGGTAGAGCGCCACCGCGTCCAGAGGCAGCGTGCCGCGGGCGTCGAGCGCGCGCAGGTGGACCAGGCTCTGGACCGGCTGGGCCAGCAGATCGGCATACACCCGGGCCACCGCCAGGCGCAGCCGATCGGGATCTGCCTGGCTGCCCGCGTCGACGGGCAGCCGCAGCAGCGCCTCGCCGTGGACGACGTACTCCGTCCACGCCTCCCGCTCCCCGGCCAGGGCGAGCGCGAGCCGCCGGGCGGCGCGGTGCTCCGGATCCATGGCCAGGACCGCGTCGGCCGCCGCCGCCGCGTCCCGGCGCTGCCGCAGGGGGCCCGAGAGCAGCTCGGCGCGCCGCCACAGCAGGTCCACCGGGGCCGGCGTGAGGTGCATCAGGGCCAGATCGAGCCGCGCGGCCAGCTCGGCGTGGCCGCCCTCCGCCGTGAGGTGGGCGTCCAGGGCCGCCAGCGCCGGCAGGCAGGCCGGGTTGGCATCCAGGATGCCGCGCGCCGTGGCGGGCACGTCGTCGCTGCGGCCGAGGGCCCCGAGGGCCTCGACCACCCGGCGGAAGGCCGTGGCCTCCTGATCCGTGCTCAGGGGGACGGCGTTCTCGGGGCCGGCGTGCAGGGCGGCTTGCAGCCACGCGAGGGCGGGCCGCCACGCTGCTGCGTCCGCCGCGATGGTCCCGAGGCCGAGGGCCGCCAGGGCCGCCCCGGGCACCTCGCTGGCGGCCGCCTGGAAGTCGGCCCGCGCGCCGTCGACATCCCCCTGCCGGTCCAGCCGCAGCGCCCCTCGCAGGGCGAGCAGCCCAGCGCGCGTGCGCCGATCGGTGGCGATGACCAGCCGCCCCTCCACATGGGCGAGCAGATCGGCGAGCCCGCTCGCGGGCCGGGACCGGGCCAGCATCTGCACGGCCACGAGCACCGCGTCGAGGGGCGCCTCGGCCTCGTCCAGGGCGCCTCGGAAGGCCCGCGCCGCGTCGGCCAGCGTCTCGGGGCGCTCGGCCAGCACCACGCCCTGCCGCGCCAGCAGCTCGGCCCGCACGCCGCCCGTGGCCCGCGCCGCGCGGAGCCCCAGGGCCTCGGCCAGCCCCGCCCGATCACCGCCGCCCCACAGCCTCGCCAGGCCCGGGTCGGCCGGGGGCTGGGACAGCAGGCGCGGTGGCCCGGCCAGGTCGGCGTCGTCGGAGCCCATGGAGTCGGGGCCCATGGATTCGGGGCGCATGGAGTCTGGGCCCATGGAGTCGGGGCCCATGGAGTCGGAGCCCATGGAGTCGGACGGGTCTCCGGCGTCGGGGGTGCCGTCGGTCAGCCGCGCCACCACCCGCGCGTCCTCGTCCTCGGAGGGCGGGTCGGCCGGGGCGGACCCGGCGAGGTGCAGGGGCTGCGAGGCGTGCGGCCAGCGCACGGGCCGGGGCGGATCGTCCAGCTCGGCGGGCCATGGCGAGGGGGAGCCTCCGCGGCGGCGGCGTCCCCGAGGTCGTCGGCCCGCAGGTGGGCCAGCCGCAGGGCCAGCTCGCCCGCCACGGGCCGGGCACCGCCGCCTCGACCTGCCGCTCGACGACGCCGGCAAGCGCCGCGACATCCCCGATTTCACTCAGGATTTCTTCGAGGAGCCCCAGCGCGTCCAGGTTGTCCGGGCGGGCCTCCAGGCTCGCCTCCGCCAGGCCGCGCGCGGCCTGGGCCCCGCCGGCGAGGGGGACGCACGGCCCGGGCGGCGTCCAGCAAGGCCCGGCTGCGGCGTGCCTCGGCGCGCGGGCCGGACGGCCCCGACCGGGCCTGGGCCACCAGCGCCTCGGCCAGGAGGGTGGCGTCGCCGCTGCGGTGGGCGGCATCCAGCCAGTCGGCCAGCCGATCGGCCTGCGGGTCATCGCGCCAGGCCATCCCCAGCAGGCGCGCCGCGCGCTCGGGATCCGCCGGCCCGATGAGCAGGGCCGCCTGGGAGCGACGGGCCGCCGCCTCGCCGGGCGCCAGCCGATCGACGTCGGCCAGCAGCAGCGCCGCCGCCTCCTCCGCCCGATCCAGCGCCGCGAGCAGCTCGGTGGCCAGGGCCAGGGCCCGGGGCGCCGGGAGGGCCTGGCGCGCCTCGTCGAGGGCCTCCTCGAGGCGGCCGGCCGCCCGCAGCGTCGCGGCGCGGAGGATGGCCCGCTCGCCCGGCTCCAGCAGGCCGGCGGCCCCCGGCGATCGTACAGCGCGAGCACGGCGTCCCACGCCTGGCGGAGCGCGTGGAGGTCCTCCAGGGCCTCGAGGGCCTCCAGCCACACCCCGGAGCCTGGCCGGGCCTCGTCCAGCACGGCCTCGAACACCGGGACGGCGGCGTCGGGGGCGTGCAGCTCGTCGCGGCGGTACTCGGCCAGCGCCAGACGGCGCCCGCGCGCGCTCCGTCGGCGTCGGCGCCGCCAGGACGGCCTCCTCCAGGCGCGCCAGCGTCGTCGCCTCGTCCCCCGGATCGGCCTCGAGGCGGGTCGGGGCCGGCGCCTCGACCTGGGGCGGCGCCGAGGCCATCGTCTCGTTCTCGTGATCGAAGGCGGGCGCGCCGCTGGACGGCTCGGCGCGCTCAGCGCCTCGAGGGGATCGAACCCCGGAGGCGTCGGGGCCGGGGCCGCAGCGTCCGCAGGCCCGAGACGGGCGTGCGGCGGACGGGGGCGGGGCCGAGGGGGCCTGGGCGGCGCCGCCTCGGGCACGAGGACGGCTCCACGGGGGGCCTCTGCGAGGGGGACTCCACGACGGGAGGGGCCACCACGACGGGGGCCGCCACGACGGGGGCCTCCACGACGGGAGCGGGGCCTCCACGACCGGCGAGGCCGCCACGACCGGCGGCGCCACCACGACGTGAGGAGGGGCGGCGCTGCCACGGCGGGCTCGACCACCGGAGGGCCGGCGGCGGGGCGGGCGGCGGCCGGGTCGGCGGCACCAGCCACCTCGGCCGCCTGCGCCAGCTCGGCCAGCAGCGCCCGCGCGGGCTCGTAGTCGGGCCGATCCTCGAGGGCGGCGCGGGCCAGACGCCGCGCCTCGTCGGGCTGGTGCAGCTCGCTGGCCGCCAGCCGGGCCAGGCGCACCAGCAGGCCAGGCCGCCGCACGGCCGGAGCGACCGCGAGCTGGCCGCGCAGCAGGCCGGCCACCGTGGGCCAGTCTCCCAGGGCCGTGGCCACCTCCAGGCGGATGCGCATCACGTCCACGTCGCCGGGATCCACCGCCAGGGCCACGTCGAGCAGCGGAGCGGCCTCGGCCGGGCGGCGCAGCTCGCGCCAGAGGACGCGGCCCGCACGGCGCGCCAGGAAGGCCCGCGCCGCGGGCCGCCGCGCCCCCTCCAGCGCGTGCTGGAAGAACCACGCGATGCGCTCGACGTCCCCGGTGCGCAGCAAGACGTCCTGGGCCTGCTCGCAGGTGGCCACGTCGTCGGGATCCTCCCGGACCGCCTGCTCCAGCGTGGCCAGGGCCTCATCCAGCCGGCCGACGTTGACCTGGGCCGCCGCCAGCCGGCGGAGGAAGGGCGCGGACGGCTCGTCGTAGCCTTCCTCGGTGTAGAGGGTGGCGAGCTGGCTGTAGCGCAGCAGCGCGGCCTCGTGGCGACCGGCCTCGAAGTGCAGATCGCCGAGCGCTCGCAGGGCTTCGACGTCCGCCGGCAGGGCCCCCAGGGCAGCCTCGAAGCTGCCGATGGCCGCCTCGGGCCGGGCCAGCACGCGGGCCTGCAGGCGCCCCAGCTCGAGCCAGAGCAGGCCGGCGTCGCGGCGATCCGGCTCGAGCCGGGCCAGCCGCCCCAGGGCCTCGGCCAGCTCGGCGCTGCGCTCCTGGGCGCGGTAGACGTCGACGAGGCCCGCCAGGGCGTCGCGGCTCTCGGGCTGGCAGCCCAGGGCCAGGGCGTAGGCGCCCGCCGCGTCGTCGGCGCGGTTCAGGTGCAGGCGGAGCAGGTCACCCCGCTCGACATAGAGGCTCGCGAGCCGGGCGGGATCATCGACCCGCGCCGCCAGGTCCGCCAGCCCCTCCGCCAGGGCCGCGTGGTCCCCCGCCTGCCGGTGCAGCTCGACGAGAACCTCCGAGATCATTGGGTTTTCCGGATCGAGCCGGCCCGCCTCCCGCAGCAGTCGGACGGCGGCGCCGCGATCGTGGAGGTGCTGGACGTGCACCTGGGCCAGCCGCACGAGCCGCTCGGAGCGCACGGCGGGCTCGACGGCGCGCTGGGCGGCCAGCGCGAGCACGCGGGCCACGTCGTCGAACCGACCGGCGGCGCGGTGCAGCCCCTCCAGGGTCCCGAGGGCGAGCTCCACCTGCGCCGGGCTGCCCTCCAGCGCCTTCTGCAGGTGGGCGGCGGCCAGGCCCGCCTCTCCGGGCTCCCCGGCCAGCAGCAGGCCGAGCCGCAGGTGCACCTCGGCGCGGTCCACCACGTCGGCGGGCTGGCGCAGGATCTCCTCGAACCGGGCCCGCGCGCCCGCCGCGTCGCCCTCCTGGCGGGCCAGCTCGGCCAGGCCGAGGAGGGCCGGCGCGTGGCGCGGCACCAGCAGCAGGGCCTGGCGATAGCGCAGGTGGGCGGTGGCCGTCCCGTCGGGCAGGCCGGCCCAGAGATCCCCGAGCCGCGTCATCCGCTCGGCGGCGCCGGCGGCCTCGCCCCGCCCCCGCAGCAGGCGGGCGGCCCGGTCCAGCGTCTGGATGGCGACCAGGTGATCGCCCTGGCGGACGGCCGCTGCGGCCACGCCGTCGAGGGCCTCCACGTCGTCGGGGTTCTCGGCCAGGATGCCCTCGAACGCCTGCCGGGCCACGTCGGGCTGGCCCTGGACGGCCATCGCCCCCAGGCGCAGCAGGTGCCGACGCCGCTCGCCCGGGCCGGCGCTGGCGGCCACGAGCCGCTGCTGGATGCGCAGGGCCGCGGCGTCGTCCCCCACCCGCAGGTACAGCTCGACGAGGGCCCTCAGCACGCCCGAGAGCCGGTGGCGGCTGGCGAGCACCTGCTCGTAGGCCGCGATGGCCGCCCGCGGCGACCTCGCCTGGCGCGCCGACGCGGCCGCCCAGGCGGCCTGGGTCGCCAGCAGCTCGTCCCCCTGGCGCCGCGCCAGCTCGCCGATGCGCTCCAGCCCTTCCGCCGCCTCGTCTGTCGCCCCGGCGCGCGCCCGCACCGTCGCCAGCGCCAGCAGCGCGTCGACGTCCTCGGGGAAGCGGTGGAGCCGGGCGCTCGCCAGCGCCCGCACCTCGGCGGCCGCCTCCGGCCACGCGACTCCGACCTGGAACAGCCGCCCGATCACGAACGCGTGGCCCGGGTGGATCTCGAGCTGGCGCCGCAGCGCCCGCATGACCCCCTCGGGCTCCCCCTCCGCGAGGCGCGCCTCGATGGCGGCGAAGACGCCCTTGGCCTCGTAATCCGCCAGGAAACGGCGATCACGGACCTCGCCGGCCCGGGTCTGGGCGGGCTCGCCCAGGGGGCGCGGCCCCGGCCCGCTGGCCTCGCGGCCGCGCTCGGCCAGCAGGTGCAGGCGGCCGGCCTCGCAGCGCACGGCCGTTACCCGGACGTCGCGGCGATCGGGGGCCTTCCAGCCGAGGGCGGCGCAGATCTCGAGCACGAGGAGCTGCACCGGATCCACCGCCGCGAGGGTCGGGCCGCGCAGCCATGGCCCCAGCCCGAGGAGCTGGAGGAGGCCCCGGGCGACCTGGGGTGCAGACAGGCTCGCCGGCCCGAAGACGCGGGTCTCGTAGGCCGAGACCAGCAGGACGCGCTCCCCGGCCACGCCCGCCGGGACGGGCCGGAGGCGGCAGAGGAACGGCGCGGGGGCCGGGGTCGCGATGGCCCCCGTGACCACCACGTCGCCCTCGGACAGGCGGACGTCGAGATCCTGGAAGGGCGTCCCCTGGGCCGCCTCGCTCAGCGCTGCGCCCAGGGCCTCCTCGTCGATGGCGACCGCCAGGGTGTCCAGCCGCGTCCGCTGGTGCCGGAAGCGATCGGCGCCGACGCGCAGGTCGAGGCGCCCCGGCACCTGGTCGAGGGAGAGCGCCAGCGTCTCCACGCGCAGCAGCCCGGCCACCAGTCGATCGGTGAGCACGAGGCGCCCGGCGCCCCGCTCCAGCTGGAGCGAGAAGCCCGGGCGGGCGGTGGCGGGCGCGGGCATCGGGCTCTCGTTCAGCCGCCGTCGGCGTCCACGGCGGGCGCGGCCCCCTCGGCGGCGGGGCCGACGCAGGGGTTCACGCTGGGATCGATGAGAGTGGCGTCACACGGGTTGGCGACGCAGGGGTTGGGGACGTCCACCGCGGCCGCCGGGCCGACGGGCGCCGCCGTCGGGGCCGTCTCCGGCGCTCCCCCGCAGCCCGCCAGCAAGCCGGCGATCAGGCATCCGACACGCAGCATGACCCCTCCAGCGGTTCGGTCTTCGTCGGGCGAGGCTACCCTCGTTTGCGCGTGAAGTCACGGAGTTCGGCCGCGCTCACGCCCCCACGACCTGCATCCCCGCGCCCCGCACCGACGAGGCCAGCTCGGCCACCAGGACGCGCCCCAGGGCCGGCGCCCGGCCCATGAGCTCCCGAAGATCCAGGTGGAGCTGGCGGGCGTCCCCGAGGGTCATGGTGATCTGGGCGCCGTCCCGGACGACATCCAGGCGGGCCAGAGCGCGAAAGGCGATCCGGACCGGCGGCGCGTCGGGCCGCTGGCGGTCGCGCATGAGGACCTCGTCGGGGGTGAGGCCGAAGGCGACGGCCACGCAGAGCTGCTGCGGCCGGGCGCCGGTGGCCGTCATGACTGGCCCCGGGAGCTTCAGGGCCAGGCGGAGGCGGTCCACGCCGACGAAGGCCTGGGCGGCCTCCAGCAGATCGGCCTCCTCCCGGGGGGCGGGCCGCGTCGGCTCCGGGAGGAGGCTCGCCCCGTCGCCATGCAGGGGCCGGGTGTGGCGGACGGGCGGCTGGGGCGGGCGGGAAACCTGAGGAGTTCTCGGGGCTTGCGAGGCACGCCCCCGGCCGGTCCCCGCCAGCTCGAGCTCGGGCATCAGGGCGTCCTGCCGAGCCCGGAACGCCTCGTCGGCGCTGATGAGCTCACCGGTGACGGGGGATCGGACCCCCGCGTCCGGCACGCCGGGATCGACCACCAGCTCGAGGGGGCTGGCCTCGAACCGCGGCCCGTCCTCGCCGGCCGACATGGGCACCATGCTGTCGTCCACCCAGCTCTCGCGGCTGGAGGGGCGCGCGGCCTCCCGGAGGGTGTGGCGCGGCTCGAGCCAGTCCTGGTCGTCAGCGGGCGGCGGGGCCACCGAGATGGACCGGCTGACCCGGCGGGGCGGCGACGACCAGCCCGCGTCGGCGGGGGGGGCCGAGGGCGGACGGGCCGAGATCTCGGCCGGCGGCGTCGACGGCGCCGTGCGCGAGAACGCCCCCGACGGCCGCGACGGCGGCGACCACCCCGCGTCCCCCGGCGGCGTCGACGGCGCCGTGCGCGAGAACGCCCCCGACGGCCGGGACGGCGGCGACCAGCCCGCGTCGCTCGGCGGCGTCGACGGCGCCGTGCGGGAGAACATCCCCGGTGGCCGGGACGGCGGGCCGGCGGCCTCGTCGGGCGGGGCCGAGGGCGCTCGCCGGAACAGCGCCGCCGACGGGCGCGCCGGGGGCTGGGCGCGCTCGGGCAGGGGCCGCGCGAAGGGGGCCTCGATCCCGCGCGGTGGCGTGGAGGCCTGCGCGGGCCGGGGGGGCGTCGAGGTGCGCGAAGCCGGCGAGGGCACCGCGCCGCTGGGCCGCCGCTCTCCCGGCAGCAGCATCGGCTCGCCCGTCGGCGGCAGGGGCAGGGCCAGGATGCCTCGAATGGCTGGCCCCAGCATCCGCGCCACCTCGGAGAAGGCCTCCAGCTCGGCAGGCACCATCGCGCCGCCCGAGACCTCGGCCGCCTCGGCGCCCCGATCGGTGACCTCCAGGCAGACCGCGTAGGCCGCGCGGGTCACCGCGGACCGGTCCCCGCGCAGCCAGGCCGCGCGGAAGTGGTGGGCGGCGGTCACGGCGTCGCCCCGGCGCGCCGCGATCTGGCCCCGGAGCGCGTACGCCTCGCCCCGCCCCGGATCGGCCAGGACCGCCGCGATGGCCAGGCGATCGGCCTCGGCCGGATCGTCGGTGGCCCGCGCCTGCGCGAGGTGATCGTCTGCGACCGTCATCGTCTCTCCCCCCCGTTGCGGGCCGCGGCCCTACCGCAGCTCGACGCGGAGCGTGGTGGTGCGCCCGGCGTCGATCTTGATGTCATATGGGTGCGCACCGGCCCCCCCGTCGGGCCAGAGCTCCAGCGCGTGCGGCCCCGCCGCCAGCCGCAGGCCCCGCACCGGGGTGCGGCCGCGGATCCACAGGCCGTCGACCTTCAGGCGAGCCTGGACGTCCGTGAAGACTTGCAGGACCCCCGCCTCCTCCTTGAGCAGGAAGGGATCTTCGTAGGGCAGGGCCCCGGTCTGGGCCTCCACGGCGCCGCGGATGGCATGGATGACCGCCAGGTGCTCGCCCCGGGGTCGATCGTGCGGGTCGCTGACGCGGAAGGTGTGGCGGCGGTCGCCCGCCTCCAGCTCGACGATCCAGGTGCTGCGCGCCGACGGCGTCTCCGCGGAGCGCAGCTTGAAGGCGTCCAGGGCGTCGAGGCGGGCCACCAACCCGGCGAAGTCGTCCTCGGTCAGCAGGCCGACGGCCTCCCGACGGCCGAAGTCGGCGGCGAAGTGCTGGCCTACCCGCACGACGACCGCGCCGGCCGTCCGCTCGACGACGTGCTCGACCCGGGCAAACGGCGTCGCCGGCCCCGTCAGCGTCACCCGCAGGTGATCGGCGTGCGCCACCCCGCCGAGCAGGCCGGGGCAGACCCATGGGAGGACCCGGAGAGTGACGCTGAGGCAGACGCGGAGGAGGCGCTCCAAGTATCATCGCTCCATGACTCGACGGCACAGCATACTCAAGGTGGCGCTCGTTGGCGCCCTTCTCGGTGGGGGCGCGTACGCCGGGCCACCGCGTGCCTCCGCCGACCTCGTCCAGCGCGTCGGCGAAGCCCAGCGGACGCTGGTCGCCCTCGCCCGCGCGCCGGATCCGCCCAGCGGGCGCGCCGCGCTCGCGGCCGCCGAGGCCGCCATGGCCACCATCGACGCCGGCCTGGACGCGGCGCACCACGGCCCGACGCTGCGGACGGACCGCCCCACGGCCCTCGCGCTGCGCGACGCCGTGCTGCGGCTGCATGCCTCCGACGACGCCGTCCTGGTTCTGGTGGACGATGTGTTTCGCTTCCGGGCCGAGCTGCACGATCGGCTGGCCGCTGGCTGGACCGCCGCCGGGGACGCCGCCCGCGGCGCCCGGCACCGGATGGCGGCCTGGGTCTCGGCGCCCACCCCCGAGCGCGCGGAGGCTGCGGCGGCCGCCCTCGAGGCCGCAGGCCAGGTCCCCGAGGCGGCGGCGTTGCGGCGACGGTCAGGGCAGGCGGATGTCCCGCTTCTCGACCAGAAACCCTGAAGTTTCAGCAGCTTGCAGCGCCTGACGCAGCTCGGGTCGTGCCCCGGGGGCGAGCCCTGCCAGCGCCTCGCGGAAGACACGCGCGTAGTGCCAGTCGGGGAAGAGCCACAGGCTGATCTCGACGGCGTCGGCCCCCGCCCGCGGCAGCCGGGCCATCCACCGACCCTTGCCACCCGCGGGGATGCGGGTGTCGGCCACCGTCTGCCACCGGCCCGACTCTCGGCGCATGGTGCGCCCGATGGCCCAGAGCTGCTCGGCGCCAGGCGAGCGGCCCTGCCACAGGCGGACCCGCAGGACGCCCCGCGGCGTCGCCGTCGTCGGGAAGTGGTGGCCCGCGCCCACGTTCTCGATCTCGACCTGCACCACGACCTGGGGATCCGTGGCATCGATCCGGGCCTCGAGACGCGCCGCGCGGCGGACGGCCTCGGGATCGTGGGCGCCGGCGAAGCGGTGGTCGCCCTGGGGCTGGTGGCAGTGCTGGCACTGGACGCCGGCCGGGAGGTAGGGGCTGGCGGCCCACTCCCGCCAGGTGTCGAGCAGCGGCGTCCCATCCACGGCGGCCTCGGGGCCGAGCTGGTGGCAGGGCAGGCAGAAGTCAGACCGGCCCAGGCGCGGCTCGACGGCGAACGGCATGCCCGGGAGGGCGCGATCATCGCGACGGCGGCCCCGACCCAGCTTGCGTCCGTCGCGCAGGTGGCAGGCGGCGCACCCCACGGCGTCGAGCCCCGCCCCCACCGGCCCATGGCATCGATCACACGCGGCCTGCCAGCTGGCATCCCGCCCATGGTACTGGCCCAGCAGGCCCGGCCCCCGCGCCTGGGCGTGGCGGCTGGTCCGCCACTGGGCCTCCTGGTCGGGGTGGCAGCGCCCGCACTGGCGCGCCGCGCCCGTCTGCAGGATGGGCAGGGCGGCAATGCCCTCCGCCCCCGAAGGCGGCCAGAGGGGGTCGGCCGGCGCCGGCAGGCCCGGCGGTGGGCTGCGCCGCTGCCGTGTGGCCGGGCCGCGCTGGCTGCGCAGCCACGCCACCAGATCCCGGCGCTCCGCGGCGGGCAGCCCGGTGAAGGCGGGCATCGGGGTGCCGGGCCGTCCGCGGCTGATGGAGGCGAAGAGGTCAGCTGGCGCGTCGCCGCCCTTCAGGGGGCCACGCTGGAGGTCGGGCCAGTCGGCGGGCAGGCCCCGCGTGTCGAGGAGCCGGGGCCGCTGGTCATGGCAGGCGGCGCAGCCCCGGGTCTGCCAGAGCACGGCGCCCGCCGTGGCGCTGCCCTCCCCCGGTTCATCGTGATCGGGCGCCGGCGCCGCGCCCCCCCGCAGCGCCAGCACTTCTGCCACCAGCGCCGCCCGCTCCGCGGCAGGCAGCGCCTTGAAGGCGGGCATGGCCGTGCCGGGCACCCCCTCGTCGATCGCGCGCGCCAGGTCCCCCGCCGAGGCGCCCAGCTTCAGCGGCCCGGTGAGGTCGGACGGCCGGGGCCACTGCACGGAGGCCGCGGGGCCATCCCCTCGCCCGCCCGCGCCATGGCAGGGCGCGCACAGCGCGTCCCAGCGGGCCGAGGGGGCCGCCAGGCTCGCGATCAGCGCCAGGGCCAGCACAGCCAGCCCGCGCGCCTTCGGTGGAGGGGGTTCAGGGCTCGGTGAAGTCGGAGCAGCAGCGGAAGCCGATGGACGCCCGGGCGCTGCCCTCGGACCGGCGGCCCCCCGCCCGACAGGAGGCGTCCTCGTCGGAGGAGGCGAAGTCTCCGCCCCGCACGGTCTGATCGTCCGTCCACTCCGCGACGTTGCCGCTCATGTCGTAGGCGCCCACGGCGCTGCGGCACTTGGGGAAGCTGCCGCCGGTGGCCACCGACCGCTCGTCGCCGTCGTCGTCCTCGGTGTTGCAGAGGCGACCGTCGAACTCCTTGCCGTACGGGTAGGCGGCGCCGCCGCGGCCGACACAGGCGCGCAGCCACTCGCGATCGCTGCAGAGGCGCTTGCCCGCCGCCTTGCACAGGCCGCTCGCGGCCGTGTGGGTGACCGAGGTCCGCGGCCGCTGCCCCTTCCCGGGATACTCGTAGGCGTCGATGCAGAAGGCGTTGCCCGCGCGGGCGAGCGCCACACCCTCCGCGCCCTTGATGCGGTTGCCCGTCCCGCTGTTCTTGGGGAAGCGCCCCGTGCGGATGAGGATGGTCCCGCCCGGGCACTGCACCTCGTCGGGGCCGTTCGCGGCCGCCGCGGGCGCGTCCGTCTCGGGCGCCTCGGGGGGCTCGGTCGCGGGCGCCTTCGGGGCCTCCGTCGCCGGCGCCTTCGGGGCCTCCGTCGCGGGCGCCTTCGGGGCTTCCGTCGCCGGGGCCTTCGGGGCCGTCGTGGCCGGGGCCTTCAGAGCGGTCGTCGCGGGGCCTTCGGGGCCTCCGTCGCCAGCGCCTTCAGGGCCTCCGTCGCCGGCGCCTTCGGGGCCTCCGTCACCGGCGCCTTCGGGGCCTCCGTCGCCGGCGCCTTCGGGGCCTCCGTCGCCGGCGCCTTCGGGGCCTCCGTCGCGGGGGCCTCGGGCGCCTCGGTCACCGGCGCCACCTGGGCCATGGCCAGGCTCTCGGGCGCCGCCGTCTCGGGCGCCGCCGTCTCGGGCGCCACCGTCTCGGGCGCGACGGCCACCACCTCGGGTGCAGCGTCAGGGCGCTCCTGCTCCGGCGCGACCACCTCGGCGTGCAGAGGCGCCGCGCCGGCGTCGGCGGCGATCCGGACGATCTCCGGGCCCGTCATCGCCCGGGGTGCGGGTCTGATCCTTGCGGATGAAGTGCATCGCGACCAGCACGGCCGCCCCCACGACCACCATGATCGACAGCACTGAAGCCAGGTTCGAGCGCAGGAACCAGGGACCGGCCGCCGGCGCCCGGGATGGTCACGGCCTCCATGACCGGGTAGGTCTCTTCGGCCTCGGGGATGGGCCGGGGGGCGGCGGCGCGGCCGGCAGATCGCGCACCTCCATGGGCGCCGACGGCGGCACGCCGATGGGCAGCAGATCCGCGGAGCGATCGGCCGAGCGATCCACCGACTGGCCCGCCTCCTCCAGCATGGAGTCGAGGTCGGTGCTGCTGAGGGCCTCGATGAAGGACTCCTCGGCGGGCTCCAGCGGCGCCTCGGCCACCGCGCTCAGCGGCGGGGGGGCGAGGCGTTCCCCCGTCTCCTCCGCCTCGTCGGCGGCCTCCTCGCCGGCGTCCTCGTCCTCCGACATTCCCTTGGGAAGCGCGAACTTACGGGTCACGTCCTCGGGCAGGAGGGTGTTGGCCCGGATGTCCACCGACACCAGCTCGCGGGCGTCGATATAGGTGCCGAGGGCCTCGGCGAAGGCCTCGGCGCCCTCGAAGCGCGCCGTGGGCGAGTGGGCCGTGGCCTGGGAGATGATGCGATCGATGCCCCCCGGCCGGGCCTCGTCCGGCTTGTCGAGCACCTTGCTGACAGGCATCGCCTCGGGGCCGAACGGCTTGCCCGTCAGCAGCTCGTAGAGCAGCGCACCCAGGCTGTAGATGTCGGCCTGCGGGGTCAGCGCGTCGCCGGCCAGCAGCTCGGGCGCCAGGTAGCCACCTCGGCCGGCCTCCTGCTGAGCGGCCACGAAGCGGGCCCGATCCACGAAGGCGTAGCTGCCCACGTCCGTGAGCTTCAGCACATCCGGCAGGATGAGGATGTTCTCGGGCTTCAGGTTGCCGTGGACGGTGTGCCGGTGGGCGTGGCCCAGGGCCATCGTGATCTGGTTGAAGATGGGCTCGACCTCGCGGACGGTGAAGCGCTGCTCGCGCTCCCGCCGGAGTCCGACCACCTTGCGCAGGGGGAGCCCCTCCAGCAGCTGCATCGTGAAGTAGCAGCGCTCCTCGGTCTCTTCCTGCTCGTACAGCCGCACGATGTTCTGCTGGGAGAGACGGCGAACCCGCCGGACCGCCTCCGCGAAGGCCTGCCGGTCGGCCGCCTCGGGCAGCAGCTCGTCGTGCATGACCTTGAGGGCCACGTCCAGCTCGATCTCCTGGTCGTGGACCCGGTAGACCACGCCCAGCGGACCCCGGCCGATGACGTCGCGCACCTCATAGCGGCCGTCGACGACGTCGCCCACCGCGAACGGCAGGCCGTCGGCGGCCCTCGCCGCCCGGAGGCGTCGGCGCTCCAGCGCTCGAAACGAGGTGGTGGTGGCGGTGAACGTCCGCCGCGTGCCAGCGAAGCGCTGCCCGCAGTTGGGACACTGGGGGGCGGCGTCGGGGACGTCGCTGCCGCACCGAAAGCAGATCACCGGCAAACCCCTTGGCGCGGCCACAACCCGCGTTGATTAGCAAACGGTCGTGCTGCCTTCAAGGACCATCCCCTTCAGCGGTCACCGGTGTGACCGAAACCGCCCGCGCCCCGCGCCGTGGCGGGCAGCGCGGCCACCTCGCGGCCCGCCACCCGGCGGACGGGCGCCACCACCAGCTGGGCGATGCGCTCGCCTCGCTGGATGGTCACGGGCGCCTGCCCGAGGTTGACCAGCAGCACCCGCAGCTCCCCGCGGTAGTCGGCGTCGACGGTGCCCGGGGCGTTGAGCACCGTCAGGCCCTCTCGCAGCGCGCGGCCCGACCGGGGGCGGACCTGCCCCTCGTGATCGGGGGGCAGGGCCAGCGCGAAGCCGCAGGGGATGGCGGCCCGAGCCCCCGGCTCGAGCACGACGGGCGCCCGGACGGCGGCCCGCAGATCCAGGCCGGCCGCGTCCGCGGTCGCGGCCGAGGGCACCGGCAGCGGATCAGGCGCCGAGGCACCCGCGAGGCGCTGCCAGAGCACCTCCAAGGGCCTACTCGGCGCCCTGCTCGGCCATGGCCTCGCGGCGCGACAGCCGGATCTTGCCCTGGCGGTCGACCCCGATGCACTTCACGGCCACCTCGTCGCCCTCTGCCAGCACGTCCTCGACCCGCGCGACGCGGTGGTCGGCCAGCTCGGAGATGTGCACGAGGCCGTCGGTGCCGGGGAGGATCTCCACGAAGGCCCCGAAGTCGAGGATCTTGCGGACGGTGCCGTGGTAGATGCGGCCGACCTCGGGCTCCTCGGTGAGGCTCTCGATGATGGCGCGGGCCTTCTGGGCCGCCACGTCGTCGGGGCTCGCGATGGTCACCTTGCCGGTGTCGTCCACGTCGATGACGCAGCCGGTCTGCTCGGTGATGCCGCGGATGGTCTTGCCGCCGGGGCCGATGATGTCGCGGATGCGGTCGGGCTTGACGTACAGCGACACGATGCGGGGCGCGTGGCCCGACATCTCCTGGCGGGGCGTCTCGATGGCCTTGGCCATCTCGTCGAGGATGTGCAGGCGGCCGCGGCGGGCCTGCTCCAGCGCCTGGGTCAGGATCTTGCGGCTCAGCCCCTTGATCTTGATGTCCATCTGGAGCGCGGTGATGCCCTCGCGGGTGCCCACGACCTTGAAGTCCATGTCGCCCAGGTGATCCTCGTCGCCGAGGATGTCGGACAGCACGGCGGTCTTGCCATCCTCCTGGATGAGGCCCATGGCGATGCCGGCGACGGGGCGCTTGACCGGCACGCCGGCGGCCATCAGGGCCATCGAGCCGGCGCAGACCGACGCCATGGAGGAGGAGCCGTTGGACTCAAGCACCTCGCTCACCACGCGGATGGTGTAGGCGAAGTCCTCGTGAGCCGGCAGGGTGGCGGCGATGCCGCGGTAGGCCAGGTTGCCGTGGCCGATCTCACGCCGGCTCGTGCCCCGCAGCATCTTCGCCTCGCCCGTGCAGAACGGGGGGAAGTTGTAGTGGAGCATGAAGGGCTCGAAGCGATCCCCGAAGAGGTTGTCGATGCGCTGCTCGTCCCGGCGCGTGCCGAGGGTCACCGTACCGAGGGCCTGGGTCTCGCCGCGCTGGAACAGCGCCGAGCCGTGGGTCCGGGGCAGGATGTCCAGCTTGCACATGATCGGGCGGATGTCGGCGGGGCGGCGGCCGTCGATGCGGACCCCCTCCTCGACCACCTGGGTGCGCACGATGTCGCGCTGCACCCGGTGCAGGTACTCGTAGATCTCGCCGGAGCGCTCGCCCAGGCTCTCGTCCTCGGCGGTGAGGGTCGCCAGGACGCGGGCGTTGGCCTCGCTGAGGGCCTTGGAGCGGGCCTTCTTCGAGACGATGGCCAGGGCGTCGGCCACCGGATCGAGGGCCAGGTCCACCACCTTGTGGAAGAGGGCGGCGTCGACCACCGGCTCCTCGACCGGGCGCTTCTCCTTGCCGACCTTGGCGCGGAGGGTGTCCTGCAGCTTGATGATGGGCTTGATGGCCTCATGGGCGGCGACGATGGCGTCGACCATCTCGGTCTCGCTCGCCTCGGCGCCCTCACCCTCGACCATCGTCACCGCGTCGGCGGTGGCGGCCACGACCAGGTTGAGCTTCGCGCCCTCCTGCTCGGCGAAGGTCGGGTTGATGACGTACTTGCCGTCGATCAGGCAGACCCGGCAGGCGCCCACGGGGCCGGCGAAGGGCACGTCGCTGATGACCGTCGCCGCCGAGGCGCCGACCACCGCGCAGATGGCGGCGTCGTTCTGGCGATCGAAGGACAGCACCGTGGCGATGAGCTGGATCTCGCAGCGCCAGGTCTTGGGGAAGAGCGGCCGCATCGGCCGATCCATCAGGCGGGCGTTGAGGATCTCCCACGGCCCGGGGCGCGACTCGCGCTTGAAGTAGCCGCCGGGGATCTTGCCGGCCGCGTACTGCTTCTCGATGTACTCACAGGTGAGGGGCAGGAAGTCGACGCCCGGCCGGGGCGACTTGCCGCCCACGGCGGTCACGAGGACGACGGTGTCGCCCATGGTCACGAGGACGGCGCCGCCGGCCTGCTTCGCCAGCTCGCCCGTCTCGATGATGATGTCGGCCTGCCCGAAGGGCGCCTTCACGGTGGTCTTGGCCACGGAGATTCCTTCCAGCGCTGTGGGTGACAGCGCGCTTGCGTGGCCCGTGGTCCGTCCAGGTGGGATGACCGATGCGCCCGCCTCGGTCCCTGACCGCCAGCCACCGCCCGCGCGGTGCCCAGGGGTCAGATACTGAGGCGTCCTCCAGACGCATCGAGGATCCGCGATCCGGGTGGATCCACGGGGTTGCTCCGCGCGGACCCCCATGGTCCGCCGCCGCGGAGCGCCCGGAGGCCAGCGCGATCCCGTCGGCTGCCTCCGGAGACCACCGGGCCCTGCCCGGCGGCCAGAGAACTGGTGCCAGAAACGAAAGAGGAGCCCCTGGGGGCTCCTCTTCGTCTCGGCCTAGCGGCGGAGTCCGAGCTCCTTGATCAGCGCGCGATAGCGCTCGACGTCCTTGGTGCGGACGTACTTGAGCAGCCGGGTGCGCTGACCCGCGAGCTTCTTGAGGCCGCGGCGCGAGGCGTGGTCGTGGCCGTGCACCTTGAGGTGCTCCGTCAGGCCGCGGATGCGCTCGCTCAGCAGAGCGACCTGCACCTCGGGCGAGCCCGTGTCGTTCTCACCGCGCTTGAAGCGTTCGATGATCTCGGCCTTGTGATCGATATCGAGCGGCATCGTGACTCCTTGACCCGCAGGTCGGTCCGCCTGCCGGGCCGTCGTCCAGCAGGGGTTGGTTTCGGGGGAGGCTGATAACAAAGGCCGCCCGCCCCGTCAAGCTCAATCGGTACGGGCCTTGCCGGCGCCGCCCCCACCGAAGACCCGGATGATGTCGGCGGGTTCGGCGCCGCGAGCCTCGATCAGGGCCACCAGCCGACCCGCCGCATCGACGGCCCGGCAGACCCCGGGCTCGGCCTCGGGGAAGGCGCAGCGCCGGCCGTGCCGCAGGTGATCCACCTGTGCCGGCGTCAGCGCGATGCCCGGGAGGAAGGCCACGGCCTCCGCGGGTCGCAGCAGGCGGGAGCGCGCCGCCGCCGGATCCGCCTCGATGGCCTCCAGGCTCAGCGCATCGGCCACGCTGAACGGGGCGCTCCCCAGGCGCCGGGCGCGACCAGGTGGCCGCCGACCCCGACGGCCTGCGCCACGTCGGCCGCCAGGAGCGGATGTACGTCCCCTTCGAGCACGCCACGTCCAGCTCGAAGTCGGGCGGTGCCGCGCCGATGAGGTCCAGGGCCTCGATGGTGACCTGCCGCAGCGGCGCCTCCGCCTCCTCCCCTGCCCTCGCCAGCGCGTGCAGCCGCTTGCCGTCCACCCGGATGGCCGAGAACGCCGGCGGGCGCTGCTCGATCAGGCCGGTGAAGCGCGGCAGCACCGCCCGCACGGCCGCCTCGTCGATGGCCGCGACCTGGGCCCGATCATCGGTGTGGACCACCTCGCCCTCCGCGTCCAGCGTCGTGGTCGAGACCCCCAGGCGCACCGTGCCGACGTACCGCTTCGTCGCCGCCATGAGGTAGGGCACGAGGCGCGTCGCTGGCCAGGCAGATCACCAGCAGGCCGGTCGCCATGGGATCCAGCGTCCCCGTGTGCCCGGCGCGCTGGGCGTTGAGGGCGCGCTGGACGCGCTTGACGACCGTGAAGGAGGTGGGCCCGACGGGCTTGTCCACCAGGAGGACGCCGTCGAGGGCATCTCCGGCAGCGCGGCGACGGCTCATGTCAGGGGTCCCTCGGGCCTCGTCTTCGGAGTCATCGACGTCGGGATCATCGTCGAGATCGGCCTCGTCGTCGAATCGCCCTCGCCCTCGTCGCCCTCGTCGTCGTCGCCCCCGCCCGTCGGCCGCGCCGACCCGAGGCCGAGCTCGGCGAGGCGGGCCTCGATGCGCGACGCGTACTCCAGCGAAGCGTCGTGGCGGAAGACGAGGCGGGGCGTCAGCCGCAGCCGCACCTGCTCGCCGATGGCCCGGCGGATGAAGCCCGACGCCCGCTCCAGCCCGACGAGGGCCTCGGCGACGC
Organism: bacterium; assembly: GCA_041389985.1. Classification (GTDB taxonomy): domain Bacteria; phylum Myxococcota_A; class Bradymonadia; order UBA7976; family UBA1532; genus JACKDP01. The sequence goes on from JAWKQS010000003.1 coordinate 106,547, forward strand.
GCTGGGGCCCGCCATCCACATGGAAGAAGACGCGGACCTCCTGGAGATCTCCGGTCACCTCGAGATCCGAGATCGTGACCCCGGCGACGCGCGGATCCTTGATCTCGAAGGTCAAGGTGCGGGCGACCACCTCTCGAACGACGGAGGCGACGCGAGCGGGACGAATGGGGCGGGAACGGGCCATCAGCCACCTCGTCTGGGTGCGAGCGCACCCGCCCGGCCAGGCCAGGCATGGGAGCAGGGGCCACGCGACCAGCGAGGACTCGCCGGCTGGCCGCGTGCTCGCGGGATCCGGGCGCCGATCAGTCGATCTGGCGCCGGACCTCCTTGACCTCGAAGACCTCGACGATGTCGCCGACCTCGATGGTCTTGTAGCCGTCCACCGAGAGGCCGCACTCGAAGCCGTGGGTGACCTCGCGCACATCGTCCTTGAAGCGCTTGAGGGTCGTGATCTTGCCCTCGTGCAGCTTCTTGCCGGCCCGCATGATGCGGCCCTGGACGTTGCGCTGGACCTTGCCGTCCGTGACCATGCAGCCCGCCACCGTGCCGACGCGCTGGATGTGGAACACCGCGCGGACCTCGGCGTGGCCGATCACCGTCTCCACCGTCTCCGGCGTGAGCAGGCCGCTGAGCATCTCCTTCACGGCGTCGATGACGTCGTAGATGACGGAGAACTGGCGGATCTGCACGGTGGCCTGGTCGGCGGCCCGCTTGGCCATGGCGTCCGGGCCCACGTTGAACCCGAGCACGATGGCGTCCGAGGCCGTGGCCAGGGTGATGTCGGACTCGCTGATGTTGCCGACCGCCGCGTGGATGATCCGGACCTCGACCTCTTCGTTGCCGATCTGCTCCAGCGAGGTGCGAATCGCCTCGAGGGAGCCGGACACGTCGGTCTTGAGGATGAGGTTCTGGACCTCCTTCTCCTTCTTGCCCATCGAGGCGAGCAGGTCCGCCATGCTGGCGGGCTTGTTCAGCTCGGCCTCACGCTCGGCACGCGCCTTGTCGGAGCGGCTCGCGATGACGCGCTTGGCGTCCTTCTCGTTGGCCACGACGTAGAACGCATCACCGGCGCTCGGCACGCCATCCAGGCCCAGGACCTCGACCGGCGTGGACGGTCCCGCGGACTTGAGCTGCTTGCCCCGCGAGTCGAACATCGTGCGCACGCGGCCGAAGTTCTGGCCGGCGACCACGAAGTCGCTGCGCGACAGGGTGCCCTCCTGGATCAGGACGGTCACCACGGTGCCGCGGCCCTTCTCGATGCGTGACTCGACGACGCGCCCGAAGGCGGGCTTCTTGGGGTTGGCCTTCAGCTCGAGGACGTCGCTCTGCAGGGCCAGGGTCTCCAGCAGATCCGGGATGCCCGCGCCGGTCAGGGCGCTGACGGGCACGAAGAAGGTGTCACCACCCCACTCGTCCGGGACCAGCTCGTACTTGGTCAGCTCCTGCTTGAGCCGCTCGGGATCGACCCCGGGCTTGTCCATCTTGTTGATGGCCACGACGATCGGCACGCCGGCCGCCTTGGCGTGGTTGATGGACTCCACCGTCTGCGGCATGATCCCGTCGTCCGCCGCCACCACCAGCACCACGACATCCGTCACGGACGCGCCGCGGGCCCGCATCGCCGTAAAGGCCGCGTGGCCGGGCGTGTCCAGGAAGACGACCGCGCGATCCCCCACCTCGACGCGGTAGGCGCCGACGTGCTGGGTGATGCCGCCCGCCTCGCCGCTGGCCACGTTGGCCTTGCGGATGCGGTCGAGCAGCGTCGTCTTGCCGTGGTCGACGTGGCCCATGATGGTCACGACCGGCGCACGGGGCACCGCATCCGGGATCGTCGGCCACCGCCTCGACATCCGCCGGCCCCGAGAGGACGGCGTCCTCCTGGAAGGCGACGTTCTTGACGTCGTAGTCGTACTCCGACGCGATGAGCGTGGCGGTGTCCAGGTCAAGCTGCTGGTTCGCCGTGGCCATCACGCCCATCTGCATGAGCTTGCGGATCAGCTCGTTGAGCTTGACGCCGATGGCCTTGCCCAGCTCGCCCACGCTGATGGTCTCGTTGATCCGGACGACCCGCTTGTGCGCCGCCGGCGTCGTGAGCTGGGGCTTGGCCCCTTGCGCGACGAGATCTTGCGCTTGCGCCCCCGGGCCCCACCGCGACCGGCCGCCCCGTAGAGGTCCTCGCGGTTGACGACCTGGCGACGTCCGCGCTGGGAGCGGCCGCTCCCCTCCGGCGTCCCGGCCGAGCGCCCACGCTCCCCGGCCTTGGTGTTGCTGGCCGGACGGCGGCGACGATCGCCCCCGCGATCCGGCGGCGGCACCGGCGCGGCGCCCACGTTCGGCATGGCCGGCCCGCGCCCACCGGGCGGGCCCATCGGGCCGCGACCACCGGGCGGGCCACCGGGCCCACGCGAGCCCGACGCGCCCGGACCCCGCGGTCCAGGCGGGCCACCGGGCCCACGCCCGGCGCCGGGCGGGCCACCGGGTCCGCGGCGCGGCGCAGGCCGCGCGGTGCGGCTGCGGAGCTGCTCCAGCGGAATCCGGCCCAGGACCTTGGCCTGACCAGCCGCCGGCGCGGCGGTGGCCTGAGCGCGAGGCTGCGGCTGGCGGACCTGGCTCGCGGGCGTCGGCCCACGGCCAGCCGCCGGGCGCCGGGTCGGCCCCTCGTCATCGGAGCCCCCACGGCCGGCGTCGCCGGCAGGCGCCTGCGCGGGCCGGGCGTGATCGGCGGGCCCATGACGCTCGGCGGGCGCGGCCTGCTCCTGGACCCGGACCGGGCCCGCGGAGCGCGGCTGCTCGGGGGACGCCCCGGCTGCTGCGGCCGCTGGGGCGGGGGCGCGGGGCGCGCCGGCGGAACCTCGGGCCGCGACAGGATGCGCGCCTGGACCACCGGCTCGTCGTCCCGCCCCGGACGCCGCATGGGCTCACGGGGACCAGGCCGGCCCGGCTGCTCGCCACCACGCGGCTCGGCACCGCGAGGCTCCGGCACCCCGGGCTCGGCACCCCGAGCTCCGCGGCCCGGGGCTCGGCGGCCCGCGGCTCGGCGGCCGCGGCTCGGCGGCGCGCGGCTCGACGGCACGCGGCTCGGCGGCACGCGGCTCGGGAGCACGCGGCTCGGGAGCACGCGGCTCGGGAGCACGCGGCTCGGGAGCACGCGGCTCGGGAGCACGCTCCACCACCCGGGCGGCGGGCTCACGGGCCGGCGCCTCGTCAGCGACCGGACGCCGCGCGGGTGCGGCCGGCTCGGCCGCTCGCGGCGCCTCGGCCACCACGCGGGCGGCGGGCGTTGCCGCAGGCCGAACGGCGGCAGGTGCCGGGCGCGCCGGCTCCTCCTCATCGGAGCGCCGACGGCGACGAACCACGCCCGGGGCCTGGATCTTCTCCTCGACCGCGCCCTGGTTGCGTTCGCTCACGAGAGCATCGCGCAGCCGCGCCTCGTCGCGATTTTCAAGCTGCGACATGTAGTTGCGCACCCCAGGGATGTGCAGCTCGTCGCACTTCCTGAGCACTTCGCGATGGTCGATGCCAAGTTCCTTGGCGACCTCGAAGATTCTCTTGCCCATGCCTGCTCCCACCTGAGCGCGTCGGGGCGGGCCCCGGCCGCGCCGTGCGGTGATCTAACGGCTTCCAGTGCTTGCCGCAACCAAAACCCGGTTACGACGCTCGAAGTCCAGGTCCAACGCGGCGGCCACCGCCGCGTCCGTCAGGCCGACGGCAATCCGCCGACCCTTGCCCAGCACCTCGCCCAGTCGGGCTGCGGTGCCGTGCCGAATCCAGGGAATCCCGGCGCTCTTCGCGCGGCCGATGAGCCGCTCCGCCGAGTCGTCCGCGGCGTCATCCGCCAGCAGCAGGAGGGCGACCCCCTCCAGGGAGCTGAGCGCCTGACCGCCGGAGCGGACCTGACCAGCCCGACGCGCGAGCGCCAGCCGGTCTTGAATGCGTGCGTCGAGGGCCGCCACCACGGCGGCCACCAGCGCGTCGACCTCCATGGGCGCCACGGGCCCCTCGAAGGCGCGGTTGTACGCCTTGCGACGGAGGCTCTGCTCCAGGCACGTCCGATCGTAGCAGACGTGGGCGCCGCGGCCGGGCGCCTTCAGGAGGCGATCGACGAAGAGCCGGCCCTCCGGGTCGCAGACCACGCGCACGAAGGCCCCCCGGGGCGCCGCAGTCCGGCAGACGATGCAGGTGCGCATCCCCTTCCGGTCCGGACGGGCCACGCGTGGCTGTCGACGTGCATCACGAGATCCGCGCCCCACGAGCTCATGCCTCCACGTCCTCGGCGTCAGCCGCGCTCGCGGCCTCCACCGTGCTGGTCGAGGCGGCCAGCTGCGCAGCCGCGGCACGCTCCGCGGCCCGCAGGGCCGCCAGGGCCTCACGCGCCGCGTAGATCACGTTGACTGCGCGCTCGGTGTCCACGCCGATGGCCTTGGCGAAGGTCTCGGGGTTCTCCTCGGCAGCCACCGCCTCGAGGGTGAACCGGCCCGCCCGCACCACGCGGTCGAAGATCGCGCGGTTGAGCACCTCCACATCGCCGGGCCAGCGGTTCCACTCCGCCTCGAGGTCGTAGCCCTCGGGCAGCTTCGCGGACGGGCGGATGTTCTCGCCGCGCTCCTTGCGCTCGAGCAGCAGCTCGGCGCCCGCGCGCAGGCGCTCGGCGGCCTCCATCGTCACGCCCGGCACGTTGGCGAGCTCCTCCTCCGAGGAGTTCATGATGTGCTCCAGGGAGCGGTACCCCAGGCGCCACAGCGTGTCCACGTGCTCCGGATCCACCCCGTCGAGGGCGGTCAGGGCCTCGCGGGCCTCCTCCTCCAGCTCGAGGATCTTGCTCTCGGAGTGGATGTCGATCTTCCACCCGGTCAGGCGGCTGGCCAGGCGGACGTTCTGCCCGCGCCGACCGATGGCCTGGCTGAGCTGATCATCGGGGACGATGAGCTCCATGGTGAAGGTGTTCTCGTCGATCAGGACGCGGGACACCTCGGCCGGCTGGATCGCGTTGCACACGAACCGGGCCGGATCCTCGCTGTAGGGCACGATGTCGATCTTCTCGCCGCGCAGCTCCTGGACCACCGCCTGGACGCGCGACCCCTTCATGCCGACGCAGGCGCCGACCGGATCCACATCGGGATCCCGGCTCGACACCGCGATCTTCGCGCGGCTGCCGGGCTCGCGGGCCGCCGTCTCGATCCGGACGATACCCTCATAGATTTCGGGTACTTCCATCTCGAACAGCTTGATGAGCAGGCCCTCCGCCGCGCGGGACAGCACGATCTGCGGGCCCTTGACGTTGCGCTGGACGTCCAGCACGTACGCCTGCACCCGGTCGCCGGGACGGTAGGACTCACGCGCCACCTGCTCGCGCACCGGCAGGATGGCCTCGGCGCGCCCCAGATCGACGATGATGTTGCCCCGCTCGAACCGCCGGACGATGCCGGTGATGAGCTCGCCCTTGCGGTCGATGTACTCGGAGAAGACGTTGTCGCGCTCCGCCTCGCGGATGCGCTGCGTGATGACCTGCTTGGCGGTCTGGGCCGCGATGCGGCCGAAGGTCGCCCGCTGCGAGCGCAGCTGGAGGATGTCCCCGAAGCGCTCGTCCTGCCGGCGCGCCTTCTCGGCGTGCTTGGGCAGGTAGTAGATCTGGAACAGCAGCTCGTCGTCGACGGTGGCGTCCAGGCCGTGCTCCTGGGCCTCCTCCAGCGTGATCTCGTTGTAGGGATCCTGGATCTCCCCGGCCACCCGCAGGATCAGGAAGAGGTCGACGACCCCCTCCTCCACGTTGAAGCTGGCTTCGATCTCACGCTCGGCGCCAAAGACCTTCTTGGCCGCCTGGAGCATGGCCTGCTCCAGCGTCTCCCGAAGGGCATCCGGCTCGATGCCTTTGTCCTTGGCCACCTGATCGATGACGTAGTTCAGGTTGACTTCCATGCCTGCGCTCCTGCCTGCGGCCGTGGTCGCAGCGCCTCGAGGTCGATGCAGAGCCTCGCCTTCTGGATGGCCTCGACGGGCACCAGGTGCTCGCCATCCGTGCAGCGGATCTGGACCGCCTCGGCGGCGCCGAGGATGACCCCCGTAAACCTCCGCCGGCCTCCGATGGGTGACGAGAGCTGAATCTGCGCCTCGCGGCCGACGAACCGCCGAAAGTCGGCGTCGCTCATCAGCGGCCGGTCGAGACCGGGCGAGGAGACCCGCAGGTCGTAGGCCGTCGGGATGGGATCATCCACATCCAGGGCGGCCGAGAGCTCAGGGCTCACCCGCGCGCAGTCGTCGATGGTGACGCCCTCGGGGCTGTCGATGTAGACCCAGAGGATCGTCCGCGATCCTTCCTGAGCCAGCTCGACGCCCACGAGGGAGAGCCCCAGGCCCTCCACCACCGGCACCGCGATGCTGCGGACCTGGGACGGGATCGGCTGCCGTGCCCCACCGATGAGGCGCGCCGCTTCCTCGACGACGGGCGTCGAGTCGGGGGTCTGCTCCGGTGCTGGCTCGTCTACCAAGGCTCCTCCAGGCGCTGCGCAACAAAAAAGGGCTCCGAGGAGCCCTTCGCGCGAAAATCCGACGAAGTGGAGGCGGTGTCTATCACGCCCCGGCGCCCCGTGCAAGCCCCATAAGGCGGCGAAGCCCTCCGGCCGTCGCTTCTACAGGGCGTAGATGCGCAGGTTGTCGAACGAGACCGGCGCCTCCCAGTTGTTGAAGGCCATGTGGCGGCCCTGGACGGGATCCGCGTCGGGGTAGGTCAGGACGAGCTGGCCGTCCAGGAACCACCGCACGGTGTCCCCGTCGCGCTCGATGGTCCAGTGGTAGTCGACCCCCGGCTCGACGCAGGCGTCGCGCTGGCCGCGACCGCGGCGGCACCCCCGGTTGTCCACCTTACGCTCCTCGGCGTGCTCGTCCTGCCGGGCGATGGTGGTGATCGTGTTGCTCCAGCCCCCGTGGATGACGATGTACCCGCTCTGGTGGGTGATGCCGTCCCCGAAGACCTCGGCCTTCACGTCCCCGGTGGCGCTCTCCGCGCGGGCATCGAACTCGATGCGCACCTTCGGCGGCAGCTCCTTCGTCAACCAGAGCGCGGCGTTGTGGATCTTCTCGGCCTTCAGCCGGCCTTCCACGATCTGCCACGTCCCCTTCGGGTTGCCGGGATCGGGCTCGCCCTGGCGGTAGTCAGGGCCCGGGACGTCGCGCTCGAAGGTGTCCTCGAAGACGAGGGTCCCGCCCTGGGTCGGCGGCACCGGGGCCTGGCGCCAGGCCACGATGACCAGCACCCCCAGGAAGCAGAGCAGCAGGCCCACGCCCGTGCGGGCGCCGGGCGGCAGTCGACGCCACCGGTTCAAGGATCGTCTCCGTCGTCATCGTCGGGCAGCGGGCGTCGAAACGTGCTCAGATCGGGCTGGGTGCGGGCGAGACGGGCCAGGGCGGCCGGCCGGTCCGGCTGGGTCGCCGGTGCCTCCCGATCCAGGCCGGGGCGTTCGTCGGCGTCCTCCGGCGGTCCCCCGACCTGCCCCTCCACCCGCAGCAGCGGATCCGTCCCGCCGCTCTCGTGCTCCGTCAGCAGGAAGCCGGGGATCAGCTCGTCGGTCACGGCCACGGGGAGGGCCCCCACCGCCTCCAGACCGGGATCATGGGGCGGCACCTCGGCCACCACGCCGCCGGCCTGGTTGCGGCGCAGCACGTCGATGGTCTCCCGGGCCGCCATCAGCTCCCGGCTCGTCATGCGCAGGCGCGTGTTGAGGACCTGGATGAAGCTCCAGGTGAGCTTGACCGCCATCACGGGCTCGGCCCGCAGCAGCTCGTAGAACCGCGCCCGTTGGATGACCAGGGCCCTCGACCCCACCAGCGCCGTCGCCGTCGCCGATCGGGGCGCCTTGTCCACCATGGCCATCTCGCCGAAGTGGGCCCCTGCCGTCAGATCCGCGAGGGGCAGGCCGCCCCGGCTCAGCTGCACCACCCCGTCCAGCAGGACGAAGAAGGCGTCATCGCGGGCATCCTCCCGGAAGATGACGTCGCCCGCGTCGTACGCCGTCGTGGTGGTGACGTTCAGGACCTTCACCAGACCCTTGTAGGTCAGGTACTTGAAGAGCGGGATCGCCCGCAGGGCGTCCAGCTTCTGGCGGACGTCCTGGGCCCGGCGCTGCTGGTCCTCGGCCGCCGCGGGCAGGGCCCGGACCACCACCGCGGTGATGTTGTCCTTCCCCCCCGACTCGTTGGCGAGCACGATGAACGCCTCGGGGATCTCCTTGATCTCCTCCCGCGTCATGATGTCGAGGGTGATGGCGTCGTCGATGTAGCACGAGAGGCCGTCGCTGCAGAGCAGGTAGCCATCCCCCGGCAGGACGTCGAAGTCGAAGGTGTCGGCCTCGACGGTCTCGTAGACCCCCACCGCCCGCGTCACCGCGTTCTTGTAGGGGCTCTCGAACTCGTCGCCCGGCTTGAGGCGCCCGCGCTTGATGAGCTCGTTGACCAGCGAGTGGTCCTCGGTGAGCTGGTGCACCTGCCCCATGCGGGTCAGGTAGATGCGGCTGTCGCCCACATGGCCGATGAAGCCCCGGTTGCCGGCCACCAGCATCAGGCTGAGCGTGGTGCCCATCCCGTGCCGGTCGGCGGACTCCCGCGACATCTCGTACACGCGCGCGCAGGCCGTCGCGACCGCCTCGTCCAGCAGATCCAGCAGGTCCTTGCGGCCGGCGGGCGTGTCCTCTTTGATGAAGGCCTCGACCCGCTCGCGGTTCTCCGCGACCACGCGCCGGACCTCCCGCACGGCCACGGACGAGGCCACCTCCCCCGCCGCATGGCCACCCATGCCATCGGCCACGACGAAGAGGTTCAGCTTCTTGTCGACCAGGAAGTTGTCTTCGTTGTGATCGCGGGTCCGCCCGGTATCCGTGGCGGCCCAGAACCGGATCTCAAGGGGGCGGTTCGTCGTCATCGTTCCGGGTTTACCACCGAGGCCAGCAAGCGTCCAGGCTAGTGAGCGTCCAGGGCATTCCCCGGCGCGCCGCCTGCCTCCTCCTCGGCGATGACGGGGTCGTCCCCGACGAGCGCCCGGGCGGCCGCGAAGTGGGCCCGGGCGGCGTCGCCCCGGCCGCTCGCCCGCAGGGCCCGCCCCTGGTTGAGGTGGTGCAGGGCGAGGAACCGCCGGGTGTCCAGATCAGGCGCGTCGCCGGCGATGCCCGCCCACGCCGCCCCCTCCAGCGCGAGCTCGCCGCCGGGCGGCAGAGGCCGCGGCCCCGGCTCGAACCGCGCGATGCCCACCGCCGACGCCGGCCACCCCTCCCGCAGGCCCACCCGGTCGGGTCGGTGGCGCGCGAGCCGCGTCCACAGCCAGTCCGCGCCCTCCCGCCCGCGGAACACCAGGGCCACATCGGGCCGCGCCCCCTGCACCGCCCGCAGGGCCCAGCCCTGGAACCACGTCGCGTAGTCCCCCACGACCAGCACCCCGTCGACCGGTCCCGCCGCCAGGACCGCCTGGCCGTAGCGCTCGGCCGCCCGCGCCCCTCGCCGACCCCCGGGATCGAACCCTGGCGCCGCGAGCGCCAGGCAGGCCACGGCCACCGCCGCGCCCCGCCCCTGCAGGCGCGGCAGGTGCGCCAGGCACAGGTACGCGAGGCCCAGCCCCGCGCACAGGGCCGGGGCCAGGTAGCCGCCGACGTCCGGGTTGAGGGGATCGAACGGGTAGAAGTACTTCGTCGCGCCCACCCCCAGCGCCGCCGCCGTGGTGCCCAGCACGCCGACGCGCGCCGCCCGCCACGCCGGCAGCAGGCCGATCCCGAGCGCGAGCAGCAGCACCCCTGCCACCGGCAGGCCCACCTGCTCGATGGACCACGCGGCCAGCTTCCAGCGCGTTGTCCACCAGATCGAGGGGCGCCTGGGTGGCCGGGTTGGCGCCCACCCACTCCCGCGCCGTGACCATCTCTGATCACCCCCCCCAGGCTCGTCGGCGCGCCCCGGCCGACCTCCCCCCGGCCAGGGCCCGCAGGGGGCACGGCGTAGGTGCACAGGCCGACGGGGCGCCAGCGGTCCCCAGGGCCAGCCCCCGCAGGGCGGGCGCCCTTCACCACCGCCAGCAGGGCCATGGGCAGCAGCGCCAGCCCGACGAGGTGGTGGTTGGCGCCGGCCAGGCCGAACGCCAGCCCGAGGCCGGCAGCGCGCGGCGTCCCCCTCGGCCACGGAGAGGGCCAGCGCCCCGCAGGCCGCCGCCAGCAACAGCTGCAGCGCGTAGACCTCGGCCGGGCCCCTTGCAGCAGATGGCCGGCATCACGGCTGGCAGCATGGCCATGGCCGCGGCCGCCCACCACGCGGCCCGAGGCGCGAGGCGGCGCAGCGTCGAGTAGAAGATCGAGAGCGCCAGGGCCAGGGCCAGCGCGGACGCGATGCCGGCGCGGAACACCCCGTCACCCCAAGGGATTTCCTGGATGCCCCGGGTGGTGAGCGTGTGCAGCGGGTGCCCGGGCGAGTCATGAGATCGACAGCCGCCAGGCCACCGCCGCGAACTCGCCTGTGTCGTGCCAGTGCAGGCCCGGCAGGGCGGTCCAGGCCAGGAAGCCGCCGACTGCCGCGAAGACCAGCGCCGGCCGCCAGAGCGGCTCCCTCACCGGGCCGCCAGCGCCGCGAGCAGCCGATCGTGGATGCCGTCGAACCCGCTGGAGGCCATGAAGACCACCAGATCGCCCGGCTCCACACGGCCCAGCAGGAACGCCAGCGTCGCGTCCGACCCGTCCTGGTAGCAGGCCGGCGTGCCACCCGCGCGGATGTCCGCCACCAGGCGATCGATGTCCAGCCGCTCCTCGGGCGGGAAGCGATCCTCCTTCTGGAAGGGCCGGCTGAGCACCACCTCGTCAGCCGCGCCGAACGCCACCGCGTAGTCGGCCTGGTGCACGTTGCGGCGCGCGGTGTTGCTCTTGGGCTCGTACACGCCCCACAGCCGCCGGCCGGGGTAGCGGGCGCGCAGCGCGCCGCCAGCGTCTCGGCGATGGCCGTCGGGTGGTGGGCGTAGTCGTCGATGACCAGCACCCCCGCCGACTCCCCCTTCACCTCCTGCCGCTTCTTGACCCCGCCGTACGTCCCCAGCGCCTCGATCATCGCGTCCAGCGACGCGCCGAGCGCCCGCCCCACGCCGAGGGCGGCCAGGGCGTTCCAGACGTTGTGCCGACCGGCCAGCGCCGAGCGTACCCGCCGCGGCTCGCCGGCCCCCAGCAGCGTGAACCAGCAACCCTCAGCGCCCGGCTCGACCTCCACCGCCCGCAGCGCGGCCCCGCGCCGAAGCCGTACGTCGTCACCTGCCCGCGAGCCCGCGCCGCGCACGCCATCGCGCGTGGATCGTCGGCGTTCACCAGCAGCGTCGTCCCGGGCCCCAGCAGGTCCATCAGCCGCTCGAAGTTCTCGATGATCTCTTCGAGGCTGTCATAGACGTCCGCGTGGTCGAACTCGATGTTGTTCAGCACCACGATCCGGGGCCGATAGTGCAAGAATTTCGGGCCCTTGTCGAACCAGGCGGTGTCGTATTCGTCCCCCTCGACCACGAACGGCGCCCCGGCACCGAGCAGGTAGGTCGAGTCGAAGTCCCGCGCGACGCCACCCACCAGCATCCCGGGATCCAGCCCCGCCTGGTGCAGCAGCCACGTCGTCAGCGCCGTCGTCGTCGTCTTGCCGTGGGTCCCCGTGATGACCACCGGCACCCGATCCACCAGGAAGAGATCGCTGAAGGCCTGGGGGAACGACACCGCCGGGATGCCCCGGGCCTCGGCGGCCACCGACTCCGGGTTGTCGCGCCGGCAGACGTTGCCCACGATCACCAGATCCGGCGTCCACGCGAGGTGGGCGGCGTCGAAGCCCTCCATCCACGTGATGCCGCGCCCGCGCAGCACATCGCTCATCGGCGGGTAGACGTTGAGATCCGAGCCGCGCACCTCGAGGCCGAGGTCCTGCAGCATGCAGGCGAAGGCGCCCATGCCGGCCCCGGCGATGCCGATCAGGTGCACCTTCTCGACGCGCGGCGGCATGGGCCGACGAACGAACCAGGGCTGGTTGGGCTTGGTCATGGGCCGGGCGATCCTCCGCTACAGATCCCGCCGCCAGCGCGGGCCTTGCATCTTCCACAGGAAGCCGTCAAAGTAAGTGCACCATCGACTGGTAGATGGCCCGCAGAAGACCCACCGGCTGGTCGGCACGTCGCCGAGCTGGAGGGGGCCCGCCCGTATCTCCCCGAGTAGCGCAGCACGATGTACAGCGCCGCGCAGCCGCCAATGACCGCGACATAGTAGGTCAGGAAGCGCAGCGGCAACTCCCCAGCAGCGGCCGGTGCGCCGGCTGCTCGCCGTAGTGCCGCCGCTGGAAGGCCCAGACAGAGACGGTGTACTCCAGCGCGTGGCTGAAAGGCGAAGGCCAGCGCCACCCTTGAAGGGGTCGAAGAACAGAAGAGCCCGACAGGGCGGTCGTGCCCCGCCATCAGCAGCCGCGCCGGGTTTCTTCAGCCGGCTCGCCCGCCACTCCGCCCGCAGCCAGAGGCCCACAGCCGCCACCAGCACCGCGATGGCCAGGGGCACCAGCCAGCCTGGTGCACCTCCAGCCAGTCCAGCAGCGGCGTCAGCACGCGCCTGCCGGGCGGTAGTTGCGCTCCACCGCCGCCCGGTGGTGGGGTCCCCAGGTGATGAGCAGCGGCAGCCAGCCGAAGATCAGCAGGCGATCGACCCACCCCGGCGCCCGCCGGCCGGCTCCACCCCGACTTGGCCGCGTACATGCGCAGGATGCCGTACTTCTGCATGTAGACGTGCCAGACGTTCCACGTCCCCGATGGTCGCGGCCCCTCCACCCAGCCGCGGTGGTGCTTCCACGCCAGGGCGACAGGGCGAAAGCACCAGCATCACGCCCGGGAACACCGTGAACTTCCACGGGAATCGCCTGAAGACCTCTCGATCCAGGTACGTACGGCAGCGTCAGGTGCCGGTGGGAGAAGTTCACCCCAGGATGATGAGGAGGAACCAGGCGTAGTCCTCGACGCGCGGACCCAGCAGCACCATGGGCACCAGCACCCACAGCCAGCTCAAGTGGTAGGCGATGACGTCCACCGCCGGGCTGACGTGCCAGCGCGGGACGCTGGCGTCCGCGGGCGGCACGCCCAGCACCCGCGCGAGCGGCGCTCATCGGGCGACCTCCGCGCCGGCGCGCTCAGTAGTCATAGCAGCCGTCCTCGTCGAGCACGAGCCGGCGCACCGTGTCCCCGTCGTGCCCGCCGCAGTTCCCGGAGAACCGGCCACCCAGGTGGTACCAGCTGTTGTCGCAGCCGGCCATCGGCACCGCCTCCGTCGACACCCACCCCGTCCCATCCAGGCTGCAGTAGCCCATGTCGTTGCCATCACCCGAGTGGCGGCAGCCCTGTCCACAGCGCGCGGGCCGCGGCCGCGCAATCCATGGTCTGGAACTGGCGGGTTGTTGCTCCCACCCACGACTGCACGGCGCACCGCACAGGCTCCCACTGCGGGTTGCCACGGCAGCCCCCTCGTGCTGATCCCCGGCCGCCACGCAGCCCGAGTCGGCCGGATAGTCGATGTCGCCGTCCTGATCGTCGTCGATCCGTTGGCGCACGCGGGGATGCCGGCCGGATCCAGCTCGCTCGGATCCCGGAGCTGCTCGCAGCCGGGGTCATCCCGATCCACCAGGCCTCCCCATCGTTGTCCACCTCGTCGTTGCACTCGCCGATGATGGGCAGCACCTCCACGTCCACCGACCGGGCCATGGCCGCCGCCACGAAGCCCTGCTCCAGGAACACGAAGTAGCGCCCGGCGGGCAGCTCCTGCACCACCAGGGCCGGATCGGCTCCGCGGGCGCAGGCCAGCTCCGAGCGCGCGTCCTCGCAGGCGGTGCGCACATACATCGACCCCTGCACGCGGCGCCCGTCGGCCTCGGCCATGGTCACCGTCACGTCGGAGGCCGTTCCCAGCTCGAGGATGAGCACCACCTCGGCGCCCACCGCCGCCTCGCACGACCCGCCCCGGCCCCGGCCCCCATCACCGGCGGCAGCTCGAAGTGCCCCCCGCGCTGGCCCACCGCGATGGTCGGGACGCCCGCCGGGCAGAGCCGCAGCTCCTGGTCCGTCCCGGCGAAGTGGCACTCCGGATCATCGGGGTAGTCGATCAGCCCGTCGCCATCGTTGTCGATGCCGTCCCCGCACTCGGGCAGCGGATCGGGGTCCGTCTCATCGGCGTCTTCGGTCTCGACGCACCCGGGATCCGCCGCGTCCACCCGGCCATCCTCGTCGTTGTCGAGCCCGTCGCGGCACGCCGGGATGGGCACCGCGTCCACCGTCAGCCGGAACGTCCCCACCGCCGCATCCCGCGCCCCCGAGTCGACGAACAGGTAGTAGCGACCCACGGCGGGCTGCTCGATCACCAGCTCGGCCCCGGGCCGCTGCGGCGTCCCCCGGGTGCACTGCTGATCGCCGGGCTGCCCGCACTGCTGGCGCAGGTACAGCACGGTCGGGATCTGGGTGTCCGCGTTGATCGTGCTGAAGACCAGCCGCTCCAGCGGGTGCTCCACCACGTACAAGAAGACGTACTCCCCACCGGCGCCGCCGCCGCACGTGCCCTGGAACAGCGCGGGCGCCTCCAGCAGATCCCCTCGATACTCTTCAAGATTCGTCAGATCGATCAGCGCCGTCTCGCCCCGCAGGGCCACCTCGCTGCCGCTGACCGCCGCCTGCAGCCGGTGTCGGCCGGGTAGTCGATGGCGCCGTCGCCATCGTCATCGAGCCCGTTGGCGCACACCGGCGGCTGGAACGGATCGGCCTCGTCGCCATCGCCTCGCCCCGCGCAGCCGGGGTCGTTCGGATAGTCCACCCGGCCATCCGCGTCGTCGTCCACCTCATTGGCGCACTGGGGGGCCGGGCCGATCTCGCCTCGTCGTCGTCGCCCGCGGAGGCGCAGCCGGGGTCCAGCGGGAAGTCGATCAGCCCATCGCCGTCGTCGTCCTCACCGTTCGTGCAGAGGGTGATGGCGTTGCCGCCCATCTCCCGCGGATCGGCCGGCCCCGTGCGGTCGGGGTCCGCCAGATCAACCAGGCCGTCCCCGTCGTTGTCCTCGGCGTCGTCGCACTCCGGCAGGGGATCTCGTCGCTCTCGTCGTCGTCGGCGGCGTCGCGGCAGCCGCGGTCGGCCAGGTCGACGTGGCCGTCCGCGTCGTTGTCGACGCCATCGGCGCACTGGGGCGTGGGGGGCGCAGCGTCCACGAGATCGGCGTCCGGGCGCCCGCCGTCGGCCACCGCCCCGTCCTCCGACGGCCCGGCGTCCCGGGCGGCGGCGTCGGCCTCGGCGTCCAGGCGCCCGTCTGGCGGGCATCCACCTCGCCGTCCCGGCGTGGCGTCCTCCATCACCGCGCCGCCGTCGCCGCTGTCGCACCCCGCGCCGAGGGCCAGCACGGCCCACACCCACCACGTCGCTCGTCGCATCACGTCCTCCCATTCGCCCGCATGTTCGCCGCTCCCGCCCCTGCCAGACAAGCGCCCCGCGCGCGGGCGACGCGCCGCGTCACGAAACACTGAGCCCACGCGGCCCGCCGATGTATCCACTCGAATGAGCATTCCCAGTGGCCGACAGCCACCCCATCAGAGCCGAACCATGCAGGTCTACAAGGCCCATCGACGACCTCCGCTTCGTCTTCGAGGCCCTCGACTACCCGGGCCGCGTCGCGGCCTGGCCGACTTCGCCGACTTCGATCTGGACACGGTGATGGAGATCGCCGCCCAGGCCGGCAAGTTCGCCGCCAAGGAGCTCCTCCCCCTCAACCGCGTCGGCGATCAGCAGGGCGTGAAGTGGGATCCGGAGACCAAGGCCGTCAAGACGGCGGACGGCTTCCCCGCTCTGCTGCGCAAGTTCCGCGACAACGGCTTCACCGGCATCGCCCAGCCGGTCGAGTGGGGCGGCGGCGGCGGCCCCACAGCCTCGGCCTCATCTTCGGCGAGCTGGCCACCAGCACCAACAAGAGCTTCCAGCATGTGCCGGGCCTGACCAGCGGGCTCATCGACGCCCTGCTGGCCTACGGCACCGACGAGCAGAAGCGGTACTACCTGCCGAAGCTCGTGACCGGCGAGTGGTCGGGCACCATGTGCCTCACCGAGCCCCAGTGCGGCACCGACCTGGGCCTCGTCTCCACCCGCGCCGAGGTGCCGAAGGACGGCGACGGCTACCTGCTGACGGGCACCAAGATCTGGATCACCTTCGGCGAGCACGACATGACGGACAACATCGTCCACCTCGTGCTGGCCCGCCTGCCCGACGCCCCCGAGGGCATCCGCGGCATCAGCACCTTCGTCGTGCCCAAGTTCCTGGAGGATGGCACCCGCAACCCCATCTTCTGCACCGGGCTGGAGCACAAGCTGGGCATCCACGCCTCCCCCACCTGCGTGATGTCCCTCGAGGGCGCCCGCGGCTGGCTCGTGGGCGAGCCCCATCGCGGCATGAAGTCCATGTTCGTGATGATGAACCACGCCCGCCTCACCGTGGGCCAGGAGGGCATCTCCTACGGCGAGATCGCCTACCAGACCGCCCTCGCCTTCGCGAAGGAGCGCCGCCAGAGCCGCTCCCTCGACCCGAAGAAGCAGGAGGCCGACCAGAAGGCCGACAACATCCTGGTGCACCCCGACGTGCGGCGCATGCTGCTCAACGTCAAGGCCAGCACCGAGGCCATGCGCGCCCTGCTCTTCCACGTCGCCATGCACCTCGACGCCTCCCACCACCACCCCGACGAGGCCGAGCGTGTGCGCTCCGGCGACCTGGTCGCCCTGCTCACCCCGGTGGTGAAGGCCTGGACGACGGAGCGCGGTTTCCTGAATGTTTCCGAGGCCATGCAGGTGATGGGCGGGTCCGGCTACACGACGGACTGGAGCGTCGAGCAGTACCTGCGCGACAGCCGCATCGCCATGATCTACGAGGGCACCAACCACATCCAGGCCCTCGACCTGGTCGGCCGCAAGCTGCCCATGGGCGGGGGCCGCCTGATGAAGACGTTCGCCGCCGAGGTGACGGGCTTCATCAAGGCCAACGCCGACACCCCGGCCATGGGCGAGTTCCTCGGCCCCCTGAAGGCGGCCTCCAAGGAGCTCAGCGACGTCACCATGCAGCTCGCCATGAAGGGCATGGCCGATCCCGAGGAGGCCGGCGCCGTCGCGAGCAACTACCTCACCGTCTTCGGGCTCACCGCGGGCGCCTACATGATGGCGCGCATGGCCGCCTACGCGCTCACCCGCGACGACCGCCAGTCCCGCGCCAAGGTCAAGACCGCCCGCTACTACATGCACAACATCCTCCCTGAGACGAAGTCGCTCATCGCCATCATCGGCGCCGGCAAGGCCCAGATGATGGACTTCGACGTCGACGAGCTCTGAGGATCGGTCAGTGAGCGGCGGCGCCTGCGTCCAGTGGGCGAACGCCACCACCGGGAGCTTCCCCATGCGCTTCGCTCTCCTCCTCGCCCTCGCCCTGCCCGCCTGCGCTGAAGACGACTCCGAGCCGGATGGAGCGCCCGCCGCGGATGGCGCCGCCGCGGATGGCGCCGCCGCCGACGGGGCTCGTGACGCCGTGCCGGACGTCTCGGCCCCGGACGCCGAGCCCATCCCGTGCCTCAACCCCCCGCCGGTCGGCTGCTTGACCGACTCGGACTGTGGCGGCCGGTTCTGCTGCGTGCGCGACGACGACGCCAACTGCCTGCCCAGCGCGTGCACCTGCAACGCCTCGGGCGTCTACGACTGCACCGACGACTGCGGCACCGGCAACTGCCTGGAGGGCGACGCCTGTCTGCGGTGAGGCCGCCGACGGGTCACCCGGTCCGCAGCCGCTGCATGAACCACCACCGGTGACCCTCCGGATCGGCCAGCTCCACGCTGCGGTCGCTCCACCACTCGGGCCCGTAGTCCGTGGTCGTCGGCGGCTTGAGCACCGTCGCCCCCGCCGCCGCCGCCCGGGCGGTGAAGTCATCCACCTCGTCGATGTAGAGCGCCAGGGCTCTGGGTGTTCGCCCCGCCCTGCCCGCGCGGACTCTGGCCCGGCCCGCGACGGGCGTCGGCCACCATCACCACGGCCTCGTCCAGCGTCAGCTCGGGTGCACCAGCCGACCCTCCTCCATGATCTTCACGCGCACCGCGAAGCGAACGCCGCGACCAGCCAGTCGATGGCGGCGAGGGTCGTCGTAGTAGAGCGCGCTGCTCAGGCGCGGCCAGCCAGGGGGGACAAGCGCATCGTTCTCCTCCGCACTGCTCTTTTGTTCAGTGCGCACGCAGCATGGCCGCGCCGATCGGGGTGGTCAAGCCGAAATCCACACCCCACCCGTCGGCAAGCCCCCAAGCATCAGCCAAAACGCTGAAAACACTGAACTTTTCGAATATTTGACGCTGCATCGACCTGCACACGAAAAAAAGCCAGCGGGTTTCGCCCCCAGCCGACGCCATCCCTGTCGAGACCGGTTCGAGACCACCTCGAACGAAGCCAGGAGAGACCCATGACCCGCATCAAGAGCATCAAGCGCATCGCCCTGACCGCCGCCACCAGCCTCACGATCGCGGCGCCCCTGACCGCCCAGGCGACCTCGAGCAAGCTGGTGGTGATCGGCACCAAGCTCATGGACGAGCTGGTCACCGCCGGGGTGAGCGAGGCTTTGTCCGTCGCCCTCGGTCTGGACAGCGATGAGGTCGGTCTGTCCGCGGAAGCCGCTTCGCCGAGATCGGGGAGATCGTCGAGGACGTGGTCGCGACCTACCAGTTCGCCGACTACGAGACCGGGGTGCAGGACGCGATCGACATGGCCCAGGCGTACTTCCGTCAGTCGAACAGCGAGGCCCAGCTCCTCAGCTCGGCCGATCGGGCCTGGGACTGCTACATGGCGGCCCCTCGGCCCTCAACGACATGGAGTCGGTCGGACTGCAGGGCACGAGCTCCTTCCTGGAGATGGCGGCGCTCAAGGTGGTCTTCCTGCAGGAGCTGGCCGAGCTCGACGACCTGGTGGGGGACGGGGACCGGTACCGCAGCCCGCCGTCAGCGAGGTGGCCGACCACCTGGACCACCTGGAGGCCATGGAGGCCGAGTGGGCCGAGTCCCAGGACGACCTGTACCCCATCTACACCCGCACCGTGCGGACCTGGTACGACGGCTGGTACGACAAGAAGAAGTACGAGATGTGCTTCACCAACTCGGCGGGCGGCCGGACCTGCAGTGACACGACGTGGACGTGCAAGGCGGCCCTGGTACGACAGCAGCGTCTTCGCCTGACGTGCACGAGCGGCATGAACACCGCCCCGGACGAGATCGAGGCCCTGCGCGAGGCGCAGCTCGCCGAGGACACCGACACCATCTTCGGGGCCGACTACGAGGCCCTGGCCGACAGCCTGGTGGAGGGGGTGGGTGGCCAGGGCTGGGGCGACCGCGACAACCCCAGCGGCAGCGCGGACGTGGAGCTGCTGTCGGCCTTCCGCAGCGCGGGCATGGTGAGCTGCGCCAACCCCGTCGGCATCTGGTGCCGCCGCATCAGCGATGGCGTCGACGCGGCCGACACGGGCGAGGTCATCCGGTGCGAGGCCGACTACGGCTTCAACTGCACCAACGCCTCCCAGCCAGACGGCGCCTGCGATGACTACGAGGTGCAGTTCTTCTGCCCCCTGCGCTGAGCCCCCTCGCCTGCCCCGCCCATGCTACGGCTGCCGCGGAGCCGCCTCCCGCACGAACAGGTACCCCTGGAGCCGCAGGGACACGCGCTCGCCGGCGCACCGGGTGCCTGCGTTGTTGCCCGAGATGATGCCGAGGTCGCCGCAGGCGGCCTCGGCGCTGTGGCCGATGCCGATGAAAGAGTCGGGCGAGCTGCAGTCGGGCTCGTTGTTCCCCAGGATGCCGAACCGCACCCGCCGCAGAGCGCTGTCGACGTTGAAGCCCTGGGCGTTGCAGTTCTGCTGCAGCCCCCCCATGCGATCGGCCACCATGTTGATCCAGTCGAACCGGTCCGCGTGGGTCTGCAGGTAGCCCCCCGCCATCACCGACCGCATCGAGGGCGTCCCGGGCGGCAGGTCCACCACCACCTCGCCATCGCCCATGCGCAGCATGGCCTGGTGCACCGGGAGCTGGAGGTAGCTGGCGTACATCGAGTCGGAGATGCCCAGGTCGGTCTCCCGCTCGTTGACCGGCCGGTCGTGCGTCCAGACCGGGTGGTCATAGCGGAAGGCGCTGTCCGCCTGGGTCTTGAGGGCGAGCGTCCAGCCGCCGTCCGCCACGTCCTGCTGGCACCACGCCTCGTAGGGCGCCAGGGGCCCGTCCGGGCCGTCGGTGTCGAGCTGGTACACGCCGTTCTGGCCCTCCGCCGTGCGGCCGCCCGGGTTGATGCGCAGGCCCAGCTCGAGGGCGTCGAGGCAGGAGCGCGGCGCGGGCCCGGCGTCGTTGGGCGAGCAGACCACGAAGCCGCCGATCTCGACGCCGAGCAGCTGGTCATCCCACGAGCCCGACCCGCAGTCCCCGAGGGGCTGGCGGACCAGCGCCGACTCGGGGGTGTTGTTGCCGTTGGGCTCGAAGCCGCCGTCCAGGCAGGAGCCGTTGTTGGTGTCGGCGAGCCAGAAGTCGCATCGCTGGCCCTGGCAGCGGCCCGAGAACTCGTTGAGCCCCCGCCCCGGCCCCCGATCCTCCCGCACGTCGGGGTACACGCCCACGATGTTGAGCAGCCCGCCGTTCAAGGCGATGAGGGACTCCATGTGGGCGCGGCTGCGGGGCACGATGAGCTCCATGCCGAGGGCCGCGCAGGCCGCCTGGTAGGCCGGCTGGGCGTCCGGCCCCGTCGCCAGGGCGTCGTCCACGACCTTCACCACCGTGTAGCCCACGCCCCCGTCCGTCGTCATGTCGCACATCGCCATGACCGCCGGCGCAGGCCCCTCGCCGTCGGCGTCGATGGCGTACTCGCCATCCGCCGCCGCCGGGTCGGCCAGCTTGATCTGCCGGCACGAGGCCAGGTAGCTGCACGCGCCCCCCTCGGTGGGCGCCCCGCCCGGCGGGCAGTCGCAGGCGAAGCCGCCCGGCAGGTTGGTGCAGACCTGCAGCCCCGGGCACGGCTGGCCCGGGCACTCGTTGACGTCGCTGCACAGGCCGCTCTCGTTCAGCTCGTAGCCCTCGGCGCAGTCACACATCCCGGCCACGCAGGTGCCGCCGCCACAGTCATCGTCCTCGACGCAGACTGGAGGCGGCGGGCAGGCCGGGCAGGCCCCGCCGCAGTCCACGCCGGTCTCGTCGCCGTTCTGGAGGCCATCCTCGCAGGTCGGGACCACGGCCCCGCCGGCGCCGCCTGCGCCGCCCATCCCGCCGGCGCCACCAGCGCCGCCGGCGCCACCAGCGCCGCCCATGCCGCCGGCGCCACCCATGCCGCCGGCGCCGCCTATGCCGCCGGCGCCGCCCATGCCGCCGGCGCCGCCCATGCCGCCCGCGCCGCCGGCCCCGGCGTCCGTCCCGCCGTCGAGCCCTCCATCCGCCCCCCGTCGTCGGCCTCCAGGAAGATGGACGTCATCCTCGGCACAGCCCCCCAGACAGCACAGGGCCAGCACCATCAACCCATTGAAAACCATGAACTTTCGAGACGCACCACGGCGACGGCGCAGCATACTCGGACCTCCTCCAGCAGGATGGCAGCGGCGACCCGCGACGGGTCGGCCTTCGAGGTCACTCTACCGCCGTCAGCATCGCCCAAGCGCGAATCCCAGAACCAAACATCTGTTTGGATGGCGAGGCACACGCCCGCTACTCGACGCGCACCTTCAGCACGGTCTCGGGGAGGTCACCGCTGAACCCCTCCACGAGGACGACATAGGCCCCCGGCTGCAGATCCGCCTCCAGCCGCGGGCAGGTCGAAGCGCCGCTCCGGTCGTCGTTCGACCAGCGGATGATGCCGGCGTAGGCGAGGCGGACCACCGGATCGCTGTGGTCGCAGCCGCCACCTCGGCTCCTCGACCCGACGATCACCCGGCCGGCCTCCTCCAGCAGGAGCGGCCGGGCCTCGGTGGCTGTCGATGCCGGCAGGTCGAACTCGCCGCCCCAGCCGACATCGTGGCAGCTCGAGGGCAGGCGAAGCTGGACGAGCGGGCGCGGCCGAGGCTGGCAGGCACGTCGTTCATGCGGGTACGCGGGGGCCCAGCTCGGTGGCCCACTCGTCGCCAGCGGGCCACCGTTGTCGGCTCTGCCCGGGCACCAGACAGATCGCGCGGGGAACGGCCACCCAGTTCACGGCCTGGAACTCCCCGTCCTGGTTGGGCGACCAGACGCCCGTCCACATCGCGCGGCGGCCGAAGTGCGCCGAGACCGCCTCCGCTCTCGGCGGCCGTCGGGAAAGACGGCCAGGTGGCCACTCCAGCTCGGCAGCCCGCTCCGCCGCCCGCCCGAAGTCCAGGTTCTCGTCCAGCAGGAGTGTACGCCTCGCAGGCCATCGGCGCTCACCCAGGCGCCGGCGGGAAGCTGGCGTTACCGACGTCACCTCGAACGCGTCGCGCGGCTGGTCCCCCCTGCCCGTCGCCACGGCCACCGTGACCGTCTCCGTCCGCCGCGGGCCCCCGGGGAGCAGGAAGGAGTCACCGTCTTGCTCCTGACCCGACCAGGACCGCCTCCAGCACATCGCGGCTGGTGGTCTGGACGACGACATCCAGGCGTGTCCGCAGCCGGTGTCATAGGTGGGCGTCGACTGGATGAGCCGCTCGATCTCAGTGGGGCCGCTGTCTGGCAGCGGCGAGGGCGCCACGATCCACGGACGCCTCGCCGAGGACGGTGCCGGGCGTCGAGCCCCGTGCAGGACCGGGCCAGCCCGCCGACCAGGCGGAGCTGGTAGCGACCTGGCACGTCGGGCAGCCGGAGGGGTGGCCAGACCCACCTGATGTACTCACCGTCCGTGCTTCCACGGCCGATGCAGGTCTCGGTCTCCCCCAGCCGCTCGTTGGCGAGGCGAGCGACGAGGTACACCGCCGCGAGCTGGCGCAGCCACTGTCGACCACCTGCACGCGGGCTGGACGATGTCGAGTCACCCGGCGCGAGGGGGCCATCGGGCAGCGTCAGCGTGTCCAGCCGGAGCTCGACCCAGGACCCGTCGTTGCCGGGGTGGAAGGTCGGGACCTCGTTCGATGATCGGACGGTGCACGCGGATGTCCCCGCCAGGGCAGCCAGCAGAGCGGCGAGGCGAGACGGGCGCAGGAGAGCGGAGATGGGCCGAGCGAGCAGGCGACATGGAAGGCCTCCAGGTAGATGAGCTGACCCCGCGTCGCCCAGCCTGGGTACGCGACCGCGGCGAAGACCCCCTCACGCCCACGCCGACATGCCCGCGGGCGTGTTGACGTGGCATCGGCCGCGGCGTCCCGGCACAATGCTCCCCATGAACGAGCGCGCGGGCGGCGGCGGCCGTCGGATTCGCGGCGTCGCCGGGGCGTCGTCACCAACATCAGCGATCCGCAGCAGTGGGGCCGTGCGGAATGCGGCTGCCCTGGCTGGACGGCCCAGACGCGGCCATCGAGTCGCACTGGGCGCGCGTCGCTGGCTGGTACGCCGGCAACTCCCGCGGGACGATGTCGTTCGTGCCTGAGGTCGGCGACGAGGCGCTCGTCGCGTTTGAAGGCGGCGACCCCAACCACCCCTACGTGCTCGGGGCCGTTCGAACGGCGAGCACGCAGGTGCCCGGGCCGGGCAATCCCGACGGCGCCAACGACCAGCGCGGTTCCGCAGCCGCGCCGGCCACGACTCGAGTTCCTCGACCTCGACGGCGCCGAGAAGATCCGGCTGCGGGACAGTTCCACCACACCTTAACGGTGTTCGACACCGCGGGCCGACACCATCACCACGGAGGCGAAGACCGGCACCATCAACATCCGGGCGCCCCAGGGGCTGGTGAAGATCCTCTGCGTCGACCTGAAGATGACGACGAGCCAGGGGCGCACGCTGGAGGTGGGGACGACCCACACGGTCAACGTGGGCAGCGCCCGCACGGTCAACGTCGGGGCGCGGGCAACTTCGTCGAGCTGGCCGGCTCGGCCATGACCATCACGACGCCCCAGATCGCCACGTCGACGAAGAGCGACGTCGGGGTTTCGGCGGGCGATGGTGATGAACCAGGGCCAGATCTCGACGCAAGTCAAGGAGGCGAGGTGCAGCAGGGGCCGGTAAAAGTGGACGGTGGGCCGCAGACCGTCCAGACCGACGGGTTCATGACGGTGAACATGGCCGGCGAGCTGTCGGGGACGTCACGGCTGGCGCCTGGCGATGTCGTCGGCGAAGGGCGGCTTCCGTCAACGGCGGGCCTCGTGACGGTGATGGGCGGCTGGTGAACGCCATACGGCTCGATGGTGGTGGCGAAGGACGCGAGCGGCGGGAAGGCGGCGCTGTCTTCCTGGCTCGGCGGGCTGCTGTTGCCGAACCCGAACGCGCTGACGTTCCCGGCGACGAAGCTGCTCGACTCATCATGGGGCTCGACTTTCACACCACGCTGCCGGCTGCTGGTGCTGCCGCTGCCGCCGATTCCTCTGTTCCCGACGCCGTTCATGGGGCCGATCCTGATCGACTTCAAGGCGACGGTGCCATCATCCTGCGCCTGCGGCGCGGGGCGACGGCGCTGGGGTTCCACATGCCGCCGCTGCCGTGGCTGTGGCCGCCTTATCAGCCACCGGCTGATGATCACGGTTTTGGCGATCATGGCGTTTCATGACGGCGCCCCAAACGCGATGCTGGAGGACGGTGCGGGAAGGTGCTGGCGCTGGCGTCGGCGTCGGGCAACCCGGTGTTCCAGCGCGGGTTCGTGGCGGACTTCGTGGGGTCGAGCCACGCGAACGTGAACGCGGGGTCGGTGACCAGCGCCGGCAAGACGTACTCGGTGTCGGCCAGCGGCCAGGGCCAGTTCGCGTTCACGCGCATCTTCCCGATGTTCTCGTCGGGGCAGGCGTTCCTGGGGTTCCTGGCCAGCCTGCGTGCTGCCGCTGCCCATCGCCAACGCGAGCGTGTCCATCGCCTCGCCGACGGTCTCCGTCTGCGACGCGCCGCTGGGGCTGATGATCCCGCTGGGGTGCAACTCGTGCTCGGACATCCCGGTGGTGCCGAACGCGATGGCGATGGGATTCTCCAATGTTCTCACGGGGATGAGCATCGGGGACTTCCTGGGCGCGCTGGCGTGGGGGATGGTGCAAGGGGCGGCGACGGCGGGGTTCCAGGCGGGGCTGCGGCGGGGGGGCAACGCGGTCGCGCGGCGCATCGCGGGGAGCAACAACCCGCGGCTGCAGAACGCGGCGCAGCGGGTCAACGACTTCGTGGGCGGCAACAACTGCATCGCGGAGGGCCACCCCGTCGATGTGGTGTCGGGCACCGTCTTCACCGAGGCCACGGACTTCGAGCTCTTCTCGGCGCGCACGCTGCGGTTCGGCCGCTTCTACAACAGCCGCGCGACGGAGCTGCCGGGCGACGCCAGCCAGCTCGGCCCGGGCTGGCGGCATGACTTCGACGAGGTGCTGCTGGCCGACGAAGACACGACGGGCGTGCGCACCCTGGCCCTGCGCGACCGCGAGGGCCGCTTCATCGGCTTCGACCTGCCGCTGGTGGACGGCGAGAGCGACTTCAACGCCGCCGAGCGCCTGACGCTGACGCGCGTCGACGGCCGCACCTACGAGATCCGCGACCTCGCCGACCGCGTGCGGGTGTTCCGGTTCGGTGGTGGCGACGGCCCCACGCCGCCGACGTACCAGCCCCCGGCGGGCAAGCAGGCCCGCCTCGACGCGGTGCGCTGGCTCGATGGAGAGGCCCGATTCTACTGGGAAAAGGGCCGCCTCACCGGCTTCACCGACCCCGCCGGCCGGCAGGTCGTCGTCCAGCCCGACCCCCAGGGCCGCATCGCCGCGCTGCGCCTCGTGCGCGCCCAGGGCCGCGACTGCGACATCCACCTGGCCACCTACCGCTACGACGGCGACGGCCGGCTCATCGCCCACATCGACCGCAACCGCAACCCGCGCTGGTACCGCTACGACGCGCGCGGCCGGCTCATCCGCGAGACCGACCGCAACGGCTACAGCTTCCACTTCCACTACGACGAGCTGGACCGCTGCACCCACACCTACGGCGACGACAACGCCTACTGGTGCGCCTTCGCCTACGACGGCAGCGTGACGCGCGTCACCGATGGCTTCGGCGGCGTGACGCGGTACGGCTACGACGAGAACAGCCGGGTCACCAGCATCATCGACGCCCTCGGCGGGGTGACGACGCGGGCGTACACCGAGGCCGGCTGGCTGGCCGCGACGGACGCCGCGGGCAGCACCTGGAGCCTCGCCGACGAGCGCGGCGCCGTCACGACCCATGTGGACGCCAACGGGCACACCACCACCCTCGCCCGCGACGCCGCCGGGCGCCTGGTGGGCGCCGTGATCCTGGGCCACCGCTGGCACATCGGCCGCGACGCCGCCGGCCGCGTGGTGGAGCGGCGCTTCCCGCGGGGTGGCCAGCAGCGGCTCGAGCGCGACGCGGCCGGGCGGCCGACGGCCCTGGTGACGCCCGATGGGCGGCGGTTCGAGCGCGTGTGGGGGCCCGATGGCGTGCGGGAGGATCGCACCCCCGACGGCCGCCGCCTGCGCTACCAGCACGACGCCACGGGCCGGGTCGAGGCGGTCGACGAGATCGCCGCCGATGGCGAGGTGCGGACCCACCGCTACCAGCGCGACGCCGAGGGGCGCGTGACCGGGGTCGACGGCCCGGGGGGCGTGCGGGCGCGCTATGCCCTGCTGCCCGAGGGCCAGCCCACCCTCATCGAGCAGGGCGGCCGCAAGGCCCAGCGACGCTACGACGCCGGCGGCAGCCTCATCACACCACCGACCCCTCGGCCGATCCGCCCGCGTCACGGTGGATCTGCACCGCCAGCCCACCGAGGTCAGCCTCCCGGGCGGCGTGCGCTGGCGCTTCACGCGGGATCGGCTGGGGCGCGTCACGCGGATGGAGGCCCCCGACGGCAGCGTGACGCGGTACACCCGCGACGCGGTCGGCCGCGCCGTCGAGGAGGAGCACGGCGGCGCCGTCACCCGGCGCCGGTTCGACGCCTGCGGGCAGGTCACCCGGCTGCAAGACGCCGCGGGGGGTCAGCTTCGCCTGAGCTACGACGGCCTGGGCCGCCTCGTACGGGCCGAGGCCGACGACGACGCCCCGGTGGAGCGACGCCAGACGCCACGGCAACCCCGCCGCTGAGGTCCAGGGCGAGGCGGAAGCTGCGCTGGCGGTACGACGCCTCGCCGACGTCTTGGCTTGCGGACGTGGTCCGGCGCCGCGTGGACTACCCTGGGGGCGGCCGGCGTCGACGCCCTGGTGGATCCGGCCGGCGAGACGCACCGGGTTCGACTCGGACGTCCGAGGCCGGCGGGTGGCCTGGAGCCCGGGGCGCCATCGAGCGCGACGTCTTCAGCCCCGGCGGGCACCTGGAGCGCTCCTGGCTCGAGCCCTCGGCCAGCCGCCCACCGCCGATCGCCGGCCGTTCTGGAGCCCCGAAGGCACCATCACCGGGCTGCACGAGGCCGACGGCGAGCGAGCACGCGCCACGAGTACCGCTACGACGGCCTGGGCCGCCTCGTGGGCGAGCGGCGCAACGACGGCCCATGGCGACCCTGCGCATTACCCACGACGATCGGGACAACCTCGCCGAAGACCTGGCCCAGGGCACCCGCGCCTTCGAGGCATGCGCCTACCCGCGCGGGGGAGGACGCCGTCCGCCACGATCGGCTGGCCCGCCGCGAAGCCGTCACCCACCGCGACGGCACCCAGACGACGTGGTACGATCGCCGTACGGCTGGCGCGCGTACACACCCGCGACGACCGCATCGTGCACCACCGCTACGACGCCCTCGGGCGCCGGGTCGAGACCATCGCCGAGGTCGCCGGGGGCGTGCGGCGCGAGGCTCGTCTGGGACGGCGGACCAGCTCGCCCGCCGGGTGGTCACCACTTCGGCCGGCCAGCGCGAAGAGGAGTACGTCTACGATCCCCAGCGGCACCTGCCGCTGCTGCGGGTCGTGCGCGTGGGCGGCGAGGTCTCGAGCCAGTACTACCAGGTGGACCAGCGCGGCGCCGCGCTCCGCCTGACGGACGCCGCCGGCCAGCTCCTGTGGCGGGGCCGCTACGAGCCGTACGGCGGCTGCGCCGAGGAGGGTCCCGAGGCGGGCGAGCAGCCGCTGCGCCTGGCCGGCCAGCTCGAAGACGCCGCCACCGGCCTTTGCCACCACCGCTATCGCGTCTACGACCCCGACCGGCGCTCCTTCCTCACGCCCGATCCCCTCGGCCTGGACGCGGGCCTCAACCCATTCGCTTTCCCCAGTGATCCCGTACAGTTCGCTGATCCGCTGGGGCTGACGCGGTGCGACTCGGGCCACCTCATGCTGGGCAGCGAGCTCACGGAGCCGATCTACTTCGGGCAGGCCCGCATCGCCGGGCACTTCGCCGACATCGGCTCCCCCGCCCCCGACAGCATCCGCGGCCGGCCCATCGAGGCCGTGGCCGCCGACCTGCGGGCGGGCCGCATCGCGGGCGAGGATCTGCCCGTCCACGTCTTCCGTGATCCGACCACCGGCCGGCTGACGGCCATCAACAACCGCGGCCTCGCCGCCTGGAGCCTCGCGGGCCGCAACCCCGATCTGGTGGTCCTGACGACGCCGTCGGCCGCCGAGACGAACCGCCTGCGCGAGCCCTCGCTCATCCGGGGGGACAGCCTGCCCAGCCCCCACACGGCGGTGACGCCCGGCAAGAACGACACGACCATCATCGGGGTCGTCTCCACCCCGGGCAACGCCACGCCGCCGGGTTATCCGGCGTATCCATCGGAGTAGAGCCCCCATGGACGGACGCTTGCGGCCCCTCCCCCTGCCCTGGCAGCTCTCCCCATCCATGGGCGGGCTGACGCTCACGGCGGGCGAGGAGCAGGAGACGGTCGTGGCGGCCCTGGCGCGCCTGCTGCCGGATGGCCGCCTGGAGGCGGTGGAGGTCTGCTTCGTGGGCAGCGGCTGGGCCCTCGTCGCGCCACACGACGGCCGCGACCCGCTCCCGGCCACGCGCTTCGACTGGTCGGGGGTCCCGGGGGCCCAGCGGCCCGGCGAAGCACAGGCCGAGTGGTTCGCGCGGCTGGACGCCCTGGCCGCTGCCGAGGGCCTGCACCCGCTGCCCGACGTCTACGAGGTGGAGGACTCGGCCTGGCTCAAGGCGCTCGGCGTGCGGGGCCTGCGCCACTTCGTCTTCGCCGGCCACGACCGGCGCATCGACGTCATCGCCCGCGGCTTCACCTGGCGCTCCCTGGGCCCCCCACGAGGGGCCGACGGTCACTCGTAGGGGCCGCCGACCACGGCGCAGGCCGGGGTCACCTCGACCTGGGTGATGAACCAGCTGTTCGCGCCGTGGTTGTGGACGTGGAACACGACCGGCGCCCCGGCGGGGTGGCTCGCCGGCAGCGCGACCTCGACGGCCTCGACCCGCGCCGCCGATGGGATGGGCACCGTGGCCTGCCACAGGGTGTCGTCGCCCAGGCCGAGGGCGACGTGGGCCTCGGCGGGGCCTCGGCCACCAGATCGAACCAGGCGATGGTCGCCGAGAGCGTGTCCCCGGCCCGCACCGCCACCGGCAGAGGCTGGATCAGCGTCGCGTAGGCGCACTCGCCCGTGTCCACCTCGAAGGACTCGCCCTCGGCCCGCCGCCCCCAGGCTGGACACACCGGCTCGGCCGGACGGTGATCGGCGAAGGGATCCTCGATCGCTTCAGCCAGCCGCCATGCATCGGCCCGGACCAGCGGGGTGGCCGCGCAGTCTGCCCCGCCCGCCGCAGGCTCGCCGCAGCCAGCGAGCGAAAGAGCAGCGGAAACAGGTGCTTCTCTACTCCCACTTGTACAGGAGCGTCAGCGCCATCAGGCACATCTCGTCCAGGGTCTCCTCCCCGAGCGAGACGTCGTGCGGGGCATCGAGCCCCTGCTGGCGGAGGGCCTCCCGCACAAACGGGTTGTCCATCGAGTTGTCATAGGTGCACCGCCACTCGAACACATCGCCGGCCTGCACGAAGGGCAGCTGGTCGATGGGCGCGTCGTAGGCGTAGAAGCGCTGCCAGGAGAAGTCCCAGGCGGGCGTCTGCAGCAGGCACTCGTCGGCCGGCTGCTCCGGGATGGTGCCGTACTGCCCCGGCGGCGCCGGCGGCACGCGACAGCCCGCGTACACATCCGCCGCGCCGGCGCGGACCTGGGCCACCAGGCACTCGCCGCACACACCCGACAGCCCCTCGACGGCCTCGGCGCACTCGCTCTGGGCGCAGGCCACCGAGCCCGCCCCGACCTGGCCGGGGCACTTCTCGGTCATGCAGGCCTCGAGCGCGTCCAGCTCCGGCACCTCGCACGGGGGGACGGCCTCGGGGCGAGTCAGCTCGATGCGCATGTCGGTGCCGACGTAGTGCATGTGGCTGGCGATGCTGTGGATGAACATGCCCGGGAAGGGTCGGCCGTCCAGCTCGCCCGGCACCGTGAAGCGCATGCGCTCCACATGGCCGCGGGCGCCCGCGGGCACGACGAAGGCCGGCGCGCCGGGATCCTCGGGCCCGGGCAGCAGGCCGTCACCGCTGTCGTCGGCGCGGCTGAAGTTGCCAATGAGGGCCGAGACCGCCAGGTACTCGGGGGGGCCGTCGGTCAGCCGGAGCTGCACGGAGGTGGCGTCCTCCTCCGCGCTCATGCCCGTGGGGTGGTAGTGGATCTGCATCACGAACTTCGCGCCCGCCGAGATGGGCATGCCCGCGTTGGCCGGGAACTCCATGGGGATGCCCCCGGGCGCCCACGCCGCCACGAGCTGGGCGCCGACCGCCGGACCACCGAAGCAGTCATAGCCGCCGTCGCCATCGTCCATGCGAGCGATTTCCTCAACATCTTCGGTCACATACAGCAGCGCATGGTGGACGACCAGCGGGTTGCCGGCCAGGAAGTGCGCGCCGTTGACGTGGACGTCCTCGGTGAACCCGGGGTCCAGCACGAAGCAGCGAAACTGGTCCTGGACGCCCTCGGTCACGAACGGCACCCGCGGGGTCATCGTGAGGCTCGGGTTCGCCAGGGCATCCAGGCTGCGGGCCGGGATGGGCGCCGCCGAGGCCGCGTCCCCCTCGGGGGTGCCTGCCGCCTGCCACGCCTTCAACAGATCGAGCTGAGCCGGCGTGAGCCGCAGGTCGTCCTTGAACGGACGCGGCTGACACTCCTCGGTCTCCTGCGCGCCCCAGGGCGGCATGCGGCCCGCCTCGACCGTGCTCACGAGCAGCGGCACCAGCATGCTGGCCTGGGCGAAGTCGTCCAGGGCGAAGGGCGCGATCCCCCCTGCGTGGTGGCAGCCCGCGCACTTCTCGGCCAGCAGCGGCGCGACGTCCTGGTGCCAGGTCGGCCCCGCCTCGCCCCCGCTGCCGCCCGCGCCGCCGGCACCACCCGCCGCGCCGTCGCTCCCCCCCGAGTCACATCCGACCATCGCGAGCGCCACGCCCGCGCCCAGCAACCAGTGCTTCATTCCGCTCTCCCATCACGGCTGATGTGGGCGACTATCACACCCGGAGCGGGGTCGTCGCAACCATCATGCGGACTGCGCTCGTCCGGGGCATGCTGGTACTCTCACTGCATGCGTACAGTCTTCTTGTTCCTGCTCCTCGCAGCACCGGCCGCCGCCCAGGACACCCGCCCGCGGGTCCTGTTCCTGTTCGACACATCCGGCTCCATGGGCGTCGACGTCCAGACCGGCAACCCGACCGGCGGCGACGGCTCGCGGGAGTACCCGGGCGATGGCAACACCAGCCGCCTCTTCGTGGCCAAGAACGCGGTCTCGGCGCTGGTCGAGACCACCTCCGAGGTCGAGTTCGCGCTGATGCGCTACCCCCAGGTCGAGGCGGCGGGCATCAACCGCGGCGCCCTCGACGGCCGGCAGAACAACACCTACGCCGGCCTCGCCCAGAACCCGCTCAACTACGCTGGCGAGTGCACGGGCCGGCTGCGCGAGACGCCGACGCGGTCAACGCCGCCAGCCTCATCGTCCCCTTCGCCCAGGACGAGGGGGCCGCCCCTCCAGGGATGGACCACGCCGAAAACTACCCGAGAAACAAGGAGCCAGGGCCGACGGCCCGACCCTCGTGGTGGAGACCCTGCGCCTACGCCGAGTACCTGGGCAACATCATCGCCGCCGATCCCCGCGCCGACCGCTGGCCCTACGCGGTGCTCCTCACCGACGGCGGCGAGCTTGCGTGGCGCCCGGCGAGCGCGAGGCGGCGCTCTGCGGCCCGGGCGGCCGCCCTCCAGGCGCTCGGCGTGCGCACCTACGTCGTGGCCTTCTCGGTGGGCCAGCAGGACGTGGGCCTGCTCGGCGTCCTGGCGCGGGCCGGCGGCACCGCTGTCGACGATCGGGGCCGGCCCGATCCTCATCCGCGGGCCGCCCTACCAGGCCGACGATCTCCAGGGTTGCGGCTCGCCTTCAACCGCATCCTGCAGGACGCCATCCTCGTGGAGGCGTGCAACGGGGTGGACGACGACCGCGACGGCCGCGCCGACGAGGGGGTGCTCAACGCCTGCGGGGGCTGCGGCCCCGCGCCGGAGGAGGCCTGCGACGGCGTCGACCAGGACTGCGACGGCCGGGGTGGACGAGGGCGCGCTCAACGCTTGCGGCCGCTGTGTGGTGCCGGCGGAGATCTGCAACGGGGCCGACGACGACTGCGACGGCGCGGTGGGACGAGGAGGTCGCCAACGCCTGCGGCGGCTGCGCCGGGGTACAGCCGGAGGTCTGCAACAACCTCGACGACGACCGCGACGGCCGCGTCGACAACCTGCCCGGCGAGGACGCCCCCCTCACCCGCCCCTGCGGCCGGGAGCTGGGCGCTCGCCGACCCGGGGTCGAGCGCTGCGTGGCGGGCATCTGGCGCGACTGCGACGGCGTCTCGCCCACCGACGTGCCTGCAACGGCGCCGACGACGACTGCGACGGCGCCACCGATGAGGTCGAGCAACCCTGCGGACCGGCAAGGGAAATCGAGACGTCGAGAGTGCCGGGTGGGTCGCCGTCGCTGCGATCCCGGCGCCTGCGCCGACCCGGAGGCCTGCGCGCTCGATGGCTGGCTGGCGGCCTGCGAGGAGGCCATCGGCCCCAGCGACGAGATCTGCGACGGCCGCGACAACGACTGCGACGGCAGCGCCGACGAGTCCTCAACGCGTGCGGCCGCTGCGGCCCCAATTCCCCGCCGGAGTCGTGCAACGGCCAGGACGAACTGCGATGGCCGCATCGACGAGACGCCCGCCCCCGGCGGCTTCCAGCTTCGCGGGCGAGTGCGTCCAGCGCTGCGACCAGAGTGGCGAGTGCAGCGGCTTCGCCTGCTGCACCGTCTACCCGGGGGCCGACTACTGCCACCTGGAACCCTGCGCCGGGATCGACTGCGGCGTCGGCCAGCGCTGCGACGTCGAGACCTGCCGGTGCGTGGATCCCTGCGCCGACGTCGCCTGCGCCGACGGCGAGGGCTGCGACCTGGGCGCCTGCGTCCCGGCGACGTCGGCACACAGGCTGCCCGGCGGGGAGCGCTGCCTGGCCGACGCCTGCCAGCCCGGGATTTCCTGCGCGGGCGTGGTGTGCGATGAGGGGGCCTTCTGCCGGGAGGGCGCCTGCGTCAGCGGCCTGCCGCTAGCCTGCGGCCCCGATCTGCGCCGCGAAGACGGCGCCTGCGTCCCCGACGCCTGCGGGGGCGGTGCCTCCAGGGAGAGCGGTGCGACGCCAGCGACGGCCTGTGCGCCCGGGATCCCTGCTTCGGCGTCCCCCGCCCCGTCGGCATGGCCCGCGCCGATGGCACCTGCTCACCCGACGCCGCCTGCGCCGTGATCCAGTGCCCTCGCCGGCACCCACCGCCGGGACGGCAGCTGCATGGACGACACCCTGGCGTGCCTCCCGGGTCCGCAGCGACGCCCGGCCCCCGACGCAGGCGACGTCCCCGACGCCGGGGCGCCCGACGCCAGCGCGCCGGACGGTCGATGGCGGCCCGGCCCTGGACCGCGGTCCCGCGCCCTCCGCCGGCGGTAGGAGCGCGGCGACGGCTGTTGTGGCGGGCGCGCCGGGCGGCGGCCTGGCGGCGTGGTGCTCGTCCTGCTGGGCTCGTCGCGCTGCGGCGCCGGCGAACCATTGCCCTCGCGACGCTGGCCCTCCTGGCCTGCGACGACGACGGGGGCCTGCTCGAAGAGCGCCTCGACGCCGCGCCCCTCCCGACCTGCCGTCTTCGACGCCCGCACCCTCGATGCGCGTACCGGCTGCAGCCGCGCCCGAGCCCCGAGATCTGCAACACGATCGACGACGACTGCGACGGCCTCATCGACGCCGAAGATCCCGATCTCCAAAGACTTCGCTGGAAGACCCCGAGAACTGCGGGGCCTGCGACGTGTGCATCGCGCCCCCCCGCGCCACCCTGCTCCGCCTGGCCGGCGACTGCGTCATCATCGGCTGCGCCCAGGGCTTCAGGGCGACTACAACGGCGAGCTGGCCGACGGCTGCGAGTCCGACTGCGTCATCACCGCCGGGGGCGCGAGATCTGGCGACGACCAGGACAACGACTGTGATGGCGCCGTCGACGAGGGCTTCGATCCCAGACCGACCCGGATCACTGCGGCGGCTGCGATCGCAACCCCGGCCGGCCAACGCCGACGCCGTCTGCGTCGAGGGCTCGTCAGGCCACCTGCCGGCCCGGGTTCACCGACCTCGATCCCGACGTCGATGGCTGCGAGTACGCCTGCCAGGCCCGCGCCAGCGCCCAGATCCGGGAGTACTGCAACGGGCTCGACGACGACTGCGACGGCCGCATCGACGAGGCGGCCGATCTGGTGGTGCCCGAGGACACCTGCGGCGAGGAGGGCCTGTGCGCCCGGGCCTGTGGCGACCTCGGCCCGCCCGCCCGGCGAGGCGTGCCGTGACGGCATCTGCAGCCCTGCCGCCCGGCCAGGTGTGGCCGCCGCCCTCGACGGTGCACAGCACGACCGGGGCCGCGCAGCCCTGCCAGGCCTCGCACCGCACATCGCCCTGGGTGAACACCGCGTCGCGCGCGTCCCGGCAGCCGTTGGCCCGGGCCCAGGCGGCCATGGTCTCGGCCACCGACACGAAGCCGAAGAAGCCTTCGTAGGGCACCACCTGGTCGCCAGTGCCGTGGAAGTGCAGGACGGGGACGGGGCGGCTCGGCTGGCAGAGGACCCCGAGCGTGCCCGCCACCGGGGCGATGCCCTCGACGAGGTCGGCGCGGTCGCAGGCCAGCCGGTGGGCGAAGAAGCCCCCGTTGGACAGGCCCGTCGCGAAGACGCGATCGACGCAGAGGGCCGCCGCCAGCTCGTCGACCATCGCCGCGACGAAGCCCACGTCGTCGGCGCCGCTGGTCATCGCGGCGCCGCAGCAGACGCCAGCGTTCCAGGTCAGGTCGCTGGCGTCGCCCGTGGGGTGGACCGCGATGAAGCCGCGCCGGTCGGCGGCGGCGAGCATGCCGTTCTGCAGCAGGTGGAGCTCGGGGCTCACGCCCCGGCCATGGAAGTCGAGAACGACGTCGGTGGGGCGCGTGCGGTCGTAGCCCGCGGGGACGTGGACCCGGAAGCGCCGCTCGCGGCCCTGGTGCGTCAGCGTCCAGGTGCGGTCGTTGGCCCCCGGGTCACGGCCGCAGCCGTCGCCAGCCGGCGGGACGGAAGCGTCGGGCGGGAGCGAGACGTCGGGCGCCATGCCAGCGTCGGGTGCCACGCCGGCGTCGGGCGCACCAAACGCGTCAACCCCCTGATCTAAATAAGAATCCGGGATGAAGCCAGCCCCGTCTCTCACGGGCCGTGTATCCCCGTCTCCCGCATCCACGACGGTCCCATCAAGCCCACCGCCCGCGGCGAGGCGGGCCCCGTCACAGCCGAGCAGCAGCAGCGCGAGGACGAGAGCCCTCACCGCAGATCCGCGCCCTCGGCGATGCGCCCCTCGAAGGCCGGATCGAGGCCCACCCGCACGAGGCCCCGGGCCAGCGTCTCGTTGTCGTTGGAGCCGTAGCGCTCCGCCAGCTTGCGCCCCCCGAAGACCCGGGCGACCGCCAGCAGGCCATCGGCCACCGAGGCCCCGATGCGCTCCCCCGGCCGGGCCTCGTCGCGGTCGCCGAGGATGAAGGACGGCCGGGCGAACGTCCACGGCAGGCCGCTGGCCCGCAGGTGGGCCTCGACGCGCGCGCGGGCGCCCAGGTAGCCGCTCGTCTGGCCATCCTTCACGCCCTGGGAGCTCAAATAGACGAACCGTGGCCGCACCCCCGCCGCAACGGCAGCGTCGGCGAGCAGCACCGTGAGCCCGAAGTCGACCGTCTCGTAGCTGGCCTCCTCGGCCTGCATGCGCTTGCGGGTGGTGCCGAGCAGGCCGAAGAGCAGCGTAGGCGGGTGAGCCCGGAACGTCGCCGTCATCGCCTCCAGCGTCCAGGGCGTCACGTCCACCTCGGCGCCCAGGGCGCCGAAGCGCGCCTGCCAGTCCGCCAGGCGGCTCGAGTCGGGGCGGACGTGGGCGCGCGTCGCGACGCCCCGCTGCCGCAGCGCGGCGACGACGGCGCGGCCCGTGAGGCCAGTGGCCCCGGCAACAAAGGCGGACATGGGGGTGCTCCCGGCCAGTGCTTCGGGGGTATCCTCCCCCGTCACGGTCCCCAGGGGAAGCCATGCTGCCCGCCACCCTCTTCACCGTCGCCTGCCTGGCCGGCACGCTCGTCGGCGAGGCGCGCGACGATCGCCGCATCAAGTGGGTGTGCAAGCCCCTGGCGTCCGCCGGCTTCCTGGCGGCGGCCTGCCTGACCGGCGCGACGGGATCGGCCTACGGGCAGGTGGTGCTGGCGGCGCTGGTC
This sequence comes from bacterium, assembly GCA_041389985.1. GTDB lineage: Bacteria > Myxococcota_A > Bradymonadia > UBA7976 > UBA1532 > JACKDP01. The sequence goes on from JAWKQS010000003.1 coordinate 143,378, forward strand.
CTCTCCTTCTGGGGCGACGTCTTGCTCATCCCCCGGAATCGCAAGGCTTTTCTGGCCGGGCTGGTGGCGTTCCTGCTGGGACATGTGGCCTTCGGCGCCGCCTTCCTGGTGGCCGGCGTGGCCTGGCCCTGGGTGGCCCTCGGCGTCCCGCTGGCCGTCGCCGCGGCGCTCTTCCACCGCTGGCTCGCGCCGAAGGTGCCCGCAAAGCTCCAGCGGCCGGTCATCGCGTACATGGCGGTCATCACGGTGATGGTGGCCCTGGCCGCCGGCGCCTACGGGGCGGGCGCGCCCTGGCTGGTGCCGGTGGGCGCGGTGCTCTTCTGGCTGTCGGACGTGTCGGTCGCCCTCGACCGCTTTGCCGGTGCCGGCTTCGGCAATCGACTCTGGGGGCTGCCGGCCTACTACGCCGCCCAGCTCCTCTTCGCCGCCAGCGTGGGAGGTCAAACATGGCCGCCGATGGCCTGATCAACCTGTCGACGGCCCAGCTCGAGGGCCTCGTCCGCCTGATCTACAAGGGCGACCTGCCCTGCCCCATCAGCCGGGCGACGCTCATGACGATGGGCCTCAACCACGAAGCCACCGAGGCCGACCTGCTGCTCGGCCTGGACCGGCGCGCCGCGCTCGCGGTGCTGGCCGCCGTGCTCGCCGAGCGGCGGCCCCGGCCGCTCAAGCCTTCGTGGTCTTCCTGAAGAAGGCCCGCAGGCCCAGCAAGATGACGGCGACCGAGAGCAGGCCGCAGAGCGCGCCCCAGAACCAGTAGGGCAGCCAGAGGGCGTCGGCCATCTGCGCCACATCGGACGGCATGGGACCCTTGCTCGTCTGGGCGGTCGCCGTGAAGAGGTAGTCCCCCCGGCTGAAGACGCTCAGGGCGAGCTGGACCGCGATGAAGCCGACGGTCACCTGCCCGATCCACGGCCGGACCTTGTAGGCGAGGGCGAAGCAGAGCGCAGCCAACGCAGCGACGAACACCATCCCGAACGGACCCCGGACCACCAGAATCTCGGCGACCACGAGGCCGACTCCCAGGACGATGAGGCCGACGCGAGCGCTCTTCTCACCCCGCGCCAGCCAGAAGCCGACGGCCGCAGCCACCGCCGGCCCCACCAGCCCACCCGCCGAGACGAACGCTCGCCCGAGGCGGCCTACGTCTCCGTACCAGTGCGCCACCCCCGAGCCATCGGTCCACATCTCGAAGCGGTCGAACGTCCCCCCGACCAGCATCGCGGCGATGCCATGCCCGAGCTCGTGAGCGAGGGTGGACAGCAGCACCAGTGGATAGCCGATGGTGTGGCCGTAGGGCACCAGGTACAGGACGACGGTGACGACGATGCTCAGGACCAGGAAGGTCTGAGCGCGCTCGATGGCGATGGGGGATGACATGCACGCTCCGGGGCCGGGAAGCGCGCCGATGATAGCATGACTGGCAGCTAGCTCTCGCCGTTCCAGACCCGCAGCCAGACCCGGTCCAGGGCAGCGACCTTGCGCGCCGCCTCCGCCGTGATCAGCCGCGCGTCGCCGCGGGGCGACTCGGCGACGGCCGCACGCCCGGCGATGAGGTCATCGAAGGCCCCGTCGGACAGCTCGAGGAGCGGAACGCGCCCATCGCGACTTTCGTAGTAGAATCGACGACTTCCGTTCGTCCGCCCATCCAGCCTGCCCCCCTCCACCACGTCGTTGATCTGGTGGATGAGGGCGCGGGCGTCCAGGCGTGCCTGGCGCGCACGCTCGCGATCGCGATCCTGGTCACGGCGAGCCTGCTGCGCCTGCTCGGCCTGCTGCTGGCGCTGCTCGCGCTCGGCGACGGCGCCATCGCGGCCCTGGGACTTCTTCTTCACGCGCTGCTCGTGGGCGGACTGGCGCGCCTGCTTCTCGCTGACGAGGCCGAGCTTGAGCAGCTGATCCTTGAGGGAGCTCATGAGCGCAGGATGCCGAGCAAAACGCGCGATGAAAACGAAAAAGCCCCGACCGGAACCGGTCGGGGCTTTCGTGGTGGGCGATACTGGATTTGAACCAGTGACTTCTTCCGTGTGAAGGAAGCACTCTTCCGCTGAGTTAATCGCCCGCGGACTCGCCAACGGCGAGCGGACGGTTTTATATCGCCCGCCCGGCGGCCGCGCAAGGGATTTTGCGATACCGGAGCGCACGCATGGATTTTTCTCCCCCACGCGGGGCCGACCCGCCCCCGCGAGACCCCGCAGGCACTTTTTTCGACTTTTTCTGCGACACGCGCCGCGACTGACCGATGGATCGAGAGGCCCCCCACCACGCGGAGGACTCTCCCATGGCCGACACGCTCATCATCCAGGTGCCTGACCGGCTGCTCTACAGCCCCCGGCTCGCTGGTGCTCGTCTCCGAAGTCACCTCGAAGACCTCCAACGACCTCTTCCTCTTCGTCCCGCTGGAGGTCGTCGTCGCCATCCTCAACGGCATCATCGGCCGCGCCCAGGCGCGTTGCCACGAGGAGGCGGCTTCGGGCTTCGACTTCGACCCTACGGCTACTTTCTTCGCGTCCAACCACCTGCACTGGCTCATCGGCGTGGACACGCTGGTCCACAAGAGCATCGAGTGGGTCAACCGCGAGATCGCCAGGCGAATCAACAAGTTCCACGACCGAGTGCGCTGGTCCCTGGCATGATCCAGATCACGAGACGCTGGAGAAGGCCCTGACTATTGCAGGTCATGGGCCAGGGCACGGCGGCGATGAAGTCGCGCCACCCGGCGGACGAGACGTCTTCGCCTGCTCCAACCCGGCCTTGTTGCGGGCGAGAAGCTGCACGGCGTCTTCGTCCACGCCGACGGCCGGCGGGAAGAGACGACCGCATCGTGACCGCCTGCCGGGCCTGGGCGATCTTGACGGAGAAGGAGCACCGGGCGCTGATGTGGCAGCTGGCCGACGGCATCGCCGCCGAAGCCCGCCCGCGGCGCAAGAAGGCGGGCCTGCCGGTGCCCGACCCGAGGCGGTGCGGAAGGTGGACCCGATGCGACGCGGCCGAAGGAGCGCGACCGAAGCCCCGCGCCGGTGGTGCATGGGCCGCCCGAGCACCAGGAGGAGTGGCGCAAGCTCCACGCCGAGCTCAAGGACGCCTACACGACGGCGCACATCGCCTACTGGAAGTGGCTGGCGGACCCGACGTTGCCGCTGATCCCGTTCCCGGCGAACACGATTCCGCCGTCGCATGCGCGGAAGAAGCTCAGGGAGCTGGCCGAGAGCGGCTGACCCGCACGGCGCCCAGCCTGATCCAGCAGCGGCAAGCCCCAGGGCGGGTGCAACGGGAGCCCCGTGCCTCCCGCACGCCCCCCAACCACCCCGGCGGCGATCGCGCCCACGACGCGCACGCTTCTCCCTCGCCCCCAGCACCCTGCCCGCCTCACCGAGACCGCCTGCCCCCAACGGGGCCTTCCCCGTACAGCCCCACCCAACGTTTGCACCCTCCAGCCGAGAAACCCCGTCGCAACCTCGCGCCATCCTCCCGAGGAGTTTCAACCCCGTTCTGGACGATTGCACCCAGTCGCTGAAGAACCCGGTAGGGCCCAGAGGGCGCGCCAGCGGCGTGTTTTTCCTGCGGCCCGGATTCACGGCGCTGGCCTGGCCGGTAGTCACGCCGCATGCACCACTTGCGCGCTGCGGCCTCACCAGTGGGTGAAGAAACGTCTTCGTCTTCGCTGCCCCGATCTTCTCCCGCAGCTTGACCGGACCCGATCTCGTGCTCCGCAGCCTGCTGGCCTTTGCGGCATTCAGCCTGCTGGCGAGCGCCATCTGATCAACGACGTTGCCGACTACGCCCGCGACCGGCTGCACCTGAAGAAGCAGAAGCGCCCCATCGCGGCCGAAGGTGAAGCGCTCGACCGCCATCGGCATGTCGGCGGTGCCTTCATGCCCGGGGCGCTGGCGTTCAGCCTGTCGGTCGCGACGGGCGTGACGGTGGCGGTCTACGGGTGATGAACCTGTCGCATTCGCTGCGCCTCAAGCACGTGGTGCTGCTCGATGTGTTCATCATCGCCCTGGGCTTCCTGCTGCGGGTCACCGTCAGCGTTCGCCATCGACGTGGGCATCAGCCCGTGGTTGCTCATCTGCACGTTCTTCATCGCCTTTGTTCCTCGCGTTCTGCAAACGCCGCCACGAGCTCGAGAGCCTGGGCGAGGACGCCGCCGCGCACCGCGGCATCCTGGCGCGGTACTCCACGCCGTTCATCGACAAGATGACGGCGCGCTGGCTTCGATGACGGTGATGAGCTACGCTCCTCTACACCATTGATCCCCGCGTGATCGCGCGCCTCGGGACGGACGGGCTGGTGCTGACCGTGCCGCTCGTCCTCTTTGGGGTCTTCCATACCTCTACCTCGTCCACATCGAGCAGAAGGGTGGCTCGCCCACCGAGATCGTGCTGACGGATCGCGGGGTTCAGGCGGTGGTGGCGCTCTATGGGCTGGTGGCCGTCGGGCTGATCTACTTCAACGCAGCTGGGCCTGGTCGGGTCCGGGTCGTGATCCGTGGCCTCGGTCGGGTGCTGAGCTGCTTCCTCGGAGCGGTTCGTGCCTGATCCGTTCGTCATCGCGCTGCTCCTGACCTTGCTGACCTTGTGCTGGCCTGCGCCAGACTGCCGGCTCGCTGGCTGGACCTGCTGGGCCAGTGGGGGGGGCCGCCTGGCCGGCGAGGAGGTCACGCCGGCCGAGTCGGGCGTGTGGCGCCTGCTGGCCTTCGCGATGCAGATGTGTCTCATCCTCGTGACCGGCTTGCCCTCGCCGACAGCGCGCCGGTGCGGCGGCTCATTGGGCGCCTCGCGCGCCTGCCGCGGACGAATGGCGGCGCAATCGCGGTGACCGCGGTGATCCGCCATGCTGGCGGCCTGGATCAGCTGGGGGCTCGGCCTGATCGTCGGGGCCGCCCGCCGCGGCGGCCTGCTCGGCCCGGGAGCGCGGCGTGCCGGTTCACTACCCTCCTGGTGCGGCGGGCTGCGCCGGGTTGATGGTCTGGCATGGTGGGTTGTCGGGGACGGCCCTCTGAAGGTGACCCAGGCGAAGGACGTCGCAGAGCTGCTGCCCGGCGCCGGCACGAGACCATCCCCTCGGCGCCACCATCTTCAGCCCTCAACCCTGGCCCCGCCTCCTGCTCGTGGCCGTGCCGCTGCTGCTCGCCCGGATGGCCCCGCCCGAGGCCGAGCGCGTCCCGTTTGATCCGGCGCTCGTGGCGGCGGATGAGCCGGTCGAGCCGGTTCCCACCGGAGGCGGCCCGGCGGCGTTCCTCCGAGCACTCGCCGCTGCTCTCCTGCCGCCAGGGCCTGCCGCCCTCGCCTACCTGGGTCGCTACCTGGCGCGCCTGGGGTCTGATCGGGCCGACGTCAACGCCATCAACTGCTCTTCGCCCTGGGTCTGCTGCTCGCACCGCAGCCCGGCCAGCTACGTGGCGCGCCATCGCCCGCGCCACCGCCGGGTGCGCTGGCATCCTCCAGTTCCCGTCACGCCGGCATCATGGGCCTGATGATCGATCGGCTGGTCAGGGGTGTTCGCGGAAGCCTTCGTCGGGGTGGCCGGGCCGACGAGGCCACGGTCCCCGGACCTCCTCGCCGCGGGCTTCGTGAACCTCTTCGTCCCGTCGGGCGGAGGACAGTGGGGGGTGCAGGGGACGATCGTGACGCAGAGCGCAGGCCCCTCGGCGTGGATCCCGGCAAGGCTGTCCTCGCCTTTGCCGATGGCGACGGCTGGACCAACATGCTGCAGCCCTTCTGGGCGCTGCCGCTGCTGGCGCTCACCGGGCTCAAAGCCCGCCAGATCATTGGATATTCTGCCGCTCTCATGCTGCTCGTCGCGCCCATCTACCTCGTCGCCCTGGCGGTGTTCTAGGCACGAGGAGGTCAGCGGTCTGGCCCCTTGTCGCCACAGAACGGAGGGGTTACCTTGGGATCGTGGGGGGATTTTCGATGCCCCCCGTCGAGGGGTACAGCGTGGTCCAGGCAGTCGGCTTCGACGCTCTCTCCACCGCTCCCTCCCCTCGCTCAACGTCCCCCGGCTCCGACCTCGGGCATGCGTCGCGTGCCCGCACGGTTCTACCTCCGCGGCCGGGAATTCTCACTGTCCGTCCGGGCCAGAGCGCCCTGGGTACCAGCCAGCCGGTCGCCAGCGCGACCGGGAGGAGTGATGCATGAACATCGAGTTCGTCGGCAAGGATCTCTCGCTGTCGGATTCCTTCAAGGATCTCGTGGAGCGCGGGGTCGAGAAGTACGAGTCGCGCCTGGGCCTGCCTGTCTTCGCGCGCGTCACCTGTGCCGAGGAGCCCAACAACCAGTTCTCGGTGGGCATCCACTTCACCGCCCAGCACGAGTACAACGCCACCTCCACCGCCGATGACCTCTTCAAGGCCGCCCACGACGCCCTCGGCAAGATCGGTCGCCAGGTCGCTCGCCACCAGGAGAAGTCGGGCTCGCACCGGGCCGACAGCATCCGCACCGCAGGCCTCTGGTGAACCGCGCCGCCGTGGCCACGGCCGCCGCGCCGGCGGCCATCGGCCCCTACTCCCAGGCCATCCGCGCCGGTGACCTGCTCTGGTTGAGCGGCCAGATCGCGCTCGATCCCGCCACCGGCGAGGTGCGCGGTGCCACGGCGGCCGAGCAGGCGGAGCAGGTCATGGCCAACCTCGGCGCCGTCCTGTCTGCGGCCGGGGCGGGCTTCCACCAGCTCGTGCGCTGCACCATCTTCCTTAAAGATCTCGCGGACTTCTCAGCGGTCAACGCTGTGTATGGCCGCTTCATGCCCGACCCCCCGCCGGCCCGCGCCTGCGTCGAGGTCAGCCGCCTCCCGCGCGACGTCCTGGTCGAGATCGACGGCATCGCCTGGCTGGGCTGATCGCCGAGAGACCCATCACGAGCACCATCATGAGCAGCTTCCGCACCGACCTCCTCCAGGGGCAGGTCGCCCTCGTCACCGGGGGCGGCTCCGGCATCTGCAAAGGCATCGCCCGGGCGCTCATGGCTCACGGCGCCAACGTCGTCATCACCAGCCGCAGCGCCGAGCGCCTGGAGGCGGCCGCGGCCGAGCTGATCGCCGAGACGGGCCGCCAGTGCCTCGCCCTGGCCGCGGACGTCCGCGACGCCGACGCCATCGGCACCGTCGCCCGCCGCACGGTGGAGGCGCTGGGCCGACTGGACGTGCTGGTCTGTGGCGCCGCCGACGCTTCCTCGCCCCCGCGGCGAGCCTCTCCTGCAACGCATTTCGCACGGTGCTCGAGATCGACACCGTGGGCACGTTCAACGCCTGCCGGGCCGCCTTCGACGCCTGGATGAAGCGCAATGGCGGGACGATCATCAATGTTTCCGCGACCTTGCACTACACCGGCGTCCCCCTCCAGGCCCACGCCGGCGCGGCGAAGGCCGCCATCGACGCCCTCACGCGGCACCTGGCCTTCGAGTGGGGGCCGTCCGGCATCCGGGTCAACGCCCTGGCCCCCGGACCCATTGGCGACACCGAGGGCATGAAGCGGCTGCTGCCGCCGGGCATGGGGGAGAAGCTGCGCCGCCGCATCCCGCTCCAGCGGTTCGGCACGGTCGAGGACATCGGCGAAGCCGCGCTCTTCCTCGCCAGCGACGCGGCCCGCTACATGACCGGGGCGGTGCTCGTCGTAGACGGCGGCGCGTGGATGATCGGCTCCCCGATGGACATGATGGGCTGACGGCGCGGCTCGATCAGGCCCGCTCGCCCTCCAGCGCCAGGTAGCGGTAGACGGTGGTGGGGCTGATCCCCAGCGTGCGCGCCGCCGCGCGGACGTTGCCCCCGTGGGCGGCCACCTCCGCGCGGACGGACCGGACGGTGCGCACCCGCAGGCTGCGGCTGGTGCTGCGGCTGATGGGGCCGCTCGGGCGGGGCACCGGTCCCAGGTCGAGGGCTGCGGCGCCGATCGGGCCATCCGTGAGGGCCAGGGTGCGCAGGAGCACGTTGCGCAGCTCCCGGATGTTGCCGGGCCAGTGGTAGCCGGCCAGGGCCCGCCAGGCGTCGGCGGTGAGGCGCTCGCTGCCCGGCCCGGCCACGGCCCGGGCGAGCGCGGGCAGGTCGTCCAGCCGCGCCCGGAGGGGCGGGACGTCCACGCCGTGCGTGCTGATCCGGTGGTAGAGGTCGAGGCGGAAGGCCTCCCGCCGCGCCAGGCGGGTCAGGTCGCGGTGGGTGGCCGAGACCAGCCGGAAGTCGACGGGATCCGCCCGATCGGCACCCAGAGGCCGGACCATCCGGGTCTCCAGCACCCGCAGCAGCGCGGCCTGGGCCGCCAGCGGCAGATCGCCGATCTCGTCGAGGAAGAGCGTGCCCCGGTGGGCCCGGCGGATGAGCCCCTGGCGGGGCTGCGCGCCGGTGAAGGCCCCGGCGGCCGTGCCGAAGAGCTCGGCCTCGATCAGGTCCCGGGGGATCGCCGCACAGTTGAGGGGCACCCACGGGCCCCCGCTGCGCGCCGAGGCAGCGTGGACGGCCCGCGCCGCCAGCTCCTTGCCCACCCCGGTCTCCCCCGTGATGAGGACGGCGCCCTCCGTCCGGGCCAGCCGCTGGATGCGCTGCCGCAACCCGACCATCACCTCGCTCGCTCCTGCCATGCCCAGCCCATCGCTTCGGTTCTCCATGATCCACCCCGGTGTCGGTGCCCGCGCCCATCGCGGTACCATTCCTTCGGTCAGTGGCGGCCCGTGTCGCAGAAAAAGTTGAGATTTCCTGGGCGGGGGCCGCGGAGGGCAGCGCGCTTGGACGTCTATCTTGCTGGATTCATGGAAGATTCATCCGTGAACGGGCCCGGGCGGCGGGTGGTGGTCTGGGTGCAGGGCTGCAGCCTGGCCTGCCCCGGCTGCTTCAACCCCGGCACCCACCCGGCCGCCGCGGGCGAGCGACTGGCAGCGTCGGCGCTGGTGGAGCGCATCCTGGCCGCGCGGACGCCGCAGACGGCGGGGGTGACCTTCTCGGGGGGCGAGCCCTTCCAGCAGGCCGCCGGGCTGGCCGAGGTGGTGGCGGGTCTGGCTGCCGCCTGGCCGGCAGGATCCCGCATGGCGTTCTCCGGGCTACCGGCTGAGGAGCTGACGGGCCGGCGGCGCCGGCGGGCAGCGCGGCCCTCCTGGCGGGCTGGACTGGCTGGTCGACGGGCGGTTCGAGGCCCGGGCGGGCCCGGGCGGCCGCTGGCGGGGCTCCGCCAACCAGCGTCTCTGGTGCCTGGGTCGCCCGCTGCCCCGGCAGGCCGAGGCCACGGGGACGCGGAGATCCACCTGACCCCCGAGGGGCAGGTGCTGCTGAGCGGCTTCCCGATGCCCGCCTGAGGCGGGCCCTCAGCCGGGCGCTGGCCGAGCTGGCGTGAGGCCGAGCCGCGCTCAGGGGCAGCCCCCCTGGCCACCCGGGCGTTCCCCGGGCCGTGAAGGCCCCTCGAGGCGGCAGCCGTAGGCCACCTCGGCGCCATAGGCGCCGTTGTCGAGCAGCTCGACCTGCCCGGACAGGGCGGCGGTCGCGCCGCCGAGCAGAGCGAGGCCGCTGCCCTCGTTCCCCTCGGCCACGGTGTCGGCGAGGCGGAGCGCGGCGGCCAGCACGGCGACCCCATCGCCGGATCCGATGGCGGCGTCGGCGAGGCTCGCCGCGAAGCGACCCCCGGCCACGTCCAGATCACCGCCACTCACCAGGAGGCCCGCTCCCCGCGCCCCCACGACCTCCACCCCGTCCAGCCGAAGGCCGGCGACCGGGTCGAACACGACGATCCCGGGGCCGTGACCCTCGATCGCGACACCCGCGACGCGGCCTCCGGCCTCCTCGAGGTGGATGCCCTCCCCCACCCCGCCGGTGACGGTGACGCCCTCGACCTGGATCTCGGCGTCGAAGACCTGGAGGCCGCCCGGGAGCGGATCGGCGCCCCCCACGAGGCCGACGACCTCGAGGTCGCCGAGCGCCACGCGGCCGGGACCGATGACGGCGAGGCCCGCGTCACCGCAGGCCGTCAAGCGGGCCTGGCGTACATGGCCTGCCTCGCCGGCCGGCTCGGTGAGCTGGACGCCGACGACGGCCCCCCGCACCCCCAGACCGTCGATCTGCACCCGCGAGCGCAGGGCCGTGACGCCCCGCTCGGGCGCGGGGCCGATGGTCACGGCGCCCAGCACGGCCTCGCCATCGGCCACGAACACCCCGGCCCGGCGGGCGCCGTCTACCCGCAGGCCTGCGACGATGGCCGTCGCGCCGCTCACGGTCAGGCCCGCGTTGCCTGCACCATCGACCTCGACGTCGGCCAGGTCGACACGGGCCTCCTGGTGGGCCGTGACGCCGTCGTTCTGGGCCTCGACGACGTGGATGCCCCGCCCGGTGACGGCCGCCCCGAGCGTGGCCCGCAGGCCGCGCTCGACCCGGGCGGCGGTGAGCTGCTGCACGTCGGCCGTGCCCCCGATGATGCCCAGGCCCGAGCCGGTGTTCTGGCTGGGATCGTAGGCGACGTCCTCGACGACGAGGCCCCGGACGGTGGTGTCCGCCTCCAGAAACCTCAGGCCGGCGCCCGCCGTGGCGCGGCAGCGGACGTCCTCGACGAGGTAGCGGCCCCCATCGCCGAGGACCCCCATGCCGGCGACCGCGACGAGGTCGACGCCGCGCAGCGTCAGGTCGGCCTGGAGGGCCCGCACCCCGACGCCGGTGACCTGGGCGACGCCGCCGCCCTCCCAGCGCACCGCGTCGGGCGTCTCGACGACCACGGCGCCCGCTTCGCCGGCCTCGACGTCGCGCACCCAGACGTCGGAGAGCTGCGCAGCCGCCCGGATTTCCACATGCGTTTCAAGTGGTTGCGCGGCCCCAGTGACTTCCAGATCGTGCAGCGTGGCGGGCGCGAGGACGGCCAGCACGCCGTCCTCCAGGCGAAGGCCGCCGATCCGGGCGTCGGGCGCGTCCAGGGTCAGCGGGCCCGCCAGCGTCGTGACGTCCGCGCCGGCGCCGAGCAGCTCGACCCCCGCCGGGAGCCGCGCCAGGGCCGGGTGGCGGCCGGGCAGGAGGAAGATGACGTCCCCCGGGCGCGCCTGGGCGGCCGCCTCGTCGGGCGTCGGCCAGGGACGCGCCTGGCTCCCGTCGGGCGGGCGGGGATCGCCGGTCTGGCCCACATGGAGGAGCCGGCTGAGGGCCGCGTCGGGAGCGGCGTCCAGCGCAGGGCAGCGTCCATGACCGCGGCGTCCGCCGGCGGGCTCGCCGCCGGGACGCTGCTCTCGCAGGCCAGCAGCCACCAGGGCAGGAGGAGGGCCCTCAACGGCGGCGACGGCGTCGAACCGGCCAGGCGGCGATCAGCGTGAGCAGGGCCCAGGGCAGCGGCGCCGGGCCGCTCATGGCGCAGCCGCAGTCGTCGCTGGCGACGCCCCCCGGCCGGCGGACGGTGAAGGCGGCCGGCAGGGTGGCCTGGTCGCTGCCCCGGCGGGCCACCACGTCGTAGGTGCCGGCCACGAGGGCGCCGTCGATGCGGCCGCGGGCCAGGCCGTCGTCGATGACCATGGCTTCGACGGGCAGCGGCCCGATGGCGAACGTGGTGGCGCCATCGAAGCCACCGCCGCGGATCTCCACGTCCTCGGCGCTCCCCTCCAGCACCGTGGACGGGGTGATGGACGCCACGCCCAGCTCGCCCGGCGCGAGCACGCGGTACGCCTCGGGGAGGATGGCCTCCTGCCCGTCGCCCCGCGTCACGCTCAGCGCATAGACCCCCGGATCCATGCCGGCGGGGACGATGGCGGTCAGGGTCGAGTCGGAGCGGACGTCCGCCTCCAGCAGGCGCACGTCGCCCAGCCGCGCGGTCACGTCCTCGCCGAACGGGAAGCCGCTGCCGTTGATCACGACGTCCACGTTGCGGTCGGGCGGGCCGGCGGCGGGCACGATGCGCTGCAGCGCGAAGGCGCCACCCCGGGGCCCCACATCGAAGCGGGGACCGGCGTCTCCCTGCTCGGTGGCGTCCGGGCGGGTGGTGGCGTCGCTGCGCACCGCCGCGTCCCGGCTCACCGCAGCGTCGCGGGGCGGTGGGCGGCGGGCGTCCACGACCTCGGCGTCGAGCTCGCCCGCGTCCGGCTCGCCGGGCGGCGGGGGCACCCCGAAGTCGACATCCGGCGGCCGCTCGTCGCCCTGGGGGCAGGCCTCGCCGGGAGCCACGACATCCAGCCGGACGATCCAGTCGCCCGGCGGGCGGGGGTAGTTGCCCGCCTCGGGCAGCTCCTCCGTGAAGCCCTCGAACCAGTTGCCATCGCGCTGCAGGAACGTGATCCGGTTGCGGCGCGGCGTGATGCCGTCGGTGTCCGATGCCACGGTCGGCGGGGCCGAGAAGCCCTCGGCGTGCCGGATCGCCACCACCAGGCGGTCGGCGTCGGTGATGACGTTTTGCTGGCGCAAGTCGATGGAACTGAAAGAGTTTCGGCTACCGAAGATCTGGTAGGCGTCCAGGCCGCTCTGCCAGATCAGGGCGTCCTCCAGGCCGTTGTCGTCGGCGTGGCCGATGCGCGCGGTGAAGACGTTGAAGTCGTTGGGGCCGATCCAGACCAGGATGCGGCAGATGCGGTACTCGGGCAGCGCGGCCGGCGCGTCCAGGATGACCCGGAAGCTCTCCTCGGCCTGCATCCGCGGGTAGAAGGCGATCTCGGCGCCCGGGCCGGCGGAGTCGTTCTGGAGTCGCTGGGCGCTGGCCACCCCGGCGACGAGGCAGAGCGCGATGGGTGTGTACCTCATGGGTGGAGGATTACACGTCCGGCGGAGCCGGCACAACGCAGGTCAGCTGCGGCGGGGCAGCTCAGGAGCGGCGGGATGAGTCAGCGGCGGCGGGCGCCGCGGGCGAGGGCCGCCAGCGGCACGAGAATCAGGGCGAGGCCGTAGAGCAGCAGCTCGAGATCGATGGTCGGGGTCACAGCACCTCCAGCCCCCCCTGAACCGGCGACCCGGGCGGGGTCATTCCGCAGGCGCCGCGGAGGCTCGGATGGCCAGGATCAGATCGATGCGCTCCTGGTTGCGGATGGCGCCCAGGGCCGCCTCGTAGGGCTTCATGCCGAAGTCGGCGTGGCGGATGCGCAGCTCCCCCTTCGCCTGGAGGCGATCGGCCACCGCCCAGATGGCGACCGGCAGGCGAACGTCCCGGGTGCGGCCGCGGATGGTGAGGCGGCCCGCGAGCTCGATGCGCCCGTCGGGGGCCGGGCTCGCGCCCGTGGACTCGAACGTCATGGTCGGGTAGCGGTCGACGGCGAGCTGGTCGGGGGCGCGCATGTTGCGACCGATGGCCTCGCGGTCGTCGTCGTCCACGTCGTCGGGCAGACCGTACTGGTGCCGCACGCGGCCGGGATCGACCTGGAGGCGGGTCGCGTCGACCGAGATCTTCACGCTGACCAAGCGTTTCTCTGTGAAATCATAGACGATTTCCCCTTCGACCTGGCCCGCGCGCAGCACGTGATCGTGGGCGAGGCCCGAGGCGACCCCCTCCTTGTAGACGCGCACGTCGATGGTGGTGCGGTCGGTCAGCAGGTAGCGGGTCGGGGCCGCCTGGGCGGCCATCGGCGCCAGGGCCAGGGCCAGCAGGAGTCGGCCTGCGAGGCGGGTGGGCATGGGCTACTCCTCTTCGCTGCTCTCGTCGGCGGGCAGCTCATACGTCAGGACGCCTCGCTCCTCCAGGAAGAGGCGGTGGCGCACATACCAGGTCTCCCAGGCCTCACGCCGGCGGCGGAGGCGCCGCACCTCGTCCTGGAGGGCGTAGCGGGTCATGGTCTCGGGTGGCGGCTCCCGCGGCCTGACCGGGCGGTCGAAGCCGAAGCGCCGGAGCACGCGGTCCGCCACCTGGAACGTCACGAACAGCGTCATCGCGCTGCGGGCGAACTTGAAGGCCACGCCCCGGAGCTTGAAGAGGCGCACCATGCGGACCAGGGACGTCAGCCGGAGGGCGCGCAGCACCGGCACGATGATGATCACGAGGTCCAGCCAGTTGCGCCGCACATACTCCAGCCGGGACTCGGCCAGCGCGACCTTGGCGATGAACTCGATGAGGAACGCGAACCAGATCACGCCGAAGCCGACGTCGACGGCGACCTCCATGGATCCGGTGGGGGGGGCCCAGAGCTCGATGGCCAGCAGCGGCAGGACAGCCAGGGCGAGCAGGATCATGGGCCAGTGGAACAGGTGCTCGAGCCGGCGACGCAGGTCGTCGTCGGCGATCACCAGACCCAGGCCCGGCACCCGGACGTGGCGCGTCCCGGGCGGCGGCGGCGGCAGCGTCGTGCCCGGCGGCACCCGCCAGGGGCGCTGGCGGGGCGGCAGGTGCTCGTCCTGGAAGAGCTCCGCCATCAGGCGGGTGCGAGCCCGGCAGGCGGCGCGGCGAGGATCAGCGGAGGATGCCGTTGAGCGCCGTGTTCAGGTCGCTCTGGCCGGACCGATCCGCGTAGTAGTACTCGAACGTCCCGCCCCGGATGAGGGCGTTCCACGGCAGGCCGAACTCGCCGTTGGCGCCGACGTACGGCCAGACATACTGGAAGAGGGTGGCGAAGCTGCCCTCGCCGTTGTGGTCGATGTAGAAGCTGCTGGCGTCGGGCATGTACCGGCGCGCGTACTGGCGGCAGTACTCCACCGTGGGGCGGCCGTAGGAGGCGTCCTCGCCGAGGATGAACATGGCCTGCATGGCGCCCGCGCCGAGCTGGGCGTCGATCTGGCCGAGCACGTCCACGACCTGGGGCGGGAACTCGCGGCAGGCGGGGCACCAGCCCGCGGTGCCGATGAGCCAGAGCGCCCGGGCGTCGGCGCCGAGGGCGTGGACGTTCACGAACTCGCCGGTCTCGCAGTTCTGCAGGGCGAAGTCCTGGACCACCTCGCCGATGCGGGCCGGGCGGGGCGAGACGACGACGTCGATGTCCTGCTCGGCGTTGCACCACGTCTGGCCCCCCGGGACGGGGGTCGAGCGGTTGGTGCCCCGCTCCACCGTCACCTCGACGAAGTCGACACCCCGCAGGCGCGCCGTGAACTGCTCGTTGACGCTCCCGATGGCCTCGATCTCGATGGTGCCGGCGCGGGGGACGAAGACCTTGGTGCACTGGCCGGTGGCCGGGTTGCAGCCGGTGAGGCCCGCGACGCAGATCTCGCAGTCGGCGAGGTTGGTGCCCGCCAGATCGTAGCTGCCCGGCCCGACGCTGCCGTCGGGATCGCGCAGGTCGACGAGGACGGCCCGCATGGGGTTCCGGTCGCCGTCGATGCCCTGGTAGTGCAGGCCGGCCGCTTCGTAGGTCACCCGCTCGTTCACCGGGACGAAGCCCTCGCCCATGCAGGCCGGCTCCGGCTCCGGCTCCGGCTCGGGTTCCGGCTCGGGCTCGGGTTCCGGCTCCGGCTCGGGCTCGGGCTCGGGCTCGGGTTCCGGCTCGGCTGCTGCGTCCGGCGTCGCGCCGGCATCGGCGGCGCCCTGACCGGCGCCTCGGTGCCCGGCGCGACGGCGACCGGATCGCTCTCCCGGCCACCGCCATCACAGGCAGGCAGGCCCATCAGCGCCAGCAGCGCCACCAGAAGGCTCGATACCCCGACTTGGCCTCGCATCCGGTCCTCCTCCAAGCCCCGGTCATGAAACACGAAAGGGAGGTTCGAGGCGAGGGCAATCGACCCGCAGGCCGGCCCGCTGAGGGTGGTATGCTGGCCGCTCGCCCCCGAGGAGCCATGAGCAGCGCCGCGCCTCCTCCCCGAGTTCGTCGCCCGCCTTGGCGAGCGTCGCCTGTTCCCGGACCTGTCGGCCTGGGCCTACCTGAACCACGCCGCCATCTGCCCCTGTCCCGGCTGGCCCGGGCGGCCATGGGCCGGGCCATCGGCGACGTCGCCCGCGAGGGGGTCGGCGCGGTGGGGCCCTGGGTGGCCCAGCGCGATCGGCCCGGGGCGCTGGCGGAGTTTCTGGACTGCCCACCGAGCAGCCTGGCCCTCACGACCAACACGGGAGCCGGCATCCGGGCCGTGGCGCTCGGCTTCCCGTGGCGCGCGGGTGATCGCGTCCTCGTCTTCGAGGGGAGTTCCCCGCCAACATCACGCCCTGGCAGCAGGCGGCCGAGCTCTTCGGGCTGGAGCTGGTGCGGGCGTCCCTGGCGCCGTTCGGCGCCGCGGGCGGGGCCGATCTCGGGGAGGTCGAGGCCGCGCTGCGGGCCGGCGTCCGGCTGGTGGCCGTCTCGGCGGTCCAGTTCCGATCGGGGCTGCGCATGCCGCTGGAGGCCCTGGGCGAGCTGTGCCGGCGTCATGGAGCGGCGCTCTGTGTCGACGCCGCCCAGGGCGCGGGCCTGACCCCCTTGCCCGTGGGCGCGGCGGACTTCGTGGCGGCCCCGGGCCACAAGTGGCTGATGGGGCCCGAGGGGACGGGCTTCCTCTTCATCCAGCCCGACCAGCACCTGCTGCCCCGGCTGGCCGGCTGGCTGAGCCATGAGCAGGCCGCCGACTTTCTGCACCACGGCCCCGGCGTGATGCGCTACGACAAGCCCATCCGGGCGTCCGCCGACTTCCTCGAGGGCGGCGCGCCGAACCTGGTCGGCTTCGCGGGGCTCGAGGCCGGGCTGGCCGCCATCCAGCGGGTCGGCCGCGTCCGCA
The DNA here is from genome assembly GCA_041389985.1 of bacterium. Classification (GTDB taxonomy): domain Bacteria; phylum Myxococcota_A; class Bradymonadia; order UBA7976; family UBA1532; genus JACKDP01. The sequence goes on from JAWKQS010000003.1 coordinate 159,911, forward strand.
TCTTCTCGCATGTGCAGATCTACCTGGACGCGCTGGAGGCGGGGCTGCTGGCGCGGGACTTTGTAAGCCTGCGGGCGCCGGACATCTCGCGCCGCAGCGGCATCCTGTCGGTGGAGTGTCCGCCCGGGCTCACGGCGGCGGCCGTGGCGGCGGCGCTGCGCAAGCGGGGGGTGTCGGTGACCACGCCGGACGGCGCCCTGCGCTTCTCCCCCCACTGGCCCAACGCCCAGCGGGAGGTGCCGCGAGTGCTGGACACCCTGGACGAGGCCATGCGCGAGGCGCGCGGTGAGCGCCCGCCCACCCTCGTCGATCGGGCGCGGGAGCGCGGCCTGGCGCTCCCGGACGAGACTGTGAAAGACGATTAGTTTCAGATGGTTGCCGCCTGATTCCGCAGGCAGAGGCTCAATCGTCGGCGGACTCGTGCAGCAGCCACTTCCGGATGGCCAGGCAGGTGTCATCCCCCGCGAAGGCCACCAGCTCGGCCGCCGCGGAGTTGTCGCGCAGGAAGCGGATGAGGTCGTCGGAGTCGAGCTCGCTGCGCGGGCGATCGTCGAAGGCGAGGCGCCGCAGCATCTCCATGGCCCCGCCGAAGCCATCGGAGAGGGCGAGCGCCAGGCGGTCGGCGTAGACCTCGAGACCACGGCGGACGCCGCGCAGGTCGGCCCCGCGCAGGTCGGCGACGCAGTCTCCCGCCAGGACCCGGAGCAGCCCGTCGGCCCCCTCCAGGGCCGGGGTGAGGACCGCCCGCGCCCGCTCGAGGAGGACCGGCGTCGCGTGCACGCCCAGGTCGGCGCCCAGGGCCAGCAGCAGGGCGACCAGGAAGGGGCCGAACTCGCGCTCGGGCAGCAGGCGCGCCGGGAGCGTGCCCTCGACCACCGGCACGAGGGTCCGGGCGAGCAGGAACGTCAGGCCCGCGGAGGTCGTGTCATCGAGGAGGGCACGCCCGAAGACCAGCGTCGGCGTGGCGGCGGGCACGATGGTGACCTGGTAGGGCCGCTCGTCGTCGACGCCCATGCGGAACGACGCGGCGCCGAGGACCGTGGCGACGCGCTCGGCCACGTCATGGGCCAGGTTCTCGGTCTCCACCGGGCTGGCGGCCGGCGGCTGGGCCTTCTGCAGGTCGGCCAGGGCGAGCCGCACCGGGAGCGCCACCCGCCGGAGCAGGACCACGAGGGACGGCGGGACCTCGGGCGGGATGAGGGCGTCGATGAGCTCATCCGGCAGCGTGAGCGTCGGGCGGACCACCGGCCCGCCCAGAATTCGGCCGTCCACCCACGCGAAGACATCGGCCAGCCAGCGCGAGCAGGCGGGGGTGTCTGCCATGCGCTCCCGCAGCGATCGCCACGCCTCGAGATCGACGGGGGAAGAGGCGATGCGCGCCCTGGCCTCGGCGGCGGTCAGGGCCTCGCTGCCCGACGATCGCGAGCGCAGCAGCGCCAGGGCCGCCAGCGGGCGAGACGGGCGATCGGGGACCTCCTCCGACGAGAGGCTGCGGACGATGGGCGGCCGGGTGCTGAACGGCTCCTCCCGGTGGCGGGGCGGCGCCGTCGAGCCGCCCGCGTCGGTCGCCTCATCGGGCTCGAAGGAGGTGGCCTCCAGGCCATCGTCGTAGAGGTCGTCGAAGCCGGCCAGCGCGTCCAGATCGAGGCTGTCGTCGTCCGCGTCGTCCGCTTCGTCCGCGTCCGTCCCAGGATCCGCGTCGGCGGCGGGGGCGGCCGCGTCGTCCGCGTCGTCCGCGTCATCGTCGGCCACCGACGTGGCGTCGGCCGCAGGCGGCGCCCCGGAGACCTCCAGGGAGTCGCCGGGGACGACGCTCAGGGAGTCGAGAGCATCCCAGCGGGAGAACGGATCGGCGGGCAGCTCCTCCACGGCGGGCGCGAGGGGCTCCTCGGCGCCCGGCGCCGGGGTCAGCTCGACGCTCCCGAACAGGTCCGCCCCGAAGAGCGCGGGCGGCGCGCCCGGGGAAGCGGCGGGCGGCGGAGCGGCCGACACCGGGTCGCCGAAGTGGAGCGGCGCCTCGGCGACGGCGGGCGGCTCCGAGAACAGCAGCGGCTCGTCCAGCCCGTCGAGGCCCCCCAGGTCGAGCGCCGGGGCCTGGCCCGGCGGCTCGGTGAAGAGGCTCGGCGCCACCAGGCCGGGGGGCTCGGAGAGCGAGGCCGCGTCGGGATCAGGTCGCTCGAGGGGCAAGGGCATGGCGGATGGAGCCTCACCCCAGGCGTCGTCGGCGTCCGCGTCATCCCACGACGGCGCGTCCTCCGGCGGCGTGGGCGGGGCCGGATCGGACAGCGGCACGGGCTCGGCCGGCGGCGACGTGCCCTCCTCGGCCGGCACCGCGGGCGGCGCCTCGGAGAAGAGGCCGTCGAGCAGATCGAAGGCGCCGTCCTCGGGCGACCCGGGCGCCGGGGCCTCGTCGGGCGGGGGCGCCGCCGAGGCGGGCGGCTCGGAGAACAGGCCCGCCAGCAGGTCGTCGGGCGAGGCAAGGGCTTCGGGCGACCGGGCCGACTCACCCGCCTGACCAGCCTCGATGCCGATCTCGGCGGCTTCGGCGGCGGCTTCGGCGGCGGCGCTCTGGGCGGCAGTGCTCTCCGTGGCTTCGGCGGCCTCGGGGTCGCTCTCGGGAGCCGGCGCGGGTGCCTCGGCCTGGATGGCGGGCGGCGGCTCCGAGAACAGGCCGGCCAGCAAATCACCGTCCGGCGCGGACGGCTGGTCGGACGCCTCGTCCGCCCAGAGCACCGGGGGTGCCGCCGCCTCTTCGCGCGGCAGCAACTCCTCGTCGTCGAGCAGGTCGCCCAGCAGGCCGGGCGCGCCGGGGCCGGGGGCGAGGGCCGGAGGAGGGCCGCCAGGGCCGAAGCGGGCGGCTCCGGGTCGTTGCTGGCGGCCTCCACGGCGATGCGCACGGCGTCCAGCAGACCCTGGCTCGGCCGCGCGGGCGGCTCGAGCGGCAGGTCCGTCGCCGGCCGGGCCGTCAGGGCAGCCTCGGGCAGCGGCGGTGGGAGCGGCGGCGGCGCCGAGCGGGCTGGGCCTCATCGACGGACTCATCGAAGATGAGGTCGTCGTCCAGGTCAACTCGACGATGGAACCCTCCTGGGAGAGATCATCGAATTCCGCTGAGAGATCCGCAGGTTGCGCGGTCGGCGGCAGGCCGTCGGCGGGCTCCACCATGTCGAGCCAGTCGTCGGAGCTGTCGGCCGGGCCGAGCGCAGGGAGCCGCAGGCGCCCCGGTCTCGTCCAGCGGATCAGCGCGCCCAGCAGCTCGGGATCTCGGCGTCCGCAAGGTCACTCAGCGCGGGCGCGTCCGCCGGCTCGGCGGCGGGATCTCGACCGGGCACGGGCGCTCGCCTGCTGCCCGCTCGGCGTCCCGAGGCTCGAACGACTCGCCCGCCTCGGCTGCCACTCGGGCGCCGGCTCGGCGGCTGGACCTCGGGCTCGGCATCCCAGGCGATCTCGACCGACTCGCCCGCCTCATCCACCGGCTCGGGCGCCGGCTCGGCGGCAGGGGCCTCGGGCTCGGCATCCCAGGCGAGCTCGAACGACTCGCCCGCCTCGTCCACCGGCTCGGGCGCCGGCTCGGCGGCAGGGGCCTCGGGCTCAGGTGCCGCCGGCTCTGCGTCCCACGAAAGCTCGAACGACTCGCCCGCCTCGGCCGCCGGCTCGGGCGCCGGCTCGGCGGCAGGGGCCTCGGGCTCGGCATCCCAGGCGATCTCGAACGACTCGCCCGCCTCGTCCACCGGCTCGGGCGCCGGCTCGGCGGCAGGGGCCTCGGGCTCGGTGCCGCCGGCTCGGGCGCCGCCTCGGCGGCAGGGGGCCTCGGGCTCGGCATCCCAGGCGATCTCGAACGACTCGCCAGCCTCGTCCACCGGCTCGGGCGCCGCCTCGGCGGCAGGGCCTCAGGCTCGGCATTCCAGGCGATCTCGACCGACTCGCCCGCCTCATCCACCGGCTCGGGCGCCGGCTCGGCGGCAGGGCCTCGGGCTCGGCTGCCGCCGGCTCGGCGTCCCACGACAGCTCGACCGACTCGCCCGCCTCGGCGGCAGGCGCTTCCGGCTCGGCTGCCGCCGGCTCGGCGTCCCATGACAGCTCGAACGCCTCGCCCGGCTCATCCACCGGCTCGGGCGCGGCCTCCGGATCGAGCGGGCCGCCAGCCGCGCCGCCCCCGTCCGAATCCCCAATCAGATCAGTGACTTTGGCGACCCTCTCGGCGGTATCGCCGGCCTCGACCTCGGCCTCCCACGCGTCCAGCGCGTCGTCGAGCGCGGGCGCTGGCACGTCCACCGGCTGCGGCGCCACGGACGCGCCGGCGACCTCGGCGGCCAGCGCTGCCTCGTCGCGGGCTTCGTCGCCGGCCTCGGCGGGCCCGGCAGGCGGAGGGGCCCCCGACGACCAGGACGGGTGCTCGTCGAAGTCCAGCCAGTCGTCGGCCCCTGCCGGCTCGGCGCTCTCCGCGGGTGGCGCCGCCCCCAGCCAGTCCTCCTCACCGGCCGGGGCGGCCCCCTCGTCCTCGAGCAGCGGCGCCTCGGTGAGCTCCCGCCAGGCGTCGGCCGCGCCCTCGGCGTCGGCAGCCTCCGCCGCGTCCATCCCGGCGTCGGTCGCCGGCTCCCCGTCACCGGAGGCCTCGGCGGCCGGATCGGCCTCCTCGGCCAGCCGCGCGTCGCGCTCCAGCAGCGCGTCCATCGCGGCCAGCAGGTCGCCCTCCAGGGCGCTGACCAGATCGGCCTCGTCGGTCGGGGCGGGGGGCTCCGAGCGCCCGAGGCCGGCCAGCGCGAGCTGGAGGGTGTCCAGCGCGTCGTCGTCCAGGGCCCGCTGGGCCTGCCGCTCGGCCTGCTCGGCCGGCGACGGCGGGGCGGGCGCGGGCTCGTCGACGACCAGCGGCTCGGGCTCCGGCACCTCGGCGCCCACGGGCGGCGGCGGAATGGAGACGCCGAGCTGGCTCGCCAGGGAGGCCGCCAGGGGGTCGACGGCGTCGAGCGCCAGGAAGCGGCGCAGGCGCTCCCGGGCCTCCTCGTCGCGGCCGGCCGCCATCAGCGCGCGCACCTGCCCGGCGCGGGCGAGGGATCGGCGCGCCCCCTCCACGGTGCGCTCCAGCCGCTGGTAGGCCAGCAGCGCCTGCTCGTGCTCGCCCCCGAGCAGGTAGACCTCGGCCAGCACCTCGAGCGCCCTGCCCGACGGATCGAAGAGGCCGACCGCCTTGCGCAGCTCCTCGATGGCCTCGGCGGGCTGCCGCAGGTGGCGCGCCAGCAGCTCGCCGGCCCGTGTGTGGTACTGAATGCGCTCGCCGCGGTCTTCAGCCAGGACGGCGGCCCGCCGGTAGTGCTCGACGGCTTCCGCGTACCGCCCCAGGCCCACCAGCAGATCGGCGAGGCTCACCCGCGCCGCGAAGTCGTGCGGCTCCGCGGCGACGATGGTCTCCCAGGTGCGGACCGCCGCCGGGCGATCCCCGGCCAGATCGATGTGGACCTGGGCCAGGCGGCGTTGCGTCGCCAGCCGCGCGGCCGGATCGGCCAGCCGCCGGACGCGCCGCTCCAGCAGCAGCAGCAGGGCTTCGGTCTCGCCCGCGTCCGCGAGCAGGGCCTCGGCCTTGCGGGCGAGCTGCTCGCGCTCGGGGAACCGGAAGGCGGCCTGCAGCCAGTCGTGGGCGGCCAGCTCGTCGTCGCCGTCCCCCTCGCGCAGGCGGGCGGCGGTAGCGAGGAGCTGGGCGGCGCGGCCATCGTGGACGAGCCGAGCCGCGATGGCCTCCAGCCGGGCGGCGCGCTCGGCGCCCGCCAGCGGGGCGCCATCGGGCCCCAGCCGCAGCCCCAGCAGCAGCGGGACGGGGTCGTCGGGGTTCGTCTCGGCGGCCTGGAGGTAGATCGCACCGGCCTCGGCCGGCTCGCTGCGCTCCAGGGCGAGGCCCGCCATCCACGTCGCCGTGGCCTGCCGGGCCGGATCCGCCGTCAGCCGGGCCACTTCGGCGAGGACGGCCGCCTGGGCGTCCGCGTCCCCCAGGCGCCGCGTCCGATCGAGCTGGGCGGCGTGGGACCGCTCGGGCGTCCGGGCCAGCCGGCGCAGGCGCTCCCAGATGGCGGCCTGATCGTCGTCGGGCAGGGCGAGCGCCTCGGCGCGCTCGGAGGCCTCCCGCAGCAGGGCCGCGCCCGCGGGGGTCTCGCCCATGAGATGGGCGAGCTGGACGAGGCGGGCGACCACGCTGGGCCCGTCCCCGCGGCGGGCGGCGTCCGCCACCATGTACCAGGCCGCGTCGGCGTCGACGCCGACCAGCTTCGCCAGCAGTGCCTGGACCTCGTCCGCCGGGGCGATGGCCGCCAGCTTCATGGCCGCCGTGCGGCCGCGCCCACCCCCGAGCCCCGCCAGGCCGCGGTACAGGCCGATCGCCCGCTCCATGTCCCCCGCCGCGACGGCGGCGTGCTCGGCCACCCACAGCGCCATGGGATCGGTGGGATCGAGGGCGAGGGCCGCCTCGGCCTCGGCCCGCGCCGCGGGACCCTCGGCCAGGCTGGCGAGCTCGAGGTGGTCGGGCGTCCGGGCGAGCCCCGCGGCGACCCGGGCCTCCAGGATGCGGCGGCGTGTCGCGGCGTCCCCGAGGCGGTCGGCCAGCTTCTCCAGCTCCTCGCGGGCGGCCACCTCGTCGTGCTGCGCCAGGATCTCGGCCGCGCCGGCCACGTTGCCCTGGCGGTCGGCCAGGAGGCGGGCCAGGCGGAGCGTCGCGTCCAGGTGACGCGGATCGGTGGGCGCGAGGGCGGCCAGCTCGGCGCGGGCCAGGGCCACCAGCCCCGCCACATCCCCCGCGGCGTCGAGCGCCTGCCCCAGCAGCATCCGCGGCCAGAGGGCGAGCGGATCCAGGGCGAGGGCCGCCCGCCAGTGCGACGCCGCCGCCGCCAGGTTGCCGCCGGCCCGCTCGGCCTCGCCGAGCTGGCAGAGCAGCTCGACCCGCCGGACGAGCCCGGCCGAGGCCGCCGCCGCCGCAGAGACGATCGTGGCGATCTCTTCGAGATCACTGGACTTCTGACGAACGAACTCCACCGCGGCCAGGTTGCCCGGATCGAGGCGGGCCACCTCGCGGAGGCCCTGCTCGGCGGCCGCGGGCTGGTCGAGGGGGCCAGCCTCCAGCTCGGCCTGCCACTCCCGCAGGCGCAGGCGAGCCGTGGGATCCCCACCCGTCCAAAGGCCAGGCGGATGTCCGCCGCCAGCTCCGCCCACTGGCGGGCGCCGGCCAGGAGCGGGCGGCGCGCCACGAGGGCCTCGGGGACCTCGGGGCCGACGTCGGCGCGGGCCTGCCAGTGCTCCAGGGCCTCGGCGTAGCGCTGGCGGGCCTGATCCCGGCTGCCCACCCACCACTGCGCCACGTCGCCCAGGTGGATCTGCAGCGCCTCGGCCTCCTCCTCGGAGCCGACGTGGCTCAGCAGCGACTCGACCTGGGCCTGGTAGGCGACGGGATCGCGGCCCCGCCACCACTGGCGCCGCAGCGCGAGGCGCGGGATGACGGCCATGGGATCGGCGTCCACGCCGGGCTGCAGGCGATCGGCGATCTCGGCTGGCGTGCCCCCCGCCAGCTCCAGCGCCCGGGCGCTGCGCCAGGCGTGTAGACTGCGCAGGGCCCCCGAGACCGGCGCGGCCTCCGCCAGCCACCGCTGCGCCGCGTCCGACTGGCCGGCCCGCTCGGCCGCCAGGGCCATGGCCCGCGCCAGGGCCGGCGTGGGGGCCGCCTCCAGGGCGCGCTCCAGGTAGGGCAGCGCACCGGCCGCGTCGTCGAGGCGGGCATCGCGGACCTGCCCGCACAGCCCGTGGATCCACGCCCGCAGGCCATCGGCGCGCACGCGATCAGCGTGGGTCGCCAGCACCCGGATGAGCGGCCGCAGCTTGCCCTGGACGAGGTGGGTGCGGACCAGGCCGTAGACGGCGGCCTCGATGTTGGGGTTGGCCGCCACCGCGTCGGCGTAGGCGCGGGCCGCCCGGGCCGGCTCGGCCTCCTCCAGGATGGCCCCCAGCTCGGCGAGCAGCGCGCCGCGCTCCGTCAGGGCCGTCGTCACGGCGAGCCGACGCTCCAGCACCTCCCGCCGCGCCTCGTCCGTGGCGGAGGGCCGCGCGATCTCCAGGCGGATCAGCAGGTCGCGATCGAGAGGTGCGAGGCGCACAGCCTCGCGCAGCAGCTCGTAGGCGTCGTCGGGTCGGCGCAGGTGGCGCTCGGCCAGGGTGGCGAGCCGGGCCAGCAGCGGCACCCGCTCCTCGCCTTCGGCGAGCTGGAGCGCCGCGCGGAGGCACTCGGCCGCCTCCAGCCAGTCGGCCTGGGCCTCGGCGAGCTCGGCGCGGGCCAGGAGGGGCTCGACGGCGTGGGGCGCGCGGGCGAGGGCGGCGTCGAAGGCGGCGTACGCCTCATGGGCCGAGGCCAGCGGCCCGGCGAGCAGCCGGCCAGCCTCCAGGAGCAGCTCGGCGGCCACGTCATCGGAGGAGACCTCGGCCTCGCGCCGGTAGAACTCCACCGAGGCCCGCCACCACGCCGCATCGTCAACGGCCTGCTCGCCGAAGAGGCCCGTGTGCTCGCTCGCCGCCGCGCTCACCGCTGGTCACCTCGCGCCATCGTCAGTTGCCTCGCGCCCGCAGCGCCCGGTGATCCGGCCCCACCGCCCAGGCCAGCAGCGCCATCGCCTCCGGCGAGGCCGCCAGCGCCTCGCGGCGCGCCCGCGGGGAGCCACCCCCTCGCCCCAGCACCGCGTCGAGGGCCACCGGCAGCTCGCCGCAGGCCAGCAGCCCCGCCCGGCGCGCCGTCGCGTCGAACGCCTGGGCGAGCCCGGCCACGGCCAGCACCTCGAAGGCCTCGACATCCGCCTCGACCAGCAGGCGCCGCTGGTCGTCGTCGAGGCCATAGGCCGTGGCCCCCAGCCGAGCGCGGCGGTCGGCGGGCAGGCTCTCGGCCAGCCCGGCCAGGGCCGGCGTGTCAGCCAGCGCCTGCCGCAGGACCGCGAGGCCCGCCGCCAGCCGGGCCGGCTCATGCTGGCGGACGAGCAGGCGACCCGCCTGGAAGCCGGCGGCCACGCCCCCGAGCAGGTAGCGGGCGGGATCATCCACCGGCGCCTCGCGCGCCGGCGCGAGCACCACCGCGTCGGGGGCCAGGATGCCTCCCCAGCGGGCGTCGGGCGCCAGCCCGATGGCGGGCCGCCCGACGGCGAGCCGCTCGAAGAGATCGCCGACCTCGCGCTGCCACCGCTCGGCCCCGGCCAGAGGGCCCGGGCGCGGCCCGGCGAAGGCCGCGGCGAGGGGCAGCGCCAGCGCCGAGAGCAGCTCCGCGGTGGGCGTCCGCTCGCCCGCGGATCGCAGCCCGCCCTGCCAGTCTCCGGGCTCGAGGCGGGGCAGATCGGTGACCGTCGACTCGGCGTAGTCCACGTCCGCGCCCACGTACCGGGCGGCCTGGCGCGCGAAGTGGGCCGCGACCGCGTCGCCCCGCCGCGTGTGGAGCCGGGCCAGCTCGGCCAGATCCGCCGGCTCGAGCACCCCGCCTGGAGGCGCCCCTCGATGACCTGGCAGACCCGGTCGACGGCGTCCTCCACCAGCTCCACCGGCACCTCGGCGCGAGACGCGAGCAGGGCCTCCGTCGCGCGCGCGTGGCCGGGATCGGCCGCCACGGCCCGGTGCAGCCAGGCCGCCGCCACCCCCGGATCACCCCCGCCCGGGGCACCAGGCCCGCCAGCAGGAAGGCCTGCTCCGCCGCCGCAGCACCGGCCAGCCCACCGAACGCGGCCGCCCGCGCCTCGATGGCTCCGACCAGATACCCTTCTGTTTCAAGGGTTTCTGCGAGGAGCACCGCCACCGCCGGATCGTCCTGGGGAGCGTCTGGAGGATGGCGCGCGCCTCGGCGAGCTGCCCCCGGTGCACCAGCCCCCGCGCGCGCTGGACGGGATCGGCCTCCACCTCGGCGAGGGCGCGCCCCGCCGCCTGGCGGTGGACCGGATCGCGGCAGGCGTCGACCAGCGTCGCCAGGCCAGCGTGGCCGATGGCCGCCTCGCCCTTCAGGGCCGCCACCCGGCACAGCGCCAGCGCCGCCGGGAGCGAGCGCGGCTCGAGGGCCAGGAGCTGCTGCGCCGCCTCCCGGGCCTCGTCCAGCCGGCCTGCCTCCAGGCAGGCGGCCAGGTGGCGCCGCAGCGCGCCGGGCGCCTCGCCGGCTCCCCGGGCGGCTGCCCCCTGGGCCGTCACCGCGGCTCGCTGAGCCGGGGTCTGGGCGGCCAAGAACGCGCGGACCTGCAGATCGGTGCGGTGCGGCGGCAGATCGCCGGCCTCTGCGATCCCCGCCGCGCGGCGCAGGCCGGTCGCCTCGCTCGGGCGCACCTCCCGATCGGCCGCCGCGGCCAGCACCGCGTCGTGCCGGCCCCAGTCACCGGCCCGCCGGGCCGCCCGGGCCTGATCGATGGCCCCGTCCTCGCCCGCCGGCCCCGCCTCGGCGACCTGCCAGCGCTCCAGGGCCTCGCGGGCCTCCCGGTGCTGGGGATCCGCCTCCAGGGCCGCCCGGAAGGCCGCCACCGCGGCGGGGACATCGCCGGCCCGGACGGCCAGGACCTCGCCCGCGTCGGCGAGCAGCTCGGCGCGGGCCTGCCCGCGGGACAGATCGGCCAGCAGCGTCAGCGCCTCGGCGAGGGCCTCCCACTGCCCGCAGAGCGCCGCCGCCGCCGCGCGCAGCTCCAGGCTGGCCCGGCGCATCGGCGTCTCGCCGGCCGGGACGGCCGACAGCGGCAGCAGCGCCAGCGCCTCGGGTGCGCGCCCGCCGGCCAGCAGGGCCTCGACCACCGCGAGCCGCAGCAGGGGCGTGGCCGCGAGGTGCTCGGGCTGGAGCAGCGCCAGGGGCTCGATGTCCGTCGCCCGCACGCACGCGCGCAGGAGGCCGTCGATGGCGAGGGGGGTGGCGGCGTCGGCGGCCACGAAGGCGTGCAGCGCGGCCGGGGCCTCGTCCGCGTCGCCGTGCTCGAAGAGGCGGCCGGCCCGGGCCTGGTGGGTCGAGCCGCTCTGGCGGGCCTCCACCTCGGCCCACATGCGCCGCTGGTCCGTCGCCGCGAACACCTCGGCCGCCCGCCGCAGGACATAGGGGTGGGTGGGCGCCAGGCGCAGGGCCTGGGCCAGCAGGCGCGCCGCAGCCGGCGCGTCGTCCAGGCGCTGGCGGAACACATCGGCGGCCAGGGCGAGCTGCTCGGCAGCCTCGGCCGGGTCGACGCCCGGCGAGGCCGCCCGCCGGGCCCGCAGCGCCGCCACGGCCGGCCACTGCTCCAGCCGGGTGAGGATGTCGGCCGCCGCGAGGAACGCCGACGGGTCGCCCGGGGCCGCGGCCATGGCGCGACGGCAGGCGTCCAGGGCCAGCGCGGGATCCTTGCCCCGCTGCTGGAGGCGGGCCAGGCGGATGGCCCGATCCACGAGGCGCGGGATGAGCGTGGTGTCGCCGGCGTCGCGGACGCGCGCTTCCAGCGCCGACAGCTCGGCCGCGAAGAGCTGCACCTGCCCGGTCACGTCCTCCAGCTCGATGGCCGCCCGCCCCAGGGCCGCGAGCGCGGGCCGGTACGTGCGATCCAGCTCCACCGCCCGGGCCAGCGCCGTGCGCCCCTCGGCCCCGCGATCCAGCGCGAAGGCGGCCGCGGCGAGCTCGACCAGGGCCGCGGCCCGCTCGGCCGCCGACGGCGCCTCTTCGGCCCGCCGGGCCTGGAGGCGGTGCACGAGGGCGTGGCCGCCGTGCCGCCGGGCCAGCGCCAGCGACCGCCGCCGGGCGTGATCGGGGGCCGCCCCTCCGCCAGAGCCAGCTCGTAGGCCTCGCGCGCCCCTCGTCATCGCCGAGCTGGTCGAGCAGCCAGCCGAGGCGGGTGCGCAGGATGGCCAGCTCGGCCGCGTCTCCCTCGGCCTCCACCACCGCGATGCGCGCCGAGAGGACCGTCTTGAGCAGCTCCGCGTCGCGGGTGGCGAAGGCATGCTGCTCGCCGACGGCCTGGATGGCCGGCGTCGCCCCCGACCGGGCCAGCGTGGCGAGGATGTCGGCCTTGACCTGATCGTCGGGCCAGTGGCCGCGGGCGCGGCTGATGCGATCCGCCGAGAGGACCCCCAGAAGCCCGCGTCGGCCGTGGCCTGGTACATCATCTCGGCCAGGGTGGCCGCGGCCTGGGGATCGAGGCTCTGCACATGGTGCAGGTAGCTGGCCAGCAGCGGCTCGAGGCTCTTGGGGTGGCGCTCCGAGGCCGTCCACCAGATGTCGAGGGCCCAGTCGGTGTTCCCGGCGGCCCGCGCCAGGTGGCCGGCGCGGTGCAGCTCGGCGGCCGAGGCGTCGGCGCGATCGAAGAGCAGGACACGCTCGACGGCCTCGCCGGCGGCGACCAGCGCGGCGTCCAGGGCGGCGCGGGCGAGGAAGTGGCCGGGATCGTCGGCGACGGCGCAGCGCAGCGCCTCCAGAACGGTGGCCTCGCTCCCTCGCCTTCGGCCAGCAAGGTCGCGAGCGCGTGCAGCCGATCGGCGAGGCGGCGGGCATCGGCGGCCGCGCTGACCTCGTCCACCAGGGTGTCGACGACCGGCTGCATGGGGCGGCGGCCCCACCGGCCTGGGGCCGGGTGGTGAAGCGGCCGCAGCGCCGGGCCCTCGGGCGGGATGGCCGTGAGGGCCGGCACGACCCCGTCGGGATACCAGCCCTGGGGATCCGCAGGCAGGAAGGCAGGCACCACCCCCAGCACCGGCACCGCGCCCAGCGCGGTCAGGTCGAGGGGGCAGCGGGAGGCAGGCACCCTCCCTCGGCCCAGCGGGCTCTGCGTCCATCTGCTCCACGGGGATGGCGCCTTCCTGGCCGCCTGTCATGGCTGGATCCAGAATGATTCCGATGAGTTGAACGCGAGTATCCGCCGGGCGGGACCCAGTGTCAACGGGGCTGCCGCATAAATCCGGCGCACCTCACTGCCACCGCAGGTCGAGCCGACCCATGACCTTCACGATCGGATCATCCCCCATCTCACCCTGGAGGGCGGCGCCCGGGAAGAGCACGCCGGCCTGGGTGCCGATCTCCAGCGCGTCGAGGAAGGCCGCGTCAGCGATGGTGTAGTGGATGGCGGCCATGGCCTCGGTGCCATAGAAGCGCGCGGCGGGCTGGTCGCGGTGGCTGCGGCCCGTCCCCCCGTTCTCCAGCGTCTGATAGGGATCGAGGAAGGGCTCGGCCGCCCAGGCCACCAGCGCCCCCGTCGACAGGCGCCAGGATCCCGGCCGCCACGTCACGCCGGGCATCGTGTAGAGCGCGTTGCGGACGGCCCCGTCCGTCGGGAGCTGATCGGCCCCCCCGGGCGAGCGCCCCACCCGCGTGGGATCCGCCAGCCGCTCGGCCGAACGCAGCGTCACCAGCCTCAACACATCGGGGAAGAGCACCAGCCCCACATGGCGACCCGGATCGAACGTGAAGGCCCGCAGCTCCGCGTCGGCCGGATCGGCGTCGCCGGAGGCGTAGCCGGCCTCCAGGCCCAGCGCCAGCCGCGGGCAGCGCCAGGCGATCTGGGCGTCGAACGTCCAGCCGAGCTGCAGCAGGGTGCTCTCCTCGCCCGAGCCGGCCGCGCGCTGCCGGTTCGTGTGGCCGGTCACCAGCGCGATCTCGCCTTGCACCCGCAGATCTGCGCCCATGCGATACAGCGGCAGCAGCCACCGGCTGTAGGCGTCCAGGGTGGTGGTCACGAGCCGATCCTCGTTGGCGTCCGACTGGCGGCGGTGCACCACCATCAGCCCCGCGTCCACCTCTTCACCCGGGTAGAGCAGCATGCCGAAGAGGCGCCAGGCGCTGTCATCGTCGAGCAGGCGCGCCTCGTCGTCTTGCCAGACGTAGTCCGTCCCGGCGGCCAGCACCAGCTCCCGCGCCTCGCGGAGGCTGACCGGCGCCAGCGGGCGCACCGCGACGAGCAGGCGATCCACCAGGTCGCCGGCGATCACATCGCCGAAGCGCTCAAGGAACCGCTCCTCTTCCGCCTCGGGCTCCAGGCCGTCGTGATCCACCAGCCCCAGGCCGAAGTCGGCGCCCAGCTGCCCGGCCTGCAGGTAGCCCCAGTCCCACTGCCAGTCGATCCAGAGCATCCGGGGCTCGACCGTCGTCCAGCCCGCCGTGCTGCGCTCCGGGTTGCCATAGCGGCGCTCGACGAACCGGGCCCCGACGGTGTTGGTGTCGCCGAAGATCTGCCCCGTCAGCACAGCCAGCTCGATGTGCACCCGGGTCGGGCCGGCCTCGATGGTCGGATCGATGCGCAGGCGGTGCGTCCCCCAGGTGTGCTGGTCGGTGGTGGTACCCTGCTCGTCGAGAGGGACGTCGGTCAGCTCGTGCACCCGCAGGCGGTAGCTGCCGGGCGTCGACCAGCGCACGCGCGCCTCGGCGCCGCCGGCCGCCAGCACGACGGCCAGCCACCAGAGCCCGGCCGCCCGCCGGACGCCGGGTCGACCACAGAGAGGAGAACCGCGCAGCGCGGGCATGGGCAGACCGTTCCAAAGACGCGTCCGCCGCAGTCTACCCCGGACGGCGCTCGTGTACACGGCTTGAGCCGACCGAACGTGAGCACTACCCTTCGGCCCACACCCCGGTCGCCGGTGACAGGTCCATGTCTGGTCTCGCGTCTCGCTGTGCCGCCCGCCTCGCCCTGGCCGCCCTCACGCTGGGCCTCACGGGCTTCGCCCACATCCGCACCGCCGACCGGGCCGACGCCCCCTACCTGCGGTGGAGCCAGGGCTTCGAGGTGCCCATCCATGTGCACCAGGCCGGCTACAGCGCCCTGCCCTTCGCCGACGTGCGCCGGGCCCTCGAGCGCTCCCTGGCCACCTGGACGGCCGTCAACGGATCCACCCTGACGTTCATCCGCGACCCAGCCGGCCGCGACGGCGACACCCCCGCCATGGATGGCGTCAACATGATCCGGTTCGAGGAGCGCGCGCTGCCGCCGGAGATCGATCCCGACTCGGTGCTGGCGTGGACGACGCCCGTGTCCGTGGCCTGTACCGGTGTCATCCTCGAGGCCGACATCACCTTCAACGCCGTGAGCTTCCGGTGGGCCACGGCCGACAACGCCCGGGCGAACGACATCGAGACGGTCTCTCTGCACGAGGTGGGGCACCTGTTGGGGCTCGATCACAGCAACAACCGCGACGCGGTGATGTTCCCTCGGTGCAGGAGCGGCTCCGGCGCAGCCTCCACGCCGACGATCTCGCGGGCATCCGCGCCATCTACCCCCCGCCCGCGGGCTGTCGTGCACGCGCAACGCCGACTGCGGCGGCGGCGAGGTCTGCCTCTACAGCATCGACAGCCTCGACGAGCTGACCGCCTTCTGCGGCCCGCCGCTCGGGGCCGGCGCCCCCGGCGCCCGCTGCGTCTCGGACCGGGGCCCCTGCGACGCGGGCTGCGCCAACGGGCTCTGCCTGGGCGATGACCGCTGCTCGGCGGTCTGCGCCGCCGATCGGGACTGCCCGGCCGGGTGGACGTGCCTGGCCCAGGAGGTGGGCGCCGACGCGGTGCGGCTCTGCATCGACATCCAGCGCTGCGACACCGCCGCCGACTGCGCCGCCGGCCAGGCCTGCGGGCTGACGCTCGACGGGGCGGGCGCGCTGCTGGCCATCTGCGTCCAGGCCGGCGATCGACCGGACGGGGCCGCCTGCCAGGACGCCGCCGAGTGCGCGGGGGGCATCTGCCTGGGGACCTGCACCCGCGCCTGCGCCGGCCCCGCTGACTGCGCCAACGGCCTGGCCTGCACCGCCGTCGACGTCCCCCTCGGGGGCGGCCGCACCGCCGCCGTCGACCTGTGCGTGCTGCCCGACGTCCCCTGTGCCCGCGACCACGACTGCGCCGAGGGCCTCTCCTGCGCCTACATCGACGTCGGCGGCCGGCTCGCCAGCCGCTGCGTCCCCTCGGTGGGCCGCGCGGCCGACGCCGCCTGCCGCCGGGACGCCGACTGCCAGAGCGGCCTGTGCCTGGATGAGGGGCGCTGCTCGGCGGTCTGCCGCAGCGACGACGACTGCCCCGACTCGATGGAGTGCGGCCGCGTCCAGCGCGCCAGCGCCCTCCCCGCGTGTGTGCTGCTGCCCGTGCCCGATGGCGGAGAGCCCCCACCGCCCCCCCGCGACGCGGGCCTGCCCCCGCCCCCGGTCGACCAGGGCGCCCCCGAGGTCGACGCCCGGGCGCCCCGCCCCGATGACGCCACCGCGCCCCGGCCTGACGGGCAGGCCCCGCCGACGCCCGACGCCGCCATCGTGGTCATCACCGAGGGCCCGCGCAGCGGCGCCGACGACGGGTGCCGCGCCACGCCGGGGACCCCGGGCGGGGCCGGCCTGGCGCTCCTGGCGCTCGCCGCCCTCGCTCGCCGCCGGCGCCATCGGCGCGAAAACGACGGGCGCTGAAAAGAATCGACTCCACCCCATCGATCGGGCTTGACGAGCCGCTCACGTCCACGTATAACCTGCGCCGCTACGGAGGTTTCTCCGAGGCGGCCGCGCGAAAGTGGCGGAATTGGCAGACGCGCAGGATTCAGGTTCCTGTGCCCGTTAGGGCGTGGGGGTTCGACTCCCCCCTTTCGCACCCCAAAAGGCCCGCTGGTGATGCCAGCGGGCCTTTTCTTTTCGGACCGCGGGCCTGCCCGCCCCCCGTCCCGGCGCCAGGGAAGGCGCACCACGCCCGTCGGCGGCGAACCACCCGGCGTCAACCAGCGCGGCGAGGAAGTCTCGGGGGCGGACGCCCCCCGGGGCTCAGCTCCGGGCGGCTCAGCCCCGGGCGAGCAGGCGCGCGATCTCGGACTCCCGCAGGTTCTGAGAGATCCGGACGGTGGTCTCGGCGGCGGCGCCGCTCTCCTTCTCCACCGCGCTCACGTTCACGATGCCGTTGGCGTCGATGTCGAACGTCACCACCACCTCCACCTCGCCCCGCGGCGCCAGGCGGAAGCCCGCGAACTCGAACTCGCCCAGCATCTCGTTGCGCACCGCCTCCTTCTGCTCACCCTGGTAGATGCGGATGCGCACCTTGCGCTGGTTGTCCGACGCGGTGACGAAGGTCTTGGAGTGCTCGATGGGGATGGGGGTGTTCTTGGGGATCACCACCTCGGAGAACCCGCCCACCGTCCCGACCCGCAGGCTCAGCGGCGTCACGTCGATGAGGACGGCGTCGCGCTTGCGGTTGACGAGCTGGTCGGCGTGGATGGCCGCCCCGAGGGCCACGGCCTCGTCGGGGCTGATGCTCGCCTGCACGCGCTTGCCGAAGTAGTTCTCCACCGCCGAGCGGATGAAGCGGCTCTTCGACTGCCCGCCCACCAGCACCACGCCGTCGATGTCATCGACGGTGCAGCCCCCGCTCTGCAGCGCCTCGTCGCAGACCCCGAAGGTGCGCTGCACCAGGTCGTAGGTCATCTGCGCGAGCTGCTTGACCGTCAGCAGCGCCGACAGCGTCAGCGAGCCCTCGGCGTCTCGGGCGATGTCGGGCACGCCCACCTCGACCCGATCCACCTCGGTGAGCTGCACCTTGGCCCACTCGGAGTGCTCCTTGAGCTTCTGCATCGCCGAGCGGTCAGCCCGCAGGTCGATGTTGGTCTGCTCGCGGAAGGCGTCGGTGAGGTAGTCCATGATGCGGCGATCGAAGTCGTCGCCCCCGAGGAATGTGTCACCGGCGGTGGAACGCACCTCGAACACATCGAAGTTGATGTCCAGCACCGTGACGTCGAACGTCCCGCCACCCAGATCGTAGACCGCGACGCGCTGCTTGAGCTGCTTGTCGTAGCCGTACGCCAGGGCCACGGCGGTGGGCTCGTTGATGATCTTCAAGACCTCCAGCCCCGCCAGCCGGGCCGCATCGCGGGTGGCCTGGCGCTGGTTGTCATTGAAGTGCGCCGGCACCGTGACCACGGCCTTGGTGACCGGCTGGCCCAGGTACTTCTCGGCGACGCGCTTGAGCTCCTTGAGGATGTACGCGCTGATCTCGGGGACCGCGTACACCCGGCCCAGCACCTCGACGCGCACATCGCGGTTGGGGCCCTCGACCAGGTTGTAGGGCAGGATCTCCCGGGACTTCTTCACCTCGTCGGAGAAGAAGAAGCGTCCCATCAGCCGCTTGGCCGAGGAGACGGTGTTCTCGGGATCGAGCAGCAGACGCTTCTTGGCCCGGCTGCCGACGATCACCTCACCCGAGGGGCTGAAGTGCACCACCGACGGATGCAGGATCTCGCCCCACTCGTTCGGGATGACCTTCGCCTGGCCGTTCTCCACCACGGCAACCACGCTGTTGCTCGTGCCGAGGTCGATTCCGATCGCAACGTCGCTCACCCGAGTCTCCCAGAGCTCTGCATGAACCGGGCTACCATAGCCCCGCCGCTACCAGACTGTCACGCTCAAGCAGCCGGCGCGAACCTTTTGCGCGACCCGGCCCGCCTCAGACCCGCCCGAGCCGCAGCTTCCAGACCAGGGTGAAGGCCTCGGCGAAGATCCCCCCCGACATCTTCGACTTGCCCGCGACCCGATCGGCGAACCGGATGGGCACCTCGACCGGGCGAAAGCCCTTCTCGGCCGCCCGGAACGTCAGCTCGATCTGAAAGCCATAGCCAACCGCCGAGATGCCATCCAGGTCGATGGCTTCCAGGACCTCCCGGCGAAAACACTTGAAGCCTCCGGTCAGATCGCTCACGGGCACGCCCAGCACCGTCCGGGCGTACAGGCTGCCCCCGCGGCTGACCAGCTTGCGGTACCAGGGCCAGTTCACCGTGCCGCCGCCCTTCACCCAGCGGCTGCCGAGGGCGAAGTCGGCGTCGCGGGTGGCGGCCAGCAGCGTCGGCAGCACCGCCGGATCGTGGCTGAAGTCGGCGTCCATCTCGAAGAGGTGGGTGTAGTCCCGCGCCAGCCCCCACTTGAAGCCGGCGATGTAGGCCGTCCCCAGCCCCAGCTTCCCTTCGCGGTGCACCACGTGCACCCGCGGATCCGCCGCCGCGCGCTCGTCCGCGAGTTGACCCGTCCCATCCGGGGAGCCATCGTCCACGATGAGCACATGGGCCGATGGCAGCGCGGTCAGCACCCGATCCAGCAGGGTCGGCAGGTTCTCGCGCTCGTTGTAGGTGGGGATGATGATCAGCGGACGCGGCTCGCTCATGGACTCCTCCAGGAAGACGGCCGCCATCCTACCTGCGCGCGACGCTCAGAGCACGCCGCGTCGCTCCTGATCGCGCTCGATCGATCGGAAGAGGGCCCCGAAGTTGCCCTCGCCGAAGGAGAGGTGGTTGCGGCGCTGGATCAGCTCGATGAAGATCGGACCCACGAGGTTCTGGGTGAAGATCTGCAGCAGGTAGCCCTCGGCGTCGCCATCCACCAGGATCTGCAGCGCCTCCAGGCGGCCCTTGTCCTCGCGCACCCCGGGCACCCGCTCGAAGACGGTGCGGTAGTACTCCGGGTCGATGTCGAGGAAGCGCACGGGCCCGCCCCGCATGCGATCGAGGCTGGCCACCAGATCATCGGTCAGGAAGGCGATGTGCTGGACCCCGGGGCCCCGGTAGGCGCGCAGGTACTCCTCGATCTGGCTCTTCTCTTCGGTGCCCTCGTTGATGGGGATGCAGAAGCTCCCGCAGGGCGAGCGCAGCGCGTGGCTGTACAGGCCCGTCCGCTCGCCGCGGATGTCGAACGTGCGCACCTCGGTGAAGCCCAGGACGTCCTGGTAGAAGCCCGACCACCGCGCCAGCGTGCCCTGGTAGACGTTGTTCGTCAGGTGGTCGACCGTGATGAAGCCGGCGTCCGGCACCACCAGCGGCGTGGGGTGCGCCTTGAACTCGCCCCACAGCCGCTCCGGCGTGAGGAAGTACACGAGGCTGTCCCCCACCCCGTAGATGGCCGGCACATCGAGGGGCGTCGAGACGCCCTCGGCCCGCCGCGCGCCGCGCTCGACGGCCACCCGCAGCGCCTCCCGCGGATCCTCGACCCACAGGCCGAGCCCGCAGACCGAGGGCCCGTGCACGGCGCCGAAGTCGGCCGCGAACCCGGCCCGCTCCTCGTTCACCAGGAACCGGATGTCACGCTGCCGATACAGATCCACGGCCGCCGCCTGGTGCCGATGGCTCCGCGAGAACCCGAAGGCCGCGAACAGCTCCCCCAGCGCGGCGGCATCCATCCCACCGCCCGGGGCCCACTCGACGAACGCGATCCCCTTGATACCACACGGGTTTTCCATCACAGGCTCCCCTTCTCCATCCAGCTCTTCCAGTAGGTCGGATCACAGACGGCGCGGCCGGCGGCCGTCAGTTCGAGGGGCTCGCGGGTGTCCACCATCACGGCCTTCTCGCTGGTGCGCTGCTTGTCGCGCGCCGCGACGACGGCGCCCGGCTGGGGGCCGTGGTGGATGCCCTGCGGGTGGAAGGTCACCAGCCCGGGGCGGATGCCCGCGCGGCTGAAGAACTCCCCGTCGTGGTAGAACAGCACCTCGTCGTAGTCGATGTTCGCGTGGAAGAACGGCACCTTGAGGGCGCCCGGATCCCCGGTCTCCAGCGGGCGCGGCAGGAAGGTGCAGATCACCGCCTCCGGCATCATGAACGTGCAGTGTGCCGTCGGCGGCAGGTGGTAGCGCTCGCTGCTCACGGGCCGGATGTCGTCCACGTTCAGCCGCCAGACCGCCAGATCCCCCTTCCAGCCCACCGTCGTGATGGGGTGGTGCGGGTACTCGACGCGGGTCAGCCGCCCGCCCCGCTTGATCCACAGGTTCCAGCGCGTCCGGCCGGGCTCCTCGGCCAGCGGCCCGGGCGACGGCATCTCGATGACATCGGGATCGAAGAGCGCGTGCCGGCCCAGCAGCCCGCGATCGGGCAGCGACACCGGCCCGCGGCTCTCGATGGTGAAGAGATCGGTGACCTCCACGGGCCGCAGGCGGTAGACCGTCCCCGCGGGATGACCAGGTAGTCGCCCTTGCGGTAGGCGATGGGCCCGAAGTCGGTCTCGAGCTGCCCCGCCCCCTGGTGGACGAAGAGCACGTCGTCCCCATCGGCGTTGCGCACGCAGTCGGCCATCGGCGAGGTGAGCCGCGCGTAGCCGAGGCTCACGCTGCTGTTGCGCAGGAACTCCACCCGCCCGAACGGGCCCTGCTCGGCCCGATCCGGCAGGGTGTCCACCGCCAGGCACTCCGGCCGGCAGTCACCCTCGATGGCGGTCCAGCCCAGGGGCGACCGGCTGCGGTAGAGGTGGCTCACCCGCCCGAAGAAGCCCTCGCGCCCGAACTCCTCCTCGACGGTCCCTTCGGGCAGATCCACATGGGCCTGCCGCGTCACGCGCCCGCGCTGCTGGTACATCTCGCCTCCTGGGGTGCCCCCATCTCGCCCCCACCTTCCTCCTGGCAGACCATCCACAGAAAGCATAAAGTTCAGGCGATCCTCATCGAGATTTCAGATGAAAGGCAGGTGCGCATGGCCCTCACCCTGGACGCCCTCGAGGTGCTGGACGCCATCGATCGGGCGGGCAGCTTCGGCGGAGCAGCCCGCGCCCTCCACCGCGCCCAGTCCGCCGTGTCCTACGCCATCCGCCAGCTGGAGGAGGCCCTGGGCGTCGCGCTCTTCGACCGCTCCGGACACCGCGCCGTGCTCACCCCCGCCGGCCTGGCCACCCTCGACGAGGCCCGCGGCGTCCTGGCCCGCGTCCGCCGGCTCGAGCACCTGGCCGAGCGCTTCCAGGGCGGCCACGAGCCCCGCCTCGAGGTGATCATCGACGGCATCCTGCCCATGGGGCCCATCATGGAGGTGCTGCGTCGCCTGGCCGACGAGCGCGTACCCACCCGCATCCAGCTCAAGGTCGAGTTCCTGGGCGGCGTCCAGGATCGCTTCGAGGCCGACGGGGCCGATCTGATGCTGGTGAAGGACTTCACCCGCGCCCCGGGTCTGGTGGCGCGACCCCTGCCCCCCGTCGCCTGCGCCCTCGTCGCCGCCGCCGACCACCCCCTGGCCTCCGGACGCGGCCTCGAGCTGCTGGACCTGCACGAACACGTCGAGCTGACCGTGCACGACTCCAGCACCTCGAACCGCCTGGTGGATCAGCGGCTCTTCGGCGGCCCGCGGGTCTTCTACCTCAGCGACTTCAACACCAAGCACCAGGCCATCCGGCGCGGCCTGGGCTTCGGCTGGATGCCGCTGTACCTCGTCGAGGCCGACCTGGCCGACGGCCACCTGGCGGTGCTCGACTACCGCCCCGGCGCGCGCTTCCAGTTCACCCCGGCCCTCGTGCACCCCGTCCAGCGGCCCCTGGGGCCCACCGGCCGCCGGTTCTTCGAGTTGCTCACAGCGCCAGCAGCCGCGCCATGACGCGATCGGCCAGACCCGGGCGCGCACACCGCCTGCGCACCTCGGCCAGCGCCCCCGCGGGCGGGGCGTCGAGCAGCCGCGCGGCCGCCTCGGCCACGGCCGCCGCCGTGCACGCCTCCTGGACGCGCTCGGGGAAGACCCGCTCGCCCAGCACCAGGTTGGGCAGGCCCCCCGCCGGCACCCGCACCAGCCGCCGGGCCACCGCCGCCGACGCCGGGTGCAGCCGCGCCAGCACCACCGGCGGGCGCCCGGCCAGCGCCGCCTCCAGCGTCGCCGTCCCCGCCCCCGCCAGCGCGACGGCCGACCGTGCCAGCGCGACCCCGGCCTGATCCACCAGCGCCACCGGCAGCCCGCTGACGGCCACCGCGCGCTGGATCCAGGCCCGATCCACCGTCGAGGCCACCGCCAGGCAGACCGGCAGCCCGGACGCTCACGCCGCAAGCGCGCCGCGGCCGCCAGCATCACCGGCAGCAGGCGCCGCACCGCCGCGTCGCGGCTCCCCGGCAGCAGCGCGATCCCCGACCCCGGCGGCGGCACCGCCCGCTCCGCCAGCGGGTGCCCGACCCACTCCGCCGCCACGCCCCTGGCCCGAAACCACTCGACCTCAAAGGGAAAAAGGCAGCCCACCCACGCCGCCCCCGCCACGTCCCGCGCGCGCCAGGGACGCCATGCCCAGGCCTGCGGCGGGGCCAGCCAGGCCACCGGCACCGGCGCCACGGCGAGCAGGCGCCGGTTCACCTCGGGGAAGTCCACCAGCAGCGCCGCGTCGACGCCGACGAGCGCCGCGCGCAGCCGACGCCACACCGCGAGCACCGCCGGCGCCGAGCCCGCTGCCTCCACCAGCCCGTGGGCCGCCAGGCTCCGGGCGTGCCCGAGGAGGTGCAGGCCGGCCGCCGCCGAGGCGTCACCTCCCACCCCCACGACCGTGTGCCCGGCCGCCACCAGCCGCGCCACCACCGGCGCCAGCAGGGCATCCCCGGACGCCTCCCCGGCCACCACGAGGAAGCGCCGCCCCACCTCAGGCCGCGCGCCGGCCGAGCCGCTGCGCCACCGCCTCGACGAGGGTCAGGACGTCCACCGCGTCGCGCCCGTCGGCCAGCGCCCCGGGCGAGCCCCCCCGCACCGCCGCGCAGAAGGCGGCCAGCTCCGCGCCCAGGGGATCCCCGCCGGCCGCCAGATCCAGGCTGCCACCGGCCCCGCGCAGCCGCCGCCACACCCCGGGCCGCTCCTCGGCCGCCACGAGCCGGGCGTCCCCGTCCGGTCCGCGCAGGCGCACCCCCACCCAGCCCGGCCCCTGCCGGGCATCCTCGACGGCCAGCCGCGGCCCCACGAGGAACCGCGCCAGATCCAGGTCGTGGACGAGCCAGTCCAGCGCCAGGGGGCCCGCCGCGCGTCGCCCGGCCCGCCGCGCCACCAGCCAGCGCCCCCCCGCCCAGCCGGCCAGCGCCGGGTTGAAGCGCTCCAGGTAGCCCACCTTCAGCAGCCGATCCGCCGCCTCTGCCTGGGCCACGAGCCGGCGCGCCTCGCCGCTGTGCAGCGCCAGGGGCTTCTCGACGAGCACATGCACCCCCCGCTGGAGGAGGCCCAGGGCCACCTCGGCCAGACCCGCCAGCGGCACGACCACCGTGGCCGCGTGCACGGCGGGCAGGCGCTCCAGGCTCGCCAGCGGGACCGCCCTGACGGCGGCGGCCACCCGCCGCGCGCTCCAGATCCGGATCCACCACGGCCGCGACGCGCACGCCGGGCAGACCCGCGAGCTTCGCCGCGTGGAGTGCGCCGAAGCGCCCCGCGCCCACCACCGCGATCTGCAAGGGCATCCTCATGGCCGGGATGGATACGGCGCGCGGGCCGGCGGGTCAACGGCTGGCACCCGGACTATGCAGTCTCGCCCTCGGTGCATAGCCCGCTTCGCACCCGCGGCGTCGCCAGGCCGCATAACGGCGTCATGACGCACCGCGTCAGGCCTGGCACGGACATTGCTCAAGTGGCGGCCGCCGCTTGCCGAGGAGGTCGCCATGAGCCAGAGCCAGCTTCGTTCGAAGGACGCCGTCACCCCGCCCGCCCGCGCGGAGCGCACCGCCGTCATCCTGAACAAGAACGCGAAGCGGGTCACCGAGCGCGTCCGCAGGCGCATCGTCGAGGTGGCACCCGAGGCCGACGTCTTCTTCACCGAGACGCTCGAGCAGGCGAAGTTCGTGACCCGCCGCGTGGTGGACTCGGGCTACGGCACCGTCGTCACCGGCGGCGGCGACGGCACCGTGGTCAACACCATCCAGGACGTCCTCGATCGCGTCGAGACCACCGGGCGGGAGCGGCCCCGCTTCGGCGTCCTGCGGCTGGGCACCGGCAACGCGGTGGCCGACTTCCTGGGTGCGCGGGACTATGCGCGTGATCTCAGGACTTCCGCGGCGCCGAGACCCGCGACGTGCACCTCCTGAAGGTGGATGGGCACCAGCGCACGCCCTTCCTCGGGTTCGGCTGGGACGCCTTCATCCTCAACAACTACATCCGCATGAAGGAGGCCGCCGAGCGCTTCGCGGTGACGCGCGCGCTGTTCAAGAGCGCGGCGGGCTACCTCATCGCCGGCGTGGGCAAGTCGGTGCCCGAGCTGCTCGTGCGGCGGCCTCGCTACCATGTGCGGGTGATCAACACGGGCGGCCTGGGCTTCCGGCTGGACGCCGCCGGCCAGGTGGTCGAGCGCTTCGCCCCCGGCGCGGTGGTGTACGAGGGCGGCGCCCGCATGGTCTGCGCCGGCACGACCCCCTACTACGGCTTCAAGTTCAAGATCATGCCCTTCGCCGATCGCACCCCGGGCATGTGTCATGTGCGCGTGGCCGATCTGCACCCCATCGCGGCGGTCAGCCGGCTGCCGTCGGCCTGGCGGGGCACCATCGACCACCCGGGCATGCACGACTTCCAGCTCTCGGCCTTCCGCGTCGAGTTCGACGAGGAGGCCCCGTTCCAGATCGCGGGCGACGGCATGGGCACCCGCCGCGCTCTCGACGTGACCGTCGACGCCCCCATCCGCTGCTGCCACTTCGCGGACTGACCGCCGGCCCCCCGCAGGAAGCCTGAATCGGCCGCCGACGCATCTTGCCCGTTGTTCCGAGCGGTCCGCCGGTGATAGACAGGCCCGCCACGCGTTCCGGAGGAACCATGCGCCTCTACACCAGCCGCGTCCCGATGATCGCCCAGGAGGTGGTGCGCCACCTCGTGGAGAAGCAGCTCATCGACGTGGCCCCGGAGAACGTCAAAGAAGTCGAGCTGGACGCCGAGTCGGTACTCAAGGAGTACCTGCGCGCCGAGCGCCAGCTCACCGACCAGGCCAAGGATCTGGCCCACGAGCGGGGGCTGGACTACTCGGCCCACCAGAAGATCAAGCGCCAGCTCGCCGAGCGCGCGAAGTTCGGTCTGTATGAGGACGCGGTGGGCTACATCGCCAACCAGCTCATCGAGACCTTCCTGCACACCCGGCACGTGGACGAGATCTTCGCGGCGGACAACGACCTGCGCTCTGCGATCGCGCCCGTCGTTCGCCGCCACATGAGCTCCGGCGACGAGCTGGACGCCGAAGTCCGCAAGCGGATCAAGAACTTGCAGGAGGGCACCCAGGACTGGGAGATCCGCTACCAGCAGACGCTGGAGCGCCTCAAGGTCGCGCGGGGCCTGACGGACGAGTAGCCTGCGCCGGCTCGCGGGCCGGCCCCCGCCTCACTTCGCGGGCCCGTCGTCCTCCGCCAGCAGCCGCGCCAGGGCCTTCTCGGCAGCGGCCCGCTGGGCGCGCTTCTTCGATGTGCCGGTCCCCCGGCCGTACTCCACGCCCGCCAGCGTCACCACGATGTCGAACTCCCGGGCATGGTCGGGGCCGCGGACGTCGGACTGCGTGTACTCCGGCGCCACGCCCAGCCGCCGCTGGGCGGCCTCCTGCAAGCGCGTCTTGAAGTCGCGGTAGCCCTCGTCTGGGGCGGGCTGGCCCATCCGGTGCCCGAAGTGGCCCTCGACGAAGCGGCTGGCCGCGGGCAGCCCACCGCTGAGGAAGAGAGCGGCCACCACGGCCTCGTACGCGTCCGAGAGCACCGAGGCCTTGTCGCGGCCGTCGGTGCGCTCCTCCCCCTTGCCCAGCCAGATGACGTCGCCCAGGCCGATGGCCCGGGCCTGATCAGCCAGGCTGGTCTCGTTGACGATGGCGGCCCGCAGCCGCGAGAGGCGCCCCTCGGGCAGGTCGCCATGGGCCAGGTACAGCCCCCGGCTGACGATGACCCCGAGCACGGCGTCGCCCAGAAACTCGAGGCGCTCGTTGTGCTTCGTCCCCGGCCCGGCCTCGTGGGCGTACGAGGAGTGGGTCAGCGCCTCGCGGAGCAGCTCCAGGTGGGCCTCCATCCCGAGCTGCTGGGCGAAGCGCCGCAGGTTCGCCTCCCGGCGGTTCATCAGGGCATCGTCACCCAGCAGCATCACGCACCTCGTCCGTCGCCAGCGCGCGGGTGATGACGCCCCCCCCGAGCACCCGGGTGGCGTCGTAGAGCACCACGGACTGGCCTGGGGCGACGGCGCGCTCGGGCGCATCGAAGCGCACGCTCAGCCGGCCCTCGTCCCGCACCTCGACCTGGGCCCCGGCGCCCGGGTGGCGGTAGCGGATGCGTGCCCGGGCGGCGAAGCGCGCCGCCGGGGGCCGGCCGGCCACCCAGCGCAGCGTGTCCGCCTCCAGGCCGCCCGCCGCCAGCCGATCGGCCTGACCGACGACGATGGTGCGGGTGGGGCCGTCCACCGAGAGGACGTACAGGCGCTCCCCCGCAGCCACCCCGAGCCCCTTGCGCTGCCCCACCGTGAAGCGGTGCACGCCGCCGTGCTCGCCCAGCACCTGCCCCGCCTCCGTCACGATGGGCCCGGCCGCCGGCAGCCGGTCGGCGCCGGCGATGCGCTCCACCACCGGCACGTAGTCCCCCTCCGGCACGAAGCAGATGTCCTCGCTGTCGGCCTTGTCCCAGGTGGGCAGGCCCAGCCGGCGCGCCTTCTCGCGCACCTCGTCCTTGCCCAGCCCGCCGAGCGGGAAGCGCGTCATGGCCAGGGCGTCGCCGGGGATGCCGAAAAGGAAGTAGGACTGGTCCTTGTCGGCGTCCACCGCCTGGTGCAGCTCGAAGCCGTCGCGGCCCTCCAGCACCTGGGCGTAGTGGCCGGTCACCAGCCAGTCGGCGCCGAGGCCCCGGGCCCGCTCCAGCAGGGGCGCGAACTTCACGTGGTCGTTGCAGCGCACGCATGGGTTCGGCGTCCGGCCGGCGAGGTAGTCGGCCGCGAACGGCTCGATGACCTGCCGCCGAAAGACCTCGCGGTAGTCGACGACGTAGTGGGGAATGCCCAGGGTGTCGCAGACCTGGCGGGCGTCCATCAGGTCGTCGGGCGAGCAGCAGGAGCCTCCGCGGCGCTCCAGCTCGGCCGGCGAGGCGTCCCGCAGCTTCATCGTCAGGCCCACCACCTCGTGGCCGGCCTCCACCATCAGCGCTGCCGCGACGGACGAGTCCACGCCGCCGCTCATCGCCACCATCACCCGCATGCTCGCACCTCCCTCAGCACGGCCCCACCTGCCGCGCCCTCGCCACCAGCCGGGGCAGGACGGCCAGCAGCGCGTCCACCTCGGCGGCGGTGTTCTCGGGCCCGAGGGAGGCGCGCAGCCCCCCACCCGCCTCGGCCGGTCCCAGGCCGAGGGCCCGCAAGACCGGCGACGGCTCGACCGCCCCCGCCGAGCACGCCGATCCCGAGGAGAGGCAGAACCCCTCCAGGTCCAGCGCCGCCAGCAGCACGTCGCCCATGACGCCCTCGAAGCGCCAGGCCGACGTGTTCGGCAGTCGAACCCCTTGATTTCCATGGAAGATCACGCCGGGCATCGCGGCGAGACCCGCCTCCAGCCGATCCCGCAGTGCCACCACGCCCGCCATGCCCGCGAGGCGACGGGGCACCAGCGCGGCGGCCGCGCCGAAGCCCACGAGGGCCGCGACGGCCTCGGTGCCGGCCCGCCGGCCGCGCTCCTGGGGTCCGCCGGCGAGGGTCGGGCGCAGGGCCATCCCCGGCCGCACCCAGAGCGCCCCGGCCCCCGCCGGGCCGCCCAGCTTGTGGGCCGAGAAGACGGCCAGCGCGGCCCCCAACGACGGCAGATCCACCGGCACCCGACCCAGCGCCTGGGCGGCGTCGCAGAGCAGCGGCGCGCCCACCGCGCGGGCGATCTCGGCCACCGGGTACAGCGTCCCCAGCTCGTTCTGGGCGGCCATCACCGCCACCAGGGCGGTGTCGGGGCGGACGGCGGCGGCCACGTCGGCGGGCAGGAGCCGGCCGGCCCCGTCCACCGGCACCACGCTCACGCGCGCCTCGGCGACGGCGCACGCCCCGAAGACGGCCGGGTGCTCCACGGCCGACACCACCACATGCCCGCCCCGCGGGACCGCCCCCAGGATGGCCAGGTGCAGCGCCTCGGTGGCGCCGCTGGTGAAGATCAGCTCCCCCGGCGCGACGCCCACGGCCTGGGCCACCTGGCGGCGCGCCGCCTCCACCGCCGCCCGGGCCCGCCGCCCGGCGGCGTGCACGCTGGACGGGTTGCCCGGCGGCCCCGCGAGCCAGGCGCACATCGCCTCCCTGGCCTCGGGGCCAGCGGCGTGGTGGCGTTGTGGTCGAAGTAGATGGCCATGCCGGCGGGAAGCTACCGGACGGCGGGCGGGAAGTCACGAGGCCCCGGCCGGGGCCCCCACCTCAGCCGGGCTCGCAGGAGTCGAAGTCGGTGTCGCAGACGAAGTCCTGGCCGCAGTCCGCATCCTCGCGGCAGCCGGGCTGGCAGAAGCCGCCCGAGCAGATCTGGTGGGTCAGGCCGGGGGTCTGGTCGCACTGATCGTCGGTCTGGCACTGGCCGTTGCCGCCGCCGCCGCCGCCACCACCGCCGGTGAGGCAGCTGTTGACCTGGGCGCAGTCGGCGCCGGCCGTCCGCACGCAGCTCGCCACGGCACCGGTGGCCGGGTCGTTCTCGGTCTCGCACGCGGTCTGCAGGGCGGCCTGCTGGTTGCCGGGGACGATGCCGCACTCGACGGCCCGCTGGGCGATCAGGGCGCAGTCACCGCCGCCGCCACCACCGCCGGCGCCCGCGTCCTGGACGTTCTGGGCCTGGCAGCGCGCGCACACGCCCACGGCCTCGCCGGCCGCCTTGTCGCAGAACTCGTTGGCGGCGCAGTTCTGGTCGCTGGTGCAGCCGGGATCGCAGTTGAGATCGTCGACGCAGTACTGGCCGGCCTGGCACATGAGCAGGCCACCGGAGCAGGGGTGATGCCGTCGCGGCCCTGGAGGCCACAGCCGTTGCCACCGCCGCCGCCGCCACCGGAGCCGCCGCTGCCGCCATCGCCGCCGCCGCTGTCGCAGCCCACCAGACCCACCGAGAGCAGCGCACCGGCCACCAGCATCTTCACGAAGTTCATGCAGTTCTCCTGTCAGTCGGCCCCCTCCCCGGGGGCAAAGCGGCGCGCACCATAGCGGGAACCCGGCGGCCCTGCCAAGGGGATGATGCCGCCGCTTCTGGCTTTCGCCATGCCCCTTTACGCCGTCGATGCGATTGCGCAGGATGCCGCCCCGTGACCGCCCAGCGCCCCGAAGTCCTCGCCCCTGCCGGCGACCTCACGTCCATCCGCGCCGCCCTGGCGGCGGGCGCCGACGCCGTGTACTTCGGCCTCGAGGACGGCTTCAACGCGCGCGCTCGGGCCGCCGGCGTCAGCCGCGCCACGCTGCCCGCCGTCATGGCCGAGATCCACCGGGGGGGCGCCCGGGGCTACCTCACCTTGAACACGCTGCTGTTCGAGACCGAGCTGGCACCCATGGAGGCGCTGCTGCGCGAGGTCGCCGAGGCCGGCGTCGACGCGCTGATCGTGCAGGATCCCGCCGTCGCCCTGCTCGCGCGCGCCCTGTGCCCCGACCTGGAGCTGCACGCCAGCACCCAGATGACCATCAGCAGCGCCGAGGGCACGCGCTTCGCCCAGAGCCTCGGGGTGACGCGCGTCGTCCTGCCCCGCGAGCTCTCCGTCAAGGAGATCCGGCGGCTGCGCGCCGAGGTCACCGACGTGGAGCTTGAGGTCTTCGTCCACGGGGCCCTCTGCGTCTCGTGGAGCGGGCAGTGCCTCACCAGCGAGGCCTGGGGCGGCCGGTCGGCCAACCGCGGCCAGTGCGCCCAGAGCTGCCGGATGCCGTACGACCTGTACGTCGACGGCGAGCACCGGCCCCTCGGGGACGTCCGCTACCTGCTCAGCCCCAAGGATCTCGCGGCCTTCCGCGCCATCCCCGAGCTGGCCGAGCTGGGCGTCCACACCCTGAAGATCGAGGGGCGGTACAAGGGGCCCGCCTATGTGATCGCCGCCGTCGGGGCCTACCGGCGCTGGGTCGAGGCCGCCGCGCGGCCCGGCGGCCCCGGCGCCGAGGACGAGGCGCGGGTGGCCGCCGACCTGCGCGACCTGGGCATCGTCTACTCCCGGGGCTTCTCCGACGGCTTCCTGGGCGGCGCCGACCACCAGCACCTCGTCGAGGGCCGCTACCCCAAGCACCGGGGGGTCTGCCTGGGCACGGTCGTCGCGGTGCTCGATGCCCGCAGGGTGGTCGTGACGGCCGGCGCCGAGCGCCCACGGACGGGGGGGCTCGCCCTGGGCGACGCCCGGGCCGCCGGCCCCGTCGGCAGCCGCTCGGAGCCCCTCCTCCTGCTGGGTGGATCGGCGGTGGATGCCACCGGGGCGGCCGCGGCGCCCGTCGAGCCTCGCCCGGGCCTCGGCGTCGTCTTCGACGCGGGCCGCCCGGAGGACGACGCCGAGCCCGGCGGCCCCATCTTCGCGGTCGACCCCCACCCCGCCGGCTACGTCCTCGCCTTCGGCCAGCCCGGGCCCGACCTGGGCCGCGTCCGACCGGGGCAAGTGGTCTGGATCACTGGGGATCCGGCGCTGGAGCGCCGCGCGCGCAAGCTGCTGGAGGCCCCCGTGGAGGGGCGGCTGCCGGTGCATCTGCGCGTCCGCGGCCAGGCCGGGGCGCCCCTCGTCGCCGAGGCACGCCAGGGCCGCCGCCGGGTGGTCGCCCAGAGCGACGCCCCCCTCATGCCCGCGCGCCAGGGCGGGCTGGACGCCGACCTGCTGGCCGCGAAGCTCGGCGCCTTCGGCGGCACGGCCTACCACCTGGCCGATCTCGACGCCGCCGGCCTCGGGCCCGGCCTGCACCTGCCGGTCTCGGCCCTCAAGGCGCTGCGGCGGACGCTCGTGGCTGCCCTCGACGAGCCCACGCCCCCCCGCGTCGTCGATCCGCGGCCCGCGCTGCCCCGCGTCCGCGCGGGCGCCGCCGGCAGCCGCGCCGTCTTCTCGCCCGCCGAGCCCCTGCTGCTGCCCGTCTGCCGCACCGACGATCACGTCACGGCCGTCCTGGCCGCCGGGCTCCCCGTCATCGAGCTGGACTGGATGGAGCGGGCCGGCCTCGAGCGCGCCGTCGCGCGGGCCCGGGCCGCCGGCCTGCGCGTCCACATCGCCACCCCCCGTGTGCAGAAGCCGGGCGAGGAGGGCTTCGACCGCCGGATCGCGCGCCTCGAGCCCGAGGGCGTGCTGGTGCGCCACTTCGGCGCCCTCGTGCACTTCCAGGAGCACCCCGAGGAGCGCCGGCCGGAGCTGCACGGCGACTTCTCGCTCAACGTCACCAACTCGGTGACCGCCGATCGCCTGCTGGCCCTGGGGCTCGACACCTTCACCGCCGCCCACGACCTGGACGCCGCCCAGCTCTTCGCGCTGCTGCCGCGGGTGCCGGCGGACCGGCTGGCGGTCGCGATCCACCACCACATCCCCACCTTCCACACCGAGCACTGCGTCTACGCCCACCTGCTGAGCGACGGCCGCGACATCCGAAGCTGCGGCCAGCCCTGCCAGGACCACCTGATCGAGCTGGCCGATCACACCGGCCTGCGCCACCCCGTCGTGGTGGATCCCGCGTGTCGCAACACGGTCTACAACGCCCAGGCCCAGAGCGCCGCGTCTCTGGTGCCGGCGCTGCTGGAGGCGGGGGTGCGGCGCTTTCGGGTGGAGTTCGTGCGGGAGCAGACGGGGGACGCCCTGCGCATCCTCGCGGGCTACCAGGCCCTGCTGCGAGGCGACGTCTCCCCCCGGGACCTGCTGGAGCGCCTGCGCGTCGAGGCCCGGTTCGGGGTCACCGCCGGCACCATGCGCACGCTCCGGGCCTCGTGACGGACCCCCTCGCGCCCCTCCGAGCCCGCATCGACGCGCTGGATGATGCGCTGCTGGCCCTGCTGGCCGAGCGCCTGGAGGTGGCCCGCCGTCTCGGAGCGCTGAAGGCCTCGCCCGGCCGCGACGCCGCCCGCGAGGCGGCCATCATCACGCGCCTCGCCCCACTCGCCCCCGAGCTGGCCGAGCTGGTGCCGGCCCTCTGGGAGCTGCTGTTCCAGACCAGCGACGCCTGGCAACGCCGCGACCGGGGCTGACCGCCCCGTCGGGATCAGTGGTCGAGCGGCTCGAAGTCGGCCTTGGAGGCCCCGCAGTCGGAGCAGGTCCAGTCGGCGGGCAGCCTCTCGAAGGGCGTCCCGGGGAGGATGCCAGCGTCGGGATCTCCACCGCAGGATCGTACACATGACCACAGACGACACAGATGTAGCTCTTCATGGGGCCTTCTTCTCCGCACAGAGATTGCGACAGTCAGCGACGATGGCTTCCCAGGCCCGCGCCTGCATCTGAGACTGCTCCAGGCAGTC
Organism: bacterium; assembly: GCA_041389985.1. Lineage (GTDB taxonomy): Bacteria > Myxococcota_A > Bradymonadia > UBA7976 > UBA1532 > JACKDP01. Next base: position 192,914 of record JAWKQS010000003.1, read on the forward strand.
GCGGACGCAGGGATCACCGACCGGTTCGCCCGGCTGAGGCAGGACCGCCGTGGGCGGCGCCCCGACGGCGCGGTCGCGGGCGCGGGGCCGGGTCAGCGGCGGGGGGGGCGCTCTGGCACGACGCCAGAAAAAGCAGCGAGATCAGCGCGTTAGCGCGCATCGATGCGGAAGTCGGCCGGCACGTCGTCGAAGCCGGGCCGCTGGGCGGGGCGCGTCGGCACCGGGATGGGCGTCCCGGTCAGGCCGAGGGGCTCGAGAGCACCGCACGCAGCCACTCCCGCACATCCCAGGTGACGAGCAGCTCGCGATCGCCGGGGGTGACCTCGACGGTGCCGGCGTAGAACTCGAACGACCGGCGCGAGCGCACGAAGAGCGCGTCGCCCTCGACCTCGGTGTCACCGGGATCGAAGCCGACAGCGTCCGCCTTGCCGCGGGCGTCGTCCGGCGCGCCCTCGCTGGGGCTCGGCGCGGGCTCGGCGAAGGGCAGCGCGCCCCCCGCGGCGCCGGCCCAGGCGGGCGCATCCGACGGGCTCGGCGCGGGCTCCGACGGGCTCGGCGCGGGCTCCGACGGGCTCGGCGCGGGCTCCGACGGGCTCGGTGCGGGCTCCGACGGGCTCGGTGCGGGCTCCGACGGGCTCGGCGCGGGCTCCAGCGGCAGATCCTCGGCCTTGCCGCGCTCGACGAACTCTTCATCCTCCGGCGCCTGGAGCGCACCGCCCACCGCGACCGACACCCCGTCGGCGTCGGGTCGGATGCGCACCAGCACCTGGTAGGCGCCCGGCCCCGAGAGGCGCAGGGCCCGGTCGGGCAGCTCGGTGCGATCGCCCTCCTCGTCGAACACATAGCGAACGGGCACGGCGTCGCCGGCCTGATCCAGGTCCTCGGGGAGGACGAAGATCTCGGCCTCGAACGACAGGCGCTCGACGTCGAGGGCGTCGGAGATCTCGCCCAGGCCCACGAGGCGCAGCCGAGGCCGCAGCTCCAGGGCCGTCGCGCCGGCCTGGCCACCGTTGCCGCCGAGGGCGCCCGGGCCGTCCCCGCGCGCCGGCGCGTCGGACTCTTCCCCGCAGGCCGCGAGGGCCAGCGCCGCGATCAGGGTGGCCACCAGGGCCTGCGTGAGGCTTCGCATCATTCTCCAGCAACCTCGCGCTTGAGTTCGCCAAGAGCAGGGCTCGCATGGATTATCTGTGAAAGCCGCGGTCTTTTCATCCCCAATCTCTCGGCAGCGCGCGTGATGTTGCCATCCGCGGCCCGCAGCGCCCGCGAGATGGCCTCGAACTCGATGCGCCGCTTCAGGTCCGAGAGGCTGCCCTCCTCGGCCAGCATCCGCTCCAGCCACGCCTCGTCGAAGACCGCGTCGCCCTCGCCCGGCGGGGGCAGCGCGCCCGGGCGGGTGGTCTCGGCGTCCACCGACACCCCCGCGCCGTCCGGCGCGAACGCCGGCACCGCCGCGCCGCGGGCCTCGGCCTCGCTGAGCGCCAGCAGGGCCGCCTCGTCGGGCGGGCGGAAGATGTCGCCCAGCTCCGCGAGCTCGGCGAGGCCGATGCGATCCCCGTCGGCGAAGAGGGCCACGCTGCGCACCACATTCTCCAGCTCCCGCACGTTGCCGGGCCACTGGTGCTGGAGCAGGCTCGCCATCGCCGGGCGGCTGAAGCGCAGCCGGGGGCGCCCGGTCTGGCTGCGCTTCTCCAGGAAGTGCTCGACCAGCAACGGAATATCCTCGCGGCGCTCCCGCAGGGGGGGCGTCTCGATGATGACGCCCCGCAGGCGGTAGTACAGGTCGGCGCGGAAGGTCCCCTGCTCGACCATGGCCTCCAGATCCCGGTGGGTGGCGCAGACGACCCGCACGTCCACCCCCAGCGTCTGGGTGCCGCCGACCCGCTCGAACGTCCCCTCTTGCAGGACCCGCAGCAGCGCCACCTGGGTGTTGGGCGAGATGTCGCCGATCTCGTCGAGGAAGAGGGTGCCGCCGTCCGCCAGCTCGAAGCGGCCCTTCTTGCTCGTCACGGCGCCGGTGAACGAGCCCTTCTCGTGGCCGAAGAGCTCGCTGAGCAGCAGCGTCTCCACGAAGGCCGAGCAGTTCACCTTCACGAACGGGCCGTTGGCGCGACCCGAGCCCGCGTGCAGGGCCGCCGCGACCAGCTCCTTGCCCGTCCCGCTCTCGCCGCGGATGAGCACCATGCTGTCGCTGCCGGCCACGCGGTCGAGGGCGTTGAGGACCGGAAACAGCGCTGGCGAGCGGCCGATGATGGCGCTGTAGCGGGTGGCCCACTCCGGCTTGTAGTCGCCGGGCGCCCGCCGCAGCGGGGCGGTGACCTCGGCCGGCCCCGGCCCACGGGGGGCGATGCCGGCCCGGACCCGCCGCAGTGCGTCGCGGACGGCGCGGCGACCGGCGGCGGCCAGGTAGCCCGTGCGCAGGCCGGCCGGCAGCTCCGCCGCCACGCCCTCGATGATCTCGACCGCCTGGGCCAGCGTCTGCAGCGTCGCCGCGCGATCCTGCCGGGCCCAGTGGGCGTCCGCCATGCGCGCCAGGGCCTGCCAGGCCGTCTCCCGATCCCCCAGCTCCTCGGCCCGCGCCACCGCCGTCGCCAGATCCGTCAGCGCCGCCTCCGGCTCCCCCAGCGCGATCAGGGCCGCCCCCCGCGTCAGCCGCAGCCGCGCGCCGAAGGGTTCTGCCAGGCTCCCGGGCAGGGCCTGGGCCCGCGCCACCGCCTCCAGCGCGGCCTGGGCCTCCCCGCGATCCAGCGCCAGCTCGGCCTGCGCCCACCACAGCGGCCCCTGGCGCTGGTTGCTGCCGCCGCGCTCCAGGAGCGCCTCGACCCCCCGGTAGTGCTCGGCCGCCCGGTCCAGATCGCCGGCCTCCCGCGCCAGATCCCCTTCCAGCATGCGCTGTTGCGCCGCCAGGTGCCGAAACGCCCCCTGCTCGATCAGGTCGCCGGCGATGTGGGCCAGGCGCCGGGCCCGGGGCTGATCGCCCAGGGTCAGGTACAGGTCGGCCAGGTTCAGCGCCGTGGTCGCGAGCTGGCGGCGGTGGCCGAGCTGGCGGAAGGCCGCCGTGGACTGGTGGTAGAAATGCAGCGCCCGCGGGAAGTCCTTCTGCCGGTGGAAGAGCACCCCCAGGTTCTCCACCGAAAGCGCCAGGTGCCGCAGATCGCCGTGGGCCCCGGCCAGCCGGCGGGTGGCTTCGAACATGCCGTGCGCCGCCTCCTGATCCCCCCGCTGCAGGAAGACCACTCCCAGGTTGGTCTGGGCCCGGGCCTCCTGGACGGGCTCCCCCAGGGCGCGGGCCGCCTCCAGGTTGCGGGTGAACAGAGCCTGCGCCTCGTCGAGGGACTCCCGGGCGAGGTGCACCTTGCCGAGGGTGTTGCGCAGGGACAGCGCGGGGGCGTCCTGGGCGCCGGGATCGGCGGCCAGCGCCGCCGTGGCCCGATCCGCCGCGGCGGCGAGCTCCCCCTGCTGGTAGGCGGCCTCGGCCACCACCGCCGCGAGCCGCCGGGCCAGGTCGGGGCCGGGCGCGTCGTCGAGGGCGGCCTGGGCGATGCGGCCGGCGGCCCCGTGATCCCCCAGGCGCGCCTCGAGCTCGGCCAGGCGCAAGGCCACATCGGCGCGCCCCGCCGCCGGGCCGTGGGCTGCCAGCCACGACAGCGCCCCGCGCTCCCGCGTCCCGGCGCCGCTCTCGCGGTACAGGGCGGCCAGCCGATCGTGGATCTCGACGGCCAGGGCTCCCTCTGCGGCGTCGACGACGGCCTCCAGCAGCACCGCGGCGCGCTCCGGGGCGCAGGCGCGGCGCAGGTGATCGGCGGCCACCAGGGCAAACGGCACCGCCTCGGCCGCCACCCCGCCCGCCAGCGCGTGCCGCGCGACCACCTCGGCTGCGGAGCCCCGGGCCGAAGCGGCATACAGCTCGGCGGCGCGCCGATGCAGCGCCGCGCTGCGTCCGGGCGGCATGCGGCTCTCGTAGAGCTCGCGGATCTCCTCACGGCGAAAGCAGAAGCGCGCCGCGCCGCCCTGGAGAGCCCGGTCCAGCAGACCCAGGTCCACCAGACCCTGGAGCGCCTCGAAGCCCCCCTGCCCGGCCCCGGCCACCTCGGCCGCCTCCTCCACGGTGGCTGGCATCCGCAGCACCGCGAGGGCGTCCAGCAGCGGCCGGGCCCCGGCGGGCACCCGCTCCAGCCGCTCGTTCCACACCGTCGTGGCGTCCGGGGGCAGCCCCTCCACGAGCTGCTCCAGGGCCGCCGGCAGCCCCCCCGACGCGGCCAGGAAGCGCTGAACCACCTGATCAGACTGAAGAAACGCCCGCACGCCCTCAGCGTCCAGCGGGACCAGGGGCAGGTGGCGGACGATCTCGGAGGCCCGCGCCACCTCCAGCAGGGGTGGCAGGGCGGGCCCGTCGCGGCAGGTGAGGACGAACAGGCCGCGGAACGCCCGGCCCCGGTCCTCGGCCTCGGGCGTCCACTCGAACGCCGGGTCCGTCAGCAGGTTCTCGATGAGGTAGCGCACCAGCCCGCGTGTCCCCGGGTGGGCCAGGTGCAGGTCGTGCAGGCAGAGGAGCGGCGCGCGCACCGCCGCCACCTCCAGCAGCGCCAGGCGGATGGACTCGCGGAAGAGCAGCACCCGCTCGGCGTCGGCCGGCGCGCCCGAGGCGTAGCCCGCCATCAGCTCCAGGGCGCGATCCAGGCGGGGTCGGGGCCGCCCCAGGTCGGCCAGCAGGACCGCCGCGCTGCCCAGCAGATCCACCAGCGGCCCGTGGGGGCGATGGTCGGTGCGCTGGCAGTACCCTTCCAGGACCGGCCGGCCCGCCTCCCGAAAGCCCCGCTTGAGCTCGGCCACCAGCCGCCCGCGCCCGACCCCGGCCGGCCCGCTCACCAGCAGCGCGCGCCCCCCGGTGGCCGACGCCGCCGTCAGCTCCGCCAGCACGGCGAGCTCGGCGTCGCGGCCGACGATGGCGGCGGAGACGGGGCCAGGCAGGATGGGGACGTCGAGCGGCAGCATGGACTCGATTGTATGTCGGTGCTAGACCACGGGAAGCAGCCGGCGCGCCGGCGGCGGAGCGGGCCATGGGCCCGCGGCGTGGGTAACCTGGAACCGGCCGGGGGCGCAATGATCTGGGTGGTGGTGGTCTGCGGGATCGCCGCGCTGGTGGTGGCGCCGGCCATCGCCGCGGTCGAGACCTGGCGCCTGCGCCGCGATCCCGATGACATCGGCTTCTGGGTCTTCGCCCGCCAGGTGGAGGGCCGCTGCCAGGTCCGCTGGGGCCGCGGCCAGTCGCCCATCGTGCGGCTGCCCCTGCCGGGGGCCGAGGGCCGCGCCCGGGTGGTGCCCCTGGGCCGCGCCGGCCGGGCCGTGGAGGTCCGCGCCTGGCTCGACGCCTCGACCGGCTTCGCCGGCCGCCTGGCCTCTCCCCCACAGCCGCCGAGCCGCTGGCATGCCCCGGGCCTGGCCCCCGTGACGCTGGAGGAGCCGCTGCCGCTCGACGCGTCCATCGAGAGCACGGACGCCGATCGGATGGAGCGCCTGCTGGCCCGCCGGCCCGTCCAGGACGCCCTGGCCCAGCTCGCCGGGCGCGTCAGCGCCTTCGAGGTGCGGGTGAACGGTGGCATCATCGCCCTGCAGGTGCGCCCCGCGACGCCCCTGCGCCCGGGGGCGGCCATGGAGGCCCTCGGCGGCGTGGCCGTGGACGCCCTGCGCGTCCTGGCCGCCGAGGCGGGCGAGCTCGCCGCCTCCCTGGTCGAGTCGGGCGAGGCTCCCCCCGAGCGCGCCTGCGCCGCCTGCGGCCGCAAGCCCGGCGACGATCCCTGGCTCTGCCCGGCCTGCGGCGGCGCCCTGCACCGCGGCTGCCGCGAGATGGTCGATGGCTGCGCGCGGCCCGGCTGCTCCCAGACCGCCGACGCCGAGCCCGGCCGCGTCGCCGGGGGCTGAGCCGTGGCCATCGTCACGCTCCTCACCGACTTCGGCGACGAGGACGGCTTCGTGGGCGCCCTGCGGGGGGTCCTCCTCAGCCGAGCCCCCGACGCCCGCCTGGCCGATCTGGCCCACCACGTCCCCCGGGGCGACGTGGCCAAGGCCGCGCGGGTGCTGGCCCGGGCGGCCCCCTGCTTCCCCGCCGGCTCCATCCACCTGGTCGTCGTCGATCCGGGCGTCGGGTCGGATCGGCGCGCCGTGGCGGTCTCCGCCGGCGGCCACCGGCTGGTGGCCCCGGACAACGGCGTCATCGGCCTGGCCCTGGCCCGCCTGGGCCCCGTCGACCAGGCCGTCGAGATCGACCCGTCTCGCCTCACAACCTCTCGAATCAGCAGCACTTTCCACGGACGAGACGTCTTCGCTCCCGCCGCGGGCGCCCTGGCGGCCGGCGCCTTGCTCGGGGATCTCGGCCCGCCCCTCGACGCCCCTCTTCGCGCTGGCCCCCCGCCGGCCGGCGCGGTCGTCGAGGTGGACGCCTACGGCAACCTCATCACCGACGTGCCGGTGGGCGGGCCCGCGGCGCTGACGCTCGCCGGCCAGACCCTCTACGGCCCCGTCCGCTGCTACGCGGACGTCCCGGTGGGCGCCCTCGTGCTGGTGGCCGGCTCGGAGGGCACCCTCGAGATCGCCGTGCGCGAGGGATCGGCGGCCGAGCGGCTGGGCGTGGGCGTCGGCGCGCCGGTGGCTTGCGTCCCCACGCCGGGCGAGCGAGGATTCGCGCCGTGAAGACGCTCCCCCTGCTCGCCCTCGCCCTCGGGCTCGCCGGCTGCGCCGAGGACACCGGCGACGGCGCCGTCCTTGGCAGCCTCTTCGTGCCCGCCTGCGAGGATGGCCGCCCCCTCGACCGCACCTGCCCGGTCACCGAGGATCCCCGCACCTGCGAGGTCTTCGACCTGGAGGCCGACTTCTTCGCGGTCGAGCCCTACGGCGACGGCGCCCTGCTGCGCATCCAGCGCGGGGGCCGCATCCTCGCCCTGACCGACGCCCTGGTCCTCGAGATCAGCGACTACCGCCTCCTGCGCGGGCAGCTCGGCAAGCGGGTGCCCGTGGGCCAGGATCGCAACATCCGCGGCGCCCTCGGCCTCTTCCACCGCTGCCCGGACTCGACCCAGAGCTACGCGGTGAGCGGGCTGGTGCAGTTCGACGCCTTCGGCGTGCACAAGGGCGATCGGGTGAACGGCAGCTTCGACCTGGAGGTGCGCGACGGCCGCTCCGACACCGGGGCCAGCCGCGTGCTGGGCGTGCTGCACGGCGACTTCGACTTCATCGTCCGGAAGGGGCCTCCCTATCAGCCATTCGCCGAATAGCGCGCCCCTCGAGGTCGGCGCGACGCTGATCCTCGACGTCGAGCGCCTGGCCGCCGACGGCGAGGCCGTCGCCCGCGCCCCCGATGGCCGCATCGTCTTCCTCTGGGGTGCCGCCCCGGGAGATCGGGTCGAGGTCGTCGTCGAGGCGGTGAAGAAGCGCCACGCCCGCGCGCGGGTGCTGCGCCGGCTGGCGGACGGGCCCGACCGGGTGCCGCCCGCCTGCCCCCTCGTCGAGACCTGCGGGGGCTGTCCCTGGCAGGGCATCTCGCGGGGCACCCAGCTCGATGCCCTCGCCCGCCACGTCGCCCACCTGCTCCAGCGCAGCACCGGGCAGGCCGTGGAGGTGGAGGCCGTGCCGACACTCGAGGGCCTCGCCTGGCGCAGCACGGCGCGCCTGCACTGGAAGGACGCCCGGCTGGGCTACCGCGGCCACCGCGACGACGCCATCATCGACGTCGCCTCGTGCCCCGTGCTGGCCCCGCCCCTCCCCACCCTCCTGGCCACCGTCCGCGCCCGGCTGATGCCCGTCCTGCGGGGCACCGGCACCCTGCGGCTGTCGGCCGGCCCGGGCGCCGCCGCCGGCACCGTCTACCTGGCCGGCGCCCTGCCCCCCGCCGTCGTCTCCGCCGCGCGGGCCCTGGTCGGCGCGCCGGGCTGCCAGGGCGTCGTCATCGACTGCACCGGCAAGGATCGCGAGCGGCGCGGCCAGACCGAGAACCTGGTCCAGGGCGTCCTGCACCCCGCCGAGGCCTTCATGCAGGCCCACGGCCCGGGCACGGCCGCGCTCATCGCCGCCGTCGTCGAGCGCGCCGGCCCCCCCGGCCCGGTGCTGGATCTCTTCGCTGGATCGGGTGCCTTCACGCTGGCGCTGGCCCAGCGCGGCCACCGCGTCACCGCCGTCGAGGAGGTGGGCGTCGCGGCCCGCTGCCTCAAGCGCCAGATCGGCGAGCTGCCGGTTGAGGTGGTGACGGGGGACGCCAACCGCCCGCCGCGCCAGCCCGATGGCCAGCCCTACCCCGTCGCCGTCCTCGATCCGCCCCGGGCGGGCGCGGCCGGGGCGGTCGCCGGCCTGCACGCCGCCGGCACCCGCCGCCTGCTCTACATCGCCTGTGATCCCGCGACCCTCGCCCGCGACGCCGGCTGGCTGGTGGCCCGCGGCTGGCAGGTGCGCGAGGCCCTCGTGTTCGACCTCTTCCCCCACACGGGGCACGTCGAGACGCTGCTGGTCCTCGAGCGGCCTTGACGCCGCGGCCGGCCCCTCGCCCCGGCCTCGCCCCGGCCTCGCCCCGGCCCCTCGCCCCGGCCCCTCGCCCCGGCCCCTCACCCTCGCTATGATGGCGCCGGACCAGGCCACCTGGAGGAGCCTCGATGGCGGAGCGACGCTTCATCCCGGTGATCGTACGTGGCCTCGCCATCGACCCCGAGTCCCGCCAGCCCGTGCTCCTGCTGCAAGACGCCACCGCCCGCCTGCTCCTCCCCATCTGGGTCGGGGCCGCGGAGGCGGCGGGCATCGCCTCCCAGCTCTCCGACGATCGCCCTGCCCGGCCGCTGACCGCTGATCTGGCCCACACCCTCCTGGGCCGGCTCGGCGCCCGAGTCGAGCGGCTGGACGTGCGAGCGGTGGAAGATGGCGTTTTCATGGGAGATTTGCTGGTTCGCGACCGCGAGGGCCGCGTCCACCGCCTCGACTGCCGGCCCTCCGATGGCGTCGCCCTGGCGCTCCGGGACCGCGCCACCATCCGGGTCGAGTGCACCGTGATGGAGGAGGCCCGCACGATGGATCTGGCGGAGCTGGATCCGCCGCGCCACGCCATCAGCGCCGATGACGACGCGGGCCGGGCCCGCCTCCTGGCCACCCTCGGCGACCTCGATCCCCAGGACCTCGGCTACAAGATGTAGCGGACCCATCCGTAGATCTGCCCTGGCGGGGCGGTTGCGGTCCGCGGCGGGGCACTCCTATCATCCGGCGATTTCGTGGGAGGCTGCCGGCCATGCTGCGCTGGGCGTTTCGAGAGGCACGGTGGCGACTGGCCGTCGGGGGCGCCATCGCCCTGACGACGCCCGCCTGGCTGCCCGACGCCCCCTCCCCTCGCCTCTGGTCCCTGGCCGCCTTCGCCCTGCTGGCCCCGTGGCTCGTGCTGGGACGCGACGCCCGCCGTGTCGAGGCGGACCTGCGCACCCCGCTGGCCAGCACCCGGGGCCTGCCCCGCTGGGTGGCCGCGGAGCTCGCGCCACCGCTGCTCGTGGTGGCGGCCGGTGCGCTGGTCGGGACCGGGCTGGACCTGCCGGCGGCGGCGCCGCTCTTCGCCTGGGGTGCCTTCCTGGTCTGCCTGGCCGACGCCCTCGACCGGCGCAGCGCCCGCGCCGGCGCGGCCTGGGTCGGCGTCCTGGTCGTCGGTCTGGTCGTCCTGGCCGCGCCCCTCTGGGTCGCCGGCTGGCTCGGGGGGGCCTCCCACTGGCCAGGCACCCTCGCCGTGGGCCTGCACCCCGCCGCCGCCGCCCTCGCCGGCAGCGGCCACGCCACGCTCCAGGATCCGCTGCTGTACCGGTGGAGCCTGAGCGGCGTCGTCGAAGTCCGTCCGCTCCCGTGGTGGCCCGCGGTGGTCGCCTTCCTCGCCCTCGCCGCCGTCGCGAGCTGGGGCGCCGTTCAGAGCGCCCGGCGGCCCGTCACCGCCTGGGCCGGGGGCGCCCGCGCCCGCTCGCGTGCACCGATGACCCTGGAGGCAGAGAGATGAAGCGTTTCCCCGACTGGTCGCGGCCCTGCTGGTGCTGGGCGTGGCCGCCCCGCCGCCTTCGCCGGCGAGCCCCTGGACGCCGCCCTGGTCGATCAGGCCAAGAAGAGCGTCGACGCCGGCCTGCACTTCCTGCGCTACAAGCAGGATGACAACGGCTCCTACGGCAACCACACCGGCCTGACCGCCATGGTCCTCATCGCCTTCGCCGAGAGCCACCGCGCCTACCGCGCCGACGAGGGGCCGTTCATCAGCAAGGCCGCCGAGTGGCTGGCCGCCCAGGCCCGCGCCGACGGGGCCATCACCGGCGACGCCACCCCCACCTACAACACGGCCCTCGCCATCATGGCGCTGCACGCCATCGACCCCGTGAAGTACAAGAAGCAGGTCGAGGGCGGGCAGGCGTTTCTGGTGAAGTTCCAGAGCGATGAGGACCAGAAGTACGAGAAGACCGACAAGTTCTACGGCGGCATCGGCTACGGCGGCGACGAGCGCCCCGACCTGTCGAACCTGCAGTACGCCCTCGAGGCCCTCAAGAAGACCGACTACGACCCCCAGAGCGATGTGTGGGCCAAGGCCGAGGTCTTCTTGAACCGGTGCCAGAACCGCAGCGAGTCCAACGACCAGGCGTGGGCCGGCAACGACGGCGGCTTCGTCTACGCCCCCGGCCAGAGCTCCGCCGGCGGCACCACCAGCTACGGCGCCATGAGCTTCGCGGGCCTCAAGAGCCTCATGTTCGCCAAGGCCGGCAAGGACGACCCCCGCGTGAAGGCCGCCTTCGACTGGATCCGCAAGAACTACGACTTCAACACCCACCCCGGCATGGGCACCACCAGCTACTTCTACTACCCGCAGACCGCCGCCGGCGCGCTGGAGACCTACGGCGAGGACTTCGTGCCCGACGAGAAGGGCCGCAAGCGCCGCTGGGCCGCCGACCTGCTCACCAAGGTCATCAGCCTCCAGCAGAAGGACGGCTCGTGGGTCAACGCCAACCCCAAGTACTGGGAGGGCAACCCCCTGCTGGCCACGGCCCGCTCCGTCATCGTGATGAACGACGCCCTGCGCTCGGCCGGCGCCAACAAGTAGTCGCCCCGGCCACCTTGGGGATCGACACGCCCGGTCGATCCCGGCATCTTGCCCCCATGTCGCGCCCCCGCCCCCTCCGCCTGCTGGCCTGGCTCGCCCTGCTGACCTCGACCGCGGCCGCCGAGACGGTGCCCGTCGGCGACGGCGGCAGCCAGGCGCTCGTCTTCGAGAGCCGCAGCGTCCACCCCCAGAGCGTCCGCATCCAGGCGGGCGAGGCGGGCATCGACGCCCCCGTCGAGCCCTTCCAGCGGGTCGTGGTGGTCGCCCAGTGCCTGGGGGAGCCCACGCCCCTCCATGGCGGCCTCGGCGACGCCGACGACCCCCTCGACGTGCCCACCCTCGCCTTCCCCGACGGCCCCCCGGCGCTGTGGATCCACCGCGAGCGCGCGGGCCGGGCCGCACTCGAGAAGCGCGTGCAGGAGGTGCGCCCCGGGCTGACCCTGCGCCACCTCACCCCGGCCGAGGTGCCCCTGCACTTCGCCGCCCTCCGCTTCGCGCCCCTGATCCTCATCGAGATCAACGACTGGGCCGAGCTGGGCGCCGCCCAGCAGGGGGCCATCCGGGGGGCCGTCGCCGCCGGCGCCGTCCTGGTCCTGGGTGGCGGCGATGGCACCGTGCCCGCCGACGCGGTGGCCCCCGTCATCAGCGTCCAGGCGGGCACCGCCGAGCGCGCGGGCCCGGCGCTGACGTCGGCGCTCCAGCGCGCCTCCGGCCACCGCGTCCTCACCCCCGGCCCCGGCGCCGTCGTGCGCATCGTCGCCGACGGCGCGCCCGTGCTGGTGGACGCCCCCCACGGCCTCGGCCAGGTGCGCGTCGCCGCGGTGCGCCTCACCGAGATCGACGCCGGCGCGGTGGCCCAGGCCCTCTTCGCCGAGCCCCCCGACGCCCTCGGCAGCGTCCTGGCCTGGCTGCAGGGCGCCCCCGCCCTCACCGAGGCCCGCGCCGCCCCCTCGCCCCCTACGCCTGGTACCTGCTGGCCGCGCTGGCGCCTGGCGCCATCGCCCGCCGGCTGCCGCGCCTCGCCGTCGCGGGCGCCGTGCCCTCGCCCTCACCGCCGCCCCATCCTCCCCCCACCGCCGACTGGACGCCCGGCGCCGCGCGTGCTCTACGTCCCCGCGGGCGACCAGGCCCTCGCCGTCGGCACCCTCGACGTCACCCTCCAGCGGGCGGCACCCACGCCCTGGCCGCCGGCACCGCCGAGATCAGCCTCGACGACGTGCGCCCCGGCGGAGCCTGCGCGCTGCTCGCCCCCGGCTTGAGCGGTCTGGGCCGTCGCCGGCGAGCCCGGCGCCCCGCCGACGCCTGACGTTCTTCGCGCTGCTGCCCGCCCCGGCCGCCGGCGACCAGGAGGCGCTGCCCCCTGGCCGCCGGCCCCCTCGCCGGCGCCGCCTGGATCCGTCGCCTCCCCGGCCGTCCCCGCTGCTCGCCACCCCGGACGCCGTCCAGGGCTGGCTCGCCGAGGCCCGCCCCCGCGGCCCGCCCCACCGTCCTCGCCGCCCCGCCCGAGCAGGAGTAGGCTCCCACCGAAATCAGGAACAAGGATCTGGCCTTGCGTCCCCTCTACACCGGACGGCCGCCTCGCTGGCCGACCTCACGCGCCGCGGTGACCGGTCCTGCGTCCGGGTCATCGAGGCCCTGGCCCGCATCGAGGCCGTGAACCCAGCCGTGAACGCGGCCACCGTCGTCACCTCACCGAAGCGGCCCTCGCGGCCGCCCGGCGGCACCGACGCCCGGCCCGCCGACCGGCGCGGCCCCCTGCACGGCGTGCCCTTCACGGTGAGAACATCGACTGCCTGGGCTCGCCGACGACGCACGGCCTGCCCGCCCTGCGCGGCGCCCTGCCCTACGCCGACGCCCCGACGGTGGCGCGCCTGCGCGCCGCGAAGGCCATCCCCATCGCCACCAGCAACCTGTCCGAGGCTGGCCATGCGGCTGTGCACCGACAACCCGCTGCGCGGCGCCACCCGCAACCCCTGGGACGCCGCCTGCACGGCCGGCGGCTCCAGCGGCGGCGACGCGGTCGCGGTCGCGACGGGCATAGCGCTGGGTCTGGGCAACGACATGGGGGCTCCCTGCGCATCCCGGCCCACTGCGCCGGCGTGGCGGCCTCAAGCCAACGACCGGCCGCGTCCCCCGCCGCCTCCCTGCCCCCGCAGGGGCCAGCCAGCTCATGCTCGCCCACGGCCCCATGGCCCGCAGCGTCGCCGACCTGCGCCTGGCGCTGGGCGTCCTCGCCGGCCGCGACGCCCGCGACCCCCGCTCCGTCGACGCCCCGCTGCGGGGACCCGGCCCCCGCACCGCCGGCCTGGTCTCCCACCTCTCCGGCACGCCCCCGGCGACGGCCGCCGCCATCGCCCGCGCAGGCGACGCGCTGCGCGCCGCTGGCTGGGACGTCGAGGAGGTCGAGCCCCCCGAGCTCGACGTGCTGGAGGCCGTCTGGATCGCCCTGGTGGCGGCCGACGTCGCCGCCGTCCTGCCGGCCATGCGGCCGTTCCTCTCGGCCCCGCTCCTCGGCCACCTCGAGCGCCTGATGCACCTCGATCCGGGCCTGCCCCCGCACCGCGTCCACGTCGAGCGCTCGCGCCTGGCCCGCCGCTGGTCCAGCCTCTTCGCCGAGCACGCCGTCCTCGTCGGCCCCACCTGGACGCAGCCCGTCTGGCCGGTGGACGCCGACCTCGACCCCGCCACCGGCGTCGACCTGCTGCGCGCCACGACGCGGTTCATCTTCCCTGGCAGCGCCCTGGGCCTGCCCGTCGTCACCCTGCCCATGGGCGTCGATGACGGCCTGCCCACCACCGTCCAGATCTACGCCGACCTCTGGCGCGAGGAAGCGGCCCTCGACGCCGCCGCCGCCCTGGAGGCCGCCCCCACCCTGCCCCTCGATCCGCGCGGCCCCCGCCGGGCCGGTTGAAGTACACGCCCGACGCCGCTAGCCTCCCGCGCCGTGCGCCTCAAGATCACCGAGACCTTCTTCAGCATCCAGGGCGAGAGCACCTTCGCCGGCCGGCCGTCCGCCTTCGTGCGGCTGACCGGCTGCGACCTGCGCTGCACCTGGTGCGACTCCACCTACACCTTCACCGGCGGCGGCTGGCGGACGATCGACGAGATCGTGAGTGAGATCGAGGCCTTCGGGGCCGATCTCGTCTGCGTGACCGGCGGCGAGCCCCTGCTGCAGAAGGCGGTGTACCCCCTCATGCAGCGCCTCCTCGACGCCGGCCTCACCGTCACGCTCGAGACGGGCGGCCACCGCGACGTGAGCGAGGTCGACCCCCGCGTGCACCGCATCGTGGACCTCAAGGCGCCGGCCTCGGGGGAGGTGGAGAGGAACCACTGGCCCAACCTGGCTGTGCTGGGCCGCCGCGACGAGGTCAAGTGCGTCCTGGCCGATCGCGCCGACTACGAGTGGGCCCGGGAGGTCATCGAGCGGCACGGCCTGGCCGATCGCGTGGGGGCCATCCTCTTGAGCCCCGTGCATGGGAAGCTCGCGGGCGATACCCTGGCCGCCTGGGTGCTGGCGGACCGGCTGCCGGTCCGGCTCCAGCTCCAGCTGCACAAGTACCTGTGGGGAGCCGATGCGCGGGGAGTCTGAGGTGCGAGCGGTGGTCTTGCTGAGCGGCGGCCTGGACTCGGCCACCGTCCTGGCGGCGGCCGTCGCCGACGGCCGGCGGGTGACCGCGCTGTCGTTTCGCTACGGCCAGCGGCACGGCGACGAGCTGGCCGCAGCGGCCCGGGTGGCGGCCGCCTTCGGCGTCACCGACCACGTCATCGCCGACATCGACCTGGGCATCTTCGGTGGCTCCGCCCTGACCGACGCCGGCCTCGCGGTGCCCCACGGGCGCACCGAGGCCGCCATGGGCGAGGGCATCCCCATCACCTATGTGCCCGCACGCAATACGATCTTCCTGTCCTTCGCCCTCGCCCTCGCCGAGGTGCGGGGGGCGTCGGAGATCCACCTGGGCATCAACGCCGTCGACTACTCGGGCTACCCCGACTGCCGCCCCGAGTACCTCAGCGCCTTCCAGGCCCTGGCCTCGCTGGCCACGCGCCAGGGCGTCGAGGGGGGCGGCGTGCGCCTCGTGGCGCCCCTGATCACCCTGTCGAAGGCGGCCATCATTCGCTGGGGCACCACCCTCGGCGTCGACTACGGCCTGACGCACTCGTGCTACGACCCCGGCCCCGACGGCGGCGCCTGCGGCGACTGCGACGCCTGCCTCCTGCGCCGCCGCGGCTTCGTCGAGGCCGGCGTGCCCGATCCGACCCGCTACCACGCCTCATGAGGCCCCTCCCCCTCGTGGCCTGGGTGCTGGCGGCCGCCGGCTGCACCAGCGCGTCGCGCAGCGATGGCGATCCTCCCCCCGAGGGGCTGCCCTGGCTCGCGCGGTCCTACCAGGTCGAGGTGGAGCTGGTCCGAAGCGACTGCCACCCCGGCGGCCTGGACGCCGAGGCCCGCCCGGCCACCGCGGTGATCTACCAGGACGCGGACTACGTGGAGTGGCGGCAGGAGAGCACCGCCGAGGACGGCGACTTCTGGTACCTGACGGGGGCGCTCTGCCCGACGGACGCGGGCGGCGCGGTGCTGCGGCTCGCCGGGGGGCGGCGCGACACGGTGAACGGCTGCCAGGCCCGCACGACGGTGCCCGCCAACGCCTCGACGGCGGACGATCCCTGCGCCGCCGAGGGCGGCTTCCTGGAGCTCGTCCCCGATGAGGATGGCTGCGGGGGCCTGCACCTGGCCGGCGACACGGCCCAGGCCAGCATCGGCTTCTTCCGGGATTGCGCGTGGAAGGCGCCCTGCACGCTGGAACTGCGGCTGCGCGCGACTCCCCTCGTGCGGGATCCGCGCGCGCCTGCTCCGCCCGCGAGCTGCACACCCTGAGCCTCCGGCCCGGGCGACCTCAGCCGCGGCGGTAGAACACCACGATGGTCAGGCAGTGGAACTGGCGGTCGCTGGACTGGCGCACCACGGTGTCGACCACCTCGATGTCGCCCTGCTGCTCCAGCCAGGTGGTGATCACCTCGCCGAGATCAGCCCGCTCCATGGCCTTGGTGGCCGTGAAGACCTTGACCGCCGTGTAGCCCGCCCGCGGCGGGCCGTCCGTCAAGGACGGGTCCGCTGCGCCCGACGCCGCTCCTTGCGGCGGCGGCGCTCGGCCTCGCGCTGCTTGCGCTTGCGCTTGACCGAGGGCTTCTCGTAGAAGCGGCGGCGCTTCAGCTCCTTGTAGATGCCCTCGTGGGCCACCTTGCGCTTGAGGGCCTTGATGGCGCGCTCGACGTTGTCACCTTCGACGGCGACCTCGAGGGGCCGAAGCACGAGCTCGTTCTGGCTCAAGGACATCACCTTCCTTCAGAAACCGACACCATCCGGCCTCCCACGGGCGGCCGGGCATCGAAGCCGCGGCAGGATAGAGAGCCGGTCTAGAGGTGTCAAGCCGCTTTGCGCTTCTTGCGCGAGAGAAAGCGCGCGCCGGGACCGGCACGATAACAATCCAGGCAACCTGCTGAAATCAAAGAAGAATCCATCACCTACCGGCACGCCGCGTTGTCGGGCGTCCCGCTCCACCGCGCCGGCCTCCTCGACGACGGCCAGGCTGCTGCGCAGCTCCTCGCAGCTCACCTGCCCATCCCCGTCAGATCCAGGTCCAGCGTCGCGCCCCCGCGGCCATCCACCCGCAGCAGCACGAAGTGACCCGGCGTGGGGCTGGGGACGATGGCCGTGTCGGCCCGGCACAGGGGGCTGGTGGCGTCGAGCACCCGCTGGTCCACCCGGACGGCCGCCACCCCGGCGACGCGGCCCGCGGCGGTGCGCAGGCCCTCGACCCGCACCCGCGTGCGCTGCACCACCCGCACCTGGCAGACCGGCTCCCCCAGCCCGTTGGTGGTCACGAACGTCACCCCCGGCTCCCCATCCCCATCGGGATCGGTGACGCGCGGATCATCCACGGCCGTGGGCAGCGGGACGTCGGCGCCGATGGCGTCCATGCCCCAGTAGTCCACGAACTCCGAGCCCAGGTAGGCGTCGCCCTCCTCCGAGCCCAGCAGATAGGCCGAGGTGTCCCGCGCCGCCAGGGCGTCGGCCACCGGATCGGGCACGGTCGAGCGCAGCCCCCCCACCAGCGGGCTCAGCTCGCCGCGGCAGATGCGCAGCCGCTGCCGCAGGGCCCGGGCCGTGCCCCCCGCGTCGGCGTCCTCCAGCACGTCCACCAGGTAGAAGTTCCACACCAGGTTCTCCACCTGCGTGCCGATGGCCGACATGCACTGGGGCCCCTCCACGAAGAGGACCCACTGGCCCACCATGGACGCCATGCCGCCATCGGCGGCCCCGATCCCGGCCTCCGACCGGGCCCCGGCGTCGCCGTCGCCGCCCACCTGATCGGGGAAGTGCGACGTCCCCGCCGCCAGCTCCTCGCACCCGGCGAGGACCAGGGCCAGCGCCCACCACCACCTGGCCATCAGAACCTCCACCGCAGATCCACCGACGCCGCCACCAGGTAGCCGCCGTGGGTGTAGCCTGGAAAGCCCGGGTTGCCCGTCTGCAGGCCCCGCGTCTCCGCTGCCGTCAGCAAGGGGGTATCGGCGTCCAGATCCGGCGACTCGTCGCACAGCGCCCGCTCGCCGTCCGCGCAGTCCGGGTAGCGCCCCGCGCGCTGCGCCTTGCGCGTCTCCTCCGTCAGCAGCGCCTGCACCTGGAAGGCGATGTCCAGCGTGAGATCCTGGCCGAACACCTGGAGGTCGCGCCCGGCCCCGAAGGCGAAGCCGAGCCGGTGGTTGTCCACGTAGCTGGTGCGGCCCGTCTGGGCCGGCACCGGGCTGGGGGTGAACGAGGCCCCCGCCCGGGCGAACGTCCGCTCGCCTACCGGCCACTCCAGGCCGATCTGCCCGTCCACCGTGTCGTCGAACCCACCGGATTCATTGTGGTTGTCGGTGTAACGGCTCCACGCCCGGTAGGTCCCCTGCAAGCTCGCCGTGAACCCTCCGTCCGCCACCCAGGCCACCCCCAGGCTGGCGCGCAGCGGCGAGAAGGCCGTCACCAGATCGAGCCGCTGGAACACGACCCCCTGCTCCTCGTCGCCCCGGACCTGCACCTCGCTGCGGCCGTGAATGCGGGTGCGCACCTCGTCCTGGAACGCGACCCCCACCCGCAGCTGCTCGAAGGGCCGGACGAGCACCCCCGCCGTCAGCGCCCGGCTGAACTCCGTCCCTACGCGTGCATTGATGTCCACCTGGGTCAGGTCGGTGGCGCTGCGGGCATACACTGGGGCCTGGACCTTCGCCCCGGGCAGGATCATCAGCCCCAGCCCCATGGACAGCCACGAGCGCAGCCGCCAGGCGAGGGCGAACGTGATGACCTCGCTCTCCAGGCGCTCCCCCAGCAGCTCGTAGTGCAGACGGTTCGAGAACGCCTGCTCCCGCTCATCGGCGAAGTGCGTGTTCAGGCTCGCGAATCCCTCGAAGGGCACGAACGCCGCCACGCCGATGGCCAGGTCCTCCGAGAACGGGTGCGCGCTGAGGCCCAGCAGCGCCCCCGCCGTCCCGGGGGGCTCCACCGTGTCCGTCCGGGCGTTCACGTTGGCGCCGTACCCCGGCGGATCGTAGCCCGCCGGGCGCGGCGTCAGCAGGATGGAGGTGCGGTTGAACAGCCCCGTCACCCCGACGATGAACGTGGACGGGCCCTCGGTCAGACCGCCCGGGTTGTGAAACGCCGCCATGGGATCGCCGCCCAGGGCCGCCACGGCGCCGGCCATGGCCTGGCTGCGCGCCCCGGCGCCGAAGACGTCGAAGAGGTTGGCGTGGGCCGGGCCGGCGCAGGCGGCGGCGGCCAGGGTGAGCACGAGGCGACGCATGGGCCCTCCAGGCAAGGGGCCGCGCAGTAGCACAGGGGCGGGCGGGCCGGGAAGTCCCCGGGGCGAGGTCACTGGATGATGACGCACCGCCCGTTGATGCACTCCCGCGAGATGGGACACCGCGAGCCGTTGCCGCAGACGCACTGGCCGGCGCGGCAGGTGTCGGCCCGGAAGTCGCAGCCCAGCTCGAAGAAGTCGCCCTCGTCCACCGCGCCGTCGCAGTCGTCGTCCGCGTTGTTGCAGTCCTCGGCCGACGGCCCCACCCCCGAGCACGCGCCGAAGGCGCCATCGCGGCAGACCTGCTCGCCCACCGTGCACACCCCGCGATCGACGCCGCACCCCTGCACCAGCGCCTCGTCCGTGCTGCCGTCGCAGTCGTCGTCGACGCCGTTGCAGGTCTCGGCCGGCACCTCGCCGCACTGCCCGCAGGCGTTCAACGTGCCCTCGTCCACGCGGCCATCGCAGTCGTCGTCGGCCCCGTTGCACTGCTCGTCGGGCACCCCCCCGCACCCGCCGCACGCGTTCTGCACCGCCTCGTCCACGCGGCCATCGCAGTCATCATCGGCCCCGTTGCACTGCTCGTCGGGCACCCCCGCACCGCCGCACGTTCTGGGTGCCCTCGTCGGTGCGCCCGTCGCAGTCGTCGTCGGCCCCGTTGCAGCTCGCCCTCCGGCCCCGGGCCCCGGCACGCCCGAAGGCCCCGCCCGCGCAGGTCTCGACCCCGGGCCGGCAGCTGCCGACGTCGCTGCCGCACCCCGGCTCACGTCCTCGTCGGTGCGCCCGTCACGGTCGTCGTCCGGCGCCGTTGCAGGCCTCTGCGCGGCGTCAGCTCGCGCCCTCGCAGGCCCCCGTGGCGGCCGCCCGCAGCGCTGGATGCCCGCCTGGCACCGCCCCACGTCGCTGCCGCAGTCCGATCGAGCCGCTCGTCCACCCCGCCATCGCCAGTCCTCGTCGCGGCCATCGCACGTCTCGACGCCTTCCTGACCCTGGCAGGCCCCGAACTGGTGGTTGGCGCCGCAGGCCTCGTTCCCGCTGGACAAATCCCGACATCGGGCGCCCAGCCCTGCCAGCAGGGCACCTGCTCCCCGGCGCACTGGCACCGGCCGCCCTCGTCCACCGCGCCGTCGCAGTCGTCCTCCCCGTTGCAGGCCTCGGCCCCGCACCCACCGCCCCCGCAGCCCCCCGTCGCAGGTGCTCGCCCCGCGGCAGGCCCCGACCCTGCGTCCCCGCGGGCCCGGGTAGCACGGCACCGGCTCGTCCACCTCGCCGTCGCAGTCATCGTCGACGCCGTTGCGCACCTCGACGGCCCCCTCGCCCGCCGCCGCCGCGCAGACCACCTCGCCCTCCCCGGCAGGCCGTCTCGCCCTCCCACCGCGCACGCCACCCCACACTGGCAGGCCAGGCCCACGGCGAAGTCCTCGTCCGCGCGCCCATCGCGGTCGTCGTCGGCCCCGTTGCACGCCTCCTCCGAGGGTTCCCCGGGCACCCCGTCGCAGACCAGCCCGTCCGCCGAGCAGGTCGGCCGCCCCTCCCGGTGCAGGCCCCACCCCCACCAGGCACGTCAGCTCGGGATCCAGCACATCCTCGTCCGCGCCGTCCTCAGTCGTCATCGGCCCCCGTTGCAGCCCTCGTCGGCCGGCGGCACCTCGCCCCGGCAGGCCCGAACCGCGCCGCCGCCCCGCAGACCTGCTCGCCCTCGGCGCAGACGCCCCACCCCGCCTGCCCCGGGGCCCCGCTGGTAGGCCCGCCGGTCACCGGGCTCGCACGGCGCACGGTCGCTCGTCCACCCGGCCGTCGCAGTCGTTGTCGGCTTCGTCGCAGATCTCGGTCAGGGGCCGCTTTGCACCCACGCAGTCCCCCAGTCGGCCCGCCTCGCAGGTGCGCAGGCCCGCGCGGCAGATGCCGGTGCCCGCCTCGATCGGCCCGCAGACCTGATCGGCGTCCTCATCGATCTCGCCGTCGCAGTCGTCATCCAGGCCGTTGCAGGCCTCCGCCGGGCACCGGTCGGGGCCCGCGTCGGGGCCCACGTCGGGGCCCGCGTCGCCCTGCCCCTCGCCCGCATCCACGCGTGGCTTCCCCGCCCCCCGGCCCGCCAGGCCGGCCAGGATGGCGTCACCGTCCGCCGCACAGCCCGCCAGCACGACCAGCAGGAGCACTCGACCCGCCGTCCCCTGCACCACGCTCCCCCCCGGATTCCACCGTCCCCCCATCCTATCGCTCGACGGCCTCTTTGCCACCGGTCCCCGCTCCGGTACCTTGGGCCCCGATCCCTGATCCCCCTGGAGGCGAGCACGTGCAGCTCGGGGAAGTCTTCGAGCAGGCCCAGGCGGCTGCGGCGCCCGCGGCCCCGCGCCGCCCCCGCCGGTGGCGCCGCTGGCTGTACATCACCGCCAGCCTGGCCCTGGCCGGGGCCCTGTGGCGCCACGGCCCCGGCATCGCGCTCCCCGAGCCGGGCGACCTGCTCGTCCTGACCAACGACGTGGGCATCGACCTCTTCGGCCCCCCGGTCGAGGTCGTCGTCGGCGGCGACACGCCCATCTTCTATGTGCCCGTCGCCCGCCACGCCTTCCTGATCAGCCAGCGCCCCCGCGTCCCCGAGCCCGTCCGCCTGACGGCCCTCTCGGCCGAGGGCATCCCCGTGGCCCTGGTGGACACCGCGGTCACCTACCGCGTGGACCGCGATCAGGCGGCCGCCGTCTTCACCCGCCTGGGCGCCGACCCCGCCGGGTGGGACGCCCACGCCCGGGCCGCCCTCGCCGGCGCCTGGAGCGACGCCATCGCCGGCCGCGGCGCCGGCTGGCTGGCCCACGAGACGCCCGTCAGCCTGCTGCCCACCGTCCAGGAGAGCCTGCGCACTCGCCTCAACCCGTTGACTTTGATGGAGATTCGCCCGCCCACCTGGACGCTGGCCCCCGAGCTGCGCGCCGCCCTCGACGCCGTGGCCGAGGCCGACGCCGCCGAGGCCGCCGACGAGAAGGTCGCCCGCGAGGCCGACGCCGCCCTGGCCCTGCGCCGCCAGGCCGCCGAGCAGCAGCAGGGCCTCGCCCTCGGCGCCGCCCGGGCCGAGGGTCGCGCCGCCATCGAGGCCGCCCGCACCCGCGCCGCCGAGCGCCTCGCCCAGGCGCGCCAGGAGATCGCCACCCTCGGCGCCGCCGCCGAGGTCGTCCGCGACGGCCTCATGCGCAAGGCCGAGGCCATCACCGCCCGCGCCCCCCTCGAGGCCGAGGCCATGAAGGCCCGCGTCGACGCCCTGCGCCAGGACGGCCCCGCCCTGCTCGACCACCTCATCGCGACGCGCATCCTGCCCCAGCTCGCCCGCGTCGCGCCGCCCGGCCCCCCCGCCGCCCGCCCAGCGCGGCGGCCCCGACAAGCCGCCCGCCCCGGGAGCGCGCCATGAAGATCATCGGCCCCCTGCTGGGGCTGGCCGTCCTCGGCGGCGGCCTCTTCGCCGTGGCCCTGGCCCCCGTCCCCCCGGGTCATCTGGGCCTGCGCGACCAGGAGCGCCTGGCCCCCGGCCTGCACCTCAGCGCCCCGCGCCTCTTCGAGGTCGAGCTGGCCGCCGGCGGCGCCGTGACCTTCTTCGGGCGCCCGGGCACCGAGCCGCCGGTCCGCGTCCAGGCCCAGGCGGCGGTCGTGTTCCTCGACGTCGCCGCGACCGGCCCCGTGGACGCCGAGGCCCTGCGGGCCACCCTCGCCCGGCAGCTCGCCGACCTGCCCTTCGAGGCCCTGCGCGACCCGCGGGCCCTGCGCGAGGCCGTCCGCAAGGCCGCCGCCCCCGTGCCCGTCGAGCTGCTCGGCGTCACCCGCCCCCCGGCCCTCGCCGGCCTGGAGCAGGACGCCCACGAGCAGCGCCTGATCGCCGACGCCGCCGAGCGCCAGACGCGCCTGGGCGCCCGCGCCGAGGCCCGCCGCCAGGCCGCCGAGGCCGAGGCTTCGCCCTCGCCGCCCGCGCCGCCGACGCCGACCGCGCCCGCGCCGCCCTGCGCGCCGAAGCCAGGCTGAGGCGGCCGCCATCCTGGCCGAGGCCGACGCCGAAACCCGCCTGCTCGCCCAGGCCGAGGCCGACCGCGCGCGCCGCCGCCGACGCCGAGCTCGCCCTCGCCGCGCCGAGGCCGACCGCGACGCCCGCCTGGCCGCCGCCCTCAGCGGCTTGAAGGCGCCCGCTACGCCGCCATCGAAGCCGCCCGCCGCTTCGAGCTCGGCGACACCCAGCTCGAGACCCAGGATCCTGAATTCTTGAGGAAGTTCGGCAGCATGGAAGCCTGGCGCCGCTTCTTCCTCGGCGACCGCTGACGGAGCACCCATGGCCCGCACCCCCTCCACCATGATCGCCCTGGGCACCCCCTGCCCCGACTTCGCCCTCCCCGACACCGACGGCCGCACCGTCCGCCGCGACGACTTCGCCGACGCCCCGGCCCTGCTCGTCATGGTCCTCTGCAACCACTGCCCCTTCGTCGTGCACCTGCGCAGCGCCCTCGCCGCCTTCGGCCGCGAGTACCAGGCCCGCGGCCTCGCCATCGTGGCCCTCAACGCCAACGACGCCGACGCCTACCCCGCCGACGCCCCCGCCCAGATGCCCGCCGAGAAGGCCAGCGCCGGCTACACGTTCCCCTACCTGCACGACGCCACCCAGGCCACCGCCCGCGCCCTCGGCGCCGCCTGCACCCCCGACTCTTCCTCTATGGCCCCGACCGCACCCTCGTCTACCGCGGCCAGTTCGACGCCAGCCGCCCCGGCAGCAACGAGCCCATCACCGGCCAGGACCTGCGCGCCGCCTGCGACGCGGCGCTCGCGGGCGCGGAAGTGAGCGCCGAGCAGTGGCCGAGCCTGGGCTGCAACATCAAGTGGAAGCCGGGGAACGAGCCGACGACGAACCTGGCCGCGTGACGGTTCGGTGATGTGCTGTTGGTTACAACGCTCGCCCGCGGCCTGCTCGCGAGGCCCAGCCGCTCAGGACGTGAGGCGCTCGAAGGCTCTGCGGCGGGCCAGCAGGGTCGGCGATGGGGGCTCGCCCGCCAGGCGGTCGAAGCAGTCGGCAAGCACCTTCCGCATCAGCTCGGCATGCGCCGCCGCCAGGCGCTCGAGTGGCGCCACGGGAGGTCAGCGCCTCGTCCGCGGCAGCGCGGGCGTCGGCGCGTCCCGCCCGAGAGCAGCGAGGACGTCGCCGATGCTGTCCATCGCGTTTGCAAGGTCAGGCTCGAACGCGTCGGACGCGACGACGCAAGACGGCGATGATACCGCCTCCGCCGTCGCTGACAACGCCTCCTCAAGACGACCCAACGATGAGAGCCGAACCCCAGGTTGTTCAGGCTACTCGCAAGGTCTGGCTCGAACGCGTCCGGACGCGACGACGCAAGACGCCCGACGAATCTCCACCGCCTCCGCCGTCGCTGACAACGCCTCCTCTCGACGACCCAACGATGAGAGCCGAATGCCCAGGTTGTTCCAGGCTACTCGCAAGGTCAGGCTCGAACGCGTCGGACGACGACGCAAGACGGCGACGAATCTCCACCGCCTTCGCCGTCGCTGACAACGCCTCCTCGACGACCCAACGATGAGAGCCGAATGCCCAGGTTGTTCAGGCTACCCGCAAGGTCGAGCGGAGCAGCGTCCGGACGCGACGACGCAAGACGGCGATGAACACCCACCGCCTCTCCGCCGTCGCTGACGCCTCCTCCTCGACGACCCAACGAGGAGAGGTGACCGCCCAGGTTGTTCAGGCTACTCGCAAGGTCGGGCTCGAACGCGTCCGGACGCGACGACGCAAGACGGCGACGAATCTCCACCGCCTCCGCCGTCGCTGACAACGCCTCCTCTCGGCGACCCAACGATGAGAGCCGAATGCCCAGGTTGTTCCAGGCTACTCGCAAGGTCAGGCTCGAACGCGTCCGGACGCGACGACGCAAGACGGCGATAGGTACCACCGCCTCCGCCGTCGCTGACAGCGCCTCCTCTCGACGACTGATGAGAGAGAAACGCAGATTGGTCAAGGAGGCTGCTGGCAAGGCTCGAAGCGAACCCTTCGGTCGCAACGAGGCAGACGGCGATGAATGTCACCGCCTCCACCGTCGCTGACAACGCCTCCGACGACCCAACGACGAGAATGGCGAACGCCCCGGGTTGTTCAGGCTCCCTGCCAGGTCAGGCTCGAACGCGTCCGGACGCGACGACGCGAGATGGCGATAGATACCCACCGCCTCCGCCGTCGCTGACAACGCCTCCTCTCGACGACCCAACGACGCAAGGTCACGGCCCAGGCTGGTCAGCGCCCTCGCAACGTCCGCGTCCGGGCGTGACGAAGCAAGGCCTCCGTAGGACCCCACTGGGTCCGCCCATGCTGACAGCGCCTCCGCGACCTCGTTGGCTCGGTCCATGCGCCCAGTCCGCACCAAGGCCGCCAGCGCCCCAACCATCGCGTCGAAGCGCGTCGGATCCTCCGGAGAAAGCGCGAGCGCTGCCCGCGCCCGTCGCTCGGCGAGGTCCACCTCGGCAGGCGAGACCTCATCTGACCGTTGCACGGGCGAAGCAACATCGGGCTGCGAGACCGGTACCGGCGCGACCATCGGCTCAACGAGGAGGGTGTTGATAGACCAGAGATCGGGCGCAGCCAGCCGCACTACCGGCCGGGCCCACGCGGGCATGGCCACGACCAGGGCGTGCAGCCCGGATCGGCGCAGCGGCTCTCGGTGCTCGTTCCAGCGTTGTGCCGCGTTGAACCATGCGGTTCGCCAATCCTGCTCCGGACCAAAGGCCTCGCACCAGACCACGCTCCCATCAGGCGCCGCCAGGATGCGACCGAGTGCGTCGCTCAGGTCCCCTGGATGCTCGCAGAGAACGGTCTCGATCGGCCAGCCGCGAGCACCCGCCAGCGCCTCCGTTCGGGCCCGAAGGATTCGAGCTGGAAAGCGGTCGGCCGCGACCACCGTCGCGATGACGAACCGATCTGCGAAATCCAGGAGATCACTGAGCAATTCCCACGGCCGCTCCTCAAGGAGTGGCTGCGCTCCGAGGTGGTCTTCGGCCACCGGGCTAGCCCGCGGCCTGTGATTCCAGACGGTCTGCGAGATCGAGAACGACGTCACGAACGATGGGGTGGACGTCGTACCACTCCGACCCGTTCTGGTAGCAGAGCACCAGGTGGCTGTCGAAGTACCGCGCCAGGCTGCCCAGGCCCTCCAGGTCCCTCAACTCGGCCTCGTGGGAGCGAGCGATCCGAGCCAGCCACCGAACGTCCTCATGAGGAATCGGGGTGAACTGGGCCCGCAAGCGCTCCAGGGCAGCCCGGCGCGCGCCGGCCGATGCCGGCAATGTGCGAGCCTCCAGGGCGACGGTCTGCAGGACGCGGACGAGGTCGCGCAAGTGCCCGCCCGTCGCCAGAATCAGCTCCTCGAGAGCGTCGCGATCGCCCAGAACCACCGACCAGTCCGTTCGCTTGCCGACGAGCTGGACGAGACGCTCGATCCCGGCCGCGTAGGGCTGGCCGTCGCCATCGTCGACATAGGCCCGGACCTTCTGAGCGGGCAACGTCAACAGGCCAGCTCCCGAATACGGGCTGCCGATGTTCGGCCGGCGGATGCGGAGCCAGGGCGGGACCGTGTAGATGACATGGGTGGATGGCAGCTTGAGCTTGTCATCGTGGTCGGCGAACAAGCGCTCCAGCGACTCATGCACCCGCGCCTCGGTCTCATTGGTCCCACGGGCATGTTCGACCGAGTCGACGAGGACGACGAGTGCCGTGCCCGGTCGGGCTGCCTCCAGCGCGAGTACACACTCCGCGACAAACCCACGCACCTCCCTGGCGAACGCGCCCAGGCTGGTCCCGAGCGCCTTCTGCACTTCCTGGCGAAAGAGCGGGTTGCTCTTGAGCTCGACCTTCATCCCCGCGAGGCTCACGTCCTTCAACGTGACGCTGGTCCCGGTGACGAAGCCCCAGAGGCGCTCGCCGAGCGCGGCTCGCGCCGGGCTCTCCGGCAGGAGCGCTTCGTCGGTGAGCTTCTCGGCCAGGGCACCGCACAGGGCGAGCAGGAAGTCCGTGATGTCGATCGGCGTGTGGAGATCCAGGTAGTCCTCCACGTCGATGAGAACGACCGTGTAGTCCTCGGCGCCGAGCTCGCTACGCAGGCGCCTCAGCTCGGTGCTCTTGCCCGCGCCGCGGTAGCCGGACAGCAGCTGCGCGCTCTCCCCCTCGGAGAACAAGATGGTCTCCTTGAGGCGAAGCACGACGTCGGACTGGTCCTCGTACAGCGGGTAGTAGCGGGGGTCCTCCGGGTTCAACGGCACGTCAGCCATCTCCCGGAAGAAGCGCTGCCGCCGGTCGCGGTCGGTCATCGGGCCTCCGTCGTCCTCAGGTGCCGCGCAGTATAGGCGCCAGGACTGCCAGACACCACGAACTCGCGAACCGGGCCCATCGCCGAGCGCCAGACCATTGACCCAGTCTGGCGGTTGCAAGTTGCAGGAGATCCTGGACGAATCACCAGCTCCGTGACGTCGCACCTACCTGGAGTCCCCCATGGCTTTTGACCTGCACCTCTCTGGGGACCTCGCCGCCCACCGCTCGGCCCTGGAAGCGCTCGCTTCCTCGACCGGCTGCACCGTCCAGCTCGCTCCCGATGGCGCCGGCCTCGGCCTGCCCCTCGACAACGACGCCGTGCACCGATGCTTCGCGGGCCTCGTCGCCCTCGCCCGCGCCCACGGCTGGCGGCTCCGCGACCCCCAGGCCGGCGTCGCCATCGACCTGGCCAACCCCGGAAGTTGGCCCCCGGCCTGGGTGGATCCCGCCGACGGTCTGCCGCCGCCGCCGCGGGCGGTGGCGCAGGTCCAGGTCCGCCTGCGCACGGACAACCTCGCGTATGCAAAGAACTTCTGGTGCGAGCGGCTGGGCGGGCGGGTGCTCTTCGCAAACGCCACGTGGCTGGAGGTGGACCTGTACGGGGTGCGGGTGGTGCTGCACCTGGGCCCGAAGGCGCGGCCGAAGCCTGCCCTCGTGGGGCCCGGGGGGCAGGATCAGCTGCCCGCCACCTGTCTGACGCTCACGCTGCCCGGGGGGGACTACGATGCGTTGCTGCGGCGGCTGCGGGCGATGGCGCAGTACTTCTCGTTCCAGCCCCGGCCGCGGGACATCGATGGGGGGGAGCGGGCGGAGTCGTTCGTGGTGGCCGACTCCAACGTGAACTTCGTCGAGGTGCGGCGCGGGTAGCGGGTTCCACCGCCGCGCCACGCGCCAGGCCGCCTGGATGCTGGCCCCGCGCCGTCGCTTGCGCGCTCGCTCCCCGGGCCGCTACACCTCGTCGGTCGAGGTTTCCTCACATTCTACGTCGGAGGCGGCGCCGGGTGGCGCTGGTGGCCGGGCATGTCGATGCGGCTGGGGGTGCTGGCCGGGCTGGTGTTCGCGCTGGGGTGCCAGGAAGCGGCGAGGCCGCCCGCGCACAGGTCTGCGCCGGCGCCCGTGACGGCGCCCGCGTCGGCGCCGGTGGTGGTGCCGGCGAGCGTCGCGTCGCCGCCCCGCCCGCCACCCGACTGGCCGGCCCTGAAGGCGGCGGAGGCGCTCTGCGCCGACTGCCACCCCGACGAGGCGGCGAGCTGGGCGGCGTCGCCCATGGGCCAGAGCTTCCGGGCGCGCTCCGAGGTGCAGCCCGCGCCCTTCGCCCACCCGGGCGAGGCGCTGCACCCGGGCAGCCGGCAGCGGGTGCGGCAGGCCCAGGGGGTGGTGAGCGTCGAGCCCGAGGGCGCGCCGCAGTACCGGCAGGTCCGCACCATCAGCCATGTCTTCGGCAGCGGCACCCATGTGCTCACGAGCGCGTGGGCCGACGGGACCGAGCTCTCCCAGGTGCCGCTGAGCTGGTACGCCGAGAAGGGGGCCTGGGAGCTGAGCCCGGGCTTCGCCGATCTCCCTGAATCTCCTGGGTTTTCCCGTCCCATCACCGCCGCGTGCGTGGCGTGTCATGCCGATCCGGTGGCGACGCTGCCGGGGGAGGAAGATCGGCCGGCCGCGCTGCCATCCGGGGGGTTCGGGTGCGCGCGCTGCCATGGCGACGCCCGCGCCCACGCCGCCGCCCGGCAGGCGGGGCGGACGGACGCCGCCGCCACCCGGCCCGACACCCTGGCCCCCGCCCGCTCCCTCGATGTGTGCGCCCAGTGTCACTTC
Organism: bacterium; assembly: GCA_041389985.1. Classification (GTDB taxonomy): domain Bacteria; phylum Myxococcota_A; class Bradymonadia; order UBA7976; family UBA1532; genus JACKDP01. Next base: position 221,985 of record JAWKQS010000003.1, read on the forward strand.
GCCGGGCCCGCCCGTGTGCTGCGGGCCGGCCGCGGCTGGCGCGACTTCTTGCCGGGGGACGCGCTCGCCGACACCGTCGCCGTCTTCGTCCGCCAGCAGCCCGACGAGGGCTTCCGGGCCACGGACCACGCGGCCCGGCTGGCGCTGAGCGCCTGCGCGCGGGGCACCCCGTCGCTCACCTGCACCACCTGCCATCAGATCCACACCGCCCAGGCCGACTCCTCGGCACCTTGCCGGGCCTGCCACGGTGAGGGCGGCGGGGCCGCTGGCCACCTGTGCACCCGCCCGGGCGACGCGACGCCGATGGGGGGGGACTGCGTGCGCTGCCACCTCGATCGGGGGCTGGCCAGCAACATCCCCCACACCACCGGCACCGATCACTTCATCCGGCGCCGGCCCACGCCCGCCACGCCCCGCACCAACGACTCCCCCCTCGTCTGGGCGGCGCGGCCGGAGGTGGCACCCGCCGACGCCGAGGCGCAGGTGCTGCTGGGGCGGGCCTACGCCGAGGCCTGGCGCGCCGACCGCCAACCCCTGGACGCCACCCGCGCGGTGGAGTGGCTTGAGCGGGGGCTGGCGCGCCGGCCCGACGATGCGGCGGGCTGGCTGGAGCTGGCCGGCCTGGCCCGCCTGCGCGGCGACGCCGCCCGCGCCGGGCCGGCCGCCGAGCGCGCGTTCGCCCTCGCGCCGACCCGACGCCGGGTCGTCCTGGAGGCGGCGGCCGCCCGCTTCACCGCCGGCGATCCGGCCGCCGCGCTGGCGGCCATCGACCAGATCCCCCAGGATCATACCAGTGAGATCACGACGTTGCGGGCACGGGCCCTGGCTGGGCTGGGGCGCACCTCCGAGGCGCTGGGCGCCGCCCTGCGGGCGACGGAGCTGCAGCCGATGGACGCCGAGGCATGGCTGGCCGTCGGCCTGCTCGCCACCCAGCTCGGCGATGATGTCGCCGGGGCTCGAGCCCTGACGGCGGCCGCGGTCTGGAGCCAGGGGATCCACGCCCCCGTGAACCTGGGCCTGCTCACCGCCCGCCACGGGGCCTGGGCCGAGAGCGAGGCCGCCTTCGCGCAGGCCGAGGCCCGCATGCGGGCGACGCGGCCGGGGTCGCCTTCGCCCGCCTGGGCCAGGCCGAGGCGTGGCTGCACCTCGATCGCCCCGCGGCGGCCCGCGACGTGGCCGAGGCCCTCGCCGCCGCCGGCTCGCCCCAGCCCCGGCTCCCGTCGGTGCTCGGCCGGGCGCGGCTGGCCGTCGGCGAGGCCGCCGCCGCCCGGGCGCCCCTCGAAGAGGCGACGCGCCGCCAGCCCGGCGATCGGGAGGCGTGGCGGGCCCTCGCCGAGGTCTACCGGCGCCTCGGCCAGCCCGCCGACGCCGCCGAGGCGGCCCGCCGGGCCGGGCCCTGAGGGCCGCCGGCGCCGCAGCGGGAGAATCCACCCCGGCCGCCGTGGTATCAGTCCCCCGCCCGGCGCGCCGGGCGCCCTGTCTCGACCCTGAGGAGCCCATGGCCCACCCCTGGCACGACCTGCCCAACAACCCCGACACCTGCGATGAGTCCTTCAACGTCATCATCGAGATCCCCCGCGGCTCGAAGGTGAAGTACGAGATCGACAAGCCCACCGGGCTCTTGCGCGTCGATCGCATCTTGTACTCATCGGTCATGTATCCCGCGAACTATGGCTTCCTGCCCCGCTCGTACTGCGATGACGGCGATCCCCTCGACGTGCTCGTGCTGGGCTGGGAGCCCGTCCACCCGCTGTCCATCATGGAGGCCCGCGCCATCGGTGTGATGCACATGGAGGATCGCGGCGAGGCCGATGACAAGATCATCGCCGTGCACATCCATGATCCCGCCTTCGCGGACTACACGGACGTTTCCCAGCTCCCGAGCCACATCGGGCGCGAGATCAAGCGCTTCTTCCTCGACTACACGGTGCTGGAGGGGAAGATCGTGAAGGTGGATGATCTGGAGGGGCGCGAGCGCGCTGCTGAGGTCATCCGCGAGGCCTTCTCCTTCTACCGGCGCGAGGAGACCCGCCGCGGCGCTCGCCTCTCTACCGCCCCGCTACGCGACCACGAACCACACCCGCCGGATGAGGCCGTCGTCCCCCACCTCGTAGGTGGCCATGGCGTGGATGACGGCGTCGCCCCGCCCGGTCACGTGCTCCTCGTCGTAGGCGAAGCGGCCCACCACCGCGCGGCTCACCAGGGCGGCGTGGACGGTCGGGAAGGCCGCGAACATGGCCCCGTACCCGGCGTGCAGCGCCGGTCGGCCCGCCATGCGCAGCGCCCCCGTGGGCAGGTCGAAGACCTCCACGTCGGGGTGGTAGCACGCGGCGAAGCGCTCGATATCACGGGCATTATAGGCGTCGAGCTGGGCCTGGGCGGCGGCCCGGGCGCGGGCCTCGATCGAGTCCATCGGTCCTCCATGGCGCAGCGGACCCTCGGGGCCGCTGGCCAGCAGCGTCCCCGACCCCCCAGCCGGTGTAAAGGCCCGGTTGATCCCCGCTGCCGACAGGGCCAGAGTGGCACGGCCCAGACGGAGGACCAGCGATGCACGGATGGCGTGGGTGGGGGCTGTCGCTCCTGATGCTCGGGTGCGGGGGCGGGACGACGCGACCGGCAGAGGAAGAGGCCCCGGACGCCGCGTTCGGGGCGGCGGCCGCCGGCCTCGACGCCGCGGCGGCCTGCGCCGTGCGCAAGCAGGCCCGGGAGGCCACGCCCGCCGCGCTGGCCGCCGCCGGGATCGGCGCGAAGGCCGTGGAGGCCCTGCTGGCCCACCGGCGCGGCCCCGATGGGCAGCCCGGTACGGCCGACGACGGCGGCTTCGACACCCTGGCGGAGCTGGACGCGGTGCCCTTCGTCGGCCCCGCCACGCTCCAGCGCCTCCAGGCCGGCGCCCCGGCCTGCGGCACCGTCGCTGTGCAAGTGCTCGGAATCAATGACTTTCACGGCAACCTTCTGCCGCCCGCCGGATCGGGCGGGCGCATCCAGACGGGCCCCGACCGCGAGAAGGACGCGGTGGAGGCCGGCGGCGTCGAGTACCTGGCCACCCACCTGGAGCGCCTGGCCGCCACCTCGGAGCACACCGTCATCGTGGCCGCCGGCGACCTGGTGGGCGCCAGCCCGCTCATCTCCGCGCTGTTCCACGACGAGCCGGCCATCGAGGCGCTGAGCCTGGCCGGCCTCGACGCCGCCGCCGTCGGCAACCACGAGTTCGATGAGGGCTGGACGGAGCTGCTGCGCCTCCAGCGGGGCGGCTGCCACCCCAAGGACGGCTGCCGCACCGAGATCCCCTTCGCGGGTGCGGACTTCCAGTACCTGGGGGCCAACGTCATCGTCGAGGCGACCGGCGAGACCCTCTTCCCCGCCACCTTCGTGCGCCGCTTCGGCGGCGTCCGGGTCGGCTTCATCGGCCTGACGCTGGAGGGGACGCCGTCGGTGACGGTGGCGTCGGGGGTCAAGGGGCTGCGCTTCGCCGACGAGATCGAGACCATCAACGCCCAGGCGGCGGCGCTCAAGGCCCAGGGCGTCGAGACCCTCGTCGTGCTCATCCACGAGGGCGGCAAGACGACGGGCCTCTACAACGGCTGCGAGGGGCTGTCGGGTCCCATCATCGACATCGTGGCGGGGCTCGATCCGGCGGTGGACGTGGTGCTCACCGGCCACAGCCACCAGGCCTACCTGTGCCGCCTCGGCGGGCGCATCGTCGCCAGCGGCGCCCACGCGGGGCGGCTCGTGACGGACGTCGATCTCACGATCTCCGAGGTGACGGGCGACGTGGTGTCGATGCGGGCCGAGAACGTCATCGTCACCCGCGACGTGCCGAAGGCCCCCGCCCTCACGGCCCTCATCGACCGCTACCAGGCCGTGGCGGCCCCGCTGGCCAACCGTGTGATCGGGCGGGTCGAGGGGGATCTGACCCGGGCGCTCTCCCCCGCGGGTGAGAGCACCCTGGGCAACGTCATCGCCGACGCCCAGCTCGCCGCCACCCGCGCCGACGGCGCCGTCATCGCCTTCATGAACCCCGGGGGTCTGCGGGCCGACATCGGCGCGGCCCAGATCGCCGGCGGCGAGGCGCCCGGCGAGGTGACCTACGGCGAGGCCTTCACCGCCCAGCCCTTCAACAACCTGCTCGTCAGCATGGACCTCACCGGCGCCCAGCTCGACACCCTGCTCGAGCAGCAGTGGAGCGGCGATCGCGCCCGCATCCTCTCGATCTCACAGGGGTTTCGCTATCGCTACGACGACCGCAGGCCCCTCGGCGACCGGGTCGACGGCCTGACCCTCGACGGCAAGCCCGTCGATCCGGGGCCACCTACCGCATCACGGTCAACAGCTTCCTGGCCGATGGGGGCGACACCTTCGCCATCCTGGGCGAGGGCCAGCGCCGCGTGACCGGCGGCGTGGACGTGGACGCCCTGGCCGCGTGGCTGTCGGCCAACCAGCCCCTGCCGGTGCCGGCCCTCGATCGCATCGCCCGCGTGGACGCGCCGAAGCAGCACTGACGGGCCGGCGGAGTCAGAGGACCAGCCAGGTGTCGTCGGTGTGCAGGAAGTCGAACCGGCCGTCCGCCGGCGCCGCGGCGACCAGACGGTCGTGCTCCACGAAGACGTAGAAGGGCCAGTCCGGCGGATCGGCGCCACAGGCCGGGCACGTCTCGGCCTCCCCACTGACCACGACGCGCGCCAGTCCCGGCCGGCCCTGGTCGTTGCCCCCCCAGGCCAGCGTGTCGCCCAGGCGGTAGTCGAACTGCCAGCAATCACCGAACTTGAACTGGACGTAGACCTGGACCTGCGCGCTGCACCACGGGCAGCACAGGTCGACCGCGACCCGGTTGAACGCCCCCATCGACCCCTCCTGACGCCTTGCCCTCAGTCGAACAGGAACTCCACCGCCATCCCGTCGGGATCCAGGGCGTAGAGGCACCCGCGGACCAGCTCCCACGGGGCGCCGAGAGCGGCCAGCCGCGCTTCGAGCGTCGGTCGCTCACTCGCCGGCAGCCGGAACGCCAGGTGGCGGCCGTAGCCGACGCTCGGGGAGTCCCCCGGTCTGCGCGGGACGATGGCCAGCTGCAGCTCGTCCGTGGCGACCACCATGTGGCCAGCCCGACTCATCGCCTCGGCGTCCAGCAAAGTACAATAGAAACGGACACTTGCATCGACATCGGCGGCGACGACGCCCACATGATCGAGGTGCAGGTTCATCGGTCCAGCCCCAGCGCGATCTCGAGGTTCTCGATCTGGCCCCGCAGCCGCTGGACGTCGTACTCCCGCGTCCAGACCTCCTGCTGGGCGGCGTCGCGGCCCGACTCGGCCTCGCGCAGAGCGGCCAGGCTGCGGTCCCGCTCGGCCTCGGACTCGCGGCGGCGCTCCCGGGCCGCGCTCACCAGCACCTCCAGCTCGCGCAGCCGCCGGTCACCGCCGCTGACCTCGCCCTCGCGCTCGGCCTGCTCGGCCAGCACCACCCCCAGCTCGCGCTCGGCCTCCAGCGCCCGGCGCCGCGCCTCGGCCACCTCGATGCGCAGGGCCGCCCGCTGCTCCTCGCGGCGGCGGCGCTCCGCCTCCCCGCCCGCGTCACCCGCCACCCGCACGGCCAGGCCAGCGATCTCGGCCTCCAGGGCCGCCCGGCGGACGTTGGCGGGGGTGGCCTCCTCCGCCGCGGCGCGGGCCGCCGCCGCTTGCAGCGCCGCCCGGGAGAACTCGCCCGTGGGCAGGTCGTCCAGGGGGTCGGGCGCGCGCGGGCGGGCCGACTCCGTGGATCGCGGCGCCTCGGTGGGCCGGCGCGGCAGGGGCCGCACCTTCACCGGCACCAGCTCGGCGGGCGGGCGCGACATCACCGTCGGCGGCGGGGGCGGCGGCGCCGGGGCCCGCGGGGGCGCCGACACCCGGGGAATGAGGATGGGCCCGGGCGGATCGCTGGGCGGCGGCACGGGGATGGACGCCGGGGGCGCCGCCGAGCTGTCGCGCCCGGTCGGGCGGAGCTGGCGCGGATCGGCCACCCGGGTGGATCCGGCGGGTCGCATGGACGGCCGCTCCACCACCGGCGCCGGCTCGTCGGCCCCCAGCAGCCGCGGATCGATGACCCGGGTCGCGCCGCGACGCCCGTCGGGCACCCAGGCGCGGGGCCCCGGTGTGTAAGGCGCGCCCAGGCATGACCCAGAATTCGCTGGGCACCGATCCAGCACGTCGCCGGCCATGAGTGGGAACGTAGCCGGGGCGGACCACGAAGACGGTGCCGGTGCGCTTCACCGCGCTCTGGGCGTCGGGCAGGGCATGCGGTGGGTGCGATCCCTGACGACGGCGATGCGGGCGGCGGGGGCGGACGGTGGGATTCGGCAGGGCGAGCTGGCACTGCCCCGGAGACCCGATCCAGATCTCGTCGCCGCCGACGTTCCAGGATGACGGCCAGAGGGCCATCCACCGCAGGTGCAAGGGTCGTCCGCCATCACGATCCTCCCGGGCGTGCGGCGGCTGCTGACGATGCGGCGGCCCTCCGGTCTGGCGCACCATGAGCTGCTGCCAGCGCGGCCTGCAGGGGGCAGCTCGGCGGCCCAGCTCGTCGCGGCGGGCCTTCGGCCTCGGCACGCCCGCCCACCGCCTGGCGGAGTCGCTGGGTCAGGCGCCGGGCGCGCTCCTCGGCGGTGGCCGCCGCCGCCTCCAGGGCCCGCAGCTCCGCCTCCAGTCGCAGGACGGCCTGGCGGCTGTCCACCACGTCCGCCACCAGCCCCGAGGCGCGCCCCCGGCTCGGCGGCGGTGGCTTGCGCGGCGCGCTCGCGGGTCTGATACTCCTCGAGCTGGGCATGCAGGGCCCGCAGCCTCGGCGTCCTCGGCCAGCCGCTGCTCCATCTCCTGCGCTGCGAGCTGACCCCGCAGCGCCACCCGCTGGGCCTCCAGGGCGTCCTCGTCGAGCACCGGCGGAGGCGCCGGCGTGTCCTCCGGCGCTCAAGCCCTCGACCAGCAAGTCCACGTCTACCAACGGATTTCATCCGTCGGCGGTGACTGATTTGCTGGCTGCTCTCGGCGATCTCGACCCGGATGGTCAGCCGCCCGAGGGTGAGGATGTCGCCATCGGCGGCTTTCAGCAAGCCCTGGGGCCAGGCCCGTCGCCCGTCGCCCACGCTTCAAGCGGGTGCTGCTGACGCTGGCCTGATCTCGGCCACGACCTCGGCGCCCACACGGGTCAGCAGCAGGTGGCGGCCAGAATACGTGCCGATCGTCGAGCACGAGGTCCGCCGACGGGGAGCGCCCCAGCACCAGCTGGTCGCGCAGGACACGCTCTTCTTGCGCGGCTCGGGCCCGGCGATCTCGAACCTCAACCACATGGCGGCAGGATATCCGGAAGCAGGGTCGACGTCACTCGGCGGTCATCGGCCATTGCCGCCATGCAGGCGGCGGTGATCCACGGTCAGCTGCGGCCACCGGCGATCTCGCCCAGCACCGTCGCGCCCGCCGTGGGTGTGCGCGCGAAGGTGTCCAGATCGATGGTGTAGAGCCCGAACTTCGGGGTGAAGCCCCGGCCCACTCGAAGTTGTCCATCAGCGACCAGTGGTAGTAGCCGCGCACGTCCACGCCGGCAATCCCGGGCGCGCTGGATCTGCTCCAGCGTCCGCATGACGTTCTCGGCCCGCCGCGCGCCGACGCGGGTAGCGATGCCCGCCTGTCACGGTGAGGGGCAGCCCAGCCAGCGCGCCCCATCGCCACCAGGATGCTATGCAGGCCGGGGGCATAGAACTCGTAGCCCATGTCGGGCACCCACCAGGTCTCGTCCTCGACCGGCAGGCACGCCTGGAAGTCGAAGTCGCCGAAGCAAGGGGTGGCCCCAGGGCCGGGATGAGGCCCGGCGATCCGGTCACGCCAGCCCGGAAGTAGTACTGCACCCCCAGCCAGTCGAGGGCGTCGCGCCACTCGGTGCTGCTCGTCGGGCTGGCCGTCCAGATCGGTGTCGAAGGTGGCTGTCCGCAGGCTGTCCACGTACAGGTAGTGGTGATGTACTCGACGCGATCCTGGCGGCTATTGCCGGCTGGCTCGGGATGCTGGCTGGGTCTTACGCGGTTGGCCTCCCACTTCACCACCGAGAGCGTCAGGCCCACCTCGGCGTTGATGGCTATCGCCGTCGGCGTCGAAGGTGTCGTTCTCCTTGATGGCCCGGTACACGGCCACATGCGCCGCCAGGTAGGTGCGGTAGGCCGCCACCAGGCGGGGGAAGTCGGGCAGCAGATAGCCGCGGCCGGGCGGGAAGATGCCGATGCCGTAGCTGGCCAGCAGGTAGTTGATGGGCTCGTTCAGGGTCGCCCAGTCAGCACCTGGTCGCCGTACCGCCGGGCGAGCAGAGCGGCGTGCTCGGCCAGCTCCGCCCACCAGCAGCGGGCCCCGACGGGGTGCCCCAGCCGCAATGGTGTTCTCGTCGGTGGGCACGGCGTCACGGAAATGGGGCAGTCATCGACCCGCAGATCGCGGGCCCAGAGGGGGCTCGAGGCGGTGCACCGCGGATCGATCGGTCGCACGCCCGCGGTGGTGAGGAATGATGACCCGGTCGTAGCGGGCCAGGGCGGCCTCGTCGATCTGTCGCGGGCTTGCCCACGCGCGACCAGTCGATGGAGAAGCGGTAGGCGTCCAGGTTCATGGCGGCGGCCAGGCGGACGTCCTCGACGGCGCGGGTGTACCGCACGGCGTCGCCCACGAAGGCCTCTGCCCTTGCCCAGGCCCCCTCCTCGGCGGGCAGCGTCCAGACATGGGCCAGTCGTTGGCCGTCAGCCCGTCCTCGATCTGGGCCGCCGCGGTGGCCGCGCCGAACCGGAAGCTCCCTGCCCGCCGGCGGCCAGGCCTGCGGGCCAGCGGATGGGCTCCACCGACGGGGCGCGTCCGGCCGGTGCCGACCACCGGCGCTGTCCGGGCAGGCCGCGTCCGGCGTCCGCGCGTCGGGTTGCCCCCGTCCACCCGCCCCGCGTCCGCCGCCGCGCCGCCCTCACCGTCATCGCACGCCACCAGAAAACCCAGCAAGAACAACACCTTGAACTGCAAGACCCTGCCTCCCCGCGTCGCCGCCGCTCGCCTCCACCTGCATTCTCGTGCGCAGCGGGCGGCTTCTGCTACTGTGCCGCCGACAAAACCGCGGGAGTGCCGCCATGCGTATCTTTCGAGTTCCCACATCCACATGTTCAGCCGCACGACGGACGACTACGAGAACATGGCCTCGCGGGCATCATAGTAAGTGAGCCTGCTCTCTGGCTCGGCCAGCCCCGCACGACGGTGGGCGCGTTCAAGGACTACTACGACACCCTGCTGGGCTGGGAGCGCTCTGGCGCTCTGGCCCGGCATCCGCCATCGCTGCACGATGGGCCTCAACCCCAAAGGAGGCCAACGACGACCGCGTCAACGACGGCGCCGTCGAGCTCGTGCGCGAGTACCGCACCTGGGAGGGCGTCATCGCGATCGGCGAGATCGGCTACGATGACATGACCGCCAAGGAAGAGAAGTACTTCCAGATCCAGATCCAGATCGCCATCGACCACGGCCTGCCCATCCTCATCCACACGCCGCACCGCGACAAGGAGCAGGGCGTCCGCCGCACGCTGGACGTGGTGCGCGCGAGTCAGCATCGCCCCCGACATGGTGCTCGTCGATCACAACAACGAGACGACGCCCATCGTGAAGGACACGGGCTTCTGGCTGGGCTACAGCATCTATCCCAACACCAAGATGACCCCCCAGCGGATGGTCGAGATCTTCCGGCGCTTCGGCACCGATCAGATGATCATCAACAGCGCCGCCGGGATCAGCATCAGCGATCCCTCCTTTCGGTGCCCATGACGGTGCAGGTCATGCGCAAGTCGGGCATGGACGAGGCCGAGATCGAGAAGGTGGTCTGGCGCAACCCCATCAGCTTCTTCAGCCCGTCGGGCCAGATCAGCTTCGCCGACTTCGGCGACAACGAGGGCATCGACCGGACCCGCCTGCACCAGGGCAACCCGTCCTGCGCGGCCAGACGCCCTGAGCGGCGGGCGTTGTTCGGCGGCGACCCACCCCGCCCACAATCCTCTTTGCGGCACCCGGCCCCGGTTGGCCAAGATGATGAGTGATTTTTGAGCACAAACGGCGTGGCTTCCGGGGATGAAGGTGGCCACGCGCAGGAGGGGAGACGCATGACGCGTTTGGGATGGCTCGACGGCGGCGCTGGTGTCTCTGGGATGTGACGACGGCGGGGAGGACCTCGTCGCCGACGGTGGCGCGGGCGGCGCGGGCGGCGGGAACGTCGACCAGGGCCCCGGCGGCGCTGGCGGCGAGGCCGGCATGGGCGGCATGGGCGGCGAAGCCGGCATGGGCGGCATGGGCGGCATGGGCGGCATGGGCGGCATGGGCGGCGGTGGCCCGTCCGCCGAGTGCATCGACTACTGCGATCGCATGGAAGCCAACTGCGGCGGGACCTACCCCGACAAGCAGAGTTGCCTGGATGTCTGCGCGCTGTTCCCGGATGACGGCCTGGACGCCACCGAGGGCAACAGCGTCCAAAGCCGTGCCTACCATGCGGGCGTGGCCATGATGATCCGGCCTGTTTGTTCCCATGCCACCGCCCAGCGGCGGCGTGTGCGGGGATGCCTGCGAGAACTACTGCGGCATCGTCATGCAGACCTGCCAGGGCCTCTACGCCGACGAAGAGACCTGCATGAAGGAGTGCGAGGCGTTCCCGGCCGACGCCGAGGCCAGCGCCACCGAGGGCGACAGCGTCCAGTGCCGCACCTACCACGCCAGCTTCCCGGCCCTGGCGGACGGCGCCACCCACTGCCCGCACGCCGGCCCCGACGGCGGCGGCGTCTGCGGCAGCTACTGCGATGTGTACTGCGACCGGTACATGGAGAACTGCCCCGGCTTCTACGAGGATGTCGAGGCCTGCCAGGCCTTCTGCGCCCTCTTCCCCACCGACGGCGAGCCCAACGCGGTCTCGGGGAACAACGTCCAGTGCCGCATCTACCACGGCAACCTGCCCGCCCTGGCCGATCCGGATCTGCACTGCGCCCATGGCAGCCTGACCGGCGGCGATGTGTGCGGCAGCTACTGCGAGGTGTACTGCGACAACATCACCAGCCAGTGTGATGGCGAGTCCCAGTACCCCGATCGCGACAGCTGCCTCGCCACCTGCGAGAGCTTCCCCCACGACGGCCTCGACAGCGACACCGACGGCAACAGCGTCCAGTGCCGCATCTACCACGCCTCGCTGCCCGCCTCGGTCCAGCCGGACCTGCACTGCGCCCACGCCGGCATCACCGGCGACGGCGTCTGCGGCGCCGATCCCTGCGAGGCCTACTGCGACCAGATCGAGGCCAACTGCCCGGATTCGTTCACGGATCGCGGCAGCTGCATGGCGGCCTGCGCCCTGGTGCCGTCGGACGGCGCCTGGGACGCGGTGGATGGCAACAGCGTCCAGTGCCGCGCCTACCACGCCAGCTTCCCGGCCGTCGCCGACGGCGCCCTGCACTGCCCCCACGCCGGCCTCTCCGGCGCCGATGTCTGCGGCGACTCCTGCGAGTTCTATTGCGATCTCATGGAGACCAACTGCGATGGCAGCTACGCCGATCGCGCCGAGTGCCTGGCCGCCTGCGCCGCCTTCCCCGAGGGCAGCCCGGGCGATCTGACCGGGGACACCCGGGAGTGCCGCATCTACCACGCCAGCTTCCCGGCGGCCGCCGATGGCGCGACCCACTGCCCCCACGCCGGCCCCGACGGCGCCGGCGTCTGCGTCACCGATGATCCCTGCAACGGCTACTGCGATCTCATGATGGAGAACTGCGCGGGCAGCTTCCCCGATCGTGACGCCTGCATGGCCACCTGCGCCCTCTACCCGCAGGACGGCGAGCCCGGGGCCCAGGCGGCAACTCCGTGCAGTGCCGCGCCTACCACGCCGGCGTGGCCGAGGACGACCCGGCCCTGCACTGCCCCCACGCCAGCTCCAACGGCGGCGGCGTCTGCGGCGGCTACTGCGAGAACTACTGCCACATCGCCCTGCAGACCTGCGGCGGCCTGTACGCCGACGAGGCCGCCTGCATGGCCGAGTGCGCCGCCTTCCCACCGACGGCGCCTTCGACGCCACCGCCGGCGACAGCGTCCAGTGCCGCACGTACCACGCCAGCTTCCCGGCCGTGGGCAACGGCGAGCTGCACTGCCCCCACGCTGGCCCCGACGGCGCTGGCGTCTGCGGCGACTCTGCGAGGTCTACCGCACCCGGGCCATGGCCAACTGCGATGGCATCTACCCCAACCGCGACGTCTGCCTGGCCACCTGCGCCGAGTTCCCGGCGGATGGCGCGCCCAACACCACGGCGGGCGACAGCGTGCAGTGCCGCATCTACCACGGCAACCTGCCGGCGGCCGGCAACCCCGACCTGCACTGCCCTCCACGCCGGCCTGACCGGCGGCGGCGTCTGCGGCGACCACTGCGAGGTCTACTGCAACCGCGTGGCGGACAACTGCGGGGCCAGGACGTCTTCCCCGACCGCGCCGCCTGCTCGCCTCCTGCGAGGCCTACCCGACGGACGGGGCCGATGGCGCCACCGCCGGCAACTCGGTGCAGTGCCGCATCTACCACGCCACCGCCCCCGCGGCGGCCGACGCGGCCACCCACTGCCCCCACACCGGGGTGACGGGCGCTGGCGTCTGCGGCGAGGATCCCTGCGAGGCCTACTGCGATCAGACCATGGCCCACTGCCCGGCGCTCTACCCGAGCCGGGACGCCTGCCTCATCGGCTGCGGCGAGATCCGCGACGACGGCCAGTGGGATGACGAGCGCGGCAACACCGTGTCGTGCCGCGCCAACTACGCGAGCTGGCCGGCCGCCCAGGACATGGCGCAGTGCCAGAACGCGTCCATCGGCAGCGCGGAGTGCCGGTAGCGCCCCGCTGAGCCGGGGGGCCTGGCCCCCCGGCCTACCTCGCCTGCCCCAAGACCTCGGCTTCCTTCAGGAAATCCGGCATCCGCCGGGCGACCTCCACCTCCAGGGTGGCGTCCCCGCGCTTCACCGTCAGCTTCACCGTGCTGCCGGCCGGCCCCAGCAAGCGCTCGTGGGTCACCTCTTCCGGGGGCCCGAGGGCCGCCACGCCATCCATGTGGGTGATGGCGTCGCCCACCTTGAGCCCGGCCGCCTCGGCGGGACCGCCGGGCACCAGCGCCTCGACCACGAAGCCCCCCTCCATGCGCCGGAAGAGCGGCGACCAGATGGCCCCGATGTCGCCCAGCCCCTCCACCGGGCAGGCCTTGTCGGCCGGGCGGTCCCCCTTGAGCTTCCAGATGCGCCGCCCGCGGTAGAAGCACGAGGTCTCTACCTCGACGGGGGTCCTGGGAGCGTAGGTGAACCGGACGCTGCGCCCGTGCCGCCAGCCCGCCGCGTAGCCCGAGACCTCGAGCTCCCGGCCCTGCGGATCGAGCATGCGCAGCTCCCCGTGCAGCCGATCCCCCACCAGGTGCCGCTCGGCGCGCAGGGCGCACTTGCCGTCGTACTCCCGCAGCACACCGGTGCCATGATCCAGCGTCGACACACCGCAGAGCGCCCCATCGACGCCGTGGAAGATCTGCTCCCCGTGGCGTCGCCCGGCGTCGTCGTGGTTGCGCACCTCGATGACCCGGCCCTGGAAGTCACGCCGCTCCCACTGCCCGACGGGGTGGCCGTCCACCGACGGCCCCGTCAGCCCCGGCTTCCCCGCCGACGCGCTCGACGCCGCCAGCAGCAGCGCCCCGCCCACCCATCGACCGCCCATCAGCCACCCGACCGCGCGAGGGTGATGCGGCCCTGGCGCAGCTCGTCCAGGAAGTCCAGCTCGCTCATCTTGATGTAGGGCGGCCCCCCCGCCGGGCGCTCGGCCGTGAGGCTGCGCTGGGTCGGGTTCGGGTGGTTCAGATCCAGGCGGACCACCACCCAGTCACCGTCCAGATCCTCCCCGCAGTCACTCAACGTGAAGCGGTAACCCCGCCGCAGACCAGCGATATCCGCCTTCACATCGGGATCGTGGGCCCACCGGCGGGGCCCCTGGATCTCATCGAGGGAAGGCAGGAGCGCGGGATCCACGGGCTCGGGCTCGGGGGGCTTGAGAGGCGCGTTGGCCTCGGCCTCCGTCTCTTCGATGATGGAGTCCAGCAGGGAGTCGAGATCCTTGGTCGCCATGGGCACCTCCGGCACGGGGGCTCAGGGTACCAGCCGCGCCTCCAGCTCGGCGAGCCGCTTCTTGACGGTGGGATCGGGTCGGCGGGCCAGGGACGAGAGAAGCAGCCGGCGCGCCCGCTCAAGCTGGCCCTGTGCCTGGGCCACGAGCGCCAGGTTGAAGCGCAGGCGCCCGTCCAGGGCCGCGTCCGTGACCCCTTCGAGGGCGGCCCGCGTCAGCGCCTCGGCGTCGGCCAGCCGACCCGCCTTGAACGCGACGAAGCCCAGCTCGCCCAGGATCTCGGGGTTGCCCGGGCTGGCGTCCAGCGCCCGCCCCAGCAGCGCCGCCACCGTCGACCACTCCGCCTTGCCCACCACCGCCCGCGCCTTCGCCAGCGCGGCCTTGCGGGCCGCCTCGTCGGGCTTGCGCAGCCGCAGCTTCGGCGCGTCGGCGTCCACCCAGGCCACGCCGAGCACCCGGCCCGGGGGCACCATCCCCACCGGCTGGTCGCTCTTCGCCTTCACGAACAGCCGCCCATCGGTGTCCACCCGGAGGGCGCCACACGTGCTCTCGAACCAGCCCTCGGCGTCGGGCACCAGCGGCCGCAGCGCCGGAGGCGTCGGCACCGGCACGCTCAGCTCGAAGTAGCCGTGGTTCTCGGCCCAGCTGCAGCAGTCGATGGCGGCGTCCACCTCGAGCTGGCTGCCCTTCAGGCTCACCGTCCCCCGCGCGAGCGTCTTGTCATCGGCCTGGGGGCCGTCGGGCCACCCATCCTCGCGCTTCGCCCGCTCCGCCTCGATGGCCGCCGTCGCCGCCACCCGGTAGTCGGCGCCGAGCCACGTCACCAGGCTCACCGCCTCGCCCTTCGGGGCCGAGAGCGTCGTCAGGGCCCGGTCGTCAAAGTCATGGGCACCGCCGGTGTAGCCATAGGTGCTGGCATCGACCGAGACATGGGATCCGAAGACGCCGGCCACCTCCATGGATCCATCGAAGTTCCAGCCGACGCCGCCGTCGCCGGGCGTCGGCTTCTCCAGCTCCTGGCGGCCACCCAGCCACGGCGTCTCGGCCCCCGTCGCGGGATCCAGCGCCACCAGCGCGGCGAAGCGGGCGTCCATGCCGGCGGCGTAGAAGCCATCCCGCACGACGCGGATCTGTGTGATCTGTTTGCCCTGCCCCACCGCCAGCCCCGGCACCACCCGGATGGACGGCGTCCCATCCAGCCGCACATCGGCGACCACATGCGCCGGCGCGCCGACGTCGGTCGGCGCGAGGTTGACGAGGGCACGGCATGGCGACGCGGCGGCAGGCGCTGCGGCCAGACAGAGGATGATGACGGGGCGCATCAAGGCTCTCCAGCGGAGGCGGAGCGGTTCACGAGCGCGGTGCGGTCGAGGAAGGAGACCTCGTCCGGTGCGCCCGGTGCGAAATGATAGCGGGCCACCCCGCCGGGCACCAGCGCCACGCTCGTCGCCGAGACCGTCCCGTAGGCAAAAGTCCTTACGCAGAGCCGATGTACAGCTGCGAACACATCCGCAGAAAGGTGCGGCGGCGGGGCTGGCAGATCCGAGGGGGTGTGCCCGTCGGCCAGGGCAGCCTCCAGGCTCTCCAGCGTGCCATCCACCAGCGCCCGCGCCCGCGCCACCTTGGGAAAAAGCGGCGTGTCCAGCTCGCCGTTGGGCAGCACATGGAAGCCGGCCGGCACCTCCTCGAAGCGAGTCACGCTCCCAGGGCGCCCATAGGCCACGAACAGCGCGGCCGCGTCCCCGAAGAGCAGGTTGAATGGCAGGAAGTCCGCAGGCTCCAGCGCCTCGAGCCAGGCCCGCGCGCCGGGCGCGCCAAGTCGCAGCACCTCCAGCACCACCTCCCCCCGCGACCGCGCAGCCGCGGGCCCCGGCGGCCGCGGCTGGTTCGTCAGGCCGGCGAAGAAGCCGTCGGGCCGCACCCCCAGCCACGTCCCGCCGGCCTCCAGATCGCGCCCCCCGACGACCCGGGGGGAGTCGATCAGGACCTCGGGCCCGGTGGACCGGCGACCGTAGAACTCATCTCGGTTGGCAGCGATGACGAGGGGCCAGCGGGGATCGGTGCCCCGCCCGACCAGGAAGGTGCACACGGAGGATCAGAAGCCGCCGCGCAGGCCGATGTTGAAGGGGATGCCATCGTAGGTCGCCGTCAGCGAGTCCCCGAAGCTGGTGGTGCTCAGGTAGCCCAGGTTGGCGAAGGCCGCCACGGCGGGGTTGAACTGGTAGCTGCCGCCGAAGTTGAAGCGGAAGCTGTACCCAAAGCGGGTGCTGTCGAAGGGCGTGTCCTTCGGGGCGTCCTCGTCCGCCGTCCAGATGGCCGCGCCCAGGCCCAGCATGCCGTCGAACGTCACGCCCTGGTACACCGGAAAAGCCATGCGAATCCGGAACATGGGCGTCATGACGAGCTGGCGGGTCTTGTCCTCGATGGTCACGCCGCCCACCGTCTGATCGGCCACCTTGAACCAGTGGAAGCCCCACTCGAAGCCGGTGCCGACGACGGCACCGAGCATCCGGTCGAGGCCGGGAATGATGCTGAGCGTCGCGCTCAAATCCGTCTCGGTCTTGCTGCCCTCGTCGGGATCGGCGGTGGCCGTGCCACCGAAGCCGAAGCCGAACTCGAGGGTGCCGTTGTAGCCCGGCAGGGCAGTGCCCGGCTCCGCGGCGTGGACCGCGGCGGGGGCCAGAAGGGAGGCAAGCAGCACGGTACGCAGGGTCTTCATCGGTACTCCGCTCCAGGTTCGTCCATCGTTCTACACCGGCCGGGGCCGGGTCGAAAGCCAACGCGGTGCTCCAACCGGTGAGCGACCCCAGAGTCACCGCCCGCCCGCGGTCTCGACCGCCGGCCTGGCCGGCACCAGCGCCCTCCCAGTCATGGAAGCCCCTGAATTCAAAGGGCTTTGGTCTCGAGAACGCCGGCGCCAATTGACTATTGTCCGGGCGCTCGGGTTTACGCGGCGAGTTTCGTGCGCAGCGTCCTGGCCGTCCCGGATTTCGAAAGGAGCCCCCGATGAACTTCGACCGATTCACCATCAAGGCCCGCGAAGCCGTGGCCGCCGCCGTCGAAACCGCCCGCCAGACCCAGGCCCCCGAGCTGTACCCCGAGCACCTCCTCATCGCCCTGCTGAAGCAGGAGGACGGCGTCGTCCCGGCGCTCGTCCAGCGCGTCGGCGCCCGGCCGCCGGAGCTGGTCGCGAAGCTCGAAGAGGCGCTGCGCGGCAAGCCCCGCGTCCGCGGATCCACCTCCCTGGGCGAGTCCCCCGCCCTGCGCCAGGCCCTCGAGGGGGCCATCGAGGAGGCGCGGACGATGGGCGACGAGTACGTCTCGGCCGAGCACGTCGCCCTCGCCCTCGTCGACGCCGATGGCACCCGCGGTGTGTTCAAGGCCGCCGGCATCGACCGCCAGCGCCTGCTGGAGGCCCTCCAGGCCGTGCGCGGCAACACCCGCGTGCAGAGCCAGGATCCCGAGAGCCAGTACGAGGCCCTCAAGAAGTACACCCGCGATCTGACCGACCTCGCGAAGCGCGGCAAGCTCGACCCGGTGATCGGCCGCGACGAGGAGGTCCGGCGCGTCATGCAGGTCCTGCAGCGGCGCACCAAGAACAACCCCGTGCTCATCGGCGAGCCGGGCGTGGGCAAGACGGCCATCGTCGAGGGCATCGCCCAGCGCATCGCCACCGGCGACGTGCCCGACGGCCTGCGCGACAAGCGCCTGCTCAGCCTGGACCTGGGCGCCCTCATCGCCGGCGCCAAGTACCGCGGCGAGTTCGAGGAGCGCCTCAAGGCCGTGCTCAAGGAGGTCTCGGCCAGCGAGGGCCAGATCATCCTGTTCATCGACGAGCTGCACACCCTCGTGGGCGCCGGCGCCGCCGAGGGCGCCATGGACGCCAGCAACATGCTCAAGCCGGCCCTCGCCCGCGGGGAGCTGCGCTGCGTCGGCGCGACCACCCTGGACGAGTACCGCAAGCACATCGAGAAGGACGGGGCCCTGGAGCGCCGGTTCCAGCCCGTGCGGGTGAGCCAGGCCACCGTCGAGGACGCCATCTCCATCCTGCGGGGGCTCAAGGAGAAGTACGAGGTCCACCACGGCATCCGCATCCAGGACGCCGCCCTGGTGGCCGCCGCGAAGCTCTCGGACCGCTACATCACCGACCGCCAGCTCCCCGACAAGGCCATCGACCTGGTGGACGAGGCCGCCAGCCACATCCGCCTGCAGCTCGACAGCCGCCCCGCGGCCCTCGACGACCTGGAGCGCCGCCTGACGAGCCTGGAGATCGAGCAGGTCTCGCTGCTCAAGGAGAAGGACGCCGCGTCCCGCGCCCGGCTGGAGGACCTGAAGCGCAACATCGCGGATCTCAAGGAGGAACGGGAGGCCATGCGGGCCGCGTGGCAGACCGAGCGCGACGCCATGGACCGCATCAACGGCCTGCGCGAGAAGCTGGAGGCCGACGGCAGCGAGGCCGAGCGCCTGCGCCAGACGCTGCCCACCGTCGGCGACTACCGCGAGCGCGAGCGCCTGTATCAGCGCATGGGCGAGCTGCAGAGCCGCCTCGCCGGCGCCCAGAAGGAGCTCGATCAGGCCGAGGCCCACCTGGCCGGCCTGCAGACCGATGGCAAGAGCTTCCTGCGCCTGGAGGTCAGCCCCGAGGACATCGGCGCCGTGGTCAGCCGGTGGACGGGCGTGCCCGTCGAGAAGATGCTCGGCAGCGAGATGGAGCGCCTGACGCACATGGAGGACCGCCTCCACACCCGCGTCATCGGCCAGGACGCCGCCGTCGAGGCCGTCGCCAACGCCGTGCGCCGGTCCCGCGCCGGCCTCGCCGACCCCGACCGGCCCATCGGCAGCTTCCTCTTCCTGGGCCCCACCGGCGTGGGCAAGACGGAGCTGGCGCGCACCCTCGCCGACTTCCTGTTCGACGACCCGCGCGCCATGGTCCGCATCGACATGAGCGAGTACATGGAGCGCCACACCGTGTCGCGGCTGCTCGGCGCCCCCCCGGGCTACGTCGGCTACGACGAGGGCGGCCAGCTCACCGAGGCCGTCCGGCGGCGCCCGTACAGCGTCGTGCTGCTCGACGAGGTGGAGAAGGCCCACCCCGAGGTCTTCAACGTCCTGCTGCAGCTCCTGGACGACGGCCGCCTGACCGACAGCCAGGGCCGCACCGTCGACTTCCGCAACACGGTCGTCATCATGACGAGCAACCTGGGCAGCGACGCCATCCAGGGCCTGCGGCCCGACCAGGAGGAGGAGCGCGAGGCGCGCGTCCAGGCGGCCCTGCGCGCCCACTTCCGGCCGGAGTTCCTCAACCGGATCGACGACGTGGTGGTCTTCCACGCCCTCGGCCGCGAGCACCTGGATCGCATCATCGACATCCAGCTCGCCCGGTTCCGCAAGCGCCTGGGCGAGCGCGATCTGAAGCTCGAGCTGAGCGCGGAGGCCCGCAAGCTGGTGGCCGACGCCGGCTACGACCCCGCCTTCGGCGCGCGCCCCCTGAAGCGGGCCATCCAGCGCCTGCTGGAGAACCCCCTCGCGCTGCGGCTGGTGCAGGGCGAGTTCCTGCCGGGCAGCACCATCCGCGTCGACGTCCGCGACGGCGCGCTGGACTTCACGGCGGGCTGACCGCAGGTGCCCCGGGCGGCTACGGCTCGGGGCACTCCAGCGGCCCGCCCAGGAAGCGCACGCCGGCGCCCCCACCAGGCCAGGTAGTAGTCGAGGCCGCCCCCCCCGGCGTGCAGCTCGCCGACGTCCCACGCCACGGGCGCCAGGGGCCCCGCCAGGCGCCCACCGGCGCTGAGCACCTGCGCGTAGAGGACGCCGTCGGCCACGACGAACAGGCCGTAGGTGCGATCGACGCGGAGCAGCTTGATGGCGGAGGCCGCCAGGTCGCCCAGGGCCACGGCGTCGCCGAGCGGGACCCCCAGCCGCGAGTAGCGCTGCAGCGTCAGCACCCCGTCGCGGCTGAACACGACGGGCAGCTCCTCGATGTAGTAGTTGCCCTGGACGGCGGCCGCGTCGACGGGACCAGCCACCCGCACGGGCGCGAAGGCAGGCTCGCCCAGGCTCGACAGGCGGGTGAGCCAGAGGCCGTCGTCGGTGTGGAGCAGCACGGCGAAGCCATCCTCCCCGTTGCCGACGAGGTCGATGGCGTGGCCGGGCCCCAGGTCGTAGGGGCCATGCGTCAGCTCCCCGGCGACGGGATCCAGCAGGGCGGTGTGCAGGGTGGGGCCGGCCTCGCCCCGGGCCACCCAGGCCACCGCGACGTGCTCGCCGGCGGGCACGATGGCCAGCGCCGTCGCGCCCTCGATGGGGATGGGCCCCGGCGCCCGGACAACCGAGCCATCCTCGCCAAGAACCGCGACGCCCGCCGGCCCGAGCCGATCCGGCCAGGCCACGACGAGCCCCCGCCGCACGACGGCGGTCGCGAGCGGGTGTGGGATGGTGCCGAACCGCTGCACCTGCCACACCGAGGGGCCAGGCAGGCTGAGCTGGACGACCCAGTTGGGGTAGCCGGCCGCCACCAGGCCCAGGACCTCGCCGAACCAGACCAGCCCGTCGACCTGCGTCTCGCCGACGGGCAGGGCCAGGGCGCCCCCCAGGGGCAGGACGGGGGCCTCGTCGATCCGGCCGTCGCAGTCATCGTCCTGCTGGTTGCAGGTCTCGGGGGCGGGCGCCGGCGCGTCGCAGACGACCACCTGGCCGGCGGCGCACCGGCCCCAGCCCGCGCCGCAGGCCGTCTCGCACGCGAAGGCGCCCTCGTCCATCCGGCCGTCGCAGTCGTTGTCGACGCCGTCGCAGCCCTCCTCGGGCGCCTGGCACGGCCCCAGGCGGCCCGCGACGCAGACCTGGACGCTGCCGGGGCAGCCATCCGGGCAGGGCCGGGGGCCATCGCACTCAGGGGACGCGACCACCGCCGCGTCCGGGTGCGCCGGGGGCGTCGCCGGCGAGGTGCCATCGCAGGCCCCCAGGCCGACGAAAGCCAGGGCGGCGATCAACCTCACCGGCCAGCTCGACGCCCGCACCGCCTGCTCAGCCACCCGTGTAGCAGGCGGCAAAGTCATTGCACGTCATCCCGTCCTGCGACGCGCACTGTGTCTGCGCGGTGCCCTCCTCGCCGCCCGCGAGCGGCAGGCAGGCCGCGAGGCAGATGTCGCCGTCGCTCAGGGCGCTGCCTCGGCGAGGGCTGGGCGTTGGCGCGAGGCCCGGGCGCGGTCCTCCGGCTCGACCTGGGGTCCCTCGGCACAGAGCGTCTCGAGCGGCGGCAGGAAGAGGCGCGCCTCCCCCATGGCCCGCAGCCCCGCGACGGTGCCCGCGATCCCGGCGTCGTCGCACGGCGTCTCGGGACCGACGGCGCCGGCCTCCTCGGCGCTGAGCTGGCCCTGCAGGACGGCGCCGGTGCAGCCGAGCGCGAGCAGCTTGCCCAGGCCGGCCTCCATGCCCGCCGCGTCCGCGCAGCCCTCCACCAGGCAAGCGGCCGTGCGGTTGCCCCGGCCCTCGCACTCGGGGGTGAGCGGCGGCAGCGGGGTGCCGGTCTGGCAGAGCTGCGCGAACTGCTCGTTCTCGTTCAGGATTTCGATCGTCTCGCCGCAGCCGGCCGCCGCGGCCAGGCGCTGGCCGACGGCCTCGTCGGCCTCGCAGCTCGCCACGCAGAGGCCGATGAGGGAGCGCGTCTCGACGAACCACGTCCCCGGGCAGAAGTCCTCGGGCTCGGCCTGGGTCGCGCAGCGCGCGGCGGGGAAGCAGACGGCCTGGCAGTCCACCGGCTCGCCGCCGCCGGCGCCGCCCATGCCACCGACGCCGCCAGCGCCCCCCATGCCGCCAGCGCCACCCATGCCACCGGCCCCACCGGCGCCGCCGGCACCGCCCCCGCCACCATCCGGCCGCGGGGTGGCGTCGCCCTGCGGGTCGCCACTGCCATCGCCGTCGTCACAGGCCGCCAGAGCCAGCACGCCCACCAGCCACCACCGCATACGCTCCGCCTCCCACGTTCATCCCAGAGTGGACGCACCCACGATGGCTGGTGGAGCCGACGTCGAGAACTGGCGAAGCTACCGGGGGAAATCCTACGGGGGAAATCCTACGGATGGGATCGCAAGCCAGGGGTCCGGGCCCGCCGTCACCGGCCGGACGGGCGCTCGCCGGCGTTGAAGACCTGATCGAGCGGCCCCAGACGGTCGAGCCACAGGGCCTCCAGGATGGCCAGCTCGCCCTCCAGATCGCAGTCGGGGGCGTCCGTCCCCTCGAGCAGCTCCAGCGTCTCGAAGGCGAAGGCGTCGCCGCCGTGCAGGCGCCACGCGGCGAGCAGCGGCGCGTTCGGGTGCACGCCGGCCCGCAGCATGAAGCGGTGGCGGTTGAGGGCGGCCGGCACGTCGGGGCTGCGGCCGAAGAGGGCCTCCCCGGTGACCGTGTCGCGGACGCGGTAGACGCCCGCGGGCGGCGGGCGCTCCCGCCAGGCGCGCTTGAGGGCGCGG
Source organism: bacterium (assembly GCA_041389985.1). Taxonomy (GTDB): domain Bacteria; phylum Myxococcota_A; class Bradymonadia; order UBA7976; family UBA1532; genus JACKDP01. The sequence continues at coordinate 244,592 of JAWKQS010000003.1, forward strand.
CGGCGCTCAGGGTGCATGGGGACCTCCTTGCTCGAAGCAGACGATGGCGGACCACGGCTTGCGCTCGCCCGGGGCGCGCGGATCGGGGGGCGGCAGCCAGGCGAACGGCCGCTGCCACCACGGCACCCGGCGCCACCGGACACCGGCGTGGAAGAGCGAGGTGATGGTGCGGGCCCGCCAGCCGAGCCGCTCGAAGAAGCCCACCCCGTCGGGCGGCCCGAACCGCAGCGGCGCGTTGGCCAGGCGCCCGCGGCTCTCCCGCTGGATCTGGCGGAGGATGGCCGGGGACGAGAAGTCGAGCGTCCAGCGGACGAACGAGGTCTGCGCCCGCAGATCGCGGGCGAGCCCGGCGACCGCCCCGGCGTCCAGGTACATCACCAGCCCCTCCGAGATGACGAGCACGCGGCGCCCCCAGCCCTCGACCTCCGCGAAGAGCGCGGCCCGCGCGGCGGCGTCGGCCAGGTCGGCGGCCCGGCGCTCCAGCAGGCAGCGGGGGCGCTCGTCGGCGAGCAGGCGGGCCTTCTCGGCCAGCAGACCGGCCTGGTCCACCTCGAGCCAGCGCAGATCGGCCGGCAGCGGCAGGCGGTAGGGCCGGGTGTCCAGGCCGGCGGCCAGGTTCAGCACCCCCGTACAGCCGTCGGCCAGCGCGGCGGCGACCTCATCGTCGATGAGCCGGGTGCGGACGTTCATGGGCCAGCCATGGCCGGACGCGCCGCCCATCACCGCGGCGATGCGGCGCCCGTGCTCGCCCGCCAGGCGCGCGGCGAGCGGGTCGTGGAACAGCGCGTCGGGGCGCGCGCTCTCCGCCGCGCGGTGGGCGGCGACCCAGCGGGCGGTGTCGGCGACGTCGGCGATGAGGGGTGCGGCTTCCATGGCCCCGGCTTTTACCCGGGTAAATCAACCCACGTCAATATCACCCGGATAAAAATCACCTCCACCGCCCGAAGCGCCGCCGGCTCAGGCGGCGGGTTGACTCGTGGCCTCGTTTCTGGCCACGAGTCAGACCAGATACCGGTCTGGAGAGTCCCCATGAACCCCGTCGCCCTCGCCGAAGACCTCATCTTCCTCGGGGAGTTCAAGACCCACGCCTCCCAATACATGAAGGCCCTCAAGGGCCGGACGCGGCCGCTCGTGGTCACGGTCAACGGCCGGGCGGCCGCCGTCGTGATCTCGCCGGAGGCCTGGGATCGCATGCAGTATCGCGAGCGGCTGCTGGCCGACGTGCAGGCCGGCCGGGAAGACATCCGCGCGGGTGGTTCGATGGACAGCGAGACCCTGCTCGCCCGCCTCCAGCAGGCCCGCGAGGCACGTGGGCAGTGAGAGTCGTCTGGTCGGCCCGTGCCCAGCGGCGGCTGGAGGAAATCGAGGCCCACATCGCCATCGACGATGTGCGCGCCGCGATGCGGCTCGTGATGCTTCTGGTCGCTCAGGGTCAGGAGCTCGCCACCTTTCCCCGACGCGGCCGGGTAGGGCCCGAGGTCGATCAGCCTGAGCTTCGGGAGCCCATCGTCCGCGGCTATCGCATCCTCTACGAAGTCGGTGAGGACACCGTCGACATCCTGACGGTCTTCGAAGGCCACCGCCTCCTGCGGGACGACGAGCTAGATCGCTGACGCCGCCGGGCCCTCAGGGCCGCTCGATGGTGATCTTCAGGATGCGGTCGCCCACCGCCAGGGCGTCCACCACGTCCAGATCGCTGGCCTGGCCGAAGACGGTGTAGCGACCGTCGAGGTCGGGCTGGGGGCTGTGGGTCACGAACCACTGGCTGCCGCCCGTGTCCTTGCCGGCCAGGGCCATGCCGACAGCGCCGCGGGTGCAGGGGTGGCGGCCGATCTCGCAGGGGATGGCGTAGCCGGGGCCGCCCCAGCCATCGCAGCAAGCTACCACGAATTTTTCGCTTGCCTCGGCCAAGGTGATGTCGTGATGATAGCGAAGGATCGTGGGCATCGGGAGGATGAGAAGTGGGCGGTTCCTTCAAAGTCACGATGGCGGCAATGGTGGTCGTGTTGATCCTTCTGGCGACGGGGGGGGGTCACAGGCCCAGGAAACCGCGCTGACTCCCTCTGAACTGCAGAGGCTGGAAGCGCACACACGAGAGACCTACGAGAGGCTGGTTGCATCGGCAGCCGCAAGGGCTCCGTTGATAGTGACGGCGAGGGTCGAGACCATCACATCAGCTCATCCAGACATCCCTGACTGGCAGGTGAAGGGCCCGCCACGGCGCCAAGCGAGTATTCTCGTGGAGGATGTCCACAGGGCGGAGTTGCCGGCCAGACCTGGAGACGCGTTGGTTGTCCAGTACCTAGCGGTCGCCCATGGCTGGCGGATCGAGGCTGGCTGGCGGTGCCTCTTCTTCCTCGAGCAGGATCGAGACGGGGGTCTGCGGCCTGCTCTCTCCGAGCGTGGAGCTCGCCTGGCAGCGTGGCGTCTGGGTGACGGAGATCGGCTCATCGACCTCGGCACACCGCGAGACAGTCTCCTCGCTCTCATCGACGCTGGCTCCCCGGAGGCTCCATGAATCGCCTCGCCATCCCCACAGCAGTCGTCGCCCTGTTTGGACTCCGGGCGGCCATGGCGTTCGAAGGTTGCTTCATCGGCAATCAGCCGTACGCTGCGATTCACCGCCTCGCTGACGGCACCCCGGATCCACGCCCCATCATCGATTTCTACTTCGACGATGAGTTCACGACCTCTGCCGAACTCAACGGCCTCTCGGCGGCCGACGCGGAAGAACTCGTCAAGCAGGTCCTCGTCGGATTGCAGAGCGAAGCAGGCGCGCCGCTCTTCTTCCGCTTTGCCGGCTATTCGCCGCCTGCACCCAGCTACCAGGGCCGGCCGCAGATTGTCTTCAGTGCGGTCGACGACCCCGTCGATTGCGGGAGTCTGGATGCGGTGGCATGCGCCCAGCCGTCGGCACCGAGCCCTGAAATGCTCTGGGGCAAGGTCTGGCTGATTCGAAATGGCGCCGACCTCCGCGACCTGTTCAGGGGCACCGTCGCCCACGAGGTCCTGCACACCCTCAGGCTAGAGCATCCGTACGATCCGTCGTGTGCACTCCAGTGGCGCGATGACGAAAGCGTATTGGGAACGCCGTGGTACAGTGGCCTGACCATGGGGGACAAGCGAAACCTCCGAACCGCGTACGGCTACTCGGAGCAGTCGGTTCGACGACGGCAGAGCCAGCCGTTTGGGACGTGGGGTTGGTCAGCCCCCACCTCCCTCACCGAGGAAGTCGTGCTCTCACCACCGCGGGCATCCAACGGTAGAAGTCGGAACCATGGGGTCGCCTACGCCGTCCGGGCATGGGGAGACTCCGGCCGGCCCTACGTCCGGATCTACGAAGATCCCGTCTGGCTGGCACCAGAAGCAGTCACTGGCTGGTCGACCTACCACAGTCCCGACCTCGCTTGGGGAACCTATGGGGGAGAGAGTCGGTGGGCCGTCGCAATTCTGGCGAACGACTACCGCGAGGCACTGGGACCCGACCTCGTCGTCGCCGAGCGGACGGAGGGCTCCACAACCTGGAGTCAGTCGGCACGCCTCGACCTGAACCTGAAGACACCCTGGGTTGCCGTCACTCACGACCCCATGAGTGGCCGCTGGATCGTGGCCTACCTCACCCTTCAGGATGAAGTCACCGTTCGAGCGCTCACGCCCGGCAGCCTGACCTGGCACACACCCGTGGTCGTGGGCGCCGGGTGGCGATTTTACCGAGGGGTCGACATCGCATGCAGCGAGCGGCACAACTCGACGACCGGGGCCAATTGCCTGGTATCGGGGATCGGCACACCCGATCTCCCAGACGGCCCCGGCAGGGGCACAGGCGGTGTCACGAACATCTGGTTTCGCCTGTCGGGGACGACACCCGTCGTCGTCGCCACCAGCAGCGCCTTCCCGCTGCGGGCCGATGTGCCTCCGCAACTCGTGGCGAACCCGATCGCTGGAGCGAACCCACAGTTTCTGCTTGGCTACACTCGGAGCGTCACCCTGGACGACTGGCGGAAGCTCCACTTCCGATCACTGAGTGAAAACGATGTGTTCTGGGGAGGGTGGCTATCGACGTACACTGCGGGCAGTGCCGACCGCCAGTACCTCCCCTTCTCCCCGGGAACCCACGTCTTCGGAGGCACGGCATACAATGACTTGCACTACAGCCTGGACTTCTAGCCTCGCCCTGCTCGCTTTCGCTGGCTGCGGGGCCGGCTCGGCCGATGATCCTTCTCCAGCGAGCATGCTCTACCCGCCCTGTGTGGACGCGCCCTGTCTCGGCGCGCGGGTCAGCTTTCGTACGTCGGCGGATCGATTCGCGCCGCCGCCGATGCCGGCGATTCCGTACAAACCCGAGGGTGTCTATCACATCCAGATGGGGTGTGGTGAGGTCATCGCCCCCCCGCAGCACGCTGGCGTCGCCCCCCTGGCGTGGAGCTACGACGATGCCACCGGCACCTGGGCGTTCTCGTGCTTCGATCCAGGCACGGGCTGGTCGATCGCGTGGACCTTGGCGCGCCCCCGCGTGGAGCTGCTGGACTGCACGACACACAATGGGAATCCGGCCGCGCCGGTCCTGGTCGTCGACGACGTCACGCGGCGATTCTCCGATGGTGTGGATGAGTGGGTAGAGGTAGACGGAGGGTACCCGACCGATTGTGCCTCGAGCCTCGTCGACGGGACGTTGCAGTGGCAGCTGTATCAGTGGATTGACCGGGGGCCGGGTGAGCCGATGGGCGAGCAGACGTTCTATGAGGTCCGCGGGCTGGTGCGGCTCCCGGTGCCCCCGGCGCTCCTCGACGCCAGCGCGGCCCCCGATGCTGGCGTCGAGGCCGGTGCCGCGCCCTGAGGCGCCACGGTCATGGCCCGGCTGCGCCCCGCTCGATGGTGATCTTCAAGATGCGGTCGCCCACCGCCAGGGCGTCCACCACGTCCAGATCACTGGCCTGGCCGAAGACGGTGTAGCGGCCGTCGAGGTGGGGCTGGGGGCTGTGGGTCACGAACCACTGGCTGCCGCCCGTGTCCTTGCCGGCCAGGGCCATGCCCACGGCGCCGCGGGTGTAGGGGTGGCGGCCGATCTCGCAGGGGATCGCGTAGCCGGGGCCGCCCCAGCCATCGCCGCGGGGGTCGCCGCCCTGGACGACGAAGTCGCCGACGACCCGGTGGAAGAGCAGGCCGTCGTAGAAGCCCCGCTCGGCGAGGGTGATGAAGTTCTGGACGGTCAGTGGGGCGTCGTCGCCGAAGAGCTCAATGGTGAAGCGGCCCTTCGTGGTCTCGACGGTGGCCTTGCGGCGCCCGGGGTGGGGCACGGGGCTCGGTTCACGGGGGGTGGGAGCGGCCTTCGCGGGCTCGCCCAGCGCCGTGAGCGCGTTGGCGGCGGCCGTCGCGATGGCCGCGTTGGCGTCGGTCAGGAGGGGCCGCAGGGGCGCGCGAGCGTCGGCGTCCTTGAGGGCGGCGAGGGCGTCGATGGTGGCGATGAGGGCCTCGAGCTCGCCGGCCACGCGCAGGGGTGTCAGCCGGGCCCGCAGCAGGGGGGCCAGGGCGGTGGCGCCGAGCTCGCCCGCCGTCGTGGCGGCCTGGCTGAACACGGCGACGTCGGCGTCGGCGAGGCCGGCGCGCAGGGTGGCGTCGACGGCGGCGCTCCCCTCCCCGCCCACGCTGGCGGCGGCCTCCAGCAAGGCGATGCGCAGGATGGCGGTGGTGGCCAGCGGGTAGCGGCGGGCGATCTCGGCGGCCCGGGCCGGGGCGGCGAGGTGGGCCAGCAGCGGCGGCGTCAGCGCGGCGACGAGGCCGGGCGGCGCGGCGGGGTCGCACGCCGACAGGCGGTCGCCGCCGGCACGGTCGAGCAGCGCGGCGGCCCGGCAGCGCAGGTGGGCGCGGCCGAGGGCGGCGCCCGGCGCCTCGCCCTGGGGTGCCCGGTCGAAGAGCGCCTTCGCGGCGGCCTCGGCAGCGGGCAGCGGCGGCGCGGCCAGGAGCGCGTCCAGGGCCGTCGTCCAGACGTGCAGACGGGGGCCGTCGGGCCACGCGGGCGGCTCGGCGAGCGTGGGCGCGAGGGTGGCGAGGCGGCCCGCTTGCTCCGCCGCGCGCCAGGCCTCCACCCCGACCCGCCAGTCGGTATCGGCGGCGGCCTGGAGCAGCGCCGCGTCCAGCCGAGCCACGCAGGCAGCGCCCTGCTCGGCCGGGCAAGCCTCCAGCGCCGCCTCCGAGAAGCGGCCCAGCGCCCGGGCGCAGAGGGCCCGGACGTCGGCCTCGGCGTCCTGGGCGCAGGCGAGCGTCGCGGTGAAGATGCCCGGATCCACGAGGGAATCGGCCCGGCGGAGGGCGAACGCGGCGCCGTCGTGATCCCCGTCCGCCTTCAGCCACTCGACCAGCGGGCCAGCCAGATCGGGGGCCGCCCCCTTCTCGCGTCGAGCCACCAGGCCGAGGGCGATGCGGGCCGCGCGACGCACGGCGGGATCGGCGTCGCCCTCGGCGGCCTTCAGCAGCAGCGGGCGGTCCGTCGTGGCCAGCTTGCCCAGGGCCTCGATCAGCCGCACGCGCACCGGCGGGGCCACCTCGGCCTCGACCCGGGACGCCACGGGGCCCGGCGGCGCGGCCTCGATCTGGCCCCACGCGAAGGCCGCAGCTTCGCGCACCTCGAAGTCGGGGTGGCCGAGGGCGGCCTCCAGCCGGGGCAGCGCCGCCGCGTCCTGCAAGCGGCCGAGGGCGTCGACGGCGGCGCGCACGAGGGCGGGATCGGCCGCCTTCAGCGCCGGGTCGAAGAGCGCCAGATCCACCACCCGGGCGGCCGCGAGGGCCTCGACGTCGGCGATGGGGGCGGGCGCGGCCAGGGCCGGCAGCAGCAGGAGCAGGGCGCTGATCATGGGGTCCTCCGGGGGCTCGTCGCAGCCTGCCGCGCCCGGGGCGGGAGAGCAAGGCGCGCAGCGAGTCTCCCGCTCAACCCCATGATCTCAAACCACTTTCTTGACGGATGTTCGCACCTGCCTTGCAGCCGTGGGGCCACACCGCTAGCATCCCGCCCGGGTCGGCAGTTCACCCAGGCGTCGCCGCGCGGGTCCCCCGCGAGCTGAACCTGCCTCATCACATCCGCCTGGACGTCGCTTCTCTTGAGCGTGCGCCGGGCCGGAAGTCGGCGACCACCGGCCCTCCCCTGCGCGCGCTCGAAGGAGCTGGTCCGATGTCCCGCGAGTCCATTGCGCTGTCCGTCCCCGATCTGTCCGCGTTCGCCCGCGCGCTGAGCGCGTCGCTGCACGCCCGCGCCGACGCCGGCCCGCCCGGCCACGTCGAGACGCTCAACCTCATCGCCCGCGCGCTGGGGCACCGCAACCTGCAGAGCCTCCAGGCCGCGCTCAAGCGCCCGCCCAGCGCCCCGCCGCCGCCGGCGCCCCTCACGGCCAACGCCCAGAAGGTGCTGGGGCGCCTCGACGCCGAGGGCCGGCTGGTCGCGTGGCCCGGCCGGCTGACGCAGCAGCGGCTGGCCGCTGGCTCGTCGCCACGCGGTTCGCCGCGCGGCGGCCCTACACCGAGCGCGAGGTGGGCGCCGTCATCCAGGGGGCCATCGCCTTCGAGGATCACGTCACCGTCCGCCGCGAGCTCGTCAACATGGGCCTGCTCGGGCGCACCGACGACGGCCGCACCTACCGCAGGGCCCGCGCGCCCGGACGAGGAGGCCCGGGGCCTGCTCCACGCGCTGCGGCACGGGCGCGCTGACGCGCTCAGCGGATGGGCTGCCCCGCGCGCAGAGCTCGACGAACTGCGCGATGCGCCAGGCGCGGGTGGCCACCTGCTTCGCGTCGTGGATGCGGTAGAGGATGGTGAACCGGCTGCTGGCGCTGAGCCCCTCGTAGTACCGCAAGGCCTCGGGCACCTGCTCCAGGGCCGCCTGCAGATCAGGAGGCGTCTTCGCCGTGGACGGTGGGTCATAGGCCGCGTCCCAGCGGCCATCCGCCTGCGCCCGCTCGACCTCGGCGCGGCCCGGGGCCTCCAGCCGACCCGCCGCCTCCAGCGCCTCGATGCGCCGCCGGTTGACCTTGGACCACCGGCCTGCGGGGCCCCTCGGGGTGAAGCGCTGGGCGTAGAAGTCCGCGTCCACGCTGGCCTTCTGGCTGTCGATCCACCCGAAGCGCAGGGCCTCGTCGAGGGCCTCCGAGTAGGTCGGCCCGGCGATGCCGCTGCCCTTCTTGGGGATCTTGAGCCAGAAGCCCGGCGCGTCGGCGTGGTGGGCGGCCAGCCAGTCGCCCAGGGCGGCGGCCGAGGAAGGCGACACGGGCAGGTCGTCGGGCAGGGTCATGGGGCCTCCGGCTGGCTGGACCAGGAAGATGGCCCAGGCCGCGGCGCCGTGGGCGCGCGACGCGCCCTGGCCTGGGCCGCCGGGCACGGCATCGTGGGGTCATGACAAGGCTTGCCTGCATCGTCGCTGCGCTCGTGACCCTGTCGGCCGGGCTCAGCCTGGCCGAGCCCGGCCGCTGGCTGGCGTGTACGCCCCCCGATCCCGCCTCCGTCGTCAGCGGTGACGATCGGGGCCGCGGGGCCGACGAGCTGCCCGAGCTCTACGCCCTGACCATCAGCGGCGGCGTCAGCCTGGGGGCCTACGAGGCTGGCCTGAACTGGGGCCTGGTCAAGTTCCTGCGGGCCACGGCGGACCGCGTGCCCACCCGCGGCCAGCGCCGCGCGCCGCGGCTCGTGGCCGTCTCCGGCGCATCCGCCGGCAGCATCAACTCGGTGCTGACGGCCCTGACCTGGTGCGCCCGGGATCCGGGCACCGTGGACGAGAACCGCTTCATGTCCACCTGGACGGCGGTCGGGCTGGGCGGGCTGCTGCCCCCCGAGCGCCAGTACCTGCCCGACGACGCTCTCCTCTCGCGGGCCGGCTTCGCGCCGGGCATCGAGGCGCTGCGCGCGTGGACGGAGGAGCCCGCCTTCATCCCGGGCTGCTCCATCGCCGTGGGCGTCATGGTCAGCCGGGTCGAGCCCCAGACCATCGAGGTCTTCGGCCTGCGTGTGCCCAACCAGCGGTTCATGGTGCCGCTCCGCCTCACCGTCGGCGCCGACGGTCGGCCATGGTTTCGCAATGAAGTCATGGATTTGCGCGATCCGCTCGTGGGCAACGTCATGTACCTCCCCGAGCAGATCCCCCCCTCGGGCCGCGTGGCGGACGCCCGCATCGACCCCCAGCATGTGTGGGCGCTCATCCAGGCGTCGAGCGCCTTCCCGCTGGCCTTCAGCCCCCAGCCGCTGCGCTACTGCCGGCCCGAGTCGGGCGCCTCGGGGGAGCCCGACCCCGCCTCGAAGAGCCAGTGCGCCCGGGTCTTCAACGAGCAGAACGAGCGGTTCCCCCACCTCGGCGACGGGGCCTACGCGATGCGGGCCGAGGAGGCCGACTTCATCGACGGCGGCGTCTTCGACAACGTGCCGCTGGGGGTGGCGCGGGCCCTGGCGGAGCGGGCGTCCGACGAGACGGAGGCGGCGCCGTGCCTGCCGCGGGTCGAGTACGTCTACATCGATCCCGACAACCGGCGGCTGGCGCCCGCCCCCCGGCCCGTCGTCCAGGACGAGGCCGCGGCGCCGACGATGGGGATGCGCAGCCAGCTCGCGTTCCTGGCCGGGACCGTCAACACCGCGCGGGGCTACGAGCTGCAGTCGGTGCTGCGCTTCGGCGGCTGGAACGAGCGCCTCAACGGGCTGGTGCGGTCGCTGGACGTCGACCGCCAGGCCTGCCCGCCCGCCCTGGCCCGGGCCCTGGGCGAGCTGGGGGGGCCCCGCCTCTTCAGCCGGGACGACTGCCGCCTCAGCGGCGTGGCCTCGGGCGTCCCCGTCCGCCGGCTGGGCGAGCGCATCGTGGCCGAGGCGTCGGCGCTGGCCACCGCGGACGACCCGCGCTTCGCGGTGCTGCTGCGGGCGACCGCCGAGCTGCACGAGCTGCTCGAGCGGACCTACCAGGTGGTCGGCGGCCTCGAGCCCGGCGCCCTGCCCGTCATCCGCGGCCTGGTCTTGCAGGCCCTCGACCGGCTGATGGCGCTCCAGCTCGCCCGGACACCGACGGACACGTCCGCCGGGCGGCGGGACCGAACCCAGATCGAGCTGGCGCGGCGCCTCGTCGCCCGCCTGCGCGAAGATCCAATGAGCGAGCGGCGCATCTCGCTCTCGACGCGGATGGCCCCGCTCGCCGGCAGCTTCCTCGGCAACTTCGGGGCCTTCCTGGAGCGGCGCTTCCGCGAGGTGGACTACTACATCGGCCTGCATGACGCGGTCTCTGACATCGCCTCGGCCACCTGCGCCTCGGATCAGCGCTACCTGGTGCCCGAGGTGGACCGGCAGCGGCGCCGGGACCGCATCGTGGGCTGCCTGGGCCGCCGCGGGGCCGACATGGTGCGGACGCTGGGCCTCGATCGGTCGGCCGGGGCCCAGCTCGTGGTGGAGCGCCTCGCGGCCATCGAGCGATCCGCGGTGCTGGCTACGCCCGTGCCCGCCGACGAGGTCGAGGGCCAGGTCTCCACGGGTCTCTTCCTGCACCCGGAGTTCGTGCCCGTCGCCGACCGCAACTCGGACGGGGTGGTCGACGCCGATGCGCCGCCCGACCAGACCGCGGGCGGGCTGCTGCCTGACGACGACACCGACGGCGATGGCATCCGCAATGCCATGGATGTCTGTCCCCACGTGGCCGATCCGGGGCAGGCCGACGGCGACGGCGACGGCGTCGGCGACGCCTGCGACAACTGCCGGGATGTGTTAAACGATGACCAGCGCAACAGCGACGACGACGCCCTGGGGGACGCCTGCGACAACTGCCCGGCGCATGGCAACCCCGACCAGGCCGATGGCGACGCCGATGGCGCGGGAGACGCCTGCGACGTCTGCCCGGATCACGACAACCCCGACCAGTTCGACCGCGACGGCGACGGCCGGGGCGACGCCTGCGACGTCTGCCCGCTCTTCCCCGATCCGGGCCAGGAGGACGCCGACGGCGACCGGATCGGCGACGCCTGCCGGCCCGATCGGCCCTGGACCTGGTTCGAGGGCCCCGCCCCGGTGCGCTCCGAGGCCGATCACACGCGGCTGCGCCAGCTCGCGGCCGTGCTGGAGGCGCTCACCTGCCCGTCCGTCGTGGACGGGGTGCCCCAGCCCCTCGATCCGGCCACCTGCCCGATCCGCCCCGCTTCTCAGCCTTCCTGGAGGCCGTCGGCCCCTACGTGCCGGGCGACCATCCCGTCGCCCGGGAGATGCTGCGCGGCGGCGCGGCGTGGGGACCGCTGCTGCTCACCGTCGTCACCCGCCAGGCCACCCTGGAGCAGCGCGACGAGGCCATCTCCGGCCGTGACAACGCCATGGTGGGCCTGCTGAGCATCAGCGAGTTCGGGCTGCGCAGCGAGTTCGACTGGCCCCGGGCGCCCGAGACCTACGACGCGTCCACCGTGCCGTTCGGCCGGGCCGACGCTCCCCAGGCCTGGCGCCTGCTGCCCTACCGCCTGACCATCGGCGTCTTCCCCCTCGCCATCGCCATCGGCTACGAGCCCACCCTGCGCAGCCGCAGCAACGCGCTGAAGCTGCTCGTCACCCCTCTCCTCGGCCGACGCCCCGATCGCGAGGACCTGGAGGTGAGCAGCAGCCTGGCCCTCGCCTACGCAGGCCGCCTGGACTTCCTGCGGCCGTGGGTGGGCTTCATGGGCGTGGGTCCGGCCCTCGATCAGGCGTGGAACGTGGGCGAGAGCCCCTGGGCGAGACCACGCTGGGCGGCCACGCCTTCGTGGGGCTGCTCTGGGACAAGCTGCGGCTGGGGGTCACCCACCGCCACTTCCGGCTGGGCGACGGCCCCCTGCCCTGGGACCGCGGGTGGCTGGCGACGCTCAGCCTCACCGACCTGGCCGGCCTGGTTTTCTGGACGGCCAGGTAGAACCCGACGAAATCAAAGAAGATCTGGGCTACTGGAGGCTCAGCGCCCCTGGAGCGCCTCCCACGCCGTGTCGGCCTCCGCGTGGGCCTGCATGGCCGCCTCGCACTTCAGCGCGGCCGCCTTGATCTCGTCGCCGAGCTGGTTGACGTTGTCATTCAACACCTTCAGCAGGCTGGGCTGGGTGTCCAGCTTCCCCGCTCCAGGACGCCATCGATCATGGTCCGCAGCGCCTGGGCGCGCTGGTCCCGCTTCTTCACCAGGCCTTCGATGGGGCTGCACGCCGCGTCGGCCCGATCCCGGGCCGCCTTGACCGCTGCGTCGGCCGCCGCCGCCCGGGTCTCGAGGGCCTTGCGTGCCGCCGCCAGGGCCGGGTGCTCGGCGCCGCGGGCCACGTCGCCGCACTGCTTGGTGGAGCGCCCGGCCCGTGTTGAAGGCATCGAACGCCGCCCTGGCCTGGGCAGCCAGCGCCCCGCGGACCGTCGCCCACGGCCCGTCGTCGAAGCTGAACCGCCCCGCCTCGGCCTGGGCCCGGCGGACTTCCGCGTCCAGCTTGTCGGCCTCGGCCAGCCTGCCGGCCGCCGTCCGGGCCTGCGCGACCGCCTTTGCTTCCACCGCCGCGAGCTGCGGCAAGCGGTCGCCCGCTTCGCCTCCGCCTCCAGGGCCTGGCTCGTGGCCGCGCACGCCCGGCTCCCGGCTCCAGGTCGGCCTCGCGAGCGATCAGGATCCCGAGGCCACCCAGGGCGTCCTCCAGGCCGCCCAGCCCGGCCTGCCAGGCCCTGCTGCGCGCCTGGGCCCGCGGATCGGCGTCGCGCTCCAGCTCCCCCAGGCGCCCGCGGATGGCCTTGAGCCGGTCGCGGGCCGCCGCGATGCCGCGCGCATCGCCGCCCTTGACGTCGGCGGCCAGTCGCTGGACGTCTTCGCCCAGCGCCTTGAACAGCGCATCCACCCGGTCGAGGATCGCCGTGATCTCGGCCAGCGCACGGGCCACGGCCGGGTGCTTCGCGCCCTGGGCCAGGGCGGCGCACTTCGCCGCCACCGTCGCGGCCGCCTTGCCGTAGGCCCCCGCCATCTGATCGGCCGAGGCCCCCAGCGCGCTCCCGGCTCCGCCAAAGCCGCCCGGCCCCGACGCACCGACCACCTCGCCCCGCGCACGCTTGACCTCGTCGCCGCGCCGGTCGGCCGCCTCGAGCACCTTGCGCGTCGCTGCCCCCGCCTGGGCGGCGGCCGCCTCCAGCTCCGCCCGGCTCTTCGCCTCGGGCTGGGCGACCGCCTTCCGGGCCTGCGCCAGCAACGACGCCTCGCTGGCCGCGCAAGTGTCCGCGGCGCCCTCCAGGCTGAACTGGTGGCCCTTCAGCACCTCCAGCGGCTTGATGCGTCGCGCGAAGCCCGCCGCGGCGGCGGGCCATGTCGACACCACCTCCCGAGCCCGCGGGTCGCCCCCCTGCACCCTCTCCAAGGCCTTGATCCGGCTCTGGATTTCCGAAATGGCGGCTTGCAGCCGCCGGATGCCGCCCGCGTCGCGCCCGGCCTCCAGCCCGCTGCTCGCCCCAGCGAGCGCGCGCAGGCTGTCCTCGGCACGCTTCAGGGCCTCTTCGCGCTCCTGGGCCGAGCGCCGCAGCGTGTCCAGCGCACGGCTCACGTCGGGGTGACCCTCGCCCCGCGCCAGCTCGCCGCAGGCGCGCTTCCCCTCCTCGTGGTCACGGCGCCAGTCGTCGTACATGCGGCTGGCGGCATCGTGGATGGCGCTCTCGACGCGGCCCCAGTCGCCACCGCTGGCGTCGAAGCGGCGGGCGTCATCCCGCGCCCTCTCCAGCTCGCGCTGATCGCTGCCGGCCCGGTCGAGGGCCCGCCGAGCTTCTTGTCCCAGACTGCGGGCCCGCTCGGTGATGGTCGCGGCGCTCTGGGGCGCGGCCCTGCCCAGCTCGCTCTTGATCACCTGCTCGAGGGTGCGCTCGCTCTGCTTGCAGGTGTCGGCCAGCCGATCGAGGGCGCGCTGCCCACGCTTCAGCGCCTCGAGGGGACGCTGGGCGCGCTCAACGCCGTCGATGTAGCGCGGCCAGCGCGACACCATCTCCCGGGCAGTCGAGTCGTTGCCCTGCACCCGCGCCAGATCGCGCAGCAGACCCTCCAGCCGCCGGGCCTCGCTCACCGCCCGATCGATGCCCGAGTCCGAAGACGCGCCCGCCAGCCCTGAGAGGGCGCTCGCGATGGCGCCCACCTGGCGCTCGGCGTCCGAGATGGCCCGCCGGCGGTCCGACTCCTCGTCGGCCTGCGCCGTCGCCGCAGCCAGGAAAACCAGCAACCCGACCAGGCGCGCCATGGGCCCTCCCGTGTGAAGCAAACCTTGGCCACGACACTTTGACCGAGCCCCCGAGCGGGCGCAACCGGCACTGGCGTTGCGCCTCCACCTCGGGCACCATGGGCTCGTCGCCTGCGCGGTGGAGGCAGTGATGTTTGCGCGACTCATGGGCTTCGTCCTCGGCCTCCTGGCGGCGGGTGTGCTGCATGCCGCCGAGCCCTGCACCGAGATGGTCCGCCTGCACCGGGCCCACTCGGCCCACGCCGCCCAGGCCGACTCCGATCCGGCGACCCTGAACCGCCTGCTCTCCGAGGCCCTCGCTGCCCGCGACGCGTGCTTCACGAAGTACCAGTGGTCCCGCGAGGTCGACGCGGCGGTCGACGCCCTGTCCCACCCGGTCTACGTCGTCCCAGCCGCCTCTATCAGCTCCAGCGAAGCGACGCTGGCGCAAAACGCCTACGAGTTCAGCCTCTTCGCGGCGATCCCCGGGCACGACAAGGTCCTCTGGGGGACGGCCTCCATGCCCTGCAAGCCCCTGGATGGCAAGTGCTTCAACGAAGGCGCCGAGTCCCCCAGCATGGTGATCGGGACCCGGGTCACCGTCGACGGTCGGCCGGCCGTCATCCAGATCCGGGGCGAGGAGAGCAAGCGGCTGGCCGCCACCAGCGTGGCGCTCGGCATCCTCCACCAGCAATTCCAGCATGTCTTCGGCCGCCCGCTGGCCGAGCTGTCGGGCCGCCTCGCGGAGCTGAACCTGGCCAACTTCCAGCAGGAGTTTGCCGAGCGACGGTACAAGAAGTCCCAGAGCGAGGACGCAGCCAAGGTCGAAGCGATCAAGGCGATTTCCTTCGGAAAGCACCGCATGGCGAAGCCCTTCAACTACAGCCGGTTCGAGGTCGAGCTGGGGGCTGGATCGAGCTTCCCCTCAAGCTCAGCGGTGACCAGGCCGCCGTTCCCTATCGAGTGCCCACCAAGGTCGATGTCACCGCGACGGACCGACGCCCATGAACGACGAGCTCGCCCGCATCGCCGCCCAGCTCGGTCACCCTCGGTGAGCCCTGCCCGGTGAACAGCCTCAACGAGGTGCCCCCGCGATCATCGAGGACGCCCGGCGCCTGTCGTCTCTCATGGAGCGCGTGCTCTACCTCCGGCACATGCTGCCGGGCACTCCCTCCAGGGATCTGCTGCCTCTGATCGCCGACTGCGTCGTGGGCGACGCGCCGGTCGCCACCTGGGGCCGGGGGCGGACGGTGCGGATCGCGGGGGATCTGGCGGAGCTGGTGGCGGCGCCGGCGCAGGCGCTGCTCGCTCCTCTGCAAGCCCTCGGCCCCATCCGCGTGCTCGACAACGGGCCCTCCAAGCGCTTCGAGGCGGGCGCGCCGGTGGTCGTGCTGCCGGACGTGGACTACCGCTGGGAGCCGGGGCCCGGGGTGCGCGCGACGGTCTTCGAGCCCGATCTCCCCCTGGCCCCCGACCCGGTCGTGGCGTTTCGTCGCTGGCTGGCCGTCTTCCTGGCCTGGAAGGCCGAGTTCGTGGAGGTCCCGGCGGACGCCGACGTCGAGGCCGCCTTGCGGCTCCTCGTCCCGGACGGCGCCGGGTTCTCGGAGGACGCCCGGATCGCCGCCCGCGCGTGGCTGATCCAGCGGGCCCGCGGCGCGTCGGCCTACGACGCCCCCGACGACCTACTCCGAGCAGTCGAAGTCGGCGCAGGCGGTGGCGGCCAGACAGGCGATGTCGCGCGATGACTTCGGGCGCCCCAGGCAGGCCGCCTGGCAGCTCGCCCGGTCCGCCCAGATCACCGAGAAGGGGTTGTCGTCGGTGAGGCAGGCGGCCAGGGTGTCGCAGCGCTCGGCGCAGACCTCGCCCGACGCCAGCGGTCCGCTGGCACAGAAGACCTGGTGGTTGTTGTCCTGGTTCTCCTGGGTGACGTCCTGGCCGACCGCGGCGCCGAAGTAGACATCCCCGCAGCTGCCATCGGCCTGCTGGCGATAGAAGGTGTTCTGGGTGGCGTTGTCTTCCACCAGGCGGCAGAAGTGGGCCTGCTCACCCGCCAGCAGCGCCTCGAAGGGGGCCCCGGCGGGGCAGGCCTCCACCAGGCAGCGGGCGTAGAGCGCGCCGAAGCGATCGCAGACGGCGGAGAAGTCGTCGGCCGAGCCGCTGCCGCCATCGCCGCAGGCAGCGAGCAGGGCCACGGCGAGAAACGGCTTGCGGATCATGGATCTACCGCCCGGCCCGCACGAGCCGGCCGGGGCGGGCGCCCGTGAGCTGGCCGTCCCGGGCGATGATCTGGCCGCTCACCACGGTGGCGCGGTAGCCGTCGGCGAACTGGAGCAGGCGCTTGCCACCGGCGGGCAGATCGGCCACCAGGTGCGGTGGGTGCAGGCGCAGGGCCTGGTGGTCGATGACATTGAGATCGGCCTTCTGGCCCACCGCGACCGTGCCGCGATCGGTGAGCCCCACGAAGCGCGCCGTGTCATGGGTCATCATCTGCACGACCCGCTCCAGCGGCAGGCCCTGGGCGCGGTCACGGGCCCAGTGGGTGAGCATGAAGGTGGGGAAGCTGGCATCGCAGACGGTGCCGACGTGGGCGCCGCCGTCGCTCAGCCCCGGCAGGGCCAGGGGGTGGCTCAGCATGGTGTAGAGGTTGTCCAGGTTGCCCTGGATGTAGTTGTAGAGCGGGAAGTAGATGAGCGCGCTGCCATCATCATGGGTGATGAGCGCGTCGTAGAGCCCGCTCAACACCGAGTCGCCCCGCATCCGGGCCCGGGCGCCGATGCTGTCCTTGAAGCCCGGCTCATAGTCGGGGTTCTCGCCCAGGGTGAACATGCGCATGCCGATCTGCTCGATCTGCGCCAGCAGCAGATCGGCGAGCGGCGGGATGGGGCTGCCATCCCCCGCGACCCGCTCGCTCTTCTCGGTCATCATCTGGGCCTTCAGGGCGGGATCGCGCAGGCGCCGGACGCGCTCCTCCACGGGCAGGTGGCTGATGGCCTTGTAGCTCGGGAAGCCCATGAAGGGGTGGAAGGTCGTGTTGAGACCCAACAACACGCCGATGGCCCGGGCCCCCACCTGCAAGCGGATGGGGGTGCCAGCCGCGGTGGCCTTCTCGGCCCGCTCGATGATCCAGCGCCACTGCTCCGGCGACTGGTCGCGCTGCATCAGCGAGATGGACATGGGCCGCCCCGAGGCGCGGGCCATGGCCTCCAGCACGTCGAACTCGCCGTGGAACTTGCCGTCGCCCTCGGGCAGGTCGAAGTCGCTTACCGCCTGCACCACGCCGTGGCCGACCTCGCCGAGCACACGCGCGAGCCCGACGAGCTCCTCACTGCGGGCCTCGGCCGCCGGGGTGTGGGCCCCGCTGGCGGAGCGGTGGTTGTCACTGCGGCCCGTCGAGAAGCCGATGGCCCCCGCCTCCAGGGCCTCGCGCACCACCGCCCGCATCTGCTCGATGTCCTCGGCCGTCGCCACCTCGTCATGCACGGCCCGGTCGCACATCACATAGACCCGCACCGGGTCATGGGTGATCTGCAGACCGAAGTCGATGGCATGCGGCTTCGCGTCGAGCGCGTCCATGTATTCGGGGAAGGTCTCCCACTCCCAGGTCAGGCCCTCGGCCAGGGCCGAGCCGGGGATGTCTTCCACGCCCTCCATCAGCGCGATCAGCTTCTCGCGATCGGCCGCGTGGGCCGGCGCGAAGCCGACGCCGCACGATCCCAGGATGGCCGTCGTGACGCCGTGCACCGAGCTGGGCATGAGATCGGGATCCCACGAGATCTGGCCGTCGTAGTGGGTGTGCAGGTCCACGAAGCCGGGGGTGACGATGGCACCGGCGGCGTCAATGGTCTGGGCCGCCTCGCCCGGGGCATCACCGACCGCCACGATGCGGCCGTCCTGGATGCCGACGTCGCCGGTGAAGCCGGCCTGGCCGGTGCCATCGATGATGGTCCCGCCGGAGATCTTGAGATCGTATGCGTACTTCATGGGGCCAAGGTGCGGCGTCGGGCCCGTTTGATCAAGCCCCCGGTGACTCGCCGTTGACCTTCGCCGAGGACCGCGCTCCACTCAGGCCATGCAGACCCGACTCCTCCTGCCCTTCGCCCTCGCCACCGGCCCCACCCTGGCCGCGGAGCCACCGCCAGCCGCGCCGCTCCGCGCCCGCCAGCGTCCCGAAGGCGGTGACCGTCAAGTTCGATCGGCTGCCGCAGCAGGCCTGGCTGTGCAGCCGTCACGGGCCCGACTGGAGCCTGGGGCGCGGGCCCGAGTCCATCGGCGGGCGGGAGTTCGCCTCCCGTTCCAGCTCACGGTCGCCCCGGGGCAAGAGGTGAAGTTCAAGACGAAGGCCCGCGCGTCCGACCGGTCGGCGGTGGCGTACACCACCACGGGCTGGCCAGCCGGGGCGAGCCTCGACGCCACCCAGGGGTGTTTCGCTGGACCGCCACCGGCGCGCCGGGCGAGCACTTCTCGGTGGTGGTGACCGCCCGCTCGGCATCGGGCGGCGAGGCCAGTACCCAGCTGGAGGTGTACATCGCGTCGGAGCTGGAGCAGGCGCTCTGGAAGGCCGGCCTGGGCGGCAAGGCGTGGCCGGACTGCGCGGCTCGCCCGGGCGAGCAGGTGGTGCGGGAGGTGGATCTGGACGGGGACGGCCGCCAGGACGCGCTGGTGTCGAGCTACTGGACGGACCCCGGGGACGACCACGGCCACCGCTACAGCCGGCATGAGCTGCTGCTGCGGGGACCGAAGGGGGATCGGGTGCTCGAGTGGGATCTGGCCGGCGCCGATGGCTGGCTGGGCGACGTCGAGGTGGCCCGGGCCCCCGGGGGCGGGGCGCTGATCGTGGCCCGGCAGCACGCCTGCGCGGGCGATGGCAGCGTGGCGTTCTACGCCGTGCGCGCCGGCGCCCTCGCCTCGGCCGGCCAGTTCTTCCCGGCCGAGCCCGCCGACGGGGGTGATGGCGAGGGGGCGCTGGACGTGAAGCTGCTGCCCGAGGCCGACGGGACGGTGGCGACCATCCAGGTCACCGAGTACGACCAGACGCGGAGAATCCCCTGGAAGAACGAGGGGTTCGACCTGTAGGGCGTCAGGGGGTGATCTCGATGCGGTACTGGAAGGCGTCGTCCACCAGCGAGCGCAGCGCGAAGACCACCGCGTCGCGGCCGGCGCCGGCGTCCACGCTGAAGCGGACGAGCTGCTCGCCGGCGGGGATGCGGTCCCGGCACGCGACCCCCCGCGCCCCGCAGAAGGTCAGATCGGCGCAGGCCACGCCGTCGACGCCGAGGCCCGCGCACGAGAGCACGGTCGCGCGCTGGTAGAACACGAGGACGGTGTGGGCGCCGGCCGCCAGGCGCGCAGAAGGCGTCCACCTCCCGGGCCCGCAGCACGCCGCGGATGGTCCCGTCGATGGCGTCGGCGTCGGCGGCCCGGTCGTTGGGCTCCGACTCGGTGGCCAGGCAGTCGTTGGTGCAGGCGTCGCCGGGCACCCACTCCTGGCCGTTGCCATCGTCGCAGGCCTCGTAGCCAGCCTGGCCGAGCGTCCGATCGGTGCGGTGGATGCCATCACCGCAGGTGGCCGTGCGGCAGCGGGCCGTGCACGCGTCCGTGTCGACCACGTTGCCATCGTCGCACTGCTCGCCGGCATGCAGGATGCCATCGCCGCAGGCCGGCAGGGCGCAGGCGCCCGTGCAGCCGTCGGTGTCATCGTCGTTGCCATCGTCGCAGGTCTCCACGCCCGCCTGGACGAAGCCATCGCCGCACCGGGCCGGCTGGCAGGCGACACACCCATCGTCGTTGCCGCCGTTCCCATCATCGCAGGCCTCGACCCCGGCCTGGACGAACCCATCGCCGCAGCGCGCCTCGCGGCAGGCGGTGGTGCAGCCATCGGTGTCATCGCCGTTCCCGTCGTCGCAGGTCTCCTGGCCCTGGATGATGCCATCGCCACAGAGCGCGATCAGGCAAGCGTTGGTGCAGCCGTCGGTGTCATCGTCGTTGCCATCGTCACACTCTTCGGCGTCCTGGACGACGCCGTCCCCGCAGCCCGGGATGCGACAGCCCGACGTGCACCCATCCGTCTCGACCTGGTTGCCATCGTCGCAGGCTTCCCCCGCCTTCACGAAGCCATCGCCACAGAAGGGCAGGCGGCAGCCGGCGGTGCACCGATCGGCGTCCTCCTGGTTGCCGTCGTCGCACTCTTCGCCGTCCTGCACGATGCCATCGCCGCAGGCCGGCAGCGTGCACTCGTTGGTGCAGCCATCGTTGGTGGTGGCGTTGCCGTCGTCGCAGGCCTCGTCGCCGCTGCGCACGCCATTGCCGCAGCGGGTGCGGGTGCAGTTGGCGTCGCAGCCGTCGCCGTTGGTGGCGTTGCCGTCGTCGCACTCCTCGCCGACGTCCACCTCGGCGTCCCCGCAGGCGACGGCCAGGCAGGCGGCTGGCTCGCCGGGCGCGGCCCCGCAGCGCCGGGCCGCGGGGCAGTCGGTGGCGGCCCCCCACTGGCCCCGCGGCGTGCAGGCCTGGAGGCGCTCGCCCTGGCAGCGCGCCTCACCGGGCTGGCAGGCCTCGCCGCCGCAGTCCACCGGGCAGTCGACGAAGGACTCGCCCGGCTCGCACTCCCCGTTCCCGCACCCGGTCGGCGCGCGGCAGATGATGCCCTCGGTGGGCGAGATCTGGAGGACGCCGAGGTCGCAGGGCGCGAGCAGCTCGCAGACCAGGTGGCAGCTCCCCGACCCCACGCAAGCGTTCTGGATGGCACCGCTGCCGCTGCTGCCGTCGATGCCCGAGGACACGTCGATGCTCCCCGCCATGGTGCAGACGGCCTCCGCGTCCACCTCCAGGCGGGGGGCCGTGTTGGGCGGGCACTGGGCGATGAGGTCGCTGCGCGCGCACTCGGCCGCGGCCCGCGTCCCGGACTTCGCGCCCTCTTCCGTGCCGCAGGCCGCGAGGGCGGCCGAGATCACAAGAAAAATCGGGATGTTGCGCATCAGTGGTTGTCCGTGACGGTCAGGCGGTAGGTGAAGGTGTCGGCCACGGCGGAGCTGAGACCGAAGGCGTAGTCGCCCCCCACGGCCCCCTGGTAGGTCCACCGGAAGCCGCCGGGGATGGCCACCAGCGGGAAGCACGGGTTGGGGTTGACCGGGCTGGGATCCATCAGCCGCGGGCAGGCGTTGTTGCGGACGATGCACAGGTTGACCGGGCACTCCTCCCGGCCCCCACGGCGGATCAGGTTCACCTCGAACGTCCAGGTCAGCGCCAGCCCGGGGGGGCAGGCCTCGCCCTGGCCGACGCCGCACCCGAGGTGGAAGGCATAGTAGTCGGTGTCACCCTGGGTGAACTGACCCACGATCAGCTCGCGGCTCATGACATCGCCCGCGTTGAAGGCGTTGTTGGGCTCGGTCTCGGTGGGCTCGCAGCTCGCGTTGCAGCCATCGAACTCCACCCGGCCCCCGCCGTCGTCGCAGTACTCGTATCCCGGCTGCCCGACGCTCAGATCGTCGCGCAGGATGCGATCCCCGCAGCGCGCGGGCTGGCAGGCGTCGGTGCAGGCGTCGGCGTTCTCGGCGTTGCCGTCATCGCAGCCCTCGCTGGGGTGTAGCAGCCCGTCGCCGCAGCGCGGCAGGGCGCACTGGCTGGTGCAGGCGTCGTCGTCGGCCCGGTTGCCATCGTCGCAGGCCTCGACCCCGGCGTGCACCACGCCGTCGCCGCAGACGGCCAGGTCGCAGCTCGTCAGGCAGCCGTCGGTGTCATCGTCGTTCCCATCGTCGCAGGCCTCGACCCCCGCCTGGACCACGCCGTCCCCGCAGCGCGCGGGGACGCAGGCGTTGGTGCAGGCATCCGTGTTGTCATCGTTGCCATCGTCGCACCCCTCCCCCGGCTGCTCGATGCCATCGCCGCACCCGGGCAGCCGGCAGTCATTGGTGCACTCATCGGCGTTGTCTTCGTCGCCGTCGTCGCACCCCTCGCCGTCCTGGACGATGCCATCGCCACAGGCGGCCCGCAGGCAGGCCGGCGTGCAGGCATCGGTCTCATCGTCGTTGCCATCGTCGCACTGCTCACCCGCCTGGGTGAAGCCATCCCCGCAGGCCGGCAGCCGACAGAGGCTCGTGCAGGCGTCGGTGTCGACGTCGTTGCCATCGTCGCACTCTTCGCCCGCCTGCACGATGCCGTCGGGGCAGGCCGCGACCTGGCAGTCATTGGAGCAGTCATCGTTGTTGGTGCGGTTGCCATCGTCACAGGCCTCGCCCGCCGTGCGCAGGCCGTTGCCGCAGCCGGTGGGCGTGCAGTTGGTGTCGCAGCCATCACCGTTGGTGCCGTTGCCGTCATCGCAGGCCTCGCCGGGATCGACCACGCCGTCCCCGCACGCGCTGGCCCGGCACGACGCGCCGCCCTCCTCTGGCAGACCTGGGGCACCGGGCAGGCCTCGGGATCGGCCCAGACTCCCCGCGGCGTACAGCGCTGGAGATCGTTGCCGACGCAGCGCAGCGTGCCGGAGCTGGCACTCCTCGCCGCCGCAGTCGAGGGGGCACGACTCGAACGTCTCGCCGGGCTCGCGGGTGCCGTTCCCGCAGCCCGGCGGGCGCGCGGCAGATGATGCCGTCCGTGGGCGAGACGCGCGCTCGATGCCCGGGTCGCACGGATTGGTGAGGGCGCACACCACCCGGCAGGTGCCACTGCCGACGCAGGCGTTCTGCACGGACGCCGCCCCCTGCGTCTGGCCCAGAATCCTCGCTCGGGTCGACGCTGCCGGCGCTGCGGCAGGCCGCCTGGGCGTCGACGTCGAGCCGGGGTGGTGTTGGGGGGGCACTGGGCGACGAGGTCGTTCTGGACGCACTCGGCGGCGGGGGCCGTGCCGGCCTTGGCGGCCTCGTCGGTGCCGCGGGCGGTGAGCGCGGCCAGGCCAGCGAGGGTGATGAGGACAGAGCGCAGCTTCACGAGACCTCCTTGGGGCGAGGCGGTGGCGGGGTGTCGACGCCGGCTTAACGCCATGCCACCCGCCGCCGGGCGTTCCCCCGCGCCGACGGCCTGCGGCGTCCCACTCCGACCGTCGGGCGACGGTCGGCTGGACGGGCGGCCCGGGCTATCCGCGCCCCGCCCGAAGGCAAGTAAAGCGGCGTCGCGGAGGGCCACGGCGGGCCGCGCCGGGCTCGAGTGGG
The DNA here is from genome assembly GCA_041389985.1 of bacterium. GTDB lineage: Bacteria > Myxococcota_A > Bradymonadia > UBA7976 > UBA1532 > JACKDP01. Next base: position 267,909 of record JAWKQS010000003.1, read on the forward strand.
GTCGTCCGCCAGGCGCGCCTCGGGCGGGTCCGCGACCAGGGCACGAAGAAGAGCAGCGGGCGGGCCGCGGCCAGGCGCCACAGGCTGCGCAGCGCGGGCCGCCAGGCCGCCCCCTCCACCTGCCGGGCGGCGACGGCCGCGCCCAGCGTGAGGGCGAACGAGACCACGAAGTTCACGAGGCCGATGAGCAGGACGCCGGCGAAGATCGTGACGACGCCCGGGCCCGCCGGGCCGCCGTAGACCAGCGACAGCATGCCATGGCTCGACGCGAACGCGATGTGCCGGATGTCAATGGGCAGGCCGAGGATGACGCCGAGGGCGCCCGCCGATCCGAGCAGGAAGCCCAGGGCCACGTTGCCCGAGAGCCCGCCCAGATCTTGATCGAGGCGGTGGGCCAGGCGGGGCCGCCAGCCGGCCGGCACGGCGCCGAAGATGCCTGCGCCGCGCCGCACCCGCTCGCCGAGGCGGTGGAAGACGACGGCGTTGTCGACGTAGCCTGCGAAGAAGCCGGCCGCGCTCAGCAGCACCCCCGCGATGGCCGCGTAGAAGAGGCTCGCGGAGCCGACGGGATCGAGCTTCGCCCCCAGCGCCGCCGCCTCCGACGCCTCCACGAGGGGCACCCCCCGCCAGGCCCCGTACCCCGCCGCGATGAGGAGCGAGAAGAGCGCCGCGCCGCCGATGTTGCCGACGAACGACAGGAACTGGCTGCGCCAGATGGCGCGCACCAGGTAGGCGAAGCTCTCGTGGGACTCCCCCTCCTCCAGGGCCATCGACAGGCGCGACGCCGTGAGCGCCGGCTGCTTGGTGGCCAGCGTCGCCCCCAGCATGTAGATGAGGACGAAGCAGACGGCGTAGTTGAGGCCGTACAGGAGGGCCTGGGGGACGGGGGCCATGCCCTCATGGGAGAGGTGCAACAGAGGCAGGCGAAGACGGCCACCAGCACGCCGCCGAGGACGCTCTTGCGCAGAAACTTCCAGAGATCCGAGCGCTTGCGGGCCGCGTAGTGCTCGCCCTTCCGGGCGGCATGGCCCACGGCCAGGTAGCCGAGCAGCTCGAGCTTCTGCCCGATGAAGTGGCGCGTCGGCGCGCGACGCCCGGCGTCGGCGAGCAGGTCGAGGGCGAGGGTGACGGCGGCGCGCAGCCCCCCCTCGGCGCCGGCGCACTCCACCAGCAGGCGCAGGCGGCCGAGCTGCTGCTGCATCCGCAGGGAGCGACTGGAGAGGTGCAGGGTGGTCCCGAGGGTGGCCTTGTGCGCCCGGAAGTCCGCCACCACGGCGGCGCAGGCGTCGATGGCGGCCAGCGCCTGCTGGCGGTCCTCGGGGCCGGCCGTCCGGGCGATCACGCGCGCTCGCCGTGGGCGTCCAGCGTCGGGCCAGGTGCAGGAAGGGCGACCGCCACGACTCCAGATCGGGCAGGCGCTCCGTGGGCCACGCGTCCATGCCGCCCCGGCGATGCGGGTGGCGAGGATGACCATGGCCGACGCCAGCTCGGCCGGATCCTCGAAGTCGACCCCCATAGGGACACCATGACCTCCGCCGCGTCGATGGACAGGGCCCGCAAGGCGCGGCTCGTCGCCACCGCGCCGGACGAGGGACCGCAGGGCGTCGTCGGCCCCGGGCGCCGGGGCGAGGCGCGCCCCGAGGCGCCGCGTCACGCCGGCGAGGATGCCCTCGTCGCGGCCAGGATGCCCGCCTCGGTCAGCGGGTGGGTGGAGTGGGTGGCCTCGAAGGGATCCGCACCTCGGCCCGCAGGGCGGCCCGGTGGCCGGCGTCGCCGCCATCCCGCTTCCCTCGACGCCTCCAGCACGGCGTCCGCCTGCCCGGGGCGCGCAGCGCGGCCAGCAGGGCCGCCAGCCGCGAACCGCGGCAACTCCTCGATCGGGGGCGTCAAGGCGGCAGCGCGGGCCCGGCCCCCTGCTCCACGATCTCGCAGGCCGCCCGCAGGTCGGGGGTGGTGTGGACGAGCGCGATCTGGCACATCTCATCAGCGGCGCCGAAGCCCAGTTCACCAGGCGATCCGTGGGGTTGCGGTAGTGAAAGCGGAACTCGAAGCCCTCCCCCGCCGGCACATGGAGGGGCGGATCGAACTGCTTGAGCGGGGGCGCGTGCCAGTCGCGGTTCTCGTAGAGAGGCTGCTGGCGGCGGCCGTCGGCCCAGCGGTAGACGTCGACGTACTCGGCGAGCTGGTGGGTGTGCGACGACAGGATGATGACGTCCACGTCCCGGTTCATCTCGCAGCGGATCCACTCGTAGTGGCGGTCGGTGCGGGGCGGCACGTTGATGTCGCGGTCGCGCACCGCCGAGCCCCAGATGCCACCGCGCACGTCGGCGGGGGACATCGTGTAGCCGTTGATGCGGGAAAAGACCGGAATTTCCTGGGGAAACGGGTTGACGAAGTGCATCTCGACCATGACCTGGAGGCCGGGGGCAGCGTCGCCGCGATGCCCTCGGGGAGCGGCGTGAAGCTCCCTCGCGCTCGTTCTGGCTGGCGAAGATGAAGATGCCCTCCTCCATCAGCTCGGTGTACTGCCGATAGAGCCCGTCGCAGTCGTACATGCCGTCCTCGATGTCGAGGCCCAGCAGGCCCAGCGCCATGACGTCCATGTGGTGCACGCCGCGGGTCTGCAGCGAGGTGACGCGGTGGACGGGGGTGGCCACGTCGGTGGGCAGGTGGGTCACCGCGCACTTCCAGATCTCGCTGCTGGCGGGGGCCACGGTGTCGATGCCCATCTGGAAGCCCTCGCCGGGGGCCGGCGGGGGGAGGTCCTCGGGGGTGACGTCCGCGACGAACGGGGGCAGCTCCTCGGCCACGGGGGGCGCGTCGGCGGCCTCCCCCACGGGGGCGCCGCCAGCGACCCAGGCGCGGAAGCGCGCCCGCGTCTCGGGGGCCAGCTCGAAGCCGAGGGGCATCTGGCGCACATCCCCGACGGGGCCCTCCAGCACCTGGAGCAGCAGGCTGGCGTCGGGTTCGCCGGGCTTCACCCGGGTGGTGCCCTCCGCCTTGCCGGCGACGCCGATCAGGCCCGCGGCGCTCGCCGAGAGGCTGGAGAGATCGAGGCCGTTCTTGGGATTGGGGCCCGCGTGGCAGGCCGGGAAGGCGCAGGACGGACCCAGCACGGCGGCCTGGAGCGAGGCCAGCGTGGGCACCTCGGCGGGGGTGGCGTCATCGCCTGCGTCGTCGCAGCCGATGAGGGGAGCGAGGGCGAGGGCGAGCAGCAGGGCACGGGTCATGGGGGCCTCGGCGCGGTGGCGCGCCCAGCATCGGGTACCCCCGGGGCGCGCCGCAAGGGCCTGGCGGCGGTCAGACGCGCTCGAGGATCGCGGCGGCGCCCAGCCCGCCGGCCGCGCAAATTCCCAGCAATGCCGTGGACTTGCCCGTCAGCGCCAGCTCGTTGGCCATGGTCAGCACCATGCGAGCGCCCGTGGCGCCGAAGGGGTGGCCCAGGGCCACGGAGCCGCCGTGCACGTTGAGCTTCTCGGGATCCACCTCGCCCACCGCGGCGTCACGCCCGAGGCGGGCGCGGGCGAAGGCGTCGCTGCCGAGCATCTTGAGCACGCTGAGGACCTGGGCGGCGAAGGCCTCGTGCATGTCGACCAGGTCGATGTCGGCCAGGCGCATGCCGGCCTTGTCGAGGGCCTTCGGCATGGCGAGCGCCGGCCCCATGAGCAGCTGATCGGCGGGGTCGACGGCGGTGTAGCCCCAGGAGCGGAAGGCCGCCTTCGGGGTGAAGCCCAGCGCGCGGGCCTTCTCCTCGCTCATCAGGAGGACCGCGGCACCGCCGTCGGTCAGGGGGCTGGAGTTGGCCGCCGTCAGCGTGCCGTCCTTGGCGAAGACGGGGCGCAGGCGCGCGATGGCCTCCAGGCTGGTGCTGGCCCGCACCAGGGTGTCGGCGTAGACGCGCTTGCCGCCCGTCCCCTCGATGGTGAGGACCTCGTCGTCGAAGCGACCGGCCGCGATGGCCGCGGCGGCCCGGTGGTGGGACCGCACGGCGAAGGCGTCCTGGTCGGCGCGGCTGATCTCGTTGCGCGTGGCCATGCGCTCGGCCGCCTGCCCCATGACCTCGCCGGTGGTCCGCTCGGCGATCTCGGGCTTCTTCGGCAGGATGTCGGTGATGGGCATGAGCTGGGACAGCACCTGGAGGTACTGGGCCGGCCCCGCCTTGCCCAGCGCCAGGGGCGCGATGGCGTGCATCAGCTTCTGAGGCAGCTTGATCTCGGCGTTGCTGGTGCTGTCGCTGCCGCCGGCGATGATGACGTCGGCGTCGCCGCGCTCGATGGCGGCGGCCGCGGTCGTGATGGCCTGGAGGCCGCTCGCGCAGGCCCGCGTCACGGTGAAGGCCTCGACGTCGTACAGCCCCAGGTCCAGCGCGATCTCGCGGCCGACGTTGGGGGCGTAGCCGGGCAGGATCACCGTGCCCCAGACGACGCCGTCCAGCTCGTGGCGGGGCAGGCCCGTCTTCTCCAGCAGGCCCGCCACGGTGGCCTTGCCCAGGGCGATGGCGTCGAGCTTGAGGAACTCGCTGAACGCCTTGACGAAGGGGGTGCGGGCCCCGGCCACCACCACGGCCCGGCGGGGAGACTTCGAGGACTTGCGGGTCGCCATGGGATTCTCCTTGGGTTTCAGGGGGATGGCAGCGATCAGGCGCCGATGAACATGCCACCGCAGGCGCGGTGGGTGCCGCCCGTCAGGCCGCTCGCGCCGGGGGTGGCCAGGAACGAGATCAGCTCGGCGACGTCGCGCGGCTCGCCGCCCTGGCCCAGGGCCGAGAGCCGGCGGCCGACCTCGCGGTTGACCGGGGGCATGGCCGCCGTCAGCCGCGTCTCGATGAAGCCGGGGGCCACGGCGTTGACGGTGATCCCGCGGCCAGCGAGCGCCTCGGCCTGGGCCCGGACGTAGCCCACCAGGCCGGCCTTGGAGGCGGCGTAGTTGGTCTGGCCGAAGTTGCCGGCGATGCCCGCCACGCTCGACAGCGCGATGATGCGGGCGTGATCCGCGAAGGCGCCGGCCGCCAGGAGGGCCTGGTCGATGTCGGCGATGGCCCGCAGGTTCACCGCCACGGCCTGGTCCCACCACTCGGGCTTCATGCGCGCGAGCGTCTTGTCGCGCGTGATGCCGGCGTTGTGGACCAGGATGTGGAGCGGGCGGCCGGCCAGGGCGCCCACGATGGCGGCGGCCGCGCCGGGATCGGTGATGTCCACCGCCAGCGGCGTCCCGCCCACGTCGCGGGCCACGACGCTCATGGGGCCCTCGTCGCCGGGGCGATCCACGCAGATGACGTGGGCCCCCTCCGCCGCCAGCAGCGCCACGGTGGCGGCGCCGATGCCCCGCGCCGCGCCGGTGACCAGCGCCACCAGCCCGGCCAGTGCGCGCTCGTGCTCCACCCGCGGGGGCGGCGTCGCCCGGGCCGTCAGGTGCCAGGGCTGGCCCGTCAGGAAGGCGGCCCGATCCGAGAGCAGGAACCGCAGCAGCGGATCCAGGCGGCCCTCGGCGCCCTCGGCCACGTAGACCACATGGGCCGTCGCGCCCAGCCGGCCGATCTCCTTGGCGAGGCTGCGGGCGAAGCCCTCGAGGGCGGCGCGCGCGGCCGCCTGGGCCGGGGTGGTGGCGTCCGCCGGGGGGCGGCCCAGCACCACGACGCGCCCGCAGCGCGCCAGCCGGCCCACCCAGGCATGGAAGAAATCGTAGAGAATCCGAATGCTTGCCGGATCGCTCAGGCCGGTGGCGTCGAGGACGAGGGCGTCGGCGCGGACATCCTCGGGGGCCTCGGCGGCCAGGTCGAGGTGCTGGGCGGGGCGGCCATGGGCTTCGCCGGCGTCGCGCCAGGCCGCTGGCACGGCGTCGACGCCCAGCAGCACCGGGTTGGCGCCCGCGGCGGGCAGCGTCGCGGCCAGGGTGTCGCCCAGGTCGCCGCGCAGGCAGACCACCGCGGTGCGATCGGCCAGCGGGCGCGCCTGGCGCGCGCCCCGGGGGCGGCGCAGCTTCTGGGGGGACGGCAGCGGCAGCCCCAGGCTCTTGATGGCCTGCCGAAACCAGGGCTTCGTGTTCAGCTCCACCAGCAGGTCGCTCATCGTCCGCTCCTCGTCTTGAAGGTGCCGGTCAGGTTGGCGGGGCCGCCCGGCGCGTCCCCCACGAACAAGCCATCGTCGTGCACGTGAATGCCGAAGCGGCCGGGCAGCCGCACCGGGCGCGTGAAGCGCACCTCCACCTCGGTCAGGCGCGTCGTGTCGCCGGCCCAGAGCACGCGGTTCATGGTCTCGAGGGCGATGGCGAGGGTGCCGAAGCCGTGCAGGATGGTGCGGCCGAAGCCCATGGCCTTCGCGTACGGGGCGATCCAGTGCAGGGGGTTGAAGTCGCCCGTGAGGCAGGCGAACTCGAAGCCGGCGTTGGCGGGCAGGCGCTTCGTGCCGATCTCGCGGGCGCCGGCGGGCACCGTGGGCCGACTGCGCCGCTCGCTCTTCTTCTCGCCCTGGGAGTCGCCGCCGCCCAGCGGCACCAGCGCGTCCAGCCGGGCCACCAGGGCGTCGGGCGACGACGGCGTGCTGGTCACGAACCGCTGCCGGATGATCGCGCGGCGGCCATCATCATCGATGCCCTCCAGGCTCGCGTGCACATGCAGCGGCTCGCCGAGCGGGATGGGGCCGTTGATCTCGAGGCGGCACCCGGCGTTCACCGCCTTCGCCAGCGGGTACGGCGCCCCGCAGAGCAGCTCGTGGGTGAGGCCGAAGGCCCACTGGGCGAAGAGGTGGTGCGGTACCTGGCCCTTCCAGGCCTGGCGATCGCCCCCCGCCCAGCGGATGTAGTCGGCCACCAGGGCCGCGTCGCGCGGCGGCAGCTCGACGTCGAGGGTCTTGTCCAGATCGCAGGGGGTGCTGCCCACCCCGCGAAAGCGCTGCTCCAGGGCCTGGAAGGCCAGGCTGCCCATGGCCCGCAGGACGGGCCCCTGGTGCACGACATGGCGAATCGGGTGGGCCATCGGTCACCTCCGCCGGACAAGATACCCGGCCGACCGCCGACGTCAACGGTCTTGACGCATTGCGTCATCGACACACGGAGGCAGGCGGACGCGGGCGCGACGACCGCGGGGATGTTGCCGGCGAGTCCATGACCTCCTCCTGCCCGACGACGTGGGGCCGGCGACACTCCAGCCAGACGAGCGGATGGCCCAGGAAGAGGTCATGCGCCAGCGCCAGGATCGGACCTGAACCTGACCCAGGACCGGATCCTGGGGTGGGCATCGCATGCGTTCGTCGCCCACCTGGCGAGCCACGAAGCCAGAGCAGGTCTACAAGTCCAGGCAGCAGCGGGTCTGGACGGTGCCGTCGCCGCACTCGCGGTTGCTGTAGGGATCAGACGAAGGGGCGAGTAGCCGCGCTCATCGGGGATGGGGAAGCCCCCTGATGTGGCTGGAGGCGAGAGCCGACAATCGCGTGCCGAAGGTCGCTCGGCTCAGCCAGGCTGGTGGGCGCCATCTCAGCGACGAACTCACAGAGGACGTAGAGGGCCCTGAACTCGGCTCCTCCTCCCGAGAAGGAAGGGTCGGTAGCAGCCCAGGTTGATGGGCGGGGCCCGGTCGGGAAAGCGGCCCAGGTAGCACTGGCTCCAGTGCTGGAGCTCCGGCATGGTGCAGAGGCGCCGGCCTCGAAGGCGGCAGTGGGCCTCGGCCATGAGGCCGTCGTGGTCGAAGATGTCGGTGCCGGGTTGTGGTGACAGCGCCTTGAGCTCAGCAACCGCGGCCTGATCAATGCTCACTTCAAACTCCCGCTCCACACAGACGGAAGCCGAGAGTGGCCACATATCGTCGGGGCAATCGCGGTTCAGGCCTTCACCAGGCGGGCCGGGCTCGCCCTGGGCCCCTCGTGGTCCCTGCTCCCCCTGGACTCCCTCTGGGCCAGGTTCTCCGGGAGGCCCTGGCTCCCCCCTGGGGCCCTGCAACCCGGGCTCACCCGCCGGACCAGCCGGCCCGGCGGGTCCGGGTTCCCCATCAGAGCCAGCGGAGCCGGAACAACCGAAGATGAAAATCGTAAGAAGGATCAGGGGCTTCAAGGCTGGTCACTCCTCCAGTCGGGCCGTGTTGACGGCGTTGGTTGTTGTCGCCGACAGCGCTCGTCGGTCGCAGGCACGCCAGGGCCTGGATCTTGGGGCTCGTCGTTGGGCATGCGGCGCCGGCCGGAGTTTCTGAGAGTGACGTTACAGGTCGAGGCAGCAGCGGGTCTGGACGATGCCGTCGCCGCACTCGCGGTTGTCGTTCGGGTTCAGTCGGAGGGAGGAGTAGCCTCGCTCGTCGGCAATGGGGAAGCCCGTGTCAAAGTTCAAACGGGTTCCCACGATGGCGTGACGCAGGTCGCTCGGCTGGTCCAGACGCGTGGGAACCATCTCGGCGACGAACTCGCAGCGGACAAACAGGGCCTCGAAGTCGGGCTCTTCGGCCAGAGTGGGCAGGGGCTGGTAGCAGCCCAGGTTGATGGGCGGGGCCCGGTCGGGAAAGCGGCCCAGGTAGCACTGGCTCCAGTGCTGGAGCTCCGGCATCGTGCAGAGGCGCCGACCTCGGAGCCGGCAGTGGGCCTCGGCCATGAGGCCCGGCGGATCGAAGTCGTTGTTGCCGGAGAGCGCCTTGATTTCGGGTGGGGCGTCGTCATCGATGGTCACCCTCGAACTCGCGCTCGACGCAGACGGACGCTGAGAGGGGCCACATGTCGTCGGGGCAGGTGCGGTTCACACCCTCGTTAAGGCCGGGCTCGCCCTGCCTGCCCGTGGTCCCTGCTCCCCCTCTGGAGCTCCTTGTGGGCCGGGCCCGCCCGGGGGCCAGGCTCGCCCTGAGCGCCCTGTATCCCGGGCTCGCCCGCCGGACCCGCGGGACCGGCGGGCCCGGTTCCCCGTCCGAGCCAGCTGAGCCGGAACAACCGAAGATGAAAATCGTAAGAAGGATCAGGGCTTCGCTGGGCTGGTCACCTCCAGTCGGGCCGTGTTGACGGCGTTGGTTGTTGTCGCCGACAGCGCTCGTCGGTCGCGCACGCCAGGGCCTGGATCTTGGGGCCTGTCGCTGGGCATGCGGCGCCGGCCGGAGTTTCTGAGAGTGACGTTACAGGTCGAGGCAGCAGCGGGTCTGGACGATGGCTGCTGCCGCACTCGCGGTTGTCGTTCGGGTTCAGTCGGAGGGAGGAGTAGCCTCTGCTCGTCGGCAATGGGGAAGCCCGTGTCAAAGTTCAAACGGGTTCCCACGATGGCGGACGCAGGTCGCTCGGCTGGTCCAGACGCGTGGGAACCATCCCGCGACGAACTCGCAGCGGACAAACAGCCCCGAAGTCGGGCTCTTCGGCCAGAGTGGGCAGGGGCTGGTAGCAGCCCAGGTTGATGGGCGGGGCCCGGTCGGGAAAGCGGCCCAGGTAGCACTGGCTCCAGTGCTGAAGCTCCGGCATCGTGCAGAGGCGCCGGCCTCGGAGACGGCAGTGGGCCTCGGCCATGAGGCCGTCGTGGTCGAAGATGTCCGTGCCGTGCTGTGGCGAGCGTCAACGCGGGGCTCGCCGCCTCATCGATGGACGCTGCGAACTCGCGGTCGACGCAGACAGATGCCGAGAGGGGCCACATGTCGTCGGGGCAGGTGCGGTCTACACCCTCGCCGGGCGGGCCGGGCTCGCCCTGCCCGCCCTGTGGCCCCTGCTCCCCCTGGACTCCTCTGGGCCGCCTCCGGGAGGCCCTGCCCCCCTGGGGCCCTGCAACCCGGCTCACCCGCCGGACCAGCCGGCCCGGCGGGTCCGGGTTCCCCATCAGAGCCGGCGGAGCCGGAACAGCCCAGAAGTAGAATCGTGAAGAACATCGCGAGCTTCATGGCTGGTCACTCCTCCAGTTGGGCCGTGTTGGCGCCATCAATCGTTCCAGAAGTAGAATCGTGAAGAACATCGCGAGCTTCATGGCTGGTCACTCCTCCAGTTGGGCCGTGTTGGCGCCATCAATCGTTGTCCTCGACACCGCACGTCGGTCACAGGCCGCGTCACTCGCAGTCCGCTGCGAAGCTGAGTGGCCGAAACGGAGACGGAGATGCGCTTGAGCGCCTCCACCCGCCAGGTGAACCACCAGCCATGGAGACGGCAGAGTTGGGGCTCCGGCCTGGGGGCAGCCAAAGCTCTGGTTCCAGAGGAGAGTGCGCAGGTCGTCTACCCGGCGGGCGTAGCGCCAGTCACCTCAGAAGCCTGTACCACGCGCAAGATGTCGGGGACATCGGCGCTTTCAACACCGTCAAGGCGGGCAACGACCTCAAGAGTCCTGTTCGACGCAGCCGGCACGACCCGCCACGACGACGCTATCGGCATGGCGCCGAGGAGCCGAACCTGTGTCGACGCACTCACTCGCCTCCCTCCCGCCCCAAAACTCGCGCCGCGCAACACAGACCACTGACGTCAGGCACGGTCACGTTCCGGCCCCCTTCGACTCGCTGCTCAATGCGCGGAACCGCTTCGAGCTCTGGATCAGGCTGACCATCCGGCCCCAAGAGGCAGCCAGGCTCGATCCGGTACCCCTCGGGATTCTCTCCCAGCACATGGCTGGCGAGCTGCGGCCGGATCACCGTCGTGGCGCTGATCTCGGCCGGCGGGGGCGCGTCGAAGCGGTAGCTCACCGGGACGGGCCAGGGGTTGGTGATGCGAAGGCGCCGCACGATCAGGGTGCTGCCCGCCGTGATGGCCGGGCCGATGTTCTCGAAGGTGAGGCTGTCGAGGCTGAGGGCGTCCTCGACCGCGACCGGCTCGATGACCAGCGGCGGCGGGAGGATGTCGAGCAGCAGCTCCGGCGAGTCGATCGCGGTGGTGTTCCCAGCGAGATCCTCCAGGATGAACTGACGCCGCCAGGGCCGGCCGGCGTTGGGGACGACGCCCGGCTCGAGGCCCAGCACCTCTCCGTGCAGCGGCAGCGTGAGCACGTCGCCGTTGCGTCGGGGGAACAGGATCTCCGGGTCGCCCGGGATGACCAGGCGGAGGTCCTCGGTGGGTGTGTGGGGGCAGGCCGCGCAGGCGTCGCTCCCATCCGAGACCCGGTAGGCCAGCGACGGCAGGTTCGGGTCATCGGGACCCAGCCGGAGCTGGATCTTGCTGATCCGCAACGGGAATTCGGAGTCGGGGCCGAGGGTGACGATCTGCTGCCCGAGCTGGATGGTGGGCTGGCCGTCGGGGCCGAGGGCGGCGGTGGCGTCGCGCTCGTCCACGTAGGCCGTGGCCTGCAGCTCGGCGACGGGCGGCGTCCGGTCGATGTGGATGAGGCGGCTGACCGTCGTCGTGCGGCCAACACGGTCCGTGGCGGAGACCTCCAGCGTCAGGGTGCCCTCGCCGCGGTTCTGCAGAGGGAGGATGAAGTCCCGGCGCCCGAAGACCTCGGGCCCCCCCGCCTGGTCGCGCTCCCCCGTGAAGCGGATGCTCCAGTCGATCAGGTCGACGTCCTGGATGTCGACCTGGTAGCGCTCCTCGTCGCTGCGCAGGTTGGTCCACCACGCGTCGCCATGCAGGCGAACACCCCTGGGCGGGGAGAGGCGGACCACGGGCGCCGTCTGGTCGACGGTGAGCAGGAAGACCGCCGCCGACTCGCGACCCAGGAGGTCGACCGCAGTCGCCTGGAGGCGCAGCTGGCTGCCGTCGGCCTCGGCAGGGAGCCGATTGAGATCAAGGACATAGCGACGACGGCGCTCCAGCTGGACGCCGGATGGGGTGGGCTCGGTCTCGCCCTCGATCAGGCCCGCGGGGAAGTCGCCCACCGCTTCGAGGGCGATCGCGGGGTCACCCCCCTCTCCCAGCGCGACGCCCGAGCCGTCGGTGGCCACGACCACGACCCGGACGCGGCCCGAGGCCACGGCGTCGCGCTCGCCCTCGGCGTCCTCACGCGGGAGGGCGTGGCCAAAGACGAGGCTGTCCGCGTCCTCCACGATGGGCTCCACGAACAGCCGCACCGTGGGCCCCTCCTGGTCGAAGGGCCGGGGCTCGATCTGCTCGCCCAGGGGCCCGAAGAGGCGCTCGTCGTCGTTGACGGCCATGGTCTGGAGGCGGCCGGCCTGGTGGGCGAGGGTCTGGCCGGTGCCGTTGCGGGTGAGGTCGCCGAGCCAGCGGGCGCAGGCGCTGGCGAGGGGGTGGCGCAGGGGGTCGGCGGGCAGGGTGACGGGGCCGAGGTCGGCGACGTCGCGGGTGACGGCTTCGCCGCCGAGGCGGCCGTCGATGCGGCCGTCGCGGGCGTCTTCCCGATACATTTCAACGAGGTGCAGGGCGGTGAAGGTGTCGGAGAGGTCGGCATCGAGGCAGCGGTCGCCGGCGCAGCCGAGGCCGCGGGCCTGCTCGGCGAGGCAGGCGAGGGCGATGGTGTAGCGGACGGCGTCATGTGATGCCGCCAGCGTCCTCGTAGGGGTCGGCGGGGAGGGCGCGCAGGATGGTGGCGCCGGGGTCGTCGAAGCCGAAGTGGAGGCCGAGGCGGCGCAGGGCGTCGTCGTAGGCGGTGAAGAAGTCGTCGTCGGTGGTGCGGCTCCAGGCGTCGGCGAGGGCGACGGCGAGGTCGCCGAGGGGCTGATGGTGGCGGGGAGGCCGAGCTCGGGGTCGTAGAAGGATGACGGTGGTGAGGGTCTGGGCGCCGGCCCAGCGGACGGCTCGCCGCGGGCTTCGTCGAAGTAGAAGCTGCCGTCGCCGGTCTCGAGGCCGCGGGCGGTGAGGCGCAGGGGCCCCTCGGTGAGGGCGGCCTGGAAGCGGCCGTTTTCACTGGTGTTCGTGGTGGTGAGGGGGTGCCAGAGGCCCTCGACGAGGCCCTCGACGGTGACCTCGATGTTGCTGGCGGACTCGCCGGAGGCGACGCCGGGGATGACGCGCAGGACGACGCCGTCGAGGACGCCGGGGCCGACGTTGCGGACGCGGTAGCGCAGGGCGTGGGGCGGCGAGGTGAGGCCGGCGGCGTTGGTGGCGCGGGCACGCAGATAGAGCGTGCTGGTGCCGAGGACCTGGCGGGTGTCGACGCGGAACGTGAACGTCTCGCGCTCCTGGTCTTCGACGGGGTAGCGCTGGAGGACGGCGCCGTCCGGGCCGTCGAGGCGCTCCAGCTCGCAGCTCGTCACGGCGCTCTCGCCGTCGTACCAGGTGAGGCGGAAGACGCGCTCGCCGGCCAGCTCGGGTCGGCCTCGGGGTCGGGCTCGATGGTGACGAGCTGGGGCGGCGTCTCGTCGACGGAGGCCTCGTCGCAGGGGGAAGAGCTTGCTGCCGAGCAGCCCAGCCGTGTGCGCAGCCCGCTGACGTCGCGGGGTTCGAGGCGGCTCCAGGGGCCCGTCGGGACGACGAGCAGGTCGAGGGCGTCGCGCAGCTCGCTCTGCAGGGTGGCGGCCGAGAACCCGTAGGTGCGGGCGGCGTCCAGCTCGACGGGGCCGTCGATACCGAGCCCGTCGAACACCCCTGCGGGCGTCGGCCCGAACGCGTCGTCTACCAGCAAAGCCAGCAAATCCGGTGGGTTGAACGTGGTCCCCGGCTGGATGCCGACCTCCGCCGCCACCCGGTCGGCCAGGCCGTCGAAGGCGTCCAGCAAGAGCGTGTGCAGCACCGCCGAGTCCACCGCGCCCTCGCGACCGCCCACCCGCGTGTGCACCGCGTCGAAGCCCAGCCAGCTCCTACCCGCCTGTTCGGCCTCCAGCAGCGGCGTCTCGCGGTTCACGCTGCGCCGCGCCTCGCCCGCCGCCACGATGAGCGTCGTCAGCGGCGACACCACCACCTCGCGATCGCGCTGCGCCACCTCCCGCGAGAACGGCTCCAGGAGCCCCGTCGGCGCCTGGAGCACCAGCCCGTCGGGAACGTCCCCGCCGCCTCGCCCCGGCTCCACGACAGCCCGCCCACCTCCGCGCGCAGCAGGTAGTGGCGACCTTCGTCCAGGCCGAAGAAATGGAACTCGCCAAGATCGTCCGTCGTGGCTGCCGACACACGGGCCAGCAGAGTGCCGGCCGCGTCGGAGAAATGTAGTGAAACCGTGGCGTTGGCCACCGGCCCCGAACCACACTGCCCGTCGATGCGGCTGGCAGCGGCCGCGGCGAGTCGTCGGCGTTGCAGGCGACCAGGCCAAGGAGACCCAGAACCACGAGGAGGCGAGCGGAGAGAGCGGCGAAGAACGGCGACGGGCGATGCATGAGAGGCTCCTTTCGAGTCGGCGCCGGAGAGCCCTCCGGCTTGCGTCGTCACGTCCCGGGCCCCGTGGGCGCCCAGAACGAGGATCTATCGGTCAGAGTCGCCGCGTGTCGCAGACTTTTTGACCTGCCCTGCTTTTTTTGCACGGCGGGGCCGGCCGGGGCAAGGCGGATGGGGTGAAAAGTGTATGGATTGACACGGCGCTACATGTGGGCGAGTGGCGCGCGTGGCGGGGCGCACAATGGCGGCCCAGGTGGTGGAGGCCTGTGCGTCGCGTCGAGCTGATCGTCCTGGGTGCCTGCTGGCCGGCTGTGGTGCGGCACCGGTGGCGTCGGCGCCGGCCGGTCTCGTCCTCGATCAGGCCGGCGGGGAAGTCGCCCACCGCCCGAGAGCGGTCGCGGGGCCGCCCCCTCCGCGAGGGCGACGCCGGACGGGACGACGGCCTCGACCAGCAGGCGAACACGGCCGGCAGCCACGGCGTCGCGCTCGCCTTCGGCGCCCTCCTGGGCAGCGCCTGGCCGAAGACGAGGCTGTCCGCGTCCTCCACGATGGGCTCCACGAACAGCCGCACCGTGGGCCTCTCCTGGTCGAAGGGCCGGGGCCGATCTGCTCCCCAGCGGCCCGAACAGGCGCTCGTCGTCTTTGACGGCCATGGTCTGGAGCAGGAAGGGCGTGTTGGGCGCCGCGAAGCCGGGACGCGTTGGCCTCTGGCTGTCGAGGGCGCTCATGAGAGGCACGCCAGGGCCTGGATCTTGGCTCGTCGTCGAGCGGCGGCGGACCGGAGTCTCCAAGACTGACGCTACAGGTCCAGGCAGCGGTCGGAGGGCTGGGCGTCCCTCCAGGCCGGGCTGGCCCGCCGGGTCGCCCGGCAGGCGCACGCGGACTGGACGCCCGCAGACCTGAACGACGAGTTCAGGCCCTGGCGCGCGGCTCCTTGAAGCCTCAGGCCACGCGCCCCAAGGACCCGCCAGCCGGCCCCAGCCCCTGAGCGACGCCCCCGAGATCTCCCGCAGAGCTCCGGAAGCCTCGATCACCGCTCCGGAAGCTCCGAGCACCGCTCCCGAGACCTCGATCAGCGCTCACGAACCTCCGCGCAGCGCTCACGACCCTCCGCGCAGCGCTCACGAACCTCCGCGCAGCGCTCACGAACCTCCGCGCAGCGCTCGCGAACCTCCGCGCAGCGCTCACGAAGTCGCGCGCAGCGCTCAGACTGCTTCCCCATCGCCGCCGACCTTGTGCAAGCAATCGCCCGAGCCTCCAGGAGCGCTGATCACGCAACAATCGGCGCTGCACAAGCCGAACCGGTGCTTGCACGAGGCTGATCGAGCGCTGATCGAAGGTTCACGGGCGGTGATCGAAGGTTCGCGGGCGGTGATCGAAGCCCCAGGAGCGCTGCACAAGCCTCCCGGGCCGGGTGAGCGTGGTCGCCGGCCACTCGCCGGGGCAGAGGCGACCCGCTACAGGTCCGCGCAGCAGCGGACGCTCAGCGGAAGGCGGCGAGGGCTGCGCGTTCGAGCCCAGCGATCGGGCCTGCGATGATGGCATCCCCTGCACGGTGGACCGCTGCGACCCGGTGGCCGGCTGCGTGCACGAGCCCGTGCACGCACGCTGCGATGATCAGATCGACTGCACCGCCGACGCCTGCGTGCTGGGCGTCGGCTGCGCGTTCACCCCCCAGAACGACGCCTGCGACGACGGCGATGGCTGCACCGACGACGTCTGCGACCCGGAGACCGGCTGCGAAAACCCTTTCAACACGGCACCTTGTGACGACGGCGAGATCTGCACGCCGGTGGATCGGTGTGACGAGGGCGTGTGCCGCGGCCAGGGCGTGCTGCGCTGCGACGACGGCCTCCCCTGCACCGCCGACCAGTGCGCCCCCGGCATCGGCTGCGTGGCGCCCCCCGAAGACCAGTGCGATCACCCGGGGCCGCTGGCGGGTTACTTCGTGGGCACCTTCGAGGGCTCGGGCCAGGTCATGCCGCGGTTCCTGCCGGACGTGGACTGGAACGCCAGCGGCGCCATCTCGGCGGTGATCGACGCCTCGCTGGATCCGAGCTTCCAGGGGTACGGCGAGGGCCAGATGGCCTACGTCATCCCCGTCCTCTTCGACGCCCGCTACGAGAACGTCCAGCCGGGGCGCATGAGCGGGGCCATCCAGGATCAGGGCATCGCCGGCTTCATCCACGTCGGCCAGGTGAGCGCGCCCTGGAACCCCACGTACGAGTTCGAGGACGGCGTCCTCGTGGCCATCACCGGCGAGACGGTGGGCACGGTGCCCACCCGGGACGTGCTGCGCTCGGTGCTCGGCGACGGCGCCTGATCGCCAACGCCTCGCCCCCCACGTCGCCCTACCGCGTCCGCGGCACGCTGCGCCGCGTCTCGCTGGAGGGGCAGTGCTGCGCGCCCGATGGCGGCTGCGAGCCCTCCACCGACCTGGCCTGCCACCGACGTGGCCGGCACTTCGCCGCCAACGACGCCGGCCGCTGCTGCCAGGGCGAAGCCTGCCAGACCCGCACCCAGGCCGAGTGCGGTTCGCGGGCAACGTGAACGCCCTGGCCCTGAGCGTGGGCCCCTTCAACATCACCCTGGGCGAGGGCACCTTCACCCAGGCCAACGGGGCCCTCGACTTCCGCGGCACCGGGTTCACCCCGGGCGCCGTGCTGGCCCCGGGGGACGCCGGCCCGCTCTTCGAGGCCTTCTCGGCCATCACCCTCCAGGCCACCGGCGAGGTCATCGGCCATGTGGACGGCGACGGCTTCCATGTGGAGGTCGAGGCGGATCTGGTGGCCGGGCCCTTCGTGCTGGAGGACGCGCGCCTGCTGCTGGACTCGGGCTTCGGCATCCGCATCGAGGGTGGCCGCTTCGCGCTCGACTTCACCGCCTTCATGAGCGCCCTGCGGACCCTGATGCAGGGCGACTTCGACGAGAGCGGGGCCGTGTGCCGGTTCGCCGGCGTCGAGATCGGGCGCCTGGAGGGGTCGCTGACCGACCAGGGCTTCCACCTGGCGGCCCGGCTGCGCCTGGGGGTCTTCAACGAGATCGAGTTCGCGGCCACCGTCCAGGCCTTCGGCGCCCGGGTCGAGATCGACTCCGGCTTCGGCCCCGGCGACGTCTCGGGCCATGTGGACCTGCGGCTCGAGGGCGGCCGCCTGGCCGCCTCCTTCGGCGGCGAGGCCTGCATCGAGGTCAACTACGTGTTCGGCTCCGAGGACGTCTGCATCGGCGCCAGCGGCGCGGTGGACTCGTCGGGCCGGGTCTGCATCGGCTTCCCCTGGCCCGTCGGCACGGAGTGCATCGACATCCTGTAGAGGGAACCATCGCCGCCCACACCCGCGTTTCGCCGTCGCTTTCTCCCCGCCAGTCGTGCTAGGACGCGTCCGAAGACGCGCGGGGAGACAGACCGCGCAGGGAGACAGACGATGTCGGCACGGTGGCTGTGGGTGGTGGCGCTGGCCTGGCTGGTGGCCTGCGAGGACGGGACCGACCCCGACGTCGGCGCGGCCGGCGGCGACGAGACCATCGCGTTCGACAGCTTCAAGGGCGACAACCCCATCAGCCCCCGGACCGTGCTGACCACCGCCCTCGGCGCGAAGGACGGCCCCGGCGCGCTGCTCGAGCTGGTCGTCACCGACGTCTGGGGCCGCCTGCCCGATCGCAAGGCCCAGCTCATCATCCAGCGCGTCGACGGCCCCTCGGTGAAGCTCATCGGCTACCTGGAGCCCGTGATCCTGCGCCTCCAGGAGCCCGGCCGCTACCGCCTGGAGGCCAGCATCCCCGACCACCTCAACGAGGTGATGTTCTTCGAGGTCAAGGCCGACGGCGCGATGCCCGTGCCCGCCGATCAGGTGACCCACTGGAGCTTCAGCCAGGACGCCCGCACCCTGGCCGACCGCGACGTCAACGTCTACAGCCTCTACCTCGGCCTCGAGCACCGCTACTTCGCCGCCTCGGGCCCCGCGCCGCGCCGCGGCAACGAGATCGAGCTCTTCGACAACGGCCACGACACCTTCGCGAAGCTCGCCGAGGACTTCGCCGGTGTGCGCGAGAGCGCTCACATCTCGCTCTGGCTCATGAAGGAGGAGTTCGAGCTCACCCGCGAGCCCGACTACGCGCGCGTCAGCGAGGCCGAGCGCCGCCAGAACACCATCCTGGCCTGGCTGGATCGCATGCAGGGGACGCGGCGCGTCCTGCTCAACGAGTACTGGGGCGACAGCGACTTCATCAATGAAGTCGGGGTCTTGGATGATGGGCTCCAGGCCCGCGCCGAGCGGGCCGGCGATGGCATCGAGCTCATGCTCCAGCCCAACGAGACCGAGGTGCCCTACCGCTCGTCCATCCCGCTGCGCGACGACGAGTGGTCATACCGCGACCGGCTCTTCGAGGTGACGCCGGCGTGGGCCGAGCGCGACTTCCTCAACGAGGAGACCTTCAAGCCCTCGGTCTACGACCGCGACGTGAGCTGGACCGACCTGCAGATCGGGAGCTGGCACCAGAAGTTCTATGTGCTCGACAGCCGCATCGCCTACGTCGGCGGCATGAACATGAACCACGCCGACTGGGATACCGGCGACCTGGAGGTCTTCAACCCCCTGCGCATGCCGGTGGACGCCGATCGCGCCGAGCGCGACGCCGTCGCCGCCGGGCGCGCCGAGCCGAACACCCGGCCCCGCCGCGACTACATGACCCGCATCCAGGGCCGCCTGGTGGATGACGTCCAGGCGCTCTTCCAGAAGCGCTGGGACCTCGCGATCATGCGCGGCGACGCCTACAGCGACGGCTCCACCCCCTTCACCCGCACCGTGCCCGTCGATCCCCGCGGCCAGGTGGCCGGCGTCGAGGCCCAGCTCAACGTCACGACCCCCATGCCCTTCTGGGAGCACAGCAACCTCGAGGGCATGCGCAAGATGATCGAGTCGGCCGAGAGCTACATCTACATCGAGGATCAGTACTTCCGGATGCCCATCCTCAACGAGGTCATCCAGCGCCGCATGAACGATTTGCCCTGGCTGAAGCTGATCGTCTTCACCGTGCCGGTCGACTACAGCGATCCGGGCCGCAAGTGGACGGCCATCAGCCACCGCGAGTTCCAGCAGAAGTTCGCCGACCGCTACCTGCTGCTCACCCTGAAGGCCAGTGATTTCAGGGAGATCGATGGGAAGGTCCACGGCACCTTCGTGGGCGTCGACCTCCACTCCAAGATGCTCATCGTCGATGACATCATGATGTCGGTGGGCTCGTGCAACAAGAACAACCGCGGCCTGATCTACGAGGGCGAGGCCAACGTGCTCATCCGCGACGCCGAGTTCGTGGGGCAGGAGCGGCGCCGCATCTGGCGCGATCTGGTGGGCCCCGGCCACGAGGCCGAGCTGGAGGACGTCGACGGCGCCTTCGAGCTCTTCAAGCGCCAGGCGGAGTACAACCAGCGCGTCTACGACATCTGGGACGACGCAGACTTCGAGCTGCCCCCCAGCCGGTTCAACGACAGCCTGCTGCCCCAGGGCCGCGTCTTCCCCCTCGATGTCCCCTACGACTGGTGGTTCGACGTCGGCTCCGACACCGCGTGATCTGAGATGCTCAACCTGTACCTCGCCGCTCGCAACGGCGGGGCCCTCGATCTGGACGCCGCGCTGGCGTTCCTGCTCGCCGAGGGCTTCGTCGCTCCCCCGTCCGCCGAGGGCGATCACCCGCCCGGTCCGGGCGTCGCTCGCCTCTTCGACGAGAACGCCCACGACGAGCTGCTGCCCGCCGAGCTGACCTTCGGCGGCCTGCGCGCCGTGGACCGCGGCCGGCCGACCTTCCTGCCCGAGGAGCAGCCCGTCGATCGGTTCAAGACCCCGCGCTGCACCCTCTGCGGCGATGACATCGATCTGGACGACCTGGACCGCGCGCTGGCCGAGATCGCGTTTCGGCCGGTCGGCCGCTTCGGCTACATCTGCCCGTCCTGCCGCACGGATCTGGCGGTGGGGGACATCGACTTCGGGCAGCCCACCGTGGTGGCGCGCCAGTGGCTCTACCTGGAGAGCGTCGGGACGAGCCGCCTGAGCCCCCGGGTGGTCGATGCACTCGGCAAGGCCGCCGGGGCGCCGCTCGTGGTGGTGCCGGAGGTGCCCGAGGACGACGTGGACGAGTGGGTGCCCGTCCGCCAGCAGCGCCGCCGCCCGGGCAAGTGGAAGCGCTAGCCCGGCTCCTCCCCACCCTGTCGGCGGCCGCGGGCGGGGCGACGGTGGTCGGGATCGGGATCGACGTCGTCATGCTCGAGCGCATCGTCCGCGCGCGCAGCCGCCACGACCTCATGCGCCATGTCTGCGCCCCCGACGAGGGCGTCGGCGAGCTGGACGACGCCACCGCCGCGCGCATCTGGGCCGGCAAGGAGGCCATCGGCAAGGCCCTGGGCTCTGGCTTCTGGCAGGACGGGGTCGACTGGTCGGATGTGCGGCTGGGACCCGACCTGCGCGTCCGCCTGGCGGGGCGGGCGGCCGAGCTGGCCGCCGGCGACCACTTCGAGGTGGCGTTCGCCGAGGAGCAGGGCCATGTGCTGGCCGCCGCCTGGCGGCTGCGCCCTGTGCGATCGCACGCAGAAACGCCCGCCGTGTCCTGAAAAGGCCCCTTTCTCTAATTGTGCATCGCACAAAATCCGTTGAAACCGGCGCCCTGCTCCCCTACCCTCGTCGCGGACGGAGGAGGTGCGGGATGGAGCGGTTGACCCTGGCCTGGCTGGCCTTCGGGCTCTACATGGCGGTGACGGCGGGCCTGGCGTGGATGGGCCACAAGCGCACCGACTCGCTGGAGTCCTTCGCGGTGGGGCGGCGCGACATGGGTCCCTGGCTGGTCGGCATCACGATGGCCGCCGCCATGAGCTCCACCGCGACGTTCATCATCAACCCGGGCTTCGTCTACACCCACGGCATCGCGGCCTTCCTGCACTTCGGCGTGGCCATCGGCCTGGGCATCGCGGTGGCGCTCTTCGTCTTGTCCCTCGGCTTTCGGCGGGCCGGCGTGCAGGACGGGTCGCTCTCCCTGCCCCACTGGATCGGCGCGCGCTTCGGCAGCAGCGGCCTGCGCGTCTTCTTCGGCGCCCTGAGCCTGCTCTCCATCACCTTCGTGGTGCTCATCGTCGGCGGCGTGCAGATCATGCTCCAGCAGACCCTCGACCTGTCCGCCGGGGCGGCCCTCGCCCTGACCATCCTCTTCGTCTTCAGCTACATCCTGGTGGGGGGCACCTACGCCCACACCTACACCAACACCCTGCAGGGGCTGCTGATGGTGGGGGTGGCGCTGATCATCCTGGTGAAGACGGCGGGGGTCCTGGTGGAGCCGACGTTCTGGGCGGATCTGCAGGCCCGGTTCCCCCAGCTCCTCGGCCTCGTCAACCCGCACCCGGTCCCGGAGGCGGCCCACATCCCCGCGCTCTTCGGGGACGTCTTCAGCGTGTACGTCGCCGGGGTGGTCATCGGGTTCGCCGTGGTCTGCCAGCCCCACCTGCTGACGAAGGCGCTCTACCTGAAGCGGGACGAGGACGTGAAGAAGTACGTGGGCGTGACCCTGCTGGTGACGGCCATCTTCTTCAGCCTGCTGCTCGCCGGCCTCGCAGCCCACGCCACGCTGACCCCCGGCCAGGTCCCCCAGGACCGCATCATGGCGACATGGCTCGCCGGCCAGTTCGGCGACGCGTCCTTCGTGCTGATCAGCGTCGCTCTGGTGGCCGCCGGCATGAGCACCCTCGATGGCATCCTGGTGGCCATGAGCACCATCGCCGGCAGCGATCTGGTCCTGCCCCTGGCCGAGAGGCGCTGGCTGCGGGGTCGCTCCGCCGAGGCGAAGGCCCGCTTCGGCTGGCGGGCCGGCCAGGTGACGCTCGTGCTCATGGGCGTCGCGGCCTGGCTCATCTGCCTCCACCCCCCGAAGCTGTTGGGGCTCTTCGGCCAGCTCGGCGTCTACGGCCTGTTCGCCGGCGCCGTGGGCCCGGTCGTGCTCGCCATCGCCCGTCCCCGGGACGCCTGCCGGTTCAAGCGCGTCGCGCAGGCCACCGCCCTGACGGGTGCGGGGGCCACTTCTCGTTGTATCTCGGGGCTTGCACCCCAACCCGGGCGTCACCGCCACCTGGGCCATCCTCGCGGCCGCCGTCGTCGGCGTGGCCGGGACGGCCTGGGTCCTGCGGTCCGGCGCTCGCACCTCCGCCGCCTCCGACGCCGTCGCTTGATCGGCTGCGCTGCTCGATCTGCGATTGTCAGCGGCGGCCCGGGTGGGCCATCCTGACCCGGCAAAGGAGGTGTGAATGAAGCGTACCCTCGCCATGCCCTTCGTGGTGACGGCGTCCTTCGCCCCCTCGGGGCCAGCGCCCAGCCGAAGCAGCCCGACTCCATCGAGGTGGCCGACGGCACCATCGTGCGGATCCCCGGGGTGGTGTCGGAAGTACCCCAAGGACAACTGCCCCCAGCCGGAGCCGGGCCAGCCGCCCATCGCCTGCAACCCCCCGCCGCCCGAGGGCGTGCCCTGCCCCGACGAGCTGCTCGGCGAGGCCGCGCCGGGCGAGCATGTGGTGCGCATGGGGGACGGCCGCTGCGGCGCCATGCCCGGGAACATGGCCTGCCCGGAGGGCGCCACGTGCAACCCGCCGCCGCCGCGGCCCGTGCGCTGCCCGCCCCCAGCCCGATCCCACCCAGGCGCCGGCGTCGGTGCCTCAGGCTCCGGTGTCGGCCGGGTTCGCGCCGCCCCCGCCCTGACGAAGCCGGGCCACGAAGCCGAAATCCTGCGTCAGATCAAGGCGTTGAGCGATGGTGAACCCCGCCAGCTCCAGCGCCCGCAGCAGCCCGTCCACGTCCTCGTGCTTGAGCACGCTCAGCCCGAGCCAGCCGCCGGGGCGCAGCACCCGGGCCATCTCGCGCACGGCCGGTCCCGGATCGATGAAGTCGATGAGGGCTGTCACGCAGAGGGCGACGGCGAAGGCGTCGGTGGCGAAGGGCAGCCGGCCCAGATCCCCCCTGCACCCGCGGCCCCCGCCCCGGTCCAGCATGCCCCGGGACCGATCCAGCCCGTAGAACGGCCGGCCCGTGATGCGGCGCGCCAGCGTCGTGCCGCAGCCCAGGTCCACGGCGGGCCGCTCATCGGGCAGGGCTGCGGCGAGGGCCACGATCTTCGGCCGCTGCTGGGCGATGAAGGTGGCGTCGTACCGCTCGGCGAAGCGGTCGTAGCTGCGCTGGAGGAGCGCCGGGTTCATCGCGCCTGCTCGATCGCCTCGGCGAAGGCGGCCGCCTCGGGCTGCGGGGCCGCCCGCAGCCGCGCCAGCGCCTCGTCGCGGCGGCCCGCCTGGTACAGCAGCACGCCGGCGTTGAGATCGGCGGGGTAGCCCGCCACGGCGCGCAGCTCGTCGGCGGCCGCGAGGCGCGCGGCCAGATCCCCTTCTCCTGCAGCTCCACCTTCCAGCGCAGGAACCACGTCCGCTCGTCGCCGCGCAGGTACCCCTCCAGGGGCAGCCGGGTCCGCAGCGGCGCCAGCCAGTGGTGCAGGAAGATGGCCTGGGTGAAGGGACGGTGGGCGTCCACCAGCCGCTCGTCGGCCACGAGGCCCGCGTCCTCCGCGAACTGCAGGAAGGCCCCGCCCACCTCCAGCCAGTCGGTCACCACCTGGGGAGGCGGATCCATGGCGAGGGCCTCGCTCACCGCCCGCCCCTCCGCCCGGCACCAGCCCAGCAGCGCGTCGAGGCGGGCCTGGAGCGCCAGCCCCTGCAGCCGGCCGAGCTGGACGTAGGCCTCGGGCGTCCGAAGCTGGACGTACCGCCAGGCGGCCTCGGCCCGCGCGGCGATGGCGCTGGCGGCGGCGGGTCCCCGGCCCGCGGCCTCGGCCCGGTTGGCCTTCGCGACGGCGGCCAGCAGCGCCTCCGGCGCCGGCGGGGCGGGCGCGGCGCGGACGGCTTCCACGTAGGCGTCCCAGGTGGCCGCCGGGATGGCCGGCGCGATGAGGGTCAAGGCGGGCCCGGGCCGAAGCCAGAGCGCGAGGGCGGCCGCGCCCGCCACCGCGAGGGCGGCGACGAGCACCACGCGGCCGCGGCGTGGTGAGGCGGGGGCAGTCATGGCGGCAGTGTAGACCGACAGGTGCCCGGACGCGACGTCTGCGTCCACCCATGGCAACCCGCTTGCCCGGCGGCACCGGCCTCGGCCATCCTCCCGTCGTCCACGGCCCCGGAGCCTCCGATTTTCGACACCCCCACGGCATGCTCGGTCCCCACCGACGCGGACTACGACCGCGACGCGCTGGTGGTGATCTGCGGCGATCTGCTCGGGACGCCCATCACGCTGGCCCACGCCCAGTGGCGTCTGCTGCGGTTCCTCGCGCGGGACGTGCAGTGGTTCTCCCGGGCGGGGCGCCTGTCCATCGTCGTGGGTGACTGGACGCAGCGCGAGCGCCTGGAGCTGTCCACGGCGGACTGGAAGAAGCACGGCGTGCGCGCCCTGCTGCGCGGGCACCCGGGCCCCCCGACGCTGGGCATGGTGGCGGTGGCGCTGGCGGTGGCCTGGCAGCAGCCGCACCTGCAAGAGCGCCTGGAGCCGGGCCGCTGGCGGCGCGCGCTGCTGGGTCTGCAGCGCGCGGAGGAGGCCCCCGCCGCCGAGGCCCCCCCCGGCCCCGGGACCATCACCGTGGTCTTGCAGCGCCCCATGGACGCCGAGCACGATCCCCTCGCCCCCCTCGGCGGCCTGGTGACGCTGGAGATGGTGCCCTCCAGCCGCCGCACCGGCGCCCCCCTCAAGCCGCGCCCCGCGCCCCGCTCCCTCGCCGCGATCGAGCGCAAGGTGGCCCTGAGCGAGGGGGATCGGCGCGTCTGCCGCCTGGCCGAGCAGCGCCGCCTGCTGGGTCACATCCAGGTCTACCGGTACGCCGGCTCTTCCACCGTCGACGACGAGGTGGGGCGCCTGGACGATGAGATCATGCGGGCCCTGTCCGAGGTCTCGGCCGTGCGCTACGGCGCGCAGCCCATCGAGGTGGCACTCGAGCCGTGGCGACCGCGGCTGGCCATCAGCGACGGCCGCGATGGTGGCCTGAAGGTCGCATTCTCCGAGCTGCCCGACGCGCTCTTCGGGGCCGGCCACGGGTACGTGCTGCTCGGGCGCACGCTGCGGCCGGTCGCCAGCGACGTGCCGCCGGCGACGCTGCGCCTGCTCGGCACCGATCTTCCCTCGGTACCATCGTCGGAAGTCTCTGCTTTCGTTGCAGATTTCGTCTCCCGCTCCGCGCTGCCCGTCGACCTGCGGGCCCGGTCGCTGGGGGTCCTGCGCTGCCGCCCGGCGCCCCGGCTGCTGCTCAACGACCGGGGCGACACCCTCGAGGTCGAGGTCCGCTTCGGCTACAGCGAGGTGGAGATCGCGCCCGACACCGAGGGCGAGGTGCTCCGGGCCGCCGATGGCCGCCTCATCCAGCGCGACCGCGCCGCCGAGCGCGCGCTGCTGGCCCAGCTCGAGCCCCTGCTGCCCAAGGCCCCGCCGGTGGTCCTGGCCGGCGAGGCCGCCCTCGACTTCCTGCTCGACGGCCTCTCGGCCCTGAGCGACTGGGGGGTCTTCCTGGACGAGCGGGTCCGCAAGCGGCGCCCCCGCGGGACGCTGGCGCTCACCAGCCGCGTCGAGACGGGCAGCGACTGGTTCGATCTGGGGGTCGAGTTCACCCTGGAGGGCAAGACCGTCCGCACCGATCAGGTGCTGGAGGCGTGGGCCCAGGGCCGCCGCTACGTAGAGCTGTCCGACGGTCGGGTGGCGCGGCTGCCCGGCGAGTGGCTGCGGCGGCACGGCGACGCCCTGGCCGAGCTGGAGGAGCTGCGGCACGGGGGGAGGCTGGGCGCGTTCGCGGCCCCGCTGGCGGCGGGCCTGCTGGCCGAGGTCGGCGGCGAGAAGGCGGCGGCGTGGCGGGCCCTCGCCGAGCGCCTCGAGAGCTTCGATCGCATCCCCGAGCGCGCCGTCCCGCCGGGCCTGAACGCCGAGCTGCGCGACTACCAGCACCGCGGCTACCGCTGGCTCTGCGCCCTGCACGACCTCGGCCTCGGCGGCATCCTCGCCGACGACATGGGCCTGGGGAAGACGGTGCAGACGCTGGCCTTCCTGGTGGAGGTCCACCGCACCCCGGGGCCCCCGTCGCTGGTAGTCGCGCCCACCTCCGTCGTCCCCAACTGGGCCCTGGAGGTCGCGCGGTTCGCGCCGGGCCTGCGCGTCGCCATCCACCACGGCAGCGACCGCGGCGAGCCCCCGCCGACGTGGACCTGGTGGTCACGAGCTACGCGCTGCTGCGCATCGACGAGGCCGTCCTGGCGCCCCGGGCCTGGCGCGTCGCCATCCTCGACGAGGCCCAGGCCATCAAGAACCCCCTCGCGCAGATCGCCCGCATCGCCCGCAGCCTCAAGGCCACCACGCGGCTCACCCTGACGGGCACCCCGGTCGAGAACCACCTGATGGAGCTGTGGAGCCAGTTCCAGTTCGTGATGCCGGGCTTCTTCGGCAGCAAGACGGCCTTCGGCCGGCGCTACTCCAACCCCGTCCAGCGCCACCAGGACGACGTCGCCCTGGCCGCCCTGCGCCGCCGCATCCGGCCCTTCGTCCTGCGACGCCTCAAGGACGAGGTGGCCCGCGAGCTGCCGCCGCGCCAGGAGCAGGTGGTCTACTGCGAGCTGGGCCCCGCGCAGCGGCGCCTCTACGAGAAGATCCGCGAGACCTGGCGGGCGACGATCCTGGGCGCCGTGGACGCGCGCGGCGTCGGCGGGGCGACGCTCCAGGTCCTGGAGGCCCTGATGCGCCTGCGCCAGGCCTGCTGCGATCCGCACCTGCTGCCCGCGACCGAGGTGGCCGGCGTCGAGTCCGCGGCCAAGCTCGATCGCCTGATGGAGCTGGTGGATGCCCTGGTGGAGGAGGGCCACCGCGCCCTGGTCTTCAGCCAGTGGCCGTCCCTGCTCAAGCGCGTTGAGCCTCGGCTGAAAGCCAGGAAGATCGAGTACTTGTACCTCGACGGCGCCACGAAGGAGCGCGGCGAGCTGCAGACGCGCTGGAACGCCGACGATGGCCCGCCGCTCTTCCTCATCAGCCTCAAGGCAGGCGGCACCGGCATGAACCTCGTGGGCGCCGACCATGTGATCCACCTGGATCCCTGGTGGAACCCCGCCGTGGAGCAGCAGGCCACCGACCGCGCGCACCGCATCGGCCAGACCCGCCCGGTCATGGTCTACAAGCTGGTCGCCCGCGGCACCGTCGAGGAGAAGATCCTGGAGCTCCAGGCGCGCAAGCGGGCCCTGGCCGAGGCCACCGTGGACGCCGAGCGGATGGTGGTGGACGCCCTCACCCGCGAGGATCTGGAGGCGGTCTTCGCGTCGGTGGGCGAGGCCGAGGCCGACGACGGGCCGCCGGACGAGCTGGCGTCCTCGCCGCCCGACGACGACCAGCCCGAGCCCGGCGTCGCGGGCGAGCCCGGCCTGCCCGCCACGGCGGACGCCCTGCTCAGGGCCGACGGCGTCCTCACCACGGCCAGCGTCGCCGCCCTCTACGATCTGGACGCCCGCGCGGCCTCGGCCCGCCTGAAGGCCTGGACGGACGCGGGCCTGCTGGTGGCCGAGGGCCGGACCCGGGCCCGGGTCTACCGCCGCCCCTGACGCCGCCGCCGCACGGCCAGCACCAGCAGCAGCCCCCACGGCGTCGCCGGGCCCGGCGCCTGGGCGCAGCCGCCCTCGGCGCCAGCCGCCCCCGCCCCCGCGTCCACCCCGGCCAGGCCCGCGTCTTCGATCCCGGCGTCCAGCCGCACCAGGCCCGCCTCCCCGCCGAAGTGGAGCCACTGGCTCTCACAGGCGGCGAGGGCCTCGCAGTCGACGCCCACCAGGTCCTCCAGCCGGAAGACCTCCTCCAGCCCACCCGCCACGCGCCGATGCAGCCGGCGATCGGCGCAGACGAAGATCTGCCCCGCCACCTCCTCCAGGCACGTCCAGCGGGTCTCGTCCCCCGCCACGAAGGCGTCATCGCCCGGGCCGCGCGCCTGGATCACCCCGTCCGTCAGGGCCAGCAGGCCCTCGCCCTCGACCACGGGGCCTCTCAGGCTCGTAAACGCCCGTAATACTTCGACGTCCCCGTCTTCTCGGCGCTCGAACAGGCGGGGCCCCTCGGGCAGCGTCGCGTGCAGAAACCGGCCCTGCGCCCGCAGGCCCAGGTATGACGCCGGCCCCACCTGGACGACCTCCCGCCGCGGCTCACCCGCGCCCAGCCCGATCACCATCGGCTCGGGCCGCGCCGCGGCGGCCAGCAGCTCCGCCGGCCCCAGCGCCAGATCGGTCACCTCGGCGTCCGCCAGGGCGAAGCGGCGCTCCGCCGGGCCCTCGGCGGGGACCCGCCAGATGGAGGAGTCGGCCCCCTCGCGCGTCGCGACCCAGGCCGCGTCCCCCTCGGCGCTGACCACCACCGCGGCGACGGTGCCCGCCCCCGCCAGGGGCGTCGACGCGAAGCCGCAGCCGCCGGGGGGGCTGCGGTACGCCGCGCCCCCCGCCGCCACCACCACGGTGCCGTCCGCCAGGCTGACGGCGGGCGCGACGCGGTCCTCCTCGCCCCAGGCCCCTGGACAGCGGTAGCCGTAGGCGCCATCGCCACGGCGGACGGCAAGGCCGATGCTGGTGTGGACGACGCGAGCGGGATCGGAGGCGGGACCGGCCGTCCCGAGGGCGGCGGGCGCGGGGCCGTGGGCGGCCGCCAGGGTGGGCCAGAGCGCGAGGCCCCAGGCCGTCAGCCCCCGGCGCACGCGCTCAGGGCCTCGTCGCAGGAGCCATCGGCCATCTCGGCGTCCATGCAGGTCGCCAGGGGGGTGTAGACCTCGGGGCAGACCTCGGCCATGCAGGTCGCCAGGCCGCCCCCGGCGCCGAGGCTGTCGGTGAGGCAGTTGACGAGGCAGCCCCGCGCCGCGAGGGCCTGGGGCACGCAGGCGTTGGCGCAGCCACCACCGCCGAAGAGCTGGGGGATGACGCACTCCCCCGAGTCCGGGCTGGCGGCCATGCAGTTGGCCACGCAGCCGAAGGCGCTGTCGCCCGCGCACGACGCCCGGCAGGTCTCGAAGGCGTTGCCCGTGGGCGCCTCGAAGGCCTTCACCACCGTCACGAAGTTCAGGCACATCTCGTCCAGCGTCCCCTCGCCCCACTCCACATCCCGCGGCTCGAGCTGCTCGCCGTTCACCACGGGCTGGTTGGCCGCCGAGTTGTCGTACAGGCAGGTCAGCCGGAACTTGTCGCCCGGGGCGATGACCACCCGCTCGCCATCGAGGAACTCATAGCTCTGCTGCCAGTTGAAGTCCCAGTCGGGGATGTCGATCAGGCACTCCTCGCCGCCGTCCGCGCGGATGACCTCGACCTTGATGCGCTGCCCGAGGACGTGCATGTGGGGCGCGACGCCCACCACCTCCAGCGGCTCGGTGCCGCGGTTGGTGAACTCGCGCACCTGCTCGGACTGGCTGTCGCCCGCCGGGATCTCGATGGCCAGGTTGGCCTGGGGCTTCGTGTCGATCACATAGGGCTGGGGGCCGTCGTAGGTCTGGAACTGCACCGTGGTGAGGTCGGGCGCGGGCGCGGCGGCCAGGGTGTTGTAGTGGATCTGCATCACCATCCGGCTGCCCGCCGGCACATAGCGCGCGATGCCCTCCTCGTAGAAGTTCGGCTGCATGCCGGGCACCCAGCCGACGATGGGGCCGGTGTTGCCCAGGCCGGTGCCGCCGTAGCAGGTGTAGCCGGGGCCCTCGTCGTCGGCGTCGAGGGCCTCGAGGGCGGCCAGCTTCTCGGGCGGGACCAGGTAGACCAGGACGTGGTGGACGACCGCCTTGTCGCCGGGGACCACCTGAGCGCCGGCCAGGAAGGTGTCCTCGGCGAAGTCCGCGTCGAGCGCGAAGCACCGGTAGTCGTCCGGGCGCTCGGTGTCGGCCACATAGGGCTCGGCGGGAGACGTCGAGATATCCGCAACGAAGTCGATGACTTGCGCCTGCTCCTCCGCCTGGGTCGGCTCGCCGGCGGGGCTGCCCGCTTCGACCCAGGCCTTGAAGGTGGCCTTCTGCTCCGCGGTGAGGATGCGCTCGCGCCGGTAGTGGCGGCAGGCCGGATCGGGCTGCCAGGGGGGCATGCGGCCGGCCTCGATGGAGGCGAGCGCCGCCGGCGCCATGGCTGCCACCTGCTCCGCCGTCTCCAGCGCGAAGGGTGCCGCGCCGCCCTCGTGGTGGCACGAGACGCACTGGGCGTTGACCAGCGGCTTGATGTCGGCGTGGAAGGTCGGGCCGGTGGCCTCGGGTACGGGCGCCGGGGCGCCCTTGTCATCGTCGGTGTCGTCGCAGCCGGCCAGCAGCGCCAGCGCCCCGAGCCCCAGCATCCATCCGCGCATCGTCGCCTCCCTCCAGGTCAGGTCCAGGTCCGGTGTGCTGCAACCAGCGGCAGGCCCCAAGGTTGCGCCAGGTCGCCCTCCCGGCGCGAGAGAAGAAAAAAATCTCGGGGCCGGCCCCGGCCTTGGAATGGGCCGCGGCCGATTGCTATTCTTCTCCTCGGCACGGAGGACCGGTCCAGTTGCCACGGCGTCGAGCGGGCTCTTGAGCCCCGGAATGGTCCGAGTCTCGACGCAGACGCGGATGCCCCCGCGGGGGGCTCCATCCTGGTTGAACACCTCGCGCGCGGTTGGTCCAGTCGCGACCTGGATCTCTCACCCCGGGGTGCCGGCGGTTGCCGGAGGAGGGCAGTGCGTATGAGCGAACCGTGTCACCTCGGAGGGGGTCGGCGCTGACGCATCGTGACGCCCACCCACGCAGCGCGTGAGTGGCGAACGTCGCACCGGCCCTCGACGAGGGTCGACCTTCTGGAGCGAAAGCCAAGAACAATCAACCCGGGGGCGGCAGGCGACTGTCGCCCCCTTTTTTTTTCGGCCCCTCTGCCCTGGCGCCACGCCGGGCCCCGACAGGAGAATGGTCCCGTGATCGGCGGAGGCGGCATGAAGCGACTCGTGTGGCTGCTGGCCCTGGCGGCCTGTGATGACGGGGGCGAGGCCTCCCCCCCCCCCGAACCGGGCGCGCCCCCCCCCCGCCCCCCGCCCTCCCGGACGTCTCCCTGGACGACAACGACCATCGCCACCGGCGGCGTGGGGTTGCAGGCGGCCCTGGCCCGCTCGCCGGCGGGCGCGCTCGCCCTCGCGGTGTTCTCGGCCACCGGCCGGCCCGATGGCCCCTGCGCGGGCCTGGGCGAGGCGGCGGGCGACCAGATCCGCTGGCCGCTGCTGGTGGCGCGACCCACGGCGGGGGGGTGGAGCACCACCGAGGTCGCGGCCCCCATCGAGCTGGGCGATCCCACCGGCGTTGCCGCCGCCTTCGACCCCAGCGGCGATCTGGTGCTCGCCCTGCGCACCGGGGAGCCGGACGTGATGGCCCGCTACTGCGGGGCCCATGATCTGGCCCTCGCCCGCGCCTCGACCGGCTTCGCCCCCGAGGTGCTCGTCCAGCAGAGCGGCGACGCCGCGACCGGTGACGCCGCCTCCGACTTCGGGACGGTGGTGGGCCAGTGGCCGGCCCTCGCGTTCGCGGCCGACGGGCGCACGCTGGTGGCCTGGAAGGACGTCCACGCCGGGTCCATCCAGCGCGACGACCGCGCCCGGGCGGACCTGGAGATCGCGCGCGGCGGGCCCGGGGGCTTCGCGCTTGAGGCCGTGGACGCTGGCCGCGGGGCGGGCGACCACACCGTCGCGGGCTTCGATCCCGCCGGCCGGGCGGTGCTCGTCGACGAGAACCCGGTCGAAGAGACCGCCGACCGCCTGGGGATCTGGGCCCGCCGCGAGCGAGACGATGGCTTCGCGGAGGTCCGGCTGTGGGAGCTGCCCGCCGGCCACCGCCCCGGCCTGGCGTTCGCGGCCGATGGCACCACCCTCGTGAGCTTCTACGATGCCGCCGCCGGCCGCCCCATGCTGGCCAGCCTCCCGCCCGAGGCCGACTTCACCGCGTTGGCGGCCTGGCGCTTCGAGGCGGTGGGCGATGCCCGCTTCCGGGAGGGCGAAGGCGTGCAAGTGGCCGTTTCTCCTGCGGGTTTCGTGACGCTCGCCTGGCGGCGATGCGGCCGTGTGGGGGACGCCGGCTGCTCGGCGCAGCAGGACGCGGTGGTCTTCGCCTGGCAAGCCGACGGCGAGTGGACACGCGAGGTGGTGGAGCCCGGCGGCGAGGGTCTGTGCGGCGAGGACGTGCAGCTCGCCTACGACGGCGGGGGGCAGGCCGTGGTGACGTGGCGGTGCAGCCGGCCGGTCGGCGACGCCTTCGAGTTCGTCGTGGAGGGCGCGACCCGGGAGGTGCTGCGGTGAGGGCCTGGCTGGTGGCGGCGGCCCTGCTCGTCGGCTGTGGGGAGGCGACCCCCGAGCCCGCGCTGCGGGGCAGCGTGGGGCGCATCTACGATCTGGCCTTCGCCGGCACCCGCGCCCGGCTCGGCCAGAGCGAGCTCGCGGTGCAGTATGTCGCCCAGGACGGGCAGGTGCCCGTCCAGCTCGTGCTGCCCGATCCGGAGACGCTCGGCCCCGGCACCTGGACGCTGCCGGAGGTGGGGACGGTGGTCGGCGACCGCGACGACCAGCAGCTCCCCGCTCTGCTGGAGGGCCAGGTGGAGCTGGACGCCTACGATCCGTCGCCCGGCGGGGTGGTGGCGGGCCGCTTCCAGGCCACCGTCGAGGGGGGCTACTCCCTGGTGGGGCGTTCACCGCCGAGGTGGAGCTGGCCGCCCCTGAGCCCCCGTGGCGGCGCTGGTGCCCCGGCAGGCCGCGGCCTCCCCGAGGCTGCAGGCGAGGCCCCGCAGACGCGCCGCCTCGGCGCCGGTGGCCAGCGCCAGCGCCCGCCGGCAGCCGCGGCGGTCCCCCTCTTCGCACAGCGCCGTGAGCTGGGCGCGCCGGATGGTCCGGTCGGGCTCCAGCCGGGCGCGCAGCAGGCAGCCGAGGGGGTGGCCCTCGCGGCACGCGGCCTCGGCGATCCGCGCCCCCTCGGCCGGGGTGACGGCGCCGAAGACCGCGGCCAGGACGCAGGCCTGCCCGCCGCCCGTGGCGCAGGCGGCCCGCTGCCGCGCCCGGGCCACCAGGGGCGGCTCTTCCCGGGCCAGCCAGGCCACCAGCGCGCAGGCGTCGGGATCGCCGGTGGCGCACCACGCCTCGGCGGCCGCCGCGTCGACGGGCGGGCTCAGGAGCAGGCAGGCCACCGGCTCCTCGGCGGCGCAGAGGCGCCGCAGCTCCCGCGCGACGGTGGGCGCGTCGAAGCTGCCGTCGGGCTCGAAGAGGGCGCGGTCGAGCAGGTGATCGAGGGTGGGCTGCAGCAGCACCCCGTGGACGAGCAGAGAGAACATCATCGAGGACCTCCGGGTACGTGGCGCAGGCGAGGCCTGCCAGTACCCATCGGTCAGTGGAGCCGCGTGTCGCAGAAAAAGTGCATCGAGCCCGCATTTTCTTCGGCGGCGGCCCGCTTCATGTTCCTTCATGAACGCGAAAAGCCCGCTTCAGACCCGGGGGTCATGGTCATGCTCACCCAGGCGGCTGCGGCCGCCGCAACCGGGCGGCGCGGCCGCCCAGGAGTGACCCATGAAGCGCAAGCGCACCCTCATCGCCGCCATCGCCACCCTCGGCCTGCTCGCCTCCGCGGGCGGCGCCATGGCCTTCTGGCACCGCGGCGGCCACGGGATGAAGATCGAAAAGATGAAGAAGTTCATCGACTTCCGCCTGAACGACATGCTCGACGACCTGGAGGCCGACGCGGGCCAGCGCGACCGGATCTTCGCGGTGAAGGACGGGCTCGTGCAGTCGGCCGAGCAGGTCTTCGAGGGCCGCGGCGAGCTGCACACCGCCCTGCTCGACCAGTGGAGCACCGAGAAGCCCGACGCGGCCACCGTCCACCGCCTCATCGACGAGCGCATCGACGAGCTGCGCGGCCTGGCCCACCAGGCGGCCGACGCGGGCCTCCAGCTCCACGGCATCCTCACCCCGAAGCAGCGGGCCGCCGTCGCCCAGCAGGTTCGGGAGCGCACCCAGCGGTGATAGGCTGGCGCGTCCTGGCGCCCCGGAGGAGCGGATGACCGAGCCCCTGCTGCAGTGCCTGCTGGTCGAGGACGACCACCGGCTGGCCGATCTCACGGCCGCCTACCTCGATCGCCATGGCCTCGCCGTGACGGTGGCCCGGGACGGCGAGGCCGGCCTGGAGCTGGCTCGCCGCCACCGCTTCGACGTCGTGCTCCTGGACGTCATGCTCCCGGGCGCTCGGGCATCGAGGTCTGCCAGGCCCTCCGGCGCGAGACGGACGTGCCGATCTTGATGCTGAGCGCCCGCGGCGAGGAGGCCGATCGCGTCATCGGGCTGGAGCTCGGGGCCGATGACTACCTGGCCAAGCCCTTCTCCCCCCGCGAGCTGCTCGCCCGCATCCGGGCGACGGTCCGACGCGCCCGGGGCCAGACCGGGCCGGCCGCTCGCCCCCTCGTCCAGGGCGACCTGGTCCTCGATCCGGGCGGCCGGGTGGCGCGGCTGGCGGGCGAGGTGGTGGATCTGACGAGCTACGAGTTCGCCCTGCTCTACGCCCTCGCGGACCGGGCCGGGCGGGTGCTGGAGCGCGAGCAGCTCATGGATCTGGCCGGCGGCAACGCCGAGGAGGCCTTCGACCGGTCCGTGGACGTCCACATCTCGCGCCTGAGGGCCAAGCTCGGCGATGACTCCCGCCAGCCTCGCTTCATCCGTACGGTGCGCGGGGTGGGCTACCTCTTCATGACGCAGCCATGAGGTCGCGCCACCACGGCCGCCTGTTCTGGCGGTTCTATCGCCATGGCGCGCTGGTCCTGCTGGCCACGACGCTGCTGCTGAGCGGCGTCGCCTGGTACTTCCGGGAGCAGTCACCCTTCGCCCGCTCCCCCGAGCGGCTGGCGGCGGCCCTCCAGCGGGAGCTGGGGGGCGATCTGGCCGACCCCGCCCGGCTGGAGAGCCGCCTGGCCGACTTCGCCGACCTCATGAACATGGACGTGGCCGTGTACCGGCGCGACGGCCGACCCCTCGGCCGGGTGGGCGTCGATCCTCCGGAGGCGCTGGCTGCCGATGACGCCGCCGCGCTCCAGCAGCCCCAGGCGGTGGGCTTCGGGCACGTCTACGGCGCCCCGCTCGGCCCCGAGGCGTACCTGGTGAGCCGGTGGCGCGGCCACCCGAAGGGGCCGATCTTCCCGTGGGCCGTCGGCGGCGTGCTGGGCCTGCTCGCCCTGCTCTCGTGGCCGGCCGCGCGCCGGGCCGCCCGCCCCCTGGAGGGCATCGCGGCGACGGTCCGTGCCCTGGGCGAGGGCGACTGGAGCGCCCGCACGGGCCTGAGCCGCCCGGACGAGATCGGCTATCTGGCTAGAACCATTGACGAAATGGCCGAGAGAATCGCGCACGCCCGGGCCCGCGAGCAGGCGCTGCTGGCCGATGTGTCCCACGAGCTGCGCACCCCCCTCGCCCGCATCCGGGTGGGCCTGGAGTGGGCCGAGGAGGAGGGCGCGCTGCCGCCGCCGCTGGCCGGCCTGGGCCAGGACGTGGCCGAGCTCGAGGCGCTGATCGAGGACATCCTGGCGGCCGCCCGGCTCGATCAGGAGGAGGGCGGGTTCGTCCTGCGGCCGGCGGCGCTGGCGGTGGAGACGGTGGTGGAGGAGGCCCGGGGCCGCTTCGCCCGCCGCCACCCGGAGGCGACGCTGGCCATCGAGGCGCAGGCCGGGACGGTGGCCGGCGACGCCCGCTTGCTGGGGCGGGTGCTGGCCAACCTGCTCGACAACGGCGTCCGGCACGGCGGCGGCGAGCTGCTGCTGCGGGCCACCCCCGCCGAGGCGGGCTGGCGCTTCGCCGTCCTGGACCGCGGCCCGGGCGTCGACGAGGCCGACCTGCCCCGCCTGTTCGACGCCTTCTTCCGGGCCGACGCGAGCCGCGCCCGGGCGACCGGCGGGACCGGCCTGGGGCTGACGCTCTGCCGGCGCATCGTCGACGCCCACGGCGGCCGCGTCGAGGCGCGCCCGCGGCCCGGGGGCGGCCTGGAGATCGGGTTCACGCTGCCCGGCTGACGGGGAGCGTGCTAAGGTCCTGCCACCACGCCCCTGGAGGACGCGCCGATGCCCTTTGACTGGATGGACGCCCCGGTCGTCCGCGACACCGCCGCCTTCAACGAGCAGCACCGCCGAGAGCTCAAGCACCGCGCCGGCCTGCTGCGCCGGCTGGGCCACGGGCCCGAGGCGGTCATCCTGCGCTGCCGCCAGAACATCGCCTGGGAGTTCGACATGGTGCCCGAGCCAGGCCTCGGCGAGGCCGAGGTGCGGGCGCTGGTGGAGGCCGTCTTCGCCCGCTGAGGGCCGCCTCGCTGGGAGGCCAGCCCGCTCAGAGGCAGGTGTAGCCGACCTGCTCGCTCTCGAAGCCGCAGGCGCTGCCGGAGGCGGCGCAGTCCACCTGCTGGAGGCGGCCTCCGTCGCACCACACCAGCACGTCGCCGCGGCACTCGCCGAACCAGTCGATGTCACCGCAGCCGCCCGCCTCGGGCGCGGGGGGCGGGGGCGCGGCCTGCGCCGGCAGACAGTACCAGCCCTGGTTCTGATCCACGAAGCCGCAGCCCAGGCCTTCGGAGCCGCAGTCGCGGGACCGGAGCTGGCCGGCATCGCACCACCAGGCCACGTCGCCGCGGCACTCCCCCAGGAAGTCCAGGCCGCCGCAGTCGTTGGAGGGCGCGCTCTCCCGGGGCGGCGACTCCGCCGGAGGCTGGGCGGCCGGCGGCGGCTCGGCCGGCGACTCGGCGGGGGGCGCCTCGGCGGGGGGCGGCGGCTCGTCGGCCACCGGATCGTCGAGCTCCACGGGGACGCAGGCCTGGGCCGTGCGGGCCGACGCCGAGCTGTTGCCCACGTGGCGGCTGACGCTGCGGGCCTGGGTGCCGGGGATGGCGGCGCAGAAGGCGTTGTCGACGCCGGGCTGCCGCGCGCAGAGGCCCCCGGCGTCGGGCTCGCCGAACAGGTCGCCGTCCACGCAGAACGTCGTCCCGCGGCCCGGGGCGTCCGGGCAGAGACCCTCGCAGCTCAGGGTGCACATGCCGAAGGTGCCAAAGCGCTGGCACGTGCCGGTGCGCCCGCCGGTGAAGCGGCACTGATCATCCGAGGCGCAGACGTCGCCGATCCAGGCGTTGGCCGGCGCCGGCGCGGCCCCCGGGGCGTCCGCCCGCAGATCGGCGCCGACGCGCTGGAAGTGCTGGCCGAACTTCAAGGTCACGTTCCAGACCAGCCAGTTGCCGCCCCGGCCTTCCAGGACCCACGGCGTGTAGCTGTAGAGGGAGGCCGTGGCGTGGTTGGCGGGCACCACCGTGAGGGGGTCGAGGGTGCGCTTGCTGACGCCCTTCAGCCACGGGCTGGTGCCGGCCGCCGAGCCATCGTAGTGGCGGCGCAGGGTGCGCGCCGCGCAGGCGATCTGCTTGTCGAGGCCGCGGTAGGCCGAGTTGCACGCGCGACCGTCGGGGCAGCCGCAGCCGAAGGCGTAGTCGACGCTGCTCTGGGAGGGCCGGCTGCTCTTGGCGATGAGGCTCTTCTCGACCTGCATGCGAGCCAGCATCACCACGGGGTTGACGCCCTCGCTCTGGGAGCCCTCGACGATGGCCTGGGCCGCGGACCGGCCGTTGACGGTCTCGTCGGCCAGGAAGCACCGGCGGCCGTACGGGGTCGACTCCAGGAAGGCCTGGACCTGGGCGACCGTCACGGCGTCGGGCGCCGCGAAGAAGGCGTCATCCATGACGTGGTTGCGATCGAAGGTGCCTGGGATGCCCGGAACCTGGGACTTCGTGACGATGAAGTCTTCGGGCGTCTCGTGGTCGACGAAGGTGCCCGGCTCCTCGCCGGCGCAGGCGGTGAGCAGGGCGGCCAGGGCCGCGAAGATCAGGACGGACGTCGGTCGCATGCTTCCCCCTCTGGTCGCCCTGCGACGTTGAGCAAGGCACATGCCGTGGCTGGACGCCTCCGAAGGCCCCATCCCTGGTGGGCGAAGTGTGGCATCCAGGTCCCGGTGGGGCACGTGGACCCCGGTGGTCCGGTCCCGCGAGACCCCACCGGCAACGGCGCGACGGGGCCCGCCCGCCCTGGCTTCCTGGCCCGAAACCTGCTCATGCTGGCTTCGCCACCTGTCGACCCTGGGGGATCACGTGCGGAGACTGCTTTGGACGAGCGTGCTTTGGCTGTCAGCCCTGCCTGGCTGCTCGGATCCGCCCGTGGACCGACCGGACGACGCGCCGACCGTCGAGGCCGCGACGGAGCATGAGCTGGCCTACCTGCTGGACGCGGACGCCGTGGCCGCAGCCTTCGCCTCGGGCACCCACGCCGTCGTGCCGGCCCGGGCGTTCCACGCCGTCGACCTGCGCTATGTGGATCCGGCCGGCAGCCCCCTCGAGTACCAGCTCTTGCTGGGCGAGGTCTGGACGGACTGGGCGCCCGTGGTGCCCATCGACGACGAGCCCGTCCACCGCGGGGCGGTGATCGAGGCGCCGAGCGCGGCCTTCGCGCTGCGCCTCCGTGGCGGAAATGCCTTGGAGTTCGCGCGGTTCGAGTTCATCGCCGAGCGCGCCCCGGAGGGGACGCCCGGCTTCGACGACGACCCCCACGGGGCCGAGTCGCACCAGGACGAGGCCATCTCGCTGTCGGCCGCCGTCGAAGAGAAGATCGCCCGGCAGGGCCGCTGGGCGCTGCCCCCCGCCACCCGAAGCGCCGGCGAGGCGCGGGCCATCCCCTACACCGGCGCGCCGTCGTGGAGCGGCGGCCGCAACTGTACCGGCGGCCTGACGGCGGGCGCCCGCGCCCTGGGCGAGTACGTGGTGGCCAACTTCCGCGGCGCCCGCAGCTTCGAGGGCTACGCGTGCCGCCAGATCCGGGGCAGCTCCGGCATGTCCGTCCACGGCACCGGCCGCGCCCTTGACATCTTCGTGCCCCTGTCGGGCGGCGCGGCGGACAACGACCTGGGTGATCCCATCGCCAACTGGCTGGTGGAGCATGCCAGCGAGATCGGCGTGCAGCTCATCATCTGGGATCGGACCATCTGGAGCGGCAGCCGCTCGCCCCGCGATCGGCAGTACACCGGCGAGCACCCCCACCACGATCACCTGCATGTGGAGCTGACGCCGGCCGCGTCGCGGCGCGAGACGCCGTTCTTCACCGGCGGCGGCACGCCCCCGCCGGACGACGGTGGCGGCGCGGGCGGCGGGCAGGCGGGCTGCGACAGCGCCACCCTCGGCCGCCAGGTCGCCCATGGGACGTGCGTGCAGACCAGCTACGAGCGCTGCGGCGGGACCTGCCAGTGGTCGCGCTGCGACGACGGCGGCTGGACCTGCGCGGCCGACCGGGGGGACTGCGGCGAGCAGATCGGCCACGCCGCCTGCGGCGCCGCACCCGCTCGTCGGGGCTGCACCAGCCGCTCGGTGGGCGAGGAGGTGCCCGACGGCGACTGCGTGCAGATGGACTACGACGCCTGCGGCGGCACCTGCCAGTGGGCGCGCTGCGATGACGGGGGCTGGACGTGCATGGGCGGCGGCACCTGCGACGGCGCCCCGCACGCCGCGGCGGCCTGCGACGCCGCCCCCGCGCCGCCGGCCGATCCGCCGCCCGCCGCCTCCGGCGCGGCGTGCAGCAGCCGCACCCTGGGCCGCTCCGTCCCCGACGGCGATCGCGTCCAGATGGCGTACGACGCCTGCGGGGGCACCTGCCGGTGGGCCGTCTGCGACGACGGCGACTGGATCTGCCGCCAGGAGGCGGGCCCGGGCGCTGATCATGGCCACGTCCAGTGCCAGGCCGCCCCGGCCGGCGACACCTGCTACAGCCGCACGCTGGGCCGGTCGGTCCCCCATGGTGACCGCGTGCAGATGAGCTACGCCGCCTGCCAGGACAACCGCCGCTGCAACTGGGCGGTCTGCGATGACGGCGAGTTCCGCTGCTCCACGGAGGCCGGCACCGGGGCGGATCACCCCCACCGATCCTGCCAGTGAGGCCCCTCCTCCTCGCGCTGCTCCTCGCGGGCTGCGGGGACGAGGCCGGCACGGGCCTGGAGGCCCCCGAGCCCCCGGCGAGGCTCGGCCAGGACGCGGGCGCGCGGGAGGACGCGGCGGGGACGCCGCCCGCTGACGCCCGCGCCGCGGACGCCGCGCCTTCGCCGGACGCGGCGCCCCCGGCCGACGCGGCGGACGCCCCGGACACCCCGGACGCAGAGCCGCAACCCGTTGAAGACATGGGCATTTCCCCGGACGCCACCCCGCCCGCCGGCGAAGCGCGCTCCCCCCTGCCGCCCCTCCCCGACTACTCCCACGGGGCGTGCCCGGTCCTGCTCGGGGGGCCCACCGCCGACACCTCGGTCATCGAGGGCTTCGCCACGGGCGACCAGGTGCGGACGTTTCGCCTGATGGTGCCCAGCACCTACGACGGCTCGCGGCCGCTGCCCGTGATCTTCGCCTGGCACTGGCTCAACGCCTCGTCGGCGTCGTTCGTCCGGGAGGCGGAGCTCGAGAGCGCCATCGAGGAGCTGGACTTCATCGCCGTGCTGCCCGACGCCCTGCGCAACGCCAACGGGGACAAGGCCTACTTCCTGTCCTGGCCCTTCGCCGAGGTCTGGGGCGTCGACGGCGAGCTGCGCTTCTTCGACGACCTGCTCGCCTGCGTCGGCGACCAGCTCAACATCGATCGCGACCGCGTCTACGGCATCGGCGTGAGCGCGGGCGGGCTCTGGCTCACGAGCCTCGCCATGACCGACCGGGCCGAGCACTTCGCCAGCATCGAGGTCCTCAGCGGCGGGCTGGGCGACATGCTCGGGGTCTGGCGCATGGAGTACGCGGCCCAGCCCAACAAGTACCCGGCGCTGGTGGTCTGGGGCGGCCCCACGGACTGGCTCGCGCTCAGCTTCCATGACGCCTCCATGCGGCTGCGCGACGCCCTGGTGGACGACGGCCACTTCGTGGTGGAGTGCACCCACGACGCCGGGCACGGGGTCCCGCCGGTCGAGCCGTCGGAGGAGCACACGAAGTTCCGCTTCCTCTGGCGCTTCATGTTCGACCACCCGCGCAGCCTGCCCGCCGGCGAGTCTCCCTACCTGGCGGCGGGTCTG
Source organism: bacterium (assembly GCA_041389985.1). Taxonomy (GTDB): domain Bacteria; phylum Myxococcota_A; class Bradymonadia; order UBA7976; family UBA1532; genus JACKDP01. Next base: position 309,124 of record JAWKQS010000003.1, read on the forward strand.
CCCGACTTCTTCCCCGCCTGGTGCAGCATCGCCTCGGAGTGAAGGAGCACGTGATGGTGCGGTGGATGTGGGTCGTGGCGCTGTGGATCGCCGGCTGCGACGACGGCAGCGCGGGCACGCCGGCCGTCGATCAGGGCCCGCTGGCGGACGCGCGCGGGATCATGGCCGACATGGCGCCCGCGGACGCCGCAGCGCCTCCCGTCGACGCCGGGGCCGACGCCACCCCGGGCGGCGACGCTGCCACCGGCTGCATGCCGGGCGAGCGGAGCTGCTTGCAGGCCGGCGAGGGGCGCGCGTTTCGGTACTGCGACGACGCGGGCCGCTGGGGCGTGGATCAGTGTGGCGACGGGCAGGTGTGCATCGCAGGCGATTGTGCTGATGATCCGCGGCTTTGCACCGCCGGCACTCGCACCTGCTTCGACGCCGGGCGGCCGGCCGAGTGCGTCCCCGGGGTCGGCTTCGAGCCCGGCGACCCCTGCCCCGAGGGCACCGTCTGCGCCGGCGAGGGGCGCTGCCTGAACCCCGAGTGCGCCTCCGCCGAGGGCACGCGCAGCTACCTCGGCTGCGAGTACCTGGCGGTGGACCTGCCGAACATCGCCTGGGCCCCCCTCGGCGGCACCCCGGACTCGCCCCTGGGCGTCGTCGTGGCCAACCCCGATCTGGACGGCCCGGTGCGGGTGTCGGTCTTCGACGCGGATGGCACCATCGCCCCCCTCGTCCCCGAGGTCACCGTGCGGCCGGTGGGCCTGCCCTTCGATCCGGCCCAGCCGGTCACGGTGCGGACGGAGCTCTGGGATGGCACCCGCAGCATCGTCCAGGACACCTTCGCCGAGGCCGACGACCTGGAGATCCCCCCCGGGGGGATGGCCGTCCTGCTGCTGCCCCACCACGGCTATGCGCCCTCGACCCAGATCCGCGCCCACGCGCGCCGCGTGCTCACCGACCGGCCCGTGGCCGTCTATCAGTTCGGTCCCTACTGCTGTAACTACAGCTACTCCAACGACGCCAGCCTGCTGTTCCCGGTGCCGACCCTGGGGCGCGAGTACGTCAACGTGGGCGTGCCGGCGTGGTCGGACGTCGTCAACGAGCCCGATCCCGGCAACCCGAACCCGCCGTCGGAGTTCAGCGGCCTCTCGGCCACCCTCACGGTGGTCGCCCAGGCCGACGACACCCGGGTGGACGTCACGCTCCCCGCCGGCGTGGATCTGCTAGCCGAGGCCGGCGGCCGCATCCAGCGCCAGGGCCAGGTGGTGTCGTTCCAGCTCCAGCGCAACGAGGTCGCCGACTTGCTCAGCCGCAAGGCCGAGGTGCTGCCCGGCTTCCTGCCTCGGGGCGTCGACCTCACCGGGGTGCGGGTCGAGGCGAGCAAGCCCGTCGCCGTCTTCTCGGGCCATGAGTGCACCTTCTACCCCCAGGACCAGAGCGCCTGCGATCACCTGGAGGAGCAGCTCCTGCCCACGGACACCTGGGGCACGCGCTTCGCCCTCGTCCCCACCATCCTGCGGACGCGCAGCCCCGAGATCGCCACCGAGGCGACCTTCTGGAAGATCGTCGGCACCGAGCCGGGCACCCGCGTGCGGCTGAGCCGGCCCTTCGCCGCGCTGGATCCCCGGGCCCCGGGCTTCGAGGGCGTGCCCGACTGCGCCGATCACCTCGTCGACGAGCACACCATCGAGCTGGGCCCCCGCGGCTTCTGCGAGTTCGGGACCCGCGGCGCGGTGCTGGCCGAGGCCGATCGCCCGGTGATGATCATGGGCATCGTCAGCGGCCAGTCGTCGACGGCCGTGCTCCAGGCCTTCGGCGCCCACGCCGGCGATCCGGCCATCTTCCTGGTGCCCCCGGAGAGCCAGTACCGCATCAGCTACACGTTCCTGGCGCCGGGCACTTACTTCAATGATTACGTGACGATCGTGGCACCGGCGGGGGCGTCGGTGGTGCTGGACGGCGAGGCCGTGGACCTGGGCCGCGTGGCGGCGCCGGTGGCCGGCTCGGAGTTCGTCTTCGCCCATGTGCCCATCGCGGATGGCCCCCACCGCGTCTCGGCCGACCGGCCCTTCGGCATCCTGGTCTTCGCCTTCGATGACTACGTCAGCTACGCGTTCACGGGCGGGCTGAACCTGAACAAGCGCTGATCACCCCGGCCCGGGCGACCGGGCCTCGCGGCGCCTACTCGACCACGACGCACTCCGTGCCCACGCCCCCCGGCAACGGCAGGCAGACCCGCGGGCTGCCGCGCTGCGGGCAGTCGGCGTCCACCCGGCAGGTGTCGATGGCGTAGGTGCACGAGAAGCCGCGCACGAAGCAGGGGTGAAGAACGGCTGGCGGCCCTCGGGGTGCTCGACGCAGTCCGCGTCGGCGCGGCAGGTAGCCGGGACGCAGGCGGCGCGCACATGGCCGTACTCCCCGGCGCGCACGCAGGTGCGGCCCTCGCCGCAGTCGGCGTCCTTTGCACAGGCGTCGGGCACGCAGAGGTTCGCGACGGGCTCGGGGCCGCCGCAGCGCTGGTTCTGGGCGTCCGTCCCCTCGGCCTGGCAGTGGGCCCCGGGGCAGGCGGCGTCGTCCAGGCAGCCCGCGCCGCCGGGCACGACCGCGGGCGGAGGCGCCGCCTCGACGCACTGGCAGGGGCCGGCCGGGAGCAGCGCGCTGCAGACCTGGCTCGGGCAGTCGGCGTCGAGCCGGCAGGTCGACCCGGGATCGCTGCACTCGGGGCCGGGGACGGCCGCATCGGGAGGCGCGGCGTCCACCGGGGCGGCGTCGGGCAGGCCGAGTCCACCCGGGCGGCGTCTGGCACGACCGCGTCCTGCGCCGCCGCGTCCTGCATGGCCGCGTCCTGCGTGGCCGCGTCGGCCCCGCCCCCGTCGAGCCCGCCGTCGGGCCGGGCCACCGACACGGGCGGCACGCAGGCGCCCGCCTCGCACACCAGGCCCTCGCTCCCGCACTGGGCGTCCTCGTCGCAGGCCCGGGTGCAGGCCGCCACCGCCACGCCGCACGCCGGCGGCAGCACCGGCACGCCGCGTCGGCCCCAGCCCCAGGCACTCCCGGCCCGCCGGCGTGCACGTGCGGCTGCAGACGCCGCAGACGCAGCTCAGCGCGCCGCAGGTGGAGTCATCCACGCAGGGCTCGAGCCAGTGGCTCTCGCTGTCCGTCCGCCCACCGCCCGGGCGCTGACCGTCGCAGCCCGCGAGCCCCGCCAGCAGCACGCCGATGGCGACCACCGCCCTCATGCCCCCGCCTCCTCCTCCGTCGACCCACGCACCATGGACTGCCCCAGGTAGAACGTCACGCGATCGGCCCCCTCGGGGCGGCCGACCGTGTCGTTGTAGGCCGTGACGCGCGCCCGCAGCGCCGAGACCTCGCCGCGCAGCCGACGCAGCAGGCCCTGGACCTCCTCGGCGTCGGGGTGCCCGGGCCAGATGTCGAAGGACCAGGTGCTCCCCCCCACCACGTCGCTGGGCAGGCTGCGGATGGCCCCCTTGCTCAGCTTCATGCACAGCGCCGCCACCAGCGCCTGGAAGTGGTCGAACACGGCGGCCTCCCAGCCCACGGCGGTGCCCTGGGGCACGAAGCAGGTCTCACAGGACCAGGCGTCCTCGCCCTCGACCTCCGTCCGGCGCACCCGCCCCTCGGCCACCAGCCGCTCGACGACGCCGTCGAGCACCGTCGCCGGCAAGCTCGCCTGCCGGGCCAGCTCCTCGCGCCGGACGGGACCGCACCGGTAGATGACCATCCACACATAGGGCGCCGCCAGGGCCTCGCGATCCTCGCCGAAGGCCTCCCCCAGGTCATCCGGGCTCGCGGCGCGGTAGGCCGTCCCCAGCCCGCCCCCGGTGCGGTAGACCAGCCCCGACTCCACCAGATCATGAAGCACGGCGCGCACTTGGCCCTCGTCATCGTGAGCGAAGCGCTGCATCACCCGGGTGCGGCTCACGGGGCCGCTGGTCTGGATGAAGTCGAGGGTGGCGTTCCAGAGCGTCCGCTGCCGATCCGTCGCGCTCTCCGACAGGCGCTGGACCTTGAGCTGGTAGGAGCGCAGCGCGATGCCGAACATGTCGGCCACCACCTTGCGCCCGAGGCCCTGGGCTTCCAGCTCGCGCACGAGCTCCAGGAAGACCTGGTTGGCCACATGGGCCAGCGGCGCACGGACGCCGGCGGCCGTGGCCAGGTGGGCGATGAGCACGGTCGTCTGGCGCACGATGGCGTCGATCAGGGCGCTGAAGTCCACGAGCACTCCCCATGGGCCGGAACCTGCGCCACGCTACCGCCCCAGGCTCCCTCGGCGGGAGCGAAATTCCGCTCACCCCTGGTCCGCGAGCCCGCGGACCGCAAAGGGGTTCCTCGCCATTGACCGACCTCTTGACCCGTGCCTACAGTGCGCCCGGTCGCTGTACGGAGGAACCCATGACCTGGGATGAGCTGGCCGACGAGCTCGGCACGGACGCGGCGCTCAAGTCGCTCGATGCCCGCGGCGTGCAGGCCGTGATCGATATCCTGGCCCTCGTGGTCTTCGCGGACGAGAAGCTCAGCATGCTGGAGCGCAGCGAGTTCGAGGACCAGATCGACTCGCTGCCCTGGCTCGCCGGCAAGGACGCCGAGCCGGCGCTTGAGCGTGCCAGGGCCGCCACGACGGAAGATCAGTGGAAGGCCATCGTGCGCCAGGCCGCCGGGCCCCTGCGCTCGGCGGGCGTGGGCGAGAAGGTCTACCGGATGGCGGCGCAGCTCGCCTGGGCCGACCTCAACATGCACCGCAACGAGCTGGTCGTGCTGCAGCTCATCGCCGACGGCATGGGGGTGCCGGCCGCTCGCGCCGCCGCCATCGACGCCGAGGTCGGCTGATCACCCCGGGGCCGTCACCGCAGGGCCGGCCCCCGCCGGCCGAAACCTCCATTAAAATCAGGAGGTTGGCTTGCAAGTCTACACCAAGATCCTCATCGGCATGGCCGTGGGTGTCGTCCTCGGCATCACGCTGGGGCCGAAGTCCGACCTGCTCGACCACGACCTCTACCGGGTCAAGGGCGCCCAGGTCTTCCTCGACCGGGCCGACCCGGCGACGCAGGTCGCCCTGCCCGCCACCAGCGTGGGGCTGCGCCGCACCACGCTGATCACCGAGGACCGGGCCGACAGCGCCGGCCAGGTGCACACCATCCCCGTCTGGGCCGAGGTGCGGTTCACGGTGACGGAGCGCATGCTCCTCGCCGGTGACGCGCTGCGCTCGGCCCTGGGCAACCCGAAGCCCGGCGCCGAGGCGACCGCCTGGCTCCCCATCAAGAGCATCGCCCTCGAGGGCGGCGGCTTCCAGTCCACGCCCTCCCCCGTCAGCGCCGTGGGCGACACGATCACGAGCTTCATCAAGCCCGTGGGCGACGTCTTCATGCGGCTGCTCAAGATGGTCATCGTGCCGCTGGTCTTCGCGTCCCTGCTCGTAGGCGTCGCGGGCCTGGGCGACGTGCGCAAGCTCGGCCGGCTGGGCGGGCGCACGCTGGGCATCTACCTCGTGACCACCGCCGTCGCGGTCGGCATCGGGCTGCTGGTCGCCAACCTCATCGAGCCGGGCGCCTTCATCAGCCCGGCGGATCGCGCCCGCCTGCTCGCCGAGTATGGCGGCGACGTCGGCGCCCGCGCCGCCGCCGCCGCCACCGCACCGTCCGCCCTCGACAACGTCCTCGACATCATCCCCACCAACCCGCTCGGCGCCCTGGCCAGCGGCAACATGCTGCAGATCATCTTCTTCGCCGTGATCCTGGGGGTGGCCCTGACGCTCCTGGGCAAGGACGAGGGCCAGGTGGTCGTGACGTTCTTCGACAAGATCCAGAACGCCATGGTGGTGATCATCCACATCGTCATGGCCATCGCCCCCTACGGCGTCGCCGCGCTGGTCGCCGATGTGGTGGGCAACAGCGGCTTCAGCATCCTGAAGGCGCTCCTGGCCTACGGCCTGGTGGTGCTGCTCGGGCTGGCGCTGCACACGCTGCTGGTCTACGGCCTGCTGGTGCGGCTGATTGCGCGGCTCCCCCTGCGGCGGTTCTTCCAGGCCATCCGCCCCGCGCAGCTCGTGGCCTTCTCCACCTCGTCCTCGTCGGCCACGCTCCCCGTCAGCATGGAGTGCGCCGAGGAGAACCTCGGCGCCAGCAACGCGGTCGCGAGCTTCGTCCTGCCCCTGGGCTCCACCGTGAACATGGACGGCACCGCCCTGTACCAGGGCGTCGCCGCGGTGTTCATCGCCCAGGTCTTCCAGATGGATCTGAGCTTCGGCGACCAGCTCGGCATCGTGCTCACCGCCACCATGGCGTCCATCGGCGCCGCCGGCGTGCCCGGGGCGGGCATGGTCACGCTGGCCATGGTGCTGACCACCGCCGGCATCCCGGAGCTGGGCCTGGCCCTCATCCTGGGCATGGACCGGCTGCTCGACATGTTCCGCACCACCGTCAACGTCACGGGCGATCTGGCGGTCACGGCGGTCATGGCGGTCGGCGAGGGCGAGCGCTTGCAGCTCTTGAGCGGGGCGCAGGATCGGGCCGATCCGGATCGGGGCTTCGAGCGCCGCCTGGAGCGCCCGCCCGAGTCCATCGATCCCGACTGAGGGCGTCTACCAGCCCCAGTTCACGCCCAGCGTCATCATGGCGCCCTGGAGCTGGTCGTCCGGGGTGCGCGGCTGGTACGACACGCCGGCCGGCAGGGCGACGCCCGTGGTCTTGACGGAGTCGGCGTCAGTCCGCATCCCCAGAGAACGCAAAGAGAAATCGAAGCGGATGTCCTCGAGGCGGAGCTGGGCGCCCACCCCCACCTGCACCAGCACCGTCTCGTACTCCACCTGCTGGCCGAGGGCCTGGTACTCCACCCGGTGGGCCGCCGTCCCCACCCCGCCGAGCAGGTAGACCTGCAGGCGCGAGTCGGGGAAGAGGTAGAAGAGCGCCGAGAGCGTGAGCGGGCTGGTCACGCGCTGCACGTCGCCGGGCGCGGTGCTCGACAGCTCGTCCGCGACCAGCGCGTCGAGCGTGCCCTCCACGCCGAAGCGCCGCGAGATCCGGTAGCGCAGGTAGAGCCCCAGGCCACCGAGGTCCAGGGTGTCGTCAGCGGCGTTGCGCAGCCGCAGGTGGGTCAGGCGCGGGCCGAGCTCGAAGCGCCCTTCCAGCGACTCGCTCTCCGAGCGAATGCCTTCCAGGGCCAGGGCCGGGGTGGAGGTCAGCAGAGCCGTCAAGGCGAGGAGGGAGCAGCGGGTCGTCATCGGGCGCCTCGTCTCAGGGGATGCGGATCCAGCTTATCAAGTCCCGTGCCACCGCGCCGATGCGCCCGCCCCGCGGCCCGCCGGCGCGGGCCGTGAACCTTCGGCCACACCGGCCGGGCCCGACCGTCACACCTCAGCCCACGGCCCACCAGTGGCGGCCCTCGATCCAGCCGAGGGAGGCGAACAGGCCCCTCACCCGCTCGCGCCCTCCCGGCCCGCCCACGGCCGACAAGACCACCTCCCCGGGCGCCAGCGCGACGTCCTCGGCCCGCCGGACCAGAGCGCCGTGGATGCGCTGGCCCAGGCGGCCGGGGTGGACGTCCAGCCAGCCGGCCAGCCGCGCGCCCTCGGCCACGAGCGCCCGCCCGAGGGCCTTGCCGTCGGGGCCGACCCCCGCGATCCACACGCCCGCGGCGCCTCGCAGAGGTCCTCGGAGCAGGTGGTGGACCTTGCACGCCCGGATGGCCTCCACGCGGCAGTGGGCCGCCGTCCGGGTGAGGCGTCGGGGGTGCTCGCGCCAGAAGGTCAGCAGTTTCGGCACCTTGGCGAAGCGGGCCCCGGCCTCGAAGAGCCTCAGCCACAGATCGTAGTCCTCGGGCCAGCCCTGATCGCGAAAGCCCCCCACCCCACGAACGGCGGCCGCCGCGAAGAGCACGCTCGGGTGGACGAGGGGGCTCTCGACGAAGCGCGCGAGGGCGAGCGCCTCGTGGTCGATCAGGCCGTTCTGCCACGCCTCGTAGCGCCGCAGCCCGCCGCGGATCTGCTGGGTCGGGAAGCAGCGGACCCCCGTGCCCACCACGTCCACGCCGCGCCGCGCCACGGCGAGCTGCAAGGCGAGGCGGTCGGGGTGGAGCACGTCGTCGGCGTCCAGGCGGGCGATGAAGGGCGCCTCGGTGGCCGCCAGGCCGGCGTTCAGGGTGGCCACCAGCCCCTCATGGGGCCGGCGCAGGACCCGGAAGCGCGGATCGCGCCGCGCCGCCTCGTCGAGCAGGGCTGGCGAGGCGTCCGTGCTGCCATCGTCGACCAGCAGGATCTCGCAGCGCACGCCCCGGATGCGGCGCAGGCTCGCGAGCGTCACCGGCAGGAAGGCGGCAGCGTTGTACACCGGGACGAGCACGGCGACATCCGGCGGGTTGTCCGGCCCCCTCACGAGCGGTAGATTCGCGGCATGCGCATCCTCATCCTCATGGGCGTCGCCAGCCTCGCCCTCGCCGGCTGCGGGACCCAGGGCCCGACGCCTCCGCCCCCGCCCGACTTCGATCACCGCCCGCCCCCCGACGACCCCGATCGGCAGGGCCCCGGTGGTGGCGGCATGGAGATCGAGGGCCTGCTGGGCCGCATCTCCGACTACGCCATCCAGGAGGTGATCCAGTCGCAGATCGCGGGCTTCAACAACTGCTTTCAGCACTCGGGGGGCGGCTTCGTCAACGGCGAGGTCCAGCTCAGCTTCGAGGTGGGCACCGATGGCCGCGTCAAGCAGGTCTTCGTGTCGGAGTCGACGCTGGGGAGCTGGGCCATCGAGGACTGCCTCGTCCAGACCGCGCGGTTCCTGGAGTTCCCGCCCCCCGAGGGCGGCCCGGCCCGCTTCATCTTCCCGTTCACGTGGAACGAGGCGGCGCGACGGCTCACGCGGCAGATGGACGCGGCGTGGGGCTACGAAGCCGTCCGCGGCAACCGGAAGCTGATCCGGGAGTGCCGGGCGACCCACAAGGTCGAGGGCTCGTTCCACATCACCGTCTACGTCGGCGCCCGCGGGCGGGTGCTCGACGCCGGCTTCCACAGCCCCCGACCCACCGGGGACCGCTTCCCCGCGTGCATCGTCGAGGCCGTGCGCTCGATGACGTTCCCCGATCCGGGGGCCGCCACCTTCAAGTACTCGCTGCTGGTGGAAGATCTGCCCGACACCTGACCGGGATCAGCCGGTCTTGCGCACGATGTCGCGCACATACCGCGTGACGAGACCCACCGCGGCGCAGTTGAGCAGGAAGGACCGCAGGCGGATGCGGTCCACCGTCCGAAAGCCGTTGTAGAACACCAGGTCACCCAGGAAGAGCAGCGGCTGGCCGTCCAGATCGACGAGCCCGGGGATGCCGTCCTCCACGAAGCCCTCCGGCAGGGCGTCCGCGATGCCCGGCAAGCAGAACTCGGCCGGCAGGCAGGTCCGGTCGGGCTCCATCAGGGCGCCGGTGTGGAAGAAGACGAGGCCGTCGTCCTCCCCCGACCGCTTGCGGATGACGCTCTCAACCTTCGGGCTGTGGCTGAAGCTCACGAAGAGGTCCGGCGCGATGGCCTCCGCCGCGCTGGGCAGGTCGCGCCCGACCCAGGTCAGCAGCTCCGGCAGGCCCGAGGGCTGGCGGTGCATGCGCTGGAGCGCCCAGAAGCGGCCGGCGTAGGCGCCGAAGGGCTCCAGGAGGCCGCCGAACGGCTCGAAGGTGAACGCCAGCCAGGGCAGGAGCTCCTCCTTGCGGCTCGCGCCGGCCACGGGCCGGTAGACGAGCTGCACATCCTGGATCTCCTGGATGAGGGCGTGGTTGGCCTGTCCGCCAATGAAGCGCTCCGGCTCGGTCTCGATGACCTCACGAATGCGCTCGCTGATGTCCCTGAGGCGCATGATTCTCCTTCCAATCGATCCCGCGCCGAGCTGGGCGTCCAAGGCCCGCCTGTGGCGCTCTCTCGGCCCGACCTGGATGCCAGAAACCGGGCGACGTTGCAGGCCCCGAGGGGCGGGCGGCGTCGCCACGCTGTCGCCGTCGTGAGCAGAGGCCCAGGCCCCCGCTCGTATCTTGTAGCGCCCCCAGCAGGACTCGAACCTGCGACCCCAGGTTTAGGAAACCTGTGCTCTATCCACCTGAGCTATGGGGGCGAACCCGCGCCTGGCGCGCTGCTCACCGTCTAGAAACGCACCAGGCAGTGCACCGAGTGCGGCGCCAGCCGCGTCGCGCCTCCCAGGAAGGCGAGCTCGATGAACGCCAGCACCGCCGCGACCTCGCCGCCGCACGACTCCACCAGCCGGCAGGCGGCCTCGGCCGTCCCCCCGGTCGCGAGCAGGTCGTCGACGATGACGACCCGCGCTCCCGGCTGGATCGCGTCGGCGTGCAGCTCCAGGGCGTCGGTGCCGTACTCGAGGGCGTACTCGATCCGGCGCGTCGCCGCAGGCAGCTTGCCGGGCTTGCGCGCCGGGTTGAACGGCGCGCCGAGCGCCCGGGCCACAGGCGCCCCCAGGATGAAGCCCCGCGACTCGATGCCCACCACGCAGTCCGCGCCATGGACCCGCGCCAGCCCCGTCAGGCCATCGATCACCGCCGCGAAGGCCTCGGGGTGGGCCAGCACCGGCGTGATGTCCTTGAACAGGATGCCCGGCTTGGGAAAGTCCGGTCCGTCCCGGATGAGGGCCTTGACGTCCACCTTCACTCCGTCGATAGCTGCCTAGAGGCCGCTCGCTGCGTCAGCGAGCCGGCAAATAAACCAATGGATCCACGGGCTTGCCCTTCATTCGCATCTCGAAGTGCAAGTGTGGTTCTCGACTCTTCCCCGAGCTTCCCACCTCGGCGATTTTCTGACCTTGCCGAACGGTGTCGCCCTCGTCAACCAGATTGCGCTCGTTATGAGCGTAGACGGAGACCACGTCGCCGCCGTGAATCGGACGATGATCAGGTGGCCGTAGCCGGGCTGCGAGGTGTCGCTGTAGACGACCTTCCCATCGGCCACCGCGTAGATGGGCGTCTTGCGCGGTGCCCGCACGTCGATGCCCCGGTGCTCCTGCCCGCCCCGCTTGCCGAAGCCCACGGTGAGCTCCCCGGTGGTCACCGGCCAGGTGAAGCGCGTCGGCGCCCGGCCGGTGGTCCGGGGGCCGGATCCTCTTCTGCTGCTGGGCGCGACCCGTCCCGGGGGGCGGCGCCGCGCGGGCCACCAGCTTCTCGATGCCCGGCATGAAGAGCCGCTGCCCCACCTCCAGGCGCTCGGGGTGGTCGAGGGCGTTGACCTCGATGATGTCCTCGGGCGGCACCCCGTACTTCTGGGCCAGCGCCGTGAGGAAGTCGCCCTTCTGGACCGTGTACCAGACCCCCACCACGTCCGGCGGTTCGTCGGCGTCCGCCGGCCGGATGACCATGGACAGCGGCCCCGACGGCCCTGGCCTGTGCCGTCGGCGGCGGCGGCCCGCACGCCACCACGGCCGCGAGCATCGCCAGCGGGGGCAGCCAGCGGTTCACAGCACCGCCTTGATCAGGACGAAGCCGCCGATCAGCAGGACCGTGAAGGCGATGGCCAGCAGGTTGAAGCGGCGGTCGATGAAGCCCTTGATGGGCTCTCCGTACCGGTGCAGCAGCCAGGCGACGAGGAAGAACCGGGCCGATCGGGACACCGCCGACGCGACGATGAACATCGGCAGGTTCAGGCTGAACACCCCCGCCGTGATCGTGATGATCTTGTACGGGATGGGCGTGAAGCCGGCGACGAAGACCACCCAGAAGTCCCACTCCCGGTACAGGTCGGCCACCTTGCCGAACTTCTCGGGGGTGAAGCCCGGGACGTAGGCGTAGAACCACTGGTCGACCGCCGCCCAGAGCCCCCAGCCGATGGCGTAGCCGGCCAGCCCGCCCGCGATGGACGCGACGCTGCAGATGAGCGCCAGGCGCAGCCAGCGCTCCCGCGCGCCCAGGACGAGGGCGATGAGCAGGACGTCCGGCGGGATCGGGAAGAAGCTCGCCTCTGCAAAGGAGAGGACCGCCAGGGCGATCTGGCCGTGGGGGGTCCACGCCCACCGCAGGACCCAGTCGTACAGGCGGCGGATGGCGTTGGGGCGCGTGCTCGTCGTGTTCATCGACTCCTCCGCTCCGCCATCTAGCGCGGTCCGGACTTTTGGGCAAAAAAGGCCGTGGAGGGAGCCTCCACGGCCTTGGGTCGGGGTGAGAGGATTTGAACCTCCGACCACTTGCACCCCATGCAAGTCGCTACCAGGCTGCGCTACACCCCGATCGAAGGAGGCGGACAATACCAGGTCGTTTGGCCGCTGTCAACACCTGAAAGTCCAATCTGCCTCTACTGCCCGATCTGATTTTCCAGCTGGGCGACCTCATCGAGCAGCCGCGCGCGCAGGTGCGAGAGCGCCTGCTCGGCTCGCAGCGTCGAGGCGCGCCAGAAGGCGCCTCCTCCCGGGCCCGGGCCAGGGCCTCTCGGCCTGCCGGTGCTGTTCCTCCAGGCGCAGCCGGGCCGCCTCCAGCTCATCGAGCTGGTCGCGCGCCTCTTCGAGCGCGCTGGCCGCCTCGACCGGCCGGGCAGCCAGGGCCGCCTCGAGCGCATCCGTCCCCTCCGCCAGCAGACCGCGGGCGCCGGCGATGGTATAGCCGCGATCGTGGAGGAGGGTGCGGATGTGGCGCAGGAGCACCACGTCGCCCCGGGCGTACAGTCGGTGGCCCGAGGGCTCTTGCGGGGTCGCAGGGAGGAAACTCGCGCTCCCAGAAGCGCAGCACATGCGCCGGCACGCCGACGAGCGTGCTCGCCTCCCCGATCTTGAAGGCGTCCTTCTCGGGGATGGGAGGCTGCCGCGTCATGGCTCGATCAGCCGTTGATGGCGTTCTTGAGCACCTGGCTGGGCTTGAAGGTCAGCACCTTGCGCGGGAGGATGCGGATCTCCTCGCCGGTCTGCGGGTTGCGACCGGTGCGCTCCTTCTTCTCGCGGACGACGAAGTTGCCGAAGCCGCTGATCTTGATCTTCTCGCCGCGCTCGAGGGTCGTCTTGATGGTCTCGAAGACCTTCTCCACGATCTCGGCCGACTCCTTCTTCGAGAGACCGCCGAGGTTCTCGTAGACCTGCTCGATGATGTCCGCCTTGGTCATCTCTATCCTCGTCCGTCGTCCTGGGCCGCCCGGGAGTTCCACCCGGCCCACCGCGTCATCGGGCGGGTGCTCGGGCAGTCCTGCTATACGGCCTAAGCCGCCGGACTGTCAACGTTCCGTTTCGCTTTTTCGCAGTGGAAGCCGATACTTAGGAGGGCACGGACTCAGGCGGCGGCCTGAGCGGCCTTCACGACGTCGCCGAAGGCGGCCGGGTCGCTGATGGCGAGCTCGGCCAGGACGCGGCGGTCCAGCTCGATGCCGGCCTTGCGCAGCCCGTCGATGAACTTGCTGTAGCTCAGGCCGTGCATGCGAACGGCCGCGTTGATGCGGACGATCCAGAGACGGCGGAAGGCCCGCTTGCGCTGCTTGCGGTCGCGGTAGGCGTACACCAGCGCCCGCTCCACGGCCTCGACCGCGCTGCGGAAGAGGCGGCTGTGGGAGCCACGGTAGCCCTTGGCGAGCTTGAGGACACGATTGTGGCGGCGGCGCGCCTTGAAACCACGCTTCGCGCGAGACATGGGTCTTCTCCCCTCAGGTCACACGCCCCGGCGTCCTGCCGGCGTTCATGCGCGCGCCCGTTTGAGTGAGTGGATCGAGCCTGGAGCCGCGAGGCTCAGGCGTAGGGCAGCATCCGGCGAAGCAGCTTCATGTCGCTCGGGCACAGAGTGCCGGTCGAGCGAAGCTGGCGCTTCCGCTTGCTGCTCATCTTCGTGAGAATGTGCCGCTTGTTGGCGCGGCTGAAACGCAGCTTGCCGTCCTTGGAGACCCGGAAGCGCTTGGCGGCGCTCTTGTTGGTCTTCATCTTGGGCATCGGGCGTGCTCCCCGTGGCAGTCGGTCGTCGGGCCAGACCCGAGCGCCCGATTCGTGATCTTCGCCCCAAAACGGGGCGCAGAAAAAACGACCCGCCCTGGTGGGGGCGGGTCTCGTCTCGTTGGTAGGCGCGGGCGGATTTGAACCGCCGACCACTTCCACGTCAAGGAAGCGCTCTCCCCCTGAGCTACGCGCCTGCAAGGTCAACGGGCGACGGGCCTTTTACCAAGAGCCGAACTCCAGGTCAACGCAAAAAGTCGAGTGGTCTCGACGCGGTTTGCACACCGCGCCTGAAACCCTTTGACAGCGCGCTCCCCGGCGGGTCTCCTGCCCGCCAGACGACCATGCTGATCCACCGAAAACTCCAGTCTGCTCGCCTCGAAGAGGTCCTCGACGCGGTGACCCTGCCGGTGGCCCGCCGCCAGCAGTCCCCGCTGGTGCAGCTGCGCCTCGCGTGGGGGACGATCTGCGGCGCCATGCTCGCCCGGCACTGCGAGCCCGTCGCCCTGGAGGGCCAGCGCATCATCATCGGCGCGCGAGGTGCCGACTGGCGCGACGCCGTCTTCCACCAGCGACACGCCCTGCGGGCCCGGATCCGGCAGGTCATCCCGGCGGTGCGGGAGCTGCGGCTCGTGACCCTGGATCGGGCGGCGCCGGCCTCCCCGCCCCCGCGGCCCGTCGAGATCCGGCCCGACGAGCGCACCGCAGAGGTGGCGGATCCCGGGCTGCGGGCCGCCCTGGATCGCCTGCTGGCGACGCGGAAGGCCAGCGCGTGAGGACGGCGGGCCTCGCCCTGGCGCTCTGGCTGGCAGCCACCGGGGCGTGGGCCCACCTGGGCACCCCCTGGCGGCCCACCGGCGACGTCCTGCGGGCCGCCCGGTACCTCGTGCTCGCGCGCGTGACCGGGAAGCCGACGCGGGCCGGGCTGGGGATCGAGCAGCCGGTGGAGCGGGTGGCCGATCTGGCTGCGCCGACGGCCGCGACGCTGGTCATCTACCAGGAGGGTCCCCATCGCCACGATCTGGCGGTCGGCAGCCTGGTCGTCCTGCCGCTGGAGCAGAGCCCCGCCGGTGGCTGGCGCTACCCGGCCGAGACGCGCGAGCCGCTGGAGCTGCGGCCCGGGCAGCAGCGGCCGGTGGCGGCGTTCATCCAGGGCTGGCGGGCCGGTCCGGGCGCGGGGGTGGATCAGGCCATCGCGCTGCTGGCGCACCCGGCGGCCATCGCGCGGCGGGTGGGGGCCGAGGTCCTGCTGGCGCCCGAGGCGGCCTCGCAGGCGACGCCGGATCGCCTGGATCGCCTGCTCGATCCGCTGCTGGATCCGGCCGAGAGCCTGGATGAGCGCCTCCAGCGCCTGCGGCTGGCCGAGGTCTTCGGGGGGCAGGCGGGGGCGAACGCCGTGGCCGCGCGGTTCGAGCGCCTGGTGGGCGATCGGCTGCGGCTGGCGGCGGCCGGCGTCGCGGCCCGCTCGCCCGGCCCGGCCCAGCGGCGGCTGCTCGCGACATGCGCCCAGGAGTCCGGCGCCGTCGGCGCCCGCTGTGCCCGCCTGCTGGCCGGTCTGCCGGCCGCGCCTCCGCCGGCGCCAGCGCCTTGACAGTGCTGCGCCCCCACCTAGATCAAGGCGCCCCGACAGCGGCGTCCGGGGTCCGGGAGTTCAACATGATCAAGTATGTCGGGGCCCTGGCCGCCCTCGTCGTCCTGGCGGCCACGGGCTGCGGGGAGAAGGAGCTCAGCGCTGGCGGGGTCGACGCCGGGCCCGTCGCGGATGCCGCGGCAGGGGGGGCCGGTGGGGGCGGCGCGGGTGGCGGGGGCGGCGGCATGGCACCGCCCCAGACCCCCTACCCCGACGGCTGCGCCGGGGACGCAGACTGCGCGGACGGGGCCCGCTGCCGGCTCGGCATCTGCGTGCCCGCCCCCGATGTCTCTCGCCAGCTCGCGTTCAGCTGCCAGGACGTCCCCCGGCCCCAGAGCCGGCCGACGCTGGGCTGCTTCGACGATCCGGCACCCCTCGCCGAGGGTCCCGCCGCCGTTCCGGCCCGGGGCAAGGTCGAGTACTTCGGTGACGGCAACCAGACCGTCGGCCTGCGGGTCCGGTTCTACCCGTACCAGACCTTCGATCCGAGCCCCTGCGTGGACGTGGCGGGCCGCGAGCCCGACGTCGCCGCCCGGCGCGCGCTGACGGAGGCCTGCGTCGATGGCCTGGGGGCGCCCATCGCGGACACGACGACCGTCGAGTGCGATCCCCCCGATCCCGAGAGCGGCTGCTACGCGGTGGACGCGCTCCCCACCGGGCAGCGCCTGGTCGTGCGCATCACGGGCGACCTGGACGAGTGGGTGCCGACCTATCACTACGGCCTCTTCATCAACCCGTGCGCGGTGCCCGTGGTGCGCGACGAGTCCGGCGCCTGCCCCGAGGACTTTCCGGGGGCGGCCGACGCCGACTGGGCCTGCGATCTGACGGCCGACGCGGGGGGCGACTACTACCTGCGCAACCTCTCCGTGATCAGCCAGGCGACGTGGACGAGCTTCCCGCCGACGGCGGGCCTGCCCCGCATCAACCTGGGCAACGGGGCGGTGGCGGGGCGGCTGTTCGACTGCGAGGGGCGGTCGGTGATCAACGCCTCCTTCGAGCTGGCCCACCCAGGCGCCAAGCGTACGTTTTTCAACGGAAATCCCGACGACCTGCTCCCCCAGCCGGGGCTGACCTACACCAACACCCGCGGCACCTACGCCAGCCTCGACACGCCGCCGGGCCCCAACGGGCTGGTGGCCGTCGGGCGGCGCGGCGCCGATGAGGTGCCCACGGTGGCCTACGAGCGGTTCTTCCTGTTGCCCGACACCATCACCCTGCTCAACCCGACCGGCCGCCGGCCCCTCGAAGAGGAGCCTCCGTTCTGATGCGCGGCCTGCTGCTCGCCTTGCTGGTGCTGCCGGGCTGCCTGCCCGAGGAGGCCACGGATCCCGGGCGTGGGCCCGCCGATGGGCGGGTCGACGCGCGGAGCGGCGGATCGGACGCGCGGGTCGATGGCGGCGAGGCCGACGCCGCCGTCGGGGACGCGGGGGACGCGGGCGCCGCGGACGCGGGCGCCGCGGACGCCGCCCCCGCCGATGGGGCCACCCCGCCGGCGGACGCGGCCTTCGAGCCGGTGGTCGACTTCGTGTGTCCGGGCGCGCCCGCCTGCGCGGGCCCCGGCGAGCCGGCGCTGTGGGCCGGCGCCGCCGCCGTGCCCTTCTCCGATCTCGGCTTCGAGCACCCCCTGCCCGCCTACCTGCGATCCGAGGACTGCAACGAGATCCAGCCGGAGGGCCGCTGCGGCGTGCTGACCGACGACGCGCTGCGCAACTGCGGCACCGACCGGCTCTGCCCGGGGGACGAGGGGTACGAGGCCCCCGACGCCGACGGCACCGAGGGCGATCTCGCGCCCGACGGGACCCCGCTCTACGACTACTTCCGCGACTGCGGCTTCGACCAGCTCTGCCCGGGGGACGCGGGCTACCCCGGCCCCGACGAGGGCGAGGGCAACGGCCGGTTCGATGGCCTCTGGCTGGCGGGCTTCAACACCAACCGGCCCGCGGCCGGGGTGCGGGACCACGCGTGGGCACGGACCGTGGCGCTGCAGCAGGGCGGCACGCTGGTGACGCTGACGGTGCTGGACGCGGTGGGCCTGTTCTATGACCAGGTCGAGCTGATCCGCGAGGAGGCGCGGGCGCTGCTGGCCGCCGAGGCGCCCGAGCTGGAGCCCGGCTTCATGCTGGTGGCCTCCACCCACTCCCACGAGGTGCCCGACACCATGGGCCAGTGGGGCGGCGAGGTGGTCGGGTCGGTGCCGTCGCGCACCGGGGTCGTGCCGCGGTACATCGCGCACCTGCGCAGTCAGGCGGCCCGCAGCATCGCGGACGCCGTGCTGGACCTGCGGCCGGCCCGGCTGGTGGTCGGGCAGGCCTCGACGGGCGTCGAGGGCTTCATCCGCGACTCGCGGCCGCCGTTCATCGTGGATGACACCCTGGGGGTGGCCCGGCTGATCGGGCCGCGGGACGAGACGATCGCGACGCTCGTGAACTGGGGCAACCACCCCGAGTCCCTGGGCAGCGCCAACAACTTCATCACCAGCGACTTCCCCGGCGCCCTGCGCCAGGCCCTCGAGGACGGCCTGCCCGCCGAGGGGGAGGCGCCGGCGGTGCCGGGGCTCGGCGGCGTCGCGATCTTCGTCCAGGGCATGGTCGGCGGGCTGATGACGCCCCTCGGGGTGCCCGTCCGCGGGGCCGACGGCGCGCTCCTGCCGGAGCCGAGCTTCCAGCGCAACGACGCCATCGGCCACCGCCTCGCGCGCCTGGCCGCGGGCGCCCTGGCGGACGCCGAGGACGTCGAGGCCCCCACCCTGCAGGCCGCCGCCGGGACCTATCGCCTGCCCGCCCGCAACCAGACCCTGCGGCTGGCCTACCTGATCGGGCTGTTCGACCGCAGCCTGTATGAGTACGACGAGGACCGCGCCATCGGCCCCGGCAACCTGCCCAAGGTGCAGACCCAGGCGGCGGTGATCACCCTGGGTCCGCTGACCTTGTACTCCGTCCCGGGAGAGCTCTTCCCCGAGGTCGCGGTGGGCGGGTATGATGGCAGCCGGAGCTTCGGCCACCCCGTCGTGCCCGATGACCCGCTCGCGCCGGATCTTGCAGCCGCGCCGCCGCCGCCGTACCTTCACGACACCATGCCCGGACGATTCCGGTGGGTCGTCGGGCTCGGCCTTGACGAGCTCGGCTACATGGTGCCGCCCTACGACTTCAAGGTTGACCCCACCCTGCCCTATCTCCGCGAAGCCGAAGGCGACCACTATGAGGAGACCAACTCCATCGGTCCGGAGATCGTGCCCTACACCGCCGCCGTCCTGAACGCGCTGGCGACGGCCCTCGCGCCCTGAGCGCGCCGTATCATCCTGGAGATGAGACCGACCTGATGACCGCTACTCGATTCACCGACCTCCCGCTCTCCGACAGCCTGCTCCAGGCCCTCGCCGACATGGGCTACGTCGAGCCCACCCCCGTCCAGGAGAGCGCCATCCCGATGGTGGCCACCGGCCGCGATCTGATGGTTCAGTCCCAGACCGGCACGGGCAAGACCGCCGCCTTCGGCATCCCGCTCATCGAGCGCCTCGATCCGCGGGTGCGGGGGGTGCAGGCGCTGATCCTCGCCCCCACCCGGGAGCTGGCGCGTCAGGTGGCGGAGGAGCTCAACGAGCTGGGCAAGTACAACCGGGTGCGCTGCGCCGCCATCTACGGGGGCGCCTCCTTCGAGAAGCAGGTCGCCGAGACGAAGTTCGCGTCCATCGTCGCCGGTACGCCGGGCCGGGTGCTCGATCACCTGCGCCGGCAGACGCTCAAGCTCGACCGCCTGTGCGTGCTGGTGCTGGACGAGGCCGACGAGATGCTCAGCATGGGCTTCGCCCGCGAGCTGGACCTGATCATGGGCTTCGTGCCCACCGACCGCCAGACGCTGCTCTTCTCGGCCACGATCCCCGAGGACATCAAGCGGTACGCCAACCGCTACATGCGCACGCCCGAGTTCCTCAGCCTGATCGAGGAGAACGTCGCGGCGGATGACGTCGAGCACATCTACTACATGGTCTCGGGGGTGGGCCGGCCGCGCGACCTGATCCGGGTCATCGAGCACGAGCAGCCCCAGAGCGCCATCATCTTCGCCAACACCCGCAAGGACAGCGAGCTGGTGGCCCGCTACCTCAAGCGGTATGGCTTCGACGCCGAGTACCTCAACGGCGACCTCACGCAGAAGGATCGCGACGCGATCATGAAGCGCACCAAGGACAAGGAGCTGCGGTTCCTCTGCGCCACGGACATCGCGGCGCGGGGCATCGACATCAGCGACCTGTCCCATGTGATCAACTACACGCTGCCCGAGTCCCCCGAGGTGTACATCCACCGCACCGGGCGGACGGGGCGGGCGGGCGCCAGCGGCACGGCGATCAGCCTCATCGGGCCCCGTGAGATCGGCGTCTTCTACTACCTCAAGCGGCTGTACAACGTCGCGCTCGTCGAGCGCGAGGTGCCCACCCAGGCGGAGATCGACTTGCGGCGCGAAGAAGAGCGGACGGAGGCGCTGGTCTCCGAGATCGTGGAGTCCGTGGGGGTCGACGAGGTCGACGAGGCGCTGCGGACCGAGACCATGCGCATCCTGGAGCGGGAGGACGCCGTCGAGGTGGTCGCTGCCCTCCTCAAGGCCTTCCGGACCGGCGGTGGGAAGGCCGCGGGCCCGGCGAAGCTGGGCGGCATCCTGGCCGACGCGCCGAAGCCGTCGCGCATCGAGCCTGGCTCCCGGCCCCAGACGCTCCAGGGCCTCGCCGAGCGCGTGGCCATCGTCCAGAGCGAGTTCCGGGGGCTGCCGAAGGCGCGCCGCGACGCCACGCCGGTGCCAGTCGCCGAGCCCGCGCCCGTCGCTGCGCCCGAGCCGGTCGCCGCGCCCGAGCCCGTCGCTGCGCCCGAGCCGGTCGCCGCGCCCGAGCCGGTCATCGCGCCCGAGCCGGTCATCGTGCAGGCCCCCACCGTCCAGGCGGCCCCGGCCGTCCAGGCGGCCCCGGCCGAGGAGCCGGAGGACGACGACGATCTGGACGCCCCGGAGGAGGAGGACGAGGGACCCGAGGTCGTCCGCCTGTTCGTCAACGTGGGCGAGCGGGATGGCTTCGACGCCGACGGCCTGCGCGACCTGCTCGCCGACCTCGCGGGGTTGTGGCCCGAGGACTTCATCGATCTGGATGTACGCCCCCGCCACAGCTATGTAGAGGTAGCGGCCGAGTACGCAGACGACCTGCTGGAGGCGGTCAACGGAGAGACCGTCGGCCAGCGGACGCTGCGGGCCGAGCCCGCCCGACCCTGACGCCCGGGCCCTGACGCCCCAGGAGAGGAGAGCGCCGTGCGCCACGTCCTGCCACTGTTCTGCCTCGCCGCGCTCGCCTGCACGGCGCCCAAGGTCGCCGAGGAGCCCGATGCCGGACCGAAGGGTCCGCCGGCGCGCGTCGATCTGCCTCCGCTGATCAAGCTGGAGGGCACGCTGCCGCCCGAGACCCACCCCGATGGCATCCTGCGGGTGGACGGGCTGCTGGCGCGCAAGTCGAAGCACCTGGACCAGAAGATCGTGGTGCGCGGGTACCTGGTCGATCGCTACCAGTGCCCCGAGGACGCCAAGCGCTGCGAGCGACCCCACGTCTGGCTGGCCGATGCCCCCGGCGCTGACAAGCGCATGATGCTCGTCGGCATCGACGAGCGCATCGCGGAGGCCATGAAGGACGGCGAGCAGTACGTCGTGACCGGCAAGTTCGCCCGCAAGTCCGACGACGGGTTCGTGATGTCCGGCGGCCTGCTCATCTACGAGCAGGTGGAGGGGCTGGAGCTGCCCCCGGAAGACGACAAGCGCCGCCGGCGCTGACGCCAACCCCCTGAATACAAAATCCTTTTCAGGAACCCGGCGGCCCGTCAGCCCGGCCGCCGGGGCGGGTGCAGCGGCCGCGCGGCCGTGATCAGGATGCGCTCGCTGCAGGCGCCGAAGAAGGCGCCCGCCGTGTGCACGCTGCCCGAGACGTCCAGGATCTCCAGGCCCGCGAGCTGGAGCAGGTGCCGCAGCTCGTGCAGGGCGAAGAGCCGGATCGAGATGTCGTAGATGCGCTCCCGCCCGTCCGCGAAGACGAGGTAGCGGCGGATCTCCAGGCGGCTGGTCTCCTGGATCAGCTCGATGTCTTCCTGGACGAGGCAGCCATCCCCTTCCCACCAGTTGCGGGTGGGCACGCAGCCCTGGACGAAGTCGCGGTTGGCCACGTCCAGCACCAGGCGCCCGCCCGGGCGCAGCGCGCGGAAGAGGCTGCGCAGCACCATCAGGTTCTCGACGTCCGTGAAGTAGCCAAACGAGGTGTCCAGCAGGCACGCCGCGTCGAACTCCTCGTGGAAGTCCATGTCGCGCATGTCGCCGTGGATGAAGTGGATGGCCAGATCCTCGTGGCGGGCGACGTCGACCCCGCGGCGCAGCAGCGGCAGGCTCAGGTCCAGGGCGACGACCTGGTGACCCAGGCGGGCCAGGACGGCCGCATGGCGCCCCGCCCCACAGGCCAGATCGAGCACGCGCGCGGGCTCCTCCAGCCGAACGCTGTCGAGGACGAAGGCCACCTCGCGCTCGACCGCCTCGTCGGAGCGGCGGGGCTGGGACGCCAGGTACTCCTCACCGAAGAGCTCGGCGAACCACGCCCCGCGCGTGGGCGTCCGAAGGCGCGCGGCGTCCTGGGCGGCCAGCACCAGCAGCGCGTCCTGGGCCCAGGCCAGATCCGCGTCCGCGGGCAGCAGGTTGCGCAGGGGGGTGAGATCGTCCGCCGTGGAGAGCAGCTCCAGGGGGACGTCCTCCTCCAGCAGGGCGTCCATGTCGACCGTGTCGTCCGGATCGTCCTCCTCGGCGACCGCGGCCTCGGCCGGCCGGGAGTCAGGCCGTGGCGCCGTCGGCGGGGTGACGGGCGCGCTGACCGCCACGAAGCCCTCATCGGGCTCGTCCAGCACCGGCTCGCCCACGGCGAAGCCAGCGTCGGTCAGGGGCGACACGCTGTAGGCATCGGTGAGGAGGACCTCGAAGCCACTGGCCTCGTCCGCGGCGGGCTCGGCCGGCTGGCGACGTGCGTTGGCCGCGGCGACCGAGCGGTCCGCCTCCGGCCCGGAGGCCCGCCGGCGCCCGCCACGGCGGGTCTTGAAGATGGCGGCGAGGGGCGCGCCGTCGGTGGCGACGCGCTTCTCTCCGTCGGGCTCGTGCTCCGGCTCCCCGGAATCAGGCTTGTCGTCCACGGCTCCCCCGCCGAAGTCCCCGCACCCTGCTACTTGCCCGACCGTCGGGCGATGGCCGTCCCCAGCCGGATCGGCACTCCCTCATCCAGCGGCTCCAGCGCGACGGCCGGATCGGCGAAGAGGACGATGGCGGTCGACCCGAGGTGGAACGTCCCCAGCTCGTCTCCCCGGGCCACCTGGAGCCCCGACGCGTACGTCCTGCCGCCACCGGCGCCACCCCGGTTCGTCACCAGGCCGTCATCATAGCGCACGGTGATGTGTCCGACGGAAGTCGCGCCCACCATGATCGTGGCCACCTCGCCCAGCGGACCCTCCACATGGGTGATGATGCGTTCGTTGACGCAGAAGAGCTGGTCGACGTGCTCGACCGCTGCTCGGTTGACCGGCCAGAGGTGGCCCGGCACATGGCGCGCCGCCACGATCCGCCCCTCCGCGGGGTGGTGGACCCGGTGGTAGTCGCGGGGGCTGAGGTAGACCGTCACCCAGGATCCCCGCGCGAACTGCGCCCCCGCGGCGTCGTCCTTGAGCAGGTCGGCCACGGTGAAGTGGCGTCCCTTGGCCTGGATGAGGGTGCCATCCTCGATGCGCCCGCTGTTGAGGATGTGGCCGTCGGCGGGGCTGACCGCGAAGCCGGGCCGCCGGTCGATGGGGCGGGCCCCGGGACGCAGCCGGCGGGTAAAGAACTCCCCACCGTCCGGTAGTCGTCCAGGGGCCGATCCGCCTCGTCCACGTCGACCGCGTAGGCCCGGGCGAAGGCCCGGATGGCCGCGCGGTGGACGGCGCGAGGCAGCGGCGCGGTGGCGGCGGCGCCGACGGCGCGGCTCCAGGCGTTCTTGGGCAGCAGGCGCAGCGCGCCGATGAACAGAGCGTCGTTCAAAGCTTCTCCAGGGCTTCCCGGCTCGGAGCGTGATCGGGCACCTGCGCCAGGGCGCGCCCGAACATGTCCTTGGCCTTGCGGGGCTCCTCCAGGGCCAGCCGGATCTGGCCGAGGTGGTAGAAGAGCTCGGCGCGCTCCTCCCGTTCCAGCTTCATCTGGTGCAGCAGCGCCGTCTGGAAGACCCGCAGGGCGTTGTTCCAGTCCGACCGCCGGTAGTGCAGGCGGCCCAGCTTCATCAGGTTGGGCAGCCAGGTGGCGTCGAACTCGAAGCAGGCCGTGTAGGCCTCCAGCGCCTGATCCTCATCCCCCCGCGCCTCGGCGACGTTGCCGAGCCGGAAGTTGAAGCGGAACAGATCACGGAAGCGGCGGTTCGCCTTCAGGTCGTCGATGATGCCGCGCAGGATGGGCTCGGCCTCGTCGAGCCGGCCGGCGGCCACGAGGGCCTCCACCAGCGCGTCGGCCACCTCGAGGTCATCGGGGGCGAAGGTGCGCGCCTCCTGGAGGGCCGCCACCCGACCCGCCTCGTCGCCGATCTTGCCTTGGACCTGGGCCAGCTCGCGCAGCACGGGGGCGCGCGCGACGCCCTCGAGCCCCTTGAGCTGCCGGGCCAGCAGCTCGGCGAGCCGGGCGTCGTCCCCGTCGGCCCGTGCCAGCGCGATCAGGGCATCCACCGCGTCGGCGTCCCCGCACTCCGCCACCGCCCGCTCGAACGCCTGGAGGGCGGCCTCGGGTCGGTCCAGGCGGTCACGGTAGAGGAGCCCGAGCTGGCGCCACGCCGTCCCACGCTCCTCGGCGGTCTGGGCATCACCCGCCACTTTCTCCAGTGCTTCCGCGGCCTTGTCCCAGTCTCCGCTGCGCTCGTAGAGCCCCGCGAGGACCAGCCGGGCTCGGCCGTGGGTCGGATCGGTGGCCAGCACCTCGTTGAGGCACTCGATGGCCAGGTCGGCATCGAAGAGGCGCGCCTGGGCCACCTCGGCGATGGCGACCAGCAGCTCGACACGGCGAGCCGGCGTGGCCTGGGCCCGCACGGCCTCCAGGTGCTCGCGCAGGACCTCGACCAGCTCGAACCACCGCTCGGCCTTGCGATAGAGCACGGCGAGGCGATCGGTGACCTCGGCGTCGGCCGGCCGGATGATGAGCGCCTGGCGGAAGTGCTCCGCCGCCACCTCGGGGCGCTCCAGGTGGGCGTCGGCGTTGCGCGCCAGGGCGATGTGCACCTCCGCCCGCGCCTCGTCATCGTCGTCGGCCGCCGCGAGCGCCTTGAGCAGGACCTCCTGGAGCGGCAGCCACGCCTGCTCGTCGGTGTACAGATCGCGCAGGCGCCGGATGGCCTCCGCGTCGTCGGGCCGGATCTCCAGCACCCGCTCGAAGGCGTGCGCGGCGCGCTGCCCATCGGCCAGGCGGGTCAGCGCCAGGTCACCGATGCGCATGTGCAGCGCCACCAGCGGATCTTCCTCGTAGGTGCTCTCGGCTTGCCGCTGGAGGATGCCGCAGAGGTCCGCCCACTGGCCCCGGCGCTGGTAGAGCGCCTCCAGCGCAGCGAGGGCCTCGGCGTCGGTCTCTTCGAGGGCCAGCACCCCCGTCCACGCCTGGGCGGCGCCCTCGGCATCATCCAGCTTCGTCGCCCGAAGCGTGCCCAGCTCCATGAGGCGCGCGCGGCGCACGTCGAGGTCGAAGGCCAGCTCGGCGCGGCGCGCGATGACGGCCGCCAGGGCGGCCCAGTCGCTCGCGTCGCGGTGCAGCGCCTCCAGCGCGTCGAGCGCCGTGCCGTTCTCGGGCTCGACCTCCAGGGCCGCCTCGTAGTGCAGGACGGCCCGGTCGTGATCGGCCAGGTGCTCGTGGCTCCAGGCCGCCAGCCGCAGGTGGTCCTCCAGCCGGACATCGGGCGCCTCGACGGCCTCCAGCCCCAGCTCGAAGGCCGCGACGAGCTGCGGCCACTCCCCCTGGGCCGTGCCGAGGCGCAGCACGCGCTCTCGCGCCTCCTCCAGCGTCGGGGCCTCCGCGTAGCCCTGGAGGGCCGCCGAGAAGGCCGAGGCCGGATCGCTGAGCTGCTCCTCGCGCAGCTCCGCCGACTGCAGCCACAGCCGCGCCCGATCCTCGGGCTCCGAGGCCAGCTCGATGCGCATCTCGGTCAGCAGCGCGAGCTTCGCCCACTCCCCTGCGTCGCGGTACAGCGGCTCCAGGATCTCGGCCGCCACCCGCCGGTGGTCCAGATCCCCCGCGAGGCGCTCCACCGAAGGCAGCGCCACCGGGTGGGCCGGGTGGTCCCAGAGGACCGCCCGGTACAGCTCCAGCGCCGCCGCCGGATC
The DNA here is from genome assembly GCA_041389985.1 of bacterium. Lineage (GTDB taxonomy): Bacteria > Myxococcota_A > Bradymonadia > UBA7976 > UBA1532 > JACKDP01. Next base: position 335,001 of record JAWKQS010000003.1, read on the forward strand.
CGTCTCGACGACCTCGAGCAGGTAGCCGAGCTTGCACTGCAGGTCGGCCTGGTTCTCCGCGCTGCCCTCGTCGATGCGGCGACGCAGCGTGTTGATGAGGGCCGGCCAGTCCTCCTCCTGGGTATAGAGCCGCTCCAGCGCCTCGAGGGCCTCCGCGTCGAAGGGCTCGGCCCGCAGGACGGCCTGCCAGGCGGCCACCGCGCGCACTGGCACCCCGAGCTGCTGGTCCACCAGCCGGGCCAGCCGGCGGTACAGGTCGAGGGCCACGCCGACGTCGAGCACCTCCGAGACCCGCGCCTCCAGCAGATCAGCCAGCTCCGGGTGAAGGCCCTGGTCCTCGGTGATCAGCTCGAGCGCCGCCAGCACGTCCCCGTCGTGGGGATCCTCGGCCAGCGCCCGCCCGTAGGTGCCGAACGCCTCGCGGGCCTTGCCGAGGGTGTCCTGCTGGAGCTGACCCAGCCGCTTGAGCAGGTCCAGCCGATCGTGGCGATCCTCCGTCTCGCCGATCTGCAGCTCCAGGATGCGCGCCAGCGCCGACCACGCCTCCCGGCGGGTGTACCACCCCTCCAGGATGCGGCTCGCCGCCAGCCGGTGCTCCGGATCGGTGAGCAGCGCCTCGAGGGCCTGGCGGGCCTGCTCGGCGGCCTCGCCCCCGCCCCCCTCGGCCTCGGGCCGATCCAGGATTTCTCCATGAATTTCAATGACCTGCGCCTGTTGCCCCAGCCGCTCGGCCAGGATCTCGGCGATGCGCAGGGCCAGGGCGTCGGCCTCGGCGGGGGTCACCCCGTCCGCCTCGCGCTCCGCCTCCAGCAGGTCGATCAGCTCGCCCCAGCGGGCCTCCCGCGTGAGGAGCCGGTTGAGGGCCTCGAAGGCGTCGGGATCGCGCGGATCCGCCTCGGCGACGGTGCGCCACGTCAGGATCGCCTCGTCGATGGCGTCGAGGGGCCCTTCCTGGACGCCCGCGATGCGGACCAGGATCGCCTTGCCGGCGGCGTCGTCCGCGGCCAGCTCATGCTGCTCGCGCAGCATCTCCACCAGGCGCGTCCAGTGGCCCCGGCCTCATACAGCCGGATGAGGGCCGCGATGGCCGCCGCGTCGGCGGGATCCTCGTCGAACACGGTGCGCCAGGCCTGGATGGCGGCCTCGGCGTCCCCCACCACGCGCTCCTGCAGCTCCCCGATGCGGTAGCGCAGGCGCCGGCGCTCGTCCGGCTCGTCGGCCAGATCCGCCTTGCGGCCCAGGATGTCCACCAGGCCCCGGGCATCGCCCGTCGCGTCCAGCAGCCGCTCCAGCGCATCGAGCGCCGCCGCGCTGCCCTCATCGACGGCCAGCACCCGCTGCCACGTCGCGATGGCGGCCGCAGGCTGTCCCAGCTCCACCTCCTGGATGCGGCCCACCTCGGCCATCAGCTCCGGGGCGGTGTCCGGATCCTCGGCTCGCTCGACGCCGCTGGTGAAGGCGTCGGCCAGGGCCTGCCAGGCGCCCAGCTCCGCCGCCAGTCGCTGGAGCGCGGCGCGCACGTCGGCGCTCCCCGGATCCTCCGCGAAGGCGCGCGCCCAGGCCGCGAAGGCCGCCGGGCCATCCTGCAGCTTCCCCTCCTGGACCGCCGCGATGGCGCTCAGGGTCTCCAGCCGCTGCCAGCGATCCTCCTCGAAGGCCAGGCGGACCTCCATGACGAGGACCTGATCGGACCACTGCCCCGCCTGGGTGTAGATGGGCTCCAGGATCTCGGCCACGCGCCGACGCCGCGGGTCCTCGGGATCCTCGTCGGCCAGCTCGATCAGCACCCGCTCAAGGGCCTCGACGGCGTCGGCGTGGCCCGCCTCGCCGTCCTCGACGATGGTCTCCCAGGTCGTGATGGCGCCATCCAGGTCATCGAGGCGGGTCTCCAGCACCTCGGCCAGCCGAAGCTGGAGCGCGGCCCGCGCTGCGGCATCCGCCGCCCCCTCGATCTCCTCGCGCAGCAGGTCGGCCAGATCTTCCCAGCGCCCATCCTGGCGGAAGAAGCGCCGCAGGGCGTCGCGGGCGCGGGCGTCGTCGGGATCCACCACCAGCACCTGGCGATAGACCGCGATGGCGCGCTCCCGGTCGGCGATGACCTCTTCGAGGAGCTGACAGGCCTTGAAGTACAGCTCCTTCTGGGCCTCGGGATCCGGCGCGACCTCGGCGCGATCCAGGTGCAGGCGGACCAGCTCGTCGAAGCTCGCGCTGCGGCCGAACAGCTCGACCAGGGCGTCCACGGCGGCCTGGCACTCGGGATCGACCGCCAGCGCGTCGCGATAGACCGCGATGGCGCGGCCATCCTGGCCGCGGTGGTGCTCCTCGATGCGCCCGAGCTCCAGCAGGAGCTCGACGCGGAGGCCCGGATCGAGCAGCTCCGCGGCCACATCTTCCAGCAGCGCCGCGAGGCCGTCGAACCGCCAGGTGGCGCCCGCCAGCCGGACGAGCTGGGTGCGGTTGTCGGCGTTCTCGGGGGCCACGCGCAGCAGCCGCCCGCGCGCCTCGAACGCCGCCTCGGGCTGCCCCAGGGCGGCCTCGCGCAGGTGGGCGATCTCGGCCAGGCGCGCCGCCTGCTCATCGGGATCGTCGAACCCGCCCTCCTGCAGCACGTCCAGCACGCGGACCAGCTGGGCCGCGTCGCCCTCCTGCCGGATCGCCGGCTCCAGAACCAGCGCGATGGCCCGGCGCTCCAGGCCGAGCGAGGCCGCGCGATCGGGATCGTCGAACAGCGCCGCCAGCGCAGCCCGCGCCGCCTGGCTGGCCGGATCGGCCTCCAGCACGGCCCGGTAGAGCTCGAGGGCGCGCTCGCCCTCCCCCAGGTGCCGCTCCAGCACCCCGGCGAGCCGCAGCTCGGCGGCCGTCGGCGCCTTCTCGATGCCGACGCGGTGGTCGAGGAGCGCCGCCACCTCGGGCCAGCGGCCCTGGGCGCCCAGCAGGCGCTCCAGCGCGTCGAGGGCACCGGCGTCTTCCTCGTCGTCGGCGAGGACCCGGCGCCAGGTGTCGATGGCCGCGGTGGGATCGTCGAGCAGGGACTCCTGCAGATCGGCGAGCTGCACCAGCAGGGCCTTGCGCTCCGCGTCGGAGTCGGCCAGCTCGACCTTGCGATCGAGGACCTCGGCCAGGCCCCGGGCGTCCCCGGTGCGGGCCAGCAGGCGCTCCAGCCCGCTCAGCGCGGCGGCGTTCTCGGGATCGAGGCGCAGGACCTCCTGGAGCTGCTCGGCGGCCCGCTCCAGGTCACCCAGGCGGACTTCGGCCAGGCGCGCCGCCTCCAGGCGCAGGGCCTCGGCCCGCTCGGCCAGCGGCGCCAGCTCCACATACAGATCGACCAGGGCCGGCACGCGGCCGGCCTTCTCGGCCAGGCGCAGCAGCTCGGGCTCGAGGCGCTCGCCGGCCTCGTCGCGACGCCAGGCCTCCGCCAGCGCGGCGAACGCGGCGCCCGGATCGTCCAGCGACGTCTCTTCGAGGCGGGCGATGCGCTCCAGCGTGGCCACCTGATCGGCGACCTCTTCGCGATCATCGAGGGTGCGGCGCAGCACATCCCGCAGCGGCCCGGCCCGATCGGCGGCCGCGTGCAGCTCGGCGAGCAGGGCCCCCGCCTCCAGGCGCACCTCCGGGCTCCTCCAGCAGCTCCTCAAGAGCCGCCTGGGCGGCGGCACGTCACCGGGCCGCAGCGCGAGGGCCGCACGGTAGGCCTCGACCGCCCGCCCCGGCTCGCCGAGGGCATGGTGCACCAGTCCACCGATGCGCAACTCCAGGTCGGCGCGGGCCCCACCCTCCGCCAGATCCCTTGCGCTTCAAGGACTTCCAGCAGCTCGATGGGCTGCTCCAGGCGCACGAGCAGGCGATCCAGCTCCCGGAGCGCCTCCGTGTCCTTCTCGTCCAGGGCGACGAGCTGGCGGTAGAGATCCGCCGCCTGGGCGGGCCGATCCAGGCCCGACTCCAGCGCCTCGGCCGCACGTCGGAGCAGGCCGCGCTTCGTCGGCAGCTCCTCCGTCATCTCGGCGTGATCGACGAGGACCTCGACGAGCGCCTCCCACTCCCCGGCTGCCGCCAGCAGGCGCTCCAGGGCGCCATGGGCGCGCGCATCGCCGGGCTCGACCTCGCCGCGGATCTGCCGGTAGACCTCGATGGCCCGGGCGGAGTCGTCGAGCTGCTCCTCCAGCAGGGCCCCCAGCCGGAAGAGCTGGGTCAGCAGCGCATCGCGATCGTCGGCGTGCTGGGCGCGCTGCTCGATGACGGCGGCCAGGGACGCCAGATCGCCGGTGCGCTGGTACAGGCCGTCCAGCCGGGCCAGGGCCTCCTGGTCATCGGGCTCCTCGGCCAGCAGGCGGCGGTTGAAGTCCACCGCCTGGTCCAGATCGCCCACCCGATCTTCATAGAGCGTCGCCACCCGCCGCAGCAGGTCGACGCGGTGGTGGCCCTCGGCCCCCCCCTCGGCCTCCACACCGCGGCGCAGGTGCCAGGCCAGATCGCCGAACGCCTCCAGCTCCGCGGCCAGCCGCTCAAGCGCAGCGAGGATGTCCGGATCGCTCCACGTCTCGCCGAACGCCTGGCCGTAGCTGGCGAACGCCGCCCGCTTGTCCCGGGCGCGCCCTTCGTACAGCTCGGCGATCTGGACGCCGAGGGCCGCCCGCTCCAGCGGGCCCTCCTCGTCATCCAGCCGCGCCTGCAGCACCGAGATGCTGCTCTGCCAGTCGCCACGCGCCTCGTACACCGGCTGCAGCACCTCGCAGAGGCGCTGGCGCAGCGGGCGATCCGCCGGGCCATCGTGCTCGATGAGCATGAGCTGGAGGGCGTCGGCGGCCCCCTCGTCGGCGGGATCCTCCTCCAGCACGGCGGCCAGCACTTCGATGGCCTCGTGGGGGTTGGAGAGCTCGTCCTTGAGCAGCTCGGCCAGCTCCATGGCCAGCGCCCGGGCGGGCTCGCCGGTCAGATCCAGCAGCCGGCTGCGCTGGAGATCGGCCAGGTCACCCCAGCGCTGGAGGCGGCGCAGGATGCGGTCGAGCGCGCGGAAGGCGCGCTCGTCGGGGTGCTCGGCGAGGAGGCGCCGGTAGACGCCCGCCGCCTGCTCCGGCTGCTGCAGGACCTCCTCCCAGAGGTCACCGATGCGGACGAAGAGCTCGCGCCGCGCGTCGGGATCGTCCTGCAGCGCCAGGCGCCGCTCGCCGATGTCTACGAGGCCCCGCCAGTCCTGCAGGCGGGTGGCCAGGCGGTCGAGGGCGTCCAGCGTCGCCTCGTCGTCGCCCTGCTCGACGGCCAGCGCCTCCAGCGTGGCGCGGGCCGCCGCCGGCTGACCGAGGCGCTGCTCCTGGATGCCCGCGAGCAGGCGGCTGTAGACCAGGGCCCCGTCGGGATCGTCGGCCGCGAACGCCCCACCCACGGCGAAGCGCGCGTAGTGCTCGGCCAGCTCGGCGAAGGCGCCCAGGCCCTCGGCCAGCCGCTCCAGCTCGCCCCGCACGCCGGCATCGGCGGACGACTGCACCAGGACGCGCTGCCACGTCGCGAACGCCGCCGCCGGATCGTCGAGGCGGCGCTCCTCGAGCTCGGCCACCTCCCGCAGCAGCCGCGCCCGATCCGCGGGCTCGGGGCTGCCCTCCACCTGCAGGGCCAGGACGCGGCGCAGGCCGGCCCAGTCCTCGGCGCGGCGCAGCTCGGGCTCCAGCACGGCGGCCGCCTGGGGGCCCGCCGCGCCATCCAGCATGGCGGTCAGGTGGGCGACGGCCTCGCGGTGCCCCGGCACGGCCTCGAGGGCCTGACCCAGGTGCACCAGCGCCTCCTCCGCGTCCCCCGCCTCGTCGGCGAGGCGGGCGAGGCGCGCCCGGATCGACGCCCGGCTCTCGGCATCCCGGGCCAGCGAGAGCTCGGCCTCGAGGAGACCGGCCAGCGCCTCGGCGTCGTCGTCCTGTCGGGCGAGCCGCTGGAGGCCGCGCAGGGCCTCCAGGTTGCGGGGATCCAGCGCGCGGATCTGCTCGTAGGCCGCCCGGGCCGCCCCCTGATCGTCGCGGACGTTCTCCTGGAGCTCGCCGACCGCGGCCAGGATGGCGCACTTCTCCTCGACCGTCGCCGCGGCCTCGAGCCGGCGGGCGTAGGTGCTCGCCAGGGCGTCCCAGTCCTCCAGCCGGCGGTAGAGATCTTCGAGGGCCGTGATGGTGGCCGGCTCGTCGCCCACCTCCGCCTGGATGGCCTCGTAGGCGCGGGCGGCATCCTCGGGGCGGCCCAGGGCCTCCGCACAGAGCCGCGCGAAGGCGCGCCGCAGGGCCAGGGTCTCCCCCGGCTCGACCTCGTCGAGCAGGCGGGTCAGCCGGTCGGCCAGATCGGCCTCCGTGCCCGCCGACTCCGCCGTCCGCACGGCCGCGGCCAGGCGGCTCGCGTCCGTCGGTGCCGCCTCGAGGGCCCGGGCGCGCCACGGCCAGGCGTGGTCGGGCCGGCCCAGGCGGACCTCGTGGATGGCGGCGAGATCATCCATGATCTCCAGCGAATTCGCAGGGTTGGCGGCGAGAATCACCTCCAGCGCGGCCACCTGCTGGGCCCACGCGCCGACCTCGCCGTAGTGCGGGGCCAGGCGGCTGGCCGCCTCGACGTTGGCGGGATCCTCCCGGAGGATGCGCTCCCACGCCGCCGTCGCTGCCGCCGCGTCGCCGAGGGCGTCGGCCGAGACCGCTGCCAGGCGCCAGAGGAGCTCGATGCGGCTCTCGGCGTCCGGGGCCTCGTCCACCGCCTGGCGCAGCACCCGCGCCAGCGCCTCCGGCTCGTCGCGCTGGAGGTACAGCGCCTCCAGCGCATCCCAGTCCTGCAGCGCCAGGTGGTAGTCGCGCAGCGCGCGCTCGGCGTCGACGTCCCCCGGATCGATGGCGAGCGCCGCCTGCCACACCTCGGCGGCTGCCGCCGAGTCACCGACCTGCACGCCCAGGAGGGTCGCGAGCTGGCGCAGCCAGGGGAGCTGATCCACCCCGGTCGTGCGGGCCAGGCGCTCGCGGTACTGCGTCACGAGGGAGCCCCAGGCCCCCTGCGCCCGCAGCAGGCTCTCCAGCGCCTCGCGCGCCTCGTCGCGCCCCGGATCGGCGACCAGCACCTGCCGCCACAGCACGACGGCATCATCCGGCGCGTCCAGGCGCTCGGCCGCGATGCCCGCCATCTCGACCAGGAGCGCCAGCCGGGCGCTGCCCGTCAGGCTGCCCAGCCGGCGCTGGTAGGCATCGAAGAGCGCCCGCCAGTCCTTGCGCTGGCGGTAGATCTCCACCAGGCGATCCAGGGCGTCCCCGTCGTCGGGATCGGCCGCCAGGACGGCCTCGAGGGCCTCCTTCGCCTTGGTGGGGTTGGAGAACTTCTCCAGCCAGAGATCGGCGATCCGCTTCTGCAGGGCCACGCGCTCGGCCGCATCGGCGGCGTGCTCGGCGCGGCGCTCCAGCACCCCGATCAGGTCGTTCCAGCGCGAGCGGGCCTCGAAGGACGCCTCGAGGGCGTCGAGAGCGTCGCGGTTGCCCGGATCTTCGACCAGCAGATCGTCATAGGTGCTCATGACCATCCGCGGCAGCTTCATGCGGTCGCGGTAGATCTCGATGAGCTGCCCGTAGATGGCGATGCGCGCCTCGCGATCGCTCTTCGGGGTGAGGTCCAGGTCTTCCTTGACGAACTCGAGCAGCGCGTTCCACTTGCCCGTCTCGGTGTACAGGCGGCGCAGGGCGGCGCGACCCTCCGGGTGGTCGTTCTGCAGCTTGAGCAGCGACTTCCAGACGTCGACGGCCTTCTGCAGGTTGCCGCTGTCGGCCTCGGCGACACGGGCCATCTCGAGGGCGATGGCCACCTTCTCGGCATCGCTCGTCGCCGCCTGCTGCTGGGCCCCCAGGGTGGCCAGCAGCCGCTTGGTGTCGTCCTTGGCGCGGTAGTAGTCGACGTAGAAGCTCAGCATGAGCCCGTTCTTGGGATCATTGAGCTTGATGCGGCGGAAGTACCCCTCGGCGCCGTCCAGATCCTCCAGCTTCTTCCAGAGGATCATGGCGATCTGGACGAGCATGGGGGCCTCGTCCCCCGCGCGGTGGCGGACGCGCACCGCCGCCTCATACACGGCCACGAGCTCCTGCCACTGCTCGGTGCCGCTGTAGATGTCGACGCAGAAGTTCAGCGAGGCGGGCTCCACCGGGTTGAGCTCGAGCACCTTGCGGTGCCACTGGAGCGCCAGGGCCTCATCGCCGAGCTGCTGCTCGGCCACCTCGGCGAGCTGCTGGTAGATGGCCTGGCGGTCGCCCTTGCGGGCCGTGGCCTCGGCGCGCTCGTCGAGCCAGACCATCAGGCGATCCCAGTGCCCGTTCACCTCGAAGAACTGCTCGAGCAGGATGCGGGCGGGCTCGTTGCGCGGATCGCGCTCCATGACCTGGCGCAGCAGCGTCTCGATGGCGTCGTCGGCCGGCGACTCCTCGAGCCACAGGCCCGCCGCCTCCACCAGCAGGGCCGATCGCTGGCGCGGATCGCGGGCCGCCTCGGCCTCGGCGATCAGCTCGTCGACCCGAGCACGCCGGTTCTCCCGGACGTCGCTCAGCAGATCCATGAAGTCAGCGGCGCCCGGGTGGTCGGGCACCAGCTTGAGGGCCTGCCGCACGCAGACCACCGCGTCGGCCCGGCGGTCGAGGTGGTGGCGGCAGACGTCAGCCATGCGCAGGTACACGTCCGCCTGGGCCCGCGGCTGATCGAGGCTCTGGACTTCGAGGTTCCAGAGCTGGAGCACCATGTCGTAGCGACCGGCGTCGGCGTAGATGCGCCGCGCCTGGGCCAGCGCGTCGAGGTTCGAGGCGTCGAGCTGGAAGGCCTGCTGGTAGCGGATCATCGCCTCCTCCAGCGCCCCGAGCCGCTCCTCGCAGATGCGGGCCGTCACCACCGCCACGCGGGAGACCGCGCGGGGGTCGTCGAGCTCGGCGGCGAAGGCCGACAGGCCCTCCACCAGCCGCACCCACGCCGCGGCAGCCTCCTCGTCCGACTGCCGCTGGGCCCGGTCGGCGGTGAGCGCCACCAGGCCGTCCCAGTCGGACGCGCGCAGCAACGCCGCCTCGAGCCGGGCCAGCGCCTCGGCGTCGTCGGGGTTGCTGGCCAGTTGGCTGCGGTAGCTCTCGAGCTCTTTGTCCATGTCGGGCACTCGAATTCGGTAGGGCAGTCGACGACCGGCGGGCGCCTGGCCACCGCGGCGAACCGGGGGGCGCAACCTGAGCCCCCGAAGAGGCGACCCTGCCTGCGAAGCGGCCTGCGGAACGGGTTTCGACGGTCGGCGCATGGTACAAAGCCCCCCTCGGAAGCACAACCCGCATGGGGGGACGCCTGAGGATGGCCAGCGAGGCAGAACCTGGAGATTTCCTGTTTCATAACGGGATGTTATGCCGCCGAGACCGCCCTGTGGTGTCGGCGGATGACGCGGGATTCCTGCGCGGCGAGGGTGCCTTCGAGACGTTTCGGCTGGTCGACGGGCGGCCCGTCGCGTGGGGGCGGCACCGCCGCCGCCTGCTGGAGACGCTGGCGTGGCTGGGCATCGCGGCGCCCGACCTCGCCGCCGTGCCCGACCAGGCGGCCCAGCTGGCCGCCGGCGCCGCGCCCACCGGGGAGGCGGTCGGCCGTCTCACCGTGACGGCCGGCGTGGCCGGGCGGCCCAGAGCGTGCTGACCGTGGCCCCGCTGCCGTCGGGTGTCATCGCGCGCCGGGCGGGCGTACGGCTGCGATCCGTGCGGGCCACCCGGCCATGCCCCGAGCGCAAGCTGCTCGGCCGGGTGGTCGAGGCCCGCGCCGCTCGCGAGGCGGCCGCGCGGGAAGCCGGGGCCGAGGCCCTGCTGGTGGACACGGCCGGCGTGGCCACGGAGACCACCACCGCCAACGTCCTGGGCTGCACCGCGGCCGGGCTCGTGGATCCCGGGACCGGGCTCTGGGGGTGGCGCGGGCCATCGTCCTGGCTGCCGCCGCCCGACGGGGCGTGCCCCTCACCCGGCGCAGCCTCCGGCCTGCCGACCTGGAGGCCGGCGCGCTGATCACCAACGCCCTGCTGCGGGCCGCCCCCGTCGTCACCCTGGATGGTCGACCGGTCGCGCCGCCCCCGCGTGGGCCCGCGATCTGGTGGAGATGTTCGATGAAGTCGCCGAAGTCGCTGATCTCGAAGATGTCGCCCTCCGCTGAGGGCCTCCGGCTGCTGGTCGCGGTGGTCCTGGTGGCCTGCGACGGCGGCGTCCACCACGCCGAGCCCGTGGCCTGCGATCCCGTGGCCGACGAGGGCTGCCCGGCCGGGACCCACTGCCGCCTGCTGGGGGGCGGCGCGCTGGCCTGCCTGCCGCCGTCGACGGCGATCGCGGCGGGGTCCTGCGAGGCGGGCTCCTGCCAGCCGGGGGAGGCGTGCGTGGCGGTCGAGGGTCAGACCGGCTGTCGCCCGGTGTGCCGCGTTGACGACCCGAGCTGCCCGGACGCTGGGCTGTGCAGCCACGCGGTCGCCGACGGATTCGGGGTGTGCACGACGCCATGCACCCTCGGTGGCTGCAGCCTGGGCGGGACCTGCGCCCCCATCTCGGCGACCCCCTATCCCGTCTGCGTGGCGGCGGGCGACGCGCAGCCCGGCGAGGCCTGCGCCGAGCGACGCTGCGCGGCGGGCCTGGCCTGTCTGGCGCTGGAGGGTGATCCACGCTGCGAGCGCCTGTGCACGCCGGAAGGCGGGCAGCCGTGCGCCGGTCAGTGCACGGGGCTCATCGCCGACCACGATGGACTGCGCTTCTGCGCGCCCTGAGAGGCGCGTGGCGGGATCAGGCGCTCTTCTTGGAGAGGACCAGCTCCGGGCGCTCGCCCCGGGCGACCACGCCCTCGTTGATCACGCACTCCGACACGCCGTCCAGGTCGGGCAGCTCGTACATGATCTCGAGCATGATCTCTTCGAGGATGGCCCGAAGACCGCGGGCGCCGCTCTTGCGCCGCATGGCCTCGCGCACGATGGCGCGCTTGGCCTCGGGGGTGAACTCCAGGCTCACCTTCTCCAGCTCGAACAGCCGCTTGTACTGCTTGATCAGCGAGTTGCGGGGCTTCCAGAGGATCTCGAGGAGGGCCTCCTCGTCGAGCTGCTCGAAGGGCACCACCACCGGCAGGCGCCCCATGAACTCCGGAATCAGGCCGTACTTGATGAAGTCCTCGGGGGTGACTTCCTTGATCAAGGCGTTGTAGTCCGCCTCGGTCGTCTTCAGGCGGCCCGCGGAGCCGAAGCCGATGGAGCCCGGCGTGCGGCGGCGCTGGATGATCTTCTCGATGCCGACGAAAGCCCCGCAGAGGATGAAGAGGACGTTGGTGGTGTCGACCTGGATCAGCTCCTTCTGGGGCCGCGTGCGGCCACCCTCGGGATAGATCGTCACCTTGTCGCTCTCGATGACCTTCAAGAGCGCCTGCTGGACGCCCTCGCCCCCCACGTCGCGGGTGCTCGACGACTCCCCCTTGCGGGCGATCTTGTCGATCTCGTCGATCACGACGATGCCCCGGGCCGCCCGATCCACGTCGCGATCGGCGGCGATCCAGAGCGACTTCACGATGCTCTCGACGTCCTCGCCCACGTAGCCGGCCTCGGTGAGGCAGGTGGCGTCGGTGACGACGAAGGGCACGTCCAGGAGGCGCGCGAGGGCCTGGGCGATGGCCGTCTTGCCGGAGCCCGTGGGACCGGCCATCAGGATGTTGCCCTTGAAAAGCTGGACCCCGTCGTCCTCGGGGTGGTTGATGCGCTTGTAGTGGTTGTAGACCGCGACCGCGATGGTCTTCTTGGCGACCTCCTGCCCGACGATGTGCTCGTCCAGGAAGGCCTTGATTTCCTTGGGCTTCAGGTCACGGCGCTCCAGCGCGCTGGTGTCCTCGTCGGCGCCATCCTGGGCCAGGATCTCGTTGCAGAGGGCGACGCACTCATCGCAGATGTGGACCTGGGGCCCCGTGATGAGCTTGCGGACCTCGATGGCTTCCTTGCCGCAGAAAGAACAGCGCAGATGGAAGGTGCGGTTGCTCGGCATGCGCGGACCTCGAATCTCGTTCACTGCCGGCGCCCCGACCAGGGTGGGTCGGTCACTGCACGACGGCGCTGCTGACCGTCGAAGGTACCACCGGCGCCAACCGGGTTCAACTCATGGCGCCCCCGGGCGTCGGCGCGGGATACGCCGCCGCCGGCCAGGTGCGCCGGGATCTCCTCCCGCCGGGGCTCGCCACCGATCCCGGTGAGGGGATCAGCGCCCGTCGGGGCCGTGCTCGCTCAAGGCCTCCGGCGGCACCAGGTCGGACACCCGGGTGCCGGCGAAGGCGGGAACCACGCCGGGCCTCAGCGCCCCGGGGGTCGATCGCTCGAGGGTGTCGAAGCGGTCGCACCGGGGGCACAGAAACACCGGCTCGGGGAGGCCGAGCCCGCAGTGCCGGCAGGCCAGCACCGTCGCGGCGATGAGGGTGGGCTCGACCACCCGCTCGGCCCGCTCGGCCAGCGCCGCCCGCCAGTCCGCCGGCTCCCCGGCGTCCAGCAACCAGCGCTCGTACTGCCGCCGCGCGTCGTCATCCGCCGGGTGGGCGTCCAGGTGATCGCGCAGCCGCCCGAGGGCCTGCTCGGTGGCACCCTGGGCGAAGAGGCGACGGGCCGTCGGGAGCGGCCCGTCGGCATCCTCGATGCCCAGGACCACCGCGGGGGTTCCGCCGCACCGCTCGGCCAGCCTCGCGGCCGCCCGCGCCCGATCCGCTTCGCGGCTGCGCAGGCGCGAGGCCACGGCCAGCACGGCCACCGCGTCAGGGGCAACCGCCAGGGCACGCTTCAGCCGGCGCTTCGCCCCGCGCTCATCGCCCTCCCGGGCCCGCTCCAGCGCGAGGGCGGCCAGCACCGAGGCGAGCTGGGCGGGCTCGCGCTCCTTGCGCCCGCCTCGCCGGGCGAGCACCGCCCCGGCGCGGCCCATCTGGCCCGCCCGGACCAGCGCGGCGACGTGCAGATCCACCGGGACGGTCAGCCGCTCGGCGAGGGCGGCGGCCCGGCTGGGCAGGCCCGCGTCCAGGCAGATCTTGACGGCCGCAGCCGCCAGCCAGGGGGTGGGCTGGCGCCGCAGCAGCGCCTGCACCAGCGCGGCGGCGCGCGCGTGACGCCCCTCGGCCCGCAGCACCGCGAGCAGCGCCAGCACCGCATCGGCCTCGGCGCCGCCCGAGGCCCGGACCCGGGCCTCCAGGAGCTGCCGGGCGTGGCCCAGCTCTCCGTCGAGGGCATAGGCGAGCGCCGCCCCCACGCCTGAGGGCGCCTGGGGCGCGGCGCGTTGGCGGGGGCGACGCCACCAGCGGGTCATGAGGATGAGCAGCACCAGCCCGCCGAGCAGGAAGCCCATCGTGCCATCGCTCAGGAGCGTGCTGCGGTCCATCGCCCTGCCCTGCCATCGTCGCCACGGCGGCGTGCGACGATCCTGCCCGTCACCCCCCCCGCCCGGTCAAGGCTCTTGCCGGCCCGACCCCCCGAGCCGGGGCTCAGCCGACGGCCGGCTCGTCGCTCTCGACCCGCGCCCGCAGCGCCTTGCCGACGATGAAGTGGGGCACGCGACGGGTGGGGATGCGGACCATCTCACCCGTCTTGGGGTTGCGGCCGACGCGCTCGACCCGCTCCTTGACGCGGAAGCTGCCGAGGCCACGGATCTCGATGCGCTCGCCGCGCACGAGGGCGTCGCACATGGCGCGGAAGATCGTGTTCACCGCGCCCTCGACGTCGCGCTTGGTCCGCTCGGGCGAGGTGGCGGCGATGGCCTCGACGAGGTCACTCTTGGTCACCGGAGACTCCATCAGGATGGCAGTGCAGGCATCGCCTGCGGATGAAAAAAGACGGGGGGCACGCGCCGCTGGCGGATGCCCCCCACCCTGGACTCGGAGCGGAGCCGGAGGGCTCCGCGGACCGGCCTACTCGTCGCGCTTGTCGAAGGAGCCGAGCTGATCGCTGAACAGGTCGCCCAGCGAAGCGGTGCTCTTGCCCTGGCGCTCGAGGTAGGACCGCATGTCGGGATCCTCGTCGGCGGAGACCGACTTGAGGGACAGCCCGATCTTGCGCTCCTCGCGGTCCATCGAGATGATCTCGGCGGACACTTCCTGGCCCTCGGCGACGACGTCGGCGGGGTGCTGGATGCGATCGCTCGACATCTCGCTGACGTGGATCAGCCCCTCGACCCCCGGCTCGACCTCCATGAAGGCGCCGAAGTCGTGGATCTTGGTGATCTTCCCGCGCACCACCCGGCCGATGGTGTACTTGTTCGGGATGTCGTACTCCCAGGCGTCGGGGGTGAGCTGCTTGATGCCGAGGCTGAAGCGCTCGTTCTCGACGTCGATGTTCAGCACGACCGCCTCGACCTCATCGCCCTTCTTGTAGAGCTCCGAGGGGTGCTTGACCTTGTGGGTCCACGAGAGGTCGCTGATGTGCACCAGGCCGTCGATGCCCTCCTCGATACCGATGAAGATACCGAAGTCGGTGATGTTGCGGATCTTGCCGAGGATCCGGGTGCCCACCGGGTAGCGCTCGTGGAGGAGCGTCCAGGGGTTCGGCTCGATCTGCTTCATGCCGAGGCTGATGCGCTTGTTCTTGGAGTCGATGTCGAGGACCACGGCCTCGACCTCGTCCCCGATGGCGACCATGCGCGAGGGGTGCTTGACCCGGCGGGTCCACGACATCTCGGAGATGTGGATGAGGCCCTCGATGCCCTCCTCCAGCTCCACGAAGGCGCCGTAGTCCGTCAGCGACACGACCTTGCCGGCGACGCGGTCGCCGACCTGGTAGCGGTGCTCGGCCTGGACCCAGGGATCCTCCGAGATCTGCTTGAGGCCCAGCGAGACGCGCTCGGTCTCCGAGTTGAACTTGAGGACCTTGACCTCGATCTCGTCGCCCACCTGGACCATCTCGGACGGGTGGTTGACGCGGCCCCAGCTCATGTCGGTGATGTGGAGGAGCCCGTCGATGCCGCCGAGGTCGACGAAGGCGCCGTACTCGGTGATGTTCTTGACGGTGCCCTTCAGGACGCGGCCCTCCTCCAGCTGCCGCAGGGTCTGCGACTTGAGGTGGGCGCGCTCCTTCTCCAGGAGCACGCGGCGCGACAGCACGATGTTGCCGCGGCGCTTGTTGAACTTGATGACCTTGAAGTCGAACTCCTGGCCCAGGAACTTCTCGAGGTTCCGGATGGGCCGGATGTCGACCTGGCTGCCAGGCAGGAAGGCCTTGACGCCGATGTCGACGGACAGGCCGCCCTTGACGCGGGCGATGATGCGGCCGTGGACCAGCTCGTCGCGCTCGCAGGCGAGGCTGATCTGCTCCCAGATCCGCAGCTTGACGGCCTTGTCCTTGGAGAGCTCGACGAGGGCGTCGTCCTCCTCGGCCTGGTCGACGTAGACCTCGACGAGATCACCGGCCTCGACGGTCAGGCCGCCGTCGGCGTCGCGGAACTCCGCGATGGGAATCTGGCCCTCGGACTTGTAGCCGATGTCGACGACCACGTAGTCCTTGGTGATGGACAGCACCCGGCCGTTGACGATCTCGCCCACGCGGAAGTTGCGGTTGGCCTGAAACTGCTCGAAGAGCTGAGCAAAGGTCTCCTGCTCCGCCGAGCCGGCCTTGGAATCGAGATCCTCGGGCACCTCGGTGCGGTTCCGGAGTTCCTGAATGCTACGCATGACGCTCAAAATCCCCCTCGTTGTCGACTGCTACGGCCGGCGTCTCCCCATCCAGAGGAGGCGGCCGTCCGCCCTCAGGCGGCCCTCACCGTCAGGGTGCCGGCGAAGTGGTGCGGAAGCCTACGCGAAGCCCTCCGCGGTGTAAAGCCGGATCACGCTGCAAGGGGGCGGGATTTCAAGTCGTTTTGGCCACGAGGCCGTGACGGCGACCCTCAGCCGAGGGCGACGTCGACGATCACGCCGAGGAGCGTGAGCGGCGCGAGGGCGTCGGGGAGCGTCAGTCCGGCGGCGGCCTGGGCCGGCGACAGGACGACGATGAGGGCGTCGGCCGCTCCCGCCGCCAGCGTCGGCGGGGCCTCCGTCCAGGGGGCCGCGTCCAGGAAGACCCACTTCGACGCGGCATCGAGCGCCGTCAGCGCCGCCTCCAGCGCCGAGGGCGTCGGGAGGCGTCCGTCCGGCTCCAGGGGCAGCGCGCCGACGCGCCACGCCACATGCAGGACATCCACGGGCCGCCGGGGATCGCGCTCGCGGCCCTCGGCCTGGCCCCGCAGGCCCGGCCAGGCGCTGATGCCGAGGGTGGGCGCCAGGCTGCCCGCCCCGGCGTCGAGGCCCACCACCGACGCGAAGCCGCCAGGCTCCACCAGGGCCGCCGCCACGTTGAGCAGCGTCCGCGTCCGCGCCACGGTGCGATCGGGCGCCGCCACCACGATCCGCCCGCCGTCGGGGCCGGCGGCCTGGAGGGTGTCTGCGATCTGGCGATAGATCCCCGCCACCTCGGTGTCGGGCATGAGGAACATGGCGAAGCGCGGGTCGATGGCGTCCGCCGCGATGTCGGGCCGCAGGAGGCGGACGACCGCCCCCTCCGTCTCCGGCCGCGGTGGCTCGGTGGGCGGCGGCAGGTGGGGCCGATCGAGGCGCACCGGGGCCTGCCGGGGTCGCGCGCCCTCCTTGACGTAGAGGTAGGTGCCGGTCTCGCGCCTCGTCATCGCCCCATCCCTCGGTGAGTCTCGGTTGTACTCCCTGGCTCGCCCGAGGGCCAGCCCGCTGTTGGGGCACCCGCCCGCAGCCGGGTCACGGACGCGCCTTGATGATCAGATAGAGGAGCGGCTCGTCCGCGTCGTTCTGGAGGCGGAGCACGGCCCCCCGGGGCAGGAAGACGACGGCCCCCTCCCCCAGCGCGTGCTCGACCTCCCCCACGAAGGCGCGGCCTCGGCCCGCCAGGCCGATGACCAGCTCGGCGTCCTCGGCCTGGCAGTGGGGGCCGACGGCGCCGCCCGGAGCGAGCGCGCACCGCAGGACGGTGGTGAAGGGCGCGGCGCCGCCGGGGAGCAGGTCCCAGAGGCGCACCTCGCCGCGGCCGCCAAAGAGATCGATGCGGATCGCGTGGTGCGGCGCGTTCATCCGAGCCCCCTACCGCCCGTGGACCAGAAACTCGAAGCGAAACGCCGCCAGCCCGGTCCAGATCGTCCGCGCCTGATCCACCGCATACAGGCCGGCGCCCTCGAGGCCGAACCACAGCGCCACGAGGTCCCGCTGGCCCACGCTGAGCGGGTGGGAGAAGCCCAGATCGAGGCCCCCGCCGGCCACGCCGTCCACGAACCCCGGCCGGTCGTCGTGGTCCTCCAGGATGAGGAGGCCCCCGATCGGACCTGCGGCCACCTGGATCTCGCCGCCCGGGACGCGGACCGCGAGCCCACCCAGGGAGCTGAACGTCGGCGCCAGCAGCACCTCGTTGGGCCCCAGCGCCGACATGACGACGCGGAAGCGGGCCGTGCTCCAGAACAGGCCACCCCACCGGGGCGCGGGCCCGTCGAAGCCCAGGGCCCAGGAGACCGCGGCGGCGTCCGCATGGCCGCCTCCGACCCCCGCCATCACCCCGCCCGCCGTCCAGTCGGGCGACGCGGTGAGCGCAGGCGCGTGCGGCATCGCGTACCGTCGCTCGGGCACCGTCGGCGGCTGCCGGGCCGGACAACGCAGCGTCTGCTCGGTGTCATCGTCGAGGTCGATGGCGACCTCCACCGGCGGCCCCAGCGTGCACCGGGCCACCACGCGGTAGGGGCCCGGCGGCAAGGCGACCTTCAGCGGTGGGAGCCCGCCCCCGACCGGTTCGCCGACGGCCTCATCGACCACCTCCAGGCGGGCGGCCGGATCGTCGCACCGGATCAAGAGCAGCGCGGGTTCGGCGGGGGCGGCGATCTGGAGATCGGCGGCGGCGGGCATCGCCCAGGTGAGGCCCGCCAACAGCCAGCGTGCAGTGCGCACCTCTGCCCCCTCGTCGGTCAGACGGCTGGATCCTGACGCCTGGGCGACGGGCCGCGCAAGGGGGGAGCAGAGGGAGCGGAGGGCCGGCAGAAGGTGGCGGTCCGAAAAAGAAAACCCCCTGATTTCTCAGGGGGTTTTCTTGGAGCGGGAGACGAGATTTGAACTCGCGACTTCAACCTTGGCAAGGTTGCACTCTACCACTGAGTTACTCCCGCTCAAGGAGTCGGTCGGCTCGCCGTGGCGGCTTCCCTCTCAGAAGTGAGGGGGGTTATACCGGAGGTCGGCGGACCCTTCAAGCAGAAAAATCGGTGCAGGCGTCGCCCAGCACTTTTTTTTCTCGGAGCCCCCCAAGACGCCAGCCCCGTCCGGGCTTCAGAGCCCCTCCAGGACGGTGTCGGTGGCGAAGCGGCCGTCCCGCTCGGGGTAGTCGGTGGTGTAGTGCAGGCCGCGGCTCTCCTTGCGGCGCAGGGCCGATCGCACGATCAGCCCGGCCACCAGCGCGAGGTTGCGCAGCTCGAGCAGGTCGCTCGACACCCGGAAGTCCCAGTAGTAGGCGTGGATCTCCTCATGGAGCAGCTCGATGCGGCGGCGCGCGCGCTCCAGGCGGCCATCGCTGCGCACGATGCCCACGTAGTTCCACATGAAGGAGCGGATCTCCTTCCAGTTCTGGGTGATGACGACCACCTCATCGGACGCCCGAGCGTCCCCCGGATCCCAGGTCGGCACCTCGACCAGCGGGGCCACCGGCTGGGCCCGCAGATCAGCGGCGGCCTTCGCGGCGAAGACCACGCCCTCGAGGAGGCTGTTGCTGGCCAGGCGGTTGGCGCCATGCAGCCCGGTGCAGGCCACCTCCCCGATGGCGTACAGCCCCTCGACGGACGTGCGCGCGGCCATGTCCGTCCGCACGCCGCCGCACATGTAGTGCGCCGCGGGGACGACGGGGATGGGGGCAGACCGCATGTCGACGCCGAACTGCAGGCAGCGCTCGTGGATGTTGGGGAAGCGCTCGGCCAGGAAGTCGCCGGAGAGGTGCGTCATGTCGAGCACCACATGGGGGGTGCCCGTCTTCTTGAGCTCGTTGTCGATGGCCCGCGCCACGATGTCGCGGGGCGCGAGGCTCCCCAGCTCGTGGTAGCCCTTCATGAAGGGCGTGCCGTCCAGGAGGCGCAGCTCGCCCCCCTCCCCGCGCAGGGCCTCGCTGATGAGGAAGCTCTTCGCCTGGGGATGAAACAGGCTCGTCGGGTGGAACTGGAAGAACTCCAGGTTCGCCACCCGGGCACCGGCGCGGTAGGCCATGGCCACGCCGTCACCGGTGGCCACGTCCGGGTTGGAGGTGAACTTGTAGACCTTGCCGGCCCCCCCGGTCGCCAGGACCACCACCGACGCCCGCACCGTCAGCACCTCGCCGGACTTCACGTCCAGGACGTACACGCCGTGGCAGCGGTTCGGGCCGCCCCGCCGGAGGTGCTTGCCCGAGGTGATCAGATCGACCGCGTGGTGGTCGTCGAAGACCCGGATGCGGGGGTGGTTGCTCGCCGCCTCGACCAGCGCGCGCTCGATCTCCCGCCCCGTGATGTCGCCCGCGTGCAGGACGCGGCGGTGGGTGTGGCCGCCCTCTCGCCCCAGATCGTAGGTGCCGTCGTCGCCCCGGTCGAAGCGGACGCCCCACTCCACCAGGCGCCGCACGGCGTCGGGGCCATCCTTCACGCAGAGCTCGACGACGTCGGGCTTGCACAGCCCGGCGCCCGCCACGAGCGTGTCGCGCACATGGCTCTCGAACGAGTCGGCCGGATCCAGGACGCTGGAGAGCCCGCCCTGGGCGTAGGCCGTGTTGGCCTCGCCGCGCTGGCGCTTGGTGAAGATCACCACGTCGCGGGTGCGGGCGGCGTCGAGGGCGAAGCTCAGGCCGGCGATGCCCGACCCCAGGACCACGACGTCGGCGTCGAGGGTGCTCATGGGACCTCCGTCCTCCGCTTCTCATCGACCGCAGCGAAGAAGCGTCGGAAGTAGATGATGGCGCTCTTGATGCTGAAGAAGAGCGACAGGACCAGCACCCAGAAGCCCACCTCGTTCCAGTTCACCTGCACCTCGTAGATCCAGAGCAGGCGCACCGGGGCCGGGTAGTGGATGAGCAGGCACATGATGGCGAACATCTGGAACGCCGTCTTGATCTTGCCATCTTGATCAGCCGGGATGACCAGGCCCTCCACGGAGGCGATGGAGCGCAGGCCGTTGATGGTCATCTCGCGGGCCAGGAGGACCACCACGAGCCACCCGGGGACGCGGTGCAGGGCCACCAGGATCACCAGCATCGCCATCACGATCAGCTTGTCGGCCAGCGGATCGAGGAACTTGCCCAGCACCGTGACCAGGCCCCGCCGGCGGGCCAGCCAGCCATCGAGGAAGTCGGTGGCCGTGGCCAGCGCGTACAGCCAGCTCGCGTAGATGCAGTTCTCCGGATCTCCGTTCCAGATCAACAACATGACGACGGGGATCGCGGCCACGCGGGCCATGGTGAGCATGTTGGGGAGGTTGAGGAGCTCCTCCCGCATGGTGGCTTTCACGGGTCGGATCCGGCCACCGCCTCCCCCGGCGCCTCGCCGGTGGGGAGTCGGTTCTGGTAGGCGTAGTAGTGGTTGAGGACGCGGCGGACGTACTCCGCCGTCTGGCTGTACGGGATGCCCCCCACCGAGTCTACGGCTCCGCCCCCGGCGTGGTAGGCCGAGAGCGTCAGGACCAGATCCCCCTCGAACTTGTTGGCCAGGATGCGCAGATAGCGCGCGCCGCCGTTGATGTTCTGGGTGGGATCGAAGGCGTCCGAGACGCCCATCTCGGTGGCCGTCCCCGGCATGAGCTGCATCAACCCCTGGGCGCCCTTGTTGCTGACCACCTCCGGGTAGAAGTTCGACTCCGTCTTCATCACCGCGAAGATGAGCGCCTCGGGCAGCGAGTAGTGCCGGGCGGCGGCCTTGACGGCCGGGGCGTAGCGACCCGCCCGACCGCTCTCGCTCACCGAGACCTCGCCGGCGGCGCGGCGGCCCCGGGCGCGCGGCACGGCGCCGCCGACCGGGCGGTCATCCTTGACGTGGTGGAGGACCCGCGACCCGCGGGAGGGTCGGCTGGTGATGGTGATCTGGCCGTCCTTGCCGATGACCGTGAAGAGGTCGGCGTGCGCGGCCCCCCCGAAGAGGAGGCACGCGGCGAGGGCGGCGGGCCAGCGGCCCGATCGGGCGGGGAGCGTCAGCATGGGGGTACCTTAGCGCAAAGCCTGCGCCGGGGAGAACCCGTCCGCCGACCCGATCATTCGGCGAGGCTCGTGATCCAGCCCGCGATGCGCTCGATGTCGAGATCGGAGAGCGCCGCGCCGCCGAGGGGCATGCGGCCCCCGACCGGCGCGCGGCCCGTGACCTTGAGGAAGAGGTAGCTCAGCTCGGGGTTGCCCGGCTCGACGCGGTTGAGATCCGACTCCCCCGCCATCACGCCCACCGTCGCGGCGACCACGTCATCGAGGGCCATCCCGCCCGACATGCCGCCCCCGATGTGGCAGGGCGCGCAGTTGGCATCGACGAAGGCCTGCATCTCCTCGGTGGAGAAGGCGGGCATGGGCGGCGGGGGCGGCGGGGGCGGCAGGGCCTGGCAGGCGCCGGCGTTCGCGCAGTCCGGATCGGCGCAGTCCAGCAGGCCGTCGGCGTCGTTGTCCTCGCCATCGAAGCAGAAGCCCGCCTCGTTCTGGCGGCAGGCGCCGGCCAGGGCGTTGCGGGAGCAGCCGAAGTCGTCGCAGTCGATGAAGCGGTTGCCGTCGTTGTCGATGCCGTCGGTGCACGCCGCGAAGCTGTTCTCCTGGGCCCCGCAGATGGTGACCCACGGGTTGCGGGTGCAGGAGAAGTCGTCGCAGTCGATGAAGCCGTTGCCATCGTTGTCGATGCCGTCGGCGCAGGCCGCGTCGCTGTTCTCGCGCTCGCCGGGGCAGACCGTCACCGCCGGGTTGGCGGTGCAGTGGCGGTCCGCGCAGTCCACGTCGCCATCGCCGTCGTCGTCGATGCCGTTGCTGCAGCGCTCATCGCCGGTCTCGTGGGTCGCAGCCGTAGGCGCATCCGCCAGGCTGCCGCCGGCCCGCCCATGCCACCGGCGCCGCCCATGCCACCGGCGCCGCCCATGCCACCGGCGCCGCCCATGCCGCCGGCGCCACCCATGCCGCCGGCGCCACCCGCGCCGCCGTCACAGGCCGCAGCGCCCGCGCAATCGGGGTCGTCGCAGTCCACCAGGCCGTCGCCATCGGTGTCCCGGCCATCGAGGCAGAAGCCCGCCTCGGTCATGCCGCAGACGCCCACCAGGGGGTTGCGCTGGCAGGCGAAGTCATCGCAGTCGGCGAAGCTGTTGCCGTCGTTGTCGCGGCCGTCGCTGCAGAGTCGATCCGTGTTCTCCTGGGCGCCGCAGGCCGTGACCCAGGGGTTGCGGGAGCAGGAGAAGTCGTCGCAGTCAATGCGGCCGTTCTGGTCGTTGTCGATGCCGTCGCTGCACGCCTCGTCGTTGTTCTCCCGATCGCCGGGGCAGACGGTGACCGCGGGGTTGGAGGTGCAGTGCAGATCGCCGCAGTCGATGCGGCCATCGCCGTCATCGTCCACGCCGTTGCTGCAGAGCTCGTCCGTCGACTCGTTGCCGATCTCGAAGGGGCCGCCGCCGCCGCCGCCCGCGCCGCCCGCGCCGCCACCGGCACCGCCCGCGCCGCCACCGGCACCGCCCGCGCCGCCCTGGCAGTGCGCCGCCGCGGCGCAGTCGGGATCGTCGCAGTCCACCAGGCCGTCGCCGTCGGTGTCGCGGCCATCGATGCAGAAGCCCGCCTCGGTCATGCCGCAGACGCCCACGAGGGCGTTGCGCTGGCAGGCGAAGTCATCGCAGTCGGCGAAGTTGTTGCCGTCGTTGTCCAGGCCGTCGCTGCAAAGCGTGTCGCTGTTCTCGCGCGGACCGCAGGCCGTGACCCAGGGGTTCTGGGAGCAGCTGAAGTCGTCGCAGTCGGTGAAGCCGTTGCCGTCGTTGTCGATGCCGTCCGCGCAGGTGGCGTCGCTGTTCTCGCGGTCGCCGGGGCAGACGGTCACCGCCGGGTTGTAGGTGCAGTGGCGGTCGCCGCAGTCGATGCGGCCATCGCCGTCGTCGTCGAGGCCGTTGCTGCACAGCTCGTCCGTGGACTCCTGCCCGATGCCGCCGGGCACGACGCCGCCGCCGGCCCCGCCGGCCCCACCGCCCTGGCCACCGCCCCCGACCCCGCCCGCGCCGGCGTCCGTGCAGACGCCCACGCGCGCGCAGCCCACGTCATCGCAGTCGACGTGGCCGTCACCGTCGTTGTCCATGCCGTCGGAGCACAGCGCCACGCCCGTCTCGCCAGGGAGATCGTCGCTGTCGTCGTCGGCGGTCTGGCAGGCCATCAGCGCGAGCAGCGCCAGGAAGAAGGTGGAGGACCGAGACATGGACATGGAGCTCTCCCGGGGGTGGATCCGGCTCAAATGAAAAGCCCCCCTTCGGCCTGCGCGCAAAGGGGGGCATGGGGTGGCTTTGCGGGGACTTGAACCCCGAACCTAGCGATTATGAGTCGCTCGCTCTAACCAGTTGAGCTACAAAGCCGCGGGGAAGCTAGCAAAGAGGGGAATGCGTCGCAAGCGGAATTGTCGTATGACGTGCGCGCCCGGTTGGCCGGATAACGTGCGTCGCCTGCGGCGCCCGCGGACGGCCGCCAACCCCGGTGGCGCCCGACGAAAGTTTGCGCCCCCACCGGGCTCGACTACAGTGCGCCAGAGCGTGGCCGCGGAGGCGAATCGGTGAAGCGCAGACTCCTCACCCCCGGGTTCATCCTGGTCCACCTGCTGGCCCTGCACGCCCTCGTGATCTGGTTCAGCGGTCCCGGCCGCGCCATGGCCCCCATGGCCGAGCCCGAGGTCCCCCAGGTCGACACCCCCGAGCCCGACGAGCCCCCCGAGGAGGCCGAGGAGCTGGCGGGCCCCCAGGCCGGCGCCGACACCCTGGCCGCCGGCGAGGCGGCCGATCCCGCCCACCTGCCGGGCGCCCTGGATCTGGCCAACATCTACGAGGACGCGGGCCAGATGCGCGCGGGCCTGGGCCACGGCTGGACGGCGGAGCTCACCACCGACGTCGAGCTGCAGAAGGCGGCCACTGCGGCGCTCAACCGGGCCAAGGTGCCCTTCGGCGCCGTCGTGGTCATCGACGTGAAGACGGGCGCGGTGCTGGCCCTGGCCGATCGCTACGACGAGAAGCACGAGGTCGCCCCCGCCCTGAACCGGGACGGCCCTCCCCACCTCGCGCTGCGCGCCATCGCGCCGGCGGCCAGCGTCTTCAAGATCGTCACCGCCACCGGCCTGCTGGATCGGGGCGTCTCGGCCACCGCCGAGCTGCCCTACCACGCCGCGGTTCGAAAGATCCTGCCCCAGCACCTGGGCGAGCCCGGTAAGGGCGCCCCCCGGGCCGACATGGCCGACGCCCTGGCCCACAGCAACAACGGCTACTTCGCGCGCCTCGCCGATCAGAAGCTCAGCCGGGAAGACATGGACACCCTGGTGCGCCGCTTCGGCTTCAACCAGGTCGTCCCCTTCCCGCTGCTGACCGAGGCGAGCACCGCCCGCGTCCCGCGCAACCAGCTTGAGCGCGCCCGGATGGCGGCGGGCTTCTGGCACACCCGCCTGACCCCGCTGCATGGCGCGCTCATCGCGGCGGCGGTCGCGGGCGACGGCACCCTGCCCAGCCCCCGCCTGGTGGCCGCGCTGGTGGCCCCGGACGGTCGGCGCATCGAGGCCCCGGTCCGCCCGCCGTTCTCCGAGGCCATGACGCCGAAGACGGCCGCCAGCCTGCGCACGATGATGGAGGCCACGGTGCGCAGCGGCACCGCGCGCCGCGCCTTCTCCAAGTGGCCGGAGTCCATCCGCCACATCAAGGTGGGCGGCAAGACGGGCACCCTGGCCCTCAAGGAGCCCTACACCTTCTACACCTGGTTCGTGGGCTACGCGCCGGTGAAGGATCCCCAGATCGCCATCGCCGTGATGGTGGGCAACGGCCGCCTCTGGTGGCAGCGCGGCACCGACGTGGCCGCGGACGTGATGGCCAGCTACTTCAAGGCCCGCGTCGAGGTGAAGGGCGGCGCCGGCCGCGACGCCAGCCGCAAGCGCTGAGGCCTACTCCAGGGCCGCCTCCGCGGCCTCCAGGCGCTCCGTCGCCTCTTCCCACCGCGCATACGCCGCCGGCAGATCAGCCTCCAGGGCCGCGACCTCCCGCGCAACCGTCCGGACTTCCTCGGGATTGCCGTAGTGGTCGGGATCGGCCTGCTGGGCCCGCAGGGCGTCGAGCCGCTCCTCCAGGCCATGGACCGCCGCCTCGGCCTTCTCCAGCGCCCGGCGCAGATCCTTCGTCGCGGCGGCCTTCCGCTGGCGCGCCTCGGCTTCGGCCCGCCGCTCCGCCTTGCGGTTCTGGGGCGCCTGGACCTCCTCCACCACCCGCGGCGCCGGCCGGGACGCTCGCTGGCCGTGCAGCGGGAAGGGCTCGGGCCGGCTGCCCTGGGCCACTCGCTCCAGGTAGTCGCTGTACCCGCCCGAGAACGGCGTCACCCGACCGTCGCGCACCTCCCAGACCGCGTCCACGACGCCGTCGATGAAGTGCCGGTCATGGCTGATGAGGACCACCGCCCCGGCGTAGTCGGCCAGGGCCGCCTCGAGCACCGCGCGGCTGGCCATGTCCAGGTGGTTGGTCGGCTCGTCCAGCAGCAGCAGGTTGGCCGGCGTCAGCAGCATCTTCACCAGCGCCAGCCGGTTCTTCTCGCCGCCGCTCAGGACCCCCACTTTCTTCGAGATGGCGTCCTGATCGAAGAGGAACGCCCCGAGCAGGGCCCGCACCCGCTCCGGCGGCAGACCGCCGGCGTCGGCGTCGGCCTCCTCGAACACCGTGCGCCGCGCGTCGAGCACCTCGACCTGGTGCTGGGCGAAGTAGTACAGGCGCGTCTGGTAGCCGAGCGTCCGGGCGCCCCCCTGGTAGGGCACCACCCCCGCCAGCAGCTTGAGCAGCGTGCTCTTCCCGGCCCCGTTGGGCCCCACCAGCGCGATGTGCTGGCCGCGCAGCAGCTCCAGATCGAGCCCCTGGTAGATGGGCCGGGCGGGATCATAGCCCTGCCGGATGTCCTCCAGCGTCAGGGCCACCTGGCCACCGCGGGTCGGCTCGGGCAGCGAGATGCGCAGCGTCCGCCCCTCCCCGCCCTTCACCTCCACCCGATCCAGCTTGTCGAGCATCTTCACCCGGCTCTGGACCTGCCGTGCCTTGGAGGCCTTGTACCGGAACCGATCGATGAACCGCTCCAGCTCCGCCACGCGGCGCTGCTGGTTGCGCGCCTGCCGCTCCAGGAGCTGCTGGCGGGCCTCGACCTGGTCGAGGTAGTCGTCGAAGCCGCCCGTGTAGACCTCGACCCCGTCCGCTGACAGCTCGGCCATGTGGGTGCCGAGGCGGTTGAGGAAGGCCCGGTCATGGCTGATGAAGACGAGGCTGCCCGGGTAGCCCAGCAAGAAGCCCTCGAGCCAGACCACCGACTCCAGATCCAGGTGGTTGGTGGGCTCGTCGAGCAGCAGGATGTCGGGTCGAGAGAGCAGCAGGCGCGCCAGCGCCACCCGCATCTGCCAGCCACCGCTCAGGGTGCCGCAGTCGCGATCCAGCTCATCGACCTTGAAGCCCAGCCCGAGCAGCACCGCCTCGACCCGCGCCTCGGCGGAGAAGCCGTCCAGCTCCTCGAAGCGCGCCTGCAGGACGCCATATTCCTCAATGAGATCGCGGTCTTCTGGCCGAACGGCCAGCGCCTCCTCCGCCGCCCGGAGCTGGGCGGCCACCGCCCGCACATGGGCCAGCCCGTCGCTGGCCTCGGCCCGGACCGAGCGGCCGGCCAGGGTGGCGATCTCCTGGGGCAGGTAGCCCAGGCGCACCCCGCGCGTGACGCGCACGGTGCCCCCGTCGGGCGCGACCTCCCCGGTGATGATGCGCATCAGCGTCGTCTTGCCCGCGCCGTTGGGACCGATGAGCCCCACGCGCTGGCCACGCTTGATGTTCCAGGAGAGGTCGGAGAAGAGGACCTGCGGACCGTACTGCTTGCCGATCCCTTCGAGGTGGATCATCGAGCGTCCGTCAGGCGTCGCGCCCGGCGAGCTGCACGGCCGCGTGGGCCGCGGCCGCCCGGGCCGAGGGCTCCTTGTCGGCCAGCCCGGACAGGGCCTGCTCCAGCATCGACCGGGTCCCGAACCGCCCGATGGCCTCGAAGCCCGCGGCCCGCACCGCGCCGCTCGCGTGGCGCACGCCGGCGATGTAGGTGGCCATGGACTCGGCCTGGCGCAGCTCGGCCAGGCCCCGCAGCGCGGCGGCGGCCGTGTCGGTGTTGGGGCCGCTGCCCTCGAAGATGCCCAGCAGGCGGGTCGCCGAGGACGGCCCGCGCGCCGTCAGCGCCTTCACGGCGCCGGGGCGCTGCTCATCGCTGCCCTTCAGGGCGATGAACTCCAGCACATCCGCGTGGACGCCCGGATCCTTGCCGAGGAGCTCGACCTGGGTCGGCGTCAGCCACGAGGTCGCTCCCCCCTTGAACTCGGCCAGGCTCTCGGGCTTCAGGCGCAGGAGGGAGTGCCACGCCAGGAAGCGGACATCCACGTCGGGATCGCGCTTGAGCAGGCTCATCAGCACGGCCGCCTTCGGGCTGCCCGTCGCCGCCACCGCCTCGGCCGCCTTGCGCTTGAGGTTGGTCTGGGGGGCGGTGATCACGAACTGCAGCGAGTCGATGATGTCGGCCGTGCCGATGTTGGCCATCGCCTGGATCAGCGCCTCCTTCACCTCGGGGCTGGGCTCCTTGCGCAGGTAGTCGGAGATGCGCTTCTCGTCACCGGGCTTCGCCACCGCCGCCAGGCCCTGCGCGGCCGCGAGCCGCACCTCGACCTGGCCCTCGGTCATGGCCGCCTCGAAGATGGGCGCGCTGGCCCGGTGCTTGATCTCGGCGAGGGCGGCCATGGCCCGCAGGCGCAGCTCGCGGCGATCGCTGCGGGCCACCTCCTGCAGCAGGTCGATGACCTGGGGCTCGGCGTTGGCCCTGGCCCAGGCGGTCATCCAGGCGTAGGCCGGGCCCGCCTCGTCGGCGCTCTCGTTGGTCGCGATGCGCTCGCGCAGCTTGCCCAGCAGGACGGTGTCGCGGGAGGCGACGAGCCCCTCCCAGGCCACCAGGCGCTCGGCGAGGCCGTCGAACTTCACGCCGGCGTGCAGCGTGCGCGAGACGTCATCCACCATGCCGCGCCGGGCCAGGACGGCCGCGATGCGCAGGCGAGTCGGAAAATCCGCAGTCTTGTCATAGGTCTTGCGCAGGCCGGCGATGGTCTTCGAGGCCAGCTTGGGGTCGTCGAAGCGCACCAGGAAGCCCCGCGCGAGCGCCCCCATCGTCGGATCGTGGAGCTTGTCGAGGGCCCACTTCAGGGCCACCGGATCGGTGGTGGACTCGAGGGCCGCCACCCCGTCCTTGTACTCCTGCTCGCCCGCGGGCTCCTTGAGGCCCGCCTCGATGATCTGCCACGCGACCTTCCCGCCGAGGGCGAGGAGCGCCTGGCGGGCGGCCTGCCGGGCGTCCGGGGTGCCGTTCTTCGCCGCCGCCTCCAGCATGGCCTGGCGGCCCTTCCCGGTGTAGGCGGCGTCCAGCAGCAGCATCCCCTGGCGGCGCTCCTCGGCGTCACCCGACTCCAGCAGCTTCGCCACCGCGTCGGCGGCCTGCTTCGCCAGGTTCTTGAAGGCCTTGTCCTTGCTCAGCGCCAGGGTGATGGCCTTGAGCCGGATCTCGACGTCGCTCTCCTTGAGCCCCTCCTCCACGGCGGCCGCCCGATCGGCGTCATCGAGGCCCAGCCGGCCCGCGAAGACCACGCGGCGCACGAGGGGGTCGGAGTTGCCCTGGAGATCCTTGTAGATGGCCCGCGCCTTCTCGGCGACCTCGTCCACCGAGGGCAGGCCATCGTCGGGGGCCTTCTTGCGCGGCGCCGCCAGGGCGGGCAGGGAGAGGAGCAGGAGCAGCGCGGCGGCGCCCAGGGGGGCGCGGGGCGAGACCATCATCACGATTCTCCAGACACTCGCGGGTGGGCAGGCGGATAGCACGGGGGCCGCCCGGCGGGCAACCCGGCCGGACCGTCAGGGGGCCTTGGAGGCGGGAGCGGCCGGGCCGCTGGCGGGCGCCTTGCCCGGCGCGGGCGCCGGCGCGCCATCCACGACGCGGTGCACCAGCACGGCCTCGGCGTCGCCGAGCTTCGTGGGGGTCACGAGCTTGACCGGCGTGCGGTTGGCGTCGAGGCCGAGCCAGATGGTGCCCAGGCGGGGATCCCGATCCAGATCGGCCTGGGTCACGAAGCCGCCGGTGATCGTCGTGCTGACCTGCACCTTGATGGCCTCGAACCACCCCACCGGCGTGTAGACGCGCTCCTGCTTGCCGACCTTGGCGGTCACCAGGCGCTCGCGGCGGCCGTCCCAGACGTAGAAGTCGAACTCCTGCCCCGACTCCAGCTTCAGCCGCCGGAGGCCGTAGATGGCCGAGAGGGGCTCGTAGATCCGCGTCGCCGGCCGGAAGCTGCGCTCCAGCTTCTGCCCGCCCCGCTTGCGGATGGACCGCAGGCGCAGGCCGATCTGGTAGAACCGCGTCTCGTACCAGAGCTCCTTGCCCGCCTCACGGATGTGGAAGTCCGACTCCAGCGGCTGGAAGGTGCGCTCATCGAGCTGCACGTCGAGCTGGTCGTCGATGGCGTAGAACTTGGTGAGGAACGGCGTAGACTTCAGCAGCGCCGTGAGCGAGAGGGCGGGCGTCTCGCCGTAGGCCTTGCGCTTGCCCACGACCAGCGTCGCCGTCGCCGCCTCGGCGTTGAACAGCTTGATGGAGTAGGTCAGCCGCTCTCCCGGGGCGAAGGGGACGTCCCCCAGCTCGGGCAGAGGCCGCAGCTCGCGATCGGGCCGTCGGGTGGGCCAGCGCCCCTCCTTCTTGAAGCGCTCGGCGATGGCCTTGGCGCGCTCGCGGGCGCGATCGGCGCGGGCAGCCTGCTTGGGGGTCAGCTTGACAGGATCCGACGGGGGAGCGGCCGACTCGGGCGCGGCCGCCGAAGCGGGCGCGGCGACCGACGCGGGCCCGGCCGACGGGGGCCGCGGGGGCTTCGGGCTCGGCCCCGGCGAGGCCCGGCGCGAGCAGGGCGGCGGCCAGAGGGAGCCAGAGCAGACGTCGCGACATGAGATCCTCCGTTTCGTCCTCGATAGCGCGGCGCCCGACGGCCGCCTGGTTGACCTATTCAGGCGCCGCGCGCCCGTAGAATCACCGATCCGGGGCCCCGCGTCACGCGGCGTCGCGCTTCGCGCGCAGCCACTCGATGCAGCGCTGGACGTCCACCTCGCCCACCAGCTCGCCCCGCCGGACGGCCTCCTCGCAGAGCCGTCGCAGACGCCCGACCTCCGGCCCCGGCGGCACGGCCAGCACCTGGATGATCGCCTGCCCGAGCCCCTTGGGGACCACCGGCCGGCGCGCCTCGTCCTGGGCCTGCACCTGCGCCACCCGCTGCTGCAGGGCGTGGAGCTGGAACATCGCCTGCCGCCGACGCCCCGGGCGCTTGCTGGTGACGTCGGCCCGCGACAGCAGCAGCAGCTCCTCGAGCTCGGGGCCGGCCTCGGCGGCGAAACGGCGGATGGCCGCATCCGACCAGGCCGGATCGTACAGGTTGGCCCGCAGGTGCAGCCGGACCAGCCGCTCGACGCGGGCGGCGAGGGCGGCCGGGAACCGCAGGCGCGCGGCCACGCCCTCGCACATCTGGGCGCCCAGCTCATCGTGCAGGAGGAAGTGGACCTGCCGGTCTTCGCTGAAGCTGCGGGTGTGGGTCTTGCCGATGTCGTGCAGCAGCGCCGCCCACCGCACCGTCTCGCGGGGCACGGCCTGCATCACCACCTGGCGGGTGTGGGCCCAAACGTCCTTGTGGTGGTGCTTGCTCGACCGGTGGAAGTCGACCAGGGCCGCCACCTCCGGCAACACCAGGCAGAGCAGGCCGACGCGCTCGATCAGCGCCAGGGCCGCCGAGGGCCGCTGGCCCACCAGCAGCCGCGACAGCGCCCGGCGCAGCGCGTGCCGGTCGGCGCGCAGGACGAGGCCCGCGTGCTCCCGCCAGAGCGCGTCGAGGGCGTCGGTCGTCCGCCACGCCAGTTCGCTCAGGAGCGCGGGTCCCTGGACCAGCAAGCTGCCGTCCGCCTCCAGGGCGGCGGGCTCGATCCGCAGCGTGCGGGCCGCCAGATCGGCCACCCCGCCGAGGGGATCGACCAGCTCGCCGGTGGCCGTCACGGCGAAGGCATCCACCGGGTAGCCGCGCGCCTTGAGCGCCGCCACCGGGTCCCCCTCCACCGGCCGCACCGCCCAGCCGCCGACGGCCCAGGCCCCGGGCCAGCCCTCCAGCGGCGCCGCCTCCGGACAGCGCGCCGCCACGTCCACCGCCTCGACCCAGAGCTCGGGCAGCGCGTGGAGGCCGGGCCCGCCCAGCGCACGTCGGGCCGCCGCGCCGACCTGCCAGGGTCGGCACGCCCGCAGGGCGCTGGGGATGGGAGGCAGGCGGTGCATGGTGCGTCTCGGCGGAGCCCGGGTCGATGGGGCCCGATGCTAGCCGATGAGCAGGTCGTCCGACAACGCGTCCGGGCGTCGGGCGAGAAATTCGCGGCTCAAACGTGTTGAAACGCTTGAGAAATCAACCGGGGTCGGTCAGGCGACCTGCTGATCCACGAAGCGCGCGAAGCGCCGGCGGGCGTGGGGGTTGAGGTACTTGAAGCGGAAACCCCGCACGGGCGCCTGCCCGGGGGTGGTGTCCTCGTAGCACAGCTCGCCCAGGGCGCGGATGGCCGGCCCGTCGTCGGGCAGCTCGAACTGCAGCCAGACGTGGCGGGGGTTGCCCCAGGCGCCCTCGTGCACCCGGACGAGGCGCATGCCGTCGACGCTGACGTCCTCGGTGACGCAGAGGCACTGCTCGTCCTCGCCGAGGATGTGGTTGACGTAGAGGCGCAGCGGCAGGCGGTCGGTGGTGCGGCGGTCGGTCATCGGGTCCCCCCCGGGCTTGGCGTGCCTCCGTGGTAGCACCGGTCCCGACGACCTCCAAATTTTCGCACGATAAAAACGAGGGCGCGCCGAGCCGCCGATCAGATCGTCCGCAAGCGCCCGCGATCGATGAGCACCACCTCACCCGTCTCGCGACCCCGGGCGGTGCTCAGGGCGTGCTGCAGCGCCTGGTAGCGGTCGAACCGACCCTCCTCGTCGACGATGGCCGTGATGGCCACGGCCAGGTGGGCGTCGTTGGCGTCCCCGATGATGGCCGGGGCCAGCCGGGCGAAGCCCCGCTCGATCTCGGCGCAGACCACCTCGACGTGCTCGGGGGCCAGCACGAACACGAAGTCATCATCGCGCTGGTGGCCAAGGAAGGCGCGGCCGTCGGCGTACTCCTCCAGGATGGCGTGCACCATCTCGGCGGTGTGGCTCATGGCCGTGTGGCCCCACATGAAGCCGAACCGCTCCACCGCATCGTGCAGGCCGACGATGTCCATGGCGCAGTAGGCGAACGGCTGCTGCTCCCGCATGCGGATGGCCACCTCGCGCTGGATCTCTCGCCCCCCAGGCAGCACCACCAGGGCGTCGGCGCCCGCACCCCGCGGCCCGGACAGCCGGCTGCGCAAGGCGACGAGCAGATCGCGATCATCGGCGTTCACCGCCACGGCGGCGTCGGGATCCAGGCCCAGGGCCGCCGCCTCCTCGGGCGTCCCCAGCAGGATCAGGGGCACCTGCCCGTCCGCCACGCGCACGCGCTCCAGCACGTCCCGGATGTCCGGCAGCCCCGCCCGCAGTGCCACCAGATCCGGCAACAGGGCGTCGAGCCGCCGGGCCGCGAGGACGGCGTCCCCGGCGACGTAGGCCAGGTAGCCCGCCTGCTCCAGCCGCTGGGCCCGCTGCCGCAGCGTCGGCTCGTCGGGATCGGCGACCAGCACCCGCATCCGGCGTCGCAGCCGGTGCCGGGCCAGCACCACCTTGATCATGCTGGCGAGGACCGTCGGGTCGGGGGGTACCTCCAGGGAGGCGTCCGCCGCGACGAGCGGGCGCGCGCCGGGGGGCAGGAGCGCGAGGACGGGCAGGCCGTGCTGGCCGACCAGCGCCGCCATCACCGCCTCGTCGGGCTCCCCGTCCACGTCGAGGTACAGCGCGATGGCCGGGCTCGACCGAGCCAGCCGGGCCGCCACCGCCGCCACCGTCGCCTCGCAGATCCGCGCCTGGTAGCCCTGCCCAAGCAAGAGGGCCTTGAGGGCGCGGCACTCGTGCAGCTCGCGGCCCACGATGAGCACGGCGCGGTCCTCGGCGCGCAGCACCCCGGGGGGCCGGACGCGCTGGTTGCCCTGCTCGGGCAGGCTGAACACGAACGCCGTCCCCTGCCCCTCGCCGCTCTCGACCCAGATCTGGCCGCCGTGCCCGCCGACGATGTTGCGACAGACCGCCAGACCCAGGCCCGACGCGCCGCGGGTGCGGGGATCGGCCACCTCCACCTGCTCGAACTTGTCGAAGATGCGCTCCAGATCCGCATCGTCGATCTCCTGGCCGGTGTTGTGCACCGCCACCAGGTAGAGCTCCGGCGCGACGAAGGTGGTCTGCACCGAGACCACCACCTCGCCCCCCGTCGGGGTGTGCCGGATGGCGTTCGTCAGCAGGTTGCCGGCCACCTGGCCGATGCGCCCGGCGTCCGCCTGGCAGACCAGCCCCTCCAGCAGGCACTCGAACCGCAGCTCGACCCCCCGCTCGAGCGCGGCCGGCTGGAAGTCGCGCACCACGCTCGCCACCACCTGCTCCAGGCTGATGGCCTCGACCGAGAGGGGCATCCGCCCCTCCTCGAACTTCGCCAGGTCCAGGAGATCATTGAGCAACTGGTTGATCTTGGTGCAGGACTTCTTGGCCAGCTCCACGTACTCGAGCTGGCGAGCGGAGAGCTCGCCCAGGATGCGCCTCCCGAGCAGGTCGAGGGTGCCGCTGATGCTCGTCAGCGGGCTGCGCAGCTCGTGGCCGATGATGTGGACGAACTCCTCGCGGCGGCGGGCCGCCGTCTTGTCGGTCGTCACGTCGCGCAGCACCGTCAGGATGCCCACCGAGTGGGCGGCGTGGTCACGGACGGGCGCGAAGAGCACCTGCCACGTGGCCTCCCCCACCGACAGCTCCCACCACTCGGCCCGGGTCGACTCCCCCACCCCGATGCGCCGCAGCACGTCCAGGCTCGACAGCCCCAGCGCGCGCAGCACCACGGTGAAGTCGGGCCGCTCCACCTCCTCGATGCCGAGCATGCGCCGCGCGACGGGGTTCATGAGGCTGACCGCCCCGCGCTCGTCGGTGAGCACCACCCCCTCCGTCATGGTCTCGACCATGAGCTCGACGCGCCGCTGCTCGTCGAGGAGCTGGGTGTGCACGCGGGTGAGCGCGTCCTGGAGCTGGTCGCGCCAGATGTGGACGACCTCGACCTCGTCGGGGGCCAGGGGCTCCTCGCGGGCCAGCAGGAAGAGGCCGCGCAGATCCTGGTTGATGAAGACCGGCACCAGCGGCGGATCGACGCCGGGCGCCGGCCCCGCGTCGCCCTCCACCACGTCCCCGCCGGCGAAGCCGAACGTCGTACCCTCCGGCGGCAGGCGTCCCGACAGCCGCCCGTACTCGCTCTGGGCCAGCGCGGCCCACTCGGCAAAGCGGCCGGCGCCCAGCGCGCGCCCGCCGGCCGGCACCGCGCCATGGCCGAAGAACCCCTGCTCCGGGCGCAGGTCGATGAGGCCGAACACCCCCCGGCACCGCACCCGATCCGCGAGGCTGTCCACCACCAGGCGGACCATGGCGGCCGGCGACTTCAGGTTCAGCAGCGCCCGCAGCAGCCGGTACTGCGCGCTCAGCGCGTCCACCTGGGCCTCGAGCCGGGCGTTGAGGGCGTGGTGCTCCCGCTCCAGGCGGCTGGCCTGGATGCCGTTGCGCACCGCCAGCACCAGCTCCGCGCGGCCGTCCGCCGTCAGCAGCGTCCGATTCTTCTCGAAATACCGGAAGATATGCCCCGACTGGAGGATGCGGACGAGCTGCTCGTCGCTGGTGCGCCCCGACAGCAGGATGCAGCGCAGGCCGCCCGTGCGCGGGTCCGTCTTGATGCGATCGATGAGCTCGTCGCCCGACATGCGGGGCATCTTCTGGTCGGTGACGAGGACGTCGAAGCTGTCCCGAGCCAGGCGCTCAAGCGCCTCCTGGCCCGCGTAGGCGCGGAAGATCTCGGCCTCGCCCCGCAGCAGCCGCTGAAGCTGGAGGTGGTCGTCTTCGCTGTCGTCTACGACGAGGACCCGGCCTCGCACCTCGGCCATCCCACACGCTCCTGCAGCGCCCGCCTCGCCCGGTGACGGCCTGGCGCCCTCGGTGGCCCCGCGCCCCGCGGCACCTCGGCACCTGACGACCGGCAGGCGCCAGCATGGGCGCCACGCCCGGACGTGTCAACGGACCTCCAGGCCCGGCCGCCCGCTTCGACCCACGCCCCGGGCGTCCTCCGAGGCCCAGATGCAGCTGGGCCGGCCCCGCACCGCGGCCAGCCGGACCACCCCGCCGCCGCGCTCCTCCCGGGCGGCGTCGCGGTTGTCGCCCCAGACGAACAGCTCGTCCGGCCCCAGGTGGATGGGGGCCGGATCCGCCATCAAGCTGGCGCCGGCGTCGTAGGTCACGACGTAGCGTCGCCCGGCGTTGACCTCCACGAAGCCGTCGAGCGCTTCGAGCCGCTCGGCGTCCTCGGCGCCGAACCGGGCCACCGCCATCTCGGCCAGCGCGTCCTGGGGCAGGCGACGACCATCCACCACCGGCCGCCCCGCCCGCCACTGGATGACCTGCCCGGGCGTCGCCACCACCCGCGCCACCACCAGCGAGCCGGCCGGGCCGTCGACGACCACCAGCTCGCCCGCCCGCGGCGTGCGATCGCTGAAGGCCGCCCGATCGAAGAGCAGCGCGTCCCCCGGCAGCAGGTGGGGGAACATCCCCTCCCCCGAGACGCGCAGGGAGCCCACGAACGACCGCGCCACCACATGCAGCGAGGCCGCCACGGGCAGCACCCCCAGGCCGAGGGCGATGGACAGGTAGGCGATCGGGTGGTTCAGGGGTCCCGCGCGAAAGCCCACCCGGGATCGCGCGACCACCCGGCTCACGTCCCGGGCCAGCGCCGCCTGGAGGCCGATCCAGGCCAGCACCAGCACGGCGGCCGGCAGGTGCGGGGCGAAGATCCAGCGCGCCCACCCCAGCAGGCACGCCACCCAGGCCAGCAGCACGCCGCACCAGACCCGCAGGCCGCGACCGGCGGCCCCGGCGTAGATGTGCCCCAGGCCCGGCATGAGCAGGCCCAGCCCCACGGCCACGGCCAGGTGCCGGGGGCGGGCAGCGGGATCGAGGAGCGGCCGGATGGCGTTCACCGGCCCAGGCTATCACCCCCGGCCGGATCACGCGAAACCGCGCCCTCCCCCGCCAGCGACGCCTGCACCAGCTCGCGCAGCCACCGGTGGCCGGGATCGTCCCGCTGGCGCTCGTGGAAGAACAGGCACAGATCGAAGGCCGGCAGCTCGAGGGGGGGCTCCACCACCCGCAGAGGCAGCGTGGCCGCGAGCTCGTGCGCGAGCCGGCTGGGGGCCGTGAGGATCAGGTCACTGCGGGCCAGGGCGAACGGGGCCGCCAGGAAGAACCTGATCCGCAAGGCGATTCGCCGGCGTCGGCCCAGCCGGGCCAGGGCCTCGTCCACCACCCCGCCCCCGCGCCCCGAGGGGCTGATGAGGGCGTGGGGCAGGCGGCAGAAGGTCTCCAGATCGAGGCGGTCGCCCACCTCGGGGTGGTCGGTGCGCACGAGGCAGACGAACCGCTCGCGCAGCAGCACCAGCCGGAGCAGGCCGACGGCCTCGGGCGCCACCACCCCGATGGCCACGTCCACCGCGCCGCTCGCCAGCCCCTCGAAGGGCTCTGCGGCCCCGCCGATGATCTCCAGGTCGACGC
>JAWKQS010000004.1:0-307668 GCA_041389985.1 bacterium
GCGACGGCCAGGAAGTGGTTCTTCGCGTCGTCCCCGGGGTCGGCCTCGCCGATGCGGGCCGCCGCCGCCGTCCGGTGGTGCCCGTCGGCGATGTAGAAGGCGTCCACGTCGAGGAAGTAGCCGATGAGGTGGGCGTTGGCCATGAAGTCCAGCACCGGCCAGAGCTCGTGGCGGATGCCGTCATCGGCCACGAAGTCGACCGTGGCGGGCCCGGCGATGATCTGGTCGATCCACCGGCGGATGTCCTCGGTGGCCCGGAAGGCGAAGAAGACGGGCTCGAGGTGGGCGCCGACGGCCTCGATGTGGGCCTTGCGGTCGTCTTCTTTGTCGGGCCGCGTGTGCTCGTGCTTCTTGATGAGGCCCGTGGCGTAGTCGGCGGCGCTGGCCAGCCCGGCGATGCCCACCTGGCGGCGGCCGTGCATGGTCTGGGCGTAGACGTAGAAGCCGGGGAAGGGGTCGGGCAGGAGGGCGCCCTCGTCCTTGAGCCGCTGCCAGGCGGCGCGGGCGGCGGTGTAGGCCGCCGGGCCGTGCATGTCGGCGTCGTCGGGCAGATCCACGTCGGGCCGCGTGGCGCGCAGCAGGCTCAGGGGGTGGCCGGCCACCAGGGCGCGGGCCTCGGCGGTGTCCACCACGTCGTACGGCACGGCGGCGACCTCGGCGGCCAGCTCGACGGGCGGGCGGAAGGCGGGGAAGGGGCGAAACGTGACCATGACGGCTCCAGGGCTCAGGTAGACGGCGCGGCCTTCGGGGGGGCCGTCGGGATCGACTTCAGCATGGTCCGGGGGAGGCCCGTCGGGGCGGCCTTCAGCGTCGGCTTCAGGGTCGGCTTCAGCGTCGCCTTCGGGGCCTTGATCGCCTTGGGGGTCCGGCGGGCGGGTGGCCGGGGTGGATCGGTCAGCACATGATCCTTGCGGTGGTAGACGTTGAACCGCCGCATCGGGAAGTGAGGAACGGCCCGGTACTCCTCCCGCAGCAGAGTTCGAAAGTCCTTGAAATCACGGTAGTCTTCGTTGTGGCTGACGACGATGAAGGCCGGCCGGGCGCGGCGCAGATCGGCCATCAGCTCGGCCTCGGCCTCGCCGTGCACGACGCGCGTCGGCGTCGTCGGGCGGCGCCAGGTGTTCGTGAGGTTGGTGGTGAGGACGCCCATCACCTTGTAGTACCGGCTGGCGGCGAGGCGGTCGGCGTAGAAGTAGACCCCCCAGGCCCAGCGGCCCCAGACCCAGATGGTGTCGTCGGGTCCGGTGTTGGCCTTGATCACGCGGCCGATGCGCTGGACGTCGGCGTCGCGGGGCGCGGCGCGCAGGGCCCGGATCTGGCGCAGCTCGCCGACGTCGCTGCGGGCCGCCGGCACCAGCACGCCCAGCAGCGCGGCCGCCAGCACCCCCCGGCGCAGCCAGCCCCCCCGGGGCCGCTGCCACCACCGCAGCACGGGGCCGTCGGGCAGCACCGCCAGCCAGACCGCGGCCGGCAGGATCTGCAGGTAGTAGCTCTTGAAGAACCGAAACCCGACCATCGCGCCGACGAAGGAGAGGGCGAAGTGGCCGGCCAGGAAGAGGCCCCGCACGGTGAGCGCCTCGCCACGCCGCGCCAGCAGCGGCGTCGCCACCGCCAGCACGGTCGGCACGGCCATGTACTCCCAGAAGCCCAGGAGGCCGTCGCCGATGCGCACCGCCTTCTCGCCCGCGTCCAGGCCCGTCTGGGCCGCGTACTTCCAGCCACCCGCCGAGAAGAAGTAGTGCTGGATCCAGGTGCCCAGCTCGCCGACGGACAGGTAGTACAGGCCCAGGCAGCCGAAGCCCACCACCAGGCCGCCGCCCAGGGCCAGAGCGCCGCGCAGGCGGTCGATCCCGGGCGCCCACCCGGCCGGCCGCGGGAAGTGCCGCACCAGAAGTACCCAGAAGAAAAGGGGAAACAGGACGGCGGCCTGCCGCTTGAGCAGGCTGGCCAGGGCGAGCACGAGCCCCGCCAGGAACCAGGCCCGCAGGCGCCCGGAGCGCAGCGCGGCCAGGCAGGCCACCGAGGCCCACACGTACGGCATGATCATCCAGGCGCCGTAATTGATGTCGATGCTGTCGGTGATCGGGGCGCTGACGGTGTAGAGGAGGGCGGCGGCGGCGGCGGCCCGACGGCCTCCGAGCAGGCGCCCGCCGGCGTAGATGCCGAAGGCGGCCAGGATGGCCCAGACGCACGCCACCTGCTGCAGCGAGGTGAGGCTACGGCCCAGCAGCTCCCAGGAGAGCCACGACAGGAAGAACGACCCCGGCGCCTTGAGCTCCAGGCTGTCCACCAGCGGGACGAGGCCCCGGCGCAGCAGGTCGGCGTTGTAGGTGATGCCGGCGGCGTCCTCGTTGTGGAAGCCCTCGCACGAGAGGGCAGGCCAGCGCAGCCAGACCGCCAGCCCGGCCAGGGCCAGCAGCCCCAGCACCTCCATGGTGACTCCGAGGCGCGCCCCCCTCATGGCTGCCCCCGGCGCACGGCGATCAGCTCGGCCACGATGCTCACGGCGATCTCGGCGGGGGTCTCGGCCTCGATGGGCAGGCCGACCGGGCAGCGTACGCGGGCCAGATCATCCAGCGCCACGCCGCGGTCTTGCAGGCGGCGCTCGAACAGGGCGCGCTTGCGGCGGCTGCCGATGAGGCCCAGGTAGCGGCCGCGGCGGGGGGCCAGCCGGCCGATGAGGGCCTCGTCCAGGGGGTGGCTGTGGGTCATGACGACCACGTAGTCCTCGGGGGGCGGGGGCGTGGATCGTACGTGGTCTTCGGGATCGGCGTCGATGACCTCGACGTCGGGGGCGAAGCGGCTCGCGTCGGCCCACTCCGCGCGGCCATCGATCACCGTCACCGCGAAGCCGGCGGCCCGGGCGGCCGGGGCCAGGGCCGTCCCGACGTGCCCCGCGCCGTAGATCCAGAGGCGGGGGGCGTGATCCAGCTTCGTGAGAAACACCGCCATCCGGCCTCCGCAGCACATGCCCAGATCGTGGACCAGGTGGACGTCCACCGCGGCCGTCCGCTCGCCCGGCGCGGCCAGCAGCGCTCTCGCGGATGCGATGACCCGCAGCTCCAGCGCCCCGCCGCCGACGGTGCCGATCTGGTCGGTGGCGCTGACGGCCATGGTGGCCCCGGCGAGCCGCGGGGTCGAGCCCCCGACCTCGGTGACGACGCAGAGCACGGCGGGCTCGCGCGCCGCCTCGCGCGCGGCCAGCCACGTCCACACGCTCACCGCTCCACCACCCGCCGCGCCACCCACCAGAACACCCCGGTCATGGCCACCACGCCCCCGAACATGAGGAAGCCGTCCTCCAGCGAGGCGGCCGTGGCGCCCGTGATGGCGTAGAGCAGCGCCGGCGGCAGGTTGCCCAGCAGCGCCGCCGCGATCAAGGTCCGCCACCGCATCGGCGACGTCCCGGCCAGCAGGGCCGTGGTCTCGGCCAGCAGCGGCAGCGGCCGCGTGGCGACGATGGCCAGCCCGCCGTACCGCAAGAGCAGGGCGTCCCCCCGGGCGCGGTCGTCAGGACCCACCAGGCGCGCCAGCAAGGGACCCCCGCGGCGACCCAGCGCGAAGGCCACCACCGCCGCCCCCACGCTGCCGAAGAGCGAGAGCGCCACGCCCCCAGCCACGCCGAAGAGGGCGCCATGGGCCGTCATCACGAGGCTGGAGGGCACGGGCAGCAGCACGTCGGCGACGAGCAGGCCCACTCCGAGGGCGGCGGCCGGCCAGCCCCCGCCCGCGAGCTGCGCGCTGGGATCCACCAGCAGAGGCACGTCCAGCCAGGTGGCGAGGCCGAAGAGCGCGAGGAAGGTCGCCATCATGGCGACCGCGACGATCAGGTAGCGACCCATGGCCCATTGAAGCACGGCCGCGGATTTGCGGCGCGGTGGATCCATGCAATAGCGTGCGGCCATGCACGCCCCCGCCGGCCGTCGGGCGCTCCTCGTGGGCGTCCAGCACCCCCTCGATCCCGCGCTGCCGCGTCGACCCGGCACCTGCGCGGCCCTGCGCCGGCTGGCCCGCGCGCTGGCGGCGGGGGGCTACACCGTCCGGGCCCTGCTCGACGACGCGGCCCAGGACGCCGACCGGCCGCTTTTCGCCAATCTTCTCGATGGGTTGCGCTGGCTGGGCGAGGTGGATGCGGGGCTCGCCGTCCTCTCGGCCTCCATCATCGACGGCCGCGTCTTCCCCCGGGACGGGCGGGTGGATCACCCGGAGCGCACGACGCTGGCGCTGGCCGAGGTGGCGGG
Source organism: bacterium (assembly GCA_041389985.1). Classification (GTDB taxonomy): domain Bacteria; phylum Myxococcota_A; class Bradymonadia; order UBA7976; family UBA1532; genus JACKDP01. Next base: position 4,242 of record JAWKQS010000004.1, read on the forward strand.
GGGCGCTCCTGGTGCTGGACGCGGCCCTCGCGCCACCGGAGGCGGCCGGCCCGGTGGTGACGGCGGGCCCCGACGCCCGGCCGGCCGAGGGGAGGGCCGACGGCGTTCTTGCGGGCCCTGGGGCGTCCCTCGAGCCGGGCGCCGAGCCCCCGTCCGGGGCGGCGTGGTGGGCGCGGCTCGAGGCGGCCCTGCCCACGGTGCCGCCGGCCCGCCGGGGCGATCTGCCGGCCGTCATCCTCGACGCGGCGGGGCTCGAGCGCGTTCGCGCGGCCTGCGGCGCTCCGTTCACCGCGCGGGCAGCCACCTTCTGCCCGAGCTGCGGGGCCCCCAGCTCGAGAGCGAGCTCCTGGACAATGGCCGCTACCGCCTCATGAAGCGCCTGGGGGCCGGGGGCATGGGGCAGGTCTACCTGGCCCAGGACACGCGGCTGGGCGTCCAGCGGGCCATCAAGCTGCTGGCCGTCCCGGCGCGCCTCCCCGCCGCCGAGCAGCAGAGCCTGCGGGCGCGGATGATCCAGGAGGCCCGCGCGGCCCAGGCCCTGTCTGATCTCACCCACCACGTGGTGCGGGTCTTCGACGTCGGCCACGCCCCCGAGCGCGGCGAGCCCTACCTGGTCATGGAGCTGCTGGACGGCGAGACGCTCTCGGCCCGGCTGGCCCGGGGCGCCTGGCGCCCGGCGACGCGCTCGCCATCGGCCGCACCCTCGCCGAGGCCCTGGCCGTGGCCCACCGGCGCGGCTTCGTCCACCGCGACCTCAAGCCCGACAACATCATGCTGTGCCGCCGGGGCGACGCCGGCGGCTTCGTGAAGCTGCTCGACTTCGGCCTGGTGAAGGGCGAGCAGGCCGAGGTGATCACCGAGTCGGGCCGCATGATGGGCACCTTGCAGTACATGCCGCCCGAGCAGCTGCGCGGCCAGCCCGTGGACGCCCGCGCAGACGTCTTCTCGCTGGGGGCCGTGCTCCACGAGCTGGTGAGCGGCCGGCGGGCCAACCCGGGCAAGACCCAGCAGGAGATCTTCGCGGTGCTCCTCGATCAGGGCATCCCGCGCCTGGCGCTGCCCGACCTGCCCACCGCGCTCGTGGATCTGATCGAGGCCTGCCTGGCGCTGGATCGCGACCAGCGCCCGGCGGACGCCGGGGCGGTGGCCCGCGTCCTGGCCGGCATCGCCGCGCCGCCGGGGCCGCCGAGCGTGTACGCCGAGACGCTGGCCTCGGCGGACGTGGTGGCGGTGCCGACCGACGAGGGAGCCTGGCGCGTGGCGAGGTGAGCGCCCTCGCGGCCTCGCCCGCGCGGCGGCGGACCGGCCTCTGGCTGGTGGCCGCGGCGGTGACCGGGGTCGCGCTGACGGTGGCGTTGCTGCCCGGCCTGTCGGCGCCCTCGGCGGTGGACGCTGGCGTGCGCGTGGTGGCCCGACCGCCCGAGGCCGCGCCGCCCGAGGCCGCGCCGCCCGATGCTGCCTTGCCCGACGCGACCGCGCCCCGGTGGACGCGGCGGCCCTCGCGCCTTTCGCCCGCCCCGAGGCCCTCGCTCCGCGCCCGGCCGTGACCCGCGCCCTCGAAGGCACGGGCGACCAGCGCTGGATCGCCTACACCGGCCCCCGCCCGGCGGTGGCGTCGGCCATCCTGCGGGATCTGGCCTTCGCCGCGCAGGCGCCCGTGTTGCCGGATCCGGAGGTCGAGCGGACGTGGGCCGAGCTCTCGGATCCCGTGCGGGCCTGGGTGGCGGAGGGCATCGACCTGGGGGGCGTCGTGCCGACGGCGACGGGCGCGAGGGTGCCGTTCGAGCGCTACGCAGAGGTCCACGCCGTCCGGCGGAACCTCAATGGAATCGGCACGTTCTGGGTAGCGGAGGGGCGCCTGCCCGTGGTGGAGTCGGGGCGGTGTGGCCGGCTGGAGGCGGGTGACCGCCTGTTCACGGCCCGCTGGTCGATGCCGGGCTACACCGGCGGCCAGTGCAGCGGTGCGGGGTGCCCGGATCGCCTGGAACGGGCGGTGCAGAAGGCGCGCAGCGTGGGTGAGCGGCTGCAGGTCACGCTCACGGTGGCGAGGGGGGGAGATGCCGGCACGCGCCTGGACATCGGCTGTCGCGTGGCTCCTTAGCGGGGGGCTGGCCTGGGCCGGCCCGCCCGAGACGCCGTGCGCCCGGGTGGAGGGGCCCGTCGCGGCCCTGGCGGCCCGGCTGGGCAGCACCCGCGATCGGGGCGCCTTCGCCCGGCTTGCCCAGGACGCGGCCGCCCTCGTCGACGCCGGCACGCCCCACGAGCGGGCCTGCGCCGCCTACACGGCCGGCTCGGCCTGGTTCTTCCTGTCGGCCCAGGGGGCCGATCGTCGCTACCACGCGGCCGCTGCCGTCGGGGGGCTGCTGCGCGCCCAGCAGCTCGATCCTGAGGGGATGGCGGCGCGCCAGCCCGTGAGCCGGCTGCGGGAGGCGTGGCTGCGGGTGGGCGCGGTGCCGGGGTGGCTGGAGCCGGGGCGGGATCCGGCGGCGGTGACGCTGCCCGCCCGGGAGGGCACCTTGCGGCTGGCGCCGGCGGATCCGGCGGCGTGGAAGGTGGCCTGTGGGGCGACGGCCTCGTGCGACGGGGCGGCCGACGTGGAGGTGGCCCTGAGCCCCGCCGGGCCGATCGCGCTGAGCCTGCGGCCGGGCCAGTACGCAGTCACCCTCACCACCCCGTGCGGCACGGCCCGGCACACCACCCCGGTGGCCGGGGGCACCCTCGCGCTGCCCCCCGAGCCGGCCTGCCCCGTGGCCATCGACGCCCGGGACGGCGTGCAGCCCGTCGCCGACGTCCAGCTCCTCGACGCCGCGGGGCGCGCCCTGGACCCCGGGAGCCTGCGGGCGGACGGCGGCCCCGTGACCGTGGCGGCCCCGGGCTTCGAGCCGCGCCGGGTGTCGCTGCCCACGAGCGGCGGCACGCTGGAGGTGCCGCTGGTGCGCTGCGCCGTCGAGCTGGTGGTCGTCGTCGCCCGCGGACGCGCAGGTGGAGGGCGCCGGCGCCGGCCCCTGGGGCCCGCGACCCGTGCGGGGCGCGCCGCCCCGGCTATGTGGATCTGGACGAGGTGATCGACGTGCCGCCCCCGGCGCGGTGCGAGGCCGCCCGCCATGAGGCGCGCCTGGAGCTGGCCCGGCCCGTCGTGGTGGTCGGCCACGACGATGACGACCGCTTCGCCCTGCCCACCCGCCTGTGGATCCAGGGCGAGGAGGTGCCGGTGGAGGTTCGCGCGCCCGCCGGGTCGCTACGGCTTCCAGGCCGAGCACCCGGCGCTGGGGACCACCCTCGGGCTGGTGGACGTGGACGCCTGCGCCGGCCGCACCTGCCGACCGGCGCGCCTGGACGCCCGCTTCGAGCGCGCCCTGAGCCGGGGGCAGGGCCGGGGCCCTGGCTCGCCATGGGGACGGGCGCGGCCGCGACCATCGCCGGCATCGTCTTCGGGGGCCTCGCGCTGGGCGCCAGCGGGGAGCTTCAGACCTACACGGTGCGGCGCGACGAACCCAAGAGCGTGGCCGAGCTGGTGGACGAGCGCGATCGCTGGGCCGGCGCGGCCGACACCGCGTTCCTGGTGGGCGGCACGGTCCTGGTCGGCGGGCTCATCTGGTACTTCTGGGAGACGCGGTGATGGCACGTACCCTCGCCTGCATCGGAGGCCTGGCCCTCGCTCTGACCGGCTGCCAGTGGCTGCTGGGCGGCGGCGACCCGCCGGCGGAGTGTGCCGCCGACCAGGACTGCCTCGATGGGCAGATTTGTGAACAAACCCGTTGTTACGGGCAATCGAGGCGTCGAGGATGCGCCCCTGCGCGACGCGGCGGTCGACGCGACCCTCCGGGATGCGGAGGCGCCGGATGCCGCCCCCGTCGACGCGGCCCCCGACGCGGCCCCCGACGCCGCGCTGGTGGGACAGCCCCTTCCCCGGGGGGCTGTGCTTCGACCCGCACAGCAACGTCTTCCTGGCCACGGCGGTCGGCGACACCCACGCGCCGCGGGGGCTGTGCACGCCGTGGGCGATCGCCTGGACGCAGGGGCGGCCCGGCGGCGCGGTGCTGCGGCTGCTGACCCGGGAGGGGCAGCCGACCGACGCCGTGGACGGCCCCCAGGTAGCCTCGGACACGCCGCTGGCCAGCGATGGGCGCTTCCTGGTGGTGCTGGGACCCTGGCCCGCGCCGGGGGGGCCGCTGACGGCCCTGCGCCTGGATCTGACGCAGCCCGAGGTCGTCCTGCCCCTGTCCCTCACCGGCCGCCCCCACCGCGACGTGGCGCGGGCGCCGGGCATGAGCGGCCATGTGGAGGCGGACGCCGACGAGAGCTGGGTGGTGCTGACCACCGATGACGACCGGTTCGAGAGCTGCCGCCAGCCGGGGAGGCGCCAGTGGGGCCTGGCCCTGGGCAGCGGGCGGGCGGCGTGGTTCGAGCGCCAGGCCGGGCGGACGGTGCTGGTGGTGACCGAGGGGATCGCCTGCGGGCCCTCGATCCGCCGCCCCGTCGACGTGGCCGACGGGGCGCGCCTCGCGCTGGCCGGCGGCGGGATCTACTGGATCGAGCGCAGCGGGCAGGTGCTGGGCCTCGTCCCCGATGGCCGCGGTCGGCTGCGCCCGGTGGTGGTCGAGGGGGACGGCGCGGGGGTGGAGCTGGCCGGCGGTGAGGGGCCCTGGCTGGCCGTCGTGCGCTACACACCCGGGCGCTACACCCTCGATCTCATGTCCATCGAGCTGGGCGCCCGGCGCGCCATCTCCAGCGCCAGCGCCCGCCGGCCGGCGCTCTCCGCGGGCTGGCTCCTCTGGGCCGAGGCCGCTGTCTTCGTGCCGTGGGAGCTGCGCTATGTGCACCTGGCGACGCTGCGTTGAGCTGGCCGTGCTGGCCCTTCTGGTGGGCTGCGCGGCCGATGATGACGCCTACATCCCCGTGGAGGACGGGGGCCCGGATCGGGGCCTGGACGCCGGCCCCGACGCCGGACCGGACGCGGCCATCTGCCCGCCCGGGCAGTGGCGTCCGGACGACGTGTGCGTCCCCCTGCCGCCCAACGTCTGTGATCTGGCCGACGACTTCACGACGGGCTGCCTCGATCGCGACGGCGACTGCTTCGTGACCACCTGCGCGGCCGGGCTGGCCGAGCTGACCGACTGCGACGACACCCGGGCGGACGTCTTTCCCGGCGCCCCGGAGGTCTGCGACGAGGTGGACAACGACTGCGACGGCGCCGTGGACGAGGGCCTCGGGGTCGGCGAGGCGTGCGAGCTGTGCGGCGCGGGCAAGCTCGAGTGCTCCACCACCGCCCCTGGCGGCGTCGCATGCAGCACCGCCCAGGGCCAGTCCCAGGCGGTGGCGGGCACCGACGAGATCTGCAACGGCGCCGACGACGACTGCGACGGCCAGGTGGACGAGGCCTGCCGCTTGCCGGCGCAGTCCGAGGCCGTCCGCCGCTGGCCCCTGCTCTGCGGCGAGGCGGTGGTGGTGGTGGAGGACGGCGCGCTGGTGCGTCGCCCCCTGGACGGCGGCGAGCCCGAGGAGCTGGCCCCGGCGCCCGTCGCCTACCCGGCCTGTGACGAGGCCGTGGTGGCGTGGCTCGTCCCCGACGGCCCCTGCGCCGCCCCCGACGGCGAGCCCCTGCGCTGCCCCCGCGCCCGCCTGGTGACGCGCGATGCCGACGCAACCATCCGTGATCTCACGGGATTTGCGGACATCGGTCCGCCCCGGGTGGCGGGGGGCAAGGTGTACTGGCACGTCGCCCTGGCCGAGGGTCCCGTCCTGCAGCGGCAGGCGCCGGCGGGCAGCGTCGAGCCCCTCTTCGGGGGCGCCTCGGCCAGCGATCCCTCGCCCATCGTGGCCAGCCGCGTGGCGGTGCGGACGTGGGGGGGCGACGGGCCGACGGTGGAGGTGCAGGGCCTGGATGGCGAGCCGGGCGTCCGGGTGGAGCCCTCGCCGGGCGACGCCGGCCCCCCGGCCCTCGACGGGGCATGGGTGGCCTGGATCATCGAGGCGGACGCCCCGGCCCTCTGGGCGGTGCGGCTGGATCGCCCCCGCGAGGGCTTCCAGGTCACGGCGGGCGGCCAGCCCAGCGGCCGTCCCTGGCTGGCGGCGGGTCGCGTCGCGTGGCTCGACGAGGGGGCTGCGGACGCTCGACCTGACCACGGGGGTCGAGGCGCTGCTCCCCGGCGCCTTCACGCCGGAGACCATCGACGTCCAGGGGGATCGCGTGGTGTGGATCGAGGGGGGCCAGGTGGTGCTCGGCACCCTCCCCTGAGCCGGTCAGTCGTCGTCGTCGTCGTCGTCGTCGAGGCCCAGCTCGTCGAGGGCGTCCTCGACGTCGTCCTCGTCGGCGTCCAGCGCGCGGACCAGAGCCTCCACGGTGCGCAGGCCCTCCTGGAGGATGGCGCGGGCCACCTCGCGGGTGAAGGGATCGCGCATGCGATCGCGCAGATCGAGCGCCACGTCCGGATCGTCCTCGGCGGCCTCGGCGGCGGCCAGGAACGCCTCGACCCGGGGATCCACGTCGCCGTCGTCGTCGTCCTCCGGCTCGGCCAGCGTCCCGGCCAGGGCCATGGCGGCGAAGCCCCGCAGCGACCGTGTGCCCCGCAGCAGCCCGTTGGCCACCTCGTCGGCCGACTGCAGCGGGAAGGCGTCCAGCAGCACCAGCCCCCCACCGAGCTGGTCGAGCAGGAACCGCAGAGCGGAGGCCTGCAGCACCGACTGCTGCGGATCGGCGGGCTGGTGGATCACGATGGCCTGGGAGCACGCCTGGAGGCGGGCGAGCAGGCGATCGGTGACGGGGAAGTCGAGGGCGCGGTAGGTGGCCACGATCTGGGCGCCCGTGGGCACCTCACCCCCCAGCTCCAGGCGGCCGCAGCGGTCGTCGGGGCGCTGATCGCGGAACATCTCGACGGCGCGGGTGCAGCCGGCGACGAGGGCCTCCAGCTCATGAGGCGCGCGCGGGCTCAGCAGGTACCAGCTCTTCATGACCGGGGAGAATCGATCCGGCCGGGGGGTGGGTGCAAGTGGGAGTTGGCGCCGGCGAGGTTTCGCGAGGCTCGGGGCGCGGCTACCATGCCCCCCGTCTACCAGGAGGTCCCATGTTCACCGGCTTCTCCGCCGCCGCCCTGCAGTTCTACGCCGACATCGCGCGCAACAACGATCGCGCGTGGTTCGAGGCGCACCGCGACACCTTCATGACCCAGGTGGTCGAGCCCGCCCAGGCCTTCATCACCACCCTCGGTCCCCGCCTGGCCGAGCTGTCGCCGGGCACCGGGTTCGACCCCAACCACACGGGCCGCGGCAGCTTCAAGAAGATCCACACCGACCAGCGGTTCCAGCAGGGGCGCGAGCCCTTCAAGACCTCCTGCCAGCTGATCTTCTGGAACGGCCCCCTGGCGCAGAAGAAGGCCAACTCCGTGTATTTCGTGCAGTTTGACGCCGAGGAGGTGGTGCTGGCGGCGGGCCTGAAGTACTTCGACGGCAAGCTGGTGAAGGCCTACCGCGACGCCGCCGTGGACCCGGTGCAGGGCGCCGCGCTGACCCGCGCCACGAAGGACGTCGCGGCCCGCGGCTACACCATCGAGGGGACGCACTACAAGAACGTGCCGAAGGGCTACGCCGAGGATCACCCCAACGCGGAGCTGCTCAAGCACGACGCCCTGTACGCCCGCCTGGCGACGCCCGTGCCCGCCGAGATCAAGCGCGCCGACTTCGTGGACTGGTGCGTCGGCCACTTCCGCCAGATGGAGCCCGTCTTCGCCTGGTCCGTCGACTTCCTCCACCGCGCCGCGGGCGAGGGTTAGCCCAGCAGCCGCTGCCGGGCGTCCTCCTGGCGAGGGGGCCCGGGCACCCGCCATGAGAGGCGCGCGCGGGCCGGGTGGGGGGCGTCATCCAGCACCGCCGCCACCAGATCTCCCAGCACGGGCGCGAACTTGAGCCCATGGCCCGACCCCCCCGCCACCACCACCAGCCCCGGCCGCGCCGGGCTGCGATCCACCAGGAAGTCGCCGTCGAAGGTGTCGCAGTAGAAGCAGACCCGGGTCTCGGCCAGGGGGGCGCGCACCAGGCCAGGCAGCGCGTCGGCGAGGAAGGCGCGCAACGTCGCCACCCGCGCGGCGGGCGTCTCGCGGGGCCCCGCCGGATCCTCGCGCCGCCCCGGGCCGTGGTGGGCGATCTTCAGGAGGCCCGTGGGGTGGATGGGGAAGCCGTACCAGCCCGAGCGGGAGATGTCGGCCCCGAAGACCGGGTGCCGCGCGTCGCCCCAGGCCGCCGGATCGTCGGGCCGCAGCAGGAAGACGTCCTGGGCCACGGGCGCCATCAGCGCCGCGCTCTCGGGCACGAGGGCGGGCGTCCAGGCGCCGGCCGCGACGATGACGGTGTCGGCGCGGAGGGGGCCGGCGGCGGTGTCGACCCCCAGGCCGTCGTCATGGACCGCCAGGGCGGCCCGCCCGGCCTCGATGCGGGCCCCCGCGTGCACCGCCTCGGCCGCCAGGGCTGCCACCGCCTCCCCCGCCTCGATCCACCCGCCGTGGCGGTGGAAGTGCCCGCCCCGAAAGCGCCCCGCCCGCCACTGCGGGAACCGGGCGGCGATGGCGGCGGCGTCCAGCGCCTCGACGGCCAGGCCCCGCTCGGCCAGCAGCCGGGCGCTGTCGGCCTCGAACGTCCCCGCGACGCCGGGCTCCTCGGCCAGGAAGGCCACCCCGGTGGGGTGGTAGAGGGGCCGCGGCAACCGGTCGCTCCACGCCTGCCAGCGCGGCAGCGCCTCCAGCATCCAGTCGGTGTAGAGGGCGTCGGCGCCGTAGTCCGGGCGGATGACCTTCGAGAGATCCGTCGACGACGCGAGCGGGTGGGGAATGGGCCCCGGATCCAGCACCTGGACGGCGTGGCCCTTCGCCCGCAGGGCCAGGGCGGTCGACAGGCCGAAGATCCCGGCCCCCACGATGAGCGTGCGCTGCATGACCGCCAGTCTACCCCGGCCGCCGCCCGATGAGATCCATCCCGGGCATCGCCCGTTCGGGGCCGCCACACCCTGGAGGTCCCATGAACCGACGCCTGCTTGTCCCCCTCGCCCTCCTGCTCGCCACGCCGGTCTTCGCCCAGCCCACCCCCGCCGATCCCCCCGCCCGCCTGGTGGAGTTCGGCGAGGTGGATGAGGTGGTCGGCGAGCTCCAGCACCCCGGCGGCGACCTGACGGAGGGGCGCGTCGACGAGGCGCTGCCCAGCCTCATCCGCGTCCGGGTGTCCTTCGAGCCCGAGCTGCTGCGGTCGGCCGAGGACATCTGAGCGTGGGCTAGAGGTCCAGTTCCCGAATCAGATCATGCACATCGGACTCGTTGAGCCCGGGGATGAGCCCCGCGCCGCCGGGCAGGCCGCCCCCCATGAAGTCGATGGACGACATGGCCCAGAGGGCGCGCAGGTTCACCCAGACCACCGCGCCCCAGGCCGCGATGCGCACGACGGTGCGCAGGCGGGCGGTCAGCGCCGCGTCGGCGGTGGTGGCGAAGACGAAGAGGCGCAGGGGCAGGTCGCGGGCGGCGAGGCCGGAGGTGAGGCAGAGGGCCAGCGGCTCGCCGACCTCGGCGACGGTGGGCAGGGCGTCCTGGGCGGGGGTGCCCGCCCGGAGCGCCTGGGCGGCCTGGGTGAGGGCGGGGGCGTCGGCCAGGCGGCCGGCGGCCGTGAACGCGGCGGACCAGGCCTCGGGGGTGTCGTCGGCGCGGGAGAGGGCCGCGCCGAGGGCCTCCGCGGCCCGCGCGGCCTGGTGGGTGCGGATCCAGCCGCCGACGAGCGGGGCCCCGGCGAAGCGGGCCACGCGGCGCTCCCGATCCATCAGGCCCACGCCCAGGGCCGCCCCGAGGAGGATCAGGGGCAGGACGTCGCCGAAGAAGCCGCCCTGGCTCGCCCCCATCAGGCTGAGGACGAAGCGGGTGGATCCCGCCGAGAGCAGCACGACGAGCCCCGGCACGACGGCCGCGCTCCAGAGCGCCCGGGCCCGCTCTCGGCGGCTGCGGCGCTGGGCCGCGACCACCCGCAGGCTGGCCGCGCGCCCCGCGTGCTGGGCGCCGCCCACCAGGGTCAGCTCGGGATCCGAGAGGATCTTCTGCTGGGCCAGGACCATGCCGAGGGGGGCGCCCCCGCGGGTGCCCGCCTCGATGGGGCGCGCCCACCGCGCGACGTCGCCCCCCAGCCGGACGAGGGCGGTGACGGCGTCGGCCTCCGATCGGCCGGCGTCGAGCAGGTCGGCCAGGGCCTCCAGGCGAGCGTGGTCCTTCATGGGCGCTCCTCCCGCGCCTGGACGGGCGCGAAGCGGGCGATGGCCAGCAGCAGCAGCGTCGCCAGGCCGGGCCCCGCGATGCCGATGAGCACGAGCAGCAGCGGCCAGCCCACCACGTCGCGGTGGAGGTGGAAGGCCTGCACGCTCGACAGCATGAAGTCGGTCTGGGTCGTCCCGGCCAGGAAGAGGGCCAGGCTGCGCGCCCCGGCCGGCGCAGGAGGACGAGGCGCATCAGCACGAAGAGTGCGGCCGCGAGGCCGGCGTCGAACACCACCCAGGCGCGCTGGATGCTCACGTCGCCGAACCAGTGGTGGCCGTCCACCAGGGCCAGCAGGACGGTCCAGGGGAGCAGCAGCCCGGCGAGGAGGCCCAGCGCCAGGGCCCAGAGCCCACGGGGGACGCGGGCGAGCAGCCGCGCCGCGGTGCCCAGGCCGAAGCGCGTGAGGCCCCCGCCGGCGAAGGCGGTGAGGACGGCGCGCAGGCTGCCCAGGCCGACGGGGCCGGGGGTCGTGACCAGGTAGATGGGGGCCCAGGTGTCGGGCACGAAGCGGCGCTTGAACGACTCAACCCCCTGAAATCCGTACAGAAAGCCGAGCTTCTCGCGGCAGAGACACAGGAGCATGCGCAGCCGGCGGTGGGGGCCGGGGCCCCGCTCGACGCCCGCCAGGGGCGCCATGCCCAGGGTCACATAGGCGTCGCCCGCGTCCCGAGCGTCGGCGAAGGCGGTGTGCAGCAGCAGCTCGGCCGTCCCGTTGGGGGCGTCCGGGACGCGGATGACGTCCTCGAAGAACCACCCCTGGCGGCCGTAGACCGGCACCGCCGCCAGGAACCCCACCGGGCGATCGCCCAGCTCGGCCATGTAGTAGCGCCGCTCCTCCGGGAAGGTGAAGGGCTCCAGATCCACCATGAAGCGCATGACGCTCATCGGGCGGGCGGCCAGCCAGCGGTCGAGCACGGCGTCGATCTCGACGCGCAGCGAGCCCGGGGCCCGGGCCAGCTCCTCGGGCGAGACGCGGCGGACCCGGACGCCCTTGCGCTCGGCGCGGCGGACCTGGGCCCGCAGCGTCCGTCGGCGCGGGCCCTCCAGCGTCCACTGGCGCGGATCCCACTCGGGCTGCTGGGCGATGGCCACCGCGTCATGGGGCAGGCCGGCGGCGGCGAGGGCCTCGACGAAGGGCGCCTCGGCCCCGAAGAACACGGCGCCGCGCCGGGCCGTGCGGGCGAAGCCGGCCGCCAGCCCGGCCTGGGCCGCCGGCGGGCCGATGGGCGTCCCCGCGGCCACGCGGCGGCCCCCCACCTGGACGAAGGCCACCGCGCCGTCCCGCGCCGGATCGAGCCAGTAGTCGAGGCCGCGCTCCAGGGTCTGGAAGCTGGTGGCGCCGTGGCCGTGGCGCTGGAGGAGGGCGAGGACGTGCTGGCGGCGGGGGTCGCTCACGCCGTCGGCCCCTCCCCTCCCGGATCACCGGGCCGGCGCTGGCGGGCGGCCTTCCGGGCGCGCCGCGCGGCCTTCTGCGCGGCCTTCTTCTCGGCGCCGCGGGCCCGCTCGGCCTCGCGCCGCGCGCGCTCCTCGGGGTCGTCGATGGTCTCCAGGGGCGCGTCGTGGGCGGTGTCGCGCCCCGAGCGATCCGCCAGCTCGTCCGTCGCCCGGATGACCCAGCGGCGGGGCAGGCACACATGGATGAAGAGCGTGACCGCCATCACCAGGTGCAGCAGGGCCGCGATGTGGAACCCCTCGGCCCGCTCGACCTGCTGGACGCCCGACATGCGCAGCGCCTGGTGGGCGGGGGCGCGATCCTCCCAGAGCGCCGCCGAGGCCAGCAGCGCCAGCAGCAAGACGAGCAGCACCGTGATGCGACCCAGGGCCCGCCCGTGGTAGTAGTTGAAGAAATAACCCCGTAGAAACAAGGCGATGCAGGTGTACAGGCCCAGGGCCATGCCCCAGTCGGGGGCGTCACGGCCGCGCATCGCGAGCACCACCAGCGTCGCCGAGACGACGAGCAGGGTGCTGCTCACCAGGTTGGCCGGATCGAAGAACGTCCAGCCGAACAGCCCCTGGATGCCGCGGGGGCCCAGGAGGCGGGGTCGCTCGGGTTTCGCGCTCACGCCGGGCAGCATGCCCCACCCGCCTCCGGGGACCAAGGGCGAGCGCACCGGGGGGGAGAGGTGCCGGTGAAAACGAGCCGGGGGCTGCTCGCCCCGGTCGGCCTGGTGCTGGCCTGGGCGCTCGTGGCGCTGGTCGCGCGGCAGGGGGCCGGCGATCCCGCCGAGGCCGCGTGGCTCGGGGGCGCCCTCGTGCCCGCCGTGATGGGGCGCGTCGACGGCGAGTGGTGGCGGCTGATCACCGCGGGCTTTCTGCACCTGCGGCCCGGGCACCTGCTGCTCAACGCCGCCGTGCTCCTGGCGGCCGCGACGGCGGGGCGGCGGCTGCTGGGGGGCGGCCGGCTGGTGGGCGTCTGGTGCCTGGGCGCGGTGGCGGGCTCGGCGGCCAGCCTGCTGCTGACGCGATCATGGGCGGCGGGGGCCTCGGGCGGCGTGGCGGCGGTGGTGGGCGCGCTGGCGGTGGAGGCGGCGCGGCAGTGGCGGGGCCTGGACCGGATCGCCCGGCGCGACGCCCTGCTGGCGACGCTGCCCTGGCTCGCGGCGCTGGCCCTGGTCGAGCTCACGGGCCGCACCGATCGGGCCGCCCACCTGGGGGGCCTGATCGCGGGGGCGCTGATCGCCCGGCTCCCGGCCCGCCTCCTCGCGGGGGGCGCTGGGCTGCTGACGGCGGGGGCCGCGGTCTTCGCGCTGCGCCACGCCCTCGCCCGCCGCCGATCACCTGGCCCCCGGCCGGTTCGCCCCCTGAGGGGCCGCCGCCGTGCGGATCCGGCTGGACGGATGGCCTGGCCATCACCTGCGCCCTGCCGGCCCCCATCCCGCCGCCCGCCGGGGCCGTCCGGGACGGGAGCGGCCACCGCTGGCCCCTCGCAGGCCACCCCCACACGGTCTGGCAGCGGCCCGACCCCGGGGGCGGCGTCCGCCTCGTCATCCGGCCCGACACGCCCCGCGGGCGGGCGCTGGTGGACGCCCTCACGGCGGCGCCGGCCGGGAATCCGGTTCGTTGACGCGACCTTGCAACCCGACATACCGTGCCCTGGGGGAACCAGAGACCACGGAGAGCGAGATGATGCGACGTGTGCTCGCCTTGAGCGCCCTCCTGTTCGGGTGCGGCGAGGCGACCGATGTGCCGGGCCAGGTGACGGCGGACGGCGCGGTGGATGGCGGCGTCGTCGACGCGGAGGCCCCCGCGGGGCGCGCGGTCGGCGAGCCCTGCGCCCGCGCGAGCGACTGCGCCTCGGGCCTCTGCATCGAGAGCCCGACCGGCGGGGGCGTCTGCACCACCGACTGCGTGGAGGGCATGGCGGGCGGCTGCCCGGAGGGCTGGCTCTGCGAGCGCACCTTCGAGTTCGGGCCGGTCTGCCGGCCCGGGGTACCCCGGGGCCCGTGCGCCCCCTGCGAGCACGACTACGAGTGCGGCGGCCCCGAGGACCGGTGCCTGCCGCTGCTGGGCGACCAGGGCCGCAAGGTCTGCCTCGCCGACTGCCGTGACCGCAACCGCCCGTGCGCCGAGGGCTTCGAGTGCCAGCAGCTGGGCCAGGATCCGGCCACGGCGCTCTTCCAGTGCCTGCCGGTGGGCGGCGCCTGCCCGGATGGCGACGCGGACGGGGACGGCCGCGCGGACGTGGCGGACAACTGCCCGGCCGTCGCCAACCCTGATCAGGCGGACCAGGATCGCGACGGGGTGGGGGACGCCTGCGACAACTGCGACGCGGCGCCCAACCCCAGCCAGGACGACGCGGACGGCAACGGCGTCGGGGACGCCTGCGACTTCCCGGACGTCGAGGGCATGATCACGCTCTTCCCCGGCCACTTCCTGAGCGCCGTGGGCCGCCAGGCGTCGCCGGGCTACGTCATCATCGGTGCCCTCGGCGTCAGCGAGCCGGGCGCCTGCATGTTCAACGGGGTCAGCCGCATCTGCACCATCACGGGAGGTGCGCGGTGAGCGGCCTGAAGTTCTTCGACTCTTCGCGCCTTGGGGAGGTACCGATGTCCGTTGCTCGTCTGCTCCGTGGCCTGGTGGTCAGCGCCGCCTGCGTCTGCGCGGCGCCCGCCGTCGCCCAGGTGCCCGAGGTCCTGCCGTACCAGGGCTGGCTCGGCCGCTCCGACGGCAACCCGTACGATGGCAACGCCACGCTGCTCTTCCGCGTGTACGACACCGCCGAGGCCCAGAACCCGGTCTGGCAGGAGGAGCTGCGGGACGTGCCCGTCGAGGAGGGGAAGTTCGGCGTCCAGCTTGGCCGCACCAACCCCATCTTGAACTACGTCAACGACGGGCGGACGCGGTACCTCGGCATCTCGGTGAACGGCGAGCCCGAGGCCACGCCGCGCCAGCCCATCGGCAGCGTGCCCTTCTCCCTCTACAGCCGAAACGCCGGCTACCTGGGGGGACAGCGGGCCGACACCTTCGTGACGGTCCAGGCCCTCGACCAGCGCCAGTACGTCAACGAGGCCCGCGTCAACCAGCTCATCCAGCAGGCCGGGGCGGCGGCGCCGGGGTCGACGAGGCCCGCGTCCTGGAGCTCATCCGTGAGAACGCCGGCGCGGCGGCGGCCTGGACGAGGCGGCCGTCAACGCGCTCATCGACGCCCGGGGCTACGTCCGCGAGGCGCGCGTCGTCGAGCTGATCAACGACGCCGTCATCGCCGCGGGCGGTGGGCTCGGGGCCGACCAGGTCAACGCGCTGATCGACGCGCGCGGCTACCTCGACCAGGACGCCATCGAGGCGGTCGTCAACGCGCTGATCGACGCCCGCGGCTACGTGAACGCCGATCGCGTCAACGCGCTGATCGACGCGCGCGGCTACCTGAACCAGGCCGCCATCGAGGCGCTGATCGACGCCCGGGTCGGGGCGGCCGTGGCCAACATCCAGAATGATCTCGCGCAGATCCGCCAGGACGTGCAGGCCCTGCAGGGGGCGGCCGGGGGCGGGGGCTTCGCCGCCTACATCCTCGGCCGCAGCGCCCAGACCAGCAACGGCCGCTTCAGCTTCGGTGGGCAGAACGGCCTCCAGGCGGCCGACAACATGTGCCAGGCGACGTTCGCCAACGAGCCCACGGCCCACCTCTGCACCTTCAGCGAGGTCTCCCGCGCGGTGGCGGCCCAGGCGTGGGGCAACAACCCCAACTTCGACGGCGTGGCCACCTGGACGGTGGGGCCGGTGACCCAGGGCGCGGCCTTCGGGACCAGCCTGTTCAACACCTGCCAGAACCTCATGTACAACAGCGCCGACGCCGCCCGCGGCTCCAGCCTGACGGTCCGCCTCAACTACCAGAGCAACGGCAACGGCGGCGGCGTCCGCGGCGACGTGTTCAGCGTCGCCCAGGATGTCAACTGCGGCACGAACATGCCGGTCCTCTGCTGCCGCTAGGGACCATGAGCCGGCGCGCCCTCGGCGTCCTGATCGCCCTGGCGGCGCCGGCGCTCGCCCAGCCCCTCGATCCCGCCGCCGACGACGCCGTCGCCCTCTACCGGCTGGCCCGGGCCGAGGCCCTGCGCCGCGCCACCGACGTCAACGAGGTCTTCGAGCTGGTGGTGGGCCCGGGGGTCCTCGACGAGCTGGTGGGCCGGCGCGACTGGGCCACCCTCTTCACCCTCGGCGACGAGGCCTTCGACGTCGAGCTGCCCCGCCGCGTGGGGCTGGGCCAGGGCGCCGAGCCTCCCCCCGGGCAGCCGCACCGCCCCGCCCCCCTCCACCTGGGGGAGCGCGGCGGCCTGGACGCCTCGTCCTGTCGCGCCTGCCACTTCAGCGGCGGCCCCGACGGCGCCGGCACGGCCACCCAGGTCGCCCTCCTGCGCGGCGACGGCCTCTCCCTCGCGAGCGCCACCCGCCGCGACGCCCCCCACGTCATGGGGCTGGGCTGGATCAGCCTGCTGGCGCGGGAGCTCGAGGCCGAGCTGGATCGCACCCGCCGCCTGGTGATCGCCGACGCCCAGGCCCTTGGCACCCCGCAGACGCTCCCGCTGCGGGCCCAGGGCCTCGACTTCGGCCGCCTGACGGCAACCCCCGAGGGCCGCCTGGATACCAGCGAAGTCGTTGGAATCTCACCTGATCTGGTCGTGCGCCCCTTCGGCCACAAGGGCCGGCACGCCGACCTCGTGGCCCTCGCCGACGAGGCGCTGCAGATCCACTTCGGCCTCCAGTCGGCCGCCCGCGCCGCGCGCTACGCCGACCGGGCGGCGGAGTTCCTGGGGACGGGCCCCGCCTTCGACGAGGACGCCGACGGCGTGCAGTCGGAGCTGACCGGCGCCCAGGCGGTGCTGCTGGCCACCTACCTGGCGGTGCTGCCGACCCCCGTGCTGCGCCCGCCGACGGATCCCCGCCTGGCCCTGGCCTCGGCCCGCGGCCGGGCCGTCTTCACCGCGGTGGGCTGCGCCGCCTGCCATGTGCCCGCGCTGCGGGTGCGGCAGACCGACCTGCGCCTCGCGACGGCGGCCGGCGAGGCCATCGAGGTCACGCTGCCCCTCGCCGAGGCGGCCCGCTTCCCGCGGCCCCGCCAGATCGACTTCGGGGCCGAGCCCGACGACAGCGTCCAGGTGGGCCACCCGGTCTTCGCCTTCACGGATCTGCGGCGCCACGACCTGGGCCCCGAGCTGGCCGAGCCGGTGGCCGAGGTGCTGCCCGACGGGGCGGGGGCCGTGCCGGGGAGCGTCTGGCTGACGCGCAGCCTGTGGGCCCTGGCCGACACCGCGCCCTACCTGCACGACGGGCGCGCCCGGACGGTGGAGGAGGCCATCGAGTGGCATGGCGGCGAGGCGGCAGCGGCCCGGGACGCCTTCCGGGCGCTGCCGGCGGACGACGCCCGGGCGCTGCTGCTCTTCCTGGCCGGGCTCACCCGCGAGCCCGTGGTGCTCGTCGAGTGAGGTGGCTGCTCCTCGGTCTGCGGCTCGCGGCCTGCGACGGGCCGTCGACGCGCCCGGCGAGGGGGGACGCGGTGGTGGACGCGGCGGTCGACGCGGCGGTCGACGCGGCGGTGGACGCGGCCTTGCTGGTCGACGCGGCGGTCGACGCGGCGGCGGACGCCCTCGTGGTCGACGCGGCCGGCGTCGACGCGGGGCCCGACGCTGCCTGCCCGCCGTGGACACGGCCCCCGGGCCTGGGCGGCCCCGCCGACGCTCGCCTGACGGCCGAGCTGGCCGACGGGTGGCGGGCCTTCCGGGCCGCGCGCGAGCAGGAGCGCCTGCTGGAGGCCTGGGATCCCGCCGCCGTCCGGGCGCGCTACCGCGTCGAGCAGGCCGCCATCGACGCGGGGTGCCTCTCCGTGGCTGACCTGGTGGACCTGGGGCGGGGCCTGTTCTTGCGCGTCTTCACCCCGGCCGAGGGGGCCGGCGACGGGGGCGTGGGCCTGCACCGGTTCCAGCGCGGCCACCGCGGCGGCCCCGACGCCGTGCGCTGCGTCGACTGCCACTGGAAGGGCGGCTTCGCCGGGGCCGGCGATCGGGCCGACAACAGCCAGCTCTTCGGCGACGGCGACCATGTGCGGGGCCAGGATCCCCGCAACCCGCCGGCGCTGTGGGGCCTGGGCTACGTCGAGCTCCTCGGCCGTGAGCTGTCGGCCGAGCTTCAGGCCACCCGCGACGCCGCGCTGGCCGAGGCGCGGGCCGGGGGCGTCCCCGTGGTGGTGGGCCTGACGGCGAAGGGGGTCGACTTCGGCGCCCTCACGGCGCGCCCCGACGGCTCCCTCGACACCCGCGCCGTGGCGGGCGTCGATCCGGACCTGGTGGTGAAACCCTTTGGATGGAAAGGGGTTTTCCCGACGATTCGGGGCTTCGCCCAGGCCAGCCTGCACCTGCACCTGGGCCTCCAGGCCGAGGAGCTGCTGGCCTCGCCGGGTGACGTGGACGTGGGAGACGGGCCGCCCACCGACCGCGACGGGGATGGGGTGGCGCGCGAGATCACCGCCGGCCAGCTCACGGCGCTCGTGCTCTTCCTGGCCACGCTCGACGCGCCCACGGTGGCCGTCCCGCTGGAGGGCGCCGCCCACGGCCCGCCCCTGTCGGGGGAGGTGCAGGTCATCGACGCCCCCGAGCTGACCGACCGCTGGCTCGAAGGCGCCCAGGTCTTCGCCACGCTGGGGTGCCCGCACTGCCATGTGCCCTTCCTGCCCCTGGAGGACGCGCGCTTCACCACCGCCCCGCCGGGGGGCCGACCCGTCACCCTCGATCTGGAGGTCGCCGCCGCCGCGCCGCGGCCGGTCCGCGGGACGGACGGCGTGCTGCTCGTCCCGGTCTTCAGCGACCTCAAGCGGCACGGCATGGGGCGCCTGCTGGCCAGCCTGCACGGCGAGGCGGGGGTGCCGGTGGACGCCTGGATCACCCGGCGGCTGGCGGGGGTGGCCACCACCTCCCCCTACCTGCACGACGGCGCCGCCACCGACTTCGACGAGGCCATCAGCCTGCACGGCGGCGAGGCCGCCTTCGCGGCCGACGCCTTCGCGGCCCTGCCCGAGCACGACCGGGCCAGCCTGCGGGTCTTCCTGCTCGGCCTGCAGCGGGCCCCGGCGTTCCGCGTCCGCTGACGCCCTTGCCGCCCGGGCCGGCGGCGCCCTACCGTGCCCCATGGCCCGCCGCCACGCCCCCGCCGCCGCCGACGTCCTCGCGGGCCGTGTCCCCGTCGATCCCGATCTGCTCGCGCGGCTGATCCACCGGCTCAACCCCACCGAGCGCGGCCTGCCGCCACCGGTGGAGGCCCGGCGCTACGCCGAGAAGGCCGCCCTGCAGAGCCTGCTCATCGAGCGCTTCCCCGACGCGGTGGCCGTGGTGCCCCATGGCGGCCCCGGGTGGTGTCGCTGCGGCTGCGCAGCGGCCGCGACGCCGGGCATGCCCCTCGATGCGCTGTCGACCGACGCCCGCGCCCATGTGCAGCGCCTCCTGGACGCGGGCCCCGAGGACGCCACCCGCCCCCGCGCCGGCCCCGCCGCCCGCCTCCCCGCCGATCTGCAGCGCGGGCGCGACGCCCTGGCGGCGTTCGACTTCGAGGAGGCGGAGCGCTGCTTCGAGGCCGCCCTGGAGGCCGATCAGGCGAGCTTGCCCGCCGCCGAGGCCCTGCTGACGCTCTGGGTGGACACCCTCGTGGCGGATCACCGGGCCCTGGCCCTGGGCGACCGCCTGCCGGCCCGGCTGCGCGCCGAGCCGGGCGTGCGGGGGCTGCTGGCGGTGGCCGCCGCCCGGGCCGGCGAGCTGCGAGGGGCCGAGCGCTGGCTGGAGGGGCTGGAGGGCGCGCGGGCGGGCGAGGCGTGGACGTGGCTGGCCCGGGCCGCCCTCCAGGCCGAGGAGCTGCGGATGGCGCGCCAGGCGCTGGCCGCCCTCGCCCGCGTCCTGCCCGGGGCCGCGAGCCTGCCAGCGCTGCGCGACGAGGTGGCCGTCCTGGCGGCCCAGCTCCGGGCCCCGGCGGAGCGGGCGCTGGAGCAGCAGCTCGCCTCCGGCCAGCCCCTGGAGCTGGTGGAGGCCATGGCGCGCCGGCTGCTCGACGCCCACGCCGACAGCGCGGTGGCCGCGCGGGTGCTGCGCACGGTGGGGGAGCGACGCCAGGCCGAGCGCCTGGCGGTGCTGGTGGCGCGGGCCGAGACCGAGACCGACGCCGGCCGCTTCGGCGCCGCGGCCACGCTCTACCGCGAGGCGCTGGCCCTGGGGGCGCCGGTGGCCGAGGCGCTCCAGCAGGCCAGCGCCCGGGCCGAGGCCGATCGCCGCCGCACCCGCATCGACGCCGTGGCGGCGCGGCTCTCCGAGCCCGACGAGGCGGCCCTGCTGGCCTGGCTGGCCCTCGAGCTCCCCGAGCGGGCGCTGGTGGAGACGCCCTGCGCCGAGGTCGTCTGGCTGCACCAGCTCGACGCGCCGGCGACGGGCGCGGGGGCGAAGGAGGCCGTCCGTGCCGTGCGCGCCCTGGCCCAGGCCCGGCCGCTCATGGCCGAGGCCCCCGCGACGGCACTCGCGCTGGTGGAGCCCCACCGGGCTCGCCTGGCCGGCCTGCCCGACGCCGATCGGCTGCTCGCCCTGGCCGACGAGGCCATCCACCTGGGCCGCGCGGCCCGGCAGCGGGCCTCCCTCGACGCCGCCTCGGCGCTGCTGAGGGCGGGCGACGTCGCCGCTGCCTCCCAGCGCCTCGAAGGCATCAGCGCCGACGGCCTGGCCGACGAGGAGCGCGACCAGCTCGCCCGCCTGCGCCGCCTGGCCGAGCTGCGCACGGCGCTGGACGCGACCGCCACGCCGCTGGAGCGTCGCCCCCTGCTCGCCGAGCTCGTTGAGCTGGATTCCTCTTTTGTTTCAGAGCTTTCCCGCCTCGACGCCGAAAACGAGAGGGCCCTGCGGCGGGTCGTCTTCGAGGGGGTCGAGGCCCCCCCCGCGGTGCTCTTCGCCCACGGCACCCGAGCCGACGCCCGCGTGTGGCTGACGCCCGCCGGGGACGCTGCCGTGCTGCCGGATCTCCGCGGGCCGTGGCTCTTCCTGCGCTGGGTCAGCCCCGCCACCGATCGGGTCCAGCGGGCGGTACGCTGGCGCCTGCCCCGGGCCTCCCGCCTGCTCGACTTCGTCGTCGGCGCCGACGATCTGCGCCTGCTCACCGAGGATCGCCGGGTCATGCGCTTCTCGGCCGACGGCCTGACGCTGCTGCGGATGGACGCCCTCCCCGGGCCGCCGGTCGAGGCGGGCGTCCTCGTGCCGGGCTCCGATCACGCGTGGCTGGCCGATCCAGAGGGGGTGGAGGTCTTCGCCGTCAGCCGCCGCGTGCGCTTGCGGCGCCTGGAGCTGGGCCGCCTGGCGAGTCTGGGCACCGTCGGCGACGCCGTGGTGGTCCGAACCCAGACGACGGCGCTGCACGCGGCCAGCGGGCCCCGGCTGGCCGACCTGGGGCCCGTGGAGGGGGTGGTGACGGGGATCGACGGCCGCCCGGTGCCCCTGTCGGCCGAGCCGACCGAGGCCGAGGGCATCACCACCCATGGCCTGCGGGTGGGCCTGGCCGCCGGCCGGCGCGACGGGGCCTGCTTCCAGCTCCGGCTGACCCACCTCTGGGCCGGCGATCTGGACTGGAGCCTGAACGTCCCGGCCGACGCCGAGCTGCTGCGCGACGTGGGCGGGCGCCATGTGGCCGTGGCGGTCCCCGATCCGGCGGGCCTCCAGCTCCGGCTGCTCGGCCTGGGCGCCCCCCCGGCCCTGGCGCTGGCGGCGGTGACGCGGCCGGGGGCCGAGATCCAGCCGTGGCGCGTCCGGTTCGAGCGGTTCCCCGTCGCGCGCCTGCCGGCGGTGGGCGCGGCCCGCGAGGCCCTGCGCACGGTGCCGGTGGTGAGCTGGCTGGTCGAGGCTCGGGCGCGGGAGGGGGCCTGGGCCGACGCGCTCTGCTACGAGGTGCTGCGCCGCGTGGACGCCGAGGCCGCCCGGATGGTGGTGGACGCGGCGCGGCGCGCCTGGCCGCGCAGCGGGCTCGTGGGCCTGCTCGAGGCCGAGCCCGCGGCCGAGGCCGGCCGGTGGGCCCGGGCCCGGGCCGCCCTGGAGGGCCGCACCCCCGAGCCCGAGGTCGCGTTGCGGTTCTACCACCTGCTGGGCTTCGCGCGCCTGCACACCGGGGGCGCCCCCGCCGCCCTGGCCGCCTGGCAGGACGGGGTGGCCCAGGTCCCCGACGAGGCGGAGGAGCTCGACGGCCTCATCGCCGCGGTCGCGCCCGCCCTCACCGACGGCCGTCCCCTCGACGCCCCCTCGGTGTACGCGGCCTGCATGCGGGCGCTGCGTCAGGCCGAGCTCCAGCGCTGCGCCGGCGATCTGTCCGGCGTCGTCGAGGCGCTGGATCACCCGTGGACGTGGCACTTCGGCGAGCTGCAGAGCCTGGCCCGGCTGGCCGAGGCCCTGCTGGAGCTGCCCGTGCCCACCCCGGCCGATGCTCTGCGGCGCCACCACGCCCTGGCCGTCTTCGTCGACGCCGCCGAGGGTCGGCTGGACCTGGGCCCCGAGCGCCGCATCGCCCTGCCGCTGGCGGCCGAGCGGTGGTCGTCGGCCCGGATCGAGGCCGTGGCCGAGCGCACCCGGCGGTGGCTCGCGACCGCCTGAGCGCCCCGGAAAGCTCAGGGTTCGAGGGGTTGATTCCCAACCAGATCAAGGGGTTCCACGCGCAGCGAGCCGTCGGCGGGGGCCTCGATGAGCGCGACGGCCCAGTACGACTCCAGGCGGTCGATGCGGCGCACGAACGGCGGCACCGCCAGCTCGCCGTCGATGAAGATCAGCACCTCGGCCTCGGAGGGCTCCGCCCCGCCCAGCTCGCCGCTGAAGTAGTGGGCCAGCACCACATAGCCCTCGGGATCGGGCCGCGGCGCCACGTAGTCGATGAACTCGGGGCCGAAGCCATCCTGGTCATCCTGGACGAGGCGGGGATCGCCGATCTCGCCGTTGGGCCCCCAGGGCGGCGTGCGCAACGCCCAGTGGCAGTCGTCGGCCGAGCCGAAGACGCCGCGCAGCAGGTGCAGGTCGAAGTCGGTGCCGTCGGTGTCCCAGCGCAGGGCGATGTGCAGGCGGGGGAGGGGCCCTCCGCCGGGGGTGGGCACGTCCAGCAGGGAGAAGTCGCGGGCGTTGTCGTCGGTGTCGGTGCTGGCGGCGTCGCGGCTGAGGCTCTGGCGATCGCCCGGGGCAGGGGCGGGCATGCCCTCGCCCGCGGCCGTCTCGCCGGCGCCGAAGCGGCCGTAGGCGACGGCATCGATGAGCTGGTCGTTCCAGAAGAGCTGCAAGCTGTCGGGGCCGTTCTGCAGGTCGGCGCCCCGCACGACCCGGTCCGCGATGTCCCGCAGCACGCCGGTGGCGCCGGGGGTGTTCTCGGTGCCGGCCTCGACGATCAGGTACCAGCCGTTGGCCGGGATCTGGCCGCCCGCCAGGTCGAGGGTGCGGTACGAGCGGCCGTTGGAGCCGTTGATGGCCTCGAGCCGCATGCCGTTGAGGCGCTGCCCCGGGGGGCCGGACAGCTCGATGAAGGCCACCTCGCCGTCCTCGCCGGGGCCGGCCACGCGGATCTCGCTGATGCGGACGGTGGGGGCCGCGCAGCGCTCGTCGGTGCGGCCGTCGCAGTCGTTGTCGAGGCCGTCGCAGTGCAGATCCGTCTCTTCTTCTCGATAGTTGCGGCCGTAGACGTCCTCGCGGCAGTCCACGAAGCCCGCCCCGCCCGCGCACTGGCGGCGGGTGCCGGCGCAGACGCCCGCCTGGAGGGCGCAGGCGGGGGCCTGGACGTCCTCGTCGGTGGTGCCGTCGCAGTCGTCGTCCAGGCCGTTGCAGTCCTCCGCCTCCGGGGGCACCTCCCCCTCGCAGGCGCCGAAGCGGCCGCCCTCGCAGACCAGCAGGCCGGTGTGGCAGGCCCCGATGGCCGAGCCGCAGACCGGCCGGTCGCCGCCGGGCTGGCAGTCACAGGCCTCGTCGATCTCGCCATCGCAGTCGTTGTCGCGCCCGTCGCAGTGGGCGTCCGTCTCGGCGGCGACGTACTGCGGGCCGTACTGGGCGGGGCCGCAGGCGCCGAAGCCGCCCGCCCCGCCGCAGGCCTGCACCTTGCCCGCGCAGACGCCGCGCTGCAGCGCGCAGGGCGGCGCCGACAGATCCTCGTCGCTCTGCCCGTCGCAGTCGTTGTCCGTCCCGTCGCAGGCCTCCATGGCGGGCTCGATGGCGCCATCGCAGGCCGACCAGCGGCCGGCGACGCACGTCTGGCTGCCCCGCTGGCACTGCCCCACGTCGGTCCCGCAGGGCTGCACGGCGCCGGCCTCACAGCCGCAGCCCTCGTCGGTCTGGCCATCGCAGTCGTTGTCGAGCTGATCGCAGGCCTGCTCGTCGGCCCGGTAGCGCGGCCCATAGTCCTCCGGCGTGCAGGCGCGCAGGACCCCCTCGACGCAGCGCTGGCGGATGCCGGCGCAGACGCCGTCCTGCAGGGGGCAGACGGGCCCCATCACGCCCTCGTCGGTGGTGCCGTCGCAGTCGTTGTCGCGGCCGTCGCAGGCCTCGTCGGAGGGCCCCTGGCCGCTGCACGGCCCCCAGCGACCATCGACGCAGCGCTGCTCGCCCTGGGTGCACTGGCCCACGTTGGCGCCGCAGGCCTGGACCTGCCCCGCCTCGCAGCCGCAGGCCTCGTCCACCGCGCCATCGCAGTCGTTGTCGACGCGATCGCAGTGGGCTGCCGTCTCGGCCGCCACGAACCGCTCGTCGTGCTCGGCGTAGGTGGCCGGCGTGCAGCCCTCCCACCCGGCCTCGCCGGCGCAGCGCTCGACGGCCCCCGCGCAGATGCCCAGGCTCAGGGCGCAGGCCGGCGCGACGAGGGTCTCGTCGACGTTGCCGTCGCAGTCGTTGTCCTGGCCGTCGCACCGCTCCTCGTGGGGCTCGACGGCCCCGCGGCAGGCGCCCCAGCGCCCCTCGACGCAGGTCTGGCTCCCCGGGCGGCAGGCCCCCACGGCCAGGCCGCAGGGCTGCTCGTCCCCGTCCTGGCACCCGCAGGCCTCGTCCACCGCGCCATCGCAGTCGTTGTCGGCGCCATCGCAGTGCGCGGGGCCCTCCTCCGCCACGTACCGCTCCCCGTACTCGGCGGCGCCGCAGGTGGCCCAGGTCTGGCCCACGCAGCGCTGCCGGGCGCCGGCGCACACACCGGCCGTCAGGCGGCAGTCGGGCCGCAGCGCGTCCAGGCCCTCGTCGAGCTGGCCATCGCAGTCGTCGTCGCGCCCGTTGCAGGCCTCGTCCGCGGGCCCGACCTCGCCCTCACAGGCCCCCCACGACCCCTCGACACACTGCTGGATGCCCTGGCGACACTCCCCCTCGGCCTGCCCGCAGGGCTGCGACGATCCGGGGTTGCACGGGCACTCCTCGTCCACGAAGCCATCGCAGTCATTGTCCTGGGCGTCGCAGGACGCCTCATCACTCTCGAAGGCCTCGCCGTAGCTCGACACGCCCGCGCAGACCGCCCAGATGCCGTCCACACAGCGCCGCCGGGAGCCGGCGCAGACCCCGCGGGTGAGGGCGCAGTCCGGGCCGATGAGGTTGTCGTCCACCGCCCCGTTGCAGTCGTTGTCGACCCCGTCGCACAGCTCCGGCGCCCCGGGGTGCACGGTGTTGTCGGCGTCGTCACAGTCGATCCCGCGGCAGTCCGGTCCCTCGCCGTACCCGTCGCGATCCCCGTCCTGGCAGGCGGAGGGCGCTGGCCGCCCCGCGTCGGGCGAGAAGCCGCTCTCGGCCTCCCGCGTACAGCCCCAAAGCCCCGCGATCCCCCCCAGGATCACGGTCAACAGCGCACGTGCGTGCATGGAAGTGCCCCCTCTGGCGATGAATCCAGCGTCTCTACCACAGGTGGGGGGGCTGGTGCGGCCCTGATCGAAGCCTCGATCGGCAGGCAGGCCGCCGGAGACGCGAGCGTCAGCGCGTGCGGGGCAGGGGGGGCCGACGGTAGCCAACGACCAGCTTCTGGCCGGGCTTGAGGGCGTTGCCGCGCAGGCGGTTCATCTTGCGCAAGCCCTTGATGTCCAGGCGAAACTTCTTGGCGATCTTGTTGAGGGAGTCGCCACGCCGCACCGCGTAGTAGGTGGGCACGGGCTCCAGGACCGCCTCGCCGAAGTGCTCGACGTAGCCCTGGAAGTTGGCCACCGCCTGGGGCGACCAGAAGCGCACATGGATATGATCCGCGTGGCCCTTCAGGTGCCGGATGGGCGCGCCGCGCTTCACCCGCGCCTGGGGGTAGGAGAACCAGGCGTCCAGCTTGTCCTGGGGGACGCCGGCCACGTCGCGGGCGTACTCGTAGAGCTTCGCCTGCAAGCGGTAGTCGATGAACATGTACTGGACCTGGTCATCGGCCAGCAGGCCCTCGACCAGCGCCCACGTCCGCCCGGCGTCCATCGTCTGGGGCCACACCCGGGCGAGCCGCTGGGGGGCGCCGTCGGTGTGGTAGTAGCCGATGTCCACGTCGCGGCCGCTCTGGTGCGACTTGTGGGGCGGGAAGCGCCCGCCCTTCTCCCGGGAGAGATCGCCCACCACCAGGGGGTGCGTCCCCTCGGGGAACTTGCGGTTCACCGCCGCGATGGCGCCGCGGATGGCGTTGACGGTCTCGAGCGTGCCGAAGTTGCGGCCGGGGCGGACCAGGGTGTGGGCGTCGGCCTCCAGGGCCACGCCGTCCACCAGGTAGCCGCGGTTGGGCTCCCCCACCGAGACGGGGTCGCCCGGGGCGTAGGGCTTGAGCACCGGGCGCGGGGCCTGGCGGTCGTCCTCGCCCTCGTGCTCCTCCTCCGACTCGTCGGCCGCACCGCCCGAGAGCTCCTGCTCCGTGAGGGAGAGGGGCGGCTCGCTCGGCATCTCCTCCATCCAGAGGGGCCGGTTCCAGCTGCGGAGGTCGTCGGTCCCGAAGACCGAGAGCACCGCCGAGGGAGGACCCGCGGCGGCCGGGGTCGAGAGGAGGACCCCGAGGAGGAGCAGCCGCTTGAGGCCCCGGTGGGCCCGGGTCGGCAGCTGGCGGTCGCGGCCTTCGATGGCCGCGCTCATGACGCAGTACTGGTCATCACTGACCCGCGATCGTCGTGAATGCCCCCGGACCTTGCCCGAACGTCGAGGCGAATGGAAGGACTAGATCACCGGAAAGATCGAATCCATCCGCTTTCGCAGCATTTTTTCCTCCATCGATGTGGGCCTCTCTGCTACCCTCACGGCTTCGGTCTACACCCCACCACCCGACCCGCTGGAGGCGCCCATGCACATTGCCGAAGTCCAGAGCTGCCCCGGCGCGGGGCGGCGGGTCGCTCGCGTCTGACCGCCGGGCCGGGGCGAGACCCTGGCCACGCCCCCCGCGCATCCCCCTGATTTTCAGGAGCTTTTCGGGCCCCCGACGGTGGGGCCCGGGAGCGCGTGCTTTGTCTGATCACCATGATCGTCCCGATCTCTCTGTGCTGGGTTTCGATGGCTTCTTCGCGGCGGACGCCGCGCACTCTCCGGCAGGCGAGCCGGCGCGGGTCTGCGCCGTGCACCGCGACGCCTGCGATCTCTGGACGAGCGCCGACCAGGCGCCCCTGCGGGCGACGCTGCCGGGACGCTGGCGCGTCCACCAGCCCGATCCCGTCGAGCTGCCGGCGGTCGGCGACTGGGTCCTCTACGACCCCGACGACGCCCGCATCCTGCGGGTGCTCCGGCGCCGCAGCCTGTTCCTCCGTCGCGCCGCGGGCGACGGTCCGGTGGCCCAGGTGGTGGCCGCGAACGTCGACACGATCTTCCTGGTCTGCGGCCTCGACGGCGACCTCAACATCCGGCGCCTGCGGCGCTACCTCGCGCAGCTCCACGACTCCGGCGCGGCGCCGGTGCTCGTGCTCAACAAGGCCGACCGCCCCGAGCAGGGCGAAGCCGGCCGCCGGGCCGTGGGGGCGCTGGGCGGCCGCTGGCCGGTCTGCACCCTCAGCGCGCTGCACGCCGAGGGCCTCGACGCCCTGACCCCCTGGCTGCGGCCCGGGGAGACGGTGGCCCTCGTGGGCTCGTCGGGGGTGGGCAAGTCGACGCTCGCCAACCGGCTGCTCGGCGAGGACCGCCAGCTCACGGGCGCTGTGCGGGCCGATGACGCCCGGGGCCGGCACACGACGACGCGGCGAGAGCTGGTGCGGCTGTCCGGCGGGGCGCTGCTGCTCGACACGCCGGGCATGCGCAGCCTGGGCCTCTGGGACGCGGTGGAGGGGGTCGACGCCGTGTTCGACGACGTGGGCGCCGCCGCGCGGACCTGCCGGTTCCGGGACTGTCGCCACCAGGGCGAGCCGGGCTGCGCCGTCGCCGCCGGCCTCGAGGCCGGCGACCTGGACGCCGAGCGCGTCGCCGAGTGGGACAAGCTGCGCCGCGAGGCCGCCTTCGAGGAGCGCAAGCGCGATCCGAAGGCCATGGCGGCCGAGCGGGCTCGCTGGAAGCGCATCCACGTCGACCACCGTCGCCGCGACAAGGAGCGCGGCCGGTAGCGGTCACCAGACAGATCAGCCGGCCTCGCCCGCCCGCTCCCCCAGGCTGCGCAGCGCCACGAACGCCAGCGCCAGCCCCAGCAGCCGCGGGGGCAGCGGCCCGTGCAGCGCCCCGATCACGGGGGTGAGCGCGGCCAGCAGCAGCCCCACCACCAGGCGCCCCTGCAGCCACGCCCGGGCGACGCCCGCCGAGCCCGCCTGGCCCGTCCAGAACAGGCGGCCCGCCGTCCAGAGCAGCCCCAGATCGAGGGGAATGAACACGAAGATCGCGGGGTTGCGCTGCAGCTCCGCCCAGTCCGTGGTCAGCCCCAGCCAGAGCATCGTGGTGCCGATCAGGGTCGTCAGCAGCACCACCGCCACCAGCACCCCGCCCCGGACCCGCGGCCCGCGGCCGGGCAGCCACCACCCCAGCAGCCCCAGCAGCGCCGCCAGCGCGAGCCAGAGGACCTGCCCGTGGTTGGGCATCCCGTCGCGCGGGTCGGGGGCCTGCCGCGCGTGCTCCACGCTGGGCGCCCCCAGCAGCGGCCCGTCGGCGAGCTGCACCTGCGCCAGCTGCTCCGCCAGGTACTCGGGCCGGTAGGTCAGCTCCCAGGGCGAGCGGGGCTGGTCGGTGTCGACCCCGGCGAAGAGCTCCGTGACCATCAGCAAGGCCGTCCGGTTGCTGTAGGCGTGGCGGGCGTCGTCGCGGAAGCTCCGGCCGCTGGGCTCGGTGCCGATGGCCGCCCGCAGCCCGCCGCCGCTGTAGGTGTCCAGGTAGTCGCGCAGCCGCGTCCCGCAGTTCTCGCGGAACGTGTCGTAGATGTACGCCCGGTTGGCCGGCAGGACGTCGCGCTCCATGCGGGCGACCAGGCGGCGCCGGGCCCCGTCGGGCAGCAGGACGGGGTAGCGGGTGATGGTGCGGTCGTCGCGCCGCCAGCCCGCGGCCGTGGCGCCGTACGGCCCCACGTCCCCCCAGAACTCCACCCGGCCCCCGATGAAGTCGCCCACCAGGCTCTTGTTGCCGAAGTCGGTGATGCCGAAGTTGAAGACCCGGGCCGTCTCGGGATGATCGGGATCGTCGATGACCCGCATGGCCGCGTGGCCGAAGAGCGTGTAGTCGTCCTCGCCCGGGCCCACGATCACCAGCTCCAGGGCGGGCGCCTCGACGATCTCGAGGGCCGCGGCCAGGGCGGCGTCCGCGGCGGCGTCGGCCTCGACGTCGGCCTCCGGGGCGGGGGCCGGCGGGGCGCCTGCGTCCACCACCTCGTCGTCGTCCTCGATGACCGGACGCGGCGCCTTGCGGGCCTCGGCGGAGGCCGCCAGCGCCACCAGCACGAGGACCCACACCCGAGAGCTTCGCACCATGCGACCGTCCTTCCCGAGCGCGCCCGCGGCGGCGACCGCGCGACCTTGCCTGCCGAAGGGGCGATGGGTACCATGCCGCCCCGCTGAATTCACGGCCCGATGCCTGGGGGATCCGCCATGAGCCACGAACCCGACCTCATGCAGAAGATCGTGTCGCTGTGCAAGCGACGCGGCTTCGTCTTCCAGTCCTCCGAGATCTACGGCGGCCTGAAGAGTGCCTATGATTACGGGCCGTTGGGCGTGGAGCTCAAGCGCAACATCATGAACGCCTGGTGGCGGGACATGGTGGTCCGCCGCGAAGACGTGGTCGGCATCGACGCCTCCATCATCATGCACCCCCGGGTCTGGGAGGCCTCCGGCCACCTCGCGGGCTTCAGCGATCCCCTCGTGGACTGCCTGGTCTGCAAGGAGCGCTTCCGCGCCGACAAGGCGCCCCTGGCCACGGCGGGCGACGCCCTCGTCCTCGAGTACGCCGACAAGGGCCGCGCCAAGGTCGCCGAAGATCTGATCAAGGAGCGCTTCGGCGTCGAGCTGCAGCGCGACGGCCGCACCCTCACCGGCGCGGTCGCGGGCGATCGCGGCTACGTCTGCCCCGTCTGCCACTCCCCGTGGCTGAGCGATGAGCGCCAGTTCAACCTGATGTTCCGCTCCAGCATCGGCCCCGTGGATCCCATGGGCGCCGTGGCCGCCGCCATCGAGCGCGGCGAGCTGGAGGGGCTCAAGGGCCGCGACCTGCGGGTCAAGATCGACGAGCTGACGAAGGAGAGCGCGGTCTACCTGCGCCCCGAGACGGCCCAGGCCATGTTCGTCCAGTTCGCGAACGTCCAGCAGTCCATGTCCATGAAGGTGCCCTTCGGCATCGCGCAGATGGGCAAGTCGTTCCGCAACGAGATCACGGTCGAGCACTTCATCTTCCGCTCCTGCGAGTTCGAGCAGATGGAGATGGAGTTCTTCTGCGAGCCGGGCACCGACGACGAGTGGATGGCCTACTGGAGCGCGGAGCGCATGGGGTGGTGGAAGAAGTTCGCCAATGATCCCAGCAAGTTCCGCCTGAGGCCCCACGAGCCTGAGGAGCTGGCCCACTACGCGAAGGGCTGCTTCGACATCGAGTACGCCTACCCCTGGGGGTGGGGCGAGCTGGAGGGCGTGGCCAACCGGACGGACTACGACCTCAACAAGCACGCGAAGTACTCGGGGGCCAACCTCACGTACTTCGATCCCCAGCAGCAGAAGCGCTACACGCCGTTCGTCATCGAGCCGGCGGCCGGCGCCACCCGCGGCCTGCTCGTCTACCTCATCGACGCCTACAGCGAAGAGGCCGTGCCCGACGCCAAGGGCGAGGACGCCACCCGGGTCGTGCTCAAGCTCCACCCGCAGCTCGCCCCCATCAAGGTGGCGGTCCTGCCGCTGGTCAAGAAGAACGGCATGCCCGAGCGCGCCCGGGAGGTGGTGGACGCCTTCTTCCACCGCGGCATCAGCGCCCGCTACGACGAGCAGCACGCCATCGGCAAGCGGTACCGCCGGCACGACGAGATCGGCACCCCCTGGTGCCTCACCGTCGACGGCCAGACCCTCGAAGACGGCACCCTCACCATCCGCGATCGCGACACCATGCAGCAGCGCCGGATCTCCATGGACGACGCCGTGGCCGAGATCGAGGGCCTGCTGCGGGACTGAGCCGACGGAGGTCCCATGACCCTCCCCCCCTTCGTGGTGCGCTCCGGCGCCGTGCCCGAGACCGAGGGCGCGTACCCCGCTCCCTTTGAGGCCGAGAAGCTGTCCCTGGGACGCGACCTGGGCACCGCCGCGGGCTCGCGCCGGCTGGGGGCGTGGCGCGAGCGGCTGCTGCCCGGCCGCCGCACCAGCTTCACCCACGCCCATGTGCGCGAGGAGGAGCTGGTCTACGTGCTCGCCGGGCGGCCCTCGCTGCGCTGGCTGGAGCCGGGGCGGGACGCCCAGGAGGTCGAGCTGCAACCCGGCGACTTCGTTTCGTTTCCGGCCAGCACCGGGGTGGCTCACACCTTCTGGAACCGCAGCGACGCCGACGCCGAGCTGCTGGTCGTAGGGGAGCGCCAGACCGGGAGCGCACGCACTACCCCGAGGATCCTCTTCGAGGCCTGGCGGGATGACACCCGCCCGCACCGCGCCTGGCCTGATCCCGTCCGCGCCGACACGGACGCCCGGTGGCCCCGGCCCGCATCGAGACCGAGCGCCTGATCATCCGGCCGTGGGAGCCCGCGGACGCCTGGGATCTCTGGGCCCTGCGTGAGGCGAACCGGGAGCATGTGGGGCGCTGGCTGTCGTGGGGACGCGAGACGGCGGACGTCGACGAGGTGCTCTCCACCATCCGCGGCTACCAGGTCCGCTTCGCCGAGCGGCGTGACCTCGTCTACGGCATGTTCCTGGGCGAGTCGCAGCCCATCGGCGGCATCGGGCTGCACAAGCGAGTCGGGCCCGAGGGCCTCGAGATCGGCTACTGGATCGACCACGCCCACGAGGGCCAGGGCCTCGTCACCGAGGCGGCCGCCGCCCTCTGCGCCCTCGTCTTCGAGGTGCGGGGCCTCAGCCTGGTCGAAATCCACTGTGATCCCGAGAACATCCGCTCGGCGGCCGTCCCGCGGCGGCTCGGCTTCACGCACACCGGGACGCTGCCTGCGCGGTTCGTAAACGTCGACGGCGACCCGGTGCCGAGCGCGGTCTACTCGCTGCTCGCCACCCAGTGGGCGGCCTCGCCCGGCCGGGGCCGGGCCCTCAAGGCGTGGGACTCGCTGGGTCGGCGCCTCGCCTGAGCCGCCGGCTGCGCGGCTCCAGCAGCCCAAGCTGGGCCATGGCCGGCACCATCGTCAGATCCAGCACCACCGCGAAGGCGAGCGTCGCCGGCAGGATGAGGCCGAGGGTCTGCAGGCCCAGGTAGTCGGAGGCCGTCATCACCACGAAGCCAGCGATCAGGATGAGTGATGTGCGCAGGATGCCGTGGCCGGTCTCGCGCAGGGTGGCCTCCACCGCGTCGGCGCGGCCCAGGCCCTTGGCGCGCTCGAGCCGAAACCGCGCCAGGAAGTGGATGGTGTCGTCCACCGCGATGCCGATGCAGATGGTCAGGTAGACCATCGTGTCGGCGTCCACCTGGGGCAGCGCGACCCAGACGGTGGCCAGGCCCAGGGCGACTGGCAGCACGTTGGGCACGATGCTCAGCACGGCGACGCGCACGGAGCCGAACAGCAGCCCCATCACCAGCGCGATGAGCACGACGGCGCCCGCCAGGCCCTTGAGGCTCGTGCTCAGGATGACGGGGCCCGCCCGGGCCGCCAGCATGGCCATGCCGGTGACCTTTGTGGTCACGTCGGCGGGCAGGGTGTCGCGGGCCAGGGCCTCGACGTGATCCGCCAGCTCGATGGCGCGCTCGGCGCTGAGGTAGGGCATGCGGATGGTCACCCGCAGGCGGCGGCCGCTCGCGTCGACGAGCTGGTCGAGGCCCTGCCCGCCGGACATCTCGAACAGCAGCAGGTACTGGGCGATCTGCTCGCGGGTGGTGGGCAGCGGCTCGCCGCGCTCGGGGACCAGCAGGCGGTGCATGCGCCCCAGCACGTCGGCCACCGACCGGACGCGCCCCGCCTCGGGAAGCGCCTCGATGGCCGCCTCGAAGCGGCCGAGGGCGGCGAGCAGCGCCGGATCCTTCACCCCCTCGTCGCGGCCGGTGTCGATCACCAGCTCCGTCTCGCCGTTGCCCTCCACCGCGGCGCGCACCACCTCGGCCGAGTGCCGGAGCGGGTGGTCGGGCGGGAGCTTGAGCATCAGGGAGTTCTCGACGTGCACCTGCGACACCGCCACGAGGGCCAGCACCGTCGCGGCCAGCCCCACGGCGACGATGGCCTTCGGCCGGGGCCGCAGCCAGTGGGCGAGACCATCGAGGAAGCGCGTCAGCAGGCCCGACGGCGGCCGCACCGCCCCCGGGCGCGAGAACGACAGGAGCACCGGCGTCAGGGCGAAGGCCAGGATGAAGGCCGCGACGACGCCCAGGGCCGCGAACACCCCCAGCTCGCGCGCATGCGGCAGCGGCAGCAAGGCCATGGATCCAAAGCCGATCAGCGTCGTCAGGCTCGTCAGGGTGCAGGCCACGCCCACCTCCCGAAACGCCACCCGGATGGCCTCGTGCTTCGCGTGACCCCGCCCCAGCTCGTGGTGAAACTGCGTGATCAGGTGCACCACGTCCGACATGCCGACCACCAGCACCATCACGGGCGCCACCGACGTGATGATGGTGAGCCGGCCGAAGATCAGCCCGCCCGTGCCCACGGCCCACACGACCGCCGGCGCCATGCAGATGAGGGGCAGCGCCACATCCAGCACCCGGCGGAACATGGCGAAGAGGGCCACCGCCAGCAGCACCGCGCACAGGGGCAGGTACTTGCCCACCACCTGCTCGGACTCATGGAGCAGACTCCCGAAAACCACAGGAAATCCGCTGAGGTGGACGTCGCTGGCCCCGTATCCCGCCGCGACGCCCAGGCGGGTCAGCTCGGCGCCCATCTGCTGGCGAGCCACCTCGATGGCGCGCGCCTTCCCGCCCGGCATGGCGAGTTGCCCCGGCCCGCCCCGCATGGTCGCGAGCCGCGGCTCCACGTAGGCGGCCACCTCCTCCCGGCTCCAGACCCGATCCTCCGCGGGCACCAGCCGCACCACCACCAGCGCCACCTGCCCGTCGGCGCTCACCAGATCGCCGCGCACCAGCTCGTCCCCCAGGACCGTCTCGCGGACGGCGGCGGGATCGGCGGCGGCGTCGGGATCATAGAAGCGCTCGATGCGCAGGCGCCCCGGCTCCGCGGGATCCACGAACAGGTGGTCGGCCCGGGTGAACCCCACCACCTCCTCCACGAGCGGGTGCTCC
This sequence comes from bacterium, assembly GCA_041389985.1. Classification (GTDB taxonomy): domain Bacteria; phylum Myxococcota_A; class Bradymonadia; order UBA7976; family UBA1532; genus JACKDP01. The sequence goes on from JAWKQS010000004.1 coordinate 38,719, forward strand.
TCCACCGCCGAGGCGAAGCGCTCCAGCCGGGCCAGGCCCTCGGCGGAGAAGTGGTCCGGGCGGGCCAGCCCGACCAGCACCACCTCGTCGGAGCCGAAGCGATCCCGCGTCTCGCGGTAGGTGGTCCAGGCCTCGTCCTTTGGCACCACATCGGCGAGGGACGTGAGCATCGGCAAGTGGGTCAGCGACCAGCCGAAGGCGGCGGTGATCGCCCCGACGAGGGCCAGCACCAGGACCCGGTGGCGCAGCATCAGCCGCGCCCAGGCGTCAAAGAAGCCGATGGCTCCGCTCATGAAGGCCGCTCCCCGGGGCAGGACGCACGGACATGGGCAAAGCGGCAGGCTGGACGGGATCCACCTGCTCTACCGCCGTGGAGAGGCTACCCCCAACGGCGCCGCGCGTCGCGGTTTCCCTGCTTGACGTGCGCGTGGGCGGGCGGTGTGATGCCCCGGTCAAAGGAGGGCGGATGGTTTCAGCCGGCCACGTGGACCTGTACCAGCTCACGTCTTGCGTCCCGCACTGGGACGCCGGCCTCGGGCGTGCCCCGGTCGTGATGAGCTTCTTCTCCCGCCGCCTGCCCCGGGCGGACGACGGCTCGCCCACCCGCGGCTACCTGCTCTGGGCCGGCCTGCGGCGGTGCCTGGACTGGCTCTCGGCGGCCCGGTTCGACGACGCCCTGGTGGAGACGCTGGGGGCGCACCCGGTCCTGGGGGCGGCGCTCCAAGCCCGGCCGGACTTCGCCGCCGCCCTGCGAGGCTGGCGCTTCCGCGGCACCATCTGGGCCCCGCCCGAGGGCGAGGTCATCGTGGCGGGGCCGGCCACCTTCCCGGACGGGAGACCCCTGGAGTTCGACGGCGTCCGGCCATCGGCCCAGACCCCCTATCTGGTCGTCGAGACCGACCTGCTCTCGGCGAAGCTCATCGAGACGCCGCTGCTCAGCATCATCAACCACATGACGATGGTGGCCTCGAAGGCCAGCCAGGTCGTCCAGGCCGCGGGGGGGCGGGCCGTGCTGGAGTTCGGCACGCGCCGCACCCACCCGGAGGCCGCGGTCGACGCCGCCTACGCCGCCTGGATCGCCGGCTGCGCGGGGACGTCCAACGTCGAGGCCCACCACCGCTACGGGGTGCCGGTCCTGGGCACCATGGATCACTTCGCCGTCCAGGCCTGGGAGCGCCCGGGCGTGCCGCGGTCGCAGACCGAGCGTGCCTTCTTCCGTGCGTTCTACGAGGCCTTTCCCACCAACGCCCTGCTGCTGGTGGACACCTACGACACCTTCGGCGAGACCACCGGCATCCGCAGCGCGGTGGCCGCCACCGACGGCAAGCTGCGGGGCATCCGGCTCGACTCGGGCGTCACGGTGGAGAACGTGAAGCGCGCCCGCGCGCTGCTGGACGCGCTCGGCGCACCGCAGGCCATCGTGACCGTCTCCGGCGGCATGGACGAGCACGCCATCCGGGCGCTGGATGGCGCCCCCGTCGACAGCTTCGGCGTGGGCGAGCGCATCGTGACCTCCCCGACGCGCCGGTGGGGGTGGGGGCGGTGGGCAAGCTCTGCGAGGTGGGAGGCCGGGCCACCATGAAGCTGGCCCGGGGATCGGGCAAGGCGACGCTGCCGGGCCGGGTGCAGGTCTTCCGAGCCGACGACGGCGTGGATGTGGTGGGCTGCGCCGACGAAGACCTCGCCGGTCGCCCCCTCCTCCGACCCGTCTGGCAGGGCGACGCGGCCCTTCCCCAGCCCACGCCCGCCGAGAGCCGCGCCTACGCCGCGGCGGCGGTCGCGGCGCTGCCCGCCGCGGCCCGCCAGCCGCGCCTGACCGACGTGGCCGTGAGCGCGAAGCTCGCCGAAAAGGTCAAAGAACTCGTGGAGATGGAGCGATGAGCACCCTGGAAGAGCGCCTCCCGATCGCCCTCGCCCCCGTCTCGCTGGGCGCTGGCGCCGTCGGCCTCGTGGTGGTGGACGCCGGCGTCGGCTTCACCCGCACCGGCAACCTGGCCGACCCCACCCACATGGTCCCGATGGTCCACCGCATCGCGGCCCACTGGCGAGCCCTGCACGCGCACCTCGGCCCGCGGCTGCACACGCTCTGCTTCCTCGACACCCACGAGGCTGACATCCCCGAGCCGCCGTACCCGCCGCACGGCATCCGCGGGACGGGCGAAGAAGAGATGGATCCCGACCTCGCCTGGCTGCTCGACGAACCGCGCGTCTCGGTCATCCGCAAGGACTGCATCAACGGGTTCGTCGGCGCCATCGACCGTGAGAGCGGCGCCAACGCCTTCTGTGAGTGGGTCATCCGCCACGACATCCGCACCTTGCTCGTCACCGGCGACTGCACCGACATCTGCGTCAGCGACTTCGTCGTCGCCACCCTCTCCGCGCGCAACCATGGGCTCCTCACCGCGGCGGATCCCGACGACGACCGCGGAGCCTACGTCGACGCCATCACCGGCCTGCGGGTGGTTGTGCTGGCCGACGCCTGCGAGACGTTCGACGCCCCCGGCTTCCACGAGCGCGCCGCCGCCCACCACGTCGGGCCATGTGGCTGATGGCCGCGCGCGGCGCCCTCCTCGCCTCGAGCTGGGAGCCCTGAGCCAGGCGCAGGCGCCCACCTCAGATCCGACCGGGTTCGCCAAGGGGTGAAGGTGTCGCGTTGCACCTGGGCTGGATGCGCGCGGTCGCGAGGCCACTCCTGGGTACGGGGTTTGTTGACGGAGAGGGTGTTGGGTTGCACCTGGGCTGAAATCGCGGAGGGGGCGAGCTGCTCGGTGGGGGTGTTGGAGCGGCTCGCGTGGCCCTCTGGCCCGCCACCGCGGGGCGCGATGCGTCGCGGGGCTCGCTGGCCGGCGGTCGAGAGGAGCGGCGGGCACACGGCGCCCGCTGCACCGTCGGGGGCGCTGATTCGGTTGGAATTCGGACGCTTGCGGCGGGGGTCCAGCCGCTCTCGGCCCGCTCCCCGAGCTTCTTCCTGCGTGCGACGGTGGGATGGTGCCGGCGGGGAACGGGATGAGCGGCCGCGTCGGATCGTCCAGCCACTTCCAGTAGGCGATGTGGGCGACCTTGTACGCAGCCTTCAGCTCGGCGTGGCGCTCCCGCCAGGCTTCCTGGTCTTCCTTCGTGCCGTGCACCACCGGCGCGGGGCTGCGCTTGCGCTCCTTGGGGCGCGTCATCGGGTCGACGTAGCGCACGGCCTCGGGGTCAGGCACGGGCAGGCCGGCCTTCTTGCGCCGCGGGCGGGCTTCGGCGGCGATGCCGTCGGCCAGCTCCCACATGAGCGCCTTGTGCTCCCTCGGGGTGAGCTCACCGAGGCCCGGCAGGCGGTCGAGGCGGACGGTGAGCTCTTCGCTGCGGCCGTCGCCGCGGATGAAGGTGCCGCGCAGCTTCTCGCCCCGCAGCAGCGCCGGGTTGGCGCAGGCGAAGACGTCGTCGGCCGGGTGCCTCGACTTCAGCTCGGTGGTCGCCTGGCCCATGAAGTACCGCATGCGGTCCAGGGCGTGCTCCTCCGAGACCACCTGGATGGCGTGGTTCGGGATGAGGCACTGGCCCGTCCGGTCGTGGAACTTGTTGACTCGCTTCGCGATTTCGCGACAGACCCACTCCAGGAGGAGGCTCTTGTCCACCAGCTCCACCACGCCGAGCAGCAGGTGCAGGTGGTTGGACATGAAGTAGTAGTTGTAGAGGTCGAAGTCGAAGGCGAAGCCATCCTCTTCGCCGACCCGCTGCTGGGCCCGGGCCAGGATGCCCGTCAGCAGGTCCACCATCTTCAGCTGCGGCGCGAGCAGGAAGAGGTCGTTGGTGACCTTGCAGGTGACCTCGAAGACGAGCACGTAGATGCCCAGCCGGGGGCTGTAGAGGCGCTTCTCGCGGTACTCGATGATGATCAGGTCGGCCATGGGAGAGTCCTCCGCGCAGTGGGGGCCCTCTTCCCTTCGGTCAGTCGCGGCGCGTGTCGCAGACTTTTTTACAAGTGCCCGAAAAGACACAGAAAAAAACTGGGCGCTCTGGCCTCAGCCGAGTCGCTGGGCGGCGTCGGCGACGACCCGGGTGAGCAGCTCGTCGGCTTGCGCCTCCCCGGCAGCCAGCGTCTCCCCCACGCCGAAGGGCAGGACGACTTCCACGTAGATCTTCACCTTCGGCTCGGTGCCCGAAGGGCGCACCAGCACGCGGTGGCCGCCCTCGAGGCGGAACGCCAGCAGGTCGCTCGGCGGCAGGTCGGTCTTCTCCAGCAGGTAGTCGCGCTGGCCCACCACGAGGACGCCACCGATCTCGGTCGGAGGCTCCGCGCGCAGCCGCTCCATGAGGAGCGCACCCTGGCTCGGGGGCATCTTGAGGCTCTTCTGCGTGCTGCGGTGCAGCCCGTGGCGTCGGTACAGCGCCGCCAGCCGGTCCAGCACCGTCACGCCGTCCTGCTTCGCCCGCGCGACAAGGTCGCAGACGATGAGGGCCGCCGACACGCCATCCTTGTCGCGCACGACCTCGCCGACGCTGTAGCCGATGGCCTCCTCGTAGCCCATCACGAAGTACACGTCGTCGCGCGCCTGCTTGAGGGCCTCGGTGGCGAGCCACTTGAAGCCGGTGAGCGTCTCGGCGAAGCGCACGCCCGCCGCGGCGGCCATCCGGCCCAGGAGCTGGGACGAGACCACCGTCGTCGCGACGAGCGCCTTCTCGGGGCGCGCGCCATGGGTCAGCAGCTCGTCGGCCAGCAGGACGCCCAGCTCGTTGCCGGTGAGGGGCCGGTAGCCGCCTCGACCGTCGGGGACGGCGACGGCCAGCCGGTCGGCGTCGGGGTCGTTCGCCAGGACCACGTCCGCCTGCTGCGCCCGCGCGAGGGCCAGCGCGAGGTCCAGCGCGCCGGGCTCTTCGGGGTTGGGGAAGGCCACGGTGGGGAAGTCCGGGTCCGGCTCCGCCTGGGCGGCGACGATGTGCAAGTCGTTGTAACCACTGCGCTTCAGCGCAGCTTCGACGCTGGCCCGGCCGACGCCGTGCATGGCGGTGTAGACGACGCGCAGGTCGGTGGGACCGCGGTAGCAGCGCAGGGCGTCCACCTCGGCGGCGTAGGCCACGTCGACCTCTGGCGGGATGGGCCGCACCCGCTGGGCCCGGCGCAGCTCGTCCAGCGGGGGCACGTCCAGCTCGGCCAGCGAGCCGATGGCGCCGATGCAGGCGCTGATGCCGGTGTCGTGGGGCGGGACGATCTGGGCGCCGTTGCCCCAGTAGACCTTGTAGCCGTTGTCCTGGGGCGGGTTGTGGCTGGCTGTGACCATGACCCCGCCGGTGCAGCAGAGCTTGCGCACGGCGAAGGCGAGGGCCGGCGTCGGCGCGGGGCCATCGGCCAGGAAGACGATGAAGCCCAGCCCGGCGAGCACCCGGGCCGTGTCTTCCGCGATGATCCGGGAGCCGTGGCGCCCATCGAAGCCCACGACCACGGTGCCGCGGCTGGCCTGCTCGATGAGGTAGCGCCCGAAGCCCGCGCTCGCTCGCCGCACGAGGGCCTGGTTCATGCGGTTGGGCCCGGGACCCAGGGCGCCTCGCAGGCCCGCGGTGCCGAACGCAAGGCGCTCGCCGAAGCACGCCCGCAGGCCCGCCAGGTCGGGTCCGGCCAGCAGGGCGGCCGTCGCGGCCGCCGTCACGGGGTCGGGGTCATCGGCCATCCAGGCCTGGGCGAACGCAACCAGCTCGTCATCGGTCATGGGATCCTCCGCGCCGGCATGGTGCCAAAGCCCGCCGAGAGCCGCCAGTCGGACCCCCGCAGCGGACCCCGGGGCGCCCCCGCGCCGTCCCGCCGCCGTCACAAGAGCGTCACCCCGGACACATGGGTGTAACCATGCGGAACACGTAACGTTTTTCGCACCGATGCTTCACGCCGCCGTCACACGACTCGGGGAAAACGCCCCCCGAACCACGTGGACGGAGTGACCACATGACGACTCTCGGCCGGGCCAGCGGCTTCGCCCTCGCCTGTGTGGCGGCGGGCTTCATCGGGTGCGACGACGGGGACGGCGGCGGCGGTGGTGCCGGCGGCGGCGCGGGCGGTGCCGGTGGCGGTGGTGGGGTGACCTGCCCGGCCGGGACCACCACGGAGGGCAGCGTCTGCGTCCTCCAGGGCGAGATCACCCAGGACCTGACCCTCACCGCCGACAAGACCTGGCTGCTGCGCGGCGGCGTCTTCATCGGCGACGACACGGATCGCACCGTCCTCACCGTCGAGGCGGGCACCACCGTCTACGGCGAGACCGCCACCAAGGGCATGCTGGTCATCCGCCGCGGCTCCCAGATCCAGGCCAGCGGCACCGCCTCGGCGCCCATCGTCTTCACCTCGCCCAACACCGAGGGCAGCCGCGCCCGCGGCGACTGGGGCGGCCTCATCATCAACGGCCGCGCCCCCATCAACGGCTGCGACGCGGCGCCCTGCGAGTCCGAGGGCGAGGGCGGCACCGGCCTCTACGGCGGGGCGGATCCCGATGACGACTCGGGCACCCTGCGCTACGTGCGGGTGGAGTACGCCGGCATCCTGCTGTCGGAGGACAACGAGCTCAACGGCATCGCCTTCCAGGGCGTGGGCCGCGGCACCACCGTGGACTACGTCCAGGTGCACATGAACAAGGACGACGGCATCGAGTTCTTCGGCGGCACCGTCGACGCCCGCCACCTGCTGCTGACCGGCATCGGCGATGACTGCCTGGACTGGACCGATGGCTGGCAGGGGCGCGTGCAGTTCGTCGCGGCCGTGCAGTTCGAGGACGCGGGCGACCAGGGCATCGAGGCGGACAACAACGGCGAGAGCAACGACGTGCTCCCGCGCTCGGCCCCGACCCTCTCCAACCTGACGATCTGGGGCTCGGGCTCCGCCAACTCCGACCTGGGCATGCTGCTGCGCGAGGGCACCGGCGCCTTCATCAGCAACGCCATCGTCGGCAACTTCGGCGAGGCCTGCTTCACCATCGATCACGCCTCCACCTTCGCCAACGGCTGGGACGAGGCCGCCATGGGCCTCTCGGGCGCGCTGGTGGTGCAGAACTCCCTGTTCTGGTGCCCCGGCTCGGCCACGGTGAAGGAGGCCGAGATCGAGGGCCTGCCGTTCACCGTCGAGGAGTTCCTGCTGACCCTGAACAGCGGCAACGAGGTGGTCGATCCGGCCCTGACCGGGGTGCCCGACCTGCGCCCGACCGCCGGCTCGCCGGCCCTCACCGGCGCCACCGGCCCGGCGGATCCGTTCTTCGAGGCCACCGACTACCGCGGCGCCTTCGGCGACACCGACTGGACCGCCGGCTGGACCAACTGGGACCCGAGCTGAGTACAACGTGCTGAAACTCCTGCCGATTCTCCTCCTCCTGGCCCCGCTGGGGGCGTCCGCCCGTGACGCGAAGGGCCTCGCGCAGGCGCTCGTCGAGCTGCGCCAGGCGACCGAGTCCCTCAACGACCAGGTCGAGGAGGCGCGGCGGGCCGGCATCGAGCAGCGCCGGGCGCTCACGACCCAGCAGACCGAGCTGGACGCCGAGCACACGCGGGCGAGCCTCCGGGTCGCCCAGCTCCGCGAGACCCTCGAGCGCCGCAAGGCCGAGATCGCGGCGGCCACCGCGTGGCAGTCGACCCTGCTGCCAGCGTTCCAGGACGCCGCCCGCCTGCTGCGCGGGCGCGTCGAGAAGAGCCTCCCCTTCAAGCGGGCCGAGCGCCTGGAGGCCATCGCGGGCCTCGAGCGGAAGGTGGCCGACGGCGTCCTCACCCCCGAGGCGGCCCTGGCCCGCCTCTGGTCGCTGGCCGAGGACGAGCTGCGCATGACCCGCGACACCGGGCTGTATCGGGACACCGTGGCCCTGCCCGAGGGCGAGGTGCTGGCCGACGTGGTCCGCCTCGGCATGGTCGGGCTCTACTGGCGCACCGGGGACGGCCGCTTCGGCGTCGTCGAGGCCGACGGCCGCGCCCGGACCCTCACCGATCCCACCGCCACCCAGCAGCTCGAGGGCCTCTTCGACGCCTTCCGCAAGCAGATCCGGGTCGGTGCGTTCACCCTGCCCACCCTCCTCGCGGAGGCCCCATGATCCGCACCCTCTTCGCGCTGCTCTTCGTGCTGCCCGTGCCTGCGCCGGCCCAGGAGGCCGACGTCCTGGAGCGGGCCTGGCAGAAGGAGTACGCCTTCCTGGAGGCCGAGCAGCGGGCGCTCACCGAGCGGCTGAAGGCGGTGGAGCGCGAGAACGCGGCCGCCCGCAGCCAGGCCCAGGCACGACTCGCCCAGACCCAGCGCGCCGTCCTGGCCCTGGGGCTCGAAGCCGACACGCTGACCGAGGCGCTGCGGGCGCTGGAGCAGCAGGCCGAGGGCGCCACCGAGGGGCAGAGCCACCTGGAGGGGCTGCTCGAAGCCACCCAGCGAGGCCTCGCCGCCTACGACTTCACCACGCCCGAGGGGGACGAGGCGTCGAAGATCGCCGCCGCGTTCTCCGCCCTGGACGGGGCGCTCCGCAGCCGCGCGGGGGTCCGCACCGAGCCGGGCAGCTTCTTCCTCGCCGATGGCCGCAAGGTCGACGGCCAGCTCGTCCGCATCGGCGACGTGGCGGTCTACGGGATCAGCGACGGGGCCGCCGGCGCGCTCACCCCCGCGGGGGGCGGCAAGCTCAAGCTCGATCCGCCACAGGGCGAGGCGACCGCGCGGGCCCTGGCCGCCGGGCGCCGGCCGCCCACGCTGGACGTCTTCCTGTTCGAGTCGGCCGACGTGAACCTCGAGGTACGCGCCGAGAAGACGCCGCGCCAGATCGTCGAGGCCGGCGGCGCCATCGCCTGGGTCATCGTCGGCCTGGGCGCTCTGGCGGGCCTGCTCGTCGTCGCCCGCGGGCTGCTGCTGCTGCTGGCCAGCGTGGGCAGCGGTCGCCGGCTGGTCGGCGCGGTGGAGGCGCGGCTGGTGGAGGGCGACATGGCCGCCGCCGTCGCCCACTGCGACGCCACCCGCGGCCCGACAGCGCGGGTGCTGCGGGCGGTCCTGCGCGGGGTGGTCACGGGGGAGCGCGCCGACATGGAGCAGCTCGTCTCGGAGCGCCTGGTGGCCGAGGAGCGCCGCCTGGATCGGTTCGGCAGCGCCATCCTCGTGGCCGCCGCCGTGGCACCCCTGCTGGGCCTGCTGGGCACCGTGACGGGCATGATCTCCACGTTCGACGTCATCACCGAGTTCGGCACCGGCAACCCGAAGCTGCTCTCGGGCGGCATCTCCGAGGCGCTCATCACCACCGAGCTGGGCCTCATCGTCGCCATCCCGGCGCTGCTCCTGGGCAACCTGCTCTCGGGCCTGGCGGCCGGGCAGAAGAGCCGTCTGGAGGAGCGGGCCCTGCGCCTGATGAACGTGGCCCGGGTGGGGCGGCTGGACGACGCCCCGGCGCCCGAGACCCGGCGCGTGCGCCCCACCGGGCGGCCCGTCGAGGAAGTCGCGTGACCGAATTCTTCAATGAAGTCATGGGCTACGTCGACGCGGGCGGCTACGTCATGCCCCCGCTCGTCGCCTCGGCGCTGCTGCTCTGGTACGCCCTGGGCGACCGCGCGCTGCGCTTGCGGCCCGGGCGCGTCGTGCCCCGGGCCCGGGCGCGGGCGCGGGCGGTGGTCGCCCGCGGCGGCGCGGACCTCGAGCCGCGCGTCGAGGCGGCCCTCGGCGGGCTGCGCGCGGATCTGCGCCGCGGCCGGACGGTCATCCGGGCGCTGGTCATGGTCGCGCCCCTGGCGGGGCTCCTGGGCACCGTCTCCGGCATGATCGAGACGTTCGACGGGCTCGGCGACAGCGCCCTCTTCAGCCGCACGGGCGGCGTCGCCGGCGGCATCTCCCAGGCGCTCCTCACCACCCAGATGGGCCTGGTGGTCGCGGTGCCGGGGGTCATCGTCGGCCGCCTGCTCGACCGGCGCCAGCAGAGCCTGGACGCCGAGCTCGTGCGCATCCGCGCCCTGGCCGTCGTGGGAGATCTGGCATGAGGTGGCGGCCGACGCGCCACGTCGAGGAGCCGGGGGTCGACATCTCCCCCCTCATCGACATGGTCTTCATCCTGCTGATCTTCTTCATGGTCACCACGACCTTCGTGAAGGACGCCCAGGTCGAGCTGGAGCGGCCCTCGGCCGCCAGCGCGAAGGCCGCGTCCACCAAGGCGATCCGCGTCACCCTCGACCAGCGCGGCGAGGTCTACGTCGATGGCCGGCCGGTGCGGCCCTGGATGGTCCAGAACCGCATCCGCGAGCAGCTCCAGGGGGGCGAAGACCGCCCGGTGCTCGTCATCACCGATCGCCGCGTCCGCGCCGAGCAGCTCATCGAGGTGGTGGATCAGTGCCGCCTGGCCGGGGCGAAGGACGTCGCGGTCGCGACCGACCGCGAGGCCGGGTGAGCGCCCGGCCCTCGCGCGTGCGTGCCCTCGCCCACCAGGCCGCGGCGGTCGTCTCCGGCGGCCTGGGCACGCTCGGCGTACTCGGCGTGCTGGTCTGGATGAACGGCTGGACGTCCACGCCCCCCAAGGCGCCGCCGGCCGAGCCGACCGCCCTCGAGGTCGCCCCGCCGCCACCGCCCCCGAAGAGCCAGGCCCGGCCGAAGCCGCCCCCCCGGCCACCGGCCCCGAAGCCGGCGGCCCGCCCGCGCACGCCGCCCCCCAGCCTGGGATCGGGCCTCTCGGCCATCAGCCTGGGGGATCCCCTGGGGGCCCCGGCCGAGGTGGGGGGCCTGGGCGAGGCGCTGCTCGGCGACCCCCGCAAGGACCTCGTCATGACCGAGGACGCCGTGGATCAGCGGCCGCGTCGTGTCGGGTGCCCGGCCGCCCCGTACCCGGCGGCGGCCCGCGGTCGCGGTGTGCAAGGCCATGTGATCATGAGGCTTCTGGTCGGGGAGGCCGGTGAGGTGGAGCGCGTGAAGGTGGTCGAGGCCGAGCCGGCCGGGGTCTTCGAGGCCGGGGCCCAGGACGCGATGCGGCGCTGCCGCTTCGAGCCCGCCCGCTACCAGGGGCGCCCCGTGAAGGTCTGGGCGGAGCAGCGGGTGGTCTTCAAGCTGAGCCAGGGGGGGCTGGGCGGATGAAGGCGGTGCTGCTGATCCTCGCCGCGCTCCTGGCCGCCGCGAAGCCGCCGGCGGACGAGGTCGACCACCTGGCCCTGGCCGCGGCGCTGCTGCGCGACGGCCACGCCGATCGCGCCGAGCGCGTCCTGGCCGAGGTGGACCTGCAGGCGGAGGGCCTGGCCCTCGACCGCTACCATCTGCTGCGCGGCCTGTGCGCGTTCGAGCAGTCGCGGTTCGACGACGCCCTCGCGGGCTTCACCGCGGCGGTCGAGGCCGGCGCGACCGATCCGGCCGTCCAGGTCTTCCGGGCCCAGGCGGCCTGGCGCGTCCAGGACTGCCGCACCGCCCTGGCCGCGCTGGCCGCCGCCGGCCCGGCCGGCGAGGCCCACGCGCCCCTCTTCATCCTGCGCGCCGACTGCCACGCCCGCGAAGAGGATCCGGCCGCCGCCCTCCAGGCCCTGGTGGCCGGCGAAGCGAGGTTTCCTGAAGAAAACCGGACGTTTTTGAGACTTCGGGTCCAGCGGCTGGTGGCCCTGGGCCTCTTCCAGGAGGCCGTCGAGGCCGGCCACGCGCTCGTGGACGGGCCCGAGGCCAGCCTGGAGGACCACCTCTTTCTGGGGGAGGCGCTCGTCCAGAGCCGCCAGCACCGCGCCGCCCGGGAGGTGCTGGAGCTGGCCCGCCTGCGCTGGCCCGACGATGTGCGGCCGACCGTCCAGCTCGCCCACGCCTGGCTGCAGGCCGGGGCCTTGAAGACGGCGGCCGGGCTCTTCGAGCAGGCCGCCGATCGGGATGCCGCCTTCGCCAGGGACGCCGCCGAGCTGCATCGTCGCCGTGGGGCGAGCTTCGCCGCCCTGCGGCAGAACGCGCGGGTGCTCGACCAGCCCGTGAAGCTGCGCCAGCGGGTGGCGCTGCTCCTCGACCGGGAGCGCTTCGCCGCGGTGACGGCGCTGGAGCCGCGGCTGGCCCGCCTCGGGCTGCTGGCCGAGGACGAGGAGCTGCGCTACGCGCTGGCCTATGCCTGGTTTCGGCAGGGGGAGCTGCGGGCGGCCGAGGAGGCACTCGCGAAGCTGACCCGGCCGGACCTCTTCGATCGGGCCGGGGCCCTGCGCCAGGCGATGGCGGAGTGCCGCCAGGCGCCGGAGCGCTGCCCGTGATGCGCCACATCTCCCTGATTCTCCTGGCCTTTCTGGGGGGCTCGGCCGCCGTGGCCCGCCCGGGGGCCGTGCGGGTCTTCGTCTTCGGCGGGCCCGAGGCGGGGCCGCTGGCGGGCATCGCCGTGGCGGTGGGTGGGGTGGCCGCCACCACGGATGTCCAGGGGACCGTCCTGCTGCAGCCGGCAGCGGGTCAGCACGCGCTGCACGTCGGCGACCGCACGCTGCCGGCCCTCACGGTGCAGGACGACGTGCTCACCGAGGCGCTCGTGACGCTGCGGGGCGACGCGACCCCCGGCTCGACGTGGAGACCCGCGAGCTGCCCCCGGAGGCCGAGGTCGTCGCGGCGGCGGTCGGCCCCGTCCTGCCGCTGGCCGGCGAGGTGCGCGCCGAGGTGGGGGATCAGCCCATCCGGGCGGCCCGCGTGTTCGTCCGCGGTCGGCCCGAGACCGCCATCACCGACGCCCAGGGCCGCTTCTCCGTGGCCCTGCCTGCCGGACCCCAGGTGCTCTCGGTCATCCACCCCGACTTCAGCCGCGCCACGGCCGAGGTGCAGGTGGCCGAGGGGGCGGCCCCGATCGTGGTGCGACTCGCCCCGGCCGCCGTGGCCCTGGACGACCTGGAGGTGGTGGCGCCGTACATCGAGGGCGGCGTGGCGGCGCTGGTGGCCGAGCGCCAGGGCCAGAGCGCGGTGGTCGACGTCATCGGCGCCGAGCAGATGGCCCGCAGCGGCGACGGGGATGCCGCCTCGGCCCTCAAGCGCGTCACCGGCCTCACGGTGGTCGGCGGCAAGTACGTCTACGTCCGCGGCATGGGCGAGCGATACTCCACCACCCTCCTCGACGGCGTGACGCTCCCCAGCCCCGAGCCCGAGCGCCGCGTCGTCCCCCTCGATCTCTTCCCCACCGGCCTGCTGGGCTCCGTCGTGGTGCAGAAGACGTACTCCCCTGACATGCCTGGGGAATTCGGTGGCGGCGTCGTCCAGCTCCGCACCCGCCGGCCCGGCGACGAGCCCGTCTTCGAGGTCTCGCTCTCCGCCACCTGGCGACCCGACACCACCGGCCGCGAGGGCCTCACCTACGCCGGCGGCGCCACCGACTTCCTGGGCTTCGACGACGGCACCCGCGCGCTGCCCGAGGCCGTGCGGGCCGCGTCGGAGGACCAGATCCTGCTCGAGCGCACCCGGCTCTCGACCAAGGGCTTCACCGCCGCCGAGCTCGATGCCCTGGGAGAGGCCATGCCCAACCGCTGGGCGACGGCCACCCTCGCGGCGCCGCCCGGGCTCGGCGTCGACGTCGTGGCGGGCGACCGCCTCGTGCTCGGGGGCGCGAAGCTGTCGGGCCTCGCCACCCTCGGCTGGGGCCAGGACTGGCGGATGCGGGACTTTCGCCGCAGCTACAACATCGTCGGCCAGGGCGGCGCCCTGGAGCTGCAGCACAGCTACCGCTTCGAGGCGCTCGAGCGGACCGTGGGCCTGACGGGGGCCGTGGGCCTGACGGCGGAGCTGGGGCCGGACCACGAGCTCGCCTCCACCTCCCTCGTCCTGCGCCTCACCGACGACGAGACCCGCGTCTTCGCCGGCCGCAACCGCGACGCCGGCACCGACATCCGCGTCACCCGCCTGCGGTTCATCGAGCGCATGCTCGTCGCCGAGATCCTGCGCGGGGCCCACCAGCTCCATCCCTTTGATCTGCAATGGCATTACGCCTACGCGATCGCTGACCGGCAGGAGCCCGACCGGCGCACGTACCGCTACGACCGCGAGCCGGGCACCGACACATGGCTGCTGAGCGACCGCCCGGAGGGCAACCAGCGGCTCTACAGCGACCTGGACGACGCCAACCACGACCTGGCCCTGGCGCTGCGCTTCGCGCCCGAGCGCGAGGCGGGGCGAGAGCCCGCGCAGTACGTGAAGGTGGGCGGCCAGGCCGTCGTGCGGGATCGCGGCGTCGACACCCGCCGCTACAAGTTCCAGACGAAGGGCCCGCGGGCCGGCGACCCCGCCCTGATCTCCCAGGATCCCGAGCAGATCTTCGTGCCGGCCAACATCGGGACGGACGCCTTCCAGTTCCAGGAGACCACCCGGCAGACCGACAACTACACCGCCGACCAGCGCCTGCTGGCGGGGTACGTGATGGCCGAGACGCCCATCTTCGGGCTGCGGCTGATGGCCGGCCTGCGCGTCGAGGCGTTTCGGCAGCGCGTCACCACCTTCGAGCTCTTCAACCCCGACCAGGCCCCGGTCGAGGCGAAGCTCGACGACACGGACCTGCTCCCGGCCGCCAGCCTGACGTGGCCCTTCGCCGAGGGCTGGCAGGCGCGCCTGGGCTTCGGCCGCACCGTGTCTCGCCCCGACTTCCGCGAGATGTCGCCCGCCACCTTCAACGACGTCACGGGGGCGACAGATCTTCGGCAACCCCGACCTCGATCGCGCCACGCTCCAGCACCTCGACGCCCGCGTCGAGTGGTACCCCTCCCCACGCGAGAGCCTGTCCCTCGCCCTGTTCCACAAGGCCTTCGATCGGCCCATCGAGCAGATCATCATCCCCTCGGCCCAGTTCTCGGTGACGTTCGCCAACGCCCGCGCGGCCACCAACACCGGCGTCGAGCTCGACGGCCGCGTCCAGCTCACCGACGACCTCTCCCTCGCCGGCAACGCGGCCCTCATCCGCTCGACCGTCGAGCTGGGAGAGGGCGGCATCCAGACCTCCAACAGCCGCGCGCTCCAGGGCCAGTCGCCGTACGTGCTGAACCTGCAGCTCGGCTATGAGCCTGGAATCTTTCGGGTTTCGCTGCTCTACAACCGCTTCGGCGCCCGCATCGTCGAGGTGGGGGCCCAGGGCGCGCCGGACGTCCTCGAGCAGCCGCGCGACCAGCTCGACCTGGTGGCCAGCGCCCCGCTCGGCGCCGGCCTCACCCTGTCCCTCAAGGCCGCCAACCTGCTCGGCGCCCACGCCGTCTTCACCCAGGGCCCCACCACCCAGGAAGACCAGGCCCTCGGCCGCAGCGTCGGCGTCGGACTGAAGTGGTCCCCCGGGCAGGGAGAGGCCGAGTAGGGGAGAGCCCGCCTCGCTGGCGAATTGCGCGCAAGCCGCCGAAATAGAAGCAAAATTCCGCAAGTCGCCGCTGCCGCATCCAAAAAAAGTGCAGGCCGAAGTCACTTTTTCTGCGACACGCGCCGCGATTGACCGATGTGCTTCAGGGGCGCACGTCGCGCCTCCCGTCTGGAGGCACGATGGACGACGCGGCTCCCCCCTGGCTCCCCAGGCTCTGCGGCTGCGCGTGCGGCTGGCTGGAGCGCTTCCCCGACCGCCTGTTCACCGGCACCGCCGCCGACGGCGTCGTCTCGCTGGCCGAGGTCGCCGGCCTCCTGGCGGGCACACCGGCCATCCTCGATCCTGCCCTGCGCACGCTCGTGCCGCGCGCCGTCCACGCTGAGCCGGCGGGTCCCATCGTCCAGGTCGCCGCCGCCTTCGGACTCGCGCCGGCCGAGCGCGATCTGCTGCTGGCGGCGGCGGCCCCCGCCCTGTCCGTTCCGGCTGCTCGCCTGCTGCGCTTCCTGCAGACGACCGATGGCCCACCCACGCTGGGTTTCGTCGCTGAGCTGGTGGGCCAGGATGCGGCCACCGCCCTGGGAGCGACGCGTCCAGATGGCGTTCTGGGTGGCCTCTTCATCTTCGGGCCGGGCAGTGGGCTCGGGCGGACCGTCCAGGTGCCCGAGGACGTCATCGGGGCGCTGGCCGGGCTCGTCCCCCGGCCGCCGTCCCCCACGCCCGCGCCCTGGCCGGCGGAGCACCAGGCCCACCTGACCCGCGCCCTGGCGGCCCAGGCGGACTCCACCTGGTTGATCGGCCGGGTGGGCAGCGGTCGCCGAGGCGCGCTGGCGGCGGCTGCTTCGGTCGCCGTCTTCGAGCCCGCCTCGCTCCCGCCGGAGGCACGGCCTGCTGCCGCCCGGGTCGCCGAGCGGGTGGCCCTCCTGGCGGGGCGCCGACTGGTCGTGGTCTGTGACGCGCTCGAAGAGGTCGAGATCCAGGCCCTGCTGCAGGCCTGGCGGGCCCACCACCCCTGGCTCGGCCTCGCTGCGCAGGTGCCCACCGTGCCGGGCAGCCGGCGGGTCGTGCACGCGCCGCCGCCCGACGTGTCCTGGAGGGCCGCGCAGTGGCAGGCGGCTCTCGCAGCCGACGGCCGGCACTGGGCCCCGGACCTGCCTGCGCGCCTGGCCGCGCGGTTCGACGCCGAGCCAGAGGGGATGGCCCTTGCGCTCGCCGACGTCTGGGGGCCCCCGCGAACCGAAGCGCTGTTCGCGGCCCTGCGCCAGCGGTGTCCCCATGGCCTCGACGGCCTGGCTCGGCCCGTCACGACGGCGCTCGGCTTTGCTGATCTGGTGCTGCCAGAGGCGGCCCTCACGACGCTGCATGACATCGTAGACCATGCCCGCCACCGGGAGCAGGTCCTGCACGGGTGGGGCTTCGACCGACTGCTGCCCTACGGCCGGGGCCTCGGCTGCCTCTTCGCGGGCCCGCCCGGCACCGGGAAGACCATGGTAGCCGGCATCCTCGCCAACGCCCTGGATCGCGAGATCTATCGGGTCGACGTAGCCCGCCTCGTCAGCAAGTGGATCGGCGAGACCGAGAAGAACATGGCACGCCTGTTCGAGGCTGCCGAGCGCGCGCGGGCCATCCTGTTCTTCGACGAGGCGGACAGCCTCTTCGGCAAGCGCACCGAGGTGAAGGGCAGCAACGACCGCTTCGCCAACATGGAGGTCAACGACCTGCTCCAGCGGATGGAGCGGTTCGAGGGCATCGCCATCCTGGCCACCAACCTGCACCAGAGCCTGGATGAGGCCTTCCGCCGCCGCTTTCGCTTCATCGTTCACTTCGAAGAGCCCGACGCCGCGGAGCGCGCCCGGCTCTGGTCCCGGATGCTGCCGGCCTCCGCGCCGCAGGCCGGCGACCTCGACTTCGAGGCACTCGGCCGCCGCTTCAAGCTCACGGGTGGCCACATCAAGAACGCCGTCGTTCGGGCCGCCTACGGGGCGGCCGCCCAGGGCCGACCGATTGATCAGGCCCTGCTCACTCAGGCCGCGCACGCCGAGGTGCGTGCGCTCGGAAGGTTGTAACTATGCGAGAATATGAGGAAAAGGCGGGTTTTGTGGTGGCAGCCGTCGAGGCAGAGGCGGCGGTCCAGCGTGCCACCGGCGCGCGCGCCCAGGTTGCGCACACCCGCGAGGCGGTGGCCCAGCTCCGCGCCCGGGGCGCGCCGGCCGCCGGCCAGGTCCAGCAGGTGGCGGCCGCCGGGGTGCGCGGCTCAGGCCAGCAGCTTCCGCACCTCCAGCGCATCCAGGCGGCGTTTGGCCACCACGAGGTCACCAGCGTGCAGGCCCATGTGGGGGGCGCGGCCCGCGAGGCGGCCGATGCCATCGGCGCGGAGGCCTACGCCACTGGCAACGCAGTGGCGTTCCGGGCGTCGCCCGACCTGCACACGGCCGCCCACGAGGCCGCCCACATCGTGCAGCAGCGCGTGGGGGTCCAGCTCAAGGGAGGCGTCGGTCAGGTGGGTGATCCGTACGAGCGCCACGCCGACGCGGTGGCCGATCGGGTCGTGCAGGGCAAGAGCGCGGTGGATCTGCTCGACGCCTTCGCGGGGGGTGGGGGCCAGGCGGCGGTGCAGTGCAAGGACCAGCCACCAGCCTGCGGTGGCGAGGCGGGCATGGGCAACAAGCCGGCTGCGTTCAACGTGCCCCCTCGCCCGCCGGCCGCTGCCTGGTTCCGGGCCGAGGCGCTCCGCCGCGAAGTCGACACGCCGGTCCATGTGGCCCGCGAGACGGCCGAGGGGGAGGCGCTGGGGCGCGGGGCGATCAACATCATCTCCCTGAACGGTGCCGTGACCGGCGTCCTGTCCCGCATCGCTGCGCTCGGCTTCGACTTCATGAATGCCGACCTCACGAGCAAGAGCGAGCAGGGTGGAGACATGCTGCAACGCAAGTGGGAGCTGTACGTCCATTGCCTCGGTGGCTACGGCTACACGCTCGATGCTCAGTACAACATCCACGATCGCGCCGGGCGGATCGTGGACTCCTGGTGGAAGGAGAACATGCCGTGATCACTCTCTTTTTCTCCATCGTCTTCCTGTCGTCTCCCCCCACGGCGGACGTCGGCCGGCTGGCTGCGTGTGGCCAGGTCTGCCGGGCGGGGCTCATCCCCATCGATGGCAAGACCGGCGCGGCGGAGGTCTGCACCGCCTGCGCGCCGATGCTGCCGGCGTGCCCGGCCCTGGCGGTGTGCGGGGCCGTGGATGAGTCGGCGTTTCAGGCGTGCGCGGAGCTCTGGCTGCTCCAGGCGCCGCCCGGCCTCGACGCGGACGGGCAGCGGGCGTGGCTGGCGGCCTGGCTGCACCGCCCGTTTCGGGCCGGCGACGAGACGCCCGCGCTGCTCGGCGAGGGAGCCTTCGAGGAGCGCCAGGCCGCGGTTCAGGCGGGGCTGGCGGCGGGGACGCTGACGGAGGCGTCGGTGCAGGCGGCGCTGGCGGCCCGCTGCCTCGCCCTCAAGCTGCGCCCGGCGGCGCCGCGCTACGGGCAGCCCTGACCGGGGTGGCTACAGGCGTGGGACGCAGAGGGCTTCGCGGCCGGAGAGAGGCGAGAGGCGCAGCTCGGCGACCTCCCGCGTCCAGACCAGCTCGGTCGCGGCCAGGGTGAAGGTGGGCATGGCGTCGCGGATCTCCGGCGCCAGGTAGCCCTCGTCGATGAGCTCGTCGAGGACGTCCAGGCCCATGGGGCGCAGCCTCACCCGCGTCTCCAGGCGCTCCAGCGGCAGCGCGCTGGGGATGCGGTAGCGCCGGGGACGTGCACGTTGACGTAGTTCGCCGCCAGGGGATCGAGGGTCGTCGGCGCGGGCAGCAGGTCCGACTCCATGCGGGACACTTCCCAGAAGTCGTGGGTTTCATTGTTGTTTTCGTCGAATCCGCGGGAGCCGGGGGCCCAGAGGTCGGCGTCGTCGAGGGCGCGGAGGGGCACGCCCTCGGGCACCACGCCGCTCTGGTAGATGCGCTCACCGCCGGCGTCGGCGGTCAGCTCGACCCAGACCCGGCGATCGAGCGTCGCGCCGCTGGGGAAGGCATGGCCGGCGGCGATGTTCTCCAGGTACAGCTCGATCTCGGCGCCGCCCTGCCGCTCCACGACGCAGATCTCGCTGACGAGGCTGCCGTCGAGCAGGCGCTGGACGCTGGCGCGCTGGGCCTCGCGCTCGGGGAAGTCGGTCAGGGCGACGTCCACGCCGGCCATGGAGTGGTCGTGGACGCGCCGCAGGGGCACGCCGGGCCGGTCGGCGGCGACGCCGTTGCGTCCCGCCATGTGGCAGCGGCCGCAGGTGTTCTGCTGGAGGGGGTCGTCGCTGCTGTAGAGGCTGGCGAGCCACTCGGCGTAGGTCTGCTCCAGGTGGACGCCGGCGGGGGTCACGATGTCGTGGCAGCTCCCGCACAGGTCGGCCGAGGCCAGATCTTCGCGGTCGTGCAGGGGCGAGTAGGCGGAGGCGTGGGCCGGGTTGGGGCGCGGATCGGGGAAGGGACCCCGCATCACCCCGTCGAGGGCGAGGCGCAGCGGGTTGTTGTGGGTGCCCTCCACGGCGTCGACCTGGTGGCAGAAGGCGCAGGTCACGCCGCCCAGGTGGGCGGGCAGGTCGTCCAGGTCGGCCGCCGTCCGGGCGAGGCCGAGGCGGTGGGCCAGCGGGGCATGGCACTGCACGCAGAAGTCGCCGAGGGCGCCCTGGGTCTCGATCTGGCCCTTGGCCTCCATGGCCCGGAAGACGGGGTCGACGCCGGCGTAGGCGTGCATGCTGCCCGACCACTGGCGGTAGTGGTCGGGGTGGCACTCGGCGCAGGCCTGGGGATCCCGCAGGGCCTCGGCGGAGAGGCGCTCTCCCCGGCCGCCCGCGCCGCCGTCATCGCAGGCGGGCAGCATCAGGAGGGGCGCCAGGAGCAGGGCCAGAGACAGCGCCCTCATGGCGTCGCACCGGCATGAATCCATTGACGAATCGCGCAGCGGGCGGCCTCGGAGAGGGGAGCGCCCGGGGGCATGAGCAGGGCGCCGGCGCCGTCGATCCGGTGGACCAGCTCGCTGCAGGCCGGGGAGCCGGGCTGGACGCGGCCGCCGGCCACGAGGCCCTCGTACGAGGCGGCCGCGCTGCTGAGGTCGAGGCCGCCAGCGCGGCCCTCGGCGGCGTGGCACGCCCCCCCGGCCACCGCGCAGGAGGGGGTGAGCGTGCGGGCCTGGATCTCGGCGAGCTCGGGCGCATGGAGGGGGGCGCAGGCGATGGCCGCGTCGTCGCCGGCGGCGCAGTCCTCGGCGGGCGCGTCGTCGCAGGCGGCCAGCAGGGCCAGGGTGAGCGCGGCCGCCGCCTTCACAGGCCGACGAGGGGGCCGGTGCAGAAGCGGGCGTCCCCGAAGGTGGGGATGGGCACCTCCATCAGGTTCGCGATGGAGACCAGCAGGTCGTTGTGCGACGCGCCGTTGAAGCGCAGGAAGCGCCCGGTGTCGAGGCCCAGGTTCTTGCCGCCGGCGAGGATGAACGGCATGTCCTGGTGGCTGTGGGTGTTGCCCCGGGACAGCTCGTTCACCCAGAGCACGAGGGTGTTGTCCAGCAGGGTGCCGTCACCCTCGGGGACCGCGTCCAGCCGGCGCAGCAGGGCGGCGTACTGGCCGGCGTACCACGTCAGCACGCGCTCCCAGTCGGCCTGGGTCTCGGCGCCGTCGCCCATGTGCGAGAGGGAGTGGCCCTCGTAGTCGCCGACGGGCAAGTGTGGGAAACGCAAGGCATTCAGGGCGGTGGAGCACTGGAGCGACACGATGCGGGTCACGTCGCAGGCCAGGGCGTTCACGGCGATGTCGGCCTGCTGCTCCAGCAGGTGGGCGTAGACGCCCTGCGACATCACGTCGGGCTCCTGGGCCGGGGCCTCGCCCTGGCACAGGCCGGGTTGCTCGGCGATGACCGCCAGGCGCCGCTCCAGATCCCGCAGCGCGTCGGCGTGGCGCTGGAGCTTCTCGCGATCCACCCGGGAGACGCGGGCCTCCAGGGCCTTGAAGTCGTCGTTGACGGCGTCGAGCACCGACTTTCGGCGCAGGAGCAGGCGGCGCATGGTCGTGGGATCCGCCTCCACCTGCCCGAAGGCGCGGTTGAAGGCCGCCACCGGGTCGTTCTCGGGGGGGACGGGCTGCTCGGGGCCGCCGTAGATCATGCGCGAGCGCGGCTCGCTCTCCAGGACGCGCACGCCCAGCTCGAAGGTGGTGAGCCGGGTGGAGGGCCGCAGGTTCTGGGCGATGAGCTGGTCGACGGAGATGCCACCGCCCCAGCCGGCGCGTCGGCCGTCCCCGCCCACGAAGTCGCCCTCGGTGATGACGGCCCCGGTGAGCAGGCTGGCCATGCCGCGCTGGTGCGGGCCGCCAGGGCCCTCGCCGGCCACCTTCATGTCGACGCCGTCCATGAGCACCAGGCGGTCGCGGAAGGGGGCGAGGGGCTGCAGCAGGGTGCCGAGGTTGAAGCCGCGCTCCCGCAGGTCGCCGTGCTCCTGGGCGGGGCTCCACTTCTCCTTCTTCGTCCCGTTGGGCGTGAAGAAGATGAGCAGGCGGCGCGGGGGGCCGCCCGGCGGGAGCTGGGCCCGGGCCCGGCCAGGGAGCTGGAGGAGCGGCAGCGCGAGGGCGGCGCCGGCGGCGCGGCGCAGGAAGGTGCGGCGATCCATCACGGCCCTCCTCGGCGTGCGCGCCGTCCGCCGGCATCGCGGGCGGTGCCTCGTCGGGCTCGGCGCGGCGCAGGCGGAAGGTGTCGGTCATGACGGCCGCCACGAACAGGGCGCGCACGTCGTAGCCCGAGGCCACGTAGGCGTTGTACAGGCCGTCCTGGGTGCAGCCATCCACCGGGTTCTCGCCGCGGCCGAAGGCGTAGCGGAAGACCTGGGTGGTCACGCAGCGATGCACCTGCTCGCTCTGGGCGAGGCGCCGGGCCACCTCGGGGGCGCCGTCGAACGGCCCGTCGATGTCGAGCGTGGCGTTGAGCGCGCCGCTGGCGTCCACGGGGTGGCCACTCTCGAGGTCTCGCCAGCGGCCCACGGCGTCGTAGTGCTCGAAGGCGAAGCCCACCGGATCGATGAGCTGGTGGCAGCCCTTGCAGGCCGGCCCGGTGGAGTGCTCGGCGAAGCGCTCGCGGGTGGTCAGGTTCGGATCGGGGTCCGGCGCGATGACCGGCACGTTGGGCGGCGGCGGCGGCAGCGCGTGGCAGAGGATGTGCTCGCGCACGAAGACCCCGCGCCGCACGGGCGAGGTGATGCGCGCCTTGGACGTCACGGCCATCAGGGCGCCCTGGGTCAGGATGCCGGCCCGCTGGCGGGGGTCGAGCTCGACGCGCCGCAGGTCGGCGCCCTGGACGCCATCGATCCCGTAGAACTCCGCCAGCCGGTCGTTGAGGAAGGTGAACGACCCGGCGAAGAGGTCGCGCATGTCCAGCGCGTCGTCCCAGATGACGGCCTCGACGAACTGGCGGCTCTCTTCGTGGAGCAGGGCCTTCAAGTCCTCGTCAAAGAAAGGGAAATCGCCGGTGTCCTTCTCGAGGCCGGCCACCTCGTCGAGCCGCAGCCACTGCTCGAAGAACGACCACAGGCCCTCCCGGGCGCGGGGGTCGGCGAGCATCCGCCGGGCCTGGTCGGCCAGGTCCGTGGGCGAGGCGAGGGCGTCGCGGGAGGCGGCGTCGAAGAGGTCGTCATCGGGCATGGAGCGCCAGAGCAGGTACGACAGCCGTGAGGCCACCTCGTAGCCGTCCAGCACCTGGATGCCCGGGCGCGTCGGGTGCGGGGTGCCCACCTCGATGCGGTACAGGAAGTTGGGCGACTGGAGCAGCTCCTCGATGACGAGGGTGACGCCATCGGCAAACGGCGCCGCGTCCATGGCCCGGGCCGCGTCGTAGACGAGGGCCAGACGATCCAGCTCCTCGGGGTCAGCGGCCGCCGCCAGGCCTTGCGCCCGAAGGTGTCGATGAAGGCCACCGCGCACTCGCGCTCGCCGATCACGTCGGGGTCGCAGGGGAGCAGCTCGTCGAGGCGCCGCGCCGCCCGGGCGGCCAGGAGCTCGGCGGCCCCCATGAACTGCTCGGCGTGCAGCGCGCCCACCTGGAGGGCCCGGGCGTTGTTGTCGAAGCCCAGCATCTCCTCTTCGCGGGCGAACTGCGTGGCCACATCCGTGTCTTCGCCCAGCAGATCCCGCGCGGTGTTGTCGTACTCGACCCGGCTCAGGCGCCGCACCAGGGCCGGGCCCGGGTCGGGGAGCACCGTCGGATCGCAGACCGGCCGCGGGGGCGGGGACGGGCTGGCGGTGACCGGGGGCGGCAGGAACGGCGGAGCCTCCGGAGGCGCGGCTTCTTCACAGGCGAAGGTGCCGAGCAGGAGGCAGGCGAGGGGGAGGTGTCTTCTCACGGCTGGGAGATTATCGGCGCCCAGGACGGCCGGATCAACGTGACCAGCTCACCCAGGCCACCCCGCCTCGATCATCGCGCAGGACGAGCCAGACGGTCGCGGGCCCGTCGGCGGGCCGAAACCGCGCGTGGTGCGCGCCGGCGGCGGCGTCGGCGACGGTGAGCTCGCCCGCGGTGGCGTACCAGGTCGCCTCGTGGATCTCGGTGGCCGCGACGAGGTCGGCCCGCGCGCGGTCGTAGCGCAGGTAGCCCTCGGGGGCGTCCGCGGTGGCCGCCAGCGCCCAGGCGCCGTCCACTTCGGCGAGCGGGGCGGCCGCCAAGACCGGGTTCTCGTTGCGGGGCGCCTCGCGGGCGAAGCGCGCGGCCACCGGCGCCGGGGCCGCGGCCAGTGCACAGCGCAGTCGCACCCGCCCGACGGCCGCCGGCTCGTCGGCCAGCGCCACCTGGACCGGCTGGTAGTAGCCGCCCGTCGCGTCCGGATCGGCCGGGCGCGGGCTCCGATCGGGGGCCGGCGCCGGCTCGCTGCCGAACCGGGCGCAGGCGTCCGTCGGCACGGTGGTCGGCGGTCCGTCGGCGAGGGCGGAGCCGTCCAGGCAGGGTTCGGCCGCCACCCGACCCTCCGCGATCGGCCGGGGCGTCGCGCACCAGGCCAGCCGGGGCGCGTCGGCGGCCTCACCGGCGGGCGCCGCGACCAGGGCCGTCAGCGTGACCGGCTCGCCCGGGGCGCGCTCGGCCGGCTCGGCCCGCACCGCCAGCACCCGGGGGGCGTCAACGCGCCCCGGATCGTCCTCGAAGGCGGGCGCGCAGCCGGCGGCGAGGGCAAGGAGCGCCAACACGCTGTTCTTCTTGATCATTCTGGTCACTTCAGCCTCACCCGCAGCCCGACGAGGCCCGTCAGCGGGACGCCCGTGAGGCTGCCGCGCTGGCGGTAGTCGAACCGGTAGACGCGCTCCTCGACGTTCTCCCGCGCCGTCGCGTTGAGCACCGTGGCGAGGCCCGCCACCTCGAAGGCACCCACGGTGCGGGTGTACTCGGCGTCCAGATCGAGCTGCGCGAACGCGGGCAGCCGCTCGGGCTCGGGCCCGAAGAGCGGATCGAAGCGGCCGTGGGCCGCGTCGAACACCCCGCCGATCACCCGTGGGCGCGGCGCGCCGGTGGCCAGCCGGAAGCGGGCGCCGACCCGCCAGGCCCCCGAGGCGAACCCCACCGTCGTGGTCACGGCGTGGCGCTGGTCCTGCTCGAACGACCGCCAGTCGCCGCCCGCGTCGCGGCGATCCGACCAGGCCAGGGTGTAGTGGGCCGCGCCCGACCACCCTCCCCACGAGGGCAGCCGCAGCCCCAGCTGGCCGCCGAACGCCCGGCCTTCGCCGGCGTCCACGAGGGCCTCGCCCACCTCCGGATCGGCGCTGCGAACGGCCAGCCCCTCGGCCTGGCGCCCGAAGCCGGTCAGCTCCACCTCCACCGGACCGCGCCAGCGCACCCCGGCGAGGCCATGCCAGGCCACCGCGGCCTCCAGGGCCGTGCTCCCGAACACCGGCGACCGGTCGGCCGGATCGGGGAGCTGCCGGTACCGGCCCCCCGCCGCCCGCAGGGCCCAGCCATCGCCCAGGGACAGCTCGGTGGAGATCCGCGGATCAACAGGGAAATCTGCCTGGTCGTAGCCAGCCTCGACGGCCCCGGGCAGCCCGGGCAGGCGGCGATCGCCGCGGGTGAACGTGGGCTCCACCCGCAGGCCGGGGCTCACGTCCAGCCGATCGAGCAGGCGCACATCGAGGCGCGCGAACGCCGCCGCGCTGACCTGCAACGTCGACCAGGCGTCCTCGGCCACGTCGTCCCCCGGCGCCTGGCCGAACACGGAGGCGTCGCCCTCCCGCCGGGGGAGCGCCAGCGTGCCCGCGCGTGTGCCCTCGAAGCGGGTGGCCTCGGCGTCGACGCCCACCAGCAGCCCGCCGCGCCGCGTCGCGGCCCGCACGCCACCCCGGAGCGCTTCGCCGCCTGCCTGGGCCGTCGACGCGCCGAACCGCGTCGTGGCGTCCTCGGTGTCGAGGCCCACCCAGGCCGTCACCCCGGCTCCACCTTCGTCGTGTCGCAGGATCAGGCGGTGTACCTGACGGCGCGAGCGGGAGCGCGGCACCACCCCCGGCTGGGTGGCCCGACCGACCCGGTCCACGGCGTCCAGCGCTCCCAGGACCAGCACGCTCGTGGCCGCGCGCCCACGCTCCCAGATCCCGCGCACGGCGTAGTCGCGGAAGGCGGACGCAGGCACCAGCACCTCGGCCTCCGGCGCCAGCGCCGGCAGCACGCGGTCGAACCAGCCGTAGCGGCCGGCCAACAGCAACGCCACGTCGGGGTGGGGGCGGGCCTCCACCTGCACCGAGGCGTCGACGGGATCCACCGCCAGCTCGCCAGCGAGGTGGGCATCGGTGGGGGGCGCCGTCTCCAGCTCCACGAGCCCCCCGAGGGCCCGGCCGTGCTCGGGGCCGTAGGCGGCGGGCGTGATGGCGAGGGCGCCGACCAGCGCGGGGGGCAGCACGGCCCGCAGTCCCCCCTCGTGGAAGAGAGCGGGAATGGGCACCCCGTCCACCAGGATGCGCGTCTCGCTGCCCGACGCGCCCCAGAGCGCGAGCTGGCCGCTGCCGGCCGGGGGGCGGGCCACCCCGGGGAGCGCCTGGGCCGCGACCGCCGGATCCCCGCCGGCCCCCGCCATGCGCCGCGCCTCGCCGGGATCGATCACGGTGCTGCCGGCGGGCGGCGGGGGGACGCGCCGGGCCCGCACCACCACGGAGGCCTCGTCGTCCGGCGGTGCGGGTGCGGCAGGCGCGGCCAGGCCTGCGGCTGGTTCGTCCGGGGGACCGGCCAGCAGCGCCACCCACAGCAGCCAGGGCGTCACGGCAGGTCGAACTCCCCGACCCGCAGGCCCGTGCCGCCCCCGCCGACGGTGCGCAACCCATCGTCTGGAAAGAGGATTCCGCCCGTGTTCAGCAGGCGCCGGCCGGCCGCGTACACCTGGACCTGCCACGGGACGCGATCGAGGGCGCACGCCGAGGCCAGATCGACATAGACCACGTAGCGTCCCGGCGGCGCCGTCTCGGCCCAGGTGGCGCGCTCGGCCATGGGCCCCTCGGCGCGGCAGCCGGCGCCGGCGTCCTGGTCGAGCACCCCCCCCTGGCGCCAGGCGTCGGGGGCGTCGGGCGGGGCGCCTGGCGGGGGCGGCGACCAGGTGGTGGGATCGTCCAGCCCGAGCCGGCGGCCGGCGGGATCCACCACGTAGAGGTCGAGATCGGCCACGCCCTCCCACGTGAGCTCGACGGCCAGCGCGCCCTCGGGGCGGGCGTCTCCCACCGTGAACCGCGCCTCGGCCAGGGGACCGGGCCGCCCGTCGCCGTCGACGGCGCGCACCTGCACCACGAAGGGCCCGGCCGGAACGCCGGCGCCGACGTCGAACCGCGCGCTCCAGGTCCGCTCGCTGGGGGTGGTCACATCGGGCAGGCCGGTGGGGACGATCCAGTACCGGGCGTCGCCGACGCGGCCGAGGTGGACGGCCGCGCTCCCCGGCCCCGCCCGCCCGGCGAGCAGGTAGCGGCCCTGGCCCGCGCGCAGTGCCGGGGTGCGGACCTCGATGGCCGTGACGGCCGGCCCCTCGCCCCCGGCCAGCCGCCCGACCACGCTCTGCGCCCCCACCACCCGCAGCCCGCTCGCCAGCCCAGGATCCGGATCGGCCCCGTCGCAGGCCAGCACGAGGGCCAGCGGGAGCAGCGGCAGCAGGGGGCGTCCCACCCTCAGAACCCCACCTGCAAGCGGCCCACGACCACGTCGTTCTCCAGATCGGCCGGGCGACCGGCCGCGTCGCGCCCCAGCGTGTCGCGCTGCCGGCGGTACTCGGCGATCAGCCGCCCCCCCGCGCCGACGCGGGCCCCCACGGTCGCCGTCCACGTCGTCCATCGCTCGTCCGCCCGCACCGTGCCCCCGGCGCGCACCTCGGTGGCGTCGAGGTGAGGCGCGTAGACGTCGGCCCGCACCCCCACGTCCACCGGCCCGAGGGCCTGGGTCACCGCCACGGCGCCCCCGACGGCGCGCTGATCGCGGCCGCCTCGCACCGGATCGGCCGGCCGCAGCCCCCGATCCAGGTTGGTGGCCAGGGCCCCCTCGGCGCCCACCACCAGGGCGCCCAGCCCGGCGATCTCGACGATGACGCGCAGATCGGCCCCCAGGCCGAAGCGGTCGAAGCCCGCCGAGGGCGTCCCTGCGCTCGGGGGAAGTGTAGAAATTTCGCTGGGTTGGGCGATGCCGTCCTCGTTCAGGTCGCGCCACTGCAGGCGCTCCTTCGTCGGCGGGGTGCCCGCGTGGAAGCCCTCGCCCGACAGGGCCGAGAGGCCGCCCTCCAGGCGCACCCGGGCCGACAGCGGCGCGGCCGCCTCGATGCGCCCCGTCACGTCCTTGGCGGCGTTGGGATCGACGCCCGGCCAGGCCGCCTCCCCCAGGGGCTCGCCGTTCTGCACGGCGACGATGAGGCGCGCCGCGCCGTAGCCCACGACGAGGCGAGCGCCAGCGTCGAGCTGGCCCGGGAAGAGGGCGTCGGCGAAGACGGGGCGCTCGGTGAAGAGGCGATCGGCGTCGCGCTCGCCCGCGACGGCGTGGCCGAAGGGGATGGGGATGACGCCGGCGCCGAGCCGCACGGTGAGCCCGTCCAGGGCCCCCGTCCCCGCCCAGCGCAGCGTCCCCTCGATCTGGCGGAAGCCCGCCTGGGGCCCGTCCACGGTGTTGAAGTCGGCCTCGATCACGTAGGCCGTCCAGTCCACCTCGTCCTCGGCACGCAGGCGGCCCCGGCGCAGGGTGAAGGCGTCCTGGTTCAGGGGCGCGCCTGATCCGTCCGCGAGCTGATCCCGCGACGCCTGGGAGGCCTGGAAGTCGGCCTGCACCAGCCCCGACCAGCGAGGCGTCGCGCCGGCCACCAGCGGGAGGAGGGCCAGGGCCGCGCTGGCGATGGACCGCCTCAGGGCAGTCCCTCGGCGCCGACAGGCGGGTGGGTGGGCGTCTTGTGGACGACCGCGGCCTCGGTGGGCGCGTTGAGCAGGGCGGTGTGCTCGTCGGGGAAGGTGTCGCACAGGCCCGGCCCGGCGTCCGCGCCGCCCCCGGCGCCGCCCGCGCCCCCCGAGCCGCCGCCGCCCCCCGAGCCGCCGCCCTTGTCCTCGCCGCAGGCCGCAAGTCCTTGAGCGAGAAGGAGAACCAGCAAGAGTCGACCGACCATCACCGCACCTCGCAGAAGCCGAACCGGCAGGTGCCGTCGGCGCAGGGGCTGTCCGCATCGCAGGGCGCGCAGGTCGTCGTCCCGGTGGCCACCTGCTCGAAGACGCAGCCACACGGCGCCGGGTGCTCGAAGGCCTCGAGGGGCCCGCCATCGAAGGCGCGGCGGACCTGCATGGCGCACGCGGGCACCGCGCCGGCGCGGACGGCATCGGCGATGGGATCGGCGCCGTTCAAGGGCTCGGTGCCGGCGATGAAGTCCACCACCCGCGCCGCGCCGGCGTCCGTCGGCCCGTCGGCGCCCCCGGCGGCCACCATCCACAGATACCCCCAGATGGGGTAGTGCCCGTCTCGCACATTGCGCTTGTCGAAGCTCTGGGCCGTGGAGTCGGGATAGACGGCGCCGAGGCAGCTCTGGCCGAAGGCCTCGAACGCCAGCATGCGGAGCTGATCCCGGGCGCCGTCGTAGCGCTGCAACGACAAGATGCCCAGTGATTTCTCGGCGTTGCCGGTGCTGTTCTCGGCCGCCACCGCCGCCACCACGGCGCTCGAGCCGTTGTTGATGGCCGTCAGGTTCGGGCTCCAGCGGGTACCGGGCACGCCGGCCGCCAGCCCGATGAGGAGCTGCGTCGACGACGCCGGGGTGCGGATCTGGATGAGCGCCGGGTCCACCCAGGGCGGCACCTGGCGACCGGCCTCCGTCCCGAACTTGAACAGGAAGTAGGCCTCGGTCGCGGTGATCGCCTGCTGCGTCGAGGCGGGCGGGACCACGAAGCCGAAGCCCTGGACGAGGGAGGGGAACTGGGCGAAGCCGGCCGGGGTCGGCGCCCCGGTGCAGGTGTCCACCGTCACGTCGCTGAAAGCGAGCTGAGCGCGCGCGCCGGGGCCGAGCTCGCAGGACGCCTCCACCGGGACGCCGTCGGCGTCCACATCGCCCGGCCAGTAGACGGCCGTCCCGGTCAGCTCGCCGTCCCCCAGGAGCGCCTCGGTGGCGGTGCACGAGCCCACCGGCAGATAGACCAGGGTCAGCGGATCCGCGGCCGTCGCGAGCTTCGGCGCGATCCGCGCCAGATACGGCTTGACGTCCGTGGTCCCCGGCGCCAGCACGGCGCCCGGTAGATCCTGGCATGTCGGCAGCTGTGCCAGGGCCGCGGTCGGCGCCGCGAGGCAGAGGGCGAGGGGGGTGAGCAGCCGCATCGACGAACCTCTCCCGTCGGGGGGCCGCCATTCTAGCCAGCCGGGCGGCCACAAGATAGCCCGGGCGGACGCGGCGTCGGCACTCGCCTTGACGAGCCTGGAACCCCGTGCCAACCTCCGAAGCTGCGCGTTCTTCGGGGACAGGCTCATGCAGGGAACGATCATCGTCGCGGAGAGAAGCCGCACCGTGCGCCGCATGGTGGAGATCTCCCTCGCGAAGCATCCCTTCAACCTCGTGTTCGCCGCGGATGCCGCCGCGGCGACGGCGCTGCTGGGGACGGAAGCCCCGGTCCTGGCCATCGTCGACGCGGCCCTCCCGGGCGGCGGCTACGACGTGGCGGGGGCCATCAAGCGCAAGAGCGACGCGAAGGTCCTGTTGCTGGTCGGCCGCAACGAGAACTTCGACATGGCGCGGGCCCGCGATGCCGGCATCGACGGCCACCTGCCCAAGCCGTTCCTCACGCAGCAGCTCGTCGAGAAGGTCTTCGGCGTCCTGAACCTGCCGATCCCCGATCGCTCCTTGTTCCGCATGACGCTGGCCAACATCCCCCTGGCGCGCGGCCCGAAGCCCGGCTCCGAGGAGGAGACGGTCGTGGCGCCGGCCCCGCCGGCGTCGCGCAGCCCGGCCCCGCCGTCGGCGGTGGCGAAGGCCACCCCGGCGCCCCCGGCGCGGCAGCCTTCGGCGCCCCCGAAGGCCCCGTCCACGGCCCCGAAGCTGCCCCAGATCCCCCGGCGGCCGTCGCTGCCCTCGGTGCCGCCGGCCCCGTCGGCCGAGGCGCCGGCCATGCCCAGCCAGGCCCCCGCCCCGCCCCCGGCCGGCGCGTTCGCCCAGGCCACCCCGCCGGGCACCAGCGACCTGGCCCGCGCCGCGGTGCAGCAGACCATGGCGCGCCTCGCCGCCGACGACGCCGTCGCCAGCGCCCTCAACAGCGCGGCCCGCGACACCGCCGAGCGCATCGCCTGGGAGGTCGTGCCCCGGCTGGCCGAGGCCATCTTGAAGGAAGAGATCGCCAAGGTGGTACGCGAGCGCCTCGCCGCGTCCTGATTCGCCTTGGGTTTTAAACACTTGCGGGCGGCCAGGGCGGCCCGCCCCGCGGTGCCCGCCTCCGCTCCCGACCGGAAGGTCAACCCCATGGAAGAGCTCTCCAAGGCCTACGACCACCGTGACGTCGAAGCGCGCTGGTACGCGCGGTGGATGGAAGGGGGCTGGTTTCAGGCCGACGCGGCCAGCGACAAGCCCCCGTTCACCATCGTGATCCCGCCGCCCAACGTGACGGGCAGCCTGCACATGGGCCACGCCCTCACCGTGACCATCCAGGACATCCTGATCCGGTGGAAGCGGATGGCGGGCTTCAACGCCCTCTGGCTGCCCGGCACCGACCACGCCGGCATCGCCACCCAGATGGTGGTCGAGCGCCAGCTCGCGAAGGAGGGCGTCTCGCGCTTCGATCTGGGCCGCGAGAAGTTCATCGAGAAGGTCTGGGAGTGGAAGGCGATCTACCACGCCCGCATCTCCGAGCAGATCAAGGCCATGGGCTGCTCGGTGGACTGGAGCCGTGAGCGCTTCACCATGGATGACGGCCTCTCGCGGGCCGTGCGCGAAGTCTTCGTCCGCCTGTACGAAGAGGGCCTGATCTACCGGGCCGACCGCCTGGTGAACTGGTCGCCCGGCTGCATGACCGTGCTCTCGGACCTCGAGGTCGAGTACGAGGAGCGGCAGGGCAGCCTCTGGCACATCGCCTACCCGGTGGCCGGCGGCGACGAGCGCCTGGTGGTGGCGACGACGCGGCCCGAGACCCTGCTGGGCGACACCGCCGTGGCCGTGCACCCCGACGACCCGCGCTACCAGCACCTCATCGGCCGCGAGATCGAGCTGCCCCTGACCGGCCGCCGCATCCCCATCATCGCCGATGGGATCCTGGTGGACATGGCGTTCGGGACGGGCGTCGTGAAGGTCACCCCGGCCCATGACTTCAACGACTTCGAGACGGGCCAGCGCCACGGCCTGCCGGCCATCGCCGTCCTCGACAAGCAGGCGCGGCTCAACGAGAACGCGCCCGAGGCGTACCGCGGGCTCGATCGCTTCGTCGGCCGCGAGCGCATCGTCGCCGATCTCGACGCCCTGGGCCTGCTGGTCAAGATCGAGCCCCACACCCTGAACATCGGCCTCTGCCAGCGCTCCGGCGTGGTGGTCGAGCCCATGCTCTCGCCCCAGTGGTACGTGAAGGCCGAGCCCCTCGCCCGGCCGGCGGCCGAGGCCGTGCGCTCCGGTCGCACCCGCATCGTGCCGGCGAGCTGGGATCGCACCTACTTCCACTGGATGGACAACATCCGCGACTGGTGCATCAGCCGCCAGCTCTGGTGGGGCCACCAGATCCCCGCCTGGCACTGCGCGACCTGCGGCGAGTACACCGTCCGGCGCGAAGATCCCACGGCCTGCGGACACTGCGGCAGCGCGGCGCTGACCCAGGACGAGGACGTCCTCGACACCTGGTTCTCGTCGGGCCTCTGGGCCTTCTCCACCCTGGGCTGGCCTGACAACACCGCGGATCTCAAGACGTTCTACCCCACGTCGGTCATGGAGACCGGCTTCGACATCCTGTTCTTCTGGGTCGCCCGCATGATGATGATGGGCATCCACTTCATGGGCGAGGTGCCCTTCGACACGGTCTTTCTCCACGCCATGGTGCGCGACGAGAAGGGCGAGAAGATGTCGAAGACCAAGGGGAACGTCATCGATCCCCTCGACGTCTCCCGGGAGATGGGCGCTGACAGCCTGCGCATGACCCTCGCCGGCCTCGCGGGGCAGGGCCGCGACATCAAGCTGTCCCTCAAGGCGGTCGAGTCGAGCCGGGCCTTCGTCAACAAGATCTACAACGCCTCGCGGTTCGCGCTCCTGAACCTGGAGGGCTTCGATCCGGCGGCGCCGGCGCCTGCCCGGCTGAACCGCATCGACGCGTGGATCCTCTCGCGCCTGGATCGGGCGGTGGCCCGGGTGACGGAGGCGCTGGAGGGCTTCCAGCTCAACGACGCCGCCCAGACCCTGCACCAGTTCTTCTGGAGCGAGCTGTGTGACTGGTACATCGAGCTGGCCAAGCCGATCTTGTACGGCGAGGACGTGGCGGCCCGCGACGCGACCCGCTGGACGCTGGTGCGGGTGCTCGACGCCTCGCTCCGCCTGCTGCACCCTTTCATCCCCTTCGCCTCGGAGGAGATCTGGAGCCGGCTGCCCCTCGGCGAGGCGCGGCCTCCGGCGCTGATCGTCGCCCCGTTCCCGCGGCCGGGGGATCAGGCCCGCGACGAGGCGGCCGAGGCCGCCGTGGATCTGCTCCAGGCCATCATCACGGGCGTGCGCAACATCCGCGGCGAGCTGGGCATCCCGCCCGGCAAGCCGGTCCGCCTCATCCTGCGGTGCCCCGACGCCGAGACCGCGGCCACCCTCGCCTCGGAGGAGCTGCTGCTGACGCGCCTGGCCCGGCTGGAGTCGGTCGCGTTCGAGACGGGCGGTGAGCGCCCCCGCGGCAGCGCGATGCAGCTCGCCGGCTCCGTGGAGGTCTGCGTCCCCCTGGCGGGCCTGATCGACTTCAACGAGGAGCTGGCGCGCCTCGACAAGGCCATCGCCAAGGCCGACAAGAGCCGCGCCCAGTTCGCCGGGAAGCTCTCCAACCCCCGCTTCGTGGACAACGCCCCGGCCGACATCGTCGAGGCCGAGCGCGCCAAGCTCGCCGAGGCCGACGACGCCCTGGCTCGCCTCCAGAGCAGCCGCGCCCGCATCGCCGAGCTGGCCGCCGAGGGCTGATCGCCCGGGAGCCGGCCGCCGGGGCGTGAGCCTCCGCCGCGCTCAGGCCGCCGCCTGCGTCCGCTTGCGCCGGAAGAGCAGCGCCCCCTCCGCCAGCAGCAGCACGAAGAGCACCAGCAACGCGGCGTGCCACAGCTCGGTGCGCTTCGCTGCGCCGGCCAGGGCCGCCCGCACGGTGTCGCCCTCGCCCGTGTCCGGCGCCTCGACGCGGGGCCCGCGCAGATCCGAGACGGTGGGATCCACCGCCACCGCGAAGCCCGGGAGCGCCACGAGCCCTGGCAGCGGAGGCTCCGGGCTGACGGCGTAGTAGCCCGGCTGCTCCGTCGCCTCGAAGACCCACGCCGCCTCGGGATCCGTCGGGCGCTCCACCAGGTGCCGGGTGCCATCCGGTCCCTGCACGCTCACACGCCGAACCCGCGGATCTTCCACGGGAATCGGCGCTGCCTGCCCGACGATCACCGGCGTCGTGTCCATGTCGGCGACGCGGGTCAGGTAGCGGACGATCTGCTGGAGGAGGGGCAGGAACGCGGGTCGGATGGGCAGGTCCCCCCAGTCGCGATCCAGCGTCCCCGTCAGGAGGGCCACGCGGCCGCGCTCCACCGTCCGGGTCAGCAGGAAGGGCGCCCCGTCGTCGGTCGCCATGACCACGGCCCCCGCGGCGTCCGCGGCGGGATCCAGCAGCATGTAGCGGCCGACGCGCGCGCGGCCGAGGCTGCCGGCCGGATCGGAGAAGGGGCGCAGGATGGGGTGGCTGCGGTCGAAGACCGACAGGCGGGCGTTCTGGCGATCGCCCCCCTCGTCCAGCGCCGCCGCGTCGCCCGCGGCCCGCACATCCCGCAGCGTGCGCGGCAGCAGGCTGCCGAGGACGGCGTTGAGCTCGCTCGGCTTGACGCGATCCCCCATCGACACCAACAGGCCCCCGCCCGCGCGGACGAAGGCGTCCAGCGCCCGCCCGCGCTCGGGCGACAGCTCGCCCACGTTGGCCAGCACCACCACGTCGTAGTCCGACAGCTCCTCGCCCTCGAAGACATCGGCGCCGCGCATGGTGAGCACGACCCGCGCGCCCGCCGCCGTCTCCGGGGCCAGCGCCCGCTCCAGGAAGAAGAGCTCGTCGAGCTGGGGGGTCGGGCGCGGGTCGCCGTTGATGGCCAGCAGCCGGATGCGGGGCGCGGGCTGCAGCCAGAAGCGGCGGACGTCGTCGGCCTCCAGGGCGTCGGCCTCCAGCACCACCGCGGCCGGCGTCGCGTCCTTGGCGTCCAGCCGGGTATAGAACGTCTTGGTCGCCTCCTGCCCGGGGCCCAGATCCAGGAAGCCGCGGACCTGGACGCGCCCGTCCACCTCCAGGTGAACCGGCAGGCGCTGGATCGGCTCGTCGGCGTAGCTGGCCACCCGGGCGTCCACCCGCCACTGGCCGGCGCCGAGCTGGGGGGCGGGGGACAGCTTCACATCCACGATGGCGCGGTTGGGCACCGGCTGGCCGTCAGCCACATCGACGCGGATGAGCTCGACGGGCGGCTGCCCGGCCGCGGCGGTCGGGGGCTCGGGCAGCGGCCGCGCAGCGCCGGCGGCCGTGGTGAGCACCACCACGCGGCGCGGCCCGGGGGGCGCCTCGTCCACCAGATCGAAGGCCCGGGCCACCCCGTCGGCCAGGCGATCCGCCCGGTTGCCCGGCGTCAGGTCGGCGAGGGCCTTGCGCAAGGCCGCGTAATCACTGGTGGGTTCCCCGACGGGCGCCTCGACGCGATCCCCGGCGATGACCAGGGCGGCCTGCCCGCTGAACTGGTCCAGCAGGTTCTCCACCTTGTCGCGGGCGCGCTCCAGCAGCGTCGCGTCGGCCAGCCGATAGGCCATCGGCCACGAGGCATCCACGACGAACACCACCGTGCCCCCCTGGGCCCCCTCGAGGGCGGCCGTCGGCTCGGCGGCCCCGCGCAGGAACGGCCGCGCCACCGCGAAGGCTACCAGCGCCATCAGCAGGCTGCGCACCAGCATGAGCAGGATCTGCTTCATGCGGAAGCGACGCATCGTCTTCTTCTGGGAGCGCCGGATGAACTCCAGCGCCGGGAACCGCACCACCTTCGGCTTGCGCCGGAAGATCAGGTGGATGATGGGCGGGATGGCCGCCGCCAGCAGCCCGATCAGCAGGGCCGGCGCCAGAAAGCTCATGCGGCCCCCTGCAGGATGCGCAGGACGGCGCGCTCGAGGGGCTCGGCGGTGGAGAGGCGGTGGTAGGCCACGTCCCCCTCCAGCAGGTCGCGCCGCAGACCATCGCAGAAGGCCTTGATCTCCAAGAGATATTGCTCGCGCATGCCCCGGGGATCGGCCAGCAGCTTCTCGTCGGTCTCCATGTCCTCGAAGAGCGTCAGCTCGTCGAAGGGGAACTCCAGCTCATCGGGATCGAGCACCTGGAACACCGCGACGCGGTGGCGCCGGCGGCGGAGCTGCCGCGCCACGGCGGCCAGCCGGGGATCGAAGTCCAGGCAGTCCGAGAACAGCAGGATCAGGCTGCGCCGGCCGGCCACCTCGGCAGCGTGCTGCAGGGCTGCCACCACGTTGGTGGGCCCGCCCACCGGCTCCGACTCCAGCAGGCTGGCGATGCGCCAGAAGTGATCCCCGCGGGTGCGCGGCGGCAGAAAGTGGCCCAGCCGCTCGCCGAACGTCATCAAGCCCGCCGCGTCGCCCTGACGCAGCAGCAGCCAGGCCATCGCCGCGGCGAGCTGGGAGGCGTACTCCAGCTTCGTCACCCCGCGGCGGCCGTAGTCCATCGAGCCCGACGTGTCCACCAGCAGGTAGGCGCGCAGGTTCGTCTCGTCCTCGAACTGCTTGATGGAGTAGCGATCGCTGCGGCCGTAGGCCTTCCAGTCGATGTGGCGGATCTCGTCGCCGGGGACGTACTCCCGGTGCTGGGCGAACTCCACGCTCGCCCCGTGGTGCGGGCTCTTGTGCATGCCGGTCAGCACGCCCTCCACCACCTGGCCGACGGGGAGGTTCAAGCCCGCGAGGCGCGTCAGCAGCGCCTGATCGATGATCCGCCTTGCCATGAGCTCCTGCTGGCCCCGCTAGCCCTCGCGGGAGACCGTCTCCACGAGGCGCCGCACGATCTCGGCGCTGTCGACGCGCTCCGCCTCGGCGTGGAAGTTGGTCAGCACGCGGTGCACGAGCACCGGGCTCGCGAGGGCGGCCACGTCGTCGCGGCTGGCGTTGAGGCGCCCGTTGAGCAGCGCGCGGGCCTTCGCCGCCAGCACCAGGTACTGGCTCGCCCGCGGCCCCGCCCCCCACGACACGAACTCGCGGACGAACGGCGGCGCCGAGGTGTCCTTGGGGCGCGTGGCCCGGGTCAGGCGCACGACGTACTTCACCACGTCCTCGCCCGCGTAGATCTTGCGGACCATGGCCTGCAGCTCGAGGATGCGCTGCGCGTCCAGCACCGGCTCCACCGGCGCGTCGGCCGCCCCCGTCGTCCGGCGGACGATCTCGGCCTCCTCGGCCGCGTCGGGATAGTCCACGTCGATCAAGAACATGAAGCGATCGAGCTGGGCCTCGGGCAGCGGGTAGGTGCCCTCCTGCTCCACCGGGTTCTGGGTCGCGAACACCAGGAAGGGCGGCGGCAGGCTGAAGGTGCGCCCCGCCGCCGTCACCTTGCCCTCCTGCATGGCCTGGAGCAGCGCCGCCTGGGTCTTGGGCGGCGTGCGGTTGATCTCGTCGGCCAGCAACAGGTTGGCGAAGATCGGGCCCTTCAGGAAGGTGTACGCCCGCTTCCCGGTGCTCGGATCCTCCTCCAGGATGTCCGTCCCGGTGATGTCGCTCGGCATGAGGTCCGGCGTGAACTGGATGCGGCTGAAGTCGAGGTGCAGGGCCTCGGCCAGCGTCCGCACCAGCAGCGTCTTGGCCAGGCCGGGTACCCCCACGAAGAGGCAGTGCCCCTGGGCGAACAGGGCGACCAGCATCTGGTCGACCACCTGCCGCTGCCCCACGATGCGGCGCCCCACCTGGGTCAGGATGGCGTCCCGGGCCCGGGCCGCCGCCTCCACCGCGGCCGCGTCCAGCGCCGGCTCGGTGCGTTCGGTCATTTCAGCATCTCCAGCGAGGCGCGCGCTCGCTCGGCCCGATCGGGCTGACCGGCGTCGGCGTACAGGGCGGCGAGGGCCTGGTGGGGCAGGGGGTGGAAGGGGTTGATGCCCACCGCCTCCTCGAAGGCCTCGATGGCCTTCGCCTTGTCGCCCAGCTGCATGAACGCCTGCCCCAGGTTCAGGTGTGTCTTCAGGAAGCCGGGATAGTACAGGGACACGCGCTCCAATGCAGCGGGGACCTCCGCGAAGCGCCCCAGCTCGATGAGGGCCGACGCCGCCCCGTTCTGGATGACCGGGTTGCCCTCGCCGCCCAGGGCCATCGCCTTGCGGTACTCCAGCAGCGCGGCGCCGTGCCGCTCCCTGGCGCGCAGAAGCTCGCCCAGGTGCGCGAAATCCTTGGTCTTCTTCTCCTCGATGGTGCCGTAGTCGTCCTCCTCCTCGCCCTCCGCCTCGGCCTGACCGGGGCGCTTGAACTTGAGGGACGTCTGTACGAGCCCCGGGAACGTCCGCAGGCCCTTGCGCTTCATCTCGGCCTTCCAGGTGTTCCAGAGGCCGTCCAGATCCACGCCGTAGACCCGCGTCAGCGCGTCGTCCATGGAGGCGCCATCGCGCAGGTGCCCGATGAACGCCATCAGGCCGTCGTACCCCTTGCGCTCCCAGAGCAGCTGCACGGCGGTGTGCACCTCGGCGTAGGCCAGGCTCGCCGCCTCCTGGCTCGGCAGCTTGGCCATGGACGGGTGCATCTGGGCGAAGGTGACCAGCTTGTCCTCTTTGAGCGAGCGGGCCAGCAGGTCCTCCTGGGGGGGCTCCATCGGCGCCCCCGGCGGCGCCCGCCAGCGCGTCTCCATGAACTTGGCGATGCCCTCGTGCAGCCAGATGGGCACCGTGTTCCCGCTGGCCTTCGTCAGGTAGTAGTGCACGAACTCGTGGGCCACCGTGTCGCGCCAGCCGTAGCCGCGCACCAGGGCCCGCGGCGACGTGAACATCAGCCGGTTGTACTTGCACAGGGCGATGGTGCCGCTGGTCTCGATGTCCGTCTCGGTCAGGGGCTGACCGCCGCCAGGTACAGGGCGTCGGGGTAGATCTCCACCAGCACCCGGCCCTCGGGCGGTGCCGGAAGTCGGAGGCGAAGGCCGCGTCCGCCTTCTCCATCACCTCCTGCACATACGGGATCATCAGCCGGTCGCGGCCCCTGAACCGGAACAGGAACCGCCCGTCCGGGCTCGCCAGCTCATCGAAATCCTTCAGCTTTTCGTAGGTCGTCGCGACCACCTCGCGAAACTCCCGCACCTGCTCCGGGGTCAGGTCGCCGGTCCGCGCGATGGCCCGATCCAGCGCCTCCAGGGCCTCCTTGTAGCGGCCCTCGAAGAAGAGCAGGCGGCCCTCGACGAAGGCCAGAGACGGCGCGTCGGGATCGGCGGCCAGCAGCGGCTCCAGCCGACGCCGGGCCTCCTCCACCTGCCAGTCCGAGACCAGCCCGTGCAGCTTCTGCAACTCCGCATCCGACGCCGCATGCGCCGCGCCGCACAGCACCAGCAAGATCGCCCAAAGCCTCGTGATCATTGGATCAACGCCTCGTAGTAGCGCTTCACCTGGTCGCGGAACTGCTCGGGGGGCGCCTCCTTCATGGCGTCGAGCAGATCCTTGCGCCAGGCCTCGGGGCCTCGTACTGGTCGGCCCCGGGGATGTTCACCCGCTCGTGGCTCAGCTTGCGCCCCTGGTTGCGGTCGGCCGCTGCGGCTTGTTGGCCTGGCGCAGCCCGTCCATGATCCCCTTCAAAGACTCCATGGCCTGCTGCTGGCCGGGCTGCGCCTGGCCGGGCTGCTCCTGCCCCAGGCGCTGCGCCGCCTCCCGCATGGCCTGCCGCGCCTGCTCGGCGCTCTGCATCGGCTTGTCGCCCATGCCCGGCATCTTCTCGCCCTGCTCGGCCAGGCGCTGCTGGAGCTTCTGCATCGCCTCGGCGAGCTGCTGCTGCTGCTGGCCCAGGCGCTGGCTCTCCTGGCCGTCCCCCTGCTTGCTGCTGCTGGGCGCGGGCCTGATCCAGCAGCTGCGACAGCTCCTGGACGATCTGGCGATCGAGCTGCTCGGCCTTGTCGAGGGGCTGCTGGTTCTCGGATCACCGAAGCGTCCCCCGTCGAACCGCTGGATGCGCTCCAGGTGGTCCAGCGAGCGCTCACTCATCTCGAGCGACTCCAGGATCTGGTTGCGCTCGAGCCCCCGCAGCTCGGCCACGCGCTGCTCCAGGTGGCTGAGCTCCTCCTGGCCCACGCTGGACAGCTTGTCGGGCTTCACCTCGCCCAGGGCCTGCTCCAGGGCCTCGCCCTTCTTGCGCAGCCCGTCCATCTTCTCCTTGAGCTGCTCCTCCAGCAGCTTGCGCAGCGCCTCGCGCTGCGCCTCGGCCATCTTCTCGGTCTCCCTGGCCAGCTCCTCCTGCCGCTTCATCATGTCGCGGGTCTGGTCCATGAGCTCCGACAGGGCCTTCTGCATCTCCGGGTTGCTCGACTTGTGCAGGTCGTCCAGATCCTCGTCCAGGCTCTTGCCCAGCTCGTCGAGGGCCTGCTCCATCTGCTCCAGCGCCGCCAGCGCCTCGTCGATCTTGCCCTCGTTGAGCATCTTCTCGAGCTCGGCGAGCTGGTCCTTCGTCTGATCCAGGCCCTTGGCGACGTCGTCCTTTTTCATCCCGTCGAGGTTCAAGAACTCCTCCGGCAGCTTCTGACGCAGCTTCGCCATCCGCTGCCGCATCTCGTCGATGCGCTGCCGCAACCGCTGGACTTCCCTCATGATTCTCGCCTTGAGGGCCTCGTCGTCGGGGTGCTTCTTGAACTCCTGGATCAGATCCTTGAGCCGCTCCTTCGCCTCCTTCAGCTCGTCGGCGAGGGCTCGCATGTCCTCCAGGGCCAGGCGCGCGACCATGGCCTCGACGAGGATGATCGCCTGCTCCAGCTCGTCGACCACGCCTTCGCTGGCGCGCTGGACGGCCCGCACGGTGGCCTCGGCCCGGGCCTCGAGGCCGCCCGCCTCGATGGCCACCCGCTCCGCCTCGACCTTGCCCTCCAGCGCCCCGAGCCGGCCCGCGAGCGCCAGCCGGACCTCTTCGGGCGTCAGGGGATCCTCGGCCATCCCGGTGACCACCTTGTCGAGGGCGTCCACGGCCTTGCG
This sequence comes from bacterium, assembly GCA_041389985.1. Lineage (GTDB taxonomy): Bacteria > Myxococcota_A > Bradymonadia > UBA7976 > UBA1532 > JACKDP01. The sequence continues at coordinate 79,793 of JAWKQS010000004.1, forward strand.
TCCCCTCCTGCAGGCTGGCCACCCGCGGCGGCAGCGGGCCCGCCGCCTCATCCAGCCAGTCCATCTCCAGGCGGTCGGCCAGGGCGGTCAGCAGCAGCTCGATGGTCTCCTTGAGCTCCCCGGCCAGCGCCTCGTGCTTCGCCTGGGGCGAGTGCACGGTGATGAACCGCACCACCGACATGCCCCGCTGCGGGCCATCCACCGTGTTGTTGTCGAAGGCCTCGACGAACAGCGCCAGGCGGTCCCCTGGCTGGGCCTGCACGATGCGCAGATCCACCTCGTCCAGCCCGTCGTGGCGGCGCCCGTTCACCCCGATCTGCTCGATCTTCTCGGGGTGCTCCATGTCGGCGGCCAGCGCCACCACGACGTTGATCTTGCCGAGGCCGTAGTCGTCGGTCGCCCCGTACGCCACCGGCACGCTCCGCAGATCCTCGAGCTCAAGGTCATCCTCCGGCAGCTTCAGCGTGACCTCCGGCGGCCGGTCCGGCTCGACCCGGATGCGCCGCGTCAGCCCCTCCACCAGCGAGCGCCCATCCGGGGTCGTCAGGGCGAAGCGCCAGACCGTCGGTTCGCCCACCACCAGCTCACCGCGCAGCTCGCGCTGGTCGGCGATGGCCAGGTTCACCTCGGACGTCGTCGCCTCGCCCAGCCGCATCACCGCGCGGATGGCGGGCTCCAGCGTGGTCGCGGTGATCTCGACGCGGGTGCCCTTCGGGGCCTCCAGGTCACCCGCCGAGTTGGGGATGACCTGGGAGGGTCGGCCGGTGTGGGCCGGGAAGTGCAGCGTCAGGGTCAGGTCGCCGACCAGCGGGCCCGTCTCCTCGTCCGTGGCGCCCGGCCCGGTGGGCGAGGTGGTGAGGGCCGCATAGCCACGGGCGATGACGCCCGGCATGGCGAGCCCGGCCAGCCCCCAGACCACGGCCACGACACCCGCCCCCGCCCAGGCGCGGCGGGCGGGGCGGTAGGGCGTGGCGGCGCGGACGTCGACGCCCTCCAGCCGGCTGGCTACCTGATCGAAGAGGGCGGGGATGAGCGTGGGATCGGAGGCGCGCTCCGGCCGGGCCTTCAGCTCGACGGTGGCCAGCAAGCCATCGCCCAGGCTGGGGGCCGCCTGCTCCAGCACGGCGGCGACGGCGGCGTCGGATCGAGATTGCCACCACGGACGAATGAACAAGCGCAGGAGGAGCCCCGTCGGCAGCGCCAGCGCCGCGACCTGAGCAGAAACTCTCAGCCACGACGCACCGCCGAGTGCAGCCGCGAGGAGGATGACCATGAGCGCCAGCGCAGACACCGCCGCGATCATCCAGCCGCTGGTGTTCAACCCTGCCCGGATTCTGAGCCGGCTGCGGGCGCGGCCCAGCGTGGACGAGATGCGGGCGGTGGGAGATCGCGTCGACATTGCCCTTCCTCAACGGCCCTCGCCGCCAGAACCTTCCGCCACCGTCGATGCCGGAAGCGCCGCGCGAGACGCGGCGACTTGCACTAAGATGCGCCGACGCGTGAATGATGCGCGTTCGTCCACGTCCGCGGCGGAGGTTTTTTTGGAGCTGACCGACCAGGAGCTCGTCGCGCGCTGCCAGCGCGGCGATCATCGCGCCTTCCGGGTGCTGGTCGACAAGTATCAGCGTCGAGCATATGGCATCGCGATGGGCGTCCTTCGCAACCCCGAGGACGCCCGCGACGCCGCGCAGGAGGCCTTCATCAAGGTCTTCCGCAACATCGACGGGTTCAAGGGCGACAGCTCCTTCTACACGTGGCTGTACCGGATCGTGGTGAACGTCTGCATCGATCATGTGCGCAAGCACCGCAAGGTCCGCAAGGTCGAGTACGACGAGACCTTCAAGCGGCGCGACGAGCTGGAGCAGGTGCCCCTCGCCGGGAACACCCGCGCCATGCAGCCCGGAGTCGCCCTGGAGACGCAGGAGCTCAACGGGGTGCTGGCCGACGCGCTGGGCACCCTGAGCGAGAACCACCGCACGATCATCCTCCTCCGTGAGGTGGAGGGCCTGAGCTACGAAGAGATCGCCGAGGTGATGGAGTGTCACCTGGGCACCGTGATGAGCCGGCTGCACCACGCGCGCAAGAACCTCCAGAACGCCCTCAAGCCGTTCCTGGAGAGCGCCGGGGATCCGCTGGCCGAGCGAGCGGGACAGGGCGTCAGGAGGGAGCGGTGATGAGCGAGGAGCAGAGCGTGGACTCGCCGGTCGAGCGCTACTTCGACGGGCGGATGAGCCCGGCCGAGGCGCGGGCCTTCGAGGCAGAGCTGGACGCATCGCCGGCGCTCTTCGCGGAGCTCTCGGCCCTGCAGCACACCCGGGATGCCCTCCAGGGCTGGGTGGGCGAGCACGTCGATGCGGCTGATTTTTCAGGTTTTTTCGCGGCGATCCAGGCGGCGCTCCCGGTCCGGGAGGAGCCTGCGGTCGCGGCCCCCGCGGCGCCGCCGACCACGGCGGAGAGGCTGCGGGCCTGGTGGGCACGCTACTGGACGCCGGTCCTCGTCAGCACGGCGGCGGCGGCGGGGGTGGCCTTCCTGGTGACCCGGCTGGCCACCCCGGCGGTCGACGTGGACGACGGGGACGTGGCGGTGGCCGGGGGGGCGGTCGTGGTGGACGAGGTCAACAACGACGGCCCGAAGACGGTGCTGATTTCCATGCCGGTGGACGACGACGAGGAGAGCTCGACGGTCATCTGGCTGCTGGACGAAGACGACGCTGCTGCCGGTGACTCGCCGGCCGACGGGGAGGATCCCATCTGATGTTGCGCACTCTGCTCATGAGCCTGGGCTTCATCGTCGGCATCGCTGGCCCCGCCGCTGCTGCCGACAAGGTCGACCTGAAGGTCTCCATCATCTTCGCGAGCAAGAAGCCGGGGGCGGCTGATCCGGCCCTGGCCCGCATCCAGGGCACCCTGGAGAAGAGCTTCGGCGGCTACCGCAGCTTCAAGGAGCTGGCCAAGCACAAGATCGAGCTGCCCTTGAAGAAGGAGCGGCAGATCAAGCTGCCCAACGATCAGACCGCGGGCTTCACCTACGAGGGGCAGGCCAAGGATCAGGAGAAGATCCGGCTGGCCATCCCCAAGAGCAAGGTGGACGTGGGCCTGCGCGTGCCGCCACGCAAGGTCTTCTACCAGGCGGGGCTGAAGTACAACGACGGCATCCTCATCCTGGCACTCTACCTGCGCTAGCCCCCTCGCGCCGGGCGTGCTACACGCTCGGCGATGGCCCCGACCCCCCTCACCGTCGGTCAGCTCTCCCGGCGCCTCAAGGCGTTCCTCGAAGGCGAGTTCGCGCAGGTGCGTGTGCTCGGCGAGCTGTCCAAGGTCTTCGTGAGCACGCGGGGGCACGTCTACCTCACCCTCAAGGACGAGGCGTCCTGCATCGACTGCGTGGTCTACGCCTCGACGGTGCGGACGCTGGCCCACCGGCCTGACCCCGGCACCCTGGTGGTGGTGGAGGGGGATGTCTCGTTCTACGAGCCCAAGGGCACCGTGCAGCTGGTGGTGTCGTGGATCGAGCCGGCCGGTCAGGGACGGCTGCAGGCGGCGTTCGACGCGCTGAAGGCGCAGCTGCTGGCGGAGGGCCTGTTCGAGGCGTCGCGCAAGCGGCCGCTGCCCTTCCTGCCCCGCGCGGTGGGGGTGGTCACGAGCGCGGTCGGCGCGGCGAGGCGCGACATCGAGTCGGTGGTGCACCGGCGCTCGCCGCAGATCCCCATCGTCATCTCGCCCTGTACCGTGGAGGGGGTGGACGCGGCCCCCGATGTGGTGCGCGCCCTCAAGCGGCTGGAGCGGCGGCCGGACGTGGACGTGATCATCGTGGGGCGCGGCGGTGGGAGCCTGGAGTCGCTCTGGGCCTTCAACACCGAGATGGTGGCACGGGCCATCGCGGCGTGTCCCAAGCCGGTGATCAGCGCCGTCGGCCACGAGACCGACACGACCATCGCGGATCTGGTGGCGGATCGGCGGGCGCCGACGCCGTCGGCGGCGGCGGAGCTGGCGGTGCCGGAGCGGGCCGCCCTGCTCTATACAATCCAGCTCCAGGAGCGGCGGCTGGCGCGGGCCCTGGAGGCCCGCATCGAGCGCGGGGCGCGGCGGCTGGAGCGGGCGCTGGGCCGGCTGGAGGCGGGGGCGCGGGCGCGGATCGTCGCGCGGCGCCGGTCGCTGGAGGGCCTGCGGCGTCGGCTCGCGGCGGCGGAGCCGGCGGCCCGGCTGGCCCGGTCGCGGGCGCGGGTCCAGGCGGCGCAGGCCCGGCTGGACCGGGCGAGCGAGCGGCGGCTCGGCGCGGCGAGGGATGCGCTGGGGCTGGCGGTGGCCCGGCTGGAGGCGCTGTCGCCGCTGGGCGTGCTGGCCCGGGGCTACAGCATCACGCGCTCCGGTGGGCGGGTCGTGCGCCGCTTCGACGCCGTACAGCTCGGGGATTCTCTCGAAATCTTGTTGGAAGACGGGCGCTTGGACGCTCAGGTCACGGGCCGGCGCGGCCGGGGTGAGGAGGGCTGATGGCTCGGAAGACCGAGAAGAAGGAGCCGGGCTTCGAGGAGGTCCTGGCCGAGCTCGAGACGCTGGTGGGTCGGCTGGAGGCGGACGAGCTGTCCCTGGACGACGCGCTGGCGCTCTATGGGCGCGGCGTCGAGCTGGCGCGGCAGGGGACCGGCATGCTGGAGGGCGCCGAGCGGCGCATCGAGGAGCTGAAGGCGAGCCTGGAGGAGGACGCGTGATGCTGGACGCACAGATGAAGGGGCTGGCGGCGCGGTTCGAGGGCTACGCCGAGGAGGCCTTCGCCGGCTTCGCGTGGCCCGATCGGCTGCTCTCGGCGGCCCGGCACGCCTTCTTCGGCGGGGGGAAGCGGGTGCGGCCGGTGCTGGCGCTGCTGGCGGCCGAGGCCGTGAGCGGGCTGGCGGGGCCGGCGCTGCCGTGGGCGCTGGCCATCGAGCTGATCCACACCTACAGCCTGGTGCACGACGATCTGCCGGCCATGGACGACGACGACGAGCGGCGCGGGCGGCCGACCTGCCACAAGGCCTTCGACGAGGCGACCGCCATCCTGGCCGGCGACGCGCTGCTGACCGAGGCGTTCGCGGTGGCGGCCCGGGCGAGCGACGCGGTGACGGCGGAGCGGCTGGTGGTCCTGCTGGCGCGGGCGGCCGGCGGCGCAGGGATGGTGGCCGGTCAGGTGGCCGACATCGGGGGCGTCGCGGACGCCGCAGCCCTCGAGGCGATGCAGCGCCTGAAGACCGGCGCGCTGATCACGGCGGCGGCGGAGGGGGCGGCCATCGCGGTGGGGGGCGAGCCCGAAGAGGTCGCGGCCATCCGGGCCGGGGCGCGGGAGCTGGGGCTGCTGTTCCAGATCACCGACGATCTGCTGGACGCCGAGCAGGACGCCGAGCCCGATGGGCGCTCGTACCTGCACCACTTCTCGCGGGCCGAGGTGCAGGCGCGCCTGGACGCGACGGCGGCGGCGGCGCGGGCGGCCTTCGGGGCCCTGGGCTCCCGGGCGGCGCTGCTGGTGGCGTTCGTCGATCGCATCGCCCACCGCACGGTCTGATGGCGAAGCGGCAGCGGGTCGACGCGCGCCTGGTGGCCGAGGGGCTGGCGCCGGATCTCCCGAAGGCCCGGGCCCTCGTGATGGCGGGCCAGGTGGTCGCGGGCGAGCGCCGCGTGGACAAGCCGGGGGAGCTGGTGGGCGCGGACACGCTCCTGCGGCTGAAGGGCCGGGCGGCCCGCAGCTTCGTCAGCCGCGCGGGGCACAAGCTCGAGGGGGCCCTGGCGGCCCGGCGCATTGATCCTGCGGGCCTGATCTGCCTCGACGTGGGGGCCAGCACCGGCGGCTTCACCGACTGCCTGCTCCAGCACGGGGCGGCGCGGGTGTACGCGGTGGATGTGGGGCATGGCCACCTGGACTGGCGGCTGCGCCAGGATCCCCGCGTGGTGAACCTGGAGCGGACCGACGCGCGGGCCATCGACACCGAAAACATCCCTGAGATCATCGACTTGCTGGTGGCGGACGTGTCGTTCGTCTCGCTGTGGCGGGTGCTGGCGCCGGCCGTGGGGCGGCTGCGGCCGGGTGGCTTCGCGCTGCTGCTGATCAAGCCGCAGTTCGAGGTGGCCGCCGACGAGGTGGGCGAGGGGGGCATCATCCGCGACCCCGCGCTCTGGGAGCGGACGCTGGCGGAGGCGGAGGCGGAGGCCGTGGCGCTTGGCCTCGTGGTCGAGGCCATCGAGCGGTCGGTGTTACCGGGGACGCGGGGCAACGTAGAGTTCGTCCTGGTCGGGCGGCGCGGCACGCCCGGCGATCATCCCGAGGAGTCGACATGCTGAAGTGGGTGGTGGGAGCGCTCGCGCTCTCGGGCGGCGTGGCCCATGGCGCGGGCTGGACGCAGCCCGCGGGGGATCTGTACGCCAAGGTCTGGGGCCGCAGCTTGCTGGGCAAGGGGGTCTACACGGCGGCCGGCGACATCAAGGAGCTGCCGGAGAGCTACCTGGACGAAGCCCTGGGGGTGTACGCCGAGCTGGGGCTGACCGACTGGCTGACGCTGCTGGCGGCGGGCACGCCCGTGGGGTTCTCGCGGTACGGCGACGAGAGCACGACCTATGTGGGGCCGCTGGCGCTCGGCCTGCGGGCGGGCCTGGCGGCGGGCCAGACGCGGCTGGCGCTGGCGCTCACCGCCGGTGACGCCCCGATGTGGGCGAGGAGCAGCTCGGCGCGGGCCAGGCGGAGGGGGTCGACTTCGTGTACATCCCCGCCATCGCGACGCGCTTCGCGACGGCTTCGCTGGAGGTGGGGCAGCCCCTGGGCTTCGGCTGGCTGGCCGTGAGCGGCGGGGTGCGGGTGAGCGGGCGGACGGGCATCGATCCGGCCATCGTGGGCAGCGCGCAGGTCGGCTGGCAGGCCACCGACGCCGTGCAGCTCGACTTCCACCTCAACCTGCACGAGCCGATGGGCGAGGTGGAGGTGACGAACGTGACGGGGGCGGGGCAGACCCGCTACCTGGGCTTCGGCGTCGGCGTGTCGTGGTGGTTCTCGCCGGTGTGGGCCCTCGCCAGCGGCTTCGAGGGGGTGGCCTATGCCCGCTCCAACGCCGCGACGCCGACCGTGACCCTGGGCATCGAGCACCGCGCTACACTCTGGTAGCCCGGAGGCTGCCATGCGATCCGCCCTCACCCTCGTCGCCCTCTGTCTGGCCGCCCCGGCGGCCGCGAAGCCCGTCGATGCCTTCGTGGCCGCGGGCATCGGCATCCCCGAGCTCCTGCGGGTGGAGTTTGGCTGGTTCGCCCACGAGCGGGTGTCCATCGAGGTGCTCTTCGGCTTGCCCCTGCTGGCTCCCCTGGGCGGGGTGGGGGTGACGGGCTGGCTGCTGGGGCCGGATCGCGCCGGGCGGCCGCCGACGCACACCCTGACCCTGTCGCTGCGGGGGCGGGTGCGGGTGGATGATCCCGGCGACTGGCGCAGCTACGGCGAGCGGCTGGGGGCGGCGGCGGAGGCCATGGTCGGCTATGGCCTCCTCACCGAGCGCCACTTCCTGCTGCGGGCGCAAGGTGGCGCGTTTCTCTATGAGGATCAGGGGTTTGCGGCCGCGCCCTGCGCGGTCGTGACGGCGGGCTACGCCTTCTGATCCTCACCGTAGTGGTCGCGCACCACCAGCACCGGCGCCGGGGCCAGCCGCAGGACGCGCTCGGTGACGCTGCCCATGAGGAAGCGGCTGAAGCCGCGCCGGCCGTGGGTGCCCATCACCAGCAGGTCGTGGCCGCCCTCCTGGGCGTGCTCGACGATCAGCTTCTCCGGCAGGCCGGCGAGCAGCGTCCGGGTGACGGTGACCCCAGGGGCATGGCAGTCGGCCAGCATCTCGTCGAGGAGCTTCTGGGCCTGGCCATGCATGAAGTCGATCATCGCCACCTCGCCCATGCCGGGGACCTGCACGGTCACATGGCCGACGGCGTAGGGCGGCTCGTGGACGTGGAGGGCTTCCACCGTCGCACCGTACTTGCCGGCGAGGTCGACGGCCGCCTCGAGGGCCGCGCGCGAGCAGCTGGAGAAGTCGACGGGGACCAGGATCTTGGTGATGTTCATGGCGTCCTCCTTCCGGAGCGCTGGTGTCTCAAGGGCCGTGCCATGGGCCTGGGCCCGGACCGGCGTCGATCTTGTTACGGTATCGTAACTGCGTCAGCCGAAGTAGAAGCGGCCGACCACATCCACGAGCAGGTTGCACGCGGCGTGGAACGCGATGGGCGCGGCGATGCCGCCCGTGGCGCGCCGCATCCAGCCGAACAGCAGGCTGGGGAAGAAGACCGCCAGGCGCGCCGGGTGCGGGATGGTGACGATGTGCCCGATGGCGAAGAGCGCGCTGGTGAGCACGAGGCTGTGGAGGTTGACCTGCACCCCCAGGACGCGGCGGTCGCGGCCCACCAGGCCATCGAGGCGTGACTGCAAGTACCCGCGATAGAAGAGCTCTTCGGGCAGGGCCACCAGCAGGAGCTGGACGAGGATGAGCTCGATCAGCCACCACCATGAGCGCTCGGCGGTGTAGGGGACGTCGCTGGCGGCGACGAGGGCGGTGCCGAGCCGCAGCCGGCCGGGGGGGAGGGCGTCTCCGCCGGCCTCGACCGCGACCTTCAGCGTCGCGCCCGGGACGTCCACCGCCACCCGCCCGTCGCTGCCGCCCGCCAGCCGCACCCCGTCCGGGCGCTGGGCCTGGATGAGGTGCGAGCCCTGGACGACGTGGGGGCCCGGGGTGGTGACGTCCACCGCGAGCCGCTGGCCGGCGGGCAGCCGCCACTGGATCCAGAGCCGGTTCTCCTCGGTGTGCAGCCAGACGTCGCCCTCGGCGGGCTGGGCGAGGCGCGGCGCGTCCTGGAGCGCGGTGGGCCAGCGATCGAACCGGGCCCGCTCGGGCTCGAGGCGGTGCTCCAGCCAGGTGGTCTGCCAGCCGTGGAAGGTGAGCAGGTACGGGGGGAAGACCACCGCGGAGACCAGCAGGAAGCACTTGAGGGCGCGGCCGAGCTGCCGGCCGTGGATGCCGAGCGCTGCCGGATCTTCGCCACGCCGCTGGAGGATCTCGAGGGGAAGGAAGATGAAGAGGCCGGCCACGATGGTGGTGAGGTAGCCACGGATCCAGCCGATGCTGCCCTGCAAGGCGGTCAGCCCCCCCGAGGCGAGGAGGGTGAGGCCGTAGAGCAGCAGGAGCTCCCGCCAGCGGTCCCGGCGTGGTGACTCGCTCAAGCCTTTGATCTCATACGGGATTCCCTCAGCCCGGGGCGTCGCGCGCGACGCGGAAGCCCAGCGTGGGCAGGACCTGCCAGGCCAGGTGCCCGAAGCGGCTGGCGGCCCGGCACTCCACGGGGCTCGCGGCCCAGTGGCCGCCCTTCACCACGCGCCGCTCCTGGGACTCGTCGAGCCACGACGCCGTCCACTCGCTGGCGCCGCCGGCCAGGCCGCGCAGGCCGTAGGGGCTGACGTCGTGGGGGAAGCCCTCCCCCGGATCCCGATCGGGCGGCCCCTCGCGGCTGACGCCCATGTGGCAGAAGGAGGCGTCCCACCGGCTGCCCCACGGGAAGAGCCGGCCGTCGGCGCCGCGGGCGGCCTTCTCCCACTCCACCTCGGTGGGCAGGCGGTAGCGCTCGCCGGTGCGCTCGCTGAGCCAGGCGCAGTAGGCCACCGCGTCCTGGGCGCTCACCGACACGACGGGCCAGTCGGCGTGCCACCGGTGGCCAAGGACGTCGATGGCGGGGAGGGTCGGTCGGCCCTCGGCGTCGACAGGCCAGAGGGGTGGGCCCTTGGGGCCGGCGCGGGGGACGCGGGCCAGGGCGGCCTCGCGGCCGGCCGTCGCCAGCAGGTCGAGCAGGAAGGCCAGGTACTCCCCCCCGGTGACGGCATCTCGGGCGAGGAAAAAGTCTTGCACCTCAACGACTTCGGCCGGCCGTGCGAGCTGGGCCATGGCGTCGCCGCCGACCCGCGCGGGACCGCCCGCCACATGGACGAAGCCGGCGCCGACCACGGGATCGGGGAAGAGGCGCAGCCGCAGCCGCACCCGCTCGCGGCGGCTGACGTACACCGGCACCGGGGTCGGCGAGAGGCCGGGGCCCGACAGCTCGATGAGGTAGCTGCCCATGGGGATGGGATCGAGGCGGACGGGCGTGCGCAGCTCCTGGGGTCGGGTGGGGCGCACGATGCGGTCCACCTCCTGGAGCGTGAACAGGGTGGCCTTGAGGCCATCGGGCAGGCGGCCGATCTCGAGCTGGCCGTCCCCCTTGAGCAGCGCCGTGAACTGGCCATCGGTGTCGAAGGCCTTCACCAGGTTCTCGTAGTGGGCCATCCCCAGCCGGTCGTCGGCGTGCTCGGCGGTGATGAAGGCGCCGTAGTACAGCTCGGTGAGGGCCAGGCGGGTCGGGGCGTGCTCGCCGTCGACGCCGAGGGCGGCGTGGTGGGCGGCGAGGGCCTCCGAGAGGGCGCGGGCGGCGGCCAGCCCGGCGGCGTCGGCCTGGTCTTCCAGCTCCCAGAGCTTGCGGCGCTGGGCATCCGGGGTGCCGGGGGCCATGCGGGCGCGGTGCAGGGCGGCGCGGGTGCGCAGCTTCTGGTGCTCCTCCTCCGCGGCGCGATAGCGCTCGGCGGCCTCGCGGCCCTCGGCCACCAGCCGCTCGCGCTCGGCGGCCTTGCGGGCCCGATCCTGCTCGCCCTCCAGGAACTCCTCGACCCGATCGGCGATGGAGGCCGCCGAGGCGGGGCGATCGGCCGGATCCTTGGCGAGGCAGGCCAGGCACAGGGCCTCGATCTCGGGGGGCACCGGCCGGCCGGGGGTGCGGGCGGCGGGGGGGATGACCGGCTCGTGGACCACCTGGTTGCGGATGGCGCGGGAGTCAGGGCCGTCGAAGGGCGGCTCCAGCGTCAGCAGCTCGTAGAGCACCGCGCCCAGGCTGTAGACGTCGGTGTGGGAGCCCAGGGCCTCCACGTCGCCCACCGCCTGCTCGGGCGCCATGTAGTGGGGCGTGCCCGTCACGTCGCCGGCCTGGGTCGAGAAGCGGCCCCGGGTGACCCGGCGCACGGCGCCCGACGGGCGCTCGGGGGCCTCGAAGGGCTTGGCGAGGCCCCAGTCCATCACCGTGACCTCGCCGAACTCACCCAGCATCATGTTGTCGGGCTTGAGATCCCGGTGCATGACGCCGCGGCTGTGGGCATAGGCGATGGTGCGGCAGATGCGCGCGAAGATGGTCAGCAGGCGCACGCGGCCGAAGGCCTTGACCGTCTCGGGTACGCCGTCGCGCAGATCCTCGATGATGTCGCGGAGGGTGCGACCCTCGATGCGCTTCATGGCGAAGAACAGGCGGCCATCGCCCAGGCGCCCGAGCTCGTAGACGGGGGGCACGCTCGGGTGCTGGAGCTGGCCGGTGACGCGCGCCTCATCCACGAAGCGGGCGCAGAGCGCCGGATCATCTTGATCGAAAAGGAGTTTCAGGGCGACGGGGCGCTCGAGGGTGAGGTCGTCGGCCTCCAGCACCTGGCCCATCCCGCCGCGGCCCAGCTCGGCCCCGAGGGCGTAGCGGTTGGCGGCATCCGCGATGGTCGGCAGCGAGAGATCCACCGACTCATCGGGGGAGCCGGCCATGGACGGCGGCTCGGTGTCGCGCCAGGACGTGTCCACCGCCTCGGCGTGGGGATCGCGCTCGGTCCGGCGGACGCCGGCGCGCACCGAGATGGGCGGGCTGGCCTCCTCGTCGAAGCCGTCGTCGATGGCGTCGAAGGGCCCCGTCTCGTCCTCGGGGGAGATCTCCTCGATGGTCTGCCGCGCCTGGGAGGGCAGCAGATCGAGGGTGCGCCGGCCCCCGCCCGGTCGGCTCGGCGTGGGCGGCGTCGGCGTCCGCGGCTCGAGGCGGCGGCCCCCCGCGGAGGGGGGCAGCGGCGGCGGCCGCAGGATGGGCAGCGGGCGGCCCGGCACGGGGGCCGCGGGCGAGAGCTTCTCGGCCGTCACCGGCTCGAGATCCACCGACTCCACCTCGAGGGCGTCACCCAGGGCGTCGTGGGGGGAGGCGGTGGGGCCGGGCAGCCCGGCGGCGGCCGCCAGACGGCGCGCGAGCTGGGCCTCGACGAGGCCGGCGTTGAGGGCGGCGTGCAGCAGCGTGATGCCGGTGGCCCGGCTGCGGCGGCGCAGCAAGACGAGCTGCCCCAGGCGGACCCGGGCCTCATCCTCCAAAAGCTGGAAGAGCTTGCCCTCCAGCTGCTTGTCCACCTCGGTCTCGCCCACGCGCTTCGGTCCGTTCGCCGTCCCTTTTTGTTTTACGCCGCGGCGACGGCGAAGCCAACATCGCCGACCGTCGAGCGGAGGAAGCCATGGGGGATGCGGCCCAGCGTGCGCTCGCCATCAAGGGCGGGCGGGTCTTGTACTTCGGTGATCCCCGGGGCGGGTTGGCGCTGCTGGCCCGTGGGGTGACCCTGGTGGGGGTCGTCCATGGTCGGCGCGGGGGCCCCGGGGCCCGCGCCTTCCTGGCGGCGCTCGCCGGGGTGCCCCGGTTCAACCAGCCCGACCTGGGCGACCCGGCCGTCGTCGCCGCGCTGGCGGCCCTGGCCCCCGACCTGCTGGTGGCGGGCTTCTACCCCCGGATCATCCCGCCCGCCGTCCTGGCCCTGGCGCCGGGCATCAACGTGCACCCCAGCGACCTGCCCCGGTGGCGTGGCCCCGACCCCGTCCACTGGGCGGTGCGGGCGGGCGACCGGGCGACGGCCATCTGCGTGCACCTGCTGACCGAGGGCCTGGACGAAGGGGACGTGCTCACCCGGGAGCCGGTGCCGATCCAGCCGCGGGAGTCGGCGGGCCACCTGGCCGACCGGATCGAGGCCCAGGCGGCCGACCGACTGGCGGAGGTGGCGATGCGGCTGGTGGCGGGCGAGGCCCTGCCGCTGCACCCCCAGACCGGGACGGTGACCTGGGCGCCCCTCGTGCCCGCCGACGACCTGGAGGTGGACTGGACGCGCCCGGCCGCGGAGGTCGACGCCCTCGTCCGCGCCGGCGCTCCCTGGCCCGGGGCCTACACCGGCCTGGTGGGCGAGCTGCTGGTGCTCTACGCCGGCCGCGCCGAAGCCGCCGACAAGTTCGAGGCGCTGCCCCCCGGCACCCCGTTCGTGCGCGGTGGTCGGGCCTTCATCCGCTGCGGCGAGGGCGCCTGGCGCATCGATCGGGCGCGCCTGGGCCGCAAGCTGATCACGGGCAAGGCCCTGGCGCGGCTGCTGGTGTAGGCCGTCAGGGCGCCCCGCCGTCAGGGCTCTCCGTCCGCCCCGTCCGCCCCGTCGGCGCCGTCGGCGCAGGGGCCGAGGACCTGGTGGATGATCGCCATCGGGGCGTGGAACTGTACCAGTGTTGCGTCGCTTTCCTTCGTGATTTCAAGGCTGTTCAGCAGTCCGCCCAGGCGCTCCTTCAGCTCGGGATCGATGCCGCCCTCCCGCGCAGTCTCGAGAGCGGCGAGGATGCCCCCTTGCAAGTCGGCGTCGCCGTGAAAGCGGACGGAGACGCGGACGCCGTCGTCGGCCACGGTGACAGCGAAGGTGAGCTGACCGCCCTGCTCCTCCAGCAGCTCGCGGAGAGGACCGCGGACCTCGTGGCTGAGCGGCAGCACTTCCAGCACGTCGCCTGCCGGGAGCTGGCCGGAGGTGCCCACGAGCGCCTCGACCTCGGGGTCGGCGGGGGTGCGGCCCTCGATGCGGTCGATGGCGGCCTGGATGGCGTCGCGATCGGCGTCGCCGATGAGCAGCTGGTCGTCCCAGATGCCCACGCCGTGATCCCCTTGCAGGAAGAGCATGCCCCGCTGGCCGTAGGGCTCGGGGGTCAGCTCGTCGGCGTGGCGCATCTTCGCCCAGTCGACGCCCTCGAAGCGCCCGCGGGCGTAGGGCATGCCGTCGATGACGCCCATCTCGTCCACCTGGGCCAGGGGGTCGAAGCCCGAGCGGGCGCGCATGGTGTCGACCTCGTCGCCGGCCTCCTTGAGCAGGCAGCGCAGGGCGGCCTGGCCGGGCGCGGTGCCGCGGATGCGGCCGACGTCCACGATCAGGCGGCGCTCGCCGGGCACCTGCATGGCCGTGCGCAGCGCGGCGCGGCCGGCCACGGCGCGGGGCGAGGCGTCCTCGGCGAGCCGGCGGGCGACCTCGCCGGGATCGGCGCGGTCGTCGAGGGCGGGGAGGGGGGCCGGCAGCGCGGTGGATCCTCCCCCCGGGGTGGGCCGGACGCCGCGGTCGGCGGTGGGGAGGGGGGGCGGCTCCTGTCGGTCGACGACCAGCCAGGCGGTCACCCCGAGGGCGACCAGCAGCAGGGCGAGCAGGGTCATGGTCAGTCGGCTCATGGGGACTCCGGTGGTGCGGGGACCAGTCTGGGGGCGCCGGGCCCGGGCTTCAACGGATCCCCCCCGAGCAGGATCTGCGCGGCGCCCAGGATGCGGCGGGTGCCCGCCGCCAGGAACGCCCGATCCAGGGTGTCGGGGGTGTCGCCCGGCAGGTGGTAGCGCGGGTTGCGCAGCTCGGCGGTGTCGGTGACGAGGACGGCGCCCACGCCGCGATCCCAGAAGGGGGCGTGGTCGCTGCGGCGCGTGGTCGGTAGCACGGCGCCCTTCTCGGGCACCGGCAGGGCGAAGATGCGGGCGCCCTGGGCGCGGCGGAAGGCGTGCAGCAGCTCGAGGTGCTCGATGTCGCCCAGGACGGCCAGGAAGTCGCCGGTGTCGGGGCCCCGGACGGGGAGGCCGACGGGGTGCTGCTGGCAGCCGGGCGTGGGGCAGGTGACGCCCACCATGTCCAGCACGATGGCCCCCCGCAGGTCGGCGATGCGCGCGTCGCTGCGCACATAGGCGCGGCTGCCGGCGTAGTCGCGCTCCTCGGCGTCGAAGAAGACGAGGCGCAGTCCCCGGGCGGTGGGGGTCTGGAGCAGCCGCGCCAGCTCCAGCACGACGGCCACGCCGCTGGCGTTGTCGTCGGCCCCCTCCGAGCCCCAGACGGTGTCGTAGTGGGCCCCCAGCAGCAGGGTGCCGGCGGCCGGATCCAGGCCGGGTCGCTCCACCTCCAGGTTCACCCCCTCCTTGAACGCCAGCAGGGCCGGCCGGTAGCCCAGGGCCTGGAGGGTGTGGGCGATGTAGCCGCGGGCGCGGGCGCGGTCGGCCGGGGTGTGGCGCTCGCCGGCCAGGGCGCGGACGTGGACGAGCAGACGCTCGGCGAGGTCGTCGTCGGCGGGATCCGGGGTGCCTGCGTCGGGTGCCCGCACCGCCTCGACGGCGGCCAGCCAGCGCGCCCGGGCGGCGGCGCGGCGGTCGGCCTCGGCCCAGCGCGACCGCATGTACGCCCCCCACCCGAGGGCCACGGCGGCGAACCACGCCACCGCCAGCACCGCCCACCCACGCCGCTTCACGCTCCGAGTTCCTCCGCCAGGCCGGGGACACCCTCGCACAACCCCATGAAAGAGCGACAGTTTTCGGTGTCGTGTCGCCCCTGGGCGGCCCGCCGCGCGATCCCTCGGCAACGCAGCGCGTCATCCTGCTTCCTCAAGGTCGACCGCCGCCGCAGGCGCATGGTAAAAGCGGGCGCTTGCATCCAGGGAGGACCCCATGGCCCACCACCCGATCGCGTCCTGGCTGGGCGTCATCGCATTCGCCCTGCTCATGGGCCTGGCCACGTTCGGCGTCATCAACGCCTTCGTGATGCGCTTCAAGCAGGTCAAGCTGGCGAAGCGGCCCGAGATCCGGTGGGACGAGATCCCCCAGCGCATCAAGAACGTGATGGTCTACGTGCTCGGCCAGAAGCGGCTGCCGCGCAACGGCTACACGTACAGCGGCGTGCTGCACATGTTCATCTTCGGGGCCTTCGTGGTGCTCTCGGTGGACACGACGAACTTCGTGCTCGACGGCACGTTCCGCATGTTCGACGTGATCCTGGGCAACGCCCCGGGCGGGCCGTTCCACCTGCCGGGCAGCGACGGCCCCTACCAGGGTCTCGCCGACACCTTCCGCTTCCTGTGCATCGTCGGCCTGGGCATGGCCCTGGTGAACCGCACCATCATCAAGCCGGCCCGCCTGCCCCTCACCCGCGATGCCCTCTACACCCTGGCCTTCATCTTCGGCCTGATGTTCTTCGAGGCCATCCAGACCGGCGCCCAGATCGCCCTGACCCCCGGCATGGCCGAGGCGAAGCCCTACATCTGGTTCAGCGGGCTGTTCGCCTCGGCGTTCAGCGGCATGGAGACGGAGACCGTCGCCCTCATCTACAAGGGCGCCTGGTGGCTGCATCTGGCCAACCTGCTGGCCTTCACCAACTACGTCCCCTACTCCAAGCACAGCCATGTGTTCGGCGCCCCCCTCAACATCTTCTTCATGTCCCTGGAGCCCAAGGGCGCCCTGCGGAAGATGGAGATCAACATCGAGGACGAGGAGAACGCCCCGGAGTACTTCGGCGCCCGCAACCTGGAGGATCTCTCCTGGAAGCAGGTCTTCGATGGCCTGGCCTGCACCGAGTGCGGCCGGTGCACCGACAACTGCCCGGCGGCGCTGAGCGGCAAGCCCCTCAAGCCGATGCACATCATCGTCGACCTCAAGCACCACATGGAGGACCGCTGGAAGAAGCGGGGCGAGAAGTTCAACCTCGCCGAGGACGGGGCGGTGCTGCTGACCACCCCCGACAACAAGGGCATCATCGATCCCGACGTGCTCTGGTCGTGCACCACCTGCCGCGCCTGCATGGAGGTCTGCCCGGTCGGCAACGAGCACATCCCCGCCATCGTCGACATGCGCCGCTACCTGACCATGGGCCAGGGCTCCGTGGGCCACGGCGCCGACGGCGCCCTCAAGAAGATGGATCGCCGCGGCAACCCCTGGGGCATGAACAAGCGCGATCGCGTCAAGTGGGCGGATGGCCTCGACATTCCGCTGTGGGACGCCGAGAAGCCGGCCGAGTACCTGTACTGGGTGGGCTGCGCCGGGGCCTTCGACAACCGCGCCCAGAAGGTCACGAAGTCGGTCTCGCGCCTCATGAAGAAGGCCGGCGTCGACTTCGCCATCCTGGGCAACGAGGAGAGCTGCACCGGGGACTCGGCGCGCCGCCTGGGCGATGAGTACCTGTTCCAGAACCTGGCGACCCAGAACGTCGAGACGCTCAACAGCAGCGGCGTGAAGAAGATCGTCACCCACTGCCCCCACTGCTTCAACACGCTGAAGAACGAGTACGGCCAGTTCGGTGGGCAGTACGAGGTCATCCACCACTCGGAGCTGCTGGCGAAGCTGATGGCCGAGGGGAAGCTGAAGCTCGATCAGGACCAGGGCGAGCAGACCATCATCTACCACGACTCCTGCTACCTGGGCCGGTACAACGAGATCTACGACCCCCAGCGCGACATCATCGACGCCATGCCGAAGGTGAAGCGCATCGAGGCGGATCGCGCGCGGCAGCGCGGCCTGTGCTGCGGCGCCGGCGGCGGCCAGATGTGGATGGAGATGGACATCGGCACCCGCATGAACTACGTGCGGACCGATGAGCTGCTGGCCAAGAAGCCCGACGTCATCGCCGTGGCCTGCAACTTCTGCATGACGATGGTCGAGGACGGCGTGAAGGCCCGCAGCAAGGAGGACGAGGTCCAGGTGCTGGATCTGGCCGAGCTGCTCGATCGCCGCATCGCCGCCGACGTCGCCGCCGAAGAGGCCACCGAGGGGTGATCGAGCCCCCCCTGCCCGGCGGGCCCCACTGCCCCCTGCTGCCGACGCCCGTGCCGGGTATCGGCGGCGAAATCCTCAACAACCCCGAACACTTCGAGGTGGACGAGCTGCCGGCCTACGCGCCGTCCGGCGAGGGCACCCACTGGTTCGTACAGGTCCGCAAGGTGGGCCTGAACTCGGCCGAGGTGCGCGAGCTGCTGGCCACGGCGGCGGGCGTCGATCCGCGGGACGTGGGCATGGCGGGCCGCAAGGATCGCCACGCCATCACCACCCAGTGGTTCTCGCTGCCGGCGAAGCCCGTGGATCCGGGGGATGAGCGGGTGGCCCTGCTGCACGTCGCCCAGCACGGGCACAAGCTGCGGATGGGCCACCTGGCCGGCAACCGCTTCCGGGTGCGCGTCTCCAGCGTCACCCACCCCGAGCACCTGCCGGCCCTGGTCGAGGGCCTCCAGGCGGGGCTGCCCAACTACTTCGGCGCCCAGCGCTTCGGTCGCTTCGGCCTCGCCGATGGCCTGCGCCTGCTCGACCAGCCCCGCCGCCGGGTGAAGGATCCGAAGTTCCTGGCCAGCGTGGTGCAGTCGGCGGTCTTCAACTGCTGGCTGGGGGCCCGCGTGCAGGCGGGCGCGCTCCACACCGCCCTCGCTGGCGACATCCTGCGCAAGCGCGAGACGGGTGGCCTGTTCGTGTGCACCGAGCCCGAGGTGGACACGCCGCGGGTGGCGGCAGGCGAGGTGGATCCCACCGGACCGATGCCGGGGCCGAAGACGTGGGCCGCCGAGGCCGACGCTGCGCTGGCGGAGGCCGCGGCGCTGGAGGCCCTCGGCCTCGGCGAGGATCGCCGCTACGTCCTGGGTCGGTTCGCCGACGGGACGCGCCGTGTCGCCCGCATCGTGCCGGCCGACTTCACCGCCGAGCCCGACGGGTCCGATCTGGTGCTGGGCTTCACGCTGCCGAAGGGGGCCTTCGCGACGGTGGTGCTGGGCTACCTGATCGAGCCGGCCGGGGTCGTCGCGCGCACCGTGGTGGGCGAGGACGACTGACGGCGGTCAGAGCGGCGGCAGGCCCAGGAAGGCCCGCTCCACGGCCCGATAGTCCACCTCGGCGTCCAGCCTTGCCAGCACCGAGTAGAAGCCGAACTGCAGGCGGTTCAAGAAGAAAAGTCCAGGCGGCAAGGGCACATAGCCGTCGTCCTTGCCCTTGCGGAAGTCGAGGGCGAGCTGCTTCATGTCCTCGACGAGCTGGCCGACGTACTCCCGCGTGATGCGGAAGGGCTGGCCCCAGACGGGCTCGAAGCAGGCGCGCACATAGGCGATGGCCCGCGGCTCGTAGCTGCCACCCTGCAGGTCGAGCATGTCGCGCACGGCCACCGCGAACGCGGCGTCGTCCTGCAGGTGCGAGGCCTCGTGGATGCCCCGGGCGTAGAGGCGGCGGCGGTCCTCGACGATCTGCACACAGCCGAAGTCGATGAAGACGACGCGCCCGTCGGGCTGGAAGAAGTAGTTGCCCGGGTGGGGGTCGGCGTTGAAGAGGCCCCCGAGCAGGCTGGACTTGTAGACGAAGTGCCAGAGGGTGGCGCACCAGGCAGCGCGCTCGGCCTCGGGGCGCTCCCGCGCGGCGTCGAGGGACAGGCCCGTCGCGAGCTCCGTCGTCAGGACGGCGCCGGTGGATCGATCGGCGATGACCTCCGGGATGATCACCTGGGGATCACCCGCGAAGAGTGCCCGGAAGGCCGTCTGCCGCTCGGCCTCCAGGCGGTAGTCCAGCTCCTCGCGGAAGCGGGCCCGGACCTCCTCAAGGACCCGTTTTGACTCGAATTTTCGCATGCCGGCCATGACGCCGACGGTGCTCTCCAGGAAGCTGGCGTTCTTGAGATCGGCCTCCATGGCGTCGCGGATGCCGGGGTGCTGGACCTTCACGGCCACCTCGCGGCCGTCGTGCAGGCGGGCGCGATGGACCTGGCCGATGCTCGCGCTCGCGAAGGGCGTGTCGCTCCACTCGGCGAACAGGTCGTGGAGGGGGGCTTCGAGCTCCAGCTCCACCTGGGCGCGGATGGCGTCGGGGGAGGAGCGGGGCGCCGAAGCCTGGAGCTTCGACATCCACTTCTCGTACGACTCGCGGTGCTGCTCGGGCAGCACGCCGTCGATGTAGCTCGCCATCTGGCCCACCTTGGTGGCCAGGCCCCGCATGCCGCCGAGGACGCCGGCGGCCTTCTTGGCGGCCGCGTTGGAGTCGCCGCCCATGATCAGGCTTGCGCCGCTGCGGGCGCCGACCTTGGCCAGGCGGGCCAGGCGGCCGAGGCGGCCGGTGGGTAGCTTGCGCTCGTCGTCGGTCATGGGGTGATCATGGGCGGTCTCAGGCGCCGGGGCAACCGGGGGGGAAGATGATCAAGAAGCTGGCGTGGTTGTGTCTGCTCACGGCCTGCGACGACGGGGCGTCAGCGGTGCGGGATGCCGTGGTCGCGGACGCGACGCCCGCCGACGTCGGCGTGGACGCGCGCCCCGCGGTCGACGCCGCGCCGGCCTCGGACGCCAGTGTCGAGGCGGACGCCGTGGTGCCCACCGACCTGGGCGTCCCCGATGCGGCTCTGCCCGGGGACGAGTGGGTGGTGGAGGTCACCCTCGACGGCGTGCCCACCGCGGGCATCCGCGTCCAGCAGGGCGGGCTGGATGCCTTCATGCGCACCGACGCCGACGGCCGGGCGCGCCTGACGCTGGAGCGCCGGCCCGGCGAAGATCCGGTCATCATCGCGTCGCACCCCGAGGCCCGCATCCGCGGCTTCATCGCCTACGCCGACGAGGTCCCCCCCGCGCGCATCGCGCTCACGCGGTTCAGCACGGCCGACAACCCCGCGTATTCGTTCCAGGATCCGGGCACGCCCGCCCTGCGTGAGAACACGTCGAAGTGCGGGCCCTGCCACCTGACGCTCAACGACGACTGGTACGCATCGCCCCACCGCACCGCGGCCAGCAACCCGACGGTCCACGACCTGTACGCGGGGACGGCCAGCGGACGGCTGGAGGCCGACGCCTGCGCGGCGGTGGGCGGGCGCCTCGGGCCCGGGCCGCTGCCCGGCGGCGGAGACGGGCTGCGCTGCGTGGTGGCCGACGGCGTGGCCGACGGCGGCGACTGCGCCGACTGCCACGCCCCCGGCATCGACGGGCGGCTCGGGGGGCGGGCCCTGAGCGAGGCCACCGGCCGCGCCTTCGAGGCGGGCATCCACTGTGACGTCTGCCACCGCGTCGCCGAGGTGGACCTGGACTCGACCGCCCCCGGCGTGGCGGGCCGCCTGCGCCTGCTGCGCCCCGTGGAGGATGGTCCCGTCGCCCTGGGGGCCGGCGGGCGCCTGCCCCTCACCTTCGGGCCGAGCCACGACTCCCCCAACCCGCGCATGGGCAGCGTCCAGCGGGACCACTTCCGCGATGGGCGCATCTGCGCGGGGTGCCACCAGCACGAGCCCGCCCTGGCCGCCGACCAGGCGCGCTGGCCATCGGGCCGCCTGCCCATCCAGACCACCTGGGCCGAGTGGCAGGCGGGGGCCTACGGCGAGGCCATGGCCTGCAACGACTGCCACATGCCGCCCGCGGCCCGAGTGTCCAACGGCGCGGATCTGCAGGCCTTTCCCCTGGCGGATGTGGGCTTTCAGGGGGGCTTCGTGCGGCCGGCGGGCTCGACCCGGCACCACAGCTGGGTGGGGCCGCGGACGCCGGAGAGCGGGATGCTGGCGCTGGCCGCCGCGCTCTTCATCGAGCGCGAGGTGGTGGACGGCGAGCTCGTCGCCCGGGTGACGCTGCGCAACCAGGGGGCCGGCCATGGCCTGCCCACGGGCGAGCCCATGCGGGCGGTGCTGGTGACGGTGCAGGCCTTCTGCGGCGACGAGCCCCTGGCCCCCAGCGGCGGCGACAGCCTGCCGGGCTGGGCCGGGGCCCGCGCCCAGCGCGACCGGGGCGAGGACTGGGCCGTCTGGCCCGAGGCGGCCCCCGGCATGGTCATCCGCGTCACGCGGCGCACCGGAGAGTTCCATGATTACGAAGGGTTCGGGCCGTTCGGCGACGGGACGTTCGGGGCGCCGGCCAAGGGGCTGCCCGTCGAGGTGGTGGTCGGCGAGGCCGAGGTGACGAGCGTCGCGCCGGACGGCACCGTGACGCTCAGCCAGCCGCTGCCCGCCGGCGAGCGCGCCTGGCTGGGGGACGCGACGTGGCTGGCGGGGGCGCCGGGCTTCGCCTACGCGCGGGTGCTGGTGGACGCGGCGGGCAACGAGATGGTGCCCCACTTCCGGGCCGTCGACGTGCGCAGCGACAACCGCCTGCTGCCCCTGGCCCGCCACACCTCGACCCACCGGTTCCGCACGCGCTGCCCCGAGCCGACGGTGGTGGCCCGCGCCGTCCACCGGCCCTACCCCCTGGCCCTCGCCACCGAGCGCGGCTGGGCCGTCGACGACCAGGTGATGGTGGAGGTGCGCCGATGAGCCGCTGGACCTGGACGCTCGGCCTGCTCGCCGCCGGCTGCACCTCGCGGCCGGCGGCGCCCCCCGTCGAGGCGCGCGTCGCCCCGCTCGCCCTGCCCGCCCCGGCCCCCGATCTCGACCCCGCCCCCGACGCCGTGCGCGTGCGCCTGACGGCCGAGCGCACCAGCGAGGCGCCCCTGCGCTACGCCTACAACGGCCAGCGCCCGGGCCCCGTCATCCGCGCCAACGTGGGCGACCGCCTCACGGTGGAGCTGACCAACGGCCTGCCCGCCCCCACGACCATCCACTGGCACGGCGTGCAGGTGCCCTGGGCCATGGACGGCGTGCCCTGGATGAGCGCGCCGGTGCCTGCGGGCGGGCAGTTCACCTATGAATTCAACCTCTTGCACCCCGGAACCTTCTGGTACCACCCCCACTTCGACACCGAGAAGCAGGTGGACGCCGGGCTCTACGGCCTGCTGATCGTCGACGATCCGGCCGAGCCCGCGGCCGACGACGAGGTGCTGCTGGTCTTCGACGCCGATGACGAGCACAGGCCTGCGACCGACGACCTGCCCGATGGCGATCCCGGCCGCCCGGCCCATGGCCACGGCGGTCGCGCGGCCCACTGGACGGTGAATGGCGAGCCCGGCCCGGTCCAGTGGACGGGGCGCGGCGGCCAGCGCGTGCGGGTGCGCATGCTCAACGCCAGCAACACCGGCTACCTGGCCCTGACCTGGCCCGGCCTGCGCCAGATCGCCGGGGATCAGGGCCTGCTGCCCGCGCCGCAGACGCCGGATGTGGTCGTCCTGGCCCCCGGCGACCGCGCCGAGTTCGAGTGGCTGCTGGGGCGTGAGGGCTTCACCCTCGACCGCCTGCCCTGGTCGCTGAATGGTGGCCGCACCTACGCCGAGGCCGAGCCGCTCGTCGACGTCGTGGTCGAGGCCCCCGCCGACGCCCCCGCGCCCCTCGCGCTGCCCTACCCCGGCGGCGCCCCCAGCGCGGACCCGCCCTACAGCGACCTCATCTACACCTTCTCCGGCTCCGACCGGACGGGCATCTGGCTCATCAACGGCGAGCGCTTCCCCGACGTGACCATCGACAGCGTGGCCGTGGGCCAGCGGCCCGTCCTGGAGATCCGCAACGTCTCCGCCAGCCACCACCCCTTCCACATCCACGGCATGCGCTTCGAGATCCTGTCCATCGACGGCGCGCCCCCGCCCTACCGGCGGGTCGAAGACACCATCGACGTCGGCATCCGCCAGCGCGTGCGCGTGCAGCTCTGGCCCGACGAGCCCGGCGACTGGATGGCCCACTGCCACCTGCTGCCCCACGCCGACGACGGCATGATGACGGTGCTGCGCGTGCGGCCCTGAGGGGACGTCAGGACCACAGGGTCGTGTGGCGACCACACCGGTCGGCCCGCTACCCTTGTTGCACGGTGGCCTGGGCGAGGTGGGGGTGCTCGATGAGGGTGGCGGCGTCAGCGGCCGGCGTGATCCTGGCCGCCCAGCTCCTGGCATGCGGCGAGTCGGGCGAGGGTGGTGGCGCCCCGATGATGGCTGCGGAGGCCGAGGCGCCGGCTGAAGGGCAGGATGCAGGCGCTTCGGACGGTTCGGATGAGGACGTCACCTTCTGTGTCGGCCCTGATTGGCAGCGACGGGAGCGACTTCCGCCGACGGCCGATGCCTGCGACCCGCACGCCGACGAGCGCCATGTCGCGGTGTACTCGGGGGCGGCTGCGATCGAGGCGATGCGGGCGTGCACCTTCGCCGGGGTGGCTGACCGTCGGCCGTACACGGCGATCTTGCTGCCGAAGGACTTGCTGGACGAGCGCCCGGCGGGCGAGCTGGCGTGGTCGGTCGACATACGCTCCCCCGGCGTCGAGATCTGGCGCCACCACTACCTCGTCGATGGGGTCACCCCGTGCGCCGACCTCCCCATGGGCCAGGTGCCCTTCGGAGAGGGGCTGACCCGCGCGGGTGAGTCCGTTGAGGGCGTCGTCCGCCTGCGCCAAGGCGAGGCCGGCCGCTTCGAGGGCGTCGCCGACCTGACCTTCACGCTGTACAGTGGCGAGCACGGCGCGAGCGCACTGGGGACGTCCGCCGAGGTGTTCGGGGTGGAGACGCTCTGGTAGGTCCAGGCGCGAGGAGGCTCGGGACGATGCAGCTACTCATCTTCGCGATAGCGCTCGGTTGGGGGCTGTGTGGCTGCGTCGAGCGGTTCAGCCACCCCGACCGGGTCGAGACGGCTCGAAGCCACCTGACGGACGCCGAGTACGCGGCCGAGCTGATGACGGATCTGCCCGTCTGGGTGCGGACCAACGAGTTCTCAGGCTACTCCACGGGCCTGTTCACGGCCTCCGACGTCGCGGCGTACGCGTATGCGGCGTCCGAGCTGGCTGGCATGTCGAAGGCGGATGTGCGCGCCGGGCTGCTGCTGGCGCAGGCGGAGGCCTACGACGAGGGCTTCGTGGAGGGGTCGTCTTCGAGCTCAACACCTTCGTCCTGTGGCGCGTGCTGTTCGACATCCCGGCGCAGGCGAAGACCGCGCAGATCGGGTGGTGGGGACCGCACGCTGGCCACGCGCCGTACCACACCTGGATGTCGGGCGGTGATGAGTACTACAACTACCAGTGGCCGGCGGTCTTCAGCACCACGGGCGTGCTGACGGGCATCGAGCCGTTCGGCGGGGGCGGGGCGGGTACACGTCGACGGTCGACTTCGACCAGCTGGCGGGCCTGTACGACTTCCGCTGATGCCCGGGCTTGCCTGCTCTTGAACCGGCCTTGGCGCGAAGGTGGTACCGGCCGGTGCCTTGTCGTAGGGGGCGACAAGCAGCGTCGAGCTGCATTCCGGTTTGCACCCGCCGGGCTCCTCCTGGTAATGAGGTACATGGCCGTGGGAGGCGGCCCGCCAATGGTCGCACATCGCACATCGCATATCGCATATCGCACATCTAGCAGTCGTCGGGTTGGTGTCGCTGCTGGTTGGATGTGATCAGAACATCGAAGATTGCACCAAAGACCCTACGCTCGCCATCTGCAATGCCGATAGTGGATGCGCGATTTCGGGACCCCTGAAGTACATGACTGTCTTGAACAGTCATAACAGTACGGTCTATCGGGGGCAGTGTGGAAGTTACGAGCGTGCTGTTGCATTCCAGCTTCCTGGTGGCGCACCTGGTCCGGGTTGGGTGGTTCAGCGGGTTGTTGTTGAGTATGAGAACTGGAACCCGAATCCAAGCCTCGCGATGTGCGTGGAAGGTGAGACTGGCTCGGTTGAGTTCTTCGAGCTGATTGGACCAGTTCCGACCGGGGGCAAGGCTCCATTCAGCTACGACTGTCTCGCCGGACCAGTAGTGTTCGATGGGAACGGCGAGCCGATCCCGTATCGCAGGCCGGCTGACAATAGCATCATCTACGCCATCGACTTCAACGGCCAGAGAGGTGCGCGAACGGACGATGGGCACTTCTATCTGAGCACGGAAGCCCGCTTCTACACGGTTGAGGACATGGATGGCTTCGATCCTCTGGGCGAGGATGGCGCCGAGTACTGGCTGACTGCGTCGGTGCCCTTCAGTGGTACGGCATGCTCACATCGACTGGCTGGAACGGAAGGTCCTCCTCCGTTCTGGGGGTCCCAGACCTCGGTCGACCGCGAGATTGACCTCTCCTGGGACTGCTGTCCGGACGTTTCAGACACTGTCGCCAACTTTGATACCAACTGCAGGTAGCAGGTAGGAGATCTCATGAAAGCTCATAGAGCGCCTCTGTTGATGGCAGGCATCTTCTCCGTATGGGGGCTGAGTGGCTGCGTCGAGCGATTCAGCCATCCCGACCGGGTCGAGACGGCTCGAAGCCACCTGACGGACGCCGAGTACGCGGCCGAGCTGATGACGGATCTGCCCGTCTGGGTGCGGACCAACGAGTTCTCAGGCTACTCCACGGGCCTGTTCACGGCCTCGGACGTCGCGGCGTACGCGTATGCGGCGTCCGAGCTGGCCGGCATGTCGAAGGCGGATGTGCGCGCCGGGCTGCTGCTGGCGCAGGCGGAGGCCTACGACGAGGGCTTCGTGGAGGGGGTCGTCTTCGAGCTCAACACCTTCGTCCTGTGGCGCGTGCTGTTCGACATCCCGGCGCAGGCGAAGACCGCGCAGATCGGGTGGCGGGGGCCGCACGCTGGCCACGCGCCGTACCACACCTGGATGTCGGGTGGTGATGAGTACTACAACTACCAGTGGCCGGCGGTCTTCAGCACCACGGGCGTGCTGACGGGCATCGAGCCGTTCGGCGGGGGGCGGGGCGGGTACATGTCGGCGGTCGACTTCGACCAGCTGGCGGGCCTGTACGACTTCCGCTGATGCCCGGGCCGGGGGGTCAGGCCTCCCGCGGGTAGCGGGCGTCCATGGCGGCGAGGGAGGCGGCGATGAGGCTCGTCAGCACCTCGCGGTCGATGGCGTCGAGGCGGGTGATGTAGAGGCAGGAGCTGCCGGTCTTGTGGCGGCCGAGGCGGGCGAGCAGGCCGTCGTAGGCGTCGAACCCGGGCATGATGTAGACGACCAGGCTGGCCTTCCGGGGCGAGAAGCCGATGCGGAAGAAGTCGCCCTCGCGGCCGCTCTCGTAGCGGTAGTGGTAGCGGCCGAAGCCCACCAGGGTGGGGCCCCACATCACCGCGGGCTCGCCGGAGAGCGCGCTCATCTGGGCCAGCAGCCAGCGGGCGTCGGCCTGCTTGCGGGCGTCGGGGAGGGCGTCGATGAAGGCGTCCACCGAGGCGTCGGTGGGCTGGGTCTTGTTCTCGGCCATGGGGGAGCTCTCGGCGTTTTTCCAGGCGTTCCGAGAGCTTGCACCGGAGGGTGGGCCGGCGGCAATCCCGGCGGACGCTACCGGCGCCGCAGGCCGACGCTGCCCCAGATCTCGCCGTTGCGGGCACGGTGCGGGTGACGCTGGCCTCGCGGAACCCGGTCTTGGTGGCGGTGATGCGGACGTCGCCGGCGCGGACGGTGGCGCGGTACACGCCGTGGTCGTTGGTGCGGACGGTCTGCCCGGTGGACAGGCGGACGGTGGCGTTGGCCAGGCGGCGGGTGTCGTCGGGGGCCTGGAAGACGACGCCGACGAGGCTGCCGGTGGCTGGGCGGCGGGGGCGCAGGCCGACGCTGGCCCAGCGCGTGTGGCCGCCGGCGCCCGCTGGACCGCCCGCGCCAGCCTCGCAAGCGTCAACTTGAGACTCCTCGAACTGGCCGGCCGATGGGATGAGTTCTGGGCTCATGATGGGATCGAGCGCGTACTTGACCAGGCCTTCAAGGTGGAGACTGCTTGACCGGGGAAAAGATCACTCCCCGGTCGCCCAGGCGGACGGTGGCGCCGGCGATGCGACGGTCGGTGTCGCCGTTGACGTGGATGATGCCCGTCAGGACGCCATCCTGGGGGGCGGGGGCCGCGTTGCCGCCGCCGCCGCCCGCGTTGCCGCCGCCGTCGGCCTGGCGCGACATGCGCACGATGTCGGGCAGGCGGGCGTACAGGCGGTCGCCGGGGCAGGACGTCCCGCCGTACTGGCGGTGGCCCTTCACATGGGTGCGATCGCGCGAGATGTTGTAGGACGTGGCGATCCACCGGACGACGGCCGCGGCGGACCGAAGCTGCGCCGCGGTCGGGTTGGCCGAGGTGTACGTCCCCAGGAAGCTGATGCCCACGTTGCCGCTGTTGGCGTTGGCCACATGGGCGCCCAGGCGGTCATGGGGCCGGCCCTGGAAGACGCGGCCGTCCCGGGCCACCAGGAAGTGGTAGCCGATGTCGCACCAGCCGCGGCCGCTCTGGTGGAAGGCCTGGATCTGGCGCACGCGGGCGGGGGCGCTCATGGCGTCGTTGTTGGGCGTGACGGTGTGGTGGATGGTCAGGCGGTTGGGCCGGTGGCTGCCGTAGCTGCAGCGCGGCGCCCGGGCGCCCCAGCGCGCCCGCGACACGATGGCCGGCCGGCTCTTCTCGATGAACTGCTCGAAGCCGACCTCCGGGACGCCCACGACCTCGAGGGGCTCGTCGAGGTCGAGGTCGATGAGGTCGCCCAGGTCGGGCAGGGGGGTGGCCTCCTCGGCGGGGTCGTAGGCCTCCTCGGGGGGCGTCTCCAGCTCGCCCGAGAGCACCTCGCCCTCGAAGAAGCTCACGGTCTCGGCGGCCTCGGCGGGGCTGACCTGGAGCTGCCAGGCGGTGGAGCCGGCCGCCACCTCGGTGCGGCCGACGTGCATGCCTTCCTCGCTCCAGGTCTGCTCCACTGGGGTCCAGGGACCCCAGGCGCCGTCCTCGGCGCGGGCCCGGATCTGCAGCGCCACGGCGTCGGGGGCGTCCCAGCGGACGGCCACCCGGCTGAACGGGATGCCCGGCTCGACGGGCGGCGTGACGCCCAGCTCGTCGGTGGCGTCGGCCAGCGGGCCATCCATCACCCAGTTCGGGGGCTCGTCGGGAGCCTTCAGCGTGCCGGGATCGCAGGCCGCGGCGAGGGTGGCGAGGGCCACCCAGAGCCAGAGCTTCTTCATCCTCACCTCCTTGGTGGGCGAGGACGGGGACCACGAAGCGTGCCAGTCGGGAAGTGGCCGTTTTTGTTGGGGTTTCCGAAAGGCGCCTGGGGTCTGAAGACCCCAGGGCTGGGGAGTGTCAGCCCCGGTCGCCGTGGGGGTCGAGGCGGTCGCGCAGGGCGTCGCCGAGCAGGTTGATGCCCAGCACCGTGACGAGGATGGCCAGGCCGGGGAAGAGGGCCAGGTGGCCACTCACCAGGAAGTAGCGGGCCCCCTGGTCGAGCAGGGCGCCCCAGGACGCGACGCCCTCGGGGCCGAGGCCCAGGAACGACAGGCCAGCCTCGGCGAGGATGGCCGAGGCGATGCCGAAGGTGGCCTGGACGATGACCGGGGCCAGCACGTTGGGGATGAGGTGGGTGCGGATGATCCAGAAGGTGGGCGCCCCCATGGAGCGGGCGGCGACGACGAAGGGCCGCTCGCGCAGGGAGAGGACCTGCCCGCGCACGAGGCGGGCGTAGCCGGCCCAGCCCGTGAGGCTGAGGGCCAGGATGACCGAGCTGATGGAGGGCTCGCGGGTGATGGCGATGAGCAGGATGGCCAGCAGGATGCCGGGGAAGGCCATGAGCACGTCGATGATGCGCATGAGCACCTCGTCGACGAGACCCCCCAGGTAGCCGCTCAGCGCGCCGAGCGTCACGCCGATGGCCATGCAGAGGCTGACGGTGCCGAGGCCCACGAGGGCGGCGACGCGGGCCCCGTAGCAGAGGGCCGAGAGGACGTCGGCGCCGTTCTCGTCGGTGCCGAGCCAGTGCGCCCCGCCGGGCGGGGCCAGGTCGTTGACCAGGTTCAGCTGGTCGGCCGGATAGGGGGCGATCCACGGCGCGAAGAGCGCGACGAAGACCAGGCCGAAGACGACGGCGCCGCCGGCGTAGACGGGCAGCGCACCCAGGACGCGGCGCAGGCGGCTCATGCGTCCAGCCTCACGCGCGGATCGATGAGCACGTACACCAGATCGGTGGCCAGGTTCACGACCACGTAGGTGGTGGCGATGAGCAGGACGGTACCCTGCACCACGGGGTAGTCGCGCTGCTGGATGGCCTCCAGCAGCAGGCTGCCGACCCCGGGGCGGGCGAAGACCTTCTCGGTGATGATGGCCCCGGTGAGCAGGGCGCCGAACTGGATGCCCATGACGGTGACGACCGGGATGAGGGCGTTGCGCAGGACGTGCTTGATCAGAATGGTCTTTTCGGACAGGCCCTTGGCCCGGGCGGCCACCACGTACTCGTCCTGGGCCACCTCCAGCACGCTGGAGCGGATCATCCGCGTCAGCTTGCCGGCCAGGGCGGTGCCCAGCGTGATGGCGGGCAGGATGAGGGCGAGCACGGGGCGATCGGTGCGCGCCGGGCTGGGCAGCCAGTCCACGGCGACGGTCAGGGCCAGCAGCAGCATGGGGCCGAGCCAGAAGGCGGGCACCGCGACGCCCAGGAGCGCGAAGACGGAGGCGCCGTGATCCACCCAGGTGCCGCGGCGCAGGGCCGAGATCAGCCCCAGGGGGAAGGCGATGCACAGGGCCACCACCATGCCCGCGAAGGCCAGCTCGGCGGTGGACGGGAAGTTCTCGGCCAGCAGCTCGATGACCGGCCGTGGGGTGACATCGAAGGTGTGCCCGAGGGAGCCATCGAGCACGCTGTCCCAGAAGCAGTCGTTGTACTGGGCCAGCAGGGGGCGATCGAGGCAGAGGGCCCGGGCGAGCTCGGCGCGGGCCTCGGCGGAGGCCTGCTCGCCCAGGATGGCGTCGACGGGATCACCCGGGGCCAGGCGCAGGGCGCCAAAGACCAGGGTGCTGGCGCCGATGAGGACGATGACCAGCGACACCAGGCGGCGCGCCAGGAAGCGGGGCAGCAGGCCCCGGGCGCCGAGGGCTGACAGCCCCAGACCGAGGGCCACGGCCACCGCGCCCTTGCGGCACAGCCCCCAGGCGCTCGACGCCACCTCGGGGACGAGCAGCCCCCACGCGGCGAGGGCCACGAAGGGCAGGGCCAGCAGGAGGAGGCGGCGGCGCACGCTCAGGGGGTCGGGCGCCCGAACACCAGGAGGTACTGGCGGGGGAACTCGCCATCTTCTCGATCTTGCAGGGAAAATCCGGCGGCCTCGAGCTCGGCGATGACGGCCTCCTGGGTGAGCCGCAGCTCCCTGGGCGGGCCGTCGCCCTCGAAGTCGACGCGGTAGTCGAGGATGGCGATGCGCCCGCCGGGCTTGAGCTGGGCGGTGGCGGCCTTCAGCCACGCGGGCCGGTCGGCCACGTGGTGCCACGTGTTGCAGATGAAGATGACGTCCACCGGCGCGGGCAGCGCGGGATCGGCGGGCTTCGCCAGCAGCGGGCGCAGGTTCACCACGTCCTCGCGGGCGGCGCGATCGGCCAGCCAGGCCACCATGGTGGGCTCGATGTCGGCGGCCCAGACGGCCCCATGGGGCACGGCCCGGGCGAGGCGTACGGCGAAGTAGCCGGTGCCGGCGCCCACGTCGGCCACCTGGGCGTCGGCGGCGAGGCCGAGGCGGGTGATCACGGCGTCGGGCTTCTGCCACGCGTCCCGGGCGGGATCGTCGAAGCGCTTCGCCCACTGGGCCGGGTCGTCGTCGAAGCGGTGCCCGCGGTGGTGCGCGCCGTGGCCGTGGTGGTCCATGGGGGCGCTGGTGGGCGTCGTGCCGCAGGCCGCGATGGTCAGCAGCGGGAACAGGGCGAGGGTCGGGTGTGGTCTACGCATGGGTGCACGATGGCCAAGGCCGACTTCGGGCGCAATACATGCGGGCCGGGGGCGTCCCTCGGCCACGCCCGCGAAGACCGCCGAGGATCGCCGCCATGACGCCAGAGCCTGCCTCCCGCGCCGCCGCCTGCCTGCTCGATCTCCAGCTCACCCGCTTCGCGACCGACCTGCTCGACCTGGCCTCGCGCCTGCCCCCGGGCGAGCCCCGCGACGCCCTCGCCGCGCTCGCCCGCCTGCTGCCGGCCTGGGGCCGGGGCCAGAGCTGCGTGCGGGTCGGGACGCGGCTGGCGCAGGGCCTCGGCGTGGCGGCCCGGGTGCTGGCCGAGCTGGGGGATCAGGTCCCCCGCCGGCTGGTGGGGCGGTCCCTCGGTCGCCTGCGGCGGCTGCTCGAGGTGGGGGCCGCGCTGCCGGCCCACCAGCAGCGCCCCAGCGCCGCGCCCCGCGCCATGGTCCGAAGCCGCAGCCCCCGCGGCCCCCGGCGGTCGCCCCTGCAGCGGCAGACGGCCACCGGCCGGGGCTGAGATCAGGCCGACTTGACAAACTGGAGTCGTACGACAAATGTGTCGTACGACAGGTTTGTCTAGGGAAGGCGTGCATGATCAGTCCAGGTGGAGCGATTCTCAATCCAGGTGGGGCGATTCCGGCCGACGCGGTCATTGGCCGGGACCGGGAGATCGAGGAGTACTGGCTGGTCCTCCGGCGCCAGAGCATCGCCCTGCTGGCGCCGCGCCGGGTGGGCAAGACCAGCATCTGCCGGCGCATGCTCGCCTATCCTCCCGACAGCGTGACACCCATCATGCGGAACCTGGAGGGGCTGCAGAGCGCATCGGAGTTCGTCGCCCGCCTGGCGGATGATGTTGACCACCTCGTCGGGCGACTGACCCGGGTCAAGAGCAAGGTGAGCGAGCTGATGGCCCGCTTTGGCCTGGGTCTGGATGTTCAGGGCGTTCGAGTGCAGCTCGTACCGACGCAGTGGAAGATCCTCCTCGATGAGCTGCTCCATGAGGTGAACGAAGCCACCCCGGAAGACGGCCAGGTCGTCTTCTTCTGGGACGAGTTCACCCTCTTCTTCGGCGATCTGGCCCGACGTGGCGCCGCCGAGGAAGCCATGGTGCTGCTCGACCGGCTCAGGGCGGCCCGCCAGGCTTTCCCGCGTATTCGAATGGTTGTCACTGGATCCATCGGGTTCGAGGAGGTCATGGAGCAGCTTCGACAGCGCGGCTACGCCAACGACCCCATCAACGACGTCGACAAGCAAATCGTCCCGCTCCTCGACGAGGTCGGAGCAGTCAAGCTGGCCGAAGCGTTGCTCTCACTCCTGCCGGGCACCCCACCTCCTGCCCTTGCGCAGTTCATCGCCCAGCGGTCGGAGGGTCATCCACTTGTCATCCAGCACATGGCCGACCGGCTTCGCCGGTTGGGACGGCTCGACAAGGCAGAAGTCGAGGGCGCGCTCCAGCAGCTCATCGCGGATGACAGCGATCCATTGGAGTTGAGCCACTATCTTGAGCGCCTGGCGACCTACCTGCCAGCCGAGACGCTGGCCCTGACCAGGACTCTCCTCGACACCGTCGCTTTGGAGCCTCAGGGAGTCGCGCTGGCTGACCTCGCCGCTCGCCTCGGGACGAACCGAGAGCAAGTCCTCACAGCCGTTGGCCGGCTCCGAAAGGACCAGTATTTCGTCCGTGAGGGCACGGACCACCGCTGGCGCTTTCGGCTCGACGTCCTGCGGAGGTGGTGGATGCAGGAGCGCGGCCTGTGATGCTGACCTCACCCTCTCGCTACTCACCCTGGCTCGTCGACCGTGGGCTGCTGCGCACGCTGCTCGTGGGCCGCGATGAGCTGCTCCAACACCTGGCGGACAGCCTTCGTGACGTCGCCGTGGGTGGTGGCGGCCGCTATGAGCTGCTGGTGGGTCCTCGTGGGGCCGGCAAGAGTCACTTGCTGGCCCTGGTGCACCAGGCGCTGACGACGGACCCTTTGGCCGGAAGGGCGTTTGTCGTGGCAGCCCTCCAGGAGGAGGAGAGCATTGCGTCGCTGGAGGCCTTGCTGGGCCGCATTCTGAACGCGATGCCGACCGAGGCAGGCCTGCCGGATCCACAGACCCTCTTCCAGCGCCTGCAACAGCTACCGTTGTCGGCGGTCGCGGAGAAGGCGGTGGCGCTGATCAAGGCCCGGCTACAGGGCCGGTCGCTGATCATCTTCCTGGAGAACCTCGACATCCTGTTCGTCGCCCTGGGTCGTACGGGGCAACAGAGCCTGCGACGCCTGCTGCAGACCGAGGTCAACTGGTCGATCATGGCGGGTTCACGAACAGCGAGTGCCGCTTTCCTCAAGGAATCCGAGCCCTTCTTCCACACCCTCAATCGCCGGACGCTCGAACCGCTTACGGCTGATCAGTGCCGGGAGATGCTCCGTCGGCTCGCCGAGCACAGCGGAAAGGCTGATCTGGAGAGCTTCCTGGCCAGCCCGCAGGGCCTCGCACGGGTCAGAGCGCTGCGGACATTCACCGGGGGGAACCCGCGGGCCATGGCCCTCGTCTTTCCCTACCTGACCCGGGAGTCGCTCGATGATCTGGTCGAGAGCTTCTACGCGTTCGCGGATGAGCTCACGCCGTACTTCCAGGAGCAGCTTGCCCGCCTCCCACCGGGGCAGGCGACCCTGCTGGAGGCGCTGGCCGAGAACTGGCGGCCCATGACCGTCAAGGCACTGGCCCAGGTGACCTTCACGCCGGAGACGTCGGCGTCGACGCAGCTTCGGCGAATGCAGAAGGACCACCTGGTCCAGAGCATTCGGGTGGGTCGGCACACGCTGTATGAGGTTGCTGAGCCGCTGT
The DNA here is from genome assembly GCA_041389985.1 of bacterium. GTDB lineage: Bacteria > Myxococcota_A > Bradymonadia > UBA7976 > UBA1532 > JACKDP01. Next base: position 114,000 of record JAWKQS010000004.1, read on the forward strand.
ATCGCATCGCCCGGGCGATGAAGCGGTCGGATCAGGCCATGCCGACGCTCGCCCGGTTTCTCCGCATCTGGTATGCGTGCGAAGACCTGCTGCCGCTGCTGGAGCACCTGAATCTCCGCGAGACGGTGCTGAGGGCGCTGGCCCTCCCTGGGGACCAGAAGGTGCATGGCGGAGTGGCGCCTAGCACGGCAGTCGCGATGTTTCGGGCCAAGCGCTACGCCGATATTCGCGAGTACTTCCGTCGGCTGGACCATGCTGATCAGGCGGGGAATTGTGGGCACTGTGCCAGCTCATCCCCTGGATGGGTGACTTGCAGCCAGAAGCGGTCGCGAAGGTTGCGCCAAAGGACGCTCCCAACATCGCAGCGCTTGTCTGCGTTGTCGCAAGTACGAGTGGAGAGGAAGCGCAGAGGGTGGTTGAGGAGGTCTTGGCACCGGGTCCGCTCTTGTTCGTCAGCTGGGTACTGCGCTGCCTATCTGCAGATGACTCGGAATTCGGAGAGCTTCCGCCGCCGCTCGGGACGGTAACGGCGGAAGTCCAAATGTGGCTGCTGGCAGGCATCGGGCTATGGCATCTGGCGAAGCCCTTCTCAGACGCGAAGCTCGGGCCAGAGGCGCTCGCAAGGAGGCTCCTCGACGTTCAGAGACACGTGTTGAACCACAATGAAGGCGGGGCGCAGGCAGCCTCGGTAGTCAATGGGCTCGCCATGGTGTTCGCGACGGTCTGGCCTCTGACACCCCCTTGGTTCATCTCGCTAATGATGGATGAGGCAGAGTTGGGGGCGTTCCGTCCGATCTTTGAGGCGCTCATGTCGGGGAACACAGAGCAATCGGAAGCGCTCTCCGTTGAGGAACGGAGCTTTCTGGCAACACTACGGCAACTCCAGGCTTCGACGGCCGTCGCCGCCAATCCGGCGTTGCGAGCTATCGCACCGGGCCGGGGCTGAGATCAGGCGGCCGGCGGCGGGGGCAGCCCGGCGCCGCCCTGCACCTCGTAGCGCGGCACCGGGATGCGGATGCCCTCGTCCGCGAAGGCTTTCTGGATCTCGGTCTGGATGCTGTTGCGCATCTCCAGGAACGTCAGGCGGCTGGCCCAGACGGAGAACTGCACCTCCAGCGCGTAGGTGCCGAACCCCTTGATCATGAACATCGGGGCGGGCTCATCGAGCACGAGGGCGTTCTTGTCGGCGAGGGCCAGCAGGATGCGCTTCACCTTGCCGACGTCCCCGTCGAAGGCGATGGGCAGGGCGATGTCGAGGCGGCGGATGGCGAAGTGGCTGAGGTTGGTGATCTGCGACTTCAGCAGCATCTCGTTGGGGACGCGGACGAGCAGGTTGTCCGGGGTGCGCAGCTTCACCGAGATGAGGTCGACGGAGATCACCTCGCCGGTGGTGGTGCCGACGGTGATGATGTCGCCGATGGTGAAGGGGCGCTCCGTCAGCAGGAAGATGCCGCTGATCAGGTTGGAGGCGGAGGTCTGGGACGCGAAGCCGATGGCCACGGTGAGGATGCCGGCGGCGCCGAGCAGCACGGACAGGTTGAAGCCGAGCTGGCGCAGCGTCGAGGCGCCGATGAGGAAGAGCAGGCCATACCAGACGGCCCGCCTCAGCAGGATGCGGTGGTTGGGAAACCGCGGCGCGAGCCAGCGGTCGAAGGCGGCCATGGCGATGCGTGCGGCGAGGACGCCGAAGCCGAGAATCGCCAGTGCTCTCAAGAGGTTGGCGGCTCGCCCCCCGGTGAGGAACTCGAAGATGGTGTCCATGGGGCCTCCTCAGCTCAGCAGGGCGCCGAGCGCCCGGGTCAGGCCATGGGCTTCGCGCCAGGGCTGGCGGGCCGGGGCGACGAGCGTCGCGCCGACGGCCTCGGCGGGCGGGCCGTCGAGGACCTGGAGGCGGCCGACGGTGCCGCCCTCGATGCGCTCAAGCGAGATGGGGGACGTCCAGAACGTGCCCTCTTCGTCGAGGTAGAGCGCCAGGTTCGGCACGGGCACCTTCACCCGCTCGATGCGCAGCGGATCGGCCTCGTGGTTGACGACGGTGATGCGCGTGGCCGCCCGGAAGGGGTGCACGCGGGGCTCGCGGTCGAGGCGCGCGCGGGTCTTGCTGGAGTAGGCCAGCTCGCCCTCCCGGGGGTTGGGGCCGAACCAGGTGTCGGACGGCCGGAAGCTGGGCAGGTCGGTGAGGGTGCGGCCCGACTCCCCCGCCCGCAGGCCGACCCAGACCGGGGTGCTGGCGAAGAGGTCGACGCGCTCGCCGCCGAGCAGCCAGAAGGCCGTGTCCGGGCGGATGACCACGGGTCGGTCGGCCAGGCCGGGGACGAGCTCCAGGGAGACCTCGTCGAGGTGCGAGGTGAAGCGCGCCGCCTGGAGGCCCTCGGCGGGGATGTCGGCGGGATCGATGGGGCCCAGCTCGCCGGGCTCCAGGGTGGGATCCCGCTCGGATCTCCAGCTCAGCCGCCACTCGGAGGGGCGGTTGTCGGCGTACAGCGTCAGAGGGCCCAGGCACCAGCGCCAGGCCGTCCCGACGGGGATGGGGTGCCGGCCAGGCCAGGCGGGTCGGGGCATTACTCGATCCTCTCGATGTGCAGCCAGCCGCGGCGACGAAACGCCAGCAGCAGGCCCAGGGCCGTGCCGCCCATCAGCAGCAGGGCGAAGGGGTAGCCCAGCGCCCACCCCAGCTCCGGCATGTTCCAGGGAGACTCCCGGTCGAAGTTCATGCCGTAGAGGCTGGCGATGAAGCCCAGGGGCAGGAAGACGGTGGAGATCACGGTGAGAACCTTCATGATCTCATTGAGTTTTTGCCCGGACAGGGCGAGGTGGGCCTCGAAGAGGTTGGCCGCCGAGTCGCGGTGGGTCTCCACCATGTCGGCGAGGCGCAGCGTGTGGTCGTAGGCGTCGCGCAGGTACGGCTGCGTCTCGCGGCGCACCAGCGGGACGTCCTGCCGCATGAGGCTGGCGAGGGCGTCGCGGGTGGGCCAGAGGGTGAGGCGGAGCTGGCGCAGCCGGTGGCGCACGGCCCCCAGGGGCTCCAGCAGGCCGCTCTTTCCCTCGTGCACGGCGTCCTCCAGGGCGTCGAGGCGGTCACCCAGGCCCTCCAGGACCGGGAAGTAGTGATCCACCACCGCGTCGATCAGGGCGTAGACCAGGTAGTCGGTGCCCGCCTTGCGGATGCGCCCGCGGTCGCTCTCGATGCGCGCCCGGACCAGATCGAACCAGGGGCCCGGCCGCTCGCGGAAGGTGATGACCACGTCGTGGGTGGCGAAGAGGGCGATCTGCTCGCGCTCTCCCGAGGGCTGCTCACCCGGCGCCTGGGTCTCGAAGAGGTTGAGGATGAGGAAGAGGTGGTCCTCGTAGGTCTCGACCTTGGGGCGCTGGTCCAGGTTGACGACGTCTTCCAGGGCCAGCGGGTGGATGCCGTGGGCGGCGGCGAGCTGCTCGAGGGCCGGCACGTCGCCGAGGCCGACGAGGTCGATCCAGCGGACGGACCCCGGCGGGGGGGCCAGGGCGTCGGCCAGGCTGGCGGGGCCGGACTGGTAGCTCTGGGGGCCGTAGACCGTCAGGCGGATCTCGGTCGGGCTGGCGTCGAAGGGGGCCACCAGCTCGGCGGGGGTGGCCCCCACCCGGCGGCGGAACCGCGGGGCGTTGCGGCGCTGGTTCGCGGCCTTCTTCTTCGGGCTCGTCTTCTGGACCGCCTTCGGGCTCGTCTTCTGGCCCATCTGCCATCCCTCCGGTGCGCGGCGCCGGGGCGCGCCAGCGTCCTCGCCATCAGAGCATGATCTCGTTGAGCAGGCGCTGGTCGTCGTTGAGGGACTGAAAGAGCCTCATGCGGAAGCGCCCGCGGCTGTTGTAGAGCTGGTCGGCCATGCGATCGATGGCGACGACCGCCATGACCGTCTGGACGTAGGCCTCGATCAGCTCGTCGAGGCCGAGGCCGAGGCGGTTGAAGTCGCGGTTGTCCATGAGCATCAGGCGGCCGGTCTCGGTGTCCCAGGTGCCGTCGGCCCGGCGGTACGACAGGTTGGTGCCGAGCTGGTCCCACGAGCGCTTGCCGGCGTCGAGGGTGGCGGTCAGGGGGTCCTGGGCCCGCCGGGCATAGACGGCGAGGGGCCGGAAGCCCTCGGGCCCGGCGCAGATCATCATGCGCAGGTCGGAGACGTAGATCTGGCTGTGCCGGTTGGGGACGGTGCCCACATGGTAGAAGCGGCCATGGGGGGTGGTGCTGCTCCAGCCGGCGTTGCCGATGAGCCCCTGGACGATGAAGCGGTCGTAGCGGTGTTCCAAGCCCATGAAATCATGGAGTTCTTTGGCGTTCGTGAGGGTGTAGACCCCCTGGCCGGCGTTGCTGTAGGGCACCTTCACCACGGCCAGGCCGCCCATGCTCTCCACCCAGAGGGGGACCTCGCTCAGGCTGACGTCGCGGATGGTGAGCGGCGTGCGGATGCCCAGCCCGTGCAGCAGGTGGCGGGCGTTGAACATGTCGTACGCCTTGGCGGCGACAGCCTTGTTGCGGCCGCCGGCGAGGCAGACCACCGACGGGTTGAGGATGGCGGTGCGGGCGTGGAGCGGCAGGCGGTCCCACGGGCGCTGGGTGACGTAGCGCATGGCCGCCCGGATGGGGATCCAGGTGCCGTCTTCGGCGCGCACGCTCATCAGGCCGTCGTCGAAGCGGACGGGCGGGTCGTCGTCGTCGTGGCGAAACCGGGCGCAGAGGACCCGCTGGCCGAGGACGTCGGCGAGGGCCGCGGCGTACCCGGTGGCCTCCATCTCGTTCTTGTCGTAGATGACCGCCACCTCGCCATCGGGCAGGCGGCGCTTGAGCAGGAGGCCCACGAAGGCCTGCTCGACCAGGGTGCGGTAGCCGCCCTGCTCCTGCAGGTCGTCGAAGAGGGGCATCGACTTCTGGCCCGAGGGGCAGGAGTTGGTCTCGATGACCACCATCTCCCGGTGCCCCTCCTCCGACGTGACGTGCATGAGATCACAGCCGGCCCAGCGCAGGTGGCGAGGCTGGTCGGTGAGCAGGGCCAGCAGGGCGGCCCGGTCGACGCGGGGCTTGAGGTGGCAGTACCGCTCGACGATCCGCTCGTTGCCCAGGTTGAGGAAGAACCGCACCAGCGGGTGGATCTGGGCGTTGAGTACCCGGGTGTAGAAGTGGTTCTCCGGCTCGAAGCTGCCGGGCTCGAACCAGCGGACCGACGGGGTGTCGTGCATTCAGGTGTCCTCGCCTGCCATCGCGTGATCGTGTATCAAGCCGGCTGGCGCGCGACAACCGCCGCCCCTTGACCGCCTCGGAGATGACCGTGGAGACGCCCGCTTCCAACGTCTTCCTGCGGACCCATCGGGTCGACCGCCTGGAGGTCGAGACGCTGCCCATCGGCCAGCGCAGCCGCCTGCTCGTACACCTGGTCCACGACGCGCTGGGGCGGCCCGTGGCCCTGCCGGTGCTGGTGCTCCGGGGCGTGCGGCCGGGGCCGGTGGTGGGGCTGACGGCGGCGCTGCACGGCAACGAGCTCAACGGCATCCCGGTGCTGCACCGGCTCTTCGATCGGGTCGATCCCCAGCAGCTCCGCGGGACGCTGGTGGGGGTGGTGGTGGTGAACCTGCCCGGCTACCTGTCCCGGCGGCGCCTGCTGGAGCCGCGCTTCGACCTCAACCACCTCTTCCCGGGGCGCGACGACGGCAACGCCGCCCAGGTGTACGCCGCGCGGTTCCTCGACCGCATCGTGAAGCACTTCGACTACCTGTTCGACCTGCACACGGCGAGCTTCGGCCGCGCCAACTCCTTCTATGTGCGGGCGAACCTGAGCGATGACACGGCGGCCCGCATGGCCCTGCTCCAGCGCCCGCAGATCATCCTGGACCACTCGCCGACCGACGGCTCCCTGCGCGGGACGGCGGCGAGCCTCGGCATCCCGGCGGTGACGCTGGAGATCGGCGATCCCCAGCGCTTCCAGGCCTCCTACATCAAGCGGGCCCTGGGCGGCATCCGGGCGGTGCTCTCGGATCTGGGGCTCCTCCCGAAGCGGCGCCCGGTCGATGTGCCCGAGCCCGTGGTCTGCTCGTCGTCCCGCTGGCTGTACACCGATCACGGCGGCCTGCTGGAGGTCTTCCCGGAGGTGGCCGACAAGGTGGAGAAGGACGAGGTGGTGGCCCGCCTCACCAACATCTTCGGCGAGGTGGAGCGCGAGTACCGGGCGCCCGAGAGCGGCATCGTCATCGGCAAGAGCGTCGATCCGGTGGCCAGCACCGGCGGCCGCATCCTGCACCTGGGCCACATCGAGGAGAACCACCCCGCGGTCATCCGCCTGCGGGCCTCCCAGGATCCGTCGGCGAGCATCGGGTAGAATCATCAACACTTTCAGCCGGTTGGGGGCGTGATGCGGATCGCGGTGATCGTGAACGAGCGCGCGGGGATCAAGCCCGACCAGACCACCTGGCTGCTGGTGTGCGGCCTGCTCGACCGCGGCCACGCCGTGGCGGTGGGGGAGGTCACGGGGCTGGAGCTCGACCCCGACGGTCGCGTCCTCCTGGCGGCGGTCTGCCTGGAGGGTCCGTCGGCGAGCCCCGAGGCGGCCCTGGCCCGGCTGCACGCGGGGCGGCCGGAGGCCGTGCCGCTCTTCGAGCTGGGCGGGGTGCTGGTGCGGACGAACCCCGGGCGGGACGCGCGGGCCTGGGCCCACCGCACCGCCCTGGATCTGCTGCGCCTGGTGCGCGACGCTGGCGTCGCGGTGCTCAACGATCCCGACGGCCTGGCCCGCGCCCAGAGCAAGCTCTACCTGTCCTGCCTGCCGCGGGAGGTCCACCCCCGCACCCTCGTCTCGGCCGATCCCAAGGCGGTGCGCGCCTTCGTCGAGCAGGCGCCCGGGTCGGTGGTGCTCAAGCCCCTGGTGGGGACGCGGGGCCAGGACGTCTTCAAGGTGCAGGCGGGCAGCGAAAACCTGAGCCAGATCATCGATGTCCTCTGCCGGGACGCCTTCGCCATGGCCCAGGACTACGTGCCCGAGGCCGTGGAGGGGGACACCCGGGTCATCCTGGTGGGCGGCGACATCCTGGTGGTGGGCGGCCAGGCCGCGGCGGTGCGGCGGGTGCCGGGGCGGGGCGAGTTTCGCAGCAACGTCTTCCAGGGCGGCCACGCCGCGCCGGGGGGCCTGACCCCCGTCATGGCCCGCGTCGCCGCCGCCATCGGCCCGCGGCTGCGCGCCGATGGCCTCTTCATCGCCGGGATGGATCTCATCGGCGATCGCATCGTGGAGCTCAACGTCTTCAGCCCGGGCGGCCTGTGGGATGCCAACGGGTTCTCGGGCCTCGACTTCGTGGGCGGCCTGGCGGATGCGGTGGAGCGACGCCTGCTTTCTCGTTGAGAGACGCCTACTTGAAGGCCTTGCCCACGGTGGCGACGATGTTGGGGCCGATGCCGAAGCCGTTGTCGGCGTACATCATCACGCCCACCTGGGCGCGCACCACGAACAGATCGTCGGCGGTCATGAGGCCGTAGCCCATCATCACCTCGGCGGTGGGGCCGAGCTGCACGCCGTCGGCCTCCAGCGAGAAGGGGGCGGCGACGTTGAGCCGTGCGCCCACCGAGACCAGCATGCTGTTGACCGGCGGCCGCATGCCGTCGCAGTAGCCCACGAACCAGCCCGTGAACGAGCCGCCGACCATGATGTTGAGCTCGTCCAGGGCCGGCAGGGTGGGGAACTCGGTGACCAGCTCCGGGGTGGGCAGCCCGGTGACGAGCTCCATGCTGAAGCGCCGGCTGAGGAACATGCCGGCCTCGGCCCGGACCAGCTCCGGGAACCCCGCGCCCGCGGCCGTGTAGGTGTTCACGGTGAGGGGGCGGGCGGCCAGCACGGGGGTCGCCAGCGGGGGCGTCAGCAGCAGCGAGACGAGGGCGAGCCAGCGCATTCGGTTCTCCAGTCGCGGCGCGAGGCCGCCTACAGCAGCAGCATGGGCACGTCGCGCAGCTCGACGGCCAGCGGGTAGGCCAGCCCGTGCATGGCGAGCTGATCGGCGTCTTTCGTGTTCAAGACCAGCAGGTCGATGGCGTGGCGGGTGATGAGCTGCCGGTAGACCGACAGGTGGTGGCCCATGGTCACCTCGGCCTCGACCCGGATGGGCACCTGCGCCGCGGCCAGGGCGGCGCGCACGGACTCGATGTAGTCGGCGGGCTCGCGCAGCATGCGGCCCAGCAGGCCTTCCCGGGCCACCTCGGTGTCCACGGCCGGGAGCTTGCCGATGAGGCCCATGTAGCGATCGAAGACCGCCTCGTCCTCCACATGGGTGAGGAAGAGCGTGCCCCCGGGGCTGGTCAGGGAGGCGGCGGCGCGCACGAGCCCGGCATCGCCGGCCAGGTGATCGGTCATGGCCATCACCCGGTCGGTGCCGCCGTCCTCGAAGCGGGCCTCGGCCTCGGGCCGCGGCAGCAGCAGCACCGGCACCTCGGTGACCTGGGTGAGTACCACGACGTGGTCGCCCAGCGTGTAGGGCCAGCGCCAGCCGCTCGAGTGCAGGTTGCGGTAGGCGCAGACCAGATCGGGCCGCTCGGCGTCCATCAGGGCCAGCAGATCGCCCACCGTCGGCGCCCGGGATGCGTCCACGACGGTGAAGCGCATGCCGTTGATTCCCTTGAGGAAACTCTGCACGCGCTCCCCGAAGGCCGCGGCCTGCTCGGCGGGCAGGTCGGTGACGATGAGGGCGTGGGAGAAGACGCGGGCCTCGTGCCGGTACACCGGCTTGGCGGCCGCGCGGAACACGCTCTCGAACTGATCCAGCCGGCTCATGCACCCCCCGCGCGACGTCCCGCGGCATCGTGCCATGAACCACGCGCCGATGACACGACAGGTGGTGATCGGCGCCGGGCGGCGATCGGGATGGACATGGAGGGTCGCTTCGGGGTACCCCATCGCCCCCCTTCGGCTGGGGCCGAGGGCGTGCTATCTGTTGAAGGTCATCGAGAGAGAGCGCGAGATGGAGGAGCGCACCCGCGAAATCCCCGACCGCCTGGGCCGCTACGAGGTCCGGGGCCGCATCGGGGGCGGCGGCATGGGCGAGGTCTACCGGGTCTATGATCCGGTGAACCGCCGTGAGGTGGCGCTGAAGGTGCTGAAGTTCACCTATCCGCGCGCCCTGCACTACTTCAAGCGCGAGTTCCGGGCCGTGGCGGGCCTGAGCCACCCCAACCTGGTGGCCCTGTACGATCTGCACCACGAAGGCGAGCAGTACTTCTACACGATGGAGATCATCGACGGCGTCGATCTGTATCTCTACGTGAACGGCCACAACCGCCTGGTGACCGATCCCCGGGTGCTCTGCCGGCCCGACCGGGCCCAGCGGGTGCGCCAGACCATCGTCCAGCTCCTCCAGGCCCTCGCCTACCTGCACGAGCACGGCTGCATCCACCGCGACATCAAGCCGAGCAACGTGCTCGTGGATCGCAGCGGGCAGGTCAAGCTGGTGGACTTCGGCATCGTGAAGGAGCTGCTGCCGGGCGGGGAGGGGCAGAGCCTGTCCCAGGTCTTCGGCACGTCCACCTATTTCTCGCCAGAGCAGTCCCTGGGCTCGTCCGTGACGGCCGCGACCGATGTCTACGCCGTCGGCGTCGTGCTCTACGAGCTGCTGGCGGGCACGCCCCCCTTCGAGGGGGACTCGGCCGACGTGGCGCAGGCCCACCGCACCACGCCGCCGCCCTCGCTGGTGCAGCGGGTGCCGGGGGTGCCGGCGGATCTCGCCGTCGTCTGCATGGAGCTCTTGTCCAAGGCCCCCGAGGAGCGTCCGTCGGCGCGCGAGGCCCTGGAGATGCTCGACGCCCCCCTCGAGACGGACTACGCCGAGGTGGAGTTCGTGGGGCGGCGGGCGGCCCGCAAGGCGCTGCACCGCGCCCTCGAGACGGTCCGGGACGGGCGCGGGCGCATCGCCCTCATCGAGGGGCCCAGCGGCGCGGGCAAGTCGGCCCTGGTCGAGACGTTCGCCCAGGAGGCCCGCCTCTTCGGGGCGTCCACGTTCACGGGCACCTGCCTGCACCGCGATCACGTCGCCCTGCGTGGCCTCGACACCATGGTGGAGCGCCTGGCCGAGGCCTACCGCAAGCAGTGCGCGCGCATCATGCGGCACCTGCCCGAGGCCGAGCGCGCCGCCCTCATCGACGGCTTCACCTTCCTCGGTGAGCTGCTGCCGCCCCATATGCACGGCATGGCCGATGGCTCGGTGAGCCCGGGCCTGGGCCTGCAGACGCTCCTGCGCGAGGTGGCCGAAAAGCGCTTGCTGATCGTGGTGTTGGAGCATCTTCACCTCGCCGATCCGGCGACGCTGGACGTCATCGAGGTGCTCCAGCGCGGGGGGGGCCTGCCCCCGTGCCTCTTCGTCATTACGCTGCGCCCCGATGCGGTCTCGCCCAACAGCCGGCTGGCGGCCTTCATCGATCTGCTGACGGCGCACCCCGGCACCGAGCGCATCGTGCTGGAGCCGTTCACCCCCGAAGAGACCATGCAGTTCCTGGAGCTGCACCTGGGCAAGTCCCCGGCCTGGCTGGCGGATCACGTCCAGCGCCAGGCGGACGGCGTGCCCCTCTTCGTGCAGGCCCTGGTGGCCGAGATCCGGCAGAACCCCAAGGGGCCGCCCCCGACGTTCGACGAGATGGTGACGCGGCGGATGGCGGCGCTCCCCGATGGCGCCCAGCGGGCGCTGGCGGCGGTCTGCCTCTGCCGCGGCCCCGTCCCGGGGCGTGTCCTGGAGCGGGCCTGCGGGCTGGACGCCAACGGCGTGCATGACGCCCTCCAGGCCCTCATCGTGGCGGGGTTGGTGCGGGTCGAGAGCAGCACGGACGGCTCCATGGACGCCGTGCCCGTGCACCGGCGGCTCATGCACGTGGCCCGCGGGGCCCTGGATCCCGCGCTGACGCGCCAGATGCACGTGCTGCTGGCCAAGGCCTGGCAGACCACGGGGGGCAGCGCCGGCGATCTGCGGCACCACTGGCGCGAGGCGGGCGAGGCGGAGAAGGCGGCGCGGTACGCGGCGATGGCCGCGGCCGAGGCCCAGCAGGCCGGCGATCACGTGCGGGCGGCCGAGCTGTTCGCCCTGGCCCTCGACAGCGCCGATCCCCGCATCGATCGCGTGAACCTGTACCTCCAGCAGGCCGACTGCCTGACCCGCGCCGGGCGGGCCCTGGCGGCGGCGGAGGTGCTGGGGCGCCTCGCGGAGGAGGTGCCCGACGAGGGCCTGCGCTGGACGGCCCGGCGGCTCGAGCTGGCCCTGGTGGGCGGCCGCGTCGACGAGGCCATCACGCAGGAAGCCGCCCACCTGCCCGAGGGCGCGCGGGTTCGCCTGGCGACGCTGCTGGTGGGCCTGGATCCCTTCCTGGCCGAGGAGCTGGTGCGGGGGATCGACACCCCCGAGGCGCGCCTGGTGCGGGCGCGCATCCTGGCAGGGCGCCACGATCCCCAGGCCATCGCCGAGGCCCGGGAGCTGGTGGACTCGTCCATCCCGGGGCCGACGACGCTGGATCGCATCGCGCAGGCCCACGCCCAGGCGGTGGTCTGCCGGGCGGAGGGGGCGGGGCGCGCCGCCGAGACGGTGATGGTGCGGGCCTGGGAGCTGGCGCGGGATCTGCCGGCCGAGGATCCCATGACCCTGCGCCTGACCATGGGCGAGGCGCTGCTGGCCCTGGAGCACGGCGACGTGGCCCGGGCGCGGGCCGCGGGCCGCGAGCTGCTGATGGCGGCCCGGGCGCGGGGCCTCACGGGGTTGCGGGGGCGGGCCTGCACGCTCCAGGCGCACATCCACCTGGAGGCGGGCGAGCGCAACGCGGCGGGGCGCCTGCTGGCCGAGGCGGCGAGCAACCGGCCCGGCGGGCGGGTGACCGCGCCCCATGTGTACAGCGCGCTGACGCGGGTGCGCCAGCTCCTCTACGGCCGGCGGCTGGCCGAGGCGGAGTCGGGGCTGCGGGCCCTCAAGAGCGACGAGCGGTACCGGCGCTTCCTGGTGCTGCGCGAGCACTCCCGCGACTTCGCGCTGCTCTACACGCGGCTGTGCGCCGTGGCGGGCCTGGAGCTCTGGCGCAGCGGCGGCAGCGACGATCCCCAGGTGGTGGAGCGGCTGCTGCGGGCCCGCCTCGCCCTGGCGCGCACGCTGCCCCGACCCGAGGACTGGCTGCGCACGCTGGAGGCCATCGAGGCTCTGCTGCGGTTCCAGGCGGGGCGCGCCGAGGTGCTGCTCACCAACGGCCTGGCCGATCCAGAGACGCGCCCCGAGGATCCCCGGGTGCTGGCCATCCAGTACGCGGTCATCCACGCCGCCCAGGCCCACCAGGGCCGCGAGGACGAGGGCCTGGTGGAGCAGGCGCGCGAGGTGGTGCGCGAGGTGGGCGCGGCGCTGCCCGTCGAGGCGACCATCCTGCTGCCCCCCATGGCGGAGCGGCCGAGCCGGCCGGGCAACAGCCGGCAGCCCCGGACGCCGTGACCAGTCTGAAAACCTCTTTTATTTCGTACGCTTGAGCAGGCTGCGCAGGCGGTTGAGCGCCTCGTCGTTGTCCTGTGGGCTGGCCTCGACGGCGAGCCAGTCGAGCATGAGCGAGAGCTCCTGGCCCCGCACATGCTCCATGGTGACCGTCTGGGAGCCGCCGGCGGCGTGGTAGGCGTCCAGCAGGCGCCGCCGGGCGTCCGGCTCGCCCAGGGGGCGGCGGATGCCGCGGTTCACGATGCAGAAGTCATAGGCCGGATCGCCGACCATGGCCTCGGCCCAGTCGATGGCGACCAGCGCGTCGTCCTCGGTCACCAGCACGTTCTGGGGCAGCAGATCCCCGTGCAGCAGGCTGGCGGGCTCGTCGGGCGGCAGGTGGGCCTCGACCCAGGCGCAGGCGTCGCGGGCCTCGGGCAGATCGACCACGCGGGCCCGCTCCAGGCGCTCCAGCGCGTGGTCGCGGCGGGTGGGGTACGACTCCAGCCACTCCCAGTCGAAGGGGACGGGGATGCGGTGGCAGGCCCGGGCGGCGCTCGCCACGGCGGCCACCCGCGCGCTGCCCTCGACCGGGGCGCCGGGCACGAACGTCTGCAGCGAGGCCAGGCCGAAGCAGGTGTGCACGAGCGCCACGGGGCGGGGCACCCGCAGATCCACGGCCCGGGTGCGCACCCAGTTGAGGACGCGGGCCTCGCGCAGCAGCCGCACATCGTGCTCGGGCAGCGGTGGGCCGTGGGGGATGCGCAGCACCCAGCGCTCGTCCTCGACGGAGGCCTCCCAGACGTTGTGCCAGAGGCCGGCCCCGATGAAGCCCACCACCCCCGAGATGTCGCGGTCGAGCTGGTAGACCGCGCGGTTGAACAGGCGGGTGGCGAAGGCGCGCCGGGCACCGCGGTACTGGCCGGGACGATCGCCGTCGTCCGGCAGGATGGGCACGTGGAGGGGAGTCGAGTCCGTCATCGTCGGCAGATCACCGCACACCAGCATGCCACCAGTCGAGCCGGGACGCATCGACGAACTGGCCCCCGCAGCGCTCCCTTGATCCTGGGCGCGCCGCGCCCTAGGGTGCGCGCCGCAGAGGAGGGGCCGTGCTCGAAGTGCTCAAGTGGCCGGATCCGCGGCTTTTGGAGGTGGCGGCCGAGGTGCCGTCGGTGACCCCCGCCGTCCAGCGTCTGGTGGCCGACATGTTCGCCACGCTGCGGGAGGAGGGCGGCGTCGGCCTCGCGGCCACCCAGGTGGGGGTGGCCCTGCGGGTCGTGGTCATCGACTGCTCCCCCCGCGACGCCCGCGCCTCGGCCCGCGCCCTCATCAACCCCCGCTTCGTCGAGCGCCGCGGCACCGTGATCTGGCGGGAGGGCTGCCTGTCCCTGCCCGGCGTCACCGCCGAGGTCGAGCGCGCCCAGCGCGTGGTGGTGGAGTACCTCGACGAGCATGGCCAGCCTCAGCGCCTGGAGACCCAGGACCTGGAGGCCGTCTGCCTGCAGCACGAGATCGACCACCTGGACGGCCGCCTCTACGTCGATCGCCTGGGCCAGCTCGAGCGCAAGGCCACCTTGATGGACTACGACGAGGCCCGGCGGGCCGGGGGAGCCGTGCTGTGACGCAGGCCAGGCGCCCCGAAGATCTGCGCGTCGTCTTCATGGGCACGCCGGAGTACGCGGTGCCGACGCTCCAGGCGGTGCTCGATCGGGGCATCCCGGTGGTCGGCGTCGTCAGCCAGCCCGCCCGGCCGAAGGGCCGTGGCAACCGGGTCGAGCAGACGCCGGTGGGCGCCCTCGCCGAGGCCCGCGGCCTGCCCCTCTTCCAGTGGCCCCGGCTGGGCAACGACAGCTACGCCGCGCTCCAGGCCCTCGCCCCCGACCTGATGGTGGTGGTGGCCTACGGCCGCATCCTGCCGCAGCGGTACCTGGATCTGCCGCCCCTGGGCTGCCTCAACGGCCACGGCAGCCTGCTGCCGGCCCTGCGCGGCGCGGCGCCCATCCAGTGGGCCGTCATCCACGGGCTGCCCGAGACGGGCGTCTGCATCATGCAGATGGAGGCCGGCATGGACACGGGCCCGGTGGGCCTGGTCCGCCGCACTGCGATCGGCCCCGATGAGACCACCGCCGACGTCTTCGACCGCCTCGCCCACGTCACCGCGGCCGCCATGGTGGAGGCCATCGAGGCCCTCTGCGCCGGCACGCTGGCCTTCACCCCCCAGGATCACGCCCACGCCACCCTCGCCCCCATGCTCCGCAAGGAGGATGGGCGCCTGGACTGGTCGGCCCCGGCCCGGGCGGTCCACGACCGCGTGCGCGGCACCTGGCCCTGGCCGGGCGCGTTCTTCGAGTTCCGCGGCGAGCCCTGGAAGGTCCACGCCACCCGCGTGACGACGGGCGAGGGGGCGCCGGGTACGGTGCTCGCGCCGGCCGCGGACGGGCCGGTCGTCGCCTGCGGCGAGGGCGCCGTGGTGCTCACCCGCCTCCAGCGTCCCGGCCGCAAGGCCTTGGACGGAAACGTCTTTCTACTCGGCGATCCTGCCGCCCGGTGAGGTCCTCTCATGAAGCCCCCCTACTCCGCGGGCCGGGGCCCGCGCGCTGGCGCGCCCAAGGGGCCCCGCCCTGGCGGACCCCGGCTGGATGGCCCTCGCCGTGAGGGCCCGCGCCGCGACGGCCCGCCCGGCCCACGCCGCGACGGCCCCCGCCGCGAGGCGCCTCGCCCTGATCCTCGCCCCGCGCCCGGGGGCGGCGCCCGCGCCACCGCCCTCGAGGTCCTCGCGGCCCTGGAAGATGACAACGCCTTCCTGCAGCCCGCCGTGGATGGGGCCCTGCGCCGGGCCCACCTGTCCCGCGTCGATCAGGCCCTCGTCCGCGAGCTCGTGGCCGGCACCACCCGCTGGCAGGCCCGCCTCGATCACGCCCTCGACCAGCACGCGCGCAAGGGCATGGACCAGACGCCGGTGCCCATCCGGCGCGTCCTGCGGCTCGCGGCCTACCAGATCCTCTTCCTCGATCGCATCCCCGACCACGCCGCCGTCGACGCCGCCGTCGACCAGGCCCGGTTCCTCGGGGGCGAGCCCATGGCGCGGCTGTGCAACGCCGTCCTGCGCAAGCTCAGCCAGCACGGCGACCAGCCCCCCCGGGGCGACGAGCCCGGCGCCCTGGCGGCTCGCCTCAGCCAGCCCCGCTGGCTGGTCCTGCGCTGGCTGGCCGAGGGGGGGCCGGCCCTGGCGGCGCGGCGCGGCGCAGCCTGCAACCGCCCGGCACCGTTGACGATTCGCCCCGACCGCGCCCGCCTGGAGCCCGAGATCCTCCTCAACCGCCTCCAGGCCGAGGGGGCGACCGTCGTCCGCGGCACCTATGCCCCCGAGGCGCTCCACCTCGAGGACCACCCCGATCCCTTCGGCAGCGACTCCTTCGGCGACGGCTGGTGGCGCGTCCAGGACGAGGCCGCCCAGCTCGTCGGGCACCTGCTCGATCCGCAGCCCGGCGAGACGGTCTGGGATGTGTGCGCGGCGCCCGGCGGCAAGACGCGCCACCTCGCGCGGCTGATGCAGGGCGAGGGGCGGCTGCTGGCCACCGACACCCACCCCGGCAAGGCCGACCGGCTGGCCCAGACGCTGCGGGATCTGGAGTGCGTCCGCGTGCAGCAGCACGACGGGACCGTCCCCCTCGACGGCCCGCCCCCCTTCGATCGCGTGCTGGTGGACGCCCCGTGCAGCGGGTTCGGCGTGCTGCGCCGCCACCCGGAGCTGAAGTGGCGGCGCACCCCCGAAGACATCGGCCGCCTGGCCGAGCTGCAGGCGCGCATCCTGGACGCGGCGGCCCTCGGGGTGCGCCCCGGCGGGGTGCTCGTCTACAGCGTCTGCACCGACACCCCCGAGGAGGGGCCTCGGCAGGCGGAGGCGTTCCTGGAGCGCAACCCCTTGTTTACACGGGATGATCCGCCCGCCGGTGCCATCGACTGGGCCCCCTTGATGACGGATGGCTACGTGGCCACCCGCATCGAGGATCATGGCACCGACGCCTTCTTCGCGGCCCGCTTCCGCCGCCGGGAGGACCCATGACCGCCGCGCGCCCCGGGCCCCGCATCGCCCCGTCCATCCTCTCGGCCGACTTCAGCCGGCTCGGCGCCGAGGTCGAGGCCGTGGCCGCCGCGGGGGCCGACTGGATCCACCTGGACGTCATGGATGGGCACTTCGTCCCCAACCTCACCTTCGGTCCGCCCGTCGTGAAGGCCATCCGCGGCGCCTGCACGCTGCCCTTCGACGTCCACCTGATGATCACCGACCCCGACCAGTACGCCCCGGCCTTCCGGGACGCCGGGGCCGATCTGATCACCGTCCACGCCGAGGCCAGCGTCCACCTGCACCGCACCCTGCAGCTCGTGCGCTCCACCGGCGCGAAGGTGGGGGTCAGCCTCAACCCGCACACCCCCCTCAGCGTGCTGGATCACGTGCTCGGCGACGTGGATCTGGTGCTGCTGATGAGCGTCAACCCGGGCTTCGGCGGCCAGCACTTCATCCCGGCCATCCTCGACAAGATCCGGCGCCTCCGGGCGCGGATCGACGCCGAAGGATTCGATGTTGACATCGAGGTCGATGGAGGCATAAATTCCGCGTCCGTTTTCGGAGTTGCGCAGGCCGGCGCCGATGTGTTCGTCGCTGGCTCGGCGGTCTTCGGGAGCGGATCATACGGCTCGGCCATCACCGAGCTTCGCCGGCTGGCCCGCGAGGGGCAGCAGGCGCGTGGCGGGGCGTAGCGCAGTCTGGTAGCGCACATGCTTCGGGAGCATGGGGTCGGAGGTTCGAATCCTCTCGCCCCGACCACCACGGGGAAAGGCCAGGAGGGCGACCTCCTGGCCTTTTTCTTTTCGGACCCCCGGGCAGGGCAGCGCCGGGGGCGCGCTACGGCTGCACGTCCACCCGCGCGCCCGGGCTCTGGCCGAAGATCGCCTGATCGAAGAGCGCCTCGGCGGCCGCGCCCGGCTGCTGGTAGCGGCCCGCCGTGGTGGCCCGGGTCCGCAGGTACAGGTGGTAGGTGCCGCGGGGCAGCCGCAGGAAGTACCAGATGGCCCGATCATCCAGGATCTGCGCGTAGTCGGGGGCGAGCGTGGGGGGGTGGCTGGTGCGCGCCTCGGGCGGCGCGGTGGCCAGGGCGGGGTTCAGGGGCTCGAGGCCGGCGGCCAGGGGCAGCTCCACGGCGACGTAGACGCGATCCTCCGGGTTGACGAGCTGGACGTCTTCCTCGATCACCTCGCCGATCTTCACCGGCAGCGTCGCCCCCGCCTCGGCGACGGGCGCGATGATGGCGGGGACGTCGCCCGCCTGGACGCGCCGCCAGGTGCGGCTGATCACGAAGCCGCGTGTCGCCGCCGGCGCCTCGGCGCCCGGGCCGGCGGGGACGTGGCGCGTCCACCAGGCCAGCTCGGCGGGGCCTCCCCGGGTCAGGCGCGCCGTCAGCGGGCCACCGGCCTCCAGCCGGCTCAAGACCAGGGGGGCCTCCGGGGCGAGCACCAGCGGGGCCGGGGCGCCGTCACCGGCGAAGGCCACCTCGAGCCCCCCGCCCGAGCCCTGGGCGGGGATCTCCTGGAGGGCCAGCAGGGCCTCCGCGTCGGCCTCCGGGCTGCCGAAGCCTCCTGCGTCCGCCAGCCGCAGCAGCGTCGCCGTCAGCACGGGCAGGGCATCATCGTCGGGCTTCGCCGCCTGGAGCGCCCGCGCCACCGCCGCGATGGCGGTGGTCTCGTCGGCCCGCAGGACGGGGTCGCGGGCGGCGTCGAAGCCGGCCAGCCCGGCGTAGACGGTCTGGCCGCCCTTGAGCTCGGTGCGCACGGCCTTGCGCAGCCCCTCGGCCAGGGCGGGCGGGGCGGCGACGCCCCCCTTGCGAGCCGCGAGGATGGCCCGGGCGGACGCCTCGGGGCCCAGGCTCCCGGCCACCCGGCCGAGCTCGTCCAGGTAGCCGGCGTCGAGCCGGCCGGCGGCGGCCAGGGCCTCCAGCGCGGCGCCGCGCTCGACCCACGCCGCCCCCTGGACGAACCCGGTGTAGTCGGATCGGAGGGCCTGGCGCAGCGTCTCGGTCAGCCGGTCCCACAGCCGCCGGGGCGGCGGGAAGCCGGCCGCCCGGGCCTCTGCCAGCAGCAGCACGGCCGCCGCCGTCAGGTGGACCTGGCCCGGTGTCCCGGGGAAGGGCGCCACCCGGCCGTCGCCGTCCACGCTCTGGCCCACGTGATCCAGGGTGCCGCGGATGGCGTCCCGGATGAGATCGTCCCCCAGAAAGCCGAGAGATTCCCGCAGCTTCGAGCCGGCGAGCAGGGCGCGGGCCCGCGCGATGCGCGCCCCCGTCGAGCCCCCGGGGCGCTGGGCGAGCCCGTCGAGGGCCCCCGCCGCGCGCAGCAGGGCCGGCTGGTCGGTCACCACGAGGCGGCGCTCCAGGGTGCCGGGGCGCACGTCGTCGCCGACGCCGGGCACCTCGGCCTGGCCGCCGACGGGCAAGGCGACGATGCCGGCGCGGCTCTCGGGCCGGCGATCGGGGCGGACGGGCAGCTCGATGAGGGCGGCATCCGCGGCCCCGTCGGCCTCGCGCCGCACGCCCAGCGTCACGGCGAGCCGGTCGCTCGCGTCGCCCACCCGCAGCCGGAAGCCGGCCCGGGCCAGCTTGTCGGCGCCGAACTCCAGGGCCGCCTTCGCCTCGCCCACGACCGTCGCCCCCTCCACGTCGAGCTGGGCCGCGCCGGCCCCGATGGGGCCCTCCACCACCCGCCCGATGACCCCTGCCACCACCTCGTCCCCCGGCCGCACGAACCGGGGCAGCACGGCCTGGGCCAGCACCGGCAGCCGCACGTCGATGTGCCCGGTGGCGTACCCGAAGCGATCTCCGCTGATGGCCTTCGCCCGCACCGCGAACCGCGTCAGGTTGTCGGGCAGCGTGATCTGGATGCGCGCCTGGCCGTTCGGGCCCACCTGGAGCGCCGGCTCGTAGTAGGGCACCGGCCGGAAGTCGCGGCGGATGGTGGCCTGGGCCAGGGGATCATCGTCGT
This sequence comes from bacterium, assembly GCA_041389985.1. GTDB lineage: Bacteria > Myxococcota_A > Bradymonadia > UBA7976 > UBA1532 > JACKDP01. The sequence goes on from JAWKQS010000004.1 coordinate 133,458, forward strand.
CGTCGCCGTCGCCGCCGCCGGGCATCTGGGTGTACGGGATGCGCCCCAGCGCCAGCTTGCGGGTGTCGCGCAGGCCCACCTCCGACCGGCGGGGGATCAGGAAATCCGGAATGGCATCGAGGGGTTGCTCGGTGCCGAGGTCCAGCACCGCCTGGTCGACGAGCCAGAGCGTCACCTCGCCGGCGATGGGCTGGCCCCGGGGATCGGTGAGCCGCAGATCGAGGGGGATCTGCTGGCCGGGCAGGGCGGTCTCGGGCAGGGTGACGGCCACCTGGACCTGGTGATCGACGGGGGCCACCGCCAGCCACGTCGTCGTCGCCACCAGGTCGGGGCGGCCGAGGTCGGCGGTGCTGTCGCCTGCGGGCTCGGGGGCCTCGCTGCGCCCGCGCAGCAGGACGACGTGCACGGGCACCCGCGGCGCGTAGGACCGGTCGATGGGCACCTCGACCACCGCCTGCCCGCCCCGCACGGCCACCCGCTGGTAGATGTTCTGGTCGGGCCCCTCGACGATGACGAGGGCGACGGCGCTCTGGAACGGGCTCTCCAGCACCAGCTTCGCCACCTCGCCGGGGGCGTGCTCGCCCTTGTCGGGCGTCGCGTGGAAGGTGCCGGCCTCGGGGGGCGCCCAGGCCACGGGCTCCGGGCCCGCCGCGTACAGATCCACGGCCACCACCTGGGCGCGGCCGAGCCGGTCCTGGCCCTCCACCTCGACCAGGTACACCCCGGCGCGGGCGAGCGGCAGGTCGAGCTTCAGCGGCTCGGCCGTCGTGATCACCTCGCGGGTCTCCACCTCCACGTCCACGGTGTCGGTGACGTAGCGCGCCTCGCCCTGGGAGAAGTCGGTGGCCTGGAGGTGGGCGTGCCACTGGCGGTGCTTGAGGTGCACCTTGAGGGCCTGGCCCACGACGGGCTCGCCCTTGCCGTCCACCGCCAGGATCTCCACGGGGATGGCCCGGGCGTCCTGCAGGAACCGCGGCGCCTTCAGCCCCAGGGCGAAGGCCGGCAGCGCCCGGATGCGCTGCACCTGGGTCACGGTCTGGTCGTCGGCCCCGGTGACGGTGGCCTCGACCACGTAGGTGCGCGGCCACGCCGAGGGCTCCAGGCCCGGATCCAGCGTCAGGCGGGCGCGGCCCTCCAGATCGGTGGCCGCCACGCGGGTGAGGGCCGGGGTCGACTCGAAGCGGCGCGCGCCCCGGCTGAACCGGGCGTCGACGCTGTAGACGAAGCCGGGCCGGGCCGCGGGCTTCCAGGTGTAGGGGTACTGGGTGACGCGCCAGCGCACGGGCCGCTCGGCCACGCGGCCGCCGGCGTAGTAGTCGGCGATGCCGGTGACGGTGAAGGGCCGGTCGAGCGGCACCGGGTCGTCGGCGAAGAGGCCCAGCTTGAAGGTGGGCAGCCGGTAGGCATCCAGGGTGAACGTCACCTGGCCATGCAGCTTGCCCTGGGCGTCCTCGAAGGTGGCGGTGTAGACGCCGGTGGGCCGGTCGGCCTCCTCGAACTTCGTGTAGAACGTCCCGTTTTCACTCAGCTTTGTGGGGATTCGCCAGGAGGCCCCTCCCGGCCCCGCGATGCGGACGAAGCCCTCGCCGGTGGCCGGGACGAGCTGCCCGCGCCGCGCCGTGCGCAGCCACCCCTTGAGGTGCACGGGCTGGTCGGGCCGGTAGACGGGGCGCTCCGTGAAGAGGTGGGCCCGGGCGTCGGGGGTCTCGACCAGCTTCGGCCCCTGCTCCACGAGGCTCTGCAGCCAGGTGGCCGCGTAGGTGGCCCAGTAGTCGTCCTCGAACCGGGCCGGCCCGTGGATGGGGTCGAGCACCAGCACATCGTCGCCCTTGCGCACGCTGATGCGCCCGACGGCCGGGCGGCCGGCGAGGGCGACGTCGGCCGTCCAGGTGGCCACGCCGGCGGCGTCGGTCTTCACCCGCATGATCTCGCGGAAGCGGCGGTCGTCGCCGATGCCGACGGCCCCCTCCAGCACCACCTCGGCGCCAGCGACCGGGTCGCCGGTGGCCATGGACGTCACCACCAGGCGCACCGTGTTCTCGCGCTCGATGGTCGTCAGGGCCAGGTCGGTGACCTGGAGCCGCATCCAGGTGCGCTCGCTGCCCTCCAGCGTCCGCAGCCCCACCAGGTAGTGCCCGGGGGCGTCCTTGCCGGCGATGCGGGCGAGGCTCGGGGCCAGATCCAGCCCGAACCGCGCCCCCACCCCGGCCAGGGGCAGGTCGACGAGGCCCGAGAAGCCGGGCGAGCCCAGGGCGGCCAGGCGCCGGTCGAGCTCCGGGGCGGGGATGGGGCCGGCGGCGTCCCAGGGGGCCGGCACCTCGCCGGGGCCGGGGGGCATGGCGTCCTCGTGGATCTCGACCTGCGTGTCGGGGAACGGCCAGAACGAGCGGTTCAGGGGGTCGATGCGGTAGATGCGCAGGTCGGCGCGGGCGTGGCCGCGGCCCTCCACGGGCACCCGCCGCGGGCCGAAGCGCTCGGCGATGCCGCTGGTCTGCACGAAGGTCAGCGACCGCTCGGGGGCCGTGAACCACAGCCAGGTGACGCTCTCGCCGCGCAGCTCCAGGGGTCGGCCCGCCTCGTCGCGCAGCGCGATGGGCACCACCCCGACGCGGTAGGGGACCTCGGCCAGGAAGTCGCCGGTGAGCAGCAGGCGATCAGCCGAGACCTCCACCTTCAGGTCGTCGACGGGGGGCTCCAGCCGCACGAGGTCGCGGGCCTCCACGGGGCCGAGGCCCTGGGGCGCGGCCGTGAAGCGCACGACCACCCGCCGGCTCTGGCCGCACTGCAGCGGCTGGTCCTGGGGGTAGCGCGTCCCGTCGGGGGCCACGGGCACCTCGGCCCCCGGGCAGCCGAACGACTCGATCCGAAAGGGCTTTCGGGTGGCGAAGGTCAGGGTGGCCGCGGCCTCCGCCTCGGCGCGGGGGTCGTCGGCGAGGCCGATCCGCACCCGCACCCGCGTGCCGTCGGGGATGGGGCGGGCGAAGCGGACGTCGTAGCTGGCCGGACCCCGGCCTGGCCGCGGGGCACCGGCTTGACGACGTAGTCGGCGGCGTCCAGGACGCGCACGGGTCCCGCGCCCACCCCCGGCAGCGGCCGCAGCTCGATGTGCAGCATCCGGCCGAGGGCGGCGGGGGCCAGCGGATCGGTGAACGTCAGCCGCAGCGACTCCACCGGCGCCAGCTCGGTCTCGCCGTCGTAGGGGCTGGAGCCGGTGGGCGGGGCGAGCAGCGTCGCGAGGTGGGCGGTCGTGTCGCCCGCCGTGACCTCGAACCGACCCAGCGGAGGCCAGGGCTCCGCCGGGCGGAACTGGAGCGTCCGGGCGTCGAGCCAGGTGAAGGCCCCAGGCTGCTCGGGCGTGAGGCGCACGAAGCGCTCAGGCCGATCCTCCGGGCCGGGGGTGCCCCGGTCCGAGGGGAAGAAGACGGTCACGGGATCCCAGCGCCGCAGCCAGGTGTCGGGCACGACGACGGTGCCGCCGGTGGGCGGGCGCTGCCAGAGGGCGTCGTACAGGGCGTCGCGGGCCAGGGCGGCGGCGCCCAGCAGGGCGATGAGGAGCAGGGCCCAGCGCAGCGGGCGGGGGATGAGCGGGGACATCACGGGGCCTCCCGGCGGGTGCTGGGGTTGCGGGTGCCGACGCCCTCGGCGTCGTCGTCGGCTTCAGACTCGCCGTCGGGCCCACCGGCGCCGTCGGGATCCTGCGGGGATTCTTCAGTCTCTTCAGGGGCTTCGGCGCCGTCGTCGGTCCCGTCGGGGGCGCTGTCGTCGGTCCCGTCGGCGCCGTCGTCGGCGCTGTCCTCGGGGGCCACCTCATGCACCTCTCCATCGAAGAGGGACGGATCGGGGGCGCCCTGGGGGGCGCGCAGCGCGGCCGGCGGGCGGGGCGCCTCGGGGGCGATGGCCACGGGCCGGTAGGCGCGGGCCTCCTCGGGCGGCGGGGTGTCGGGTGGGGCCGCCAGGCCCACGACGGCGGGCCGCGCGCGGGTGGCCGGGGCGTCCTCGGGCAGGTGCAGGGCCAGCAGCCACACCCCGGGCGCCAGCTCGGGCATGAGGCTGGCCCCGGCGGCGATCTCGGCCCCCCGGGCGTCGAGCAGGCGCGCCTGCACGCGGTCGACGTCGGCGCGGATCCCGAGGCCCACCGGGCCCTCGCGCGTGGTGGTCAGCCGGAAGAGGCGGGTGTCACCGGGGGCCAGCAGCGTGGCGGGTCCCAGGCCCTCGCCCACGTCGACGGGGGCCTCGATCCCGATGACCAGGGCCCCCCTGGGCACCTCGTCGCCCAGCGCGCGCACGTCGATCTCCCCCGTGCCGGCGGGCAGCCACAGGTCCAGCTCCCCGTCGAGGCCGGTCCGCAGGGGGCCGCCGTCCGGGGCGCCGTGCAGCACGATGCCCCGGGGGGCGCGGGCGGTGACCAGCGCCGGGTGGTCGAGGCGGATGACGAGGCGCCTGGGGCCGTCCAGGGCCAGGGTGACGGGGCCGTCGACGGGCTCGGCGGGGACGACCTCGCCCTCCGGGAACGGGCCATCCTGGCCCTCGGCCTCCAGCCACACGGCCAGCGGATCGCGGCCATGGGTCAGCCAGAGCTCGCCCCCGGCGGCGGCGGAGGCCCCGTCGGGCGGGAGCACGCGCCCGTCGGCCGTCACGAAGCGGCCCGCCGCGCCGATGACCCGCAGCCGCGAGCCGGCGTCGGCGGCCACCGGCAGCCGGGTGGTGCCGGCCCGGGCCGGGCGACGCTCCACCGGCGCGCCCGGACCCACCGTGGGGGTCACACGGGCCGGCTCGAGGGCCAGCGCGACGGGGACGGGGCCGTCGGTGGGGTTGAGCACGACCACCAGGCCGGCGGTGTCGACGTCCTCGACGAGGGCGGCGTCCGCGGCCCAGGCGAGGCGCGCAGGCTCCAGGGAGAGCAGGGCCGCGCCGGCGCCCAGGGTGGCGCGCACCGCCCGGGGCGCCGGCAGCCGCAGCACGCGGGCGGTGCCCGGGGCCAGCTCGCCGGCCCAGCGGCCCTGGATCTTCTCCTCGGGCTGCAGCGTGAGCAGGCGCGTCCGGGCCCGCGACGTCAGCGCGGTGCCATCGGCGGACCAGACGCGGGCCTGGGCAGCGGCGGCGTCCACGGCGCCGGCCAGCTCGGCGGCGGCGGCCCGGCGCGGGGCGTAGGCCGTCGCCCCGCCGGTGAGGGCGACGCCGGGCTGGCCGATGGGATCCTCGAGCTCGACCCAGCGCGGCCCGACCCCCTGCACGCCGTCCACCACGAGGGGGGCCGCCCCGGTGGGCAGCACGACGGCGCGCTCGCCGAGGACGAGGCGCTGGCCGCGCAAGGCGCCGGGCCCGACCAGGAAGACCGGCGGCGTGGCGCCGACGGCGTGGGGGCCGATCCAGGCCGGCTGGCAGCCTGCGCCGACGGCGGGGCAGACGAGGGCGCCGGCCGGGAGGTCGGAGAGGGCGAGGATGCCCGGGGAAAACCGAGGGAATACAGCGACTTGTCCGCTGGGTGCCGGCGCCGCGCCGGCCTGCAGGCGGGCCGCCTCGAGGGGGGCGGGGGTGAGCCCCGTCGTGCGCACGAGGGCGAGGCGGTCGCGCTCGTCCAGGGACGTGACGCGCAGGCGCAGCGGCACCGCCGGATCGGGGCGAGCGGCCACGGTGGGCCGGCGGCCCTGGGCCTCGGCGAGGACGCGCCAGGTGTCGCCGTCCCTGGCCTCGAGGGCCAGCGAGATCCCCTCCTCGGCCTGGATCTCGGCGCGGACGATGGCGGAGACACCGGTGAGCGGGAGGGCGATGCCCCCGCCCACGGGCACCACGCTGGTGGCCTTGCCCACGGCCAGGGGCGGCGCCTCCACGGGCAGGTCGTGGCGCAGCCGCAGCTCGATGCCGTCATCCTCGATGCCGTCGATGATGGCCGTGTAGCGCCCCGGGGCCAGGGGCAAGGTCAGGCGGGGGTTCCAGTCCTCGGGCTGGTCGTCGGCGCGGGCCAGCACCTGGCCGTCGGCGTCCAGCACCGTCAGGCGGACGTCGTCCTCCCCGCTGGTGACCAGGGTGTAGAGGCCCGCCTCGCCGATGGCGAAGGGGATGCGGGTGTCGTCGTCCCGGGCCGCCATCTTGCTGGCGCCCGCGACGAGCTGGGTGGTCGTCAGGCTGAGGGAGTAGGGGCTGCCGTCGTCGGCGTAGGCCCCCTGGACCTCCACGCGGTAGGCCCCCCGCGGCAGGGCGCCCTCCCAGGTGTCGTTGGCCCCGATGGCGGCGATCCGCTGGCCATCCTGGCCCAGCAGCACCGCCACGATGGCCTCGCTGGTGCCGATGCTGACGTCGACGTCCGCCGGCAGGGTGAACGTCCAGACGTGGGGGGTCCGGGGCTGGCCGTCGGCCGGCTCGTGCCAGACGTGCTCCGCCAGGCCCCCGAAGGGCAGCGGGTGGGGCCCGGGGCCCTCCAGCTTCACGGGGTCCTCGTCGCGGTCGATGGTGGTCAGGCGCACGGCCTCGGTGGTGCCGGGCAGCAAGAGCAGGTGCCAGCGGCCGGCCGGCAGGTACACGGTGCGGCTGCAGCGGGCCTCGGCGGGGGCCAGCGGGAAGCCGGCGTCGTCTTCGATGCGGCAGTCGACGGCGCCGCCCGGGCCGACGCTGCGGATGCGGTAGCGCCCCGCCGTCGGGACGTCGAAGGCGTAGCGGGCGGCCGTCCGGGCGGGCAGGCGCACCCGCACGGGCCGCCCCACGGCCAGGCTGCCCTCATCCTGCAACGGCACGGACCGCAGGCGCAGGCCCAGGTGGCCGGCCGACGCCCCCAGCGTCCGCACGGTGAGCTGGTACTCTCCGGCGCGCAGGTACCCGGTCACCGCGAACCCGCGCCCCGTGCCGCCCCCGCCTCGCCCGCCCACGGATGTCCGGGTGCGGGTGCGCAGGGCCCCGTCGGTCGCCAGCAGCCCCGTGCTCTCCACCGTGTAGAGGCCCGGCTTGTCCACCTGCACCCGGTAGGTGGACTGCTGGTCGCGCTCCAGATCCAGGGCCTGGGGCGCCGCGGCCGTCAGCAGCGGGAACGTCGGCAGGGCCGCCTTGTGGGCGGCGGTCAGGCGGGGGATGGCCCCCACCGCGACGGCCTCGGGCACCACGCGCACCTCCGCGTCGGTGGGCTGGTCGCGGTCGTTGTGCACCACCAGGAAGCCCGCCCGGGCCGGCGCCGACTCCCCGAAGGGCGAGCCGCCCACCGAGACCGAGAGCCGCGACCCGTCGGCCCGGGTGGCCACGACCACGCCCTCGGCGGCGAGGACGGGCAGGCTGACGCGCTCGCCCGGGCCGAGGCGCAGGGGGATGCCCGCACCCACCGCCACCGGGAGCGACCGGCTGACCAGGGCGAGCTGCACGCCGGGGGGGGCGGACGCGAACAGGGAAAGTGTCGTCTTTTCAGCGACTTGCAGGACGTCCCACCGCAGCCTGCGGGGGACGATGGGGCCCGGCGCCGAGCCGCTCACCGTCCAGCGCACCTGGCCGGGCTGGTCGGGCTCGAGGGTCACGCGGTACAGGCCCGGGGTGAGCGTCTGCTCGACCAGCGGCACCAGGGGCGGCGGGCTGTACCCCACCGGCGGCGTGAGCCACCAGGGCTCGACGCGCAGGCGGCCGCCCTCCAGCTCGAGCCGGTAGGGGCCCTCCTCGGTGACCTCGGCGACGACGCTCGTCGACCCGGCCAGGTTGAAGCGGCTGTCGATGCCGGCCGGCCCCAGCGGCACGGCGTCGGTGGCGGCCACCTCGGCGCGGCCATCGGGCCCGGTGCGGATCCAGACCCCCGTCACCGGGGCGTCCTCGGGGCCGGCGGTGTGGGCCAGCGTCGCGAACCAGGTGCCGGGCTCCAGCCGCAGCGGGCCGGCGTCCGGCGGCAGCCAGCGCAGCGTCCCCGCGGTGCCCGGGGGCGCCGTGAAGCTGATCACGGCGTCTCGCAGCCGGGTCGTGACGGCGAGGGTGGGGCGGCGGGCGTCGACCCGCAGCGTCTGCGACGCGGTGGGGGGCGCCAGCGCGCGGACCACGTCGTAGGGGCGCACGCCAAGGGTCGCGGGGACGACGGCGTCCAGATCGACCACCACCAGACCCGCCCCCTCGGGCACCCGGAACCGCTCGACGCCCAGGGGACCTACCTCGATCCGCCGCGTGCCCGCCATCGCCAGCCGGGGCAGGCTGGCGCGGACGACGACCCGATCCCGGCCCGGCGCGCCGGCCTGGCTCCAGTCCACGAGGGGCCCGCCGTAGGCCACCACCCGGTAGAGGCCGGGCTCCAGCAGCGTCGAGAGGCCGCACTGCCGCCGGGGCTCGCCGGGCGTCACGGACGCCAGCGCGCAGCCAGGCAGGGCGTCGACGAGCCACTGCCCGTCCTTCCAGATCCGCAGATCCGCCAGCCCCGCCCCGGCGGCCTCGATGGCGACGCCGCGGCGCTCGGGGATGTGGATCCACCAGCCCCGGGCCTCCCCATCGGCCAGGGTGCCCTCGGCGGTGGCGCCCTCCTCCAGCCGCAGGTCGTCGGGGCCCACGTCGGTGAAGGCGCGGACGTCGAGGGTCGCGACCCCCTCGCCGAGCTTCGGGCCCGCGACGTCGACCCGGTAGGTGCCGGCGTCGAGCAGGACGTCCAGGCGACCATCCACGCCGCCCGGGCGGCCGGCGGTCTCGCCCGGTCCGGTCATGGGATCCACCAGCGTGAGCCGCACGCCGTAGGGGCTCTGGGCCTCCAGGGTGTAGCGACCCGCGCGGGGGATCCGTAGCCAGGCGGCGTGCTCGCCGGTGGCCGGGACGGAGGCGGGCTCGAAGGCCGGGTCGGCGGGCGCGGCCAGGGCCGGCCAGGGGGCGAGGAGGGCGAGGAGGAGGAGGCGGTGCATGGGAGCTCGTCGGGGCGCGTGGGGGGTGGCCGCGCCCCGTGCCAGTTTCGGGCCAGGGGCGGGGGGTCCAGGTACCGGGGGGAGCGACGGCTGGGTGTGGGCGCTTTTGCTGTGAAAGACAGCGTCGTTCGACGAATCATGGCATCCCCCCCGCGCCGTTGACGCTCGGCCCCGGCCGGCCCATCCTGGCGGGATGGATGCCCTGCCCGAAGCGCTCAACCTCGCGGACTACTACCTCTTTGATCGCCTCGCCGAGGGGCGGGGCGGGCGCACGGCGCTGCGGTTCGGCGAGCGGGCCTGGACCTACGCGGCGGTCGCCGACCAGAGCCTGCGGATGGCGGCGGCCTACGCGGCCGCGGGCCTGCGCCCGGGGGAGCGGGTCTACCTCGTGCTGGCCGACGTGCCGCCCTTCGTGTGGGCGTTCTTTGGCGCGCTGAAGGCGGGCCTCGTGGTGACGCTCGGCAACCCGCTCACCCCGCCCGAGACCCTGGCGGACGTGGTGGCCTACGTGGACGCCCGGGCCGTGGTGACGACGCCCGAGGTGGCGGGCGCGCTCGGTGACGCCCTGGCCGGCCGGGCGGTGTTCCTGGCCCCCGACGCGGGCACCTTCGACGATCCCGAGGCCCCGCTGGCCGATCCCCGCTGCCTCGCCACGACGCTGGCCGCCACGCCCCCGGCGACGACGACGCCGGTGACGCACCGCGACTCCCCGGCCATCTGGCTCTTCACCAGCGGCAGCACCGGGCGCCCCAAGGCGGCCATGCACTGCCACCGGGATTTCGCTTTCAATACCGAGGTCTACGCGAAGGGCACCATCGGCTGGGGGGCCGACGACACCTGCGTGAGCGTGCCCCGCCTGTTCTTCGGCTACGCCACCGGCACCAACCTCATGTTCCCGTTCGCCGTCGGGGGCTGCGCGGCGCTCTTCAGCGAGAAGCCCACCCCCGAGCGCGTCGCCTGGGCGGTCGCGTACTACCGCGCCACCATCCTGACCAACGTCCCCACGCTGATGGCGAAGCTGCTGGAGGCCGACGCCGAGGGCGCCGACGTGGATCTCTCGTCGCTGCGCTTCTGCCTGAGCGCGGGCGAGGCCCTGCCGCCGGCCCTGCTGGAGCGCTGGCTGGCGCGGTTCGATGTGCCGGTCTACGACGGCATCGGCAGCGCCGAGATGTTCCACATCTACCTGACCAACCGGCCGGGGGACGTGAAGGGCGGCTCCCTCGGGCGGCCGGTCGATGGCTACACGCTGCGCATCCTCCCGGCCGACGCCGAGGGGCCGGGGGCCGAGCCCGTGCCGACGGGCGAGCTGGGCGTGCTCTGGATCCGCGGCGACAGCGTGGCCCAGGGGTACTGGCTCGATCGCGACACGTCCTGGCAGACGTTTCACGGGCACTGGTGCCGGTCGGGCGATCTCTTCCGCGTCGACGAGGATGGCTACTACTGGTTCTCGGGGCGCGCCGACGCCCTCCTGAAGGTGGCCGGCCAGTGGGTCAGCCCGCTGGAGGTGGAGGACTGCCTGCTGCGCCACCCCGCAGTCAAGGAGGTGGCCGTCATCGGGGTGGAGCGCGATGGCCTCGTGCTGACGCGGGCCGTCGTCGCGACCCGCGCGCCGGTCACCGCCGAGGATCTGCAGACCTGGGTGAAGGATCGCCTCGCTCGCTACAAGTACCCGCGGGAGGTGGTCTTCGTGGACGCCCTGCCCCGCGGGGATCGCGGCAAGGTGGACCGCGGGGCGCTGCCGCGATGAGGCCCGGCGCGATGAGGCCAGGCGGGCTCGCGCTCGTGGCGGCCATGGCGCTGGTCGCCTGCAAGGACGCCCCCCCGCCGGCCGCCCCCGCGGCGGCCCCGCCGACGACCCCGCCCGTCGAGGCCCCCGCGACGCTGCCCCCCATGAGCGCCGATCCGACGGCCGCCAACGCCGCCTGCGCCGACTGCCACCCCGACGAGGTGGCCTCCTTCGCCGCCACGGGCATGGGCCGATCCCTGGCGCCCGGCAAGGACGCCGAGGTCATCGAGGACTACGAGAAGGCCGAGGTGACCCACGCCGCCTCGGGCTTCGTGTACCGGGCGACCCGCGACGCCGACGGCCGGCTCTGGCAGGAGGAGCGGGTGGTCGGCGACGCCGGCTGGGTGCGCCGCATCGAGGCGAAGTACATCATCGGCTCCGGCAACCACACCCGCTCCTACCTGGGCGAGGTGGACGGCCAGCTCGTCCAGCTCCCCCTCACCTGGTACAGCCGGCGCCAGATCTGGGATCTGAGCCCGGGCTACGACCAGGCCGGCCAGCCGCGCTTCGGCCGGCTGGTGGAGGCCCCCTGCCTGTTCTGCCACAACGGCCTGACGCCCGAGCTGGGCGGCATCCCGGCCCGGTTCCGGGATCCCCTGGCCCACGGCATCGGCTGCGATCGCTGCCATGGCGATGGCGCGGCCCATGTGGCCGAGCGCGCCGCGGGCAAGGGCCCGGCCGCCGGCACCCCCGATCCCAGCATCTTCAACCCGGGCCGCGAGAGCCCCGAGCGGCAGCTGCAGACCTGCCAGCAGTGCCACCTGCAGGCCGACGCCTCCGTCATCCACGCCGGCCAGCGCTGGGATCGCTACGACCCCCGCCTGCCCCTCGCCCGCTACCTCTCGGTGTTTCGGCGCGCGGGGGACGAGGGTACGGCGTTCACCATCGACTCCCATGGGCGCCGACTGGCGCTGAGCGACTGCGCCCAGCGCAGAGAGGGCCGGCTCGCGTGCACGTCGTGCCACAACCCCCACACCACGGCCACCGATGAAACCCATCGAAATGCTTGCCTTTCCTGCCATGGGGAGGGCGCCGCGGGCGGGGCGAAGCTGCACTGCTCCGACGCGGCGGCGGCCTCGCCGGAGATGCCGTGCCACCGCTGCCACATGGCCGCGGGGGACGCCGCCGACGTGCCCCATGTGAAGTTCACCGACCACTTCATCCGCAAGAAGCCGGGGGCGGACGGTCGGCCCCCCGAGGATCGCAAGACCACCTCGCTGGTGGATCTGGTGTCGGGGGCGGCGCCGCTGGATGGCCTGGACGCCCGGCTGCGGGTGGGTCTGGCGCACACCTTCCTCTGGGAGCGGCAGCACCACCCCGAGCACCTGGCCGAGGCCGTCTCGACGCTCGAGGCGGTGCTGAGGGAGGCCCCGGACGCCCTCGCGGGGCGGGCCACCGGGTGGGCGGCGCTGGGGCGGGCCTACCAGCAGCAGGGCCGGCCCGCCGAGGCCGTCCAGGCCTTCGAGCGGGCCCGGGCGCTCGACATCGACGATCCCCGCTTCCCCGAGGACTACTCGGCTGCGCTCGCGGCAGCGGGCAAGATCGAGGACGCCCGCGCGGCGCTCCAGGCCGCCCTGGCGCGCTTCCCCACGGCGGATCGCTGGATGCGGCTGGGCATGCTGCACCTGCGCGAGGGCCACCTGCCGGCGGCCCGGGCGGCCTTCGAGTCGGCGGCGGGCCTCACGACGGCGAACCCGGCGCCGCCCACCGAGCTGGCGGCGCTGCTGGTGCGCGAGGGCGATCAGGTGGGGGCCCGCAAGGCCCTGGGCGAGGCCCTCCAGCGTGACATCACCCATGGCCCTGCGCTGCTTCGGCTGGGCCTGCTGGACCTGCAGACCGAGCGCCCCGCCGAGGCCGCCGCCCACCTCGATCGCCTGCTCGCGCGCGAGCCCCAGGCCGTGCCGGGCTGGTTGCTGCGGGCCCAGGCGCGCGGCAAGCTGGGCCGGATCGACGACGCGCTGGCCGACTACGCGAAGCTGCGCGAGCTGGCCCCGGGGCGCCCCGAAGGCTACGTCGAGGCCGCCCGCCTCGCCCTCGCCCACGGCCGCAAGGCCGACGCCACCGCCCTGCTCACCGCCGCGGCCGGGCGCTTCCCCCGCGACCCGAACGTCGCGGCCCTGCTCCAGACGCTCCAGCCGTGAAGCTGGCCGGCTGATGGCCTCCGACATCGCGACCGTGATCCTGGTGATCGGCGGAGGCCTGACGGCCTTCATCGGCGCCATCTGGTGGCTTGGGCGCACGCTCAACCGCCGCTGGGCGCGGGCGGTGGAGCAGGTGGCGGAGGCGCTGGGCCTCGCCGTGGAGCCCGTCAGCGGGCTCAACGGCGGGGTGGCGGCCCAGGGCCAGATCGGCCGCACGACGCTGCGCGTGGAGCGGATCGGCGATGCCCAGGGCTCGGGGACGTTCTCGCGGATCATCGGCAGCGGGAGCATCCCGCCGGATCTGGAGCTGGCGCCCGAGACGGTGACGGCCGCGGTCGGCAAGCTGCTCCGCGGCCGGGACATCGAGGTGGGCGATGCGGTCTTCGACCGCCGGATGGTGGTCCGCGGGGAGGAGGCGGTGGTCCGCGCCCTGCTGGACGACGCGACACGGGCGGCCATCCTGGAGGCGCCGCGCGTCGGCTTTCGGGTGGCGGCGGGCAAGGTCACCGTGGAGCAGCCCGGCAGCGTGAACGATCCCGAGAAGCTGCTGCGGCTGGCCCGGGTCGGCCTCCGGGTCGCTCAAGCCCTCGCCACGCCCGAGCTGGACGCGCGCCTGGAGCAGGCGGCGCTCGCGTCGGACGACGCCGACGCGGCCCTCGCGGCGTTCCACGCCCGGATGAAGCGGGGCGCCGACGCCCGGTTCGCCGAGCGCGCCTGCGCGTCGCCCCACGCTGCCGTCCGGCTGGCCGCCGCCCGCCGGCGCGGGATCGAGGCGGTGTCCGTGCTGCGCGGCGTGGCCGAAGACGCGGCGGCCCCGGCTGCGGTGCGGGCCGAGGCTCTCGCGGTGCTCATGGATCGCGCGCGGGCCGAGGGCGTCGAGGTCGGCCAGGCGCTGCTGGCGTCGCCGGAGATGGAGAGCTGGCGGCCCCTCGTGCTTGACCAGCTCGCCGAGGCGGGGGCCCGACCCGCCGCGTCAGCCCTTTCGGGGCTGATACCCTCGGCCAGCCCGGCGACCCGGGCCAGCATCGCGGCCCACCTGGCGGCGGCCGATGGAGACGTCCAGGCGCCGCTGCTTCGGCTGCTCGACGATCCCGACGCCGCGGTGGCCCTGGCCGCCGCCCGGGCTCTCGGCGAGCGCGGGACGCCAGCAGCCGTGCCCGCCCTGCGCGGCCGGGCGACGGGCGGGGAGCTGGGCCGGGCCTGCGAGGCGGCTGTCGAGAAAATTCAGAGTAAAATCATGGAGATGGCCGGTGGGCTGAGCGTCGGTTCTGCGACGTCCGGTGCCCTGGGCCTCACCGCGCCGGAGGGGGACTGATGGGGGGCGTGCTCGCTTTTCTCGCGCTGGGGGGGGCCATCGGCGTGATCGCCCTGCTCGTGAAGACCTTCCAGCGCTACGAGCAGGCGTGGAGCGACGCGGTCCTGGCGACGGCGCGGGCGCTGGACATCCAGTACCAGCCGAAGACGTTCTGGAAGCGGGCCCTGGCGAGCGGCACCCGCGACGGCGTCGACCTCACGGTGGACTGCTACACCGTCTCCACCGGGAAGAGCTCGACCACCTACACCCGCATCGTCGCGCTGGCAGGCATCCCCTCGGATCTCGTGCTCAAGGCCGAGGGGCTGGGCGCCTCCATCGTGAAGGTGTTCAAGGGGGACGATCTGGAGGTCGGCGATCCCCACTTCGACGCGCGCGCGGTGGTCCGCGGCTCACCGCGCCTTCTGCGGGCCCTGCTCGACCGACCGACCCGGGACCTGGTGCTCCAGGCCCTGGATCTGGGCATCGTCGTCGAGGACGGGAAGGTGAAGTTCAACAAGGCCGGCCTGATTCGTGACGCCGATCGCCTGGTCCACCTGGCGCAGGTGGTCGCCGACCTGGCACAGGCCCTGCGCCCCCGGGACGCCCGGGGCCGGCTGGAGCACATCGCGCTGCACGATCCGATGCCCCAGGTGGCCATCGAGGCGTTCCGCGAGCGCATGGCCGGCTGGCCCGCCGGCGACTTCGTGCAGACCGCCTTGCGCCACCCGCTGCCCGTCATTCGCCTGGAGGCGGCCCGCGCCCTCGGGCCGGCGGGCGTCGCGGTGGTGGAGGCGCTGCTCGACGATCGGGACGTGCCCGACGACCTCCAGCTCGAGGCGCTGGAGCTCCTCTTGCGGCTGGACCCCGACCAGGGCGTCCGGCGGGCGGAGGCCCGGCTGCAGGGCCAGGCGCCGCCGGAGCGGGTGGCCGCCACGCTGGCGCTGCTCGCCGACGCGGGCCGCTGCCCGACCATCGACAGGGTGAAGCACGTGCTGCGCCGCAACGCCCGGATCAGCATGCTGGCCGCGCGCTGCCTGGCCCACGCCGACCCCCACCCCGAGGTGGAGCCGGCGCTGATGCTGCTGCTGCTGGAGGGATGACGCGACCGCCATCGCCGCAGCCGAGGCCCTCGGCGTCCAGGGGACGGTGGCGGCGGTCCCGGCCCTGAAGTCGCGGGGCGAGGGCCTGTTCGCTGGCGAAGTCGGCCGGGCCTGCAAGCAGGCGGTGGCCGAAATCCAGAAGAACATCGGAGGGTTGCGGGGCGGGCTCGCGGTGCTGCGCGAGCGGCAGGCGGGGGGCGGGCTGGCCCTGCCCGGCGAAGGCGAGGCCGAGTAGGCGTCAGGCCCGGCCGCGCAGCATGCCCTTCCAGTACAGCGTCGGCAGCAGGTGCCGCTTGAGCAGCCACATCGTGTAGCGCGGCTTGTCCTGCCGGAACGGGAACGTCTCCAGGATGACGTCGTCGTAGCCGAACTCGGCCAGGATCACGCGCTTGTGGCCCACCACCAGCGGGCAGGACGTGTAGCCGTTGTACCGCTTCTCCAGGGGCTGGCCGTTGAGGAAGGCCAGCATGTTGGCCACCAGCACGGGGGCCTGCTTGCGCACCGCCGCCCCCGTCCGCGCCGTCGGCACGGCCGCCGCGTCGCCCAGGGAGAAGACCTCCGGGAAGCGCGTGTGCTGGAGGGTCTCCTTGTCCACCGCCACGAAGCCATCGGCGTCGGCGAGGGGCTTCACGAAGGCGAAGGGTCGCTGGTGGGGCGTGGCGTGCAGCAGATCGTACTTCTCGACCAGCGTCTCGCCCGCCTCGGTGCGCAGGACCACCTCGCTCGTCTCGTGCCGCACCTCGGTCAGCCAGGTGGCCGTGCGGACGGCCACGCCGCGCTGCTCGGCCTGGATGGTCAGGGCCGCCTTGTAGCGGGGGACGCCGAAGATGCCGGCCCCCGGCGTGATGAACTGCACCTCGCTCTGGTCGCGGACGCCGTTCTTGCGCATCCACTCCTCGGCGATCCACATGATCTTCTGGGGGGCGCCGCCGCACTTGAGGGGCGACTTCGGGAAGGTGAAGAGGGCGCGGCCGCCCTTGAAGGCCGCGATGGCCCGCTGCCCCTTCTCGACATAGCGCAGGTCGTAGTTGGTCCAGACCCGGTCGTCGTGATCGAGCGCCGCCTGGAGGCCGGGCACCTCGTCGATGCGGAGCTGGATGCCCGGGCAGACCACCAGGATGTCATAGGTCACCGCCTCGCCGTTACCGAGACGTAGCGTCTTCTGCTCGGGCTCGATGGCCTGGACGGCCTGCTTGATCCACTGGACGCCGGCCGGCATCAGCGACTCCTCGCTGCGCTCCGTCTCGGCGAGGGTGGCGAGGCTGCCACCCACAAGGGTCCACAACGGCTGGTAGAAGTGCCGCTCGGAGGGCTCGATGATCGTGACCTCGAGGGGGGCCTTGCTGCGCTTGAGGCGGGCGGCGACGGTGATGCCCGCCGTGCCGCCACCGATGATCACGACATGCTTCTGTTCCGACATGGTAACAAATCTCCGTGCCACAGGGCGCTCAGAGGGGAGCGGGTGCAGCGCCCGTGCCGCCTCAGTCGGGGCGGGCCTCGTCGAGGAAGGCGCGCAGGACATCCATGGCCGAGAGCATGCCCTGAAGCTCCCCCGCCTCATCCACCACCGGCACGACCCCGAAGCGCAGATCCACGAAGATGTGGGCGGCCTCCAGCAGGTCCGCCTCGGGGCGCACCGTCACCGCGAAGCGCGTCATGACATCGGCCACGGTCAGGCCCTTGAGGGCGGCCTCCACCACGTCGGCGCTGGCGATCCCCTGCGCCCAGTCGGGCAGCCGGAGATCCCGGTCGGACACCACGCCCTCCAGGCGGCCGTCGGCGTCCACGACGGGCAGGTGGCGGACGTCGCCCAGGGCCATGTTCTCCAGCGCCTCGCGGGCGGGGTCGGTGGCCTGGACCACCAGCACGGTGCTCGTCATGTAGTCGCGGACCTTCATGTTCCGCATGCTGACGCGCTCGAACGCCGAGGACAAGGGGGTCAGCCCCGGGCCAGCTCCTCGGCCTTGAACCAGAGGCCGAGGCGGCGATCCATCATGGCGCGGGCCTGGTCGACGGGGGGCAGATCGAAGACCTCGGGCACCCGGACGGGGCCGATCTGCGAGCTGTTGGGGTGGTCGCGGCTGTTGCGGCGGATGAACGGCCGGGCGTAGGGCTTCCAGCGCAGCTCCTCGTGCCACTCCAGCACCGTCTCGATGGGCAGGCGGTAGTCATGGACCTGGACCAGCAGGTCGGTCACGACGTCGGTGAGCCACCCCTGGCACACGGCCCGCGGGGGGACCGCGTAGCGGCGCTCGAGGGCGCTCGGGCCGGCGTCGCCCGTGGGCAGGACGAGCACCCGCATGACGTCGGGCAGCTCGACCCCCGCGGCGGCCAGCGCCACGGTGTTCAGGAAGCCGGGCAGGAAGTGCTTCTCCACCGCCGCGCTGGCCGGCAGGCAGCGCAGCGCGGCCCCGTGATCCGGCGCCATGGGCAGCAGGCGGCCGTGCAGCTCCACCGGGAGGGTGCGGCCGTCGGCGTCGGTGATGGCCAGCTCAAGGGGTGGGAGCAGCGCATCGACTGCGCCGGCCTCGGGGCGCGCCCGGCCGATGCGGTAGGTCTGCCAGCGCCCGAGGGCCGGGAGCTCGAGCCGGTCCAGGTGGGCGGCCCAGGTGGCGAGCTTCTCCAGATCCTCATGGCGCCGGATCTCGGCGAACAGCCCCACCGGGGCCTCGCCCTTGAGCTGAAGCCGCTCGAACCCGGCCTTCCAGGCGGCCTCCATGGCGGCCAGATCCCCCTCGCCCTCGAAGAAGGCCTCCCGCAGCAGCGAGAAGCGCGCCTGCCGGTCCAGGACCAGGGGCTCGTCGGCGTCGCCCTCCAGGGCGGCGGTGCCGTCCTCGCGCAGCCCCAGCACGAACCGCGCGGCGGCCTGCAGCGGCGACTCCAGGAAGCGCTGGAGCGCGTAGAGGGGCAGCACCAGCCGCTCGGGCGGGGCCGGCGACCGCGGGGGCGGGGCGGGCAGCCGCAGCATGCTCCCCAGGGCGTCCAGCGTCGGCTCCGCCAGGCCTGAGAGCAGGTCGTCCCCCTCGGGGGGCGGGGCCACCAGGTGCCGCTGCACGTCGAGTCGCAGGGCGCGGGCGCGGGCCCCCCGGCGCGCCTCCGACGACACGCTGCGCGCCGGCTCCTGACTGGATTCTTCCGCGAGATCAGGGAAGTAGGTCAGGTCGAAGGCGCTGACCGGGTGCACCTCCACCAGGGCGTCCAGCCGGTCTGGGGGCACGTACCCGCGCAGCAGGTACTGCAGCTCCTTCACGACCGCCGACGGCTCGACGGGATCCCCGGTGGTGGGCTCGCGGGCCACCCACGACAAGAAGAGGCGCTGCCGGGCCGCCAGGAGCGTCTCCAGGAAGAGGTAGCGGTCGCGCTCGGCGGGGGTCACGTCCCCCGGCATGCGCCGGGCCTGGCGCAGGTCGAGGGGGTGGTTGCGGGCGGGGGCTGGGAAGCGCCCCTCGCCCAGTCCCAGCACGAAGACGGCCTCGAACGGCACGGCGCGCATGGGCAGGAGCGACGAGACCACCACGCCGTCCGCCTGGTGCTGACCCCGGCCGCCCTCCAGCCCGGTCAGCCGCGCGCGCACCAGCTCCCGGGCCACCTCGAAGCCGATGGTCCGCCCCTCCAGATCGGTGGCCCCGAGCTGCTCCAGGGCGCCCAGGCAGCGCGAGACGGCCACCTCGTCGTCGACGCGCGCCGCCGAGATGTACCGGGTGATCAGCCGCGCCAGCAGCACGCACCAGTCGGCCACCGACAGCTCCGCCGTCCGCAGGGCGCGGGCGTCCGCGATGAGGCAGCGCGCCAGGGACACCAGGCGGCCCACGTCGGGCAGCGCGTCGGGCCCGGTCTCGTAGGGCATCCAGACCCCGGCCGCCAGCTCGACGGGCGCGCGGTCGCCGGCGCGCTCGCCGGTGACGAAGGCCCCCAGCAGCAGGCGACGCAGGGCCTGATCCCAGTTGAAGACGTCGCGATCGATGTAGGTGTCTTCCAGGTCGGCGCGGTCGGCCCCGAACACGATCTTCAGGGCGTCGCCCCAGCGCCGCCAGCGCCCCACGTCCACATCGGGATCGGCGCCCCCCACGGCCGGGTGCGTCAGGAGCCGCATCAGCTCGGCGTACTCGAACTGGGTCCCCGGCAGATCCAGCAGCCGCTCGATGGCCTCGATGACGCGGCTCTGCCCCGACAGGGGTCGGTCGATGACGTTGAACGGCAGGCCGTGGCGCTCGCGGAACACGGCGTCCAGGTGGGTCAGGTAGTCCTCGCGGCGCGGGTCGGCCACCATCACGGCGATCTGGTGGAACCGAAGCGGCTCGCCGGCCGCGTCCCGCTCGCGGACGAGCGCCCAGATGTGATCGGCGACGATCTCGACCTCGCGCCGGATGCCGGGGCAGGCCAGCAGGCGGATGGAGGCGTCGGGCTCGCCCTCGGTGGCCACGGCTCGCTCGGGCGCCCGCACCAGGATGTCCTGCTGCAGGCGGCTGAGCAGCGTGGGCGGGCGACCACGGGTCGGATCGCGGAAGTGGGCCTCGAACCGGCAGTCCGTGAGCTGGTTGAGCAGGCGTACATACTCGCGCCCGGGCCGGCCCCAGAGGCGCAGCGCCGGGGTGTCGCCGGGGCGATCCAGGTCGAAGGGATCGCCGAAATCCTCAAGAGAAACAACGCTCTGGCTCGCATCCAGCTCGAAGGCGTCGAGCTTGTCCCCCCGGTGCACGAGGCGCCCCTGGGCGGCGCGGCGCAGGCTCTCGTCGGCCTGCTCCACGTCCTCCCAGAACTCCATGCACGGGTTGACCGCGTAGACGTGCAGGGGACCGGTGCGGGCCAGGCGGGCGAAGATCTCGGCGAAGGCCGGCGCGACGTAGGAGAGGCCGAAGACGTGGATGGGGCCGGGCAGGCGCAGGCCCTGGCGGCTGGCGGCGGCCACGGCGTCGGCGAGCAGCATGTGCCGCACCGTGGGCGCCGCGCCGAAGAGGCCGAGCTGCCCCGCCTGGTCCACCATCGGGGTCGGCAGGCTCACCCGCAGGGCGCCGTCGTCGTCGAAGAGCTGGCGCCAGAGGATCTGCTGCCAGCGCTCCGTCCGGGCGTAGGCCGGGTGGCGCAGGCAGGGCCCGCGGCGCCACGCCCGCAGCATCTCGCGGCGCGAGTAGCCGTACTCCTCGAAGAGCCGACCGAGCTGCAAGGCGAGCTGCAAGGCGCGGGTCTGGCGCTCTGCCTCCGTCGTGCCGCGCTCCAGGTACCGCTGCACGCGCTCCAGACCGTCGATGCGGGTCAGGGTCGGATCGCAGAGCCGCGCGAACACCAGCAGCTGCAAGCGGTCACAGTCCACCACGCGCAGGGTCGGATCGACCGCCTCCACCTGGGCCTTGAGGAAGCGGGTGAGGAAGGAGAAGCGCAGATGGGCCGCGATGCCCAGCCGCTCGGCGAGGCGAAAGCGCAGGTACTGGGCCACCGACTGGTCGGGCACGATGAGGTCGATGGCGCCCAGGGGATCAGCGGCCCGGGCCGCCTGCACCTCGCGGGCGAGGGGGCCCACGAGGGCTTCCATCTGGTTGGAGCAGGTCAGGTGCAGCATGGGCCCGATGCACGGCGGTCGAGGCCAGAGCTTTCCCCCGCCGCGTCTCCAACGTCAACGCCTTGTGCGCCGGTCGCCCGGCGTCCAGGCCGGCGCGGCCACCCCGCCCCCTTGCAATCTCTGCCGGACAGGACTCGAATGTGCCTCGGTAGATCCATCCTGAAGCCCCCGCGTTCGAGGAGACCGGCGCTGACATGATCGGGTTCATCCTGATGGCGTTTCGTCGATCGGCCCTCCACGAGGAGACCGACGAGGCGCTCATGGCGCGCTACCAGGGGGGGGACGCCCGGGCGTTCGAGCTGCTGCTCGGGCGCCATGAGCGCGCCATCTTCGGCTTCATCTATCGGATGATCCGAGATCGCGAGCTCGCCAACGACCTCCTCCAGGAAACGTTCCTGAGGGTGGTGAAGAACGCGGGTGGGTACAGTCCGAAGGCGAAGTTCACGACCTGGCTGTACACCATCGCGCGCAACCAGTGCATCGACGCCTTGCGGAAGGCATCGCACCGGCGCCACCCGAGTCTGGACCAGCCCATGGGGCCGGACCCGGAGGGTCGGACGTTGATGGACAAGCTGCCTGGCCTGAGCGTCAGCGGGTTTGAGCGGACCGACTCCACGGAGATCGGGACGCGGGTGGAGCAGGCTCTCGCGAGCCTGTCGGATGAACAGCGGGAAGTCTTCGTGATGCGCGAGTTCCAGCAGCTCAAGTTCAACGACATCGCCCAGCTCGTGGGTGTGTCCGAGAACACCATCAAGAGCCGCATGCGCTACGCGCTGGAGAACCTCCGGCTGGCCCTGGCCGACTACGCCGACGAGCTGCCCGGGGCGGCGGATCCGGTGCCGGCGAGGAGTCGAGCATGAGCACGCATCGACCCCCCCAGGACGATCAGCTCCTCGACCTGCTCTACGGCGAGGTCCTGCCCGAGGACGCCGAGGCGCTCCAGGCGCTGGTCAACACCGATCCCGTGCTGCGCGAGCGGCTGGAGGCGTGGTCGTCGGTTCGCCGTGCCATGGCGACGCTGCCCGAGCCCGAGCCGGATCCGCAGGTGCACTACAACATCCTCCGGGCGGCGCGGCAGCAGGCGGCCCCGGCGGAGGAGCCGCGCGGCTTCTTCGCCTGGCTGTCGTCGCTGGTGGCGAACCCCGCCTTCGCCGGCCTGGGCCTGATGGTCCTGGCTGGTGGCGCATTGCTTTATTTTTCAAGGGGTTATCAGGACGGCGAGGCCCCCGCGGTGGCGGCTCCGACGCCCCTGGAGCGGGCGGTCGAGGGCGAGCGCAGCGAAGAGAAGAGCCGGCAGCCGGAGCCGCCGGCGCCGCCGCTGGCCGACCTCGAAGAGGACACCCCGCCGGAGGCCCGGGACGACGTGAAGGCCATCCCCATGGGCGCCGCCACGGCCAGCGAGGGGCTGCTGCAGGCGGCCATCGAGCGCAAGGATCTGGCGGGGCGGGGCGAGGGCGGTCTGGACGCGAAGGCGGCCGAGGTCGGCGACGCGCTCAGCGCCAAGGGCGATGACGGCGGCGGGGCCGACGACGGCGATGGGGCCGAAGACGCCAACAAGAACCGCAACGAGGGCGACACCGCCCGTCGGTCGAAGCGGCGCGCGCCGGCCACCCGCCTCGCCGGGGCGGTCGAGAAGCCGGATCCGCAGCCGGATCCCAAGCCGGCCGACGGGCTGGACGACAAGAAGGAGCCGCCGCCGCGCAAGGCGGCGAAGGCAGAGACCCTGAAGAAGGAGTACGCCTTCGATCTGGACGGCGAGCCCGAGGGCGGCGAGTTCGCGCCGCCGCCGCCGGTCGCGCCGGCACCCCGCAAGACGGTCCCGGGCCAGCCGGCGGCGTTCCCCGAGGAGGAGAAGGCGCCCCAGCGCGAGGCCCGCCAGCGGGGGCCCGTGCCCCGCACCCCGAACCAGGCAGCGGTGGCCGAAGAGCCCGCCGTGGGCGGGCTGGCCGAGGGCGCGGCCGGCGGTGACGCACTGGCGGACGACGGCGTGGCCCAGCGCGACGAGTTCGCGGCGGCGAAGGCGAAGGACGCTGATCGGCGGCCCCCCCAGGACGAGCCCGCCGAGGCGGACGAGGCCGAGCCCGTGGTGACCGAGGTGGTGACCGCCGAGACCGGCGCAGCGCCGGCTCCCCAGGCGGCACCGGCGCCCGATCTCACGGTGGGCTGGAACGCCGATGCGCCGGCCGGTGGCTCGGCAGGGGCGGCGCCGCCCCGGCCCGAGCCCCAGGACCAGCCTGCCGCCGTGCGCGCGGGCGCTGACGCCGAGGATGCCCGCGTCGCGGCGCCCGCGGCGGGGCGCAAGGCCTCCGCGGCCGAGGTCGGGGGCACCCCGGCGCCCCTGCGCGAGGCCCGGGCCGCCCGGCAGCGGGGGGATCACGCCGCCGCCGTCGAGGCCTACCAGCGCTACTTCTCCAGCTACGGGGGCGACGATCAGTTCGCCATGAGCATGATCGAGGCGGCGCGCAGCTACGAGAGCCTCGGCGACACCACCCGGGCCCTCCAGCTCTACCGGCTGGCCGCGGCGAGCGATGATCCGACCGTGAAGTCGCTGGCGCGGCAGCGGATCGCGGCGCTGGAGTCGCTCAAGCGCAAGCAGGCGGCGCCGCGGGCGGCGCGCCCGGCGGCGGTGGACGCGCTGGAGGAGGCGCCGGCCGCGCCGCAGCCCGCCGAGGAGCAGGCGCCCGAGAAGGAATAGACGCCGGCGACGGAGCCGGGCGTCAGTCCCGCCCGGGCCGGTAGCCGGCCAGGGCCTCCAGGATCTGGTCCTGCATCCGCCACACCTTCCAGGGGGCGCCCTTCAGGTCGTTGACCAGGATGCTGAAGACAGCCGGGGTGCCATCCCCCAGCTCGATGTAGCCCGAGATGCAGATGACGCCGTCGAGCGTGCCGGTCTTGGCCCGCACCTGGCCCGGCGCCAGCTTGCGCAGGCGACGGCGCAGGGTGCCGTCGACGCCGGCGATGGCCAGAGAGGCGGCGAACTCGGGCATGGCCGGCCGGCGGCCGTGCATGAACCGCAGCAGCAGGCCGAACTGGCGCGCCGTGAAGGCCGTGTCGCCGAAGAGTCCCGAGCCGTTGGCGTAGGTGAACCGCTCCAACCCTACGTCTTTCTTGAGAAATCCCTCGACGACGGAGCGGCCCTGGTCGAAGCCGCCGCCGCCGCCCTTCTCGGCCCCGAGGGTGCGCAGCAGGTGCTCGGCCATGAAGTTGTTGGAGAACTTGTTCACGTCGTCCACCAGCTTGCCGAGGGGCGGCGAGTCGTGGCGGGCGATGAGGCGGCGCTTCTCGGGGGCGCTGCCGATGCGCACCTTGCCGCCCACCTTGATGCCCGCGTCCTTGAGCGCCTGCTGGAGCGCGAGGCCGGTGAAGAGGGGCGGGTTGTCGATGCGGCGACGGACCGAGAGGCCGGCGTGCTTCTGAGGCATGCGCCCCCGGACGATGAGCTTCGTGCGGTCCTTGAAGGTCTTCGCGGTGAGGGAGATACGCTCCTTGCCGCCGTCGGTGGTGGTGGCGTCGTTGTCGATGATGGCGTAGTCGGTGTCGGGGCGCGTGCTGACCCGGACGGGAGCGCCGGGCTTCGAGCCGGGCTCGATGCGCACGACGATGCTGTTGAAGTTGAGGCTGGCCGCGCCGGTGGCCGCGCGGTACGAGGCGTCGTCATCGGGCTTCTTGTCGTACCCCGGGGGCAGGTGCACGGGCCCGAAGTAGGACTCGTCGACGATCACGTCCCCCTTGACCCGCCGCAGGCCCGCGTCGCGGGCATCGTCCACCAGCTTCCAGAGGCTCTCGGCGACGAAGAACGGATCGCCGCCCCCCACCAGGTACACCCGATCGGCGGTCCCGTCGTCGAGGGAGCCCGCCACCAGGTCGGTGTGGAAGCTGTAGGCCGGCCCCAGGATGTGCAGGGCGGCGGCCGTGGTGATCAGCTTGGTGTTGCTGGCCGGGTGGAGCGCCTCATCGGGCTGGAAGGTGTAGAGCGGCTCCCCGCCGTCGGCCCGCCCGATGAAGATGCTCATGCGGGTGCCGGCGAGGCCCCTGGCCCGCAGCAGCGGATCGATGAGCGCGACGAGGTCGGGCTGCCCGTCGCCGTGGCGGCCCTCGTCGGCGGCGCCGTCATCGGCACCGGCCGGCTCGTCGGCGCCCTCGGGGGCGTCCTCGCCGTCCTGGGCCCGGGCCAGCGCGGGGGCGAGGAGGAGGAGGGCCAGCAGGGCCGGCAGGCGGAGGTCGTCGAGGCGAAGGCATCCCATGGTCGCCTACATAGCGCCCCACGCCGCCGGTTTCCAATCTTCGGCCACCACGCCATGATGGGCCCGTGCGCTGGCTGCTCCTCCTCACCCTCCTCGGCACCGGGTGCCGCGACACGCGGACGCTGGCGGACGACCTGCCCGCCGACGCGCGCGTCATCGTCCTGCTGCCCGAGACCATCAAGGGCAGCCTGGATCCCCGCCTGAACACCCGGGCCTGGCCGGCCAAGCTCATCGAGCTGGTGCACGAGGGGGTGGTGAGCGTCCAGAACCCGGCCGGCGAGCCGCGGCCGGCCCTCGCTGCCCGCATCGACCGCCCCGCGCCTGCGGTCTACGACATCACGCTGCGCGACGACGCCACGTTCCACGACCAAAGCCCCGTCACGGCCGACGACGTGGTGGCGACCTACGAGAGCATCCGGGATCCGGCGTTCAAGAGCCCGTTTCGCGACCTGTACGCGCGCATCGACCACATGGAGGTCCTGGGGCCGAAGCGCCTGCGCATCACGCTGACCGAGGCCCACGCGCCGTTCCTGTCGGATCTGTCGGTGGGCATCCTGCCGCGCGCCTCGCTGGGGCCCGACGGCGCGCTGCGGGGCGATGTGGGGGCCGGCCCCTACCGGCTCGTCGCCCGGGAGGGGGAGCGCGAGGTGGTGCTGGCGCGCCACGATGGCTACTGGCGTGGCCGCCCCACGATGCCCTGGCTGGTCTTCCGGACGGTGGCCGACCAGAACACGCGGGTGCTGGCCCTGCTGGGGGGGGCCGCAGACCTGGCGCAGAACCAGGTGACGCCCCGCCTGGCCGACGCGCTGCGCGCGCGGCCCGAGCTGGTGGTCGAGACGACGCCCGGGGCGGGCTACAGCTACGTGGCGTACAACCTGCGCCGGCCACCCCTCGACGATGTGCGGGTGCGCCGGGCGTTCGCGCTGGCGGTCGATCGCGCGGCCCTGATCACCCACAAGTTCCGCGGAACGGCGCGGCCGGCGACGGGCCTGCTGCCCGCGCAGCACTGGGCCTTCAACAAGGAAGTCGTTGATCTTCCTCATGATCCTGCCGAGGCCGAGCGCCTGCTCGACGCGGCCGGGCGGCCTCGGCCGGCGGGCGGCGGGCCGCGCTTCTCGGTGACCCTGAAGGTCTCGGCCGACAAGTTCCGGCGCAACCTGGCCATGCTCATCGCCCACGATCTGGCCCAGGTCGGCGTGGAGGTGGTGGTGCAGCCCCTCGAGACGGGCACGCTGCTGGCCGACGTGAAGGGCGGCAACTTCGATCTGTACATGCTCCAGTGGCAGGGCGGGGGCGAGCCGCACTTCTTCAACTGGATCTTCCACTCGGATCGCATCCCGACGGCGGACGAGCCCAACCGGGGCGGCAACCGGGGGGCGTACCGCAACCCGGCGGTGGACGCCCTCATCGACGCCGGCCGCGCCGAGCCCGACCTGGACCGGCGGCGGGCCATCTACGGCCAGATCCAGGCCCTGCTCCTGGCCGATCAGCCCTACCTGAGCCTGTGGCACGAGGACGTGATCGTCGTGCGCCGGGCCGGGCTCCGCGGCTACGAGGCGCTCCCGAGCGCCAGCCTGTTCGGGCTGTGGCGTGCGAGGTGGGATTGAACCCGAGGGCCCCAAGCCCGCATCCTTCGCCGGCACACGACGCGGCCTGGCCGCCTGGGAGCCCCCGATGAACGCCACGCTCCGCTGGATCGGCATCGCCGCCGTGGTGGCCGCCCTCGCCTGGACGCTGACGGCCGGCCAGCGCGGCGGGGGCCCCCGCGTCGGGGGCGACGCGCCGACCTTCACCGTGGAGCTGCTGTCGGGGGGCGACTTCTCCCTCGCCGACCACCGGGGGCAGGTGGTGGTCCTCGACTTCTGGGCCACGTGGTGCGGGCCCTGCAAGATGACGCTGCCGGCGGTGCAGGAGGTGGCGGCGCGCCACAAGGACGACGCCGGCGTCTTCATCGCCACCGTGAACACCGATCGCGGAGGCAAGCGCGCCGAGGCGCTGAAGCGCTGGCTGACGCAGCGCAAGCTCGACTTCCCCGTGCTGCTGGACGACGAGCAGCAGACCGTGAGCACGACCTACAACGTGCGGGCCATCCCGACGATGGTGGTGGTGGGGCGCGATGGGCGGGTGGCGTCGGTGACGGTGGGCCTGCCGGCCACCAGCCAGGCCGACATCGTCAAGCACATCGAGGACGCCATCGCCGAGGCGGTGGCCGAGGGCGGCTGAAGCCCGATCAGCCGCCCGGCAGCAGCCGCGTCCAGGGGAACATGCCGCCGCACCCGCTCGTGGCCGGATCGCTGGCGTCGGAGGGCGCCGCGGCGGCCGCCGCCTCGACGCTCGCGGCGTCGAAGGCCGCCTGGCAGAAGAACAGATCCTCCCCGTCGACCACCCAGTCGAAGCGGCTGAACAGGCCGGGGTTGAAGGGGTTGGCGGGATCGTTGGCGGCGAGGATGCGGCCCGCCTCGGTGTCGATGTCGAGCAGCTCGAACGTCGAGGCCATGCCGCCCGCGGTCTGGACCCAGACCTCCTCGCTGATCTCGTGCTCGGTGCCGAACTCGTCCACCCAGCGGCCGGCCAGCGGGAAGCCCGTCATGGGGGCGGCGTCGGCCCCCGCCCCGGCGTCCCCCGGATCGTCGGGATCGGTGCCGTCGTCACACGCGGTCAGCGCCGCACCCAGGCAGAACACCAGCAGGCATCGCGTCATCGTCTCGCCTCTCCCCTTGGCAGCCGGACGCAGCTTGTATCAGAGTCTCCAAACCTTGAACAACCGGAGGCTGAATGGGGCGCCTGCTGGCCATCCTGGGCTTCGCCGCGGCGGTGGCGGCCTGCTCGACGCCCGCGGCCCCGCCACCCGAGGGCCGGACGCTGGTGGACGATCTGGGGCGGCAGGTGGCGGTGCCCGCCCACCCGGCACGCGTCCTCTCCCTGGCCCCCTCCAACACCGAGTGGATGTTCGCCCTGGGCGCCGCCGACCGGCTCGTGGGCCGCACGGACGCCTGCGACGCGCCCCCGGAGGCGGCCCGGGTGCCGTCGGTGGGGGGCCTCTTCCCGCCGGATCTGGAGCGCATCCTGGTGGCGCGGCCCGACCTGGTCTTGATGATCGACGGGCACGCGGATCTGCGGCAGACGCTGGAGGCGCGCGGGATCCCGGTCCTGGTGCTGCAGCCGGCCACGGTGGACGCCGCCCTGGCCGATGTCCGCCTGCTGGGGCGGGCCCTGGGGCGCGAGGCCGCCGCCGATGCCCTGGTGCGGCAGATCCAGGCCGAGCTGGCCGCCATCCCCCCTGCCGCGCCCGCGCGCCGGGTCTTCTACGAGGTCTGGCATGATCCCGTCACGGGCGCCGGGCCGGCGACCTTCGTCGGGGATCTGCTCCGCCGGGCTGGCGGGGTGAACGTGCTGGACGCCGCGGCCGGCCCCTGGCCGGTGGTGCCCCTCGAGACGCTCGTGCGGGCGCGCCCCGACGTCATCATCGCCGGCTCGTCGGCGAGCGCGGCCGCCATCCTCGGGGGCGAGCGCCCGGGCCTGTCGGCGACCCCCGCCGCCCAGGCCGGGCGCGTCCATGCCATCCCCGATCCCGCCTGGCTCGCCCGCCCGGGCCCGCGCCTGGGGCGGGGCCTGGCCTGGCTGGCCGAGACGCTGCGGCGACCATGAGGGGTCGCGTCGCCCTGCTGGCGGCCCTGGCGGCCCTCCCCCTCGCCGTCGCCCTGGCCTGCGCCATCGGCCAGGAGCCCGTGGCCTTCGGCGACGCGGCGCGGGCGCTCCTGGGCCTCGACGTGGACGCCGACACCCGGCTCATCGTCCTGGATCTGCGGCTGCCGCGCGTGGCCCTGGCGGCGGCCGTCGGCGCGGCGCTGGCCCTGGCCGGGGCGGCCCTGCAGGGCCTCTTCCAGAACCCGCTGGCCGATCCCTATGTGCTCGGCATCTCGGCGGGCGGGGCCCTCGGGGCGGCGCTGGTGCTGGTCTTCGGCGCGGCGGGCCTGGTGGCGGCCCCCGCCGGCGCCTTCGTGGGGGCCGCCGCGGCGGCGCTGCTGGTGTGGCGGCTGGCCCAGGTGGGGGCGTCATGCCCCTGGCGGGCCTGCCCCTCGCGGGCGTCGCCCTCGGCCTGACGCTCTCGGCGGCCCTCTCGGCGGTGCTGCTGGCGGCGCGGGAGCGGGCCGGCGACGTCCTGCTCTGGCTCATGGGTCACCTGGGCGGTGCGCGCTGGGCGGAGGTGGGGGCCGTGGCCGCCTGCCTGGCCGCCGGGGGTGGGCTTCTCGCGTCCAAGGCATCGGAACTCAACGCTTTTCTGCTGGGGGAGGAGGTCGCCGCCAGCCTCGGCGTGGCCGTCGAGCGCATGAAGGCCCGCGTCCTCCTGGCCACCGCCCTCCTGGTCGCGGGGGCCGTCGCGTTCACCGGGCTCATCGGGTTCATCGGGCTGGTGGTGCCCCACGCCGTCCGCCTCGCCACGGGCGCCGACCACCGCCGCCTGCTGCCCGTCGCCGCGCTCGTGGGCGCGACCACCCTCATCCTGGCCGATCTGGGGGCCCGCAGCCTGATCACCGGGGAGTTGCCGGTGGGCATCATCACGGGCGCCCTCGGCGGGCCCTTCTTCCTGGTGCTGCTGCGCCGGAGCCTGCGCCGATGATCGCTGCGCGCGCCCTCGTGGCCCCCTTCGGGCTCGCGCCCGGCCTGGATCTGGCGGTGGCGGCGGGGGAGCGGGTGGCCCTGCTCGGCCCGAACGGCGCCGGGAAGACGACGCTGGTGCGGGCGCTGGCCGGCCTGCAGCCGCTCCGCGGCGGGGCGATCGAGCTGGACGGTCGGCCCCTGGCGGCCTGGTCGGCCCGGGAGCGGGCGCGGCGGCTCGCGTGGGTGCCCCAGGACACCGACGCCGCCCCCGACTTCACCGTGGCGGAGGTGGTGGCCCTGGGGCGCCTGCCCTGGCGGACCGGCTGGCGCGGCCCGTCACCGGCGGATCGCGACGCCGTGGCGAAGGCGCTGGAGGTGGCGGGCCTGGCGGCGCTGGCCGCGCGACCCCTCGCGACGCTGAGTGGCGGGGAGCGCCAGCGTGTCGTGTTCGCGCGCGCGCTGGCCCAGACGCCGGCGGCCCTGCTGCTGGACGAGCCCACCGCCCACCTGGATCTGGCCCACCGCGCGGCGCTCCTGGCCCGCCTGGCGGCCCTCAACGAGCAGGCGGGGCTCACCGTCGTCGCGGTGCTGCACGACGTGAACCTGGCCGCCCTCTACTTCCCCCGCCTGGTGCTGCTGGCGGCCGGCCGCGTCGTGGCCGACGGCCCCGCCGCCGCCGTCCTCACCCCCGACCGGCTGGAGGCGGCCTACGGCATGGCCTTCCGCGTCTTGCCCCACCCCGACGCCGGGGTGCCGCAGGTGGTCGCCCGGCGGGCCTGAGCGCAACACTTCTTCACGCGCCGGCAATGTCGCCCGCCCGGGGGCTCTGCTAGGGTGGCGCCGGATCGGCCTTTGAGGGCGTGGGGGCACCCATGATCGCGAAGCGACTGGCGATTTTGACGAGCGGCGGCGACGCCCCCGGGATGAACGCGGCCATCCGCGCGGCGACGCTGGTCGGCGTCGCCCAGGGGTGGACGGTGCTGGGGGTGGAGCGCGGCTACACCGGCCTGATGGAGGGCGAGTTTCGGCCCCTCGAGCCCGGCGACGTCGGCAGCATCATCCGCGACGGCGGCACCATGCTCGGCTCGACCCGCTGCGCCGCCTTCACCACCGCCGAGGGCCGGGCCACCGCGCGCCGCCGGCTCGCCGACGCCCGCATCGGCGCGGTGCTGGTCATCGGCGGCAACGGCTCGCTGGCCGGCGCCGCCTGCCTCGCCGATCCGGCCGAGGCCCCCGACGCCCCCCGGGTCATCGGCCTGCCCGCCTCCATCGACAACGACGTGGGCGTCACCAGCCTGGCCATCGGCGTCGACACCGCCATGAACACCATCATGGAGGCCTGCGACCGCATCGCCGACACCGCGTCGGCCCATGATCGCGCCTTCATCGTCGAGGTGATGGGGCGCGACTCGGGCTACCTGGCCATGGCCACCAGCGTGGCGGTCGGCGCAGATCTCGTGTTGTTTCGCGAGGATGGACGCACCGTCGAGGCCCACGTCGAGCGCGTGGTCGAGGCCATCATCGCGGCGCGGCGCCGCCCGACGGGCCGCCGCCGGGCGCTCATCATCAAGGCGGAGGGCGTCGCGCTCCCGGCGCAGGAGCTCAAGGCCCGGGTCGACGCCCGCCTGCGGGCCATCGCCGGGGATGTGGCCGAGACCGAGGTGCGCGTCACCGTCCTCGGCCACGTCGTCCGGGGCGGGCGGCCCACGGCCTTCGACCGCATGATGGCCAGCCGCCTGGGCCACGCCGGGGTGCGGGCCCTCATCGACGGCGCCACCCGGGCCATGGTGGCGTGGGCCCCCGCGCTGACCCCCGACGACGCGACCCGCTCGCCCGTGGATCCCCGCTGCTGGCTCGTCCCCCTCGACACGATGCTGGCCGAGACGCGCCGCCTGCTGACCGGCGAGAGCCCCACCGTGCAGTGGCGGACCCGCGTCTTCGACGTGATCGATGGAGCGCTGAAGCTCTGATGGCGGCGCCCGAAGAGCAGCGGGGGCGAAACCCTCGCCGGGGGCTCGGCGTCTGCTGGCCCGTGATGACACCCCGCCCCCTCCTCGCCCTGGCCGCCCTGCTGGCCGCGGGCTGCAACCCCCATGTCCGCCGGGACGCGACCGAGGCCCCGGTGCAGGTGCCCGAGGCCTTCGCGACCGAGGCCGCGCCCGAGGCCGCGGCGCCGGCGACCCGCTGGTGGACGGCGTTCGGCGACGCCGCGCTCGACGCCCGGCTCGACCGCCTGCTGAGCGCCAACCTGGATCTGCGCCAGGGCTGGGCCCGGGTCGAGCAGGCGCGCATCCGGGCCGCCCAGGCGGGCTCGGCGCGCTGGCCGACCCTCGACGGGACGCTGGACGTCAGCCGCAGCAAGCAGATCTCGTCGTTCAGCATTCCGGGCCGCGATCCCGCCACCGAGATCACCAGCTGGCGCGCCTCGCTCGCCGCGAGCTACGAGGTGGACCTCTTCGGGCGCATCGAGGCCCAGGTCGAGGCGGCCGACGCCGAGGTGGACGCGGCCATCCTCGACCAGCGCGCCCTGGGCATGACCCTGGCGGCGAGCTTCGCGGAGGCCTGGTTCGGGGTGGTCGAGCAGCGCGCCCTGGCTCGCCTGCTCGCCGATCAGATCGCGCTCAACGAGCGCCAGCTCGAGCTCATCCAGTTCCGCTTCGCCCAGGGCCTCGCCGGCAGCGTCGATCTGCTCCAGCAGGAGGACCAGATCCAGCGCCTGCGCGCCCAGCTCCCGCTGGTGGAGGCCCGCGAGGCGGTGCTCGGCAACCAGCTCGCCGTGCTGCTGGGGGCCGCGCCGGGGGCCGCGCTGGACCTGCCCGACGCCCTGCCAGCGCTCCCACCGGTGCCGGCCACCGGCCTGCCCGCCGAGCTCCTGCGCCAGCGGCCCGACGTCCTCGGGGCCCAGGCGCGGGTGCGGGCGGCGGACGCGCGGGTGGGCGTCGCGGTGGCCCAGCGCTACCCGGCCCTGCGGCTCCAGGCGAACGTCGGCCTGCAAGCCTTTGATCTGGAAAAGCTTCTGGACGACTGGGTGTGGAGCGTCGCCGCCGGCCTGGTGGCCCCGCTCTTCGATGGGGGCCGCCGCCAGGCCGAGGTCGACGTGGCCCGCGCCGAGGTGGAGGCCCGGGTCCTGGCCCTCGGCAAGGTCATGCTCACGGCGCTGCGGGAGGTGGATGACGCCCTCATCCAGGAGGCCCGCCAGCGCACCCACCTGACCATGCTGGAGGAGCGCCTGGCGCTGCTGCGGCAGCTCTTGCAGGACGCCCAGGCGCGCTACCTGGAGGGCGTGACGGACTACCTGCCCGTCATCAGCGCGCTGGGCGCCGTCCAGCAGGTGGAGCAGGCGGTGCTCGGTGCCCGCCGGCAGCTCCTCTCGTACCGCATCCAGCTCTACCGAGCGCTCGGTGGGGACTGGTCCGACCTCGTCCGTCCCGGCGATGGGGGGAAGGCCTCATGAGGATCGTCCGCGTCATCACGACCCTCGGGGTGCTCGCGGCCGGCGTCGCCGGCTTCGTGGCCCTCAAGCAGTCGCGGCCCGTCGCCCACAAGGTGGCCCCCGCCCAGCGCGGGGTGCTGGTCGAGGTCATGGAGGCCCGGCCGGCCCCCCAGGTGGTGGAGGTGGTGGCCCAGGGGACGGTGGGGGCCGCCCAGGAGATCAGCCTGGTGCCGCAGGTCAGCGGCGTCGTCCTGGAGCAGCACGCGGGCCTGGTGCCGGGGGGCTACCTGAAGGCCGACGACGTGGTGGTGCGCCTCGACGACACCGACGCCGTGCTGGCCATCGCCCAGCGCCGGGCCGCCGTGCTCCAGGCCGAGCAGGCCCTGGAGCTGGAGCAGGGTCGCAAGGCCGTGGCCCTGCGCGAGTGGAAGCTGATGGGCGAGAAGGCCGCGAAGGCGGTGGGGGCCGAGAACAGCGCCGCCCGCGCCATGCGCGAGCCCCAGGTGAAGGCCGCCGAGGCGGCGGTGGCGGCGGCCCGCAGCGCGCTGCGCCAGGCCTCGGTCGCCCGCGAACGCGCCGTCATCAAGGCCCCGTTCAACGCCCTCGTCCTCAGCGAGTCCGCGGATGTGGGCCAGCTTGTCGGCCCGGGCACCCCCCTGGCGCGGCTGGTGGGCACCGACCACTTCTGGGTGGAGGTGCTGGTGCCCCTGCGCGACCTGCCCCTCATCGGCCTGCCGGCCGGGGAGCAGCCCGGCGCCGACGCGACCGTGCTGGTCCAGGTGGGCGACCACACCGTCGAGCGCGCGGGCCGCGTCGTCCGCCGCCTCGGCGACCTCGATCCCCAGAGCCGGATGGCCCGCGTCATCGTCGAGGTGGCGGATCCCGGGCCTGAAGAGCGACGCTCAGCCGCTCCTGCTGCGCAGCTATGTGCAGGTGCGCATCCAGGGGCCGACCCTCGAGGGCCTGTTCGCCCTGCCCCGCAGCGCCGTGCGCGAGGGCGGGCTGGTCTGGGTGGTCGACGCCGAAAACCGCCTTGAAATCCGAGAGGTTGTGGAGGAGCGCCGGGCCGGGGACCGCGTCCTGATCCGCCAGGGGCTCGCGGAGGGGGACAAGGTGATCACCAGCCGCGTCGCCTCGCCGGTGGAGGGCATGGCTCTGCGCATCAAGGGGGCGGAGCCGCCCGCCTCGACGGTCGACGCGCCGGCGTCCACCGCGGAGGCCCGGCCGTGAGCACCCACGACCCCCGCTACCGGGGTCCGCTGGCCTGGATGGCCCAGAACCCGGTCGCCGCCAACCTGCTCATGCTCATCTTCATCGTCGGCGGGCTCATCATGAGCACGCGGGTCAAGAAGGAGCTCTTCCCCGAGTTCTCCCTCGACATCGTGAGCATCGAGGTGCCCTTCCCCGGTGCCAGCCCCGCCGAGGTGGAGCAGGGCATCGTGCGGGTGATCGAGGAGGCGGTCCGGGGCCTCGACGGGGTCAAGAAGGTCAGCGCCCGGGCCGGGGAGGGCCTGGGCGGGCTGACGGTCGAGCTGATGGAGGGCACGGACGGCGGCCAGGCCCTGGTGGACGTCAAGGCGGCGGTGGATCGCATCGCCTTCCGGTTCCCGCAGGAGGCCGAGGAGCCCGTCGTCCGGCTCGTCCAGAACCGCACCAAGACGCTCACCCTGGTCATCCACGGCGAGAAGCGCGAGGCCGCCCTGCGGGAGCTGGCCGAGGTCGCCCGGGACGAGCTGCTCAAGGATCCGCACATCACGCTGGTGGAGGTGGCCGGCACCCGCCCACGGGAAGTCGCCATCGAGATCCCCCAGGCGACGCTGCGCAGCCTGGGCCTGAGCCTGGGCGGCGTCGCCCAGGCCCTGCGCCGCGCCTCCGTCGAGCTGCCCGGCGGCTCCGTGCGCACGGCGGACGAGGAGATCCTGCTGCGGACGACGGAGCGCCTCGACTACGCCTCCCAGTTCGCCGAGGTCCCCCTCATCGACACCCCGGGCGGCGGCCGCCTGCGCGTGGGCGATCTGGGCGAGGCCCGGGACACCTTCGCCGAGGTGGACCTGGAGATGACGTTCAACGGGCGGCCGGCCGTGCTCGTGGACGTCTACCGGATGGGCCGCGAGTCGCCGACCAGCGTCTCCGACGCCACCTATGCCTTCATCGAGCGGATGAAGGGCAGCCTGCCCGCCGGCGTGCAGATGGACGTCTGGAACGACCGCGCCGAGCTCTACGCCGGCCGGCTCGACCTGCTCAAGCGCAACGCCATCTTCGGGCTGGTGCTGGTGTTTCTGGCGCTGGGGGCCTTCCTGGAGACCCGGCTGGCCTTCTGGGTGATGATGGGCATCCCCATCTCGTTCCTGGGCGCCTTCCTCGTCATGCCGACGGCGGATGTGTCGGTGAACATGATCAGCATGTTCGCCTTCATCGTGACGCTCGGCATCGTGGTGGACGACGCCATCGTCGTCGGCGAGAACATCTTCGAGAAGCGCATGCAGGGGGTGCCGCCGGTCCAGGCCGCCATCGAGGGGGCCCGGGAGGTGGCCGTCCCGGTGGTCTTCGCGGTCTTGACGACGGTGGCCACCTTCAGCCCGCTGCTCTTCATCCCCGGGGCGTCGGGGAAGTTCTTCTCGGTCATCCCCGCCATCGTCATCCTGGTGCTGCTGATCTCGCTGGTGGAGTCGCTCTTCATCCTCCCGGCCCACCTGGCCCACAGCAAGCTGCCGAAGCCCGACAGCCTGCTGCGGCGGGGCCAGCTCTTCATCGCCCGGCTGCTGGATGGCTTCATCGAGCGCATCTACCGGCCGATGGTGACGGCGGCCTCCCGCCGGCGCTACCTCACCCTCTCGGTGGCCTTCTCGCTCTTCCTCGGCGCCATCGGCGTCGTCGCGGGCGGTCACATCGGCTTTACGCCCATGCCCCGGGTCGAGGGCGACGTCGTGTCGGTCAGCGCCCGCCTGCCCGTGGGCACCTCGGCGCGCGAGGCCATGGCGCTGCGAGACCGGCTCCAGCGGACGGCCGATCAGGTCATCGAGGGTCTGCCCGGGGGCCGCGGCATCGTGCGGGCCACCTTCGCCTCGGTGGGCCAGGGCCTCGGCCTGGGCGGCGGCCCGGCGGGCAGCGCGGCCTCGTCGGGCACCCACGTCGTCGAGATGGCCATGCACCTCGTCAGCTCCGAGAAGCGCGAGGTCGGCGCCACCGAGGTCGCGAAGCGCTGGCGCGAGCTCAACCGCGATCTCGCCGGCCTGGACCGCATCATCTTCTCATCGGCCCTCCAGGCCGGGGGCGGCGATCCCATCGACGTCGTCCTGTCCCACCGCGACGTGGGCGTCCTGGAGCAGGCGGCCGCCCGCCTGGCCCAGACCCTGACCGACTACCAGGGCGTCACCGACGTGGACGACGGCTTCGCGGCCGGCAAGCGGCAGCTCAGCGTCACGCTCAAGCCCGAGGCCCGGGCCCTCGGCCTCACCGAGGCCGACCTGGCGGCCCAGATCCGGGCCGCGTTCTTCGGCGCCGAGGCGCTGCGCCAGCAGCGAGACCGCGACGAGGTCAAGGTCCTCGTCCGCCTCCCCCGGGCCGACCGCGAGGAGCTCGCCACCTTCGAGACGCTCATGCTCCGCACCCCGGCCGGCGGCGAAATCCCCTTGCTGGACGCGGCTTTCGTGCGTGAGGGTCGGGCCGAGACGGCCATCCTGCGCGAGGACGGGCGCCGGGTGATCCACGTCACGGGCGACGTCGACAGCCAGGTCACCAGCCCCGACAAGGTGCTCGGCGTGCTCACGGGCGGCGTGCTCGACGAGCTCAAGGCCGAGTTCCCCGGCCTCAGCTACGGCTTCGGCGGCCAGCAGCAGAACTGGGGCGAGACCATGGCCAGCCTCAAGGTGGGCTTCCCCATGGCCATGTTCGTCGTCTTCGCCCTGCTCGCCGTGCCGTTTCGCAGCTACGTCCAGCCCCTCATCATCATGACCGCCATCCCGTTCGGCTTCATCGGCGCCGTGGTCGGCCACCTGGTGCTGGG
This sequence comes from bacterium, assembly GCA_041389985.1. Classification (GTDB taxonomy): domain Bacteria; phylum Myxococcota_A; class Bradymonadia; order UBA7976; family UBA1532; genus JACKDP01. Next base: position 170,464 of record JAWKQS010000004.1, read on the forward strand.
CTACGACCTCAGCATCATCTCGATGATGGGCGTGGTCGCCCTGGCGGGCATCGTCGTGAACGACTCCCTCATCCTGGTGATGGCCATCAACGAGCGCCGGGCCGAAGGCATGCCGCTGGGCGAGGCCGTCGTGCAGGGGGCCCTGCGCCGCTTCCGGCCCATCCTCCTCACCTCGCTGACGACCTTCTTCGGCCTGATGCCCATGATCTTCGAGCCGTCGGTCCAGGCCCGGTTCCTCATCCCGATGGCGATCAGCCTCGGGTTCGGCGTGCTCTTCTCGACGCTGTTGATCTTGCTGATGATTCCGGCGATCTACCTGATCGTCGAGGACATCCGCGCCTTCTATGGCATCGGCGCGCTGGCCCGCCAGGCCGACGCCGACGAGGCGCCCGCCTCCTGACCACGGAGATCGAGATGCGCGCCACCCTCCTCTTCGGCCTCACCGCCCTCGCCCTCGGCTGCAGCTCATACCAGGCCCGCATCGAGGCCCCTCGCGACATCACCGTCGGCAAGCGCACCAGCGTCTACGTCAGCTGGCCTGCTCGCCGGGGGCCGTCGGCTGCGGCCGCGTCGACTCGAAGATCCGGCGCTTCGAGGTGGCCCCGAAGAGCGCGGTGACGGGGGTCGAGCGCGAGGGGACCAACCTCCTCTTCGTCCCCGTCCAGGCCGGGTGGCTCACCCTCACCCTCGAGATCGTCGTGGACGGCGAGGTCCAGCACGCCCAGCGCAAGGTCGAGGCGAAGGTGAAGCGCTGAGGCCGGATCAGAGCCGGACGAGCTTCGGCGCCGTCCGGCCCAGGGCCTCTTCGAGCCAGCCGCCAGCCGCTTGCCCGCGGTGGGAAACCGAAACCGCCCTCCAGCACGTACAGGAACCGCCCCGAGGACCAGCGCGTGTACGGGTGCTTGTCGAAGGTGAGGTCGTCGAAGCCTCCGGCGGCGCTGGCGGCTGCCGCCGAGCTCTCGTAGGCGAACACCCACAGCTCCTGGACCACGTGCTCGCCGCCGGCCTTCTCGTCGGCCACGATGGACGTGCGCCAGACCTCCGAGAGCCCGGCGCAGACCTGCTCGCGGCCCCTCGACATCGCGGCGGCCGGGCAGCCGGGCATGGCCTCGAAGCCGGTGGGATCCAGGCGCGTGTTCACATGAAAGCCCGAGCCCGTGAGCCCGGCGAGCGCCTCGGTGAACGGGGCCGGTGGCGCGGCCAGCAGGCCGAGGACGAGCAGTAGCCCCATGATCAGTCCTTCGTGCGCTGCCCGATGTAGGGCAGCGGATCGGACAGGCGCCCGCCGTACAGGGCCCGGTAGGTGGCGAAGGACGAGATCACGCGCTTGGTGTACCAGCGCGCCTCCTCGTAGGGAATGGTCTCCACGAAGAGGTCCAGATCCAGGTCGCCGCGGGCCGCGAGCCACTTCTTCAGCGCGCCGTAGCCGGCGTTGTAGCCGGCCGGGACGAGGGCCCAGGGGGCGCCGCTCTTCTCCTTCACCGTCGCCAGGTACTTGCTGCCCAGGCGAACGTTGGTGGCGGGCACCTTCAGGCCCTCGCGGGTGATGGGCTTCTCCTTCTTCTCCTGCATGGAGCGCGCGGTGGGCAAGATGAGCTGCATCAGGCCCACGGCGGACGCCCACGAGGCGACGGCGGCGTTGAACCCGCTCTCCTCCCGCATGATCCCCCAGATGAAGAAGCGGTCGACGCCGGTCTTCTTCGCGGCCGCCTTCACCAGGCTGCCGAACGGCGTGGGGAAGGCGATGTTCCAGTGTTTCCGCAGGTTTGCGTGCGGCGCGAAGCGACGGAACTCCCCCAGCTTGCGCCGCAGGATGTCATGGCTGCGGGTGTAGGCGCCGGCGCGATCGAGCATCCAGGCCTGGAGCCACAGCAGGTCGGGGCGATCGCCCACGCCGGCCGCCTTCAGGGCGTCCACGGCCAGATCGGCGACGCCCAGGCGCGCCAGGACGATGGCCTGGTCGAGGGCCGGGCCGTCCACCTCCGGCGGCACCGTGAAGGCCCAGGCGTCCCGGTCGCCGGAGGGCAGCGTCGGCCCGGGGGGATCGCCGGCCTGGGCGGCCGTCGCGGCGTCGCGCGCGAGCTTGGGGTTGATGTCGCGCAGCCGGCTGTAGGCCAGGATGGCGTACCAGGAGAACGGGGCCGTCGAGAGGACGCTGCTGTACCCGGCCACGGCCTCGCGCCGCTTGCCGGTGAGCTCGTCGAGCCGGGCCAGCCAGTACTCCGTGCGCCCGCCGTCGTGGTGCTCGAAGGAGCGCGGCGGCAGCCGATCTTCGAGGGCCAGCAGGTCCCGCGCCTCGCTGTAGCGCTTCTCCTTCAGGGCCTCGATCACCACGAAGAACAGGGCCTCGGGCACCATGTCCCCGTCGGGGAACTTCGCCACGAGCGTCTCGACCAGGCTGCGGGCCGCCTTGTAGTCCTTCTTGTCGTCCAGGTAGTGCCGCACCAGGAAGAAGCCGGCGTCGTCGGCCAGCCGGTGCTCGGGGTGGGCCTTCATCTGCTCGCGGTAGTGGGCCGCCGCCTCGTCCTCCAGGCTCAGCCGCTCGGTGGCCTGGCCGGCCAGGTGCAGCGCCCACGGCGCCAGCTCGCTCTTGGCGGCGGTGCACTTCGTGACGGCCTCCTGGACGCGGGGCAGGGCCTCCTTCCACTTGCGCAGCTTGCGCAGACAGCGGGCGAGGGCGTAGCGCTGGCGGCAGGCCACGGCGTCGGGCAGCTTCGCGCTGGTGAGGGGCGCCAGCACCTCGACGGCCTGCTCGTTCTTGTTGGCGTCGGCCAGCTTCTCCCCCCGGGCGACCTCCTCCTCCACCGTCCGCTGGCGCCAGAGCCGCTCCGCGGCCACGTTGCCCGCCACCAGCTTCTCGGCCAGGCTGCGCCCCTCCCGGGCGGTCCAGTGCTCAGGCCGCTCCAGATCCAGCCGCCGCAGCAGCTCCACCGCCTTCTGGGTCTGGCCCCCGTCGGCCTCCAGGCGCGCGAGCCCCAGGAGCCCCACCGGCAGCTCCTGCCACCGGCCGCTGGCGATGAGGGCCTGGTAGGACGCGCGGGCCTCCTCGACGCGGCCCCCCTCCCGCAGGGCCCGCGCCCGCTCCCGCGCGGCGTCCCAGCCCACGAAGCTCTTGAGCGGGATGGTCGCCAGCACCCCGGCCGCCTCGTCGAAGCGCTCCAGTCGGATGAGCGCCTCGCCCCGGATGAGGGCGGCGGGATCCCAGGGCGGGCAGCCCGCGCTCCACGTCGTGCAGCGCCTTGAGGGCCTCCTCCGCCCGCCCGGCCTTCTCGAGCAGCCAGGCCTTGACGAAGCGGGCCCCTGGCGAGGCGCCGTCCACCTTGGCGGCGGCCGCGGCCCACTCCTGGCGGCCGATGAGGTCACGGGCGCCCGCGTCATCGCGGCCGAGCGAGATGGGGGCGAGATCCGCGTCGGTGAGGCGACGGGCGGCGACCTGCCCGGGCGCGATGAGGATCGCGGCGAGGCAGCACAGCAGGAAGGCTCGTAGATTCATCGCCACCCGGTATACCATCCCCGGCGCCCCTCGGGATCGGGTGGCCGGTGCAACATCCCGGCGGAACGTCCTCGGGGGCCTGCTGTCGAAGCGAGCACGTGCCCGCCGCACGGTGGACTGACCGAAGGGAGCCCGTTGAACGAGAAGCGCCTGCTGCGGGGCCTCCAGCGCCGGGAGGAGGCTGCCTTCAACGCGCTGGTCCTGCAGCACCAGGGGCAGATCTACAACGTGTGCTATCGGATGCTCGGCAACACGGCGGAAGCCGAAGATGTGGCGCAGGACGTCTTCATCAAGGCGTTTCAGGCGATCGCCTCCTTCCGGGGAGACTCGGCGATCGGGACGTGGCTGTACCGGATCGCGGTGAACCTCTGCAAGAACCGCCTGAAGTACCTCTCCCGCCGCCACTATCATTCCAGCCAGGTCATCGACGACGTCCCCGAGCGGGCGTTTGCCGGGGCCGGGCGGACGGTGGGCGAGCCGGTCTCGCGGCCCGACGAGGCGCTTGAGGGCAGCCGGGCCGAGTCCCGCATCCAGCGGGCGCTCGCCGCCATCGATCCAGCGTTCCGTGAGCTGCTGGTGCTCCGGGACATCCAGAACCTGAGCTACGCCGAGGTGGTCGACATCACCGGGCTGGCCGAGGGGACCGTGAAGTCCCGGCTCCACCGGGCGCGGGCGGCGTTGCAGCGGGCCTATGAAGCCCAGGAGGATGGCCCATGATGACCATCACCGACACCGGCGAGACCCGGCGCGAGGTGCGCCTCACCGAGCTGCTCGACAGCGGCGTGCCCGTGGGCGCTGCCGAGATCGAGGCCCTGCTGGCCGACGACCCCGAGGCCCGCGAGGCCCTCGAAGAGGCCCGCCGCGCCCGCGAGCTCTTGCAGGACCTGGCCCCCAAGGCCGCCCCGCGCGACTTCCTGCGCAAGGTCCAGCGCCAGATCCGGCGCCGCAGCGGCGGCCGCTACTTCCACCCGGCCAGCGGCGCCATCAGCTACCGCATCTCCGTCGAGGTCTTCGTCGTCATCGCCGTGGCGGTCATGTCGGCGTGCTGGTTCTTCCTCGAAGCCGCCCGCCCCGCGATCCCGGGCCCCCTCGTCGAGGAGCCCGTGCTCGTGGCCCCGCCCGAGGCCGGCAAGCTGCCCGACGATCTGCCGTAACCCATCAGGACGCTTCGGCTTTCTTCGAGAGCTCCGCCGCCTTCGGCACCTTGCCCTTCTCCTCCAGATCCCGCACCACGATCACCCCGGCGATGGCCAGCACCGGCAGGCCCAGCAGGTTCACGAAGGGGATGGCGATCAGCAGCGTGCCCGTCAGGCCCAGGCCGATGGCCGTGCCCAGGTTGCCGGTGATCACCCCGACCTTCTGCTTGAACTCGAGCTGCCGGCGGCCCAGCGTCGGATCCATGGCGTCGAAGGCCAGGAAGGCCGGCGTCCAGACGAAGGTGGCGAAGGGGGCGGTCAGCAGCGCCAGCCCCGGGATGGCCCCGAGGGCGAACAAGCCGATGGCCCCGGCGAGGCCGAGCAGCGTCACCCCCAGCGTGCCCGCCAGCGTCCGCCGCATCTCGGCCATGAACGTCGACGAGACGGTGGTCCCGCCCAGCAGCGCGTCGGCCTTCGCCATCAGCGGATCACACAGCGGGAAGCCCACCAGCATCACGAGCCAGGGCGTGATGAAGAACGACAGGAACACCGACGCGATGCTGACGATCCACATGAAGAGGGCCCAGAACAGGTGGGAGAACCACCCCGCCGGCTCGGGCCAGATGAGGTTCACCAGATCCTCGCTGTAGTGGCCGGCGGCCCACATGCCGCCCAGGCTGACCACCAGGCCGACGCCGGCCGGGATGAGGGCCAGGGGCAGCAGGCCCTTGCCCGAGAACAGCAGGCCGAGGCCGCGCGCGGCGGCGGCAGGTCCGGTGAACAGGCCCATGGGGTCCTCCCAGTCCGATGGGATGGCTTCTGGCACGCCGGCCGGGTGCCGTCAACCGCCCTCGGCGACCCGACCCATGTCGCCTCGAAGCCAGATGACCGGCGCCGCCGTGCTCAGTGCGGGGGGGCCGCCAAAGCTGAAGCTCTGCTGGGTGAGCTGGAGCTGCCCGTCGGGCCGGCGGATGTAGCCGCGCACCTCCAGCCGGCGGCCGTGTTCGGCGAAGCGGTCGCTGCCGATCCAGGGCAGAGCGGCCTCGGTGGCGGCCGCGAGGTCTCGCTCCAGCCGAGCCGGGTCGACGCGATCGGCGAGGAGGGCGTTGACCAGCAGAGCGGTGTCGTCGACGCGACGTTCAAGGAGCTCCACGAGGGCGCCACGGGGATCGATCGCCAGCACCCGGCGGGTGAAGCCCGCGGCCGCGTAGGTCGGCGGGACCGCCGACAGGCCGCCGGGCAGAGGCACCCGGAGGGCGGGGGTGGTCTCTGGCGTCGGCGTGGCCGGCGGGACGAAGCTGGGCCGGGCGCTGACGACCACCTGGAAGTGCTCGACCCGCTCACCTTCCCGCGGCGGAGTCGGCGGCGGCAGGGGCGGAAGGGCGACCGGCTTCGGATCAGGGCGGCGAGGCTTGATGCGCCAGACCGCGCGCTGCCAGGCCGCAAAGGCCTCCTCCTCCGTCGCTCCGAAGGCGAGGGCTTCTCCGGTCAGGCCGTCAGCGATGGCGAACCGGGCGCCGGGTGGAGGACTCTGCGCAAACAGGTCTCGTCGGATGGCATCAAGGGCCACACGCGCCACCCCGTCGACGCCCCCGGTGACGGGCACGGGCAGCCACACCCGTGCAGGCACCACGCTGGCGACATCCAGCGCCAGAATCCAGTCCACCAGGACGGCGCGATCGACCCCTTCCACTGGCAGATCGGGCCGGCAGAGCAGGCCGAGGGGCCGGGGGGTGGGGGGGACGGCCCTCGGATCGATGCGGTAGGGCAGATCCTCCGCCTCGGGGCTGTCGATGATTCCGCTCCCCCCGCTGACCGTCTCGTATTTGAGGCCCCGGTCATCATAGCCCACCTCGAACCGCCCGATGCCATCGCTCAGGATGAGGCGACCACGACCCGGCAACCGTCTCGGCGTGATGCGGGGGAGGTCGTCCCGCGGGGTGGCGGCGCTCGCGTCGTCCGCGTCCAGCTGGATGAGGGCCCGCGGGACGAGCCAGCCCTCGCCGTCGCGAGGGAAGAGGACCCGGCGAGTGTCCCCGCCGTCGGGGTCGACGTAGCCCGCGTCGCCCAGCGTGACCTCGACGGCCTCGAAGACATCCGTCGCATGGCCGATGGTCGGGACGGAACGTACCAGGGCCTCACGCGCCTGGCGGACCGTCAGCGTGCTGATCGGGCGAAGGTCCATGCCCACCTCCTGATCCACAGGCTGCCGGGATGCACGCCGCCCAGCAACCCCGGCAAGGGGCGCAGGCTCTATCTATCTGAACTTACTGGGTTCTGCTCGAAGGGCTGGCGGTACTCGGCGGCGATGATAGCCTCCGCGCGCGTGCCGAAGAAGGACCGGCTGGTCGACCAGAAGGGGCTCAGTCGTCCCTCGGCGTCTGGCAGAAGCACCCCACGAGCGAGGGCCGCGAGACCGTCGGCGTCCTCCGCCTCAAGGAGATCCTCAGACAACACGAGGAGCTCGATCCACCAGTCCTCCCGCCCGCTCTGGAGGCGCGGACACCGGAGGCCGAGGACGTCGACCGTCTGGTCCAGGGCGCGCTCGTCAACGCGGGCCATGTGGCATCCTTCCGGGTCGGTCACGATCCTGCCGGTGTCATCGACGAGCAGGACCGGCGGGGCCAACGGCAGGTCTCGGCAGTCGACCAGCTGGACACTCTTCCCCCGCAGCTCCTTGCTCTGGCCGCAGCTGAGGTTCTCCGGCAACGGTGGGTGGTAGAGCGGCGGCTGGAGCTCCATCCGGCCGCCGCCCGTGCAGGACAGCACGAGGTTGCGTCCGTCCAGGTGGAGGTTCCTCCCCAGCTCGCTGGAGCGCGACTTCTCGATGACATGTTCGATCTGGGCCCGGAGGCCATCGAGCCGTGGGCGGTCGACGGCGACCTCACAGTAGGCGCACAGGCCGTGCTGGGCATCACACAGGGCCTGCCGAAGAGCGCGGTACTGCTGGCCATTGTCGAGGTCGCGAAAGGTCTCCCACGTCTCGTCCGGATGCCGGGCGGCGAAGGCGTCGAGGGCCGTGAACGCCTGCGGAGGTGGGCGCCCCATGGCCTTCATCGGCCGCTCCCGCGCCCCAGCACCTCCTGCCGCTTCATCTCCAGATCTGCGCGGTGGAGGACGGCGCGGCCAGGCAGCTTCTCTTCGAGCTCGATCCGCAAGGCCTGGGCTTCGACGGTGCGGCCATGGCCGGCAGCGACCAGGCCCCGATACTCGGCCAGCTTCGTGGCAGTCGGGCTGGGAGCACGAGGTGGGACGCCCATCAACTCGGTCTGGACCTCTTCCGCGGTCGCCCCCTCGGCGAAGGGGGGGCGCGCCCAGCGCAGCGCTCCCTCCTCCAGGCGGAGTGACCGAACGTGCTCGCGGTCGACGGACGAGATGACCTGGTCCGAGTGGGTCGACACGACCCACTGTGTGCCCTTGAACGCGTCGAGCAACGCCGGCAAGACGGTCTGCTGCCACCGGGGGTGAAGGTGCAGATCCACCTCGTCGATGAGGACGAGCGCTGGACAGTACTCGGGCTCCAGGTGGGGGTTGACGATGGCCATGCGGCGGGCCAGGTCGATCACCATCGCCGCATGGGTCCGAAAGCCGTGGGAGAGGTCTTGCATGGCCAGCGACTCGATCGGCCCACCTGGGGTTCGCTGGAAGTCCACTACGAACCTTGTGGGGGAGAGCTCGGTGCGCGGATTGCGGCATTGGGGCAGGGCTCGCTCCGTCGCCCGACGGACCGCATCCAGGATCGGGAGCTGGAAGTCGAAGTCCCGCCGCTTCTCCCGCGCGCGTCGTTCGGCGTCCTCGGCGTACTGGAACCACCCGAAGACGTCCTTCCACTCGATGCCGGGGCTGAGCGCGTCCTGCAAGCCGTCGAACCGCCCGAAGGCCTGACGGAGGCTTCGACGACGGGTGACCAGGTGGGGCACGGACCGATCGGTGCCGTAGTATGCCACGACCGGTAGCGTGATGGGCTCGCCAGACTGGGCCGAAGCGATGAGCGGATCGAGGTGACCAAGGAGCTCCTTGACCCCGATTGCTGGCGTGTCCGCAGCCGCCGCTGACTCGCGCCGGCGTGTGCGGTCCCAGCGCAGGCCGCTGGCGGACTCGAGCGTGATGCGGGCGAAGGGCGAGGTCGTCGTCTGCCAGTCGGATGACTCGAGCATTCCCAGCTCGACGAGGGGCGCCTGCCGCCAGGTCTGGCGAAGATCAGCCGGCCGTAGATCCCGGCCACGGGCCGCCGGCATTCGGCTCAGCACTGCGCCCATGCCGATGGCCAGTGCGTCCAGCACGGTCGTCTTGCCCCCGGCGTTCTCCCCGTGAAGCACGGTCAGGCGGGGATCAAGCGGAAGCTCCAGCTTCTCCGCGAGCCGGAAGTCGCGCAGTGTGAGGGTCGACAGCGGGAGCAGCATCGGTCCTCCGGTCTTCCGATCGTCGGCCGGAGGATGCCATCGCTGGACAGGGTCGTCCACGGGCAGGGCCCCGGTCACTGGCCCAGCCAGGCCCAGGCGAGGGCGCCGAGGGCGCCCACCAGCGCGAGCAGGACGAGCTTCTCCAGGGGCGTCCAGCCGGGCGCTCGCGTCGGGGCGGGGCCGCGGAGCTGCAGGACGGTGTCGCCGACGGCCAGGTGATCTTCGTTGAAGATCAAGCAGCTATGCGTCTTCTGGCCCCGGACGCGCACGGGGCCCTGGCTTCGGACGCGCACCTGGCCCCGGGCGTCGACGGTGAGCTGGACGTGGTGGTCGCCGGCCAGGACGAGGTCGGCCCCGGCGGCACTGGCGAGGGTGGTGGGGCGGTGGCGGCTGAGGGGGACGCTGCGGCCGGCGCCGGGGCCCTGGAGGACCCAGAGGGCGAGGCCGCCCGCGCCGCGGTCGCGCAGCTCGCCGGCCAGGGTCTGGGCGATGCCGCCGGTGTCGCGGCTGTCCGTGGTGAAGCCGCCGCCGGTGTCGAGGAAGGCCTCGACCAGGTAGGGGCCGACGGCCAGCGCGGCGCCGCTCTCGATCGGGTAGGCCCGGCCGCGGGCCATGCGGCGGCGGCCGAGCCGGGTGCCGTGGGTGCTGCCCGGATCGAGGGCGACCCAGCGGCCGCCGCGCTGGAGGAAGCGCAGGTGCTCGCCGCTGACGTCGGCGTCCGGGAGCGCGATCTGGCAGGTGGGGTCGCGGCCCAGGGTGACCGGGGCCCGGCTGAAGCGGTGGACACGGGCCTCCCCGGGCGGGCGGCGGATGGTCAAGACGAGGTCGGGGGTGCTCATGGCGAGCCTCCATGCTGGGGATCGAGGGTGAGGTCGGGGCCCCGCAGCGCTTCGACGCGGGCGGGGCTCTGGGCGAGCCGGATGCGCACGCGACCCTCGGCCGCGGTGTCGCGGGCGGGCACGCCCAGCGCGGCGTAGCGGGCCTGGATGTCCGCGTGCGGGAACGAGAACTGGTTGCGGCGGCCGGTGGTGAAGACGACCGCCGCGGGGGCGACGGCCGCCAGCAGCGCGGGGCTGGAGCTGGTGCGGCTGCCGTGGTGGGGGGCCTTGAGCACCACCGGGTGGACCGCCGGCGGCAGCACGCCGAGCAGCCGGGCCTCGCCCCGGGCCTCCAGATCGCCCGTGAGCAGCACCGATCCGGCCGGGCCGACCACCCGCAGGGCGACGGAGGCGTCGTTCTCCTCCAGGTCGGCGGGCGGCGACGTGAGCAGCACCTCCACCGCCAGCGGGCCCAGGGGTGTGCGGCCGAGGGGCGCGCGGCGGACGGGGGTGGGGCCGAGGGCGGCGCGGATGCGGCGCCAGCGATCCGTGGGGAGGGCGCGGCCGTGGGTCCAGACCTCGCCGATGGGGATCTCGGCGGCGAGGGCCTCGAGGCCGCCGTCGTGGTCGGGGTGGCCGTGGCTGATGATCACCCGATCCACGCGCCCGATGCCCTCGTGGCGCAGGTAGGCGAGCAGGGCGTCGGCGCCGGTCGGGGGGCCGGTGTCCACCAGCAGGACCTGGCCGCCCCCGCGGACGATCATCGCGTCGCCCTGACCGACCGCCACGAAGTCGACGGTGGCGTCCGGGGGGCGCAGCGCAAACCCGGCGGCGACGCAGGCGGCGGCCGCGGGCAGGGCCAGGCGGAGGCGGCGACGGCCGATCCAGAGGACCAGGGGGACGGCCAGCCAGGCGGCGCCATGGGCGCCCACCACCCACAGCCCCGGCCACTGCCCGAAGCCCTCGGCCAGGGCGGCCAGCGCCTCGGCCAGGGCGGCGGTGAAGGTGAGGGGGGCCAGGGTCAGCGGGGCCAGCGCCAGCCCGAGCAGGCCGAGGGGCACGAGCACCAGCGAGGCGAACGGGACCAGCAGCACGTTCGCCAGCGGGGCGACGGGCGAGAAGGTGCCGAAGTGAGCGGCCTGGATGGGGGCGGTCGCCAGCCAGGCGATGACGGAGACCTGGAGCAGCGAGCGCCACCACGTGGTCTGGCGGGTGGCCAGGGTGAGCAGGGCGGCGACGGCGCCGAATGAGAGCTGGAAGCCCGGCTCGGCCGCCACGGAGGGGGCGTCGAGCAGCGCCAGCAGGGCCGCAAAGCCCAGGAGATTCAGTGGGTTGGGAGGGCGACCCAGGGCGCGGCCCAGGGCGTAGAGGCCCACCATCACCCCGGCGCGGACGGCGCTCAGGGGGGCCTGGGCCAGGAAGACGAAGAGGGTGACGGCGGGGAGGGCGACGGCGGCGGAGAGGGCGTCCACCCGGCGCCAGCGGCGCCGGTGGCCGAGGTGCCGGACCCCCAGGGCGAGGACCCAGGCCAGGCCGCCGACGTGCAAGCCGCTGACGGCGAGCAGGTGGGCGGTGCCGCTGGCGTTGAAGCCGCGCAGCGCCTCGGCCGGGACGGCGGCGCGGTCGCCGAGGAGCAGGCCGCGCAGGACGGCGGCGCCGTAGGCCCGGGGGACGGCGTCGAGGTGGCGGCGGGCTGCGTCGCGGCCGTCCTGGAGGGCGATCGCGGCGGCGGAGGCCGGCGCCAGGAGCGCGATGGGCTCGCGGCTGCGCCAGCGCACCTGGCGGCGCGCGGCCCACGCCTCGGCGTCGAAGCCGCCCGGGTTGTCGGCCGGGTCCAGTGGCAGCAGCGGGCCGAGCAGGCGGACGCGGGCGCCGGCGGCGAGGCCGGGGGGGCGGTGGTGCAGGGCGACGCGGACGCCCCAGGCGGGGGCCTCGTCGGGGGCGACGACGGCGTAGAGGGTGGCGCCCCGCTGCTCGACGTGGCGGACGCGGCCGTCGACGGGGCGGGCGAGGGCGGCGGGGGCCTCGGCGATGAACCGGGACTCGGCGAGGGCGGCGGCGCCGCCGGCCGCCACCGCGACGCCGGCGAGGGCGAGCCCCGGACGGCGCGCGGCGAGGGCGGCGAGACTGGCGAGGGCGCCGGCCAGGACGCCCGCCAGGGCTCCCAGGCTGCCGAGGAAGAACGCGAGGGCGAGGGCGAGGCCGGGGCGAGACACGGGCCGACTCCGAAGGCGATGACATGATTCCTTCGGTCAGTCGCGGCCCGTGTCGCAGAGAAAATGCACGCTCGTGCGGAGATTTGGTTTAAGTCTCTGAAAAGATTGAGCAAAAAAATTCGCGATGGCCGGGGGCGGCGAGCGTCGCCAGCGGAGGCCGGTGGGAGGCGGGCGTATCCCCCGCCGGGGCGCGGCGTTCTACCCGGGCCTTTGGAGGAGGAAACGATGCGCTGGATGTTCGTGCTCGCCCTGATCTCGCTGACCGCGGTGGCCTGTGACGATGACGACGGCGGGGGATCCGAGGCCCAGCGCCGCGGCATCGGTGCCGCCTGCGAGGTGAGCGATGACTGCTTGCAGGAGACCGACGCCGGCGTGGACTGCCTGCCCTTCAAGGGGGGCTACTGCGGCGCCCAGGGCTGCGGGGCGGACGCGGACTGCCCGGCGGGCTCGGCGTGCGTGAACCTCGATGGCACCCCCTACTGCTTCCTGGTCTGTACCGACAAGCCGGAGTGCAACACCCACCGGGCGGCCGAAGACGAGTCCAACTGCTCGGCAAACCTGGACTTTCTGGAGGAACGGGCGGGCCGGAAGGTCTGCGTGCCCCCCTCGGCGGGGAGCTGACCGCGGCGCTCAGGGGCAGGCGACGTCGAGGGCCTCGCTCACGAGGCGGCGCACCTCGGCGGTGTCCACGTCGCTGGGGTTGCTGGTGTCCAGCAGCGCCGAGACGCGGTCGATGCCCTCGACGCCGGAGGCCCGGGCTCGCGCCTGGAGGGCGTCGTAGGCGGCCAGCGCGGCCGCCTGGGCCGGCGCGTCCAGCTCGCTCTTCAGCGCGTTGACGAGCGCGAGCCCAAGGCCGGCCGTGAGGTGGCCCTCGACCGTGTCGCGGGCCGCGTCGTAGTCGGGCAGGGCCCCCTCGGCGATCACGAGCCGGCCCAGGGGGTCGGGCAGCCCGGAGGCTTCGAGCTCGGCGGCGAAGGGAGCGCGCACGGCGGCCAGCGTCGCCTTGATGTCGGCCAGGTGGGTGGTGCCGCAGGCGGTGTCGGCGGCCTGGATGCGGGCGCCGATGCCGTGGGGGGTCCCGCTCGCGTCCCAGAGGACGCCGACGGCGCGATCGAAGCCCGCCGCCGAGCGCTCGGCGAGGCCCGCCCACGCGGCCAGCAGGAAGTACTGGTCCAGCGCCCGGGTGGCGAGCTGGGCGTGCCAGCGCGCGCCGTTGCGCACCGAGGCCGCCCCCTCGGCGGCGAAGCCCAGGGTCAGGGCCAGGGCCACCTTCTGCTGGATGCGGTCGCCGACGTTGTCGTCCTTGTCCACGCCGGGTCGCCGATCGCGGGTGCGGCCGATGGCGTCGGCGAAGCCGCCGGTCTCGTAGTACAGGCTCGACAGGGCCTGATCATCCGTCGGGGTCGTCGCCTCGCTGTTCACGTAGGGCGCCGGGTCGCCGATGTTGGCGTTGGCGAAGCCGTCGACGCTGGCGACGCGCCCCATGCGGTCGTAGGTGGCCGCGAAGCCCACCGTCTCGGCGGGGCCCTCGATGGGGGTGAGCGCGCCGCCCCCGCCGCCCGGGCCCGCGTCGCCGCCGCCGCCGCCGCCCCCGTCGTCACAGCCCCAGAACGCCACCGCCAGCAGCCACCAGACCCGCATGCGCACCTCCATTCGGCGGGCAGTCTCCCAGAATCCCGGCCGCGAATCAGCCTTGCGGTGCCCGAGGCGCCCGCTACCATGAGCCCATGCTGCTCGCCGCCCTCATCGCCGGTCCGCTCCTCGCCCCCGTCACCCTCGTCGGCCTGCTCACCGAGCAGGGCGATCGCGTCTGCGAGAAGGGGCAGGAGCGGTGGGTCAACCCTCGCTTCGAGGTGGGCTTCTCGCCCATCACCCTCGCCGAGCACCTCTCACCGCCCGCCCCCGCGTGGATCGGCCGGCCGGTGGCGGTGGTGGGCGAAGAGACGCCCTCGCCGCGGGGGGCGCCGCTGCTGGATGACATGAGCTGCCCGCCGATGCAGATGCGCTCGGACTGGGTGATCTCGAAGACCGGCATCCGCCAGCTCCGCGGCGACGCGGCCACGTCGGCCCACTACACCGTCACGTCGGTGGCCCCCTTCGAGGGCCTGACGCTGAAGGTCGAGGGTGACAAGGTGCTGGTTTTATTCAAGAATACGCTGCCGGTGGCGCTGGAGGGGGTCACCCTCCGCGGCCACTACGAGGGCTGCTACGGCAAGCCGGGGGCGCGCGCGCAGGATCGGCCGCTGGGCACGCTGGCCAGCGGCGCCGCGCAGAGCGTCGAGCTGCCGGCCTGGCACGACGAGCGCCATGTGATCAGCGCCATCCAGGTCATCGCGACGGGCGGGGCCCGCTTCGATCTGGACGTCGCGGTGCCGGACGAACAGCGGCCGAGCTGCGAGGGGCGTCGGACCCGGCCGCCCGTGCCCTGAGCCGCTCAGTGGCGGGCGAAGTCCAGGCGGATGCGGACGCCGCCGCCGAGGGCGGGTCGGCTGCCCTCGAAGCCGATGGCCTCGACGCCGAGCCAGGGCGCGACCTCGCCGAAGACCCAGGGTGACAGGTAGAGCAGGGCGCCGAGGCTGAAGAGCTCGACGCCCGCGGCGGCGCGCCAGGTGGTGCCCTCGGGGGCGGTCGTGCCGGCCTCGGCGTCGGCGAAGAAGGGCCCCGCCTCGGCGAAGGCCGCGAAGGACACCGTGAAGAACGTCGGGCTGGCCAGCCGGTAGCGGCCCAGGGCGCCGAACGCGAGGTGCTGGAAGGCCGCGTCGGGGTGCAGCGGCTCGGCGAGGCTGCGGCCGTAGCCGAGCGTGGGGCCGTACGAGAAGCGGCCGTGGCCGTCGGCGTAGCGCAGCCACCCCACGTCGAGCCGCAGGCCGCGGGTCGGCCAGGGCGACTCCGACCGCCCCGCCAGCCCGCTGAACCGCCCCTCCAGGCCGCCCCCCACGATGAAGGCCTGGCCCAGCTCGGGCACGAACCAGGCCGTCTCGACCGCGAAGCTCCCGACGGCCGCCGCGGGCGCGCCGACGAGCATGACGAGGAGTGCCAGGCCCTTGCCTCTCATGGGGCGAGGAATGCTATTCGGACGCCCGTTTTGCAAGGGGCGTGGCCATGCGATGGGGGACGGTGCTGGTGGTGGCGGCGGGCTTGTGGGCCTGCGATGACGAGACCTCGGGCCCGCGGCTGATCGGTCGCCAGGACGCGAGCGAGCGCGACGCCCGCCCGGTGGGGGACGCGGCCACCCGCGACGCGGCACCCGCCGACGTCGGCCCGGGTGGCGGCCCGGATGGCGGTCGGGACGCGCAAGTGCCTGATTCGACAGTTCAATTCGATGCGGCCGGCGTCGATCTCGGGGCCAGGGATCGGGGGGGAGAGGATCGCGGGCCGCCACCCGACGCGGCCATCCTGGACGCGGCCCCGCCGCCCGATCAGGCCCTCCCCGACGTGGGCCCCGTGGCGCGCTGCGGGGACGGGCAGGTGGACGAGGGCGAGGCCTGCGACGACGGCAACGCCCTGGACGGCGACTACTGCGCGGGCGACTGCCGGGCCGTGACGGGGCGATGCGGGGATGGCGTGCTGCAGAACATCGAGCGGTGCGATGACGGCCGCCTGGTGGAGGGGTGCGACGCGACCCACGACGGTGGCGACGGCACCTGCCTGCCCCCCGGCCAGTGCAGCGCCGACTTCGTCCTCGACGGGGCCGACTGCGTCGCGCGCCAGCAGAGCGCGGTGGTGGACATCTTCGTCGACAACTTCTGCAACATGCGGGTCGAGCCGCCCCGGTTCGCGGTGGCCCCGGGGCGGACGGTCTCGTTCACGTACCGCAACCGCAGCGTCGACTACCCCGTCGACGTCTGGCTGTCGTACGGGGGCGGCTTCCTCGATCTGGAGACGGGCACCCAGTGGGCCGACCGGTTCGTGCACTGCACCGGCGCGCGCCGGCCGTACCAGGCGGCGGCCGACATCTCCACCGCCTGCTCGGAGCACCGGTTCATCATCGACTGCCAGTAGCGGTCAGGTGAGGCGCTTGAGCACGAAGGGCGTCGCGGCGATGGCGCCGGCGATGACGAGCTGCGAGAAGAAGCCGTGGATGAAGTAGGGGCAGGCCACCAGCGCCACCCCCGCCCCCACGAAGCGCGCGTCACGCAGCCGGCGGCCCACCTGGAAGTAGGCAACGCCGATGAGGCTGGTGAACAGGTCGAAGAACAGGCCACCCATGCCCGCAGCATAGCGGATCCGGGGGCGGAATGGCGGGGTGCGCTCGCTCGGCTGGCAAATGGGCCCGGCCTGGGCTATCCATGCCGCCCATGATGCGCGTACACCCCAAGTACTTCGTGCCCAACGCCTTCACGGCGTTGTCGATGCTGTTCGGGCTGGCCTCGATGACCATGTCGGCGGCCGGGAACTTCCAGCTCGCGGCGTGGATGATCTTGTGGGGCGTCCTGCTCGACAAGCTCGATGGCACCGCCGCGCGGCTGATGCACGCCAGCAGCGAGTTCGGCGTCCAGTTCGACTCGTTCGCCGACTTCGTGGTCTTCGGCATCGCCCCCGCCGGCCTCTTCTACTTCAAGCTGGCGCCGACGTTCGAAGGCAACCGCAAGCTGCTCCTGCTGGCGGCGTGCGGCATCTTCGTGGTGGCAACGGCGACGCGGCTGGCGCGGTTCAACGTCTCCAGCCCGCCGGGGGGGGATCGCATCTTCTACGGCATCCCCACCACCCTCTGCGGCGCCTTCCTCGCGTCGGGCTACCTCACCTGGGACAAGTACCTGCCCGATCAGCCCGAGATCTTCCGCCTGCTGCCCGGCGCGCTGGTGGTCTGCGGCATCGCGATGGTCAGCAACGTGCGGCTGCCCAAGCTCAAGCCGCGCAAGAACAAGCTCTTCAACCTCTTCCAGGCGGTGAACATCATCGCCGTCTATGCCTGCGCGGCCTCGATGCTGCTGCCGGAGTACATGCTGGGCCTGGTGTTTCTCTACATCAGCGTCGGCTGCACCTGGGCCTTCCTCAACCCGCCGGCCACCGACGACGACGACGGCCAGCCGCGCCGCCGCCGGCCGCTGAGGCTGCGCCTGCGCAAGCTGCGGTAGCCAGCCGGGCGCCGGGGGGCCAGCCGACCCCAGGGTGGCCGGGACACTGGCCACCCCCCGCGATCTCTGATCGACGTACCTGCGACCTTGCGCTACAGTCCGTGGGTGGCCCGCCCCTTGCTCTCGTGGGGGGGAGGAGGCGGGGAGTCGCCACGCCCAGACCAGGAGATTGAAATGCGCAACCTTCTCAAGCGCTTGCACACCGAGGAAGAGGCGGCCACCGCCGTCGAGTACGCCATCATCGCCGCCATCGTGGGCGTGGCGCTGATCGGCACCCTGATCATCTTCCGGGACAGCATCGCGGCCATGCTGCGCCGCGCCGGGAACGTGATCCAGAACCAGGGCTGACGCCATCGTCGATCCTGGCTTCGGTCCGGGCTGGGCGCTGGCCTTCTGGGCGGGCGTCCTGGCGGCGGGCCTCTGGGATCTGCGCGCGCGCCGGGTCCCCAACGGCCTCAACGCGGCCCTCGCCCTGGCGGGCGTGGCGGCGCAGACCTGGGCCGGGGGCCTGGCGGGGCTGTGGGCGGCCTCCCTCGGGGGGGCGGTCGCCTTCGCCCTGGTGATCGTACCGTTCGCGATGCGCCTGTATCGAGGCGGGGACGCGAAGCTGGTGCTGGCCATGGGCACGTGGCTTGGGCCCGCAGGGATCGCCTGGGCCTTCCTGTTCGGGGTGGTCGCGGGGGGTCTCCTGGGGGTCGCGGTCGCGGCGCTCGGGGGGCGAGAAGCGCGCCGGGAGATCCGGCAGACCGTGGAGGCAGCGGTGGCGACCGCGACGCTGCCCCAGGTGGATCCCGACCGGGCGAGCCACCGGCATGTGCCGATGGCCATCGCCTTCGGTGCAGGCGCTTTCGCGGCGCTGTGGTGGAGGATGGGATGAGCGCTGCCCACAACGCAGTCCAACGTCGACGCAGCCACCAGCGAGGCTCGGCGGCCGTCGAGACGGCCTTCTCGCTGATCATCCTGATGATCGTGCTGTCGGCGGGCTTCAACATCGCCCACGCCATGGTGGTCCGCCACCGGCTGCTCAGCGCCACCACCCGCGCGGCCCGCATCTGCTCGCTGCTCGATCCGGCGGTGGCCGCCCAGTGCGTGCGCACCCAGGTCGAGAACACCCTGGGCGGGCTGGTGGATGCCTGTCGACCCCTGAACATCCAGCCCCGGGCCGACACCATCGGCGGGGTCTCGGTGCTGCGCGCCGAGGCCACCTGCCGCTACGCCGGCGGGCCGTGGTCGGGCCTCCTCGACCGCTGGGGAGGCGGGCCCGATGCCAGCCGCTTCCAGATGCGCGCCGAAGCCACCATGCCCACCCGCTGAAGCACGGCAGCGAATCGTCAAGAGATCGCGCCAAACCGAAGATGATGTGCTACATCGGAAGAGCCCGCTGAGAGACGGTACGTCCGCGAACGAGTTGCCGGCCCGCGCCGGCGGGGAGGGAAGATGAGCGCGCGCAAAGGAGCGGCTCGCGCCTCGAAGGTCGGCGCCCTGGGCTTCACCTTGCTGGCCCTGGTCCTGACCGTCATCACCGCTCTTCTGCTCTCCCAGATGATGGGTGGCAGCCAGTACAACACCGAGCCGGTCAAGCCGGTGGTGGTGGCGGCCCGGGACATCCCGGCGTCGGAGCGGATCAACGAGGACCACCTGAAGGTGGTGCAGTGGCCCGAGGGCTCGGTGCCCGAGGGGGCCTTCTCCTCCCTCGATGACTTCCTGGGCCCCAACCCGCGGGTCCCCGTGACCACGGTGTTCGCCGGGGAGCCGCTGCTCAAGCAGCGCCTCGCCTCGGCGAGCCAGGGCACCGGCATGGCGGCCCAGGTGCCGCCGGGCTACCGCGGCTTCCCGGTGCCGGTGGACTCGTGGGTGGCCGAGGCCCGCCTCGTCTACCCCGGCGCCATGGTCGACGTGCTCACCACCATCAACCAGCAGGCCGAGCGGCGCACCTACACCAAGACGGTGCTCCAGCGCGTGAAGGTGCTGGCGCTGGACGGCATGGTGGACGCCGCCGAGCTGGCCGCCCGGGACGAGAAGTCCAAGGCCGCCGGCGGTGGCGGGACGGGGGCGCGCAAGGCGGTGGTCACGCTGCTGGTCACCCCCGAGCAGGACGAGCTGCTGGCCCTGGCCAGCCGCGAGGGGCAGGTGGACCTGGCCCTGCGCAACACCAGCGATGACTCGGTGGTCGAGACCATGGGGGTCGATCCCTACATGCTGCTCGGCCAGGCCGATCCCGACGAGGTCGAGGAGGCCGAGCTGGCCGCCAAGGCCGGCGAGGTCCAGCCCGATCCCGATCCCCGCATTCGCCGCCCGCGTCGGCCCCGCACCCGGCCCGAGGACCGCATGGCGCCGAAGGAAGAGGGCGCCGCCGCCCCGCCCGCCGTGCAGCGCGGCCCCGGCGGCACGAAGACCATCAACCTGGGAGCGCAGTGATGTCCTTTCGCGCCATGATCTGTCTGTCGAGCCTCCTGCTGGCCTCCGCCGCGTTCGCGCAGGGGGCCGACAAGCGGGAGGCGGCCAACGTCATCGAGGTCTCCCTCGGCGGCTCGACCGTCGTGCGGGTGCCGGATGCCGGGCGCGTGACGCTGACCGATCCGGCCATCGCCGATGTGTCGGTGGCGGGGGGCGGGCTGCTGGTCATCGGCCGCAAGGTCGGTGAGACGAACCTGATCCTGACGGGCTCGGGCCGGGCCTACACCTACCTCATGAAGGTGACGCTGCCCGCCCAGGCCATCCAGAACGAGGTGGGCCGGCTGTTCCCCCGCGAGGACATCGAGGTGCGGGCCGTCGGCGGCGCCCTCGTGCTCGTGGGCAGCGTGTCGTCCGCCCCCACGGTGACCCAGGTGGAGGAGGTGGCCCTGGGCTACCTGACCAGCCCGTCCATCGCGGCGCTGGGCGTAACCCCCAATGTGATCAACCTGTTGCAGGTCAAGGGCCGCCAGCAGGTGCAGCTCGAGGTCACCTTCGCCGAGGTCAACCGCACCTCCCTGCGCGAGATGGGGATGAACCTGGTCGGCATGAACGACAAGGGCACCGTGGGCGCCGTCCTGGGCACCACCCCGACCGGCATCCCCATCCAGGGCGCGCCGACGGGCATCAACCGCATCACCGGCTTCGCCGAGAAGGAGCCCGCCATCTCCTCGATCTTCTTCGGGAAGGCGGATGGCAAGTTCCCCTTTGGCGCCACGTTGAACCTGCTCGCCAAGCGCCAGCTCTCCAAGACGCTGTCCCAGCCGACGCTGGTGGCCATGAGCGGCCAGCGCGCCGAGTTCCTGGCCGGCGGTGAGCTGCCCGTCCAGCTCCCGGCGGCCATCGGCCAGCCCCCGTCCATCGAGTACAAGAAGTTCGGCATCGAGCTGAACTTCCAGCCCACCGTCCTCGGCGATCGGTCCGTGCAGCTCGATCTGATGGTCAAGGTGAGCGCCCCCGACCGGACGCTGGGCGAGGCCGGCATCACCGGCTTCAAGACGCGGTCGACCCAGACGACGGTGCAGCTGCGCGACGGCCAGAGCTTCGCCATCTCGGGTCTGCTCGAGGACAAGTTCGCCAACATCGTCCGCAAGCTGCCCGGCCTGGGCGACATCCCCATTCTGGGCGCCCTGTTCTCCAGCAAGGAGTTCGAGCGCGAGGAGACGGAGCTGGTCGTGGTCATCACGACGCGCCTGGTGGATCCCCAGGACGCCGACGGCGTGCCCCCGCTGCCCGGCGAGACCACGGTCTCCGATCCCACGGATCTCGAGCTCTTCCTGCTCAACATCCACGAGGCCACCGGCAAGAAGCGCCCCAGCCGCATGGGCGAGCCCTCGGCGGCGCTGCCGTCGGGCCGTGGCCCGGTGGGCGCGGTGGGTTTCTGGCGATGACGGAGCGCCGGCCCGGACCGCCGCCCCCGCCGCCCGACCCGCGTCGAGCGGGCTTCGGCGCGTCGCGCGGGGCGACGTTCATCACGAGCCTCCAGGATCTGGAGCGGCAGGCCCAGCGGCCCAAGCAGCTTCGGACCGAGACGGCCATCGCCCGGCTCGCCGACATCGAGCGCGAGCGGATGCAGGCGGCCGAGGCCGACGCCCGGGCCCAGATGGCGGCGCCGGCGCCGGCGGCCCAGGCAGCGGCCCCCGAGGCGGGCCTGGTCGCCTCCAACATGATCGTCTTCTTCGGCCCCAAGGGCGGGACGGGCTCCACCTCCATGGCCGTGAACGTGGCCGGGCTGCTCGCCCGCTACGGGCGCAGCGTGGTGGTGGTGGATCTCGATCTCCAGCTCGGCGCGGTGCCCGTCAGCCTCAACCTCAAGCCCGAGCGCAGCGTCGCCGAGCTGGTGGTCGAGGCCACGGACTCCGGGGGCGGGCCGGTGCAGTCGGGTCTGGACCGGCACTCGTCGGGCCTGAGCATGGTGGCCCAGGGCGATCGCATCGAGGAGCTGGGGGCCATCTCCGCGGAGCGCATGCCGCGCTTCTTCGAGTCCCTCGGGCACACCTTCGAGTTCGTGATTGTCGATGGATTACGCGACTTTGGCGACCTGGCCGTGGCCGCGATGGACCTGGCCCACACCATCGTGCTCTGCATCACCCAGGATGTGCCTGCGGTGCGGGCGGCGGCGCGATCGCTGCGCATCTTCCGCCGGCTGGGCTATGGGCCCGATCGGGTGAAGGTGCTGGTGAACCGGTACCACAAGAAGGCGCCGGTGAGCCTCGACGCCATCCAGAACGCCCTGGGTCAGGCGGTCGAGGGCCTCGTGGCCAACGACTTCCGGCTCATGGAGGACGCCTTGAACCAGGGCGTGCTGGTGACGGATCTCAAGCCCGGGGCGCCCCTGTCGCGGGATGTGGATTCGCTGACGCGCAAGCTGGCCCGCATGCCCGATCAGGGCGGCGGCGGCGGCTTCTTCGCCCGCTTGTTCGGGCGGTAGGCAGGAGGGAAGGGACGTTGGCCACCAACCGGCTGATCAACCGCCTCTCGGGGGGCCAGGAGGGCGCCGTCCCCGGCGGCCGCAACCTGGACGACCTGCGCCGGCGCATGCACCAGGAGGTCATCGACCGCATCGACGTGGTGGCGGTGGCCCAGCTGGATCGCGACCAGGTGCGCGCCCGGCTCCGCGAGATCGTCGAGCGCATGGTGCAGGCGGAGGGGCTCAACCTCTCCAGCGTCGAGCGCGAGGGCATCATCGTCGGCGTGCTCGACGAGATCACCGGCCTGGGCCCCCTGGAGGGGCTGCTGGCCGATCCGACCATCAGCGACATCCTGGTCAACGGCCCCAACACCATCTACGTCGAGCGCCGCGGCAAGCTGGAGAAGGTCAACGCCCACTTCCGCGACAACGCCCACCTGATCAACACGATCAGCCGCATCGTCGGCCGGGTCGGGCGCCGCGTGGACGAGGCCTCCCCCATGGTGGACGCCCGGCTCCAGGACGGCAGCCGCGTCAACGCCATCATCCACCCGCTGGCCCTGGACGGCGCCGCCCTGTCCATCCGCCGGTTCGGCGACGACCCCCTCACGGCCGATCAGCTCGTGCAGTTCGGGGCCCTGACCGCCGAGATGATGAACTATCTGAAGGCGGCGGTCCGCTCGAAGTGCAACATCCTCATCAGCGGGGGGACGGGCGCCGGGAAGACGACGCTGCTCAACTGCCTGAGCGGCTACATCCCGCACAGTGAGCGCATCATCACCCTGGAGGACTCCGCCGAGCTCAAGCTGCAGCAGCCCCACGTGGTGCGCCTGGAGAGCCGACCCCCCAACATCGAGGGCAAGGGCGCGATCCACATCGGCGATCTGATGAAGAACGCCCTGCGGATGCGCCCCGACCGCATCGTGGTGGGCGAGGTGCGTGGCGGTGAGGCCCTGGACATGCTCCAGGCCATGAACACCGGCCACGAGGGGTCGATGGGTACGCTGCACGCCAACTCGCCCGGCGACGCGCTGCAGCGCCTGATGACCATGATCACGATGAGCGGCGTGAAGCTGGGCCCCGAGGCCCTCTCCCAGATCATCGGCCGCTCGCTGCACGTCATCGTCCAGGCCAGCCGCCTGCCCGACGGCCAGCGCAAGATCGTGAGCATCAGCGAGATCACCGACGCGACGGGCCAGCAGCCCGGCACGCGCGAGGTCTTCCGCTACCACCGGCAGGGCATGGACGCCGAGGGACGCTTCCTGGGCGAGCACCAGTACGTGGCCGAGAGCACCCTCATCGAGCGCTTCTACCAGTCCGGCGCCCTCAAGCGCCCCGGTGCCCGATGAACGCCGTCGCCGGGCTGGCCGCGGCCACGGTCTTCTGCGTCCTGCAGGCGATCTACTGGTTCGTCGCCAGCAAGCGCTCCGCGCGCCAGGCCTTCCTGGCCGAGCGCCTCGGCACCGATGACAGCCTGGCGCGCTCCAACGCCCTGTTGCGGCGCGACGAGGAGGACGGGGCCCTCGCGCGGCGCCTGGCCGGGCTCATCGAGGAGGCCGGCCTCGATCTGACCATCGGTGGGTTCTTCTCCCGGGTGGTGCTCTGGACGGGCTTCGTCTTCCTGGTCCTGCTCATCGTCCTCGGCAGCCTGCAAGGCGCGCTCTTCCTCTCGCTCCTCATCACGCCCGTCCTGCAGCTCCGCGCGCTCTCGGTGCGCAAGCGCAAGCGCGGCCGCCGCATCCAGGAGCAGCTCCCCGAGGCGCTCGAGGTGATGATCATCTCCCTGCGCGCCGGGCAGTCCCTGGAGCAGACGGTCCGCCTCACCGCGACGCAGCTCGATGATCCGATTGGTGAGGAGTTTCGCCGGGTTGCCGAGGAGACCGAGCTGGGCCGCCCGCTGGAGCAGGCCCTCTTGAACATGGGCGAGCGCCTGGCCTCGGTGCGCAGCCTGCGCACCCTGGTGACCTCGGTGCTCGTCCTGCGGCAGACCGGCGGCAACCTCATCGAGGTCCTCGAGTCCATCATCGACACCATGCGCCAGCAGACGCAGTACGAGCGCAAGCTGCAGGCCATGACCGCCGAGGGGCGCTCCAGCTCTCGCATGCTGGGCGGCCTGCCCATCGTGTTCGTGTCGCTGGCGTACCTGGCCGATCCCACCTATGTGGGCCGACTGTTCACCGATCCGCTGGGCAACGTGCTGCTGGGGGTGGCGGGCTCGCTCTACCTCATCGGCATGGTGTGGATCCGCAAGCTCGTCAACCCGGAGTCGTGATGGATCCGGAAGTCCTGCCCATCGCCGTCGGCGTCGCCTTCCTCTGCATGTGCATGGCGGTGATCTTCGCCGCGCGCGCCTTCCTGGCCGGCCGCGCCCAGGCGGCCGAGGAGGCCGAGGAGCGGGCGGCGGCGGGGGCGCGCGAGGACGCGTCGGCGGCGGCGGCCAGCGGCATGCGCTTCGGCGCCATGGCCAACGTCATGCGCCCCAAGACCCTCGACGAGCTGACCGAGACGCGCAAGCGCCTGGCCCGCGCCGGCATGCGCAGCCAGGAGGCCGTCGATCTCTTCTCGGTCATCCGCCTGCTCTCTCTGCTCGGCGGCACCGGCCTCTTCCTGTTCTTCCTCATCGCGGCGGGCCTCACGGGGGGCACGCTGATCTTCGGCGCCCTGCTCATCGGCCTGGGCTTCTACGGCCCCCAGCTCTGGCTGCGCATGCGCACGTCGGCCCGCCAGGAGAAGCTGGCCCGGTCGCTGCCGCCCACGCTCGACCTGCTGGTCACCTGCATGGAGGCGGGCCTGAACCTGGAGCAGGCCATGGATCGGGTCGCCCGCGAGGTGGACTACAGCGATCCCGAGATGGCCGAGGAGCTGGCCGTCGTGGTGGGCGAGTTGCGGGCGGGCCTGAGCATCAGCGCGGCGTTCAAGAAGTTCGCCGATCGCGTGGTCTCCGACGAGATCCGCAACCTGACCAACGTGATCATCCAGTCGGCGTCCATGGGCGCCTCGCTCGGCCGGACCCTGCGCGAGTATTCGTCCAGCGCCCGCCGCCGCCGCGAGCTGGGGCTGGAGGAGAAGGCCGGCAAGGTGACGGCCGGCCTGACGCTGCCCCTGACCCTCTGCCTGCTGCCGTCCATCATCCTCGCGATGCTGGGGCCCGCGGTGGTGCTGATCGTCCGCTCCATGTTCGGGGCCGAGTGATGCAGCGGCTCTGGGCCATCGCGCTGGCCCTGGCCCTCGCCGCCTGTGGCGCAGGCCGGGTCGACCGGACGACGGAGCCCCCGGCGAAGGGCCCCGACGGCTTCGATGGCCAGCTCGCCGTCGAGATGGCCGAGACGCTGGTCAAGGCGGGGGCCTACGAGAACGCCGTCCCCATGATCGAGCGCGCCCTGCGTGAGAACCCCCAGGATGGCCGCCTGCACTACCTCAAGGGCATCATGCTGCGGGATCGGGGGGTCTACGCCGAGGCCGAGCGCTCCTTCGCCCTCGCCCTGAAGCTGCACCCCGATCTGGCCCCGGCCCACGGCGCCATGGGCGTGCTGTTCGATCTGCAGGGCCGCCACGAGGCGGCGTTGCCCTTCCACCGGAAGGCCATCGAGCTGGATCCCGAGGTCCCGCGCTATCATAACAACCTGGGGTTCTCCCGCTATCTGGCGGGGCACCCCGAGGAGGCCGAGCTGGCGTACCGGGAGGGGCTGCGCCTCGACCCGACGGCGGCTCGCCTCTACGTGAACCTGGGCTTCGCCCTGGCGGCGCTGGGCCGCGAGGACGAAGCACGACGCATGTTCCGTCAGGTCCTGCCCGAGGGGGCCGCCCGCAACAACCTGGCCCTGGCCCGGGAGTTGCGAGGCGATCGGGAGGCCGCGCGGCGGATGTACCAGGAGGCCTTGCGAGACAGCCCGAGCCTGCCCCAGGCCCAGGCGAACCTCGCGGCCCTCGAACCGGCCCTCCCCGAGGCGCCGGAGGATGCCGAGGAGAAGCGATGATCCGGTACCTGATG
Organism: bacterium; assembly: GCA_041389985.1. Lineage (GTDB taxonomy): Bacteria > Myxococcota_A > Bradymonadia > UBA7976 > UBA1532 > JACKDP01. Next base: position 196,463 of record JAWKQS010000004.1, read on the forward strand.
CCGCTGGCGCTCGCCCCCCTGTTCCTCGCCGGCTGTGGCGGCCGCGTGGCGCTGTCGGAGGAGAGCGGGAGCGCGTTCACGCGGATGTGGCAGGCCCAGGCCGACAGCCAGCCGCGCGACAAGCTGGCCCCGATGACGGCCGCCGAGGCCAGCATCGTGATGGGCAACCACACCGCCCGCTACGACCAGGGCAAGGGCGGGGTGGGGTCGAAGTTCGGCGGAGGTGGCTTGTCGGGTGCGGGTCTTTTGACCCCAGCGACGACCGACCTGAGCGCCCTCGGCATCGGGGGTGAAACCGACGGCGGCGGCGGGCCTGGCGACCGGCAGATCCGGTTGCAGGCGAAGTAGCCGCCCACAGAGAGGAGCGGGCCATGGTTCGTCGTCTGCGGCGCCCCAAGGGGGGCGCGATGGTGATGGTCGCCGCGGTCGCGTCGTTGACCCTGGCCATGTTCATCATGGCGGGCTTCTACGTGGGCCTCTGGTCCAACCAGCGCGACGAGGCGCAGAACCAGGCCGACGCCATCTCCATCGCCGCCATGGAGATCGCCCGGACGCAGGGGGTCGACGCGGTCTGCCGCCACCCGATCATCCAGGAGATGATGCGGCAGAACGGCAACCCCGCGGGTCGCATGGACGACTGCGGCCGGTTCGTCGAGGTGGCCAACGCCGACGGCAGCACCAGCCTGCGGTTCGTCGTGGGCACCAACACGGTCATGGACACCGGCAACGAGCCCCTGCTGCGCGAGATGATGGGCGGCGAGCGCTTCACCCTGCGCTCCCGCGCCACCGCCGGCGTCACCCAGGAGGCGTTCGACGACGCCGAGCGGCGCCTGCCCAAGTTCGTGATGGTGCTCGACTATTCGGGATCCATGGGGGTCGACTTCGGGGGGCGCAGCCGCCTCTCGGCCCTCGTCCGCGCCGTCAACGGCATGCTCGACCTGGGCCTGCGCATCGAGTACGGCGTCGTGATGTTCTCGTCCAACGTCCTCGACCGCGTGAACGTGGGCCCGGGCAACGAGAACCGCATCCGCAACGTGATCAGCAGCCGCGGTCCGGGGGGCAGCACCAACTACCAGGCCGCCCTGGACGCCGCCCGCGACATGCTGACCCGCGCCGAGAACACCGGCTACTACGTCCTCTTCATCTCCGACGGCGCCCCGACGGCGGGGGGAGATCCCCTCAACGCCGCCGACCGGGTGCGAGCCTCCGACATCACGATCTTCACGCTGAACATCGGCGGCGGCCGCGCCCAGGCCGACCTGCTCAAGGACATGGGCGGCACGATGGACCCGGCCGAGTACGGCAACGAGGACTACTACTTCAGCGCCGTGAACGAGCGGGAGATGCTCGACACCTTCCAGGCCATTGTCGCCAACATCCTGTGCGGCGTCGGCCCCCTCCAGGGCGATGACCTGCGGCCCGAGGACGTCCACGCCCTGCTGCGCGATCCCGGGGGGCAGGAGATCCCCCTGGCCCGGGCCCCCAACCTGGCGGCCCCCGGCGTGCGCAACACCCTGGCCTACAACTTCGATCCCGCGGAGCGGAAGGTCCGGCTCACCGAGGCCGCCTGCGACCGCGTCATCGACGGCGGCGCCGACATCATCGTCCGCTACGGCCAGCTCAACCTGGTGCAGTAGCGTCTCGTGGAGCGCCCCGACGTCCACGCCCTGCGCGCCGCCCTCGCCCGCAGCCGTCGCCTGCTGATCTTCACCGGCGCGGGCATCAGCGTCGACTCCGGCATCCCCGACTTCCGCTCGCCCGGCGGCATCTGGGCGCGGCTCGACCCTTTCAGCCTGAGCGTCGACTGCCTCGAAGGCGGGGCCGCCGGCCGCGCAACCTTCTGGCGCACCATGGTGGCGCTGGCCGACTCCCTCGGGCACCCCCAGCCCAACGCCAGCCACCGCGCCGTCGCCGATCTGGAGCGACGCGGGCAGGTGATCCTGGTGGTGACCCAGAACGTGGACGGCCTGCACCAGGCCGCGGGGAGCGATCCGCGGGCTGTGGTGGAACTTCATGGAAACACAGAGGTTTCCTACTGCGTGCGCTGCAAGGAGCGGTGGCCGACGGCCGCCATCGTGGCCCGGGTGAAGGCGGGCGAGCCCGGCCCCCTCTGCGACTGCGGGGGCCTCATCCGGCCTGAGCTCGTGGTCTTCGGCGATCCCCTGCCGCCCGGCGCCCTGGAGGCGGCCTTCACCGCCGCCCGCACTTGCGACGCCTGCCTGGTGCTGGGCTCCAGCCTGTCGGTGACCCCCGCCGCCCACGTCCCCCTGGCCGCGAAGCGCGCCGGAGCCCGGCTCCTCATCGTGACGAAGGGCAGCACCCCCCTCGACGATCGCGCCGACCTCAAGCTGGATGCCGCCCTGGCTGACGTCTTCGTCCCGGCGGTGGCGGGGCTGGGCTGAACCTCACTCGCATCCAGGCGCCCGTCCTCGCTATGCTCCACCGCTGCGCCCTGTCTGGAGTGATCATGATCCGTCGCCTGCTCGCCCTGTCCCTGGCCGCTCCCTTCTGCCTCGCCGCCTGCGACGACGCGGGCGGGGGCGGTGATCCGTTCCCCGACGCCGAGGTAGGCGGCCGGATGGTGCGTGACGCCAGCGTCGTGGGCCCGGGCGGGGGCGGGGCCGGCGGGGGCCGGATGGCGCGGGCGGGATGGGCGGCGCCGGCGGCGCCGGTGGCGCAGGCGGCGCCGGCGGCGTGGGCGGCGTGGGCGGCGGCATCGGGGGCGCTGGCGGTGGCGCAGGGGGCGCCGGTGGCGGCGGCCTGCCGGCGGGCTGCGAAGATGGCTCGACCCGGCCCTGCCAGGGGGATGCGGCGTGCAGCGCTGCGTCCTGGGGAGCTGGGGGCCTGCGAGAGCGAGGTCACGCCCGAGCGCTGCGACAACGCCGACAACGACTGCGATGGCCTGGTGGATGAGGCCTTCCCGGCCCTCGGCGTCGGCTGCCAGGTGACCCAGGGGCCTGCCAGTCCCAGGGCATCCAGGTCTGCAACGCCGCCGGCAACGGGGTGGAGTGCCAGGCGCCGCCGGTGCAGGCCGAGGACGAGGTCTGCGACGGCCTGGACAACGACTGCGACAACGAGGTCGACGAGGACTTCCCCGGCCGGTTCTGCTGCACCGAGGACGTGCACTGCCCGCCGGGCGACCAGTGCGTCGACGGCGAGTGTGCGGGCGGTGGCCCCGGTCCCGGCCCGGGCGGGGGGGCAGCCGGGTGCGCCAACCCCGTGGATTTGCCGGCTTTTGGCCGCTACGCGGGGGACAACTCCCAGGGCGCCAACGAGACCTTCGGCGACTGCGGCGGGCTGCTGGGGCCGGAGGCCATCTTCACCTTCCAGGTCGCCATGGATCAGGCGGTGCACTTCGACACCGATGGGTCGCTGGCCGACACCGTGCTCTCCATCACCACCGTCTGCGGCGATCCCTTCAGCGAGCAGGCCTGCGATGACGATGGCGGCAGCGGCCTGGCGTCGAGCCTGGAGTTCAACGCCCGGGCGGGCGTGCGCTACTACCTGGTGGTGGACACCGCCCTGGTGCCGGGGCCGTTCGTCCTGAACTACGCGGCCGGCGGTGCCGGTCCGCCCCCGGCCGACTGCATCGACGACTTCGACTGCGCGCTCGACGAGATCTGCCAGGCGGGGCAGTGCGTCCCCGACGCGGGGGGCTGCATCGACGACTTCGACTGCGCGCTCGACGAGATCTGCCAGGCGGGCCAGTGCGTCCCCGACGGCGTCGGCCCCCCCGCGGGGGCCAACTGCGACGCCGCGGTCGAGATGGCCGACTACGGCCAGTACCGGGGCAGCACCCGGGGCCGGGCCAACGACATGGCCAGCCAGAGCTGCCAGAACAACAGCCGCGGCGGAGAGCTGGTCTTCACCTTCCAGCTCGACGTCGACGCCCCCGTCACCCTCGACGCCGACGCCTCCAGCTTCGACACCGTGATGTCGGTCCGCACCGCCTGCGGCGACGCCGCCACCGAGGTCGGCTGCAACGACGACGGCGTCGGCCTCCAGTCCCGCCTGCAGATCCAGGCCCGGGCGGGGGTGCGCTACTTCGTGGTCATCGACGGCTACAACGGCGAGACCGGCGACGTGGTCCTCGACTTCTCGGGGCCGCCCCGGGTGGACGCCTGCGCCGCCCCGGAGGACTGCGCGGCGGGCCGCCAGTGCCTCAACGCCGTCTGCGTGCCCCAGACCCCCGAGGCCTGTGCGGGGGCCCTGCCCGCCGTCGGTCCGGGGCCGTTCGTGGGCAACACCGGCATGCTCCAGGACCAGCTCGACCCCAGCTGCGTCGGCCTCTCCAGCGCCCCCGACGCCATCTACGCCTTCGTCAGCCCCGTCGGCGGCACCTTCGTGGCCAGCACGGCGGGCTCCGACTTCGACACGGTGCTCTACGTCCTCAGCGACTGCGCCGACGAGATCGGCTGCAACGACGACTCCGGGGCGGGCACCACCTCCTCCGTGCGCTTCGACGCCGTGGCCGGGCAGGCCTACTACATCGTCGTCGACGGCTACTCCAACCGCAGCGGCGCCTACAGCCTGACCATCCAGGCCCAGTAGCGCAGCGGCCCCCCGCCTGGGTTTGCACCGCCTGCGCATCTTCGGCAGGCGAAAAATCCACGGACGCGGCAGCCGGTGGTAGTGTCAGCGTCACTCGACGTCACGTCCGCGGTAGAGGTCATGGCCCAGGCCGGCTACAGGGTGCGCATCCGCCAGCCCGATCCCGAGGAGATCGAGGGCCTGGCGACCATGATCGCGCCGTTCGTCGACCTGGATGTGGAGCGGCTGGAGGAGGCCCTGCGCGAGGGGCCCGCCATCGTGGGGGATGGGCTCGATCGCCGCGAGGCCGAGCAGCTCGCCCGCCTGTACACCCGCCTCGGCGCACAGACGGATCTGGTCGCCCCTGACGAGCCCGCCCCGGGCCGCGCCCTGGAGCCGCCCGAGACCCGCGAGCCCGCCCCGGCGCCGCCGATGCGCCCGGTGGCCCCGGCGGAGCCGGACTTCATCCGCGAGACCCAGCCCTTCGACGCCCGCGCCCTGCGCGAAGCGCTGATGGATCGAGGTGCCCGGTTGCCCTCCGGGGAGGAGGCCCTGCCCCCCGTCGAGAGCGCCGACGAGCCGCAGCCTCGCAGCCCCACCCAGCCGTTCAGCGCCCGCGCGCTCCGGCAGGCCATGGCGGCCGCCATCATCCAGAAGGGGGCACCTCCGCCCCTCGAGCCCGAGCCCCCGGCCGGGCCGAGCGACTCCGCCGAGCGCATGGTGAGCGCCGAGCCCGAGGGCATCCCCCCGCGGGCGCGCCTGCGTGGCCGCCCGCGCTCCACCAGCCCCGGAGAGCTGCCGCCGGGCCTCGGCCCGCCCAGCCTTCCGCCCCCGCTCGGTCAGGAGGGCCTGCCGCCCCTCGAGCCCGAGCGCATCGGGGCCCGGGCTCCCTCGGAGGCTTTCGATCTGCTGATCGACGGCCAGCCGGCCCCGCTGCTGGATCGCCTCACCCCGCCTGGCCTCATCCCCTCGGACGGCCCCCTCCCGGCCTCGCCGGCGCCGGTGCGCCAGGCAGCCCCCGCGCCTCGCCGGGCCTCCATGCCCACGCCTCCCGTGGCGGCGGCCCCGGAGGTCGCGCCGCTGGCGCCGCGTCTGCCCTCGGCCCGCCCCGTGGCCGTCCCGGCGCCCGCCACCGAGGTCCGCGTGCCGCGCCCCCGCGCCGTCGCGCCCATCACCCGGCCGGGCCTGGAGGCCATCCCGCCGCCCCGCCCGAGCGGCGGCCACTCGCTGCCCGACCGGGCCCGCGCCGCCGCGATCCGCGAGCGCGTCACCGACACCCGCGGCCCCTGGGTGCCTCACCGCCCCGGCCGCGCCCTCGCCCTGGGCCTCGCCCTGCCGGGCATGGGGCAGCTCTACAACGGCCAGCGCAACCGGGCCATCGCCTTCGCCCTCGGCGGCCTCGTGATCGTCCCCTGGATCTGGGGGGCCATCGACGCCTGGCGGGTGGCGCGCGCCATCGTCGATCGCGAGCGGCCGGCGCCCGATCGCGCGGCGCGGCGCGGGGCGCTGCCCGGGCAGGTCGTGCTCGATCTCGCGGTCTACGTCGCCCTCGCCGGGGCCGTCTACGTCTGGCACCACCGGACGCACCGATCGGAGCCCCCCGCCCCGGTCGAGGCGCCGACGACCGCCGCGCCGCCCACGCGGCCGCCGGCCCCCGTCACGGCGGCGGCGCCCTCCGTCCCGCTGGCCGAGCGCCCCCTCCACGAGCTGCTGTCGGAGGGCAGAAATCGCTGTGGTGACGGGGACTTCGTGAGCTGCGAGCGCATCATGCTGCTGGTCATCGAGCGCGACCCGAACAACCGGGAGGCCCACCGCCTGCTGGTCGATGCGCGCACCCAGCGCCAGGCCCGGGAGCGCCGGACACCCCTGGTCACCCCATGAGGTGGCGCCGGGTCCTCGCCGGGCTGGGCCTGGGCGCCCTGGCCCTCGGCGGCGTCCTCGTGACCCGCACGCTGCTCGTCACCTCACGGCAGATCACCGCGCCGCCGGCCCCCGCGGTCGCCTTCGATCTCGACGCGGCCGCCGAGCGCCTCGCCCTCGCCATCCGCATCCCCACCGTCTCCCACGACGACGCGGCCGAGGACGACGCCGCCGCCTTTGCCCGCCTCCACGCCTTCCTGGCCGAGGCCTACCCGCGCCTGCACGCTGCCGCGACCCGCGAGGTCGTCGAGGGCCGCGAGCTGCTCTACACCTGGCCGGGACGCGACGCCGCGGCGCCGCCCATCCTCTTCCTGGCCCACCAGGACGTCGTCCCGGTCGACGACGCCGCAGCCTGGACGCACCCGCCCTTCGGCGGCGTCCAGGCCGACGGCTTCATCTGGGGCCGCGGCGCCCTCGACGACAAGAACGGCATCCTGGCCTGGATGGAGGCGGCCGAGACGCTGCTGGCCCAGGGCTTCCAGCCCGCCGCGACCATCTACCTGGCCTTCGGCAGCGACGAGGAGTCCGGCGGCGCTGGCGCGCGCAAGCTCGCGACGATCCTCAAGAATCGCGGCGTTCGCCCGCGCCTCGTCCTCGACGAGGGGGGCGTCATCGGCGAGGGCCTCGTCCCGGGCCTGGATCGCCCGGTGGCGCTCATCGGCATCGCCGAGAAGGGCTACCTGACCCTCGGCCTGACGGCCCGGGACGTGGGGGGCCACTCCTCCCAGCCGCCGCCCCAGACGGCCGTCGGCCGCCTCGCGCGCGCCATCAGCCGGCTGGAGGCCGATCCGTTCCCCATGCGCATCGATGGGGCGGCCCGCCACTTCATGGACTGGCTCGCCCCCGAGCTCGGCTTCGGCCAGCGGCTGGCCCTGGCGAACCGGTGGCTCCTGGGCCCCGTCATCGAGCGCATCTACGCCCGCAAGCGCTCCACGGCGGCCAGCCTGCGCACCACCACCGCCGCCACCCGCATCGTCGGCGGCACCAAGGAGAACACGCTGCCCACCGAGGCCACCGCCCGCGTGAACTTCCGCCTGCTGCCCGGCGATGACGCCGCCTCGGTGGAGGCCCGCGTCCGCGCCGTGATCAACGACGACGAGGTCACCATCGAGCGCGTCGGCCCCGTGGCCGAGCCCTCGGCCCTCACCGATCCCGACGGGCCCGGCTTCCGGTGGCTCCAGCGGGCGGCCGCCGAGGTCATCCCCGACGCCCTGGTCATCCCCTACCTGATGCTGGGCTACACGGACGCGCGCGCCTACGCCGACCTGAGCGACCAGGTGCTCCGCTTCTCGGCGGTCCGCTTCGATGACGCCGATCTCCGGCGCTTCCATGGCACGGACGAGCGCATCTCCCGCGAGCGCTATGCCGAGCAGATCCGCTTTGCGATCCGGATGTTGCAGACGATCGAGTGAGGCCGACGGGACATGAGGCGACACATCTGGTTCGTCATCGGGCTCGCGGCCTGCACGGGTGATTTCCCGCCGGTGCCCGCAGCGGATGCCGGGGCACACGACGCCGAGACCGTCGACGCCGCCTGCAACGCCATCGCGGAGTTCTGCAACGGGCTCGACGACGACTGTGATGGCCGGATCGACGAGCGCATCGCCGACCGGCCCTGCCCGGGGGCGGTCGGCCTCTGCCAGGGGGCCGTCTCGGTGTGCGCTGGCGCCGAGGGCTTCACGGCCTGCGACCCCGCCGGCCACGCGCTGGCCGCGGGCCGCGCCTACGTCCCCGACGAGGGACCGCCCGCCTGCAACGGCGCCGACGACGACTGCGACGGGCAGGTGGATGAGGGCTGCGAGTGTCGAGACGGCGAGACGATGCCCTGCGGGCTGGCGGTCGGCCGCTGCCGGGAGGGCTTCCAGCAGTGCGCCGGGGGCCGCTGGGGCGCCTGCAACGGCGCCACGCCGCCGACGCCCGAGGCGTGTGACGGCATCGATGACGACTGCGACGGGATCACCGACGAGGGGGTCACGAGCGCCTGCGGCGACTGCGGCCCCGAGCCCGAGGAGCTGTGCAACGGCGCCGACGACGACTGCGACGGGCGGGTGGACGAGGGCGTGACCAACGCCTGCGGTGCGTGCGGCGCCGTCCCCGTCGAGATCTGCAACGGCGCTGACGACGACTGCGACGGGCGGGTGGACGAGGGGGTGATCAACGCCTGCGGCACCTGTGGACCGGTGCCGGTCGAGACCTGCAACGGCGCCGACGACGACTGCGACGGGGCCATCGACGAGGCCCAGGAGATCTGCAACGGCGCCGACGACGACTGTGATGGCCGGATCGACGAGCTGCCCGAGGGCGTCTGCGCCCTCTGCGACGTCATCCCCTGCGTCCCCGGCCGCCTCGTCTGCCAGGCCGGCCAGGACCACTGCCTGCCCTGAGCCGCTCCCGCGCGTCCGATCCCGGTGGCGCGCCATTGCTCGCCGCGAGCGAGGTTGCTACCGTGCGCAACCGAGGGCCCCCTGGGGCCATCCACGAACCGCCAATCGCTTTGGAGTGGAGATCATGCAGGAGCTCTACGAAGGCATCGAGCTGGACGAGACCCAGACCGAGTGGATCTGCCGCGGTCTGCTCGATCTGGCCAGCGCCGACGGGTTGCACCCCTCAGAGATCGAGCTGATCGAGGGCTTCGCGACGGCCGGTGGCCGTGGCTCGACCAGCATCGAGCAGCTCAAGGGCAAGGGCTTCGACGTCGACGAGGCCAAGGCCGTCCTGGGCAGCAGCCCGCAGCTCACCGAGGCCTTCCTGGTCTCGTGCTACCTGCTCATCTATGCCGATGGGCGCCACTCCGACGAGGAGCGGGCCCGGGTCGGGTCCTACGCCGACGCCCTGGGCGTCGAGCGCACGGCCCTCGAAGATCTGCACGTCCGGGCGCGGCTCTACCTCTTGAGCATGCTGGCCCAGGGCCTGCGCAACAAGGACGCGGTCCGGGCGGTCGGCATCCACCAGCTCGGCCTCAAGGCGGATCAGATCGCCAGCCTGGTGGAGGACTGACAGATGGGCTTCTTCAACCGCATGTACAACCTGTGGAAGGGGTTCTTGAGCCTCTTCGTCGGCCGGATGGAAGAGAAGCACCCGGAGATCGCCTACGAGAACGCCATCAACTCGATGACGGAGAAGTACGCGAAGCTCAAGAGTGCCGCGGCCGGGCTCATCAAGCACCGCGCCAAGCTCGAGGCCAGCATCCAGAAGAACCGCCAGGAGCTCGAGCAGGTCCAGCTCGACGTCCAGACCGCCGTCAACGCGGGCGAGGACGAGGTGGCGATGATCCTGCTCCAGCGGCAGGAAGAGCTCGAGGGCCTGCTCAGCACCGACGAGCGCGACCTGGAGCAGGCGGCGAAGGACGCCGAGAACGCCAAGAACTCCCTGCGCCAGATCAAGGTCGAGATCGACAAGCTCAAGCGTGAGCGGGATCAGGTCGTCGCCCAGATCAAGGACGCCGAGGCGCGCAAGCAGATCCAGGAGCAGCTCGACGGCCTCTCGGTCGACGACGACATCAAGGCGCTCGACAATGTCCGGCAGTACGCCGACAAGGTCCGCGCCGAGGTGCAGATCGGCGACGAGATCAAGGAGACCTCCATCGAGAACAAGCTGGCGGCGATCCGTGCGCAGTCGGGCAGCGCCAAGGCGCAGGCACGGCTGGCGGCCCTCAAGGCCCAGCGCGCCGCCCAGACCGACGGCGACGGCGGCAAGTCCCTCTGAGCCTCACTCGCCTGGTTCCTCAATAAACTCGCGCCCTTGGGGGTGACGCCTCCCAGCGCGACCTGACCTTGGGCGTAGCTTTGGCGACCACCCCCGATCTGCCCCGCGCTGCGGACCTGCCTGCCTGGATGGGCAGCCTCCGCGACCGCTTCCTCAAGACCGACACCAGCCAGTTCGTCCTGCACGGCAACGTGCACGACCTGGTCTACAGCGGTGGCCGGGTCTGGAACATGCCCGGCTTCCTCGACGCGTTCTTCGCGCCGAGCGACAAGCTGGTGGTCCACTACGATCCGGGCCGGGGCATCTGGTTCCCCGACGATCGCCACGCCGCCCGAGCCGGCACCGCCTGGGTGACGACGGGCTTCATCGCCTCCTCCAAGCTGGCCACCGGCGTCCCGCGGGGGGCGGGGGAGGGGGCCGCCCAGCGGGTCATGGCCCGGCAGGTCCACGCCGAGCTGGGGATGGAGCACAACCCCGCCATCGCCCTGGCCGCCCTCGAGCACCTGCTCTTGAGCAGCACGCCCACCGCCGTGATCGTGCACTACGCCGAGCTGGTCGCCCCCGACGGCCCCGCCTCGGGCCTCGGCTTCGACGATCGCACGGCGGCGGCCCAGATCCACCGCTGGAGCCTGAGCGACGACTTCGCCCGGGGCGACAACCTCGTACTGCTGCTCACGAGCGCCCTGCCGGATCTGGCGCGCCGCATCACCCGCAACCCGCGGGTGGGCGTGCTGCACGTTCCCCTGCCGGGGCCCCTGGAGCGGGCGCGGTTCCTGGCCCACACCCAGCCCGGGCTCACGCCGGAGCGGGGCGAGAAGCTCACGCGGGTGACGGCCGGCCTCCAGCTACGACAGGTGCAGGACCTCATCGGGACGGCCGCCGCCGACGCGCCTACGCCGGACGCCTCCGCCCTCGGCGACACCCGAGCCGTCTTCAAGGGCCCGGCCGACCTCCCCCTCGAGGCCATCGCCGGCCGCAAGAAGGCCATCCTGGAGCAGGAGTGCCATGGCCTCATCGAGGTCATCGAGCCCAGCCATGGCTTCGACGTCGTCGGCGGCATGGAGCCCATCAAGGACGCCCTGAGCCGGATCGCCGGCCATGTGCGGGCGGGGCGGGCGCGCCAGGTGCCCATGGGCATCCTGTTCGTGGGCCCCATGGGCACCGGCAAGAGCTTCCTGGCCGAGGCCTTCGCCAAGGAGAGCGGCCTCGCGGCCGTGCGCCTCAAGAACTTCCGCGACAAGTGGGTGGGCAGCACCGAGGCCAACCTGGAGAAGGTCCTCAACGTCATCGAGGGCCTGGGCGAGATCCTGGTCATCGTCGACGAGGGCGACCGCTCCATCGGCGGCGGCAGCGACAGCGATGGCGGCGTCAACAGCCGCGTCATCGCCCGGCTCAAGGAGTTCATGTCCGATCCCACCCACCGGGGCCGCATCATCTTCGTGATGATGACCAACCGCCCCGACAAGCTGGACGTCGACATGAAGCGGCCGGGGCGCTTCGACCTGAAGATTCCGTTCTTCGCGCCGCAGAACGCCGCGGAAAGACTCGCGATTCTCCGCGCCGTCCTCCGCCGCCACAAGATCGACGCCGACCTCGCCGACCATGAGGCGCTGGCGCTGCTGGAGCCGCTGGAAGGGTACGCCGCTGCCGACCTGGAGGCCGTCGCGCTCATGGCCTACGACGACCTCCAGAGCGGCACGCTGCCCGCGGGCGTGACGGTCGCGCCCGAGAAGGTCACGGCGCCCTTCCTCGCCCAGGCGGTCCATGACTTCATGCCGACCCGCGAGGCCGACATGATCCGGTACATGGAGCTGCTGGCGGTCAACGAGGCCAGCAACCGGCGCCTGCTCCCACCCCGCTACAGCGACATCGACGTCGCCGACCTGACGACGGAGCTGCGCCGCGCGGCCGAGCGCATCCGCCGGCTCTGAGGAGATCCCCCATGCTTCGCGCCACTCTCTTCGCCCTGGCGGTGCCCCTGGCCGCCTCCGCCGACCCCCTCTGGACGACGGCCATCGGGAAGGACGCGGGGGCGACGTTCCTGGCGGTCACAGGCGACACCGTCGTCGCGGCCTCCTGGACGAGCGACCTGGTCGGCCTCGACGCCGCCACCGGCAAGGAGCGCTGGCGCCATCCCCACGCGGAGGTCGCGGGCACGCAGCTCCTGGCCGCCGTCGCGGGCGGCAAGGCCATCGCCGCCGTGCCGGAGCGCGCGGACGTCACCGGGTACGACGCCGCCACCGGCAAGCAGGCCTGGACGCGGACGCTCTCGAGCCCGGTGGACAGCATGGCGAGCTGCCCCGGCCACCGCCTGGTCGCCGTCACCCACCGGGCGCGCGGCGCGGACGGCGCCACTACGCTCATGGTCCATGCCCTCGATCCGGCGGACGGCAAGGACCTGTGGATGAGCCCGGCGGCCGGCGGCCTGGTCGGCTCGGCGCCCGGCTGGCTCTTCGTCGCGGAGCCCTCCGGCACCGGCCTGCTGCGAGGCCGGCTCAGCGCCCTGCGCTGCGCGGACGGGGCCGTCACCGAGCTGCCGGCGCCGGAGCGCCGCTTCGAGAGCTTCCTGACGGCGGACGCCGGCCGCGTGGTGAGCAGCACGTTCGAGTTCGGCTTCAACCAGCAGCAGGTCTGCGTCACCGACCTCGCCAGCCGGGCGCGCACCTGCTTCGAGCCCACCGATGGCAGCCTCCCCGCCTACCCGGTCACCGGGGCGCTGCTGCGGGGCGACGAGGTCTGGGTGTCCACGGCGCACATCGAGGCCCACAACCTCAACCCGGCGCCCGACTCGGCCATCTTCCGCTACGACCTCAAGGCAAAGCGCTTCATCGGGGTCTCGGAGCCCCTGACCAGCAATGGCCTCTTCGCCGAGGCGGGAGACCAGGTGGTGACCGGCTTCGGCACCACGGGCATCGCTGACGCCGCCTACGTCCTCGACGGCCAGACGAAGCGCACCGCCACCGTCGCGCTGGCCAAGGCGCCCCGCCAGGTCGCGGCGGACGCCGCGCGGGGGTACATCGCCACCTATGACGGCGCCGTCGTCGCCCTCGCGCTCCCGGCGCCGGGCCGTGCGGCGGCGGTCGAGCAGCCCGTCGAGCCCCGCGCGCTCCCGGTGCCCCCGCCGCCCGCCGATCTGGGCTTCAGGAAGCTCTCCACCTTCGACGCCCACCCGCCGCAGGCGAAGAGCTCGGGGTCCATGGGCGAGGGCTTCCTCTACGACGTCGCCTTCCTCGACGCCGACACCCTCGCCGTCGGTGGCAACGACGACCGCGCCGCCGTCTTCGGCGTGGACGGCCAGCGGCGCTGGCGATCCCCGGCCCTCGGCAAGGACGTCCAGCGCGTCGCCGGCTGCCTCGATGGCTTCGCCGCCCAGACCTACCAGGGCGACGTGGCCCTCTTCGTGAACCGGGGCAAGGGCTTCCGCCAGGCGAAGCGCATCAAGGCCGGCTTCGGCTGGGCCTTCGGCGTCACGCCCACCTGCGACGTCCTGGTGGACGACTTCGACGGCAACTTCACCCTCTACGACGCCAAGACCGCGAAATCAAAGCAGTCCTTCCGGGCCCCCGGCAACTTCGACCGTCGCGGAGTGCGGGTGACGGGCAGCCTGGTCATCATCTCCGAGGGCGAAGAGCTGAGGGCGCTCGACCTGAGCGACGGCCTCGCCGTCGTCGCCCGCTGGTCCACGCCGAAGGTCGCCCACGGCGGCGGCCTCACCCAGGCCTGGCTCCTGCGCGACGGCCGCCTGCTGCGGGAGTACTGCGGCCCGACGAGCTGCGTCGTCGAGATCCTGGCGGCGGGCGGCGGGGGCGTCGTGAAGACGCTGACCTTCGACACCACCGGGGCGGGCTGGTCGCCGACGGTGCCCTCGATGATCGCCACGACGCCCGATGGCAGCGCCCTCGCGTTCTTCCGCCGACAGCTCGACCTCACGCTGGTGGATGTCGCGACCGATCGCCGGCAGCCGCTGGTGGATCTGGCGGGACCTCAGTCGGGGCTCCTCCAGGCGGCCTTCTCCCCGGACGGGAGGCGGCTGGCCATCGTGGGCCATCCCCGCGGCTGGCAGGTGACGATCCTGGAACGGACGAAGGCGCAGTAGCGGTTCCCACGCGTGCCCTGGTGGCGCCCGTCGCCGCAGTGGGTTAGAACACGGCCAGTGATCGGCGCGGGGCGCCGGCTTGACCACCGGAGGTGACGGTGTTCATGACGAAGACGCGGGTTGTCGCAGCTCTCCTGGTAGCGCTGGGCGCTGGCGGCTGTGGTGGTGCCGACGACAAGGATCAGGATCCCGACGATCGGCGCGACAAGGCCAAGCCACTGCCCCTCAACAAGGTCTTTACCGACTCGATCTCCAACAACGGAGACCGGTCGGACTGGAAGATCTTCTTCGTCGAGGCGCCGGGCCTGCTCAAGGTGACCATCCACTTCGACAAGGCGGATGCGGGCTGCGAGGTCTTCCTCAAAGACAAGTACGGCGCCGAGGTGGCCAAGGAAGTCCAGTCGGCCAACCCCTACATCGAGCTGGTGCGGCGCGTCGAGCCCGCCCGGTTCTTCGTCCATGTGTCCGCCCCTCGGGAGACCTGCACCAGCCAGTACTCCGTCGAGGCGCGGGTCGATCCCGACTGACCCATGGGCGTGCGCTTCGTGGCTGCGGCCACCACCGACGTCGGCCGGCAGCGCAAGGTCAACGAGGACGCCTGCAAGCTCGTCCCCAGCCATGATCTGTGGATCCTGGCGGACGGCATGGGGGGCCACGCCTCGGGCCAGGTCGCCAGCCAGATGGCGGTCGAGGCCATCGCCGACTTCATGGTGCGCTGGCGCGAGGCCCCGGACTTCGAGTGGCCCTTCGAGATCATGGACAGCCGGTCCGTGCTGGAGAACTCCCTCGTCAACGCGGTGCGGGTGGCCAACGTGCGCCTCTACAACCGCGCCCAGGTGGACGAGACCTGCGAGGGCATGGGCACGACGGTCGTGGTCATGGCTCACGGCCGCGACCAGGGCCTCATCATCGCCCATGTCGGCGACAGCCGGTGCTACCGCCTGCGGGGCCAGGAGTTCGTCCAGCTCACCGAGGACCACTCCCTGGTCAACCACCTGATGCGCTTCTTCCACCTCACCCGCGAGCAGGCCCAGGCCCGGGCCGGCTCCAACGTCATCGTCCGGGCGGTCGGCCTCGAGGATGATGTCGATCCCGACCTGACGGTGGACGAGCCGCGCCCGGGCGACATCTACCTGGCCTGCTCCGACGGCCTCAACGACATGGTGGACGACTGGATCATCCAGCAGATCCTGTTGGGAAACGATGACTTGCAGGACGCGGCCGACGCGCTGGTGCGCGCCGCCAACCAGGCCGGGGGCAACGACAACATCACCGTCGTCCTGCTCAAGGCCCTGCACGACGGCTAGCGGGATGGAGAGGAGCGCCCCCGCCGCGCGCGCAAGCCGTTTGCGACGTCGCCAGCCGTCCTCGGCCCGGACGGTGTCAGCGGTCGTCACCGGCGCTCCGCGCCGCGGTCCTCGTCCCTGCCGCCGGCCCGCTCGCCCGACGCTCGGTCCGCTCACCTCGACCGCCGGATAGCGCGGTGTACCCCCGTCGGCTCCTCTTCCTGCTCCCTCCCGAGACCGCGCACCGCGTCGCGACCACCGCGCTCGACGCCCTCGCGCCCCTGTTTCGGCGGCCCACGCCCAGGTACCCGGTAACCGCGTTTGGGCTCGACTTTCCCAACCCGATCGGCCTCGCGGCCGGCTTCGACAAGAACGCTCGCCACCTCCCGGGCCTGGCGGCGCTCGGCTTCGGCTTCATCGAGGTCGGCTCGGTGACCGCCCGGCCCTGGGCCGGCAACCCCGGCCTCGCCTCTTCCGGTTGCCCGCGGATGGCGCCCTGATCAACCGAATGGGCCTCAACAACGACGGCGCCGAGGCGGTCGCCCCCCGCCTCGCTGCCCGCCGAATCCCGATCCCGGTCTTCGTGAACGTGGCGAAGACACCGGATCCCGCCCTGGAGGGGGCGACGCTGTCGCGGACTATGTGCAGTCCATCCGCGTACTTGCGCCCCATGCCGACGCTGTGGTCCTGAACATCTCGTGCCCGAACTCGGGCGACGGGCGCACCTTCGAGGATCCCGAGGCGCTCGCCCCCCTCCTCGACGCTGCCCTGGCCGCCCGAGGCGACAAGCCCCTGCTGGTCAAGCTCTCGCCCGACCTCGATCCCGCCACCCTCGCCACGGTCGTTCGGCTGGCCCACGACCGCGGGGTCGACGGCTTCACCGCCACCAACACGACCACCCTGCGTGCGGGCCTCGGACCGACGCCGCCACCCTCGAGGGCATCGGCCGCGGCGGCCTGAGCGGGCGCCCTCTCCGCAACGCCGCGCGCGGGAGGTGCTTCGCCGCGTCCGCGGCCTGACCGACCGGCCCATCATCGCGGTCGGTGGCATCGGCCAGCCGGAGGATGCAGCGGAGGCGCTCGCGGAGGGCGCCACGCTGGTTCAGGTGTATACCGGGTTCATCTACGGAGGCCCCGACACCGCCCGGCGTCTCTGCGCGGGACTCCCGAAGTAGCGCGGCTTTCGGGGGTGGGCGCTGCCCCGCCGCCCACCCGAGCGCGCGTCGCTTGAAGAGGTACCGGGTACTTTAGGCCTGGCAGTCCTGGCGCGTCGGCGGTGTGCGCTGGACCCGCGCCACGGGGCCCGATCTTCGGTGCAAGACAGGTCATCCAGCCGCGATCGCGGGCCATCGAGGCCGATCACGCCCGCCGACGGGGCATCGGCCGCCGAAGCCTGCACCCCGACGCAGACGGTGGGCGCACGCCGCCCACCGCGCCCGAACCGGCGCCCGCTTCAACGAATTCAGGACCTTGCGGCGTAGCCTACCCAGCCGCGGCCCGTCCCCACGTCGGTGGGGCGAAGCACGGCGGGACCGTCCCCGCCGGCCACGGCACCATGGGCGCGCTCGGATCCTCCAGCCGCCGCCAGTGCGCCTTCGTCGCCTGGGTGTAGGCAGCCCGCGCTGCGTCGTGCGCCTGGCGCCACTCCTCCTGCTGGGCCGGCGTGCCATGGACCTTGGCCGGGGCTGGCGCTTCGCCGGCGCCGACGGCGACAGCGGGTCGAGCTGCCGCAGCGACTCCGGGTCTCGCAGGCGGATCCCCGCCTTCTTCCGCCGCGGACGGTGGGCCCGCGCCACCTCGTCCGCCATGCCGCGCAGAAGTACCCGGTACGCCGTCGGGCTCAGCGCTTCGCAGCCGGGCAGGCGGTCGAGCGCGACCTCCACCTCGACCTCGGGGCCGAACCCATACTGAAACGCCCCGACCAGCTTCGCCCCCGCAGCAGCGCCGCCGTGCTGCTCGCGCACGGATCCTCCTCGGGATGCCGCACCAGCAGGGCCTCGGTCGCCTGCCCCATCACATCCTTGAGCTGGGCCAGGGCGTGCGCTGCCGAGACGACCTGCTGGCACTCGTTGCGCGCCAGCAGGGGCCCGACAGGCCCAGCAACTTGTTGATACGTCGGGAGATTTCTCGAAGCGTCCAGGCCAGGAAGGCGGCCTTGTGGGTGCCGCTCGGCGCGCCGAAGAGCAGGCATGCCGAGGTGGGCAAGAAGTGGAAGCCGTGAGATCGATGTCCGGGAAGCGCTGGCGGGCGCGGCCGAGGACGCCGAGCACCGTGCGGACAGCCTTGCGGGTGGGGACGAACGCGGACAGGTGGATGACCCGGGACTTCGTCAGGTACACACCGACGTCGAGGCCGGTGCGCCGACTCGGTACCCGGTACTGCTCCAGCTCCAGTCGAAGCTCAGCGGCCATGGGGGCTGACCTCCGCGCACGGGGCCGGATGGCCGCCAGGGCGGGGGCTGGGTGCCAGACGCCGGTCCGGCGGGCTGGTCTCGGGGGTTCGCGGGGTCGGCATGGGAGAGTCCTCCGTGTGCTGGGGGTCATCTCCCTTCGGTCACGCGCGGGGCGTGTCGCAGACTATTTTCTACACGCTTGATTTCATGAGAAAAAAAGTTCGCCATCCCGCAGCGCCCGGGCCGGCATCGGCTCAGCGCGTCCGGGAGCGGGTCTGGCAGATCGAGGCGTAGGTCTGCACGATGCTGTTGGCCAGGTCGGCCCGGCCCACGCCCCGGTAGGCCTCCAGCGCGCCGGAGAAGGCGGTCTCGCAGGTGGTCCGATCCACCCGGGCTTCGGACTTCGCCAGCAGCAGCGCGGTGTAGAAGTGCTCGGCCGCGGACTGGAGCTGGTGCTGCTGCAGCTCGGCCGTCCCCAGCTCGACCAGGGCCTCCGCCTGCTGGGGCTTGGAGGGCGCGGCCTGGACGGCGTCGAGGGCGGCGGTCTCGGCGTCCGTCGTGCTGCCCATGGCGTTGAGGACCCGGGCGCGGCCGATCTGGGCCGAGACGCGCACGTCGACGTTCTCCGGGCGACTGCCGGCCTGGCGGAGCGCCTCGTCGAAGGCACGCAGGGCGTCGTCGCGCCGCTGGCTGGCCTGGACCTGGGGAGGCACGGCCAGCTCCCGGGCGGCCTCCATCGGCCGCAGGGCGACGTCGGTGACGGCGTTGGCGATGGCCGTGGGTGAGAAGAGCGAGCCCGGGCGCGCCAGGATCGCCAGGCTGCCCGGGCCCTCCTGGCCGACGAGGCTGGCCTCCAGGGCGCGGGCCTGTCCCAGCAGCAGCGTGGCCTCGGCGGTGAGGCTGGAGGCTTCGTCCGTGGTGGCGAACAGGCGCAGGGCCTCCTCCAGCCGGCTGATCACGCCAGCGAGCTGGGCTTGCGCCCCCGAGGGCTTGCGGTCGTCGCGCAACCGGAGCGCGGTCGCGTACTTCCACGCCGCGAGCCGGAGCAGCACCCGGCCTCGTCGGGTGTCGTCCAGGCTCGGCAGTGCCAGGATGCGCTCGTACACCTGCTGCTCGGCGTCGCGGTCGCAGCGCTGGTGGTGCAGCTCGGCGAGCAGCTCGAAGACCTGGGCCCGGGCGGGATCGTCGGAGGCCAGGGCCCCGAGCTGCTCCTCGTAGGCCGCGGCCGAGCGCTCCATGTCGAGCTCGATGCAGCAGGCGGCCTCCTGGCACTCCGGCGAGCGCAGAGCCCCGTGCTGGAGGGCCTCGGCCTTGAGCTGGAGCAGGCGCGCCTGGGTGGTGGCGTTGGCGTCCAGCTCCTCGATGGCCGGGTCGGCCAGGAGCTGCTCGCCACCGTCGCTCAGGATGACCTGGTCGGCCTGGCCCTGGGCCCGCCGCCGCAGCTCCACCAGGGCCTGGTCGATGGTCTGCACCGCGGCGGGGTACTTCTGCTCGACCACATAGACCTGCGCGAGGCGCTCCAGCAGCTCCTCGTCGCCGGTCACCTTGCCCTTGAGGCGGGCGAGGATGTTCTCCAGGACGGCCAGCTCGTCTCGGCTGTTGCCCGTCTCGGCGTACTCCACCCGCAGCTTCCGCTGCAGATCGAGGCGGGCCGGATCGAGGTCGGCGGCCTGGCGCAGGCTGGCCGCGGCCAGCTCGTGCTGGCCGAGGACGTGGCGTGTCGTGGCGAGCCGCTCCAGGATCTGGGGGCGCCGCTCGTCGAGGCCCTCCCCCTGGAGCCGCAGGGCCTGCTCGTAGCGCTCGGCCTCCAGCTCGTGCTGGCCGAGGCCCTCCAGCGCCTCGGCGTGGCGCACCAGCAGATCCACACGCAGCCGCGCCGGGATGCGGCCATCGAGGCCGAGGGCGTTGAGGGCCCGCTCGAAGGCGCGGGCGCGGCTGGCCTGGCGCAGCAGGGCCTGCAGCTTGACGTCGAGCTCGGCGAAGACCACGCCCGCGTCGCCTTGCTGGAACCACTGGATGACCGACCGCAGGGAGCGGCCCGCGTCGGCCCGGCGGGAGACGGCGCCGATGGTCTGCACCAGCAAGGCCAGCATGCCGCCGCGCAGCCCGGCGTCGGCTTCCGCCAGCGCCTCGAGCAGGAACTGGACGTGGCTGCGGACGTCCGCGGCCGGGAGGAGCAGCGGCGTCAGCGCCGTGAGATCCCGCAGGCTGTCGGGGTGCCCCGCGCCGCGGTGCAGCCGGTCGAGGCGCAGGGCCCGCTGGAGCGCGGCGATGGCCTCGGTGGGCCGGCCCGCCTGGATCTCCAGGCGCCCCATGAGCCGGAGGTCGGCGGTAAATCCCTGAGATGCTTCAGGATCCTGCGCCATGGCTTCGTCGATCGAGGCGCGGGCGTCGTCCAGCCGGCCGAGGCCGAGCTGGACATCGGCCAGGCTGCGCAGGACCTCGCCCAGCACCTCGCTCGACGGCGGCCACTCCAGGTCTGGGGGGGCCGCGCCCACGTAGCGGTCGTGGTGGCGTAGCACCTCCAGCGCCCGGCGGTACAGATCGGCGGCCTCGGCGGCCCGGCTGCGGGGGAGCCGCTGCGCCAGGTCCAGCAGCGTCGCCACCGACGCCGGGCCATCGGGGCCCAGGGGGATGGGCAGGCGCTCCGCCTCCTCGGGGGGCGTGTCGGCCGGGTTGCCCGGGCTGCACGGGGGGTCGGGGCTGGGGCACACGGCCTGGCCAGATCCGTGGTTCACCCGCCGCACGACGAAAGATACCCGGTTGTTGGCGGGCTCGGCCTGCTCGTCGCGGGTCCAGACGAGGGGGGCGCTCTCGCCGAAGCCGCAGCTCGTCACCAGCAGGCGCTCCGCGAGCCCGGCATCGCGCAAGGTCCCCTGCAGCAGCTTGCCCACCTCGTCGGCCCGGCGCTGGGAGAGCCGGTCGTTGTAGGTGGCGGTGCCGACGCGATCCGTGTGGGCCTGGACCTCGATGGCCGAGATCTCGCCGCGCTGCCGCAGCAGGGCCACCACCTCGTTGACGGCCCGCGCGTCGAGGACCTTGGCCTGGTCGGGCTCGAAGGACACGCTGCTCACGTCGAGGCGGCAGTCGCAGCGGTCGCCGTCTTCGTCGCGATCCAGGTCGGCCTGATCGGGGTTCGGCAGCGTGGGGCAGTTGTCGCAGGCGTCCCCGATGCCGTCGCGATCCAGGTCGGCGCCGTCATCGGCCGTGATGGGGCACGGGTCGCAGGCGTCGCCGATGCCGTCGCCGTCGGCGTCCTCCTGCTGGGGATCGGGGCGCGTCGGGCAGACGTCGCACAGGTTGCCGAGGCCGTCGCGGTCGTCGTCGAGCTGGTCGGGGTTGGGCACCGACCGGCACAGATCGCAGGCGTCGCCGATGCCATCCCCGTCGCGATCGGCCTGGCCCGGGTTCTTCTGGGCGACGCAGTTGTCCTGGGCGTCGGGGACGCCGTCATCGTCGCTGTCGAAGACGGGGGGGCCGGGCGCGCGGCTCAGGCCGAAGAGGCCGCGGACGTCCTTGGGCCAGTCGAAGAAGAAGGCGGTGGCCAGGAGCGTGAGGCCGCTCAGCACCAGGATGGTCACGAACGTCAGGGTGATGCGGCCCAGCCGGTCGCCGGCCTCGCCCTCGGCGGCGGTCGCGAGCTTGCGGAACAAGACCAGCAGCACCATGCCCACGAGCAGGGCCAGGAAGCCGCTCATGAGCTGGTCTTCGACGCCCAGCACGCGGATGATGACGTAGGCGCCGGCGACGCCCAGCAGGCCTTGCAGGTACTTGAGCTGCGGGATGGCCTTGACCGCCTCGGCGACCAGCTTCAGCGGCAGGGTGAGCTTGCCGTCGCCCTTCTCGCCCTTCTCGTCGCCCGCGCCCTTCTCGTCGCCCGCGCCCTTCTCGCCCTGCTCGCCGCCCGCGCCGCCGCCGTCCGCGTCTCCCGGGGCGTCGCCGCTCTTCGTCCCCTCGCTCTTGCCGCCGTCGGCCGGGGGGTCGTGCTCGTCCTCGGGGGTCTCGCTCACGGGGCCTCGCGTTCTGGGCGCTCACCGCCGGTGTCGGGCGGACGAGCCCGGCACGGCAGCCAGCCAGCGCTGACACATCAGCAATGCTCTAGCCCAGATCCTCGAAATCCCCAAACATTCCGCCGCAAATGCCCCGCTGGCGCCGGCCCCCGGCCTTGGTCGGTGACACCCGCCCGGGCCCATGCGAAGCTCGGGGCATGCGCAATCGCTTCGGCCTCGTCGCGGCCCTGGTCGGTGGTCTGCTGATCGCCGGCACGGCCTTCCTGCCCATCGATCCGGCCACCGTGCGCCTGCGGTCGGTGGAGTCCCTGGTCCGCGACGGGCTCAAGCAGCTCAAGCCCGACGACGGGGCGCCGCCCCTGGCGGTCCAGGTGCAGATCGAGGGGGCGCCGGCGGGGACGCTGCTGCCTCTGGTGACCGCGCCCATCCAGACCATCCCCGGTCCCGACGGCAAGCGGCGCGCGCCGGCCTTCACGGTGGCTGAGACCGGGCCGGTGCTGAGCATCGTGGCCGCCGATCCGGCTGGCCGGGTCGAGGTGACGGCGACGCTCCAGGACCGCAGCTTCCAGCAGTCCGTCCGGCGCGGGGACTGGATGTCGCTGCTGCCGCCGCTCGTGGCCCTGGTGCTGGCGGTGGCCTTCCGGCGGGTCATCCTCGCCCTCTTCCTGGCGGTGATGACGGGGGCGACCGTGGCCGCCGGCGGCAACCCCCTCGCGGCCTGCTGGCAGGAGCTCAAGGGGCTCGTCGGTGCCGGCCTGAAGCTGGTGGGCAGCGACGCCGTGGCCGCGGACGGGGTCTTCGCCGGGGTGCTCTCCTCCAGCTTCAAGCTCCAGGTGCTGGGCTTCACGGCCGCCCTCATCGGGCTGGTGGCGGTGGTGGCGCGCATGGGCGGGACGCGCGGGCTGGTGGACGCCCTGTCGCCCCTCGCTCGCGGCCCCCGCAGCGCCCAGGCGGTGACCGGGGTCATGGGCCTGGCCATCTTCTTCGACGACTACGCCAACAGCCTCGTGGTCGGCACCACCGGCCGCTCGCTGACGGATCGCCACCGCATCAGCCGCGAGAAGCTGGCCTATATCGTCGACTGCACGGCGGCGCCCGTGGCGGGCATCGCGGTCATCAGCACCTGGATCGGCTACGAGGTCGGGCTGTTCGACGATCTGCTGGGGGTCCTGTCGGGCGTGCCCCACATGGCCAGCTCGGGCTATGAAGCTGTTCTTCCAGCTCCTGCCCTGCGCTTCTACTGCATCTTCGCGCTTTTGCTGGTGTTTCTGGCCGCGTGGATTCCCGCCGGGATCTGGGCCCCATGTACCACGCCGAGCGCCGCGCCCGGCGAGGCGACGGGAGCGCCCGGCGGTGAAGCCAGCGGACCCGGCGAGATCACCGAGAAGGGTGTCACCCCCGGGCCCTCAACGCCATCCTCCCCATCGGCGCCGTCGTCGGCACCATCGTCGCGTGGATCATCATCGCGGGGACACGCGGATCTGGCGTCGTTCTCGCCGCTGTCCCTGGCCGACTGGAAGAAGGTGTTCGAGACGCCGGCCGTGGCGGACAGGAGCGCCTTCATCATGCTCTGCGCCGCGCTCATCGGCAGCGCCGTGGCTTCGCGCTGGCCCTGGGGCAGCGGCTGCTGACGTGGAAGGAGTGCCTGACCACCTGGCTCAACGGCGTGCGCACGCTGGTGGAGGCCTTCGCCATCCTCATCCTGGCGTGGGCCATCAAGGCGGTCTGCGATCAGCTCGGCACCGGCACCGCGATGGTGGTCCTGGTGGGCGACGCCCTGCCGCCCGTGGTCCTGCCCCTGGCGGTCTTCGCCCTCTCGGGCGCCGTCGCCTTCGCCACCGGCACCTCATGGGGCACGATGGCCCTGGTCCTGCCGGTGGCCGCGCCGCTGGCCGCGACCCTCTCCGGGGAGCCCCTCGTCGTCCTCGCCTGCCTGGGGGCCGTGCTCGATGGGGCCATCTGGGGCGATCACTGCTCGCCCATCTCCGACACCACGGTGCTCTCCTCCACGGCCTCGGTGTCCCCACCTGGCCCACGTGCGCACGCAGCTCCCCTACGCCTTCCTCGCGATGCGCGGGCTGGCGGGTATCTGGGCGTGGTGGCAGGGTTGCGGTCTGGGCGTGCTACGGCGCGCAGGGACGTTGATGCTGCTGGCAGGCTCTACGGCCTGGGCGGGATCGAGGCCGTCGAGGCGCTGAAGGCGGGCTCAGCGCCGCCAGGTGAACCGGTGCCAGCGGCCCGGGCCGGCTTCTCCCGCACCTCCTCGACGCCGTCCAGCCAGCGCACGGTGATGCGATCCACCTGCTCGCTGGCGCCCAGCCGAAGACGCGGTCGGCGGGGGCCGGCTCATGAGCAGGCTGCCGGCAGGAGCGCGGTGCGGCGCTGCCGCGCCGCCTCCACCGTCACCCGCCGCGCCGAAGGCCTGGACCCCCGCGAGGCGCACGCCGATCAGGCGCCAGGCTTCTCGGTGACGTTGCGCATGATGCGGACGCGCAGCGAAGCCCCGGGGGCGCCTCGGTCAGCACGAGGTCGGTGCGGCCGTCAGGTCAGATCGCGGCGACCACGTTGCGGGCGTCGGCCTCGCCGGCGAGGCCGTAGGAAGCCGCCCTCGTGGAAGCCGCCGTCCTCATTGAGGAAAAGGCGGTTGTGCTCAAGCCGTTCCAGGAGATGCCCCCCTCGACCTCGCCGATGAGCTCCCCGAGGAACATGTCGGCGGCGGTGGGATCCATCGAGTTGTCGAAGTAGACGTCGTGCCGCCAGTAGCGCGTGCAGTAGTCCCGGGCCGTCCGCCCGCTGACGAACCCGTTGGCCACGAAGACACGTCCTCGTCGCCGTCGTTCTCGACGTCGAGGCCACCGTCCCCACGACCAGCCGCTGGCCGCCACGTCAGCGGCGAACGGGAGCCTGGACGAGCCTGCCGTCGGCCTGGCCCGATGGCTTTCAGCCGGTTGCCGAAGGTCATGGCCGTCCGCAGGTCGCGGTCGCCCGGGTGGTCGGGCCGCACCAGCCCGAGGCCGTTGAGGCGCCGGACCGTCGTGGAGCTCATCCCGGTGGCCAGCACATCCAGCTGGCCGTCGTTGTTGAAGTCGCCGAAGGCGTGGGCCATGCCGAACAGCCGGCGCTCGTCGATGACCGCGCTGGCGTCGGTGAAGTGGCCCTTGCCGTCGCCGCGGTACAGGTCGACGCCCGCGAAGTCGTTCACCGTGATCAGGTCCAGGTGGCCGTCGCCGTCCTGATCGAAGAACGTGGCGCTCTGGGTGTGGCGCGCGCGCTTCGCCTCCAGCCCCGAGCCCGGCGTCGCGTCCCGGAAGGTGCCGCCGCCCTCGTTCAAGAGCAGGTAGCCCGGCCAGCCGTCGGCCGCGTCGCCCAGGGGGGTCGGCATGTGCCCGCCCTGGTAGGCGCCGCGGTACTGGGCGACCCACAGGTCGAGGTCGTCGTCACCGTCCACGTCGCCCACGGCGAAAACGCGAACGTTTTCGAGCGGTTGGGGTGCCTGGAAGACCGGGTTGGGCGGGCCGAAGAAGTGGCCCTCGGCGTCGCCGCCATAGGCCACCAGCACCAGGCGGCCGTCCTGCCGGCCGGCGCCGAGCAGATCCACGTAGCCGTCCCCATCGAAGTCGGCCAGCACGGCGGCATCCGTCCCCGGCAGCAGCTCGGCGGCCAGGGGCTCGCTGATGAAGGCGTCGCCCTTGTAGCGGATGCGGCGGTTGGCGCCGGGCAGGATGATCTCGGGGCGGCCGTCGCCGTCGAGGTCGTGCAGCAGCATCGACGTGGGCCGGTTCTTGCCGATGGGCAGCGTCTGCCAGAGCGCGAACGGCGTCGGCTCGGCGCGGCTGTCGACCTGGACGCCGGTGGCGGTGATGTGGGCGGGCGTCGGGGCCTGATCAGGGGCGGCGGGGGCGGCCCAGACCACCTCGAGCGTCCCCGTGACCCGGTGGCGCGTGCCCCCCTGGCGGAGGTGCAGCTCCACGGCCACCTGCGAGCGCGGGGGGTCACCGGGGGTGAAGGCGCGGTGGTGGAACTCGGCCTGGAGGACCTCCAGGCCATCCTTCTGCCAGGCGTCCAGCCAGACGGGCCACTCGCCGCGGGTGAGCGTGCGCCCGGGGCCTGGCGCGCCGAGGCGCCGGGTGATGCCCTGATCCAGCTTGCGGACGGGCCCCAGCGTCGGCACCTCCAGGGTGCGCAGGGGGAAGTCGCGCAGCGCCACCCAGGCGTCGCCGGATCGCATCGCGTCCCAGAGCTCGATGAAGGCGGTCTCGTACCGCTGGGCCTCCTCTTCGGGGGCCCAGAGCGTGCGGTCGCGCTCCTCGCGGCGGGCCTTCTCTTCGACGATGGCGCGGGCGATGGGCATGGCCGCCGCCGTCACCGGCGCGGCGCTGGCCGGGGCGGCGGCGCTGGCCGGAGCGGCGGCGCTGGCCGGGGCGCTGGCTGGTGCCGCGTCGCCGAGGACGAGGGGCTGGCGGGCCGGCGGATCGGCCTGGCAGGCGAGCAGCAGCGCCAGGACGAGGCTGGCGGTGTGGATCCTCATGGCCACCGTCAGTGGTGGTGGTGCCCGTCGGGGCCGTGGGGGTGGCCGTGGGCGAGCTCCTCGGCGGTGGCCGCGCGGACGCCCACGATCTCGACGTTGAAGATCAGGGTCTCGCCGGCCAGCGGGTGGTTGAAGGTGATGTGCACCTCGTCGCCGACGACGGCCGTGACCCAGAGGGGGAAGATGTTCCCGTTGTCGTCCCGGGTGGCGAACTGCTCGCCGATGCGGGGGGGCTGGCCGCCGAACTCGGCCAGGGGGATGGTGTCCTCGGCGTCGTCATCCTTCTCGCCGTAGCCATCGGCCGGGGCGACCTCGACCTGCAGCTTCGCGCCCACGGCCTTGCCGAGCAGGGCCTTCTCGAGGCCGGGGACGATGTTGTCGTGCCCGTGCAGGTAGTCCATCGGGCTGGTCCCCGACTCATCGAGAACCTCGCCCTCGCCGTTGCGCAGGACGTAGTTGAAGCTGACGACGTGGTTCGGGGCGACAGACAGACGTGCGGACATGGGGGCCTCCC
This sequence comes from bacterium, assembly GCA_041389985.1. Taxonomy (GTDB): domain Bacteria; phylum Myxococcota_A; class Bradymonadia; order UBA7976; family UBA1532; genus JACKDP01. The sequence goes on from JAWKQS010000004.1 coordinate 223,443, forward strand.
ATCGAAGTTCGGGCCATCGAAAATCGGGCGCATAGGAGCACGGGCCCCGGCGGCCCGCCAGCGTCGGCGGGCACTTTTTTCGGCTTTCTGCAAAAAAGTCTGCGACACGGCGGCTCATTGACCGATGGATCCTCGGACTGCGTGCTCGGGCCCTCATGACCCTGGCGCACGGGCACCCGGTCCGCGACAATCCCGACCGACCCCGGGGGACCCCGGGCGGCTTTGACGAGGAGGTACGCCATGGCAGGCGTGAACAAGGTGATTCTCATCGGCAACCTGGGCGCGGACCCCGAGATGCGCCAGACCCAGAGCGGACCGGTCTGCAACCTGCGGGTGGCCACCACCGAGCGCTGGACCGATCGAGACGGCCAGAAGCAGGAGCGCACCGAGTGGCACAGCGTCACCGTCTGGGGGCGCCAGGCCGAGAACTGCCAGCGCTACCTCTCGAAGGGCCGCCCGGTCTACATCGAGGGTCGCCTCCAGAGCCGCACCTACACCGACCAGGAGGGCAAGGAGCGTCGCGTCTGGGACATCCGCGCCCAGGTGGTGCAGTTCCTGAGCGGGGGTGAGGGCGGCAGCACCGGCGGCAGCAGCACCGGCGGCGGCACCGGCGGCGCGGCGGCGGCGGCGGCGGCGGCTGGGGCAACCAGGGTGGCGGGGGAGCGGCGGCGGCGGCGGCTGGGGCAGCCAGGGCGGCGGCGGCGGCCAGCGGAGCGGTGGAGGGGGCGGCGGGGGCGGCTGGGGCAACCAGGGCGGTGGCGGCTTTGACGACGGCCGGGCTTCGACGACGACGATCCGATTCCGTTCTGATTTCCATGGGTTGGGCGCGGGGTCTCCCCCGCGCCAGCTCGGCTAGACTGCGGCCGCTGCGGCCTTGCGGCCCAGCAGCGGGTCAGCGGGACCCGCCCCGTGGCCATCCGCATCCGCCAGGTGACAGCGATGACGATGATCTCGGTCGTCACCCCCAGCCACGCCCCCGGCGCGCCCATCTCGAGGACCGCCCCCAGCAGCCAGGCCCCCGGCACCGTGATGCCCCAGGCGCAGGCCGTGGTGAGCAGCAGCGAGAACCGGGTATCGCCGGCGGCCCGCAGCACGCACAGGTGCACCATCGCCACGGCGTCGAAGAGCTGGAACACGGCGGCGATGCGCAGCAGCCGCGCCACCAGGGCCTGCACCGCCGGATCCGGGCTGAACAGGCTGCCCAGCCAGCCCCCACCGACGGCGAAGAACACGCCACACACCCCCATCACCACCACGGCGACCACGCGCCCCGACTGGATGGAGGCCGTGGCCAGATCGCGCCGGCCGGCACCCAGGTAGCGGCCCACGAGGATGCCCGTGCCCTCGCCGATGCCGAAGCCCGGCAAGAACGAGACGCTGAGCACCTGGATGAGCACCTGGTTGGCCGCCAGGTGCACCTTCCCTGGGCGATGAACACCGCCGTCCAGCAGGAAGGCCGACGACATGAAGAGCTGCTGCGTCCCGGCCGGCTGGCCCCAGCGTCATGGCGTCGCGCATCACCTCCCGGCCCGGCAGCCGCGGCCGGCCCAGCAGCCGGCGGTAGCGCAGGGCGTAGATCACGATCATGACGAGCGTGCCCACCAGGGTGGCCAGCGCCGCGCCCTGGCCCTCCAGCCGCGGGAGAGGCCCGAGGCCGAAGATCAGCACCAGATCGAGGCCCACGTTGGTCAGGTTGCCCCACCAGCTCGCCCACATGCGCGCCCGGGTGTCCCCAAGACCCTGCACGCCCGCGAGCAGGCCGTGGGCCACGAGGGCCAGCAGCGGGTACAGCACCGCGACCTGCAGGAACCGGTCGGCCTCGACCACCACCAGGGGGTCGTCGACCATCACCGGCAGCAGCCACCGGCGGCAGGCCTCGAGGGCCAGGGTGGCCACGCCGCCAGCGGCCAGCCCCATCACGAGGCCCGCGCCGCCGGCCTCGGCGACGCGATCGCGATCGCCGGCGCCGTCGGCGGCGGCGACGACGGACTGCGCCCCGGTGATCAGGCCGCGGAAGAACGAGGTCATGACGAAGAGCATGACGGTGCCGAGGCCGACGCCCGCCTGGGCGGCGGTGCTCACGCGGCCCATGAGCAGCGTGTCCGCCACGCCCATCAGAGTGAACGACAGAAGGCCCACGGCCAGCGGCCAGGCCATGGCCAGCACTTCGCGGCGCCCACCGGGCCGCCGCGATCCTTCGCCCTGGCTCGGCGCCAAAGACTCCGGATGCATCTCACACCTCCCGGACCCCCGCCTCGGGGGCCATCAGAACGAGAGAGGCGGACCGGCCGACTGCTTCGCAGGGAGGAGCCCCAAACGAAAGAGGCCGGTCCGCAGCGCGAACCGGCCTCCCCGCAGGGGTCGGATCGCGACTAGGACACGCGCATGGTGACGCCCGCAGGGGCGCCCAGAGGGATGCTCTGGCAGGCGGTGACTCGTCGGACTCCCATCAAGACCTCCTCGGGGCTCACGGTCGGGGCGTCGCGCAGGCGACAGACCGTGCAGAATGCGGAGGCTGGATCGACCGGCCCAGCAAGATCAACCCCCTTGCAGAAAAAAGTTTGAGGCGCCGCCGCGGGCTAGCCCGCAAGCTACCGTGATCACGACGATTTCTGCGTTGTTGGTGGCTCCGGCCGGCGCTATCCTGGCTTCACACCACACAGGGGGGGACCGATGGCCACGGGGAGCACTCTTCGGCGGCTGCAGCGGCTGTTCGCGCTGGCCACCTGGGCCAGGAAGCACGGGATCGATCCGGCGGAGGCCGAGGCGGCGTACGCCGCCGCGCGGGACGAGCGGCGGGCGTTTCTGCAGACGATGGCGGCGGCGGCCGCGCTGGCGGCGCTGCCCCTCGTGGGCTGCGACAGCGGCGGCGGCGGTGACCCGGACGACGCCGGGGTCGGCACCGATGGCGGGGATCTGCCCGACGGTGGCGGCGGGGCCGGCGGCGGCGGGGGCGAGACGCCGCGCATCGCCATCGTCGGCGGGGGCATGGCGGGACTGCACTGCGCTCACCGCCTCAAGGCGGCCGGCGTCGCGTCGGTGGTCTACGAGGCCCAGACCCGCGTGGGCGGCCGGATGTGGACGAGCCGCGATCGCCTGCCCGACGGGCTGCTGTTCGAGATCGGGGGTGAGCTCATCGACTCCAACCACGCCACGCTCTGGGCGCTCTCGGAGGAGCTGGGCCTCACCCTCGACGATCGCTGGGCCGTGGAGACGCCGGGCATGACCCGCGAGACCTGGTTCTTCGACGGGGATCGCGTGTCCTCCGAGACGCTGCTGGAGCAGACGATGGCCGTCGCGGACGTCCTCGGCGCCGCCGTCGAGGCCGCCGAGAATGATGATGACGCCTTCGCCGAGCTGGACGCCACCTCCATCACCGACTGGCTGGCCGAGAACGTCCCCCCGGCGACCTACCCCGAGCTGCACGCGGCCCTGAGCGTGGCCTACCTCAACGAGTTCGGCCTGGAAAACGACGAGCAGTCGATCCTCAACCTGCTGTATTTGTTCGGGATTGACGCCGAGGACGAGTTCTTGATCTTCGGCGAGTCCGACGAGCGGTGGCACACGCACCTGGGCAACGATGCCTTCACGACGGCGCTCGCCGAGGGCCTCGGGGCCGACGCCATCATGACCGACGCCGCCCTCGTGCGGGCCGCGGGGGCGGGGCCGTTCACCCTGACCTTTCGGCGGGCCGACGCGACCACGTTCGACGTCGAGGCGGACCGGGTGGTCTTCGCGCTGCCGTTCACCACGCTGCGCCAGGTGGATCTGGCGGACCTGACGCTGTCGGACGAGAAGCGCACCACCATCAACGAGATCGGCTACGGCACGAACGCCAAGGTGATGGGGCACTTCACGCGCCGACCCTGGTGGGAGGACCACGGCGAGACGGGGCTCTTGACCACCGATCTGGGCATCCAGCAGGGCTGGGACACCACCCTGGGCCAGGACGTCGCCGGCACGGCGGGGGTCTGGACCCACTTCTCGGGGGGCAACGCCGGCGTCGCGGTGGGCGAAGGGGAAGCCGCGGACGCCTTCGGCCGCATCATCGGCGACCTGGAGACGGTCTGGCCGGGCAGCCGCGAAGCATGGTCGGGGCGGGCCGAGCGCATGCACTGGCCCTCCTTCCCGTGGACGCAGGGCTCGTACACCTGCTACCGGCCGGGCCAGTGGGCCTTCTGGTCGACCGAGGGCATCCGCGAGGGCGACCTGCACTTCTGCGGCGAGCACTGCTCGCTCGACTTCCAGGGGTGGATGGAGGGCGCCGCCGAGACGGGCGGCATCGTCGCCGCCGAGATCCTGGGGGATCTGGGCCTGGGGGAGCCCCAGAGCAAGGCCGCGCGCGGGCGGGTGCGCTGGGAGCGCCGGGCGAAGCGCCTGGCACGGCGCTACCGGGCGGCCCTCCAGGCCGGTCGGCCGCTGGCCGGGCCGCCGGTGCCGGCGCGGCGCTGAGGCTCAGCGCCCCGGTACCAGCCGCTGGTAGAGCGCCGCGAGGGCGTCGCCGGCCGCGTCCGGGGTGTGGAAGCGCAGGAAGCGCTCGCGGCCTCGCCGGCCCGCCTCGGCGGCGGCCCCGGGATCGGCGAGGGTGGCGGCCAGGGCCTCGGCCAGGGCCGGCGCGTCGGCGCGGGCGACGCGGCGGATGCAGGTGCCCGCCGGATCCAGGGTGGCGATGCCCGGCAGGTCGGTGCCCACGATGGGCCGGGCGCAGGCCATGGCCTCGATGAGCACACGGGGCGAGCCCTCGGTGTAGGAGGGCAGCACGACGACGTCGGCCGCCCGCATCAGGCCCGGCAGCTCGGCCCGCGGCCGCGGCCCGGCGAGCTGGACGTGGGCCCCGAGGCCGAGGGCCGCCACCCGTTCGCGGACGATGGCCTCGGCGCCGCCGGGGGCCGATCCCACCAGCAGCAGCCGCACCCGGGGGAACCGGGGCGTGAGCGCCGCGACCGCCTCCAGCAGCTCGTGGATGCCCTTGTACCGAAACGGCTGGCCGACGAAGAGCAGCACGGGATCCCCGGGGTCGAGGCCGAGGTCGGCGCGGGGGCCGTCTGGCGAAAAGCCTTCTGGATCCACGCAGTTGGGGATGGAGTGCACCTGCTCGACGCCCACGCGGGCGAAGCGGGCGAAGGGGGCGCGGTGGCCCTCGCCGAAGACGGTGAAGGCGTCGGCCAGGCGGCCCAGGGCTCTGGCCTCGGCGGTCTGCAGCCAGTAGCGCAGCTCCCGCACCCGCCACTCCACCGCGTGCTGGCCGCGCAAGTGGGCGTGCCAGTCGTAGGTGGAGGTGAAGTCGGAGGTGAGGCGCAGGGGCCCGCCGCGGCCGAGGGCCGCGAACAAGGGCAGCATGAAGCCCTGGCTGTCGTGCAGCAGGTCGGCGGCCGGGCGCTCGGCGTGCCACCAGCGCAGCAGGGCGGCTCGCGCGGCGACGGCCCCGCCCGTCCCCAGGCTGTGGAGGCGAAGCGCGCTGGAGCCCGGATCGGGCAGCGTCGCGCCGCGGGTCAGCAGCGTCATGCGGCCCACGCGCTCCGCCGCGCGGCGCCACATCAGCAGCCGGTCGGCGTAGCGGGCGGGATCGGCGAGGTAGGCGACGACGTGCAGGGCGGCCTCGCGGCTACATCCCGTAGCGCTCGACGAGGGCGCGGTGCGCCTCGACGCGCTCGGTGTTGCCCGCCGCCTCGGCGAGGGTGGTCCAGGTCAGGGGGTGGGCGTAGTCGGCCGTCAGCTCGGCGAGCCGGGCGTCCACGGCGATGCGGTCGGCGGTCTCGGGCACGGCCAGCATCAGGTACAGGCCCTGGAGCGCCTCGCCGGAGTCGGGATCGCGCAGCTTGTAGGCCTCGCCGGAGAAGATCTGGGTGTGGCAGTCCAGGTCCTCGTCCAGGGCGTCGCGCAGGGCCTGGAGCGCCGCGGGGCCCGGGTGCACGCCGTCGATGGCGTGGATGGTGTAGCCGCCGGGCCGCTGGATGTGGATGGCCTGGTAGATCCAGGTGTGGTTCTCCTCGCCCTCCTGGGGCGGGGGGTTGAGGGGCGAGGCGTCGAAGATCACCTCGTCCTGGTATCGGCACGGGTGCTCCGGGCGCATCTGCACGATGTCGGCCGTCACGGGGCCCGTACGCCGGGCGAAGAGCGTCTGCTCGTCCCCATCCGCCGAGGTGAACCGGATGCGGCAGAGGATGCCGCGCAGGACGATGGGCCCCTCGCCGTCCTCCGGCAGGTCGTAGCCGATGCGGCGCGCGGACTCCCGCGCCTCGGGCCAGCGCTCGAGGTGGGTGGCCACCACCAGCCGATCCCAGTCGTACGTCCCCGCCTCGGGCTCCCGGGTGATGACGCCGTTGAGGCGCTCCAGGGCCTGCTCCCAGTCCCCGGCCTGCCGCTCCAGCTCCGCCAGCCAGGTCTGGCAGTGGGTGGCCTCCGGCTTGATGGCCACCACATGCTCCAGGTGCACGCGGCAGCGTGCGGGGTGGCTGTCCTTGAAGGAACGCGCCATCAGCCAGTGGCACTGGGCCGTCAGGTCGGGCCCGGGCTGCCGCGCCAGGGCGTCCTCGCACAGCGTCCGCAGGCCGGCATGATCGCCCGACTCCAGCAGCGTCTGGCCCAGGGCCGCCGTCATCTCGGCGTCGTCGTGGGCGGCCAGCCAGCTCTCGAGCAGCGCCCGGGCCGAGGCGTGGCGAGCCCGGACGTTGAGGGCCTTCACGTAGTTGTTCAGCAGGAACTTCGAGTCGGGCCAGTGCCGGCGGGCGGCCTCCAGGACGGGCAGGTTGGCCTCGGGATCGGTCCCCAGGAGGCTGAAGACCTCGTCGGCGGTGGCCGGGAGGGTGACCGGCACCACGTCCGCCACGTTCAGCCGGCCGCGCAGGGCCACCAGCTCGCCGCGGACGTCGAGCTCGCGGTGCAGGTCGGGCACCAGGGCCTCGGCCCGCTCGATGCACTCGCGGGCTACATGGGGCATCTGGCGGCGCAGGGCCAGATCGGCCCGATCGCACAGCAGATCGATGGCGTTGCGGCGGACACCCTGGTCGATCAGGCGCGTCGTCATCACCTCGAGCCGGGTGTCGAGCTGCCAGTCGTTGGCCAGCCGGCCCACCCGGGCCAGGGCCACCACCACCTCGCTCCAGGCCCGGTACAGCCCGGGGGTCGGCTCGACGGCCTCCCACTCCGGCAGCGCCGCGAAGGCCTCGCCGTGCTGCTGCAGGCCCACCAGGGTGCGGGCCCGCGAGATGGCTCGCTCGATCTCGTCGTTTCTGTCCATGGGTGCGCCCAGTCCGTCCAGCACCGTCAACGCCTCCTCTGCCCGGCCGAGGGCCAGCAGGGCCATCGCCCGATCTTCGCCCAGGGCCTCCTGGGCCCGCCGCACCCCCGCTGCCACCATGGCCCGCGTCTGGGCCTCCACGAAGGCCAGCGCGTCCGCCGGCCGGCCCGCGTCCAGGAGGGCATCGGCGCGCTCGGCCGAGATGCACACGAAGCACGGCCAGCGCGGATCGATGCGGGCGAGGGTCTCGGCCGTGACCTCCAGGCGCTCCGGCGCGAAGCCGGGGCCGTCCACGTTGCCATAGCAGTTGACGACGTCCTGCGTCACGCAGACCGACTGGGGGCACTCCTTCGTCTCGGGCCGGTGAGCGAACTCGAGCAGGCTCACCGCCTCCCCCGTCCACTCGCCCACCTCGTGGCGATGCAGGATGCGGCTCTGCAGGTTCCAGTGCCGCACGAAGAGCTCGACCCACGGGTTCTTCGCCTGCCGCGCGAGGGCGAGGGCCTCGGGGTAGATGGCGTCGGCCCGCTCGTGCTCGTTGTCGCAGACCGCCGTGGGCAGCTGGTCGATCAGCTCGGCGAGCCGGTGGTTGCCGGCTTCCTTGAGCTGCCGCCGCGTCGATCGGACCCAGGCCCAGATGTCCATGATACCGCTCCCTCGCTGGTCCTGGGGTTCTACGCGCCCCGGCCCGTGGGGTCCAGGGGCAGGGGGACGTCGGTGGGGTGGCTCTACGGATTCTGGTTTCGTTTCATGGGGTTGTGCCGGAAGGCGGCGGACGTCTCGCGGCGGCGTCGGGGCGGCGCAGGCGCCCGTGGCGCGGGCCCTGGAGATCCGGTATTGGTCGGCCAGCGGGCTCGCCCGCGGACGGGCAGGCGGCGGCACGCCGCCGACGGGGGTCATATGCGGAGCGGCTGGGTCATGCTGGGAGTGCTCGCCTCGGGTCCGGCGATGGCCATCGGGCTGTGCGAGCAGGTCAAGGCGGTGGCGACGGTGCGGGCCATCGGCCCCGAGCGCGTCGCCGTCGATCGCGAGGAGGAGGTCTGCGACGAGGTGGACGGCGAGGAGGTCCGCAAGGTCCTCAAGTTCACCGAGATCCTCGACCAGGCCGGCAACGTCATCGCGCGCTACGCCGCCCCGGGGACGCCGCCGGAGGTCCTCAAGGACGAGCTGAGCGAGGCGAAGCCGGCGGACGGCCTGGCGGAGGCCCTCAAGGCCGGCAGCCTGGTGGCCACCGCGCCGGCCGCCGGGGCGTGCACCGTCGAGGCGAAGGTCGTGGCCGGTCACCTCGTGGCGGAGGTGCGGTCCGGCAAGACCCTCGTCGTCGAGCACCCCCTCACCGAGAACGCCGATCCCGCCGCGCCCCTGGGCGAGGTGCTCAAGACGTGGTGGCTGCCCGGCGGGGTGCTCGTGCTGCAGGTCGACATGCCGCTGGTGTTCGACCAGGGGGCGCTGGGCCAGGCCTCGGGGCAGTTCAGCCAGGTGCTGGTGCTGGGGCCCGACGGCATCCCGGGCCTGGCGGCGTGCAAGGCGGCGCCCGCCGCGAAGCCGGCCGTGGTGCCGACCGCCGCGCCCTGACCGGGGCTACTCGCCCGGCAGCCCCGTCCGCTGGGCGGTGATGGGGAGCTGGCCGATGGACGTGATGAACGCCCCCTCGCCCCGGTCGGCGAAGCCGTCGCCGTCGTCGTCCACCACGTTGAGGACGGTGCGCTCCACCTGGATGGTGCCGGCGATGCTCTCCACCGGGAAGGGCTCGAAGTTGGCCTCGTGGCCCGAGACGAAGCCCTCGACGTGGTCGATGTCGATGATGCCGCCGCCGTCCAGGAGCACGCCGCTCACCTGCCCGCCGCGCGCCTGGATGAACGCGACGTCGATGGTGCCGCTGCCCACCGGGGTGTCGACCCGCACGTCGAAGCGGCCCGAGATGTCGGTCTCGGGCGGGCGGCCCGTGGTGAAGTGGATGTGCTGGGTGCCCTGGAAGCGCCGGCCCAGCGCGCTGGTGAGGCCATCGGCCACCGTGATGCGGAACCGCGCCTCGACGGGCAGGGGCTCATCGCGCTCGAAGCGCGCGTAGCGGCCGCTCACGCGCCAGCGCCCGGCCAGCGGCACCCACGCGCCGTCCTGCTCGATGCGCATGGCGAAGCGATCCTGCTGATCGGGGCCCAGCAGCTCCGAGAACGTCAGCTCGATGGGCGTCTCGTTCCAGACGGCCCGCGCCGCGTTGAGGGGGCGGGCGCTGGTCAGGTAGATGCGATCGCCGGGGAGCTGCTGGACGTAGGCCAGCAGATCGGCCAGCTCGGTCTCGCTCAGATCGGCGCCGGTGTACTGCACGCCGTAGCGCACCATGGCCTCCAGCGTCGTCCACTGGGCCTGCCGGCCCCACGGGCCGGAGTCGTAGGTGGCGATGAGCGAGGGCACGTCCGTCAGCAGGGGGGTCTTGCCGTTGACCACCTGGCCGCTGGTCAGGAGCGGGCCGGCGTGGCAGGACGCGCAGGCCGCCGCCCCCTCGAACAGGGCGCGCCCGCGCACGCCCGCCTCCGTCAGCCGACCGCCCGGCAGCGTGTACGGGTTCGGCGGCGCCGTCACCGACTGCATGTACAGGGTGAGCTGCTCCATCTGGGTGCCCGTCGCCTCGGCGCCGACGAGCCGCAGGACCTCGCGCGAGAAGTCGAAGAGGGTCGGCAGCACGCCGCCCCAGAGGAAGGGGCCCGTCCCGCCAACATTGCGGAACGAAAGGGTATTTACGTCGCCGTCCAGCAGGATGTTCCAGACCAGGCCGTCGGTCAGACCGTCCACATGGCAGTTGTTGCACGAGAAGTCGGCGTGCTTGGAGAAGTCGGCGTCGTTGAAGATGCGCTGCCCGGCCTTCACCTCGGCGGGCGTGGGATCGTGGCCCACCTCGACCTGCACCGGGCGATCGCCGACCGCGGGCCGGACGGACCAGCCCTCGACCCGGTTGGACAGCCAGGCGTAGGTCCACAGGCGGCCGCCGGCCACCACGAGGCCGCGCGGATCGCTGCCGGCCACCATGCTGCGGCGCAGCTCCAGCGACTGGGGATCGAGCACCAGCACGGCCTTGCCCGCCGAGAGGGTGACGGCCAGGCCCTGGCCGTCGGGCAGCAGCGCCATGCTGAAGGGGCTCGCCTGGGAGCGGCCCAGCACGACCTCGCGCACCGCGTACTCGTCGCCGGTGAAGCGGATCTCGGCGAGCGCGTGGCGGTGCGGGCGGCTGTCGGCCTCGATGCCCGCCCGGTCGTTGCGGGCGTGGCTGAGGGCCACCAGCAGGCGGTCGGGATCGGTCGGATCGAGCCAGAGCCCGCGCAGGATGGTGCCCACCTCGGGGATCATCTGGTGCAGCGTGAAGCCGTCCGTGTCGATGACCGCGACGTCCCGCGCGGGGGGGGACTCGACCGGGGAGAGCAGGCCCCGGTTGTGGGCGTTGCCCGAGACCAGGGACGCGACGTACAGGCGGCCCCGCTGGGCGTCGAACGCCATGGCCCGGGGATCGCGGCCCACGTCCACGCGGCCGAGCACGGCGTGGCTCTCCAGATCGATGGAGACCACCGCGTTCTCGCCGCTCAGGGCCACGTACAGCCGGGGCTGATCGGGATCCGAGTCGTCCAGCACCAGGCCGGCGGGCTCGTCCCCCACCGGGATGGCGTCCACGAGCCGGCCGAGGGCCGGATCGACGAAGCCGACGCTGTCGCGCCCGGCCTGGGCCACGATGAGCAGGCCCGCGTCGGCCCACCACCGCACCGCCACCGGCCAGCCGCCCACGGGCACCATCCGCCCGGCGCGGGCGCCCTCACCTTCGAGCACCACCTCCTGCAAGGCGTTGGAAGTGGCCGCGGTGACCCAGAGGGTGTCGTCGCCCACCAGGGCGAGCGGCTCGGTGGGGGAGTAGTTGTAGTTGATGAAGGTGTCTTCGGTGAGGAAGTCGGCCCGGACCTCGACCCGCGCCACCTCGTCGCCCCGCTTGAGCCGCCACGTCCCGGGGGCGTCGGGCGTCAGGCGCGGGCCCGCGGCGTCGTCGATGATCTCGGCCTCCGCCCCTGCCGGCCGCTCGACCACCTCCACCGGCTGGGCGCCCTCCTGGCCCCAGAACCACAGGTAGTCATCCCCCGCGAGGAAGAGCGTCTCGCCCATGGGCAGCTCGACGGGGCGCTCGGGACAGTCCGGCGGGCAGGTGGTGCCGCCGCCGGCGTCGGGATCCGGGGTCTCGGCGTCCCGCGGGGGCAGGGCCGCATCCGCCGGGGGCGGGACGTCGGCGTCGGCCGGCGGGGGCGTGCCCTCGTCGGCGGCCGGGGCGCCATCGGCGGGCGACCCCTGATCCACGGCGGGGGCCGCGTCGGGGCCTCGCCGCCGCCGCCGCTGTCGCAGGCAGCCAGCAAGAGACAAGGCGGACAGGAAGATCAGCGCGCGCACCATGGACACCCCCGGGACGGACAGGGCCCCATCCTGGGGGTCAACGGGGGAAGGAATCAAGGCGAATCAGGGCTTTGTGCTCAGCCCGGTGCCGCCCCCAGCAGCGCCTGCACCTGGGCGACGAGCAGATGGCCCGCCGGGAGCGGCGGCGGCTTCGGCCTCCAGGGCCATCCGCTCGCTGGTCGTGTCGCCGCGCAGGCCGTGGAAGCTGGCCCGCAGCAGGGAGAGCCCGGGGACCTCGCCGACATGGGCGGCGAGGGTGTCGGCGAAGGCGAGGCCCAGCTCGCCCGTCGCCGGCGTCCGCTCCCACCGGGCCACCGGCCCCATGAAGGCGTGCCACGCCGTCCGATCAGCCAGCTTCTCCCGGATGAGGGCCGCCTGGGCGGCGGTCACGGTGGGCGCCAGGCTGGCCTCCAGCAGCGCCAGCCCGCCCAGGCCGTCGCCGAACGCCGCCGCTGCGGCCAGGTGCGTCCGCGCCGCGGCCCGGTCGCCGGCCCGCCACGCGGCGCTGAGGGCGCGCAGGTGGGGTCGGGGCAGCAGGCCGCGGAACACCTGCGGATCGCTGGCCGCGTAGCGCCGCACCGTCTCCTCCGACGTCGGCTGCACCTCCTCGGCGCCCTCATCGAAGTGCGCCAGGTACCACCCGCTCGTCCCGAAGCCCAGGCTGGTGTGGCTGCGCGAGCCCCCGATCGTCACCGTGCCGCCGTGCAGCCGAAGCTCGTCCAGCGCCCGCGTCAGCTCGGCCTCGGTCAGCGGCAACTCCTCGTTCTGACTCATGAAAGAACCGTCCGTGTCCACGGGATGAGGGCCTCGGCGATCTCGGTCGCCCGGCTCTTCTGCAGGTTGTGGCCCCCCTCGGTGAAGTGCAGCCGGGGGCCAGTGGGCACCAGGGCCAGCAGCTCCTCCACCACGGCGGGCTCGATGGCGGCGTCGTCGTCGGCCCACGCGGCGAAGACGGGACAGCGCACCGCCCTCGCCGCAGCGGCCGTGTCGGCGAAGCGCCACCGCGCCAGGATGGAGATGGTCTGGTGCACCTCGGCGGGCGAGCACCGAAAGCCCGCCTTCTGGAAGAGGCCCTGGACCTGCCGCCGCACGACGGGGCCCAGGCCCGGCGTGGCCATCGTGCCCGCCATCACCGCCGGCGGGATGGCGAAGGCGCGCCGGCCCCGGTGAGGCCGCACGCCCGCCGGCGCGATGAGCGCCACGCCGGCGACCCGGGTCGGGGCCTCCGCCGCGGCGCTGACCACCAGGCCCGAGCTGAAGGAGTGGGCCAGCAGCACCGCCCGGTCCAGGCCCAGCGCGTCGAGCGTCCGCACGACCGTCTCGACCAGCGCCCCTCGCGCCACCGAGCGCCGGCGCGGCGTCTCGCCGAAGCCGGGCAGCTCCAGGCGGATGAAGCGCAGGTCAGCCTCGACGGCCGCGCCCAGCCAGCGAAAGTCGCGGCTGCTCCCCGGCAGGCCGTGCAGGGCCACGACGGGCGGCCCCGCCCCCACGTCCGTCAGGGCCACCGGGCCGGCGGGCGTCTCGACCCGGCGCGGCGTCGGATCCGAGGGCTTCTCGGGGTGCACGTCGTTGATCTCCTTCAGTATTCCGGCAGCGGCTCGCTGGGATCGGGCCGCCCCTCGCCCCGCTCGGCGCGCCACCGCTGGCGCAGCGTCAGGTCGGTCTCGGTGGCCCGGCGGTGCCGCGACCAGCGGGCCTCGGCCTCCTGGGCCTCGGGCCGGCCGAGGGCCTTGAGGGCCAGCATGCGCTGGAAGAGGGCCGGATCGAACTCCGCGTCCCCCAGCAGCGCTCGGTCGGCGGCCTCCAGGGAGCCTGTGGCGTCGCCGCGCACACCCCGGAGCCGGGCGATCAGCGTCCAGGCGTGGCGATCATCGGGCAGGCGCGCCCCCAGGGCCTCCGCCGCCTCGAGAGCGGCGGGCGTGCGGTAGGCCCGGGCCAGGGCGTTGGCCCGGATCCACTGGCTGGCGGGCGGGGTGCCGGGGAGCTGGTCGGCGCGGTCCAGGATGGCCACCACGTCGTCCGTCCGGCCCAGGCGGGCGGCCGCCATCGCGAGGGCCAGGGCGGGCTCGGGGCGATCCGGGGCCAGGCGCACGGCCTCCTCGGCCACCGTCCAGGCCAGGGTCGCGTGCCCCTCCAGGCCCACGGCGAGGGCCAGGGCGTGGTCGGTGAGGCGCTGCCAGTCGGTGGACGCCGGCACGCGGCCGGCGGCCAGCGTCACCTCGGCGGCCCCCACGGTGAGCACCGGCGGCGTCAGGCAGCGGCCCTTCGCCGCGGGCTCCTTCACCTCGGCACAGGCGAACTCCACGTAATCCTTGGAGAACTTCCGGTAGAGCAGGCGCGCACGCACCCGGCTCGTCCCCGCTGGCAGCCGGTAGCGCACGGCGCGCGGCTGGCCGGGGGGCAGGCGGCTGTCGAAGACGACGCCGCGCTGGTGCTGCACATCCCGGCGGGCCAGGGGCCGGCCATCGGCGTCGACGGGCTGGGCGCGGACGCGGTGGGCGTCGGGATCCAGGTGGCCGGCGGCGTCCAGGCCGCCGGAGGTGCGCAGGAGCTTGCCCCGGGCGTCCCAGGCCAGGAGCTCCACCCACACCTCGTTGGAGTCCACGGTGCCGCCGGGGAAGCGGTGCCCCACCGTCCGGTTGCGCAGCACGACGTCCACCCGGCCCGGCCCGGCGTCCTGCAGGTCGACGCTCACCGCCCCCGCCAGGGACGCCTCCACCGCCGCGAGCTGCTCGGCGTCCCCGGCCAGGTGCGCCAGGGCGGCGTTGGCGGCGGCGAAGCGGTGGCTGCGGATGCGGCCGGCGACGGCGCCCTTCTCCTCGGGGCCGGCCGGCACCCGGGGCATGTGGCAGTCCACGCAGGCGCGGACCTCGGGCGGCCGCCAGATGGAGGGGGCGCCCCGCCCCGACCAGCCGCTGTCGCGCCAGTCGCCGTACTCGTCCTGGCCGCGGAACCAGCGGTCGGCCGTCACGGCCTCCGTCAGCCCGACGCGGTGGCAGCTCGCGCAGAGCAGGGGCGTGCGCAGGGCGGGCCGGGCCACGTGGGCACGGTGCTCCTTGCCGGGGTGGGGCCCCGAGAGGGCCGCGCGAAAGGCGCCGTTGCCGATGGGCGCGGGGGCCTCGATGCCGTGGCAGATGGCGCAGGTCAGGCCGGCCTGGGCCTCGGCCGTGCCCCGGTCGATGGGGGCCAGCATCTTCCCGCCGGCCACCAGCATGGGATCATGGCACTCCCCGCAGAACGTGGAGCCCTCGGCGCCGCGCTCGGCCCGGAAGGCCTCGACGGAGGCCACGTAGTACGGGTTTGCGAAGGAGGCGAAGCGGTGGGCCGAGGACGTCCACTGGGCCACCACGGCGGGGTGGCAGCGGGCGCAGGCGGCGGTGCCGACGGGCTCGCCCAGGTGCACGCCCACCCGATCCACCGAGGCGCGCAGGGCCTCGGCGTCGGGGCCGCCCCGCAGCGCCACGGGCCAGCCCTCGGCGGGCCCCACCTCCCCGGCGAGGCCAGGGCCGGCGGCCAGGGCCAGCGCCAGAAAGAACAGGCGATTCAACTACTTTCGCCCCGGGCGAGAGGGCTCGGGCAGCCCGGGGAGGCCGAGCTGCGGCAGGGTGCTCTGCACGACATCCGCCAGCTTCACGGCCCCACGGGTGGCGTTGGCCAGATCCGTCGCCGCCTTCGTCTGCTGGCCGCCCGCCGGCGGGCCGCCCCAGATGCCCCAGGTGGGGTGCTCGCACTTCACCTCGCCGGCCCAGTAGTGGCGGATGATGTAGCGGCCCTGGAAGCTGTTGACCGCGGCCAGCTCGACGGCCCCCGGCTGCTCCTGGCTGAGGCCGGCGTTGCCGCGACCCCCGACCACCGGCCGGGCGGGCACGAAGACCAGATCTTCGGTGAGCGACTTCCGGTCGTAGCGGGTGTGCAGGCGGGTCAGCGTCCACGAGGAGGCCGGGCCGAAGAACGGCTGGCCCGGCTGGCCCGGGACGCGGCGCCCGCCCCCCGCCTCGCCCTCGCCGAGCACATCTCCGCCCAGGGTGTACAGGTCGCTGGGCTGGAGCGGCGGCACCGGGCAGGGATCGCAGGAGGTCGTCTGCCAGGCGTACTCCGTCACCACCGCCGCCCCGCCGGCCGAGGCCAGCGTCGCGTCGAAGAGATCAGCGTAGAACCCCCCGAAATCCTTGCGGGTTTCGTCCAGGACCTCCAGGTTCGACGGGATGAAGATGTTCTTGTAGTTGGCCACCTCGAACCGCGACGTGGGGTGCAGCACATAGACGATGAGGTCCTGCTGGCCGCTCGCGTTGAGCAGGCCCAGGCGCACCGGCAGGCGGAGCTGGTCCTCCTCGTAGGTGAAGCGCAGGGGCGAGAGCACCACGTCGCCGTGGGCGTTCTTCTTGACCGCCTTCACATCCACCTTGGCCACGAAGAACTTCATGCCGCCCTGGATGTAGGGGGCGAGGGCCTCCGACGCGCCCACGGGGATGGTGTAGTGGTTCTCGTGCAGCCAGCGCTCGAGGCCGGTGGCCTCTTCGGCGGACAGGATGAGGACCTCGTACTCGCCGGCCTTGAACTGCGCCTCGATGGTCACGCCGTAGGCCGCGGAGGCCGGGGCGGCCATCGCGACCGGCGGGGGCATGGCGGAGGTGCGCACGAAGCGCTCGCGGACCTGGATCAGCTCGCAGGGATCCTGCTCCCAGTACTCCACGAGGCGGGGGGCCGAGAGCTGGTCGATCTTCTCGAAGACGTCATGCGGGAGCGTCTTGACCATCTCCTTCTGGAGCACGACGGGCACGGGCACCACCATGGCGAAGTCTTCCAGGGGGCCCTGGTAGGTGTTCGACATGGAGATGACCGTGCGCTGTCCCTTGCGCATCAGCGCCACCTGGGACGCGTTGTTGGTGAGCTTCGCGTCGGCGCCCGACACGAAGAACCCGCAGAACGCCGAGGCGGTCGCCGGCATCGACGCCAGCAGGGCGCCCAGTACAAGTCGCTTCATCACACCCTCCTGAGTGGCACGCGCAGCGTACACCCGCCGAGCGGACCCCGAAACGCCCGCGGCGCCAGGACGATCTCTCAACGTCGCGACGACGCGGGAGTGACCGGCGCCCTCGCTACTTCGCTTCGGCCGGCCAGCGCGACCAGAAGGTGGCCAGCGTCAGGCCGCCCACCAGGTGCCAGACCCCCCACCACGCGGCGATGATGGCCATGCCGCCCAGGCCATCGAAGAAGCTGAAGATGAGGACGAGGCCGAGCCCGGAGTTCTGGATGCCCGTCTCGATGGCCACCGTGCGGCGATCGCGGGGCGCCAGGCCGCCCAGGCGCGCCGTCAGCCAGCCCGAGCCCAGCGCCACGCCGTTGTGCAGGGCGACGATGACCAGCACCGACGACACATGGGCCTGGAACGGGGCCCAGTTCTTGGCGAGCGCCCCCACGATGAAGCCCAGCAGCGCGAGGATGGAGAAGATGCGCATGGGGCGCTGGAGCCAGAGGCGCAGCCCCGGGAACTTCGATGCGACGTACATCCCCAGCACCAGCGGCAGCCCCAGGATGGTCAGCACGGTGACCACCAGCTCGCCGTAGGGCAGGGAGAGCGCCTTGAGCATCGGCGCGGTGTCGGGGTTGAGGCCGCCCCAGAAGACGAGGTTGGCGGGCGTCATGGCCATGGCGCCGAGGGTCGAGACCGCCGTCAGGCTCACCGAGAGGGCGGTGTTGCCGCCGGCCATGTGGCTGATGAAGTTCGAGACGTTCCCGCCGGGGCAGGCCGCCACCAGGATCATGCCCAGCGCCACGCTCGGGGGCGGCTTGAGCAGCAGCGTCAGGCCGAAGGTGAGGGCTGGCAGGATGATGAACTGGGAGAGCAGGCCCACGGCCGCGCTGCGCGGCGAGCGCGCCACGCGCCGGAAGTCCTCGACGGTCAGGTCGAGGGCGACGCCGAACATGATGAGGCCGAGGATGATGTTGAGCAGCACCAGGCTGTCATCGGAGAAGCTGAGGCGGACGGCGTCCAGGTCCATGCGGCCTCCTTCCGAGGGTGCGTTGCATCCTGCCACGGCCCCGAGGAAGATGCGAGGCAGCACCCACCCCCCGTGAGGACCTGGATGGCCCGCCCGAACCGCAACGATCCCTGCCACTGTGGCAGCGGCCGCAAGTACAAGAAGTGCCACCTGGAGGCGGATGAGGCCGCGGGCCGGGAGGCGCGCGCGGCGGACGAGGCCCTCATCCCCCGCATGGAGCTGGAGACGCGCCCCCTCGGCGCCCGCTTCTGGATCCTGGCGCCCATCGGGATCGCGGTGGCCGGGGTGGCCTTCGCGCTCAAGGACATGGGGGCGGCCCTCATCGTGGCGGCGGCGTGGGCCCTGGGCATGGTGGCCTGGGCCGTCATCCGGGATCCGCCGCCGCCGCGGCCCGACGCCGATGATCCGGCGGCGCTGAACTTCGGCGTGACCAACGAGCAGCAGGGCAACCAGCCGAAGGTCATCGAGCAACGGCCCCGGCAGCGCATCGTTCGGCGCTAGCGGCCTCGGAAGTCTTTTCTTTTCAGTGGGTTGGGGGTGTTCAGGGCGCCGAGCCCGGGGCGGCGTCGGAGCCCGGGGCGGCGTCGGAGCCCGGGGCGGCCTGGTCGGCCCCTGCCTGCACGTCCACGGTGATGGTGGCGCTCATGTCGGGCCCGTAGGCCAGGTGCAGGCCGTCGGCCAGGGCCAGCGTGAGGGTGTGCTTGCCGGGGGCGAGGGGCAGCTCGGCCTCGGTCTGGGCCTTGCCGAAGTGGATGTGCGTCTCGTCCTTGGGGACCATGATCCCGGCGGGGATGGGCTTGCCGTCCACGATCACGTGGTGGTGGCCCATGGTCTTGTTCATGGTGTTCTCGCCGGCGGGGCTGAGGGTGAAGCCCTCGACGCCGAACTCGAGCTTCACCGGGCTGGTCACCTGGGCGCCATCGGCGGGGGACTTGAAGAAGACGCGCGGGGCCGGCTCGGGCACGGGCACGACGTTGATCGTGATGGTGGTGGCCAGGCCGGGCCCGTAGGACTTGTGGGTCCCGTCGGCGAACTGCAGCGTCAGGGTGTGCTTGCCGGGGGCGAGCTTCAGGCGCGCCTCCGTCTGGCCCTTGCCGTAGTGGATGTTCTTCTCGTCCATCGGCACGACGGTGCCCGCGGCGAGGGGCTGCCCGTCGATGATCACATGGTGGTGGCCGCGGGTGGAGTCGGCGATGGCCTCGCCGGCGGGGGTGACGGTCATGCCGTTCACGCCGAACACCACCGGGAAGTCGGCGAAGACCGTGGACTCGTCCTGGGGCCACACGAAGTGGACCTTCGCGTCGGTGGGCGGGGTCTTCCAGGCCTCGGGGCCGGCGGCGGGGGCGGCAGACGCGGTGGAGGCGGGGCTGGCGCCGGGGGCGGCGTCCTTGCCACAGGCGGCGAGGGCGAGGGCGGCGGTGAGGGAGAGGGCGATGCGCATGGCAGGCTCCTGGGTGGGGGTGCGGTCGGCAGGATGACGCAGCACTCCGGCGCGATCAACGGCGGCGCCTTCGGTGGCCACCATCGCCAGCCATGGCTACTCGAGTTGCCGGTTCGGGCCGTGATCCTCCGCGGGTGTGCGGCGTCCTGGCGTTGGCACACGCATTGCGGTAGGGAGCGGCAGATTTCGGCGGCCCCCCGGGGTCGCCTCACAAGTGGGGGGACCAGATGAGCATTCGCAAGACCCTGATCATCGGCAGCATGGGCCTCGGCCTCGTGGCCTGCGGCGAAGAGGCCGACACCCAGGCGCCCGCCGCCGGCGACGACACCGTCACCACCGTCGGCAAGGGCACCGGCAAGGAAGACGCCTGGGACAGCCGCAACGACCCGGCCCGCATGGCCCGCTTCGTCGGCACCAGCCTCGAGTACGAGCTCTCCAAGCTGCCCAAGAGCGGCAAGGCGGCCCAGACGCCCTGGCCGGACACCTACTGGCCCACCTACCAGGACAGCACCAACGCCCGCTGGATGGGCAAGGACGAGTTCTCCCCCCTGGAGAAGTACGACCTGGCCTTCAACGGCTGGATGCCCCCGGCCGGCTTCATGGATCTGCGCCCCTACGACGCCAACGACTGCGAGGCGGGCTTCGACAAGGAGTACTACACGAGCCTCGGCCCGGCCGCCCGCTACATGAGCGAGAACAAGGGCAACAAGAAGGCCCGTGACCTCGTGTACCGCGATGGCTCCGAGACGCCCGTCTGCGACGAGAAGCAGGGCGAGGCCGTCGAGAGCTGGTGGGGCCTCTGCCACGCCTGGTCCCCCGCCGCCATCGTCGAGCCGGAGCCGGTCCACCCGGTCACCAAGAACGGCGTCACGTTCTACGCCTCCGACATCAAGGCGCTCCTGATCACGGTCTACGACAGCAGCAAGTCCATCATCCTGGGCGGCCGCTGCAACACCAAGGACGTCGAGCGCGACGAGAACGGCCGCATCAAGGATCCGGCCTGCCGCGACACCAACGCCGGCGCCTTCCACGTGATCATGACCAACTTCCTGGGCGTGCAGCACAAGGCCTTCCTGGAGGACCGGACCTACAACTACGAGGTCTGGAACCAGCCCGTGGAGTCCTTCGAGGTCACCCAGCTCGAGGAGATCACCAAGGAGAAGGCCATCGAGCTCGTGGGCCTGACCGGTGACGAGTACACCTACAACCGCGACGCCAAGAAGTTCGCCGAGGTGTTCGCGACCCTGACCTACATCACCGAGTCCCACGCCATGCGTGAGCCGGCCCTGCCGATGATCGACCGCTACAAGCGCCGCGACAACTACCACTACGTCCTCGAGATGGACGCGGCGGGCAAGATCGTGGGCGGCGAGTGGCTCAACGGCCGCGGCAGCCACGCCACCTGGGGCATCAGCGACCAGCCCGACTTCCTGTGGACCTCCGTGGGCCCCGAGACGAGCTTCAGCCGCGCCAACCCCCACGTCAGCTACGCCAAGGTCAAGGAGCTGCTCGAGGAGTCCCGCGCCGTGCCCACCAACGGCAACAGCGACGACAAGGTCTTCGCCCGCGAGCCCGGCGCCGAGATCCCCGACAACGATCCGGCCGGCGTGACCGACACCCTGACCATCGACGAGACCGTCATCGGCTCGGCCGTGAAGGTGCAGCTCGACATCAAGCACACCTACATCGGCGACCTGAAGATCACCCTCACCAACGGCACCGGCGAGGACATCGTCCTGCACGCCAACGAGGGCGGCAGCGCCGACGACATCAACACCCTCGTCGAGGTAGGTGACCTGGTGGGCGTCGATCTCAAGGGCGACTGGACGCTGAAGGTCGTGGACAACGCCCGCATCGACACCGGCCGCGTCCTGCGCTGGGGCTTCATCGTCACCGAGTGACGAGGGCCGGATCCCGGGAGGAACGCCTCGGCCTCGGCCGGGGCGTTTTTCTTTGTGGATCATGCGCTTGCACGAGCGCGTTCTGCCGGGCCTGCGCCCGTGCTACAACCCCGCACCATGTTCGAGTCCGACCTGCTGCTGATCTGGCTGCCTGCGCGCGAGCGCCTGGGGGCGCTGGCCCCCGAGGTGACGAAGCTGGGGCTGCGCGCGGTGGAGGGCTGCGTCGAGCCCGCGGGCCGCGACCACTACCGCGATCGCGGGGGGCTGCTGCTGTCCGTCGTGGGCTTCGAGGCGCGCCGGGGTGAGGCCGGCTGGTCGCTCCCCCGCCCGGTGCATGCGCTGCTGGACGCCGTGAGCGCCGCCAGCCCGGAGGGCTTCGAGGCCGTGCTCTGGACCGATCCCCCCCGCCTCGCCGAGGAGCGCCCGGTGCGGCGCCGCATGCTGCACGGCGCGGTGGAGGCGGGCGTGCGCTACCAGGTGTTCCCATGACCGCGCGCGTGCTCCAGGGCGCGTGGATCCACGCGGGGGACGGCCGCCCGCCCGCCGTCGGCGACGTGGTCATCGTCGACGGGCGCATCGCGGCGGGGCCGGCGCCGGCGGGGGCGGTGGTGCAGGACTGCGCCGGCCTGCACCTGTGCCCGGGCTTCGTCGACGCCCATGTGCACCTGGGGCTGTACCCCGAGGGCTTCCCCGGCGAGCCGAAGGATCTCAACGAGTACACCCGCCCGGTGACGCCGGAGCTGCGGGCCACCGACGGCATCTGGCCGGGCGACGTGGCCTTCGCCAAGGCCCGCGCGGCGGGGGTGACGACCGTCTGCGTCCTGCCGGGATCGGGCAACGTGGTGGGGGGCACCGGGGTGGTGCTGAAGACGGCGGGGCAGGACGTCGACCGGATGGCCCTGCGCGATCCCGCCTGCCTCAAGGTGGCCTTCGGCCATAACGTCAAGCACTCACACGGGATTCTGCACAAGCGCGCCCCCCTGACGCGCATGGGCATCGCCGCGCTCTTCCGCGAGACGTTCGACGCCGCGCTGGCCTACGAGCAGAAGCGCGTGGTCGATCCGGGCTTCCCCGAGCACCGGGGCCACGAGGTGCTGGTGAAGGCCCTGCGGCGCGAGCTGCCGGTACGCGCCCACGCCGGCCGCAGCGACGACATCCTCACCGCCTGCCGCCTGGCCCGCGAGTACGGCCTGCGCCTCGTCATCGAGCATGGCTACGAGGCCGATCAGGTGATCGAGCAGCTCGTGGCGGCCAAGGCCGCGGTGGTGCTGGGCCCCCACTGGCGCAACTGCGGCAACAGCGAAGAGGTCCACTTCGACTACGCCGCCACGAAGCGCCTGCTGGACGCCGGCCTCGTCGTCGCCCACATGACCGACCACCCCATCGTGCCGGTGGGCTACCTGCCCATGATGGCGGGCCTCTGCGTGCGCGCCGGCCTCGACGCCGACACCGCCCTGCAGGTCGTCACCGCCCACCCGGCCCGCATCCTGGGCGTGGAGGATCGCGTCGGCCGCATCGCCCCGGGCCTGGACGCCGATGTGGTGTTGCTGGACGGCCCGCCGCTGGCCATCGCCAGCCGCGTCGTCGAGACGCTCATCGCGGGCGAGACGGTGTACCGGGACGGCGATCCGCTGCCCGTGCCCGGCCAGCGCCATTGAGCGCGCCGGCGACCGTCGCCCCCGCCGACGTCCCGCTCCCCTGGCCCCAGCTCGCCCGCGTCTTCGGCGTCACGCTGGGCCTCTTCATCGCCTTCGGCTGCCTGCTGCCGGTGCTGCCCCTCTGGGCCGAGAGCAAGCTCGGCTCCATGACGGATGTGGGCCTGGCGACGACGTTCGCCGCCGGGATCGGCCTCATCCTGGGCCGTCCCGTCGCGGCCCGCCTGATGGAGGGCCGCGATCGGGCGCCCACCATCGTCATCGGGGTCGCCCTGTGCTCGGGCGCGGCCCTGCTCTTCCCGCTGCTGTCGACGCTCTGGCCCATCCTCGGCGTGCGCACGGTGCAGGGCATGGGCTTCGGCATGGTGACCACCGCCGGGGTCGCGGCCATCACCGATCTGTCGCCGCCCGCCCGCCGCGGGCAGGTGCTGGGCTACTTCGGCGCGAGCAACGCCCTCTCCCTCATCGTGGGGCCGGCCCTGGGCGGCGCCGTCGCGCGCGGCATCAGCTTCAAC
This sequence comes from bacterium, assembly GCA_041389985.1. GTDB lineage: Bacteria > Myxococcota_A > Bradymonadia > UBA7976 > UBA1532 > JACKDP01. Next base: position 246,622 of record JAWKQS010000004.1, read on the forward strand.
GCGACGTTCTACCTGGCCGCCGGCCTCGGCCTGCTGCCGCTGCTGGCGCTCATCGGCATCCGAGAGCCGGCGAAGGTGGTCGTCGCGGGGCGCAAGCGCCTGCTCGAAGCGCTCAAGCTGCCGAAACTCAAGGGGATTGTCGCAGCTCACTTCTTCACGCTGATGATCCACGGGGCCATCTTGACCTTCTTGCCGAAGCGCATGGCCGGCCACACGGGCTTCATGACCGCCGAGGCCTTCTACCTGATCGATGGGCTCGTGCTGATCCTCTTCCGGGTGGGGGTGGGCCGCCGCTTCGATGTCATCGGGCGTGGGCGGTTCATCTTCGGGGGGCTTGTCGCCATCGTGGCCTCGACGCTGCTGCTCGCCCTCACCGAGCACGACGCGACCTGGATCGCGGCGGCCGCGCTCTACGGCGTCGGCTTCGGGGCCTACGTGCCCGCCTCCAACGCCCTGGTGGGCGACGTGGTGCCCGAGACGCACCGGGCGCGCGGCTTCGCGGTCTTCATGCTGGCCTTCGACGTGGCGATGGCTTGCGGCGGGGGCCTGTTCGGGCCCGTCGCCGAGCACGGTGGCATCCCCCTGGCGCTGCTGTGCGCGGCGGCCTGCACGGCGGTGGGCGGCGTCGTCTGGGCGGTCTCCCGGTCGACGCGCGCCTGATCCGTCTCCGTGGTGGGGCGGCGCTGACATCATCCCACATTGCCCGGCTCTGGCACGCCCGCTACCTTGGGTGCCATGAAGTGGAAAATCCTGCTGAGCGCCCTGCTGGCAGCGGGCCCGTGGGCCTGTGACCAGCAGAGCAGCGACGCGGGGCCGGACGCCGGCCTCGGGGCCGGCGGCGCCGGCGGCGGTGGGGGCGGCCCGGCGGCGCGGGCGGTGGCCCCGGCGGTGCGGGCGGCGGCGCGGGGGCGCGGGCGGAGGCGCCGGGGGCGCAGGCGGCGGCGAGCCGGTCTGCGCCGATCCTGGCCGCGTCACGCTGCGGCGCCTCAACCGCAGCGAGTTCGACAACTCGCTGCGGGATCTCACCGGCGAGACCTCGCGCCCGGGGCGACAGGTCCTGCCCGATGACGACATCGGCTATGGCTTCGACAACATCGGCGATGTGCTGACGACCTCGGCGCTGCATGTCGAGGGCTGGGAGGGGGCCGGTCGGCTGGCGCTGGAGAACAGCCTGACGGCGCCCATCGAGCCCACCGTGACCACCTTCGAGGCCGAGCAGCTCTTCTCCGACGTGGGCGCGGCCAATGGCGACGTCTGGGTGCTCTGGTCCAACGGCGAGCTGCCGGCGGACGTCGAGCTGCCCGCCGATGGCGAATATATCTTTCGAGTCGGGGCCTTCGGGGCGCAGGCCGGTCCGGCCGTGGTCCGCATGGCCCTGCTGCTGGACGGCCAGGAGCTCGCGACGGTGGATGTGCCGGAGACCCGGGCCAACCCGGGCACCTACACCCACCGCTTCTCGACGACGGCCGGCCCGCACACCCTCGCGGTGGCCTTCCTCAACGACTACTACATGCCCGACGACCCCGATCCGGCCCAGCGCGACCGCAACCTGCTGGTCGACTACCTGGAGCTGGAGGGGCCGTACGGCGTGGCCGCGGCCGATCCGGCCCGCCGGGCTGCCCTCATGATCTGCGAGCCGGCGGGCCCCGATGACACCGAGTGCGCCCGCCTGGTCATCTCGGACTTCGCGCGCCGGGCCTGGCGCCGCCCCGTCGAGCTGTCCGAGGTGAACCGGCTCATGGGCCTGGTCGATCTGGCCCTGGCCGAGGGGGACGGGGTCGATCAGGGCATCCTGCTGGCCCTCCAGGCCGTCCTGCTCTCGCCGCACTTCATCTTCAAGGTGGAGGTGGACGCCGATCCCACCTCGACGACGCCGCACCCGCTGGCGCCCCACGAGCTGGCCACGCGGCTGTCGTACTTCCTCTGGGGCTCGACGCCGGACGCCGCCCTGCTGGCGGCCGCCGACGCCGGGCGCCTCACCGGCCAGGATCTCGCCGATCAGGTGACGCGGATGCTCGCCGATCCCCGCGCCATCGCACTGGTGGAGGGCTTCGCCGATCAGTGGCTCTACACCCGGGCCGTGGCCGAGCTGGATCCCGACTACGATCTCTTCCCCGACTTCGACGATCGGCTGCGCGCCGGGATGGCCACCGAGGCGCGCCTCTTCTTCCGCGACGCCCTCCAGCACAACCGGCCCCTCACGGCCCTGCTGGACGCCGATCACACCTTCGTCGATGAGCGCCTGGCGGCCCATTACGGCCTGGAGATCGGCGACGCCCCCGAGGTGGCCGACGCCCCGGGCTTCCACCAGGTGGACCTGGCCGGCACCGAGCGGGTGGGCCTGCTGACGCTCGGCAGCGTGCTGTCGGTGACGTCGTACCGCACCCGCACCTCGCCGGTGCGCCGCGGCAAGTGGGTGCTCGAGCAGCTCATGTGCTCGGCGCCGCCGCCGCCGCCGCCCAACGTCGAGACGGATCTGGGCAACGTCGATCAGAGCCTGCCGCTGCGGGAGCGCCTGGCCCAGCACCGCGAGGATCCCACCTGCGCCGGGTGCCATGACCAGATGGATCCCATCGGCTTCGGGCTGGAGAAGTTCGACGCGGTGGGGGCCTTCCGGCTGATGGAGGGGCCCCACCCCATCGATGACAGCGGGCAGCTCCCCGGGGGCACCCCCTTCGCGGGCGCGGGGGAACTCTCGCAGATTCTCCTTGGAGATCGGCGGTTTGGCCGCTGCTACACCACGAAGCTCGCCACCTTCGCCCTCGGGCGCGGCATCGAGGCGGCCGACCGCTGCCACGTCGAGGCCATCCAGGCGGCCTCCAACGGCATGGGCCTCGCCGACCTGGTGCAGGCGCTCGTGCAGTCTCCCCCGTTCACCCACCGCCGCGGCGAAGAGGAGCGCGACTGATGGCCACCCCGCTGCTGCGACCCGCGCTCTCTCGGCGCACCTTCCTGCGGGGGGCCGGGGCCGCCCTGGCCCTGCCGTTCCTCGAGGCCATGCTGCCCCGCGGCGCCCAGGCCCAGGGCATGGGCCCGCGCACCCGCTTCCTGGCGTGGTACGTGCCCTGCGGCATCCACATGCCCGCCTGGACCCCCGCCGACGCGGGGGCCGGCTTCACCCTGTCGCCCATGCTGGAGAGCCTGGCCCCCTACCGCGATCGGCTGACGGTCCTCACGGGGCTGGCCAACCGGCCCGCGCGCCCCGACGGCCCCGGCGACCACGCCGCCGGCACCGGCTCGTTCCTCACGGCCGCCCACTGCTTCAAGACCGAGGGCGCTGACATCCGCAACGGCATCTCCATCGACCAGGTGATCGCCAACGGCGTCGGCAGCGGGCACCGCTTCCCCTCCCTGGTGCTGGGCGCCGAGGGCGGCGGCAACGCCGGGGGCTGCGACAGCGGCTACTCCTGCGCCTACAGCCGCAACATCTCCTGGGTCGGCGAGGCCACGCCGGCCGCCCGCGAGGTCAACCCCGGCTCCCTCTTCAACCGCATGTTCGGGGGCTCCGATCCGCGCCTCACCCAGGAGCAGATCGCCAAGAAGCGGCGGTACCGGCGCAGCATCCTCGACTTCGTGCGCGAAGACGCCGAGCGCCTCCAGCCGCGGCTGGGCCAGAAGGATCGGCAGAAGATCCAGGAGTACCTGGACTCGGTGCGGGAGGTGGAGCGCAGCATCGACCTGGCCGAGGCGCAGCAGTGCGTCCCGGGGGTGCGGCCCGAGCGGCCCGACAGCGTGGGCCAGCGCATCGAGCAGATGGCCGATCTGATGGCCCTGGCCTTCCAGTGCGATCTCACGCCGGTCATCACCTTCATGTTCGGCAACGCGGGCAGCAACCGCAGCTTCACCGAGCTGGGCATCGCGGAGGGCCACCACCAGCTCTCCCACCACCAGGGGGCCGCCGAGAACCACGCGAAGCTGCAGATCATCGGCACCCACGAGGTGGAGGTCTTCGCCCGCTTCCTCGGCCGCCTGCGGGCCATCGAGGAGCCCGGCGGCGGCACGGTGCTCGACAACAGCGTCATCTTCTTCAGCAGCGAGATCGAGGACGGCAACGCCCACCGCCACGAGAACCTGCCCATCCTGCTGGCCGGCGGCGCGAGCGGCCAGCTCGCGGGCGGGCGGCACCTCGTCAAGGAGGGCAAGCCCCCCATCGCCGACCTGTTCATCACCCTCGCGGGCTACGCCGGCGTCGAGCTGGCCGCCTTCGGGGACGAGGGCACGGGGGCGATGGATCTGGGGTAACAGCCCGTTTCTACAGGCGAATGTCGTGACGAAAACGCCGCGGCGTGCGCGGGCGGGGGCGGGTGAAGAAGCGCGGGTGAGGCGGCGGCACCCGCGGCCGCAGCACCCGGGGCCAGCGGGCGGGCGAAGCCGGGCGCTCCCTCATCGCGCCCGCACCTGGGCGGCCACCACCTCGAAGCCGTTGGTCTTCACCAGCTCGGCCAGCCAGGCCGTGTACTGGTCCACCAGATCGGGCCGATGGCGCGCCTCCGCGTCGGCCAGGGCGTGGTGCACCTGCACATAGGCCCGCTCGGTGTTCACGAACCGCTCCACGAGCTGCACCACCGCGGCGAGCGCGGCCGCCATGGTGGAGCGGTCGCGGGCCACGAAGCGAAACCGGCGGCCCTCCCGGTTGGCCACCGCCACCTCCACCTCCACCTCGGCGTCGAGGCCCGGCGGCTTGCGGCGCGTCTCCAGCTCGCCCCGGATGCCGAAGCCCAGCAGCGTGAGGCTGTCGAGCGAGGTGAAGCGGCGGGTGAAGTGGTTCATCAGCCCGCGCCAGGCCGCGTCCACGAAGCCCACCCCCTGCCCGTCGACGATCTCCTGGCTGCCCCCGGAGTCGAGCGTCAGCACCACGCGGCACGTCCCGCCCGGGGTGAGGTACTCGGCCGCCTGGTAGTGCACCACGGCGAGGCCGAGCCAGGCATCCCCCAGGATGCGCCGGGCCCGATCCGGCCCCTCCTCCCAGAAGCTGAGCTGACATCCGTCCGAACTGACCTGGCTCTCCAGCATGGACCCTCCCTCGTCGGGTTGCACCCCGGGCCGATGGACCGCGCCGCCTTCGCCGATCGCCCGCCGGATCGGCGTCGCACTGGACCCGCGGTGAGGCTCGAACTCACCCCCGAGAGGACCCGGTGCACCCTGCGCGGGCTGGCCCACAGCCACCGACCCGGGGTCGCGCGGACTGCGGCGGACTGCCTCAAGCGATGGGGCGAGCCGCCCCCGTGGATTCTCCCCAGTCTAGCAACACACTGAACAAGAGTACAGTGGTTTGGCGGGGCGCGGGGTCAGTGGTGGTGGTGGTGGTGGCCGTGATCGGCCCAGGAGGGGGGCGGCGGGGGCACGCCCAGCCAGTCGAGCGTCAGGCCCACGGCCATGTCGATCTCGGCGCCCTCGTCCCCCGTCAGGGCCGAGAGCCAGCCGCGCGCGAGGGCGGCGACGGGGGCCGGCAGGTCGTGGTCGAGGAGCAGGTGGCCCAGGCGCCGCCGGGGCGGGGCGTCGCGCAGCGCCGCCGCCAGGGCGCTGGCCAGCGCCGGCGTCTCGCGCAGGGTGTGGAAGGCGGCCTCGATGCCGTGCAGGTCGGCCTGGACCAGGGCGGGGCCGAAGATCCAGGGGCCGCTGAAGGTGGCGCGATCGATGCGGGCGCCGAAGAGGGCCATCCCGCGGAGATCGCAGCGATCGAGGGTGGCGTCGCTGAAGTCGGCCCCCGTGAGGACGGCGCTGGCCAGCGACACCTCCACCAGGCGGGCCCCCTCGAACCGGGCCCCGGTCAGCAGGGATCGCGCGAACGAAGTGCCCGCCAGCTCGGCGCCCGCGAGCTGCACAGCGGGCAGCGCTCCCCCCTCCAGCCGGGCCCCTCCCAGGCGAGCGCCCCGCAGGTCGGTGCCCATGAAGCGGCTCTCGCGCAGGTCGGCCGCGCGGCAGTCCGTCTCGCGCAAGTCCGCGCCATCAAAGACGGATCCACGCAGGGACGAGCCCGCCAGATCGGCCCGGCGCAGGTCGGCGCCGGTGAAGTCGAGGCCGTAGGCCAGGGCGCCGGAGAGGTCGAGGCGCTTGCCGTTGGCGCCGTCGGAGGCGAGCCACCGGCCGTGGTCGGCCAGGCGCTTCTTCAGGGTGGCGGGATCCAGCGGGGTGGGGGCGGCGCTGACCAGGCTGGCCGCCGTGCCGCCCTGCCGGATGAAGGCGAGCGTCCAGTCGGCCAGCAGGCGCGCGATGCCGTGGGTCACGGCCATGGCGCCGGGCTCGAGGGCGTCGGCCAGGGGGGCGAGCGCGGCGGGGAGCGGCGCGCCGGCGGCGTCCAGCACGCCGGCGAGGCCCTCGGGGGGGATGCCGCCCTGGAGCGCTCGCAGCGCGGCCCGGGTGGCCGTGGGGAAGCCGGCGAGGCCGCCGCACCAGGCGTCGCGCAGGGCGTCCCAGGTGGCCTCGCGCAGCTCGGTGCCCACCACCCGGGCGTCGCGCAGGGCGATGCCCTCGACGCGGGCCTGGTCGAAGGCCACCTCCCGCAGGTCGGCCCCCCGCAGATCGGCGTCGATGCGCGCCCCCACCAGCCGCGCGCCGCGCAGGTGGGCGCGGCGCGCCGAGGCGCCGCGCAGATCGGCCCCCGTCAGGTCGGCGGCGGAGAGCAGCGCGTCGTCCAGCCGGGCGCCGCGCAGATCGGCGCCGTGCAGCCTCGCCTCGAGCAGCGCGGCCCCGCGCAGATCGAGGCCCTGCAGATCCCGCCCCCGCAGATCGGCCCGGGGCGCGCTGAGGCGGTTGCCCTCGCGCCCGCGGCTGGCCACCCAGGCCTGGTGATCGGCCAGCAGGCCCGGCCAGGTGGGGGCGCCGACGGGGGTCAGCCAGAAGGCGACCAGGGCGGGCAGCGGGTGATCCTCGGGCCGGGCCCCCACGGGCAGCGCCCGCAGCAGGGCGGCGGCGGGGCCGGTGCCGTCGACGGAGAGCAGGGCCCCGTCCAGCTCGCCCACCTTCACGGCCTCCAGGAACCAGGCCACGGCGCCCGTCGCCTGGGCCCGGGCCTGCAGGTCGCGCATGGCCGCCTCGAGGACGGCCGCCTGGACGCAGACCCCGTCCAGGTGGGCGTCAGCCAGCTCGGCCTCGTCCAGGAAGGCGCAGAAGAGATCGGCGCCGCGCAGATCGGCGCCGCGCAGATCGGCGCCGCGCAGACCGGCCCCCCTCGAGGATCGCCCCGCGCAGATCGGCGCCGCGCAGGTCGGCCCCCGCAGGTCGCCGCTGAGGCGGCACCCGCCCAGATCGGCACCGCGCAAATCCGCTGCCGCCAGGCGCACGGCCTCCAGGGTGGCGTCGCGCAGGACGAGGCCGTCGAGGACGGCGTCGGCCAGGTCGGCCGAGGCCAGCGTCGCGGCGGCCAGCGCCCGGCCGCCCAGGGTGAAGCGGGCGCCGCGCACGCCGCCCCCATCCCGCCACGCGCGGTGGGCGGCGATCTCGGCGGCCAGGTCAACGCTCATGGGAAGGGCTCCGGGCGGGAAGGTCCTGAAATCAAAGCGAAATCAGCGGAAGGGTCCGCTCACTCGCCGGTGATCTTCTTGACCAGCTTCGAGAAGGCCGACTTGCCGGTGCCCGGCGGGTCGCTGCCCGGCATGTCCATGGGATCGCCATGGGTGTCGAACCGCTGGATCTCGCCCTTCAGGCGGCCCTCGCGGTAGACGGCTTTGTCCATGATCACGCCGTTGGGGTAGTAGCTGATGGCCTCCCCCTCCTGCAGATCGTTGAGGTAGGTCTCCTCGCGGCGCAGGTTGCCGGTCTCGTAGAACTCCTTCGAGGGGCCCACCTTCTTGCCGAAGACGTACTGCTGCTGCCGCATGGGCTGGCCGGTGGTGGTGAAGAAGTCCACCACCTCGCCGTGCAGGATGTCCTCGAAGTACTCCTCGGTGCGCATGAGCTGGCCGGCCTTGTCGTAGATCTTCGCGCTGCCGTTGAGGCGGCCGGCCACGTAGAACTGCTCCATCACGACGTTCTCGTTCTCGTCGTAGGTGAAGCTCGGGCCCTCGGCCAGGCCCTCGACGAAGTGGCCCTTCATGACCAGCTTGCCGTCGTTGTAGAAGAGCGCCTCGCCGTGCATCACGCCGTCTTCGAACTCGGCGTCCATGATGCGGCGGCCCTGGGCGTCGTACTGCACCGAGCGGCCAGCCAGCTTGCCCTGGGTGAAGTCCATCTCGTGGAGCACGGCGCCGCTGGGGTCGTACTCCACCATGGGGCCGTCCAGCTCGCCGTTGGCCATGAAGCCCTGCTTGAGGATGTTGCCCTCGTCGTCGCGCTCCTCGACCACGCCGTTGGCCTGGCCATCCACCATCTCGGCGACGCCGAAGACGGTGCCATCGGGCAGCTTGCGCTCCGCGACCTCGAAGCCGTCGCCCTCGCCCTCGGCGCCCTCGCCGGGGGGCAGCACGCCCTGGGCCTGGGCCGCCGCCTGGGCCGCCGCACCGCGGGCCTGGAGGCTCGCCCCCTCGGCCTGCTTCGCCATGCCGGCGGCCGCGCCCTGGGCCCCGGCGGCCGCGCCCTGGGCCCCGGCCGCTGCGCCCTGGGCCTGGGCCGCCGCCCCCTTCGCCGCCGCGCCGACGTCGCCGGTGGCGCCCTGGGCCTTGCTGGCCAGGGCCCCGATGCCGAGGGTGGCCAGGATGCTGGGCGCCGTCATCTTCGCGATGCTCAGCGCGCGCTTCTGCGCCCCCGACATGCGCTGGCCCGCCAGGCTCTCCACCTTCTGCTTGCCGAGCGTCCTGGCCGTCTCGCTGCCGCCCTCCAGGCGCATGCGCAGCGAGCGCATCTTCTCGATGCGCTTGCGCAGCGCCGAGGGCACCACCTGCGTCAGCTTGCTGTCGGCCTTGCGCTGCCCCATGGCCTCGAGCGAGGCCCCCACGCTGCCGCCCTGCGCCGCGACGTCGACGAGCCCCTTGGCCTGGGCCCCCGCTGCCGCCGCGCCTTCCTTGGCCTTCCCGGCCAGCTTTCCCGCGTCCGCCATCGAAAGACCCTCCTAGTTGATCATGACCACGCCACCCTTGACGGTGGCCATCGCCGAGCCCTTGAGGGTCGCCATGGTGCCCTTGTTGAGCACCTCGACGCCGGCATCGTTGGTCAGGTTGATCCCCGCCTTGTTGGTCATGTTCATGCCGGCCTTGTTGGTCATGTTCATGCCCGCCTTGTTGGTCATGTCCATGCTGGCTTCGGCGGTCCACCCCTTCTTCGTCTTGATGCTGATGTCGCCGGTGACCTCGATGGTGAGGTTGCCCTTGATGGTGAGCTTGTAGTTGCCCTTCACGTCGTGGGTGAAGTTGGCCTTGTTGGTGTGGGTCTCGTCGGCCCCCACCAGCACGTCGCGCTTCCCCTTCACGACCGAGTAGGTCTCGTTGCCCTTGCTGACCTCCATCGTCCGGTTGCCCTTCGCCACCGTGAACGACTCGTTGCCCTCCTCGATGAGGACGGTGCGGTCGTTCTTGATGGTGATGGTCTCGTCGTGCCCCACCTTGCGGGTGTGGTCGTTGAGGATGACGACGTTCTTGTCCTTCTGGGCGTGGATCCAGATCTCTTCGGAGTCCTTCTTGTCCTCGAAGCGGATCTCGTTGTAGCCGCCACCACCCTTGGAGCTCTCGCTCTTGATGGTGGACTTGGTGGCGTCGCCGGGCAGGCTGTAGGGCACCGTCATCTCGGCGTTGTAGACCGAGCCGGTGCACAGCGGGCGGTCGGGATCGCCCTCCAGGAAGGTGATGACCACCTCCTGGCCGATGCGCGGCAGCCACCAGGCGCCCCACCCCTTGCCCGCCCAGATCTGGGCGACCCGGATCCAGCAGGTGGTGTTCTCGTCCTTCTTGCCCTCGCGGTCCCAGTGGAACTGGACTTTGATGCGCCCGTACTTGTCCGTGTAGATCTCCTCGCCCGACTTCCCGGTGACCACGGCGGTCTGGATGCCGTAGATGCGGGGCTTGCGCGACAGGCGCGCCGGGCGGAAGACCGCGGCCTTGGGGAAGGCCTCGAAGGTGTTGCTGTAGGACGACTGGGTCAGGTTGTGGCTGACCCACTTGAACACGTAGTCGTCGTTGAGATCCTCGCGGACGTGCTCGGTGACGGTGACGGTGGCCCCCGAGAAGAAGCCCCGGCAGAAGCTCTGGCCCTTCACCAGCTTGATGGGGGCCTCCATCTCCTCGACGCGCCACTTCACCCGCGTCTCGCCGTCCCCCTTGACCATGTAGCCGCCGGGGTACTCGTAGACCTCGTGCTTGCCCTGGTCGCCGTCGACCTTCACGTTCAGGGCGGTGGAGGGCTTCTCGAAGTTGTAGTCGGTCATGGCGTACTTGCCGACCGTGACCTGCTCCTCGAGGGCGAAGCGGGTGATGATGTCATCCCCCGGCCGGCCCGATCCGTCCTGCGGCTTGACTCGCGCCTCGGTCACCGCGGGACCCGGCTTGAAGGCCGAGTTCGCGTCCCCGATGTGCATGGTGTGTTTGCCATCTTCGTGGGTGAACCAATAGAAGATGCCCTCATCCTCCATCAGCCGGGACACGAAGTTGAAGCAGGTCTCCTGGTACTGCACGCAGTAGACGCGGGGGTTGTAGCTGCCCGTCGTCTCGATCTTGTAGTCGGACCACCCCAGATCGTCGAACACCTTCTTGATGATGTCCGGCGTCTTCATCTCCTGGAAGATGCGGGTGTCCTGGGCCAGCGTCGTCATGTACAGCCAGGGTCTGAGCTCGGCGTAGTACGTGGTGAAGCGCGCGCTGGTGCCCGCCTGGACGAACCGCGTGCACAGCCCGTTGATGTAGTGCTCCCCGGCGTCGTGGCTGATGGTCACCGTCACGGGCTGGCTGATGATGGTCGCCATGTCCAGGGCGGGATCTTCAGAGATGAGCTCAAGCTGGTAGTGGAACAGCCCCGAGATGCGGTCCTCGCCGCGCAAGGCCTGCACCAGCAAGATGTTGTCCCCAAAGGGGGTCGTCACCTTCAGGCCGAGGTTGTCCTGTTTGAAGTCGGGCATGAGCAGGCCTCGATCGGTGCTGACCGCCGAGGGGCCCAGGCGGGGCCGGCCGGCGGCGGAATTACATAAGACGGCGGGTCTCCCCGCACGCCGGCACAATAGCCCGGAAAGCGCACGAAAGTCACTCTCGTGCGCGCGGTTCCGCGGGGCGTCTTTGCACGGCGCGGCCCTTCCGCTACCGTGACCTCGACCGCCAACGTGGAGGTGACGTCTTGGGGAAGCCCGCGGCCCGTCTGGGCGACATGGTGTTGCAGGATGGACCCCACTGCCACGCGCCCATCCACCCGCCGGCGCCGGCCCCGACGCCGGTCCCGCACCCGCCCCTGCCCCTCACGATCATCAAGGGCCAGCCCACGGTGCTCATCGGCGGCGCCCCGGCGGCCCGCATCATGGACATGACCACCCCCTGCATGCTGCCGGGGTGCGTGCCCGGCGGCCCCGGCCAGATCATGCTCGGCGGCTTCACGGTGCTGGTGGGCAGCATGCCTCAGGCCCGCGTCGGTGACATGACGCTGCACTCGAGCTGCGTCGCCCCCATCCCCGGCCCCACCGGCAAGATCTTGCCCCCCGGCTGCCCGACGGTGATGGTCGGCGGCTGAGCCGTCAGTCGAAGCAGACGTCCCGCGGCGCGCAGAAGGCGACGCTCTCATCCTGCTCGTAGGGCAGGCAGATCCACCCGGCCTGACAGTCTTCATCGGTCTGGCAGCGCGATCCGGCGCAGACGCCCGGGTTGGTGTGCACGCCGTCGGGGCAGTTCATCACGTCGTCCAGGCAGCGCGTCGCGCACGGGTCGTGGACCCGCCCGTTGCGCAGGCTGAGCTGGCAGGGATCCCCCGGATCCTTGCAGCCGACGGCCAGGCGCAGGAGGGCGGCGGCGGTGATGAGCGGGGCGTTCATCCGCCGAGTGTGGCAGCGCGCCGGCTCAGGCGTCCAGCAGCGCCAGCACGCTCGGCAGATCGGCGGCGCAGCGGACGGGCTGGTTGGCCGGCGCGTCGGGGCCCCGAGCTGCTGGCGCAGGTCGCCCGCGTGCCAGCCGACGACCACCTCGGGATCCTTGAGCAGGTGGCCCGTGAGCACGCCGCAGACGTCGGCGTCGGCGGGGATCACCCCGGCGGCCACCAGCTTGCGCGCCCCGGCGACGGTCGTGCAGCTCGCCGGCTCGGCGCCGATGCCCGCCGCGTCCACCACCGCCTTGGCCTGCATGATCTCGGCGTCGGTCACCGCCGTGACGGTGCCGTCGGTGGCGTGCAGGGCCCGCAGCGCCTTGCGCCACGACACCGGATCGCCGATGCGGATGGCCGTCGCGATGGTGTCGGCCACCACGGGCTCGACCCCCTCACGCCCCGCCTGCCACGCCGCGAAGAGCGGGCTGGCCCCGCTGGCCTGCACCACCGCGATGCGGGGCAGGCGATCGATGAAGCCCAGCGCCCGCAGCTCCGCCAGGCCCTTGCCCAGGGCCGCGCAGTTGCCCAGGTTGCCCCCCGGCAGCACGATCCAGTCGGGCACGCGCCACCCACGATCCTGCAACAGCTCGAAACCAATGGTCTTCTGGCCCTCGATGCGCCACGGGTTCACCGAGTTGAGCAGGTAGATGCCCCGGTCCGTGCAGACCTGCTGCACCAGGGCCATGGCGGCGTCGAAGTCGCCCGCGAGCTGCACCGTGCGCGCCCCGTAGGCGATGGCCTGGCCCAGCTTGCCGTAGCTGATCTTGCCGTCGGGGATGAAGACCAGGGACTCCATGCCCGCGGCGGCGGCGTAGGCCGCCATGGACGCCGAGGTGTTGCCCGTCGAGGCGCAGGCGACCCGGGTCATGCCCAGGGCGCGGGCGGCCGCGATGCCCACCGTCATGCCCCGATCCTTGAAGGATCCCGTGGGGTTCTCGCCCTCGTGCTTCAGCTTCAGCCGCGCCCCCACGAAGCGGGCCACCGCGTCGAGGTCGTAGAAGCTGGTGTCGCCCTCGCGCCGGTCGCTGGCCGGGGCGAAGGGGGCGATCAGCTCGCGGAAGCGCCAGACGCCGGACCGATCCAGCGGCGACGCCGAGGCGCGCCGCGCGTCGAAGTCGGGCGGGCCGACCGCCAGCGCGGCGAAGTCGTGGGTGACGTCCAGGGTCTCGCCGCAGTCGCAGCGGTAGCGCACCTGGTCGGCGGGGTAGCGGGCGTCGCAGCGCACGCAGCAGAGCACGCAGTCGGGGGCGGGGCTGGCCATGGCCACCGGTAGCCTGCGGCAGGGCCCCGGTCAACGCCGGATCGGCGGCCACGAAAAAAAACGCTGGCCCCCTGAAGATCACTGTCACAAGGTCTCGCCATCGTCCGTTGGTCGGTCGCGAGGGGCACGGCGCCCCACCGACAAACCGAAGGAGATCCCCATGTTCGCGACCGCGATGCCCGTCGAGACCGCCCCCGCCGGAGGCCGCCTGGTGGCGGTGGATGGCCGCCCCCTCCCGCTGCGCGGCGCCTACCTGGCCGCCGACGCCTGCGCTGGCCGCTGCCGCGTCGTGCTCACCCAGCGCTTCGCCAACCCCTACGCCGAGCCCCTCGAGGTGACGTACCAGGTCCCGCTGCCGGCCGACGGCGCCGTGAGCGGCTACGCCTTCACCATCGGCGAGCGCAAGGTCGAGGGGCGGGTCGAGCGGCTCGCCGACGCCCGCGCCACCTTCGCCGAGGCCATCCTGTCCGGGCGGACGGCGGCCCTGCTGGAGCAGGATCGCGCCAGCCTCTTCACCCAGAAGGTGGGCAACATCCCCCCGGGCGAGGAGGTCATCGTCGAGCTGACCGTGGATCAGCCCCTCGCCTGGCGCGACGGGGGCTGGGAGTGGCGCTTCCCCACCGTGGTGGCCCCCCGCTACCTCGGCGACGCGACCCCCGACGCGGCGCGGGTGGCCGTACCGGTGGCCGACGGCGAGATCACCGCCCGCGTGGGCCTCTGCCTGTCGATCCGCGACGCTCGCACCGGCGCCGTGCGCTCCCCGAGCCACGCCGTCACCGACGGCGACACGGTGGTGCTCGACGGCCCCGACGCCCGGCTGGATCGCGACGTGGTGGTGCGCTGGCCCGTGGCCGCGCCGGTCCCCGGCGTCGTGCTCGACCGCGGCCGCCGCGCGGGGGACGCCCTGGCCTACGGCGCCCTCACCGTCGTCCCCCCCACCGTCGCCCAGACCCCCGTGCCCCGGGATCTGATCGTGCTGCTGGACACCAGCGGCTCCATGGGCGGCACGCCCCTGGCCCAGGCGAAGCTCGTGGTCAGCGCCCTCATCGAGGGGCTCGAGGTCACGGATCGCCTTGAATTGATGGAGTTTTCCAACCAGGCGCGGTCGTGGAGCCGCGGCGCCGTCGCGGCCACCCCGGGCCACAAGGCCGACGCCCTGCGCTGGGTCGCCAACCTGCGGGCCTCGGGCGGCACCGAGATGCGTACGGGCATCCTGGCGGCCCTGCAGCCGCTGCGCGCCGAGGCCCAGCGCCAGGTCATCCTGCTGACGGACGGCCTCATCGGCTTCGAGCAGGAGGTGGTGGCCGCCATCCGCGACACCCTGCCCAGCGGCGCCCGGGTCCACACCGTGGGCATCGGCTCGGGGGTCAACCGCGCCCTGACGGGGCCCGCCGCGCGGGCCGGCGCGGGGCTGGAGATCATCGTCGCCCCCGGCGAGGATCCGGCGCCCGCGGCCGCGGCGCTGCTGGCCCGGACGACGTCGCCCCAGGTGGTCGATCTCACCCTCGGGGGCTCGGCCCTGCGGGGCCAGGCGCCCCGGCGGCTGCCGGATCTGTTCGCCGGCTCGCCCGCTCGCCTGGCCGTCGCCCTGGATCCCCACGGCGGCGAGCTCATCGTCCGCGGCCGCACGGCCCACGGCACCTGGGAGCAGCGGATCGGCGTCCCGCCGACGCCGGGGGGCACGGGCCAGCCGGCGGTGGTGGCCCTGTTCGGGCGGGAGGAGGTCGAGGATCTGGAGCTGCACCGCGCCGCGGGCGGCCCCACGAGCCTGGACGCCGACATCGAGGCGCGGGGTCTGGCCTTCGGCATCGCCACGCGGCTGACCGCCTTCGTGGCCGTCACCACCGAGGCCACCGTCGACGCCACCGCGCCGACGCGCCAGGAGCAGATGCCCCACCTGCTGGCCCAGGGCCTGTCGGCGGAGGGCGTGGGCCTGCGCGCCGGATCTGCGCCCTTCGGCTCCGCGGGTGGCATGGTGGGGATGGCCGGCCCGGGGGCGCCCCCGCCGGCCCCCGCGCGGCCCCGGGCGCCGGTGATGCGGTCCCAGGAGGCGGCCCCGCCGCCGCCCCCGGCCTCGGCGCCCGCCGCCCCGGAGGAGATGGCGAAGCGCCGCAGCCGGGGCGGGCTGTTCGAGAAGCTCTCCGAGGTCTTCCGGCCCGCGCCGGCGGCCCCCAAGAGCGAGACCTTCGACGGGGCGGGCCGCGCCGCGCCCCCGCGCAAGGAGAGCGCCGACGCCTTCGTGGCCGATGAGGACGACGCCGTGGCCGCCCCCGCCGACGCCGAGGCCTGGGACGCGCCCCTCGAGGCCAGCGAGGGCGGCCTGCGGTGGCGCGGCCGCGTCATGCTGCGCCGGCCCGACCTGCTGGTCATCGAGATCCCCCTGCCCGGGGGCGTCGACTGGCAGCCCGGCGCGTGGGTGACGGTCACCCTCGCCGACGGCCGCGAGGTCGAGCTGGCGGTCGACACCGTCCGCAGCACCACCTCGGGGGTGCAGGCGGGGGGCACCACCGCCCGGCTGGTCTTCCGGCTCTCGGCCCCCCTGCCGGCGGATCCCGTCGCCCTCGTGCTGGCCGACGACACGGTGATCGACCTGTGAGCGACCTGGACCACCTCCTCGTCGGCCTGGCCGCCGGCGACACCGATGCCTTCGCCACCTACCTGGCGGGGGCCGAGGATCGCCTGCGCGCCAGCCTGGCGTCCTTCGCCGCCGTGGTCGACGTCGAGGCGGTGGTCCAGGAGACCTTCCTGCGGGTCTGGCAGGTCGCCCCGCGCATCGAGGTCGATGCCCGGGGCGACAGCCTCATGCGGTTCACGATCCGCGTCGCCCGCAACCTCGCCATCGACCTGGTGCGCCGGGAGGGGCGGGTTCGCCTGGTGGAAGCCCCTGAATTGACAGCGGAATCCTCCGAGGAGCCCGCCCCGCCGGATCCCACGCTGCGCCGCCACATCGTCCGCTGCCACCAGAAGCTGCCGGGCCAGCCGGCCCGGGCGCTCCACGAGCGGCTGGCCAGCGGCGGGGCCGATCACGACCGGGTGCTGGCCCAGCGCGCGGGCATGACGCTGAACACCTTCCTCAAGAACATCGGGCGGGCCCGGCAGCTCCTGGCCGCCTGCCTGGAGCGGCTGGGCGTGACGCTGCCCGCGGGAGGGGCGTGATGGAGCGCGACGGCCTGATGGAGCAGGTGATCTCGGCGTTCCGAGCGCGGGACGTCTTCGGCCGCGTCCAGGCCTCCCCCGCCTGGCACGACCTCAGCGAGGCCGACCGGGTGGCGGCGGCGGCGGAGGCTCGCCGGCAGCGCCAGCTCGAGGCCGCCCTCGACAGCGCGGGCCTCTCCAGCACCGCCCGGGCCGTGCTGGCCCGCGTGCGCCGGTAGAAGGCTCAGCGGTCGATGCGCAGGATGGCCACCATCGGCCCCTCGGGGACGAGCTGATCGGTCAGGTCGATGGCCCCCTCGATGAACCAGAACCCGTCCCCCTCCGGATCCACCAGCGACCGCGTGACGCGCCACTGCCGCGGCCCCGTGGCCTCCATGCGGGTGAGGGCGTGGCGCCGGGCGCTGGTGTCGAAGACCAGCCGGTCGTACTCGGCGTAGAACGGCGCCAGCGCCTCCTTGAGGCGGCGCGCGTCCCAGGCGTCCTCGGGATCCTGGCGGATGGTGCCCTCGGCCTCCTCGTAGTCGAAGCGGGAGAGCGCCTGCACCAGCAGGTCCAGCTCGGCGCGGACGCGGGCCTGGAAGCTGCGGGAATCCTTCGTGATGTCGAGGGCTTGCGGTGGCGTGAGGGGGCGTCGTCGTCCACCACCGGCTCCCCGGCGGCCATGGCCTCCCAGGTGCGCACGAGGCTGGAGTCCGCCCGCTGGAGCACCTGCCGCAGGTACGAGATCAGATCCACCAGGGCGTCGGTCTTCAGGGGCGCGGGCACGTTCTGCACCAGCACCTTGTACGTCTGGGACAGGTGGCGCAGCAGGACGCCCTCCACCCGCTCCAGGCCCAGATCCTTCACGTACTGGTTGAAGGTGCAGTAGCGGCTGAACATGTCGCGGGCGACGGACTTGGGCCGCAGGTGGCTGACCTTCACCCAGGGCCGCGCGCGGGCGTAGGCGTCGAAGACCTCGAAGATGTAGTCCGCGTCGGGCATCGGCCAGGTGATCTTCTCCAGGATCTCCTGCCGCTCGTCGTACTCCACGCCCTCGGCCTTGAGCTGCTGGTAGGCCTCGGTGCGCAGCTTGTCCTGCTGGCGGCGCAGGATGGCCTGGGGATCCTCCAGGATGGCCTCGGCGAGGGAGAGCGTCTTCTCGGGGAAGTCGTCGGCGTCGGGATCCAGGCGCCCCACCGCGTGCACCAGGAAGAGCGACAGGGAGTGGTAGAGGGAGAAGTCGTGCTGCAGCTCGGGGGCGACGGTCACGGTCTGGCCCCGGCCGCCGGGCCGCCGGGCCAGCTCGATGACCTTCGCGTCGCGGAGCTGCTGGAAGATGGCCTTCGCCTCGCGGCGCAGGCGGCGCTTGCGGCCGGCGTGCTCGTGGCTGGCGCCGATGAGCTCGATGAGCAGGCCGTAGCCCCCGCGCCTGCCGGGCTCGCCGCGCTGGAGCAGGTTGACCAGCATGCCGTGGTCGACCTCGAACTGTGACTGCAAGGCCTCGGAATCACTGGTGATCAGACGCTCGAAGGTGGTCTCGTCCCAGTGGGCGTAGCCGAACTCGGGGGCCTTCTTCAGCACCAGCTTCCGGCGCCGGGCCTTGTCGTCGCCCACCTTGGCGAGGGCGCGCTTGTTCTCGATGACGTGCTCGGGGGCCTGGCAGACGACGTAGCCCTGGTCGTCGAAGCCCTTGCGGCCCGCGCGGCCGGCGATCTGCTTGAAGTCGCGCACGCTCAGGATGCTCGTCTTGCGCCCGTCGTACTTGCACAGGCGGGTGAAGAGCACGGTGCGGATGGGCACGTTGATGCCCACGCCCAGGGTGTCGGTGCCGATGATGAGCTTGAGGCGGCCCGCCTGGGCCAGCCGCTCCACCAGCAGCCGGTAGCGCGGCAGCAGCCCGGCGTGGTGCAGGCCCATGCCGTGCCGGATGTAGCGCGCGACGTCCTTGCCGTAGGGGCTGTCGAACCGCTCGCCCTTCAGATCATCCGCGATGGCCTTCTTCTCTTCGCTGCTGCAGAAGTCGAGGCTGGTCAGGGACTGGGCCAGCTCGGCGCAGGCTTTCTGAGTGAAGTTCACCACATACACGGGTGCGCGGCGGTGCTTGAAGAGGTCCTGCAGGGTCTCGTGCAGGGGATCCTCGCGGTACTCGAAGGCCAGCGGCACCGGCCGCTGGACGGCCTGGACGAGGCTCACGCCCAGGCCGGTGCGCCGCTCCAGGTCCTCGCAGATGGGCTTCATGTCGCCCAGGGTCGCCGACATGAGCAGGAAGCGCGTGCGGCGCAGGGTGAGCAGCGGGATCTGCCACGCCATGCCGCGGTCGCGATCGCCGTAGTAGTGGAACTCGTCCAGCACGGCGGCGTGGACGCTGGCCGCGTCGCCCTCGGCCAGGGCCATGGCCGCCAGGATCTCCTCGGTGCAGGCGATGACGGGGGCCTTGGGGTTGATGCTCGCGTCGCCGGTGAGCATGCCCACGTTCTCGGCGCCGAAGTGGCGGCAGAGCTCGAAGAACTTCTCGCTGACGAGGGCCTTGATGGGGCTGGTGTAGACGCTGCGGCGGCCGGTGGCGAAGGCGTGGAAGTGCAGCGCCAGGGCCACCAGCGACTTGCCGAGCCGGTCGGCGTGTTGAGCACGACGTGCTTGCCGGCCATGACCTCCAGGACGGCCTCCTCCTGGTGGGGGTACAGCTCGAAGCCGTGGTCGAAGGCCCACTCGATGAAGAGATCCAGCAGGTCGTCGGGGGTGGAGGGGCCGGTGGGGGCGCGGGCGCCGAGGTTCAGGGGCTCGTTCATGGGGGGATGATGGCCCGCGGGGCCGGCGGCCGCCACCGCTTTGCCGGATCAGGGGGCGGGCACCTCGGCCGAGGCGGTGACGCCGGCCACCTGCACGACGAGGGTGCGCCCGTCGCTGTAGTCGGCGCAGCCCGCGGCGCGGCCGCGCAGGACGAAGTGGCCGTCGTCGTCCACCTCGACCTCGTCCACCTCGGGCCAGGACCGGCCGCTGATGTCGCGGCCCTCGTCGTCGAGCAGCTCGAAGCCGAAGCCCTCGATCTTCGCGCCGCACGCCCGCCCGCGGATCTCGACGGCGATCTGGCTGGCGAGCTCGGTGCGGGCCGCCTCGACGCGGGCCAGCACGGGCACCTGGGCGACGCCACAGCGGGTCGCCAGGTCGACGTCGAGCCGCGGCGAGCGCAGCAGGCGGACGCGATCGGCCAGCCGGACCGAGGGCAGGTTCACCTGCAAGGCGCTGGTATCGCTGGAGATTTCCTCTTCTCCGCAGGCGGCGAGGGACAGGGCGAGCAGGCTGAGGACGACGGTGCGCATGAGACCTCCTTGTGCGTGGGGTCAGCATGCCGGGCCGGGGCCGGGGATCCGGAGTGATCGGCTTTTCACCCCCGCGGGGTGAGCCCACCAGGTGAGCCCGCCGGGTGAGCCGACTGGGGGCAGCCCGAACTACTCCTGATTCCGGGCAGCCTCTCCTATACTGCGGCCACATGGGGTACCCCGTCCGCCACCTGCTGCTGGCCCTCGCCGTGGGCCTGGTCGGCCTCGCCTGCGCCGCGCACGCGGCGAAGCCGCTGTCGAAGGTCCACGCCAGCCTGGACAAGCAGGACGAGTGCAACCGGTGCCATGTGGCCTTCGGCGGCGTGCCCGAGGAGAAGTGCCGCGCCTGCCACCTCGACATCGACCGCCGGGTGAAGGCCAACCAGGGCTTCCACGGCCGCGAGGCGGCGGCGGTGAAGTGCTACGACTGCCACCGCGAGCACCTGGGCCGCGGGCACGACATCACGGGCCTGGATCGCGACACCTTCGATCACAAGAAGACGGGCTGGCCCCTGACGGGCAACCACGAGCAGGTGCGGTGCCGGTCGTGCCACACGGCCAAGCGGCCGCAGACCGGGCGCGACAGCTACCTGGGGGCGACGGCGCGCTGCGCGGACTGCCACGGCGAGTACCACGGCGAGGCCCGCAAGTCGGATCTGGGCCAGTGCGATCG
The DNA here is from genome assembly GCA_041389985.1 of bacterium. GTDB lineage: Bacteria > Myxococcota_A > Bradymonadia > UBA7976 > UBA1532 > JACKDP01. The sequence goes on from JAWKQS010000004.1 coordinate 266,936, forward strand.
CTGCCACAACACCTACGGGTGGGAGCAGCTCAACGCCAACCTGCGCTTCGATCACGAGCGCGAGACCCGGTTTCCCCGCACGGGCAAGCACTTGCAGGTGGACTGCGCGAAGTGCCACCAGGGCAAGCGCGCCTTCGGGCCCATCGCCGTGCAGAGCTGCAGCACCTGCCACGCCGACCCGCACCCGCCGGGCATCTTCCGGGAGCGCATCTGCGACGAGTGCCACGTCACCAAGGGGTTCAAGGACGCCAGCGCCTTCAACCACGCCTCGACGGGCTGGGCGCTGAAGGGCAAGCACCAGAAGGTGGAGTGCCTCAACTGCCACTCCTGGAAGAAGTGGAAGCCGCGCACCAAGGACTGCGCCGGCTGCCACGACGACGCCCACCGCGGCCAGTTCGCGGGCACGCCCTGCGGGCGCTGCCACCAGGAGTCCGGGTTCAAGAACCTGGTCTTCAACCACGACACCATGAGCAAGTTCCCGCTGCGTGGCCGGCACCGGCGGGTGGACTGCGCCCGCTGCCACCCCGGGGGCAAGTACAAGCCCGTCGATGACACCTGCGAGAGCTGCCACGGCAAGCAGAACCCCCACGGCGACACCTTCGCGGGCCGCCCCTGCGCCAACTGCCACTCGCCGGCCGACTGGAAGCAGACCCGCTTCGACCATGGCATCACGGGCTTCCCCCTGGCCGGGCAGCACGAGGATCAGCCCTGCTACCGCTGCCACCCCGAGGGCACCGAGACCCAGGTGGACACCCCCCAGGACTGCGACTGGTGCCACCAGGATCTGCACCGCGGCCAGTTCGAGCAGCGGGCCTGCGACGACTGCCACAAGGGCTTCGAGCGCTTCAGCATTCCCCTGTTCGATCATACGGTTGCGCGCTTCCAGCTCCAGGGGAAGCACCTGGACGTGGCCTGCGACGGCTGCCACAAGGACGGCCACTACCGGCCCATCGATCCGGCCTGCGGCAACTGCCACCAGAACTTCCACGCGCCCCAGTTCGAGAAGAAGTGCGAGGAGTGCCACACGGCGGCGGCCTGGTCGGAGGAGGTCTTCGACCACGACACCCAGAGCAGCTACGCCCTGCAGGGCCAGCACCGGCGCATCGACTGCGCCAAGTGCCACGTCCAGAACGACTACAAGGGCATCCCCCAGGACTGCGGCGGCTGCCACCTGGACGTGCACGCCGGCACCAAGGGCCCCGACTGCGACCGCTGCCACACGGCGACGGACTGGACGACCAACCGCGCCATCGACCACGACTTCGGGGCCTTCTCCCTGGGCGGGGCCCACGACCGGCTGCCCTGCGAGCGCTGCCACGGCGCCGATCGCGAGATCCAGCTCGCGGGCACCGGGCCCGAGTGCGTCGGCTGCCACAAGGACCCGCACTTCGGCAGCCTGGGGCCGTTCTGCCATGACTGCCACACCCAGGATCAGTTCCTGCCGAGCACGTTCCTGCACGACCGCACCGGCTTTCGGCTTTCGGGCTCGCACCGGTTCGTGGCCTGCCGCGACTGCCACCCCGGGCGCGTCTACGGCGGGCTGCCGAGCACCTGCGACTTCTGCCACACCGACACCTTCCAGCGGACGGCGGGGACGGACTGCGATCACCCGGCCCAGTGCGCCAACGGCCTGAGCACCTGCCAGACCTGCCACACCACGCTGGGCTTCGTGCCCGCCCGGGCCGGCTCGGCCTGCGGGACGTGCGAGGCCGGGGGGCGACGGTGAGGGGGGCGGCGGTGGGGGCGGCGCTGGCGGCGTTGCTCGTGGCGGCGGCCTCGCCGGCCGGGGCGGCGGGCCCCACCGAGGTGGACGGCCGCGTCAGCCTGCGGGCGGTCTTCTCGGCGGATGCCCCCAACAACCCCGCGACCTTCCTGAGTTTTCTGGAGACGGACGCCCGCGCGCGGGGCCTGACGGCCAGCGATCTGCGGCTGGTGCTCGACGCCACCTTCATCCTGGACGTGACCGAGACGAACGAGCGCCGCTTCGGCGAGACGGAGCGGCTCGACCAGATCCGCAGCCTCTACGCCGAGCAGCCGGGCATCGCCGGCCGGCTCGATCTGCGGGTCGGTCGCCGCATCATCCCCGAGGCGGGCAACGCCTGGGTGGACGGGGTGGATGCCCAGCTCTGGCTGGATCCCGACCGGGCGAGCGTCGGCCTGTACGGCGGGCTGGCGCCGGATCCCTTCGATCGGGCCTTCACCACGACGTTCCAGGCGGCGGGCCTCTACGGCACCCTGCACCGGCCCGGCTTCACGGCCTCGGCGGCCTACAACACGGTCCTGCGCGACACCGCCCTCGACCGGCAGTTCGTCTTCAACCGCCTGCACTGGAAGGTGGCCGAGGGGCTCTTCCTGGCCAGCTACCTGGTGGTGGACTTCGTGGACGTGCCCGAGGTGACCACCCTGCTGGGCACCGTGGACTACACCCCGGTGCGGCCCCTGAACCTCACGCTCACGGTCAGCCGGTACTCCATCGAGCAGTACCGGGATCAGACGGTCTACCGGAACATCATCGAGCCCAACCAGGCGCTGCTGCTGGGCAACGAGGTCGTGGACCTGGTCTACAACCGGGTGCGCGCGTCGGGCACGCTGCGCGTGGCGCGCTCGCTCTTCCACTACCAGAGCGTCGAGTACAAGCAGCGCTCCCAGGACGGGCGCGAGGCCTGGCTGTACACCATCGGCCTGCGGGAGGAGGACCTGCTCGATCTGGGCCTGCGCGCCGATCTGCAGGGCCAGGTGGCCAACGAGTTCCAGTCCGACACGGCCCTGGTGGCGCTGGATCTGCGGCGCGACTTCGGCTCGAAGGTCACCCTGGGCGGGCGGCTGGGCTGGTTCGACGGGCGGACGGTGGGCCGCGCGACGGAGCGCGGGCGGGCGTTCGACGAGGCCCAGCGCATCCTGCTGGTGGGGGCGAGCCTGGCGTGGCGGGCGACGGCGGCCCACCACCTGGACCTGATCTACGACGGCGTGGGCGAGACCGAGCTGCAGGACCAGCGCAACGGCCAGAACCTCTTCATCCACACCGCCATGGCCCGCTACAGCTGGCTGTACTGATCATTGGTCCAGGCCCGGGGCCGGGCGTAATGTGGGGCGACATCCGACCGGAGGGTTGCCATGCGTGCGCTCGGGTTCCTCCTCGCTCTCTGCCTGCCCTGGCTGGCCCCGACGTGGGGCCAGGCCCAGGAGGCCTGTCCCGAAAAAGCCTTGTATGAAGGGCACATCGACTGCCACTTCAAGGACGATGCCCGCCGCACGTTCCTGATGGACGACCGCGGCGGGCAGGGGGTGGCCTACGGCTTCACCATCGATCCCGAGCCCGGGAACCCGAGCGCGTGGGACTACTGCCCGCACTGCTCCCTGGCGGTGATGGTCGCCGACGTCGGCATCGACTTCGACGAGCTGGAGATCCTGGGGATCAGCCCCGACGACGTGCTGACCACGGCCCAGCTCATCACCACCCTGGAGGCCCTGGCCGCCGAGGATCCCGAGCAGCTCGCCCGGGATCTGCGCCCGAACCTGGAGGGGCAGGACCTGTTCGGGTTCATCGACGAGGTGCAGCGCATCATCGGCCGTGTGCAGCCCATCGTGGCGCGGCTGCGGTCGCTGCAGTCGGTGACGAGCCTGGATTTCGACTTTGAATCCGTGGACTTCGACGAGCTGACCGCCGACATCGGCCTGCGCCTCGACAGCGCCTACCGGGGGGACTTCGACAACCCCAACGATCCCCGCCGCAACAACTCGGGGGTGGCGACCTACACCCTGCGCGAGCTGATCATGGCCATGGCCACGCAGAACGTGCCCGAGGCGGTGCGCAGCCAGGTGGAGTCGCTGCTGTCGGCCATCCCGGGCCTGCCGGGCACCTTCGAGATCTCCGGGAAGCCCGACGATGCCCTGGCGCCGGTGCAGTTCCACGGCATCAAGACCAACCTCACGGTGAAGGCGCGGTCGTACGTGGTGTCGGGGCAGAGCGCCGCCCTGGTGGTCTTCACGCTGGTCAACGACACGCGCCGGCTGCTGCCGCTGGCCCAGGTGGCGATGATCAGCGACTTCGACATGCCCCCGCTCTCGCGGGACACGTCCACCGAGTTCGATCCGGCGCGCTTCGCGGTGATGGTCTATGACAACGACCCCGTGCGCGAGCCCGTCTACCACTACTGGTTCGCGTCGGCGCCGGCCATCAACGCGGCCCCGGGGGCCGGGGTCTTCGTGCCGCTCTTCTACAACCTGGACAAGAACCTGAGCCTCTCCCAGTCGGCGCCGAGCATCGAGACGAACCGCATGAAGTTCTTCCTCGGGCACCCCGACGTGGTGGGCGACCACGACGACGCCGAGGGCAAGAGCGAGAAGCAGGGGGCCATCTCCCTGGTGCTGGGCGGCCCCCTCATGCCGGGGGATCAGCGCACGGTGGCGTTCTGCTGGGCGGCGGGGAAGGCGGAGTCGGACGCGGCCTCGAAGGTGGCGATGCTGGCGACGCTGGACGCCTGCCGGGGCCTGTATGCGCTGCTGACTCCCGCCTGCGGCAACGGGCAGCTGCAGCTCGGCGAGGCCTGCGACGACGGCAACACGGCCGACGGGGATGGCTGCTCGGCCGACTGCGAGCGCGAGATCTGCGGCGACGGGGAGCAGGTGGGCGCCGAGGCCTGCGACGATGGCAACACCGACGCCGACGACGGGTGCGGGCCGACGTGCGAGGTGGAGCGCTGCGGCGATGGCATCGTGCAGGCCGGCGAGGCCTGCGACGACGGCAACGACGTGCAGACCGACGGCTGCCTCAACGACTGCACGCTGGCGCGCTGCGGGGATGGCCATGTGCGCGTCTGCGATCCGGCGGTGGAGGACTGCGGCGGCTGCCTGGGCCAGCCCTTCTGCCTGGCGGGCGAGTTCGACGTCATCAGCAGCAGCGGCTCGACGCGCGCGCTGGACGGGGCCCTCAACCAGCACATCGTCGTGCGGGTGGGCTTCGACATCGCCGCGCGGGCGGGCAACGCGCTGACGACCGGCCCGGTTGTCGTGCAGTTTCGCGGGGATGAGGAGCTTGAGACCGTGGTGGCGCCGCTGCTGACCGGCCAGCCCTGGACGTTCACGCTGGCCGGCGACGGCCCCGTGGACGTGACGTCGAGCAGCTTGTCCGGCTCGAACCGGTCGGACACCTACACCTTCGCCCTCTCGGGCCTGGCCGCGCGGCGGCGGGGCGGCGATGGCCTCGACGGCCTGGACTTCGCCAACGCGACCTTCACCCTCCAGCGCTTCGCCCCCCGCACGCGGGAGCCGACGGACACGGCCACCGGCGCCGGGCCGGCGGCCTTCGAGGGCCAGAGCGCGGCGGGGGCGGCGGCCGAGGTGTGCGATGACGGCAACGGCTCCAACTTCGACGGCTGCACCAACGCCTGCGAGCGGCCCCGCTGCGGGGACGGGTTCGTCCAGCTCGGGGCGGGCGAGGCCTGCGACGTCCAGGCGGCGTGGTGCGCGGGCTGCCAGCTCGTGGACGCCGAGCTCTGCGGCAACGGCATGGTCGAGGCGGCCCAGGGGGAGGAGTGCGACGACGGGGGCCGCGCCGACGGCGACGGGTGCAGCGCGCTGTGCCGCACGGAGCGGTGCGGGGACGGCGTGGTGCAGGGGGACGAGGGCTGCGACGACGGCAACGATGTGGCGGGAGACGGCTGCAACCCCGCGTGTGCGCTGGAGTTTTGCGGTGACGGGGTGGTGCAGGCGGGGGAGGAGTGCGACGACGGCGCCCTGGATGTGGACGGCGCCTGCCGGCCGGGCTGCGTGGCGGCGCGGTGCGGCGACGGGGTGGTGCAGAGCGGGGTCGAGGCCTGCGACGACGGCAACGCCGAGGGCGGCGACGGCTGCTCGCCCACCTGCGAGGTGGAGCGGTGTGGCGACGGGCTGGCCGGCCCAGGCGAGGCCTGCGACGACGGCAACGACGTGGCGGGGGATGGGTGCACCGCTTGCCAGGTGGACGCCTGCGGCGACGGCCGCCCCGGCCCCGGCGAGACGTGCGACGACGGCAACGCCGCCGATGGGGACGGCTGCTCCAAGGCCTGCCAGCTCGAGAACCCCGACGCCTGCGGCGACGGCAACGTGGGCCGCGGCGAGGCCTGCGACGACGGCAACACCGTGCCCGGCGACGGCTGCGACGCCACCTGCCGGCTGGAGAACCCCGACGCCTGCGGCAACGGCGTGCGCGACGCCGGCGAGGCCTGCGACGACGGCAACACCCTGCCCGGCGATGGCTGCTCGGCCACCTGCGCGGTGGAGGGCTGCGGCGATGGCATCCAGCAGCCGGGCGAGGGCTGCGACGACGGCGACCGGGAGGCGGGCGATGGCTGCGACGCCGACTGCCGCCTCGAGCCCGCCACCTGCGGCAACGGCGTGCAGGAGGTGGGCGAGCAGTGCGACGACGGCAACGCCGTGCCGGACGATGGCTGCGACGACTGCCGGCACGCGGCGTCCATCCCCGAGCTGAACCAGACCTGCGGCAACGGCGTGCTGGACGTGGGCGAGCAGTGCGACGACGGGGGCCGCGCCGAGGGCGACGGCTGCGACGTGCTCTGCCAGCTCGAGGCGACCGTCTGCGGCAACGGCGTGCTGGAGCGCGGCGAGGACTGCGATCCCGGCGTCGCCGCCGGCGATCGCCAGGGCTGTGGCGAGGACTGCCGCTTCGCCGGAGTCTGCGGCGATGGCCTCTTGCAGGTGGGCGAGCAGTGCGACGACGGGGGCAACGCCGCCGGGGACGGCTGCGACGCGCAGTGCCACCTGGAAGGGGCCCCCGCGCCGGACGCGGGCCCCCGCGACGCCGGCGCGGGGGACGCCGGGGCCTGCACCTGCGGCGACGGGGGCGCGGCGGAGTGCGACTGCGGGAGGAGGGGCGGTGGCGGCTGCTCCGGGTGCGTCGCCACCGACGGGCCGGGGGCCGACGCGGCGCTGGCGCTGCTCATGCTGGGCCTCGCGCGGCGGCGTCGGCGGCGCTGATCACCCCGCCTCGACCCGCCCGCGGCCACGCACTATGATGGCGAGGCCGGGGGGCGGGGGACCGCGCCACGCGGCGGGGGAGGCGCGATGAAGGCACTGGCGTGCATGCTCTTGCTGGCCGTTTTCGGCTGTGAACCCGCGACCTTGCGAGCGAGCGGCGATCCCCCCGAGCCCATCAGCCCGGTGAAGGGGCCCGACCAGCTCGGCGTCCCCGACGCCCCGCCCACGGACGCCCCGGCCCGGCCCGGCCCCGACGGGGAGCCCCCCGCGCCGGCCACGCCGCCCGCCGTGCTCACGGTGACGGCTCCCCCCCGCGGGGCCCGCGTCCTGGGCAACACGCTGCGCGTCCAGGGCACGGTCGAGGGGGGCACGGCGCCCCAGGTGACCGTGGCCGGCCAGCCCGCCACCCTGGGGGCCGATCGCGCCTTCACCGTGGACGTCCCCGTCAGCGACGGCCTGGCGGTCATCGTCACCGAGATGGTCGACGGCGCCACCCGCAGCGCCGACCACCGCGCCGCCATGATCAACGCCGATCAGGATCCGGCCACCCCGGTGCCCTCGGCCGCCGACGTGGGCATCAGCGCCGCGGGCTTCCAGGTCATCAGCCAGCTCGCCTCGGGCTTCGCAGCCGGGGCGGATCTGGGTGGCCTCGTGGGCGGCAACGGGCAGGTCCGCCGCCTCACCTACGGCCGCATCGATCTGCAGCTTCGGCCCGGCCAGGACGCCCTGGAGCTGGAGCTGTCCATCTACGACCTCTACATCGAGATCGAGACGTCGTTCCGCATCATCTTCGAGATCGACGTGCGCGGCTCCATGCGCGCCAACCCCGCCCGCATCACGGCGCGCATCCGGCTGGTGCCCGACGGCAACGGCAGCATGTCGCTCCAGGTCGAGGGCGCCCGGGCCGACCTGCAGAACTTCAGCTACAACATCAACAACGTCCCCGGCGAGGTGGAGGACTGGTTCGAGGGCACCGTCCGCGACACGGCGGAGGACCTGCTCGCCGACACCCTCAACGACCTGGTGGTGCCGAACCTCTTCGATCCGGCGGCGCTGAACCAGGAGCTGGATCTGCTCGGAAAGAAAGTGGATCTGGCCATGGCCATCGATCAGGTCCGCATCGATCCGTCGGCCATGCACCTGGCGCTCTCGGCCTCGGCGACCCCCCAGATCTCGGTGTACCCGGGCAAGGCGGCGCGGCCCGTGGGCGGGGTGGACGCGCCGGTGGATCCGGCCCATATGGACATCGCCCTGGCGGCGGACTTCGTCAACCGCATCCTGCACGCGGTGTGGGCGGCGGGGGCGCTGGATCTGGAGCTGGGCGGCGAGGGGGGCGAGGGGCCCGATCTGGGGGTGCCGCTGACGGCGGGGCTGCTGGCCGGGGCCCTGGGCGCGGCGGGGCAGGGCATCTCGCCGGCGGCTCCTCTGCTCATCCGGACGCGGGCGCTGCTGGCGCCGTATTGCACGCTGCAGCCCGGGGAGCGGCCCCTGCGCATCACCATGGGCGACTTCCTGCTGGAGCTGGCGACGGCCAACGAGTCCATCGTGACGCTGGCGGTCCACCTGGACGTGGACGTGGGCCTGGAGGCGGACGAGACGGGCCAGCTCCAGCCCCAGATCGAGCTGGTGCAGCATGTGGACGTGGCCGAGACGCCCCGGGGGCCGGTGAACGAGCCGGCCCTGGAGGGGCTCATCGGCGGCATCATCAGCCAGCTCCCGACGCTGCTGGCCCAGGGGCTGGCGGCGGATCCGGCGGCGGATCCCATGCCGGCGGCCCCCACCGGCCTCATCAACCAGCGCTTCGTGGCCGCCGGGGTGTTCCTGCACATCCTGGGCGACATCGACCCCAACCCGCCGGCGCCCTGACGGACGGCGCGGCCCTCGACAGGGCAGGCGCCCCGGCGCTACAAGGCGGCCGTGCAGCTCTCCTTCTTCCGTAGCGGACCCCTGGCCGAGGCCCTCCGGGCGTGGCTGGTCGACGAGCCCCCGGTGCCTGACGGGCCGGCCGTGCTGGCCGACCTCATCGATCTGCGCGGCGGCGTCGAGCTGGCCGAGCGCCTGGACGCCGGGCTGGCGGTGCCGCCGCCGGCCCCCCTGGCCGAGCGCCGCGCGGTGGCGGCGGTGTGCCGGGCGCGGGTGGCCGATGAGCTGAGCCATGTGCAGGGCCGGCTGGACGAGGCGTTCTCCCAGGCTTTCCGGCCTCGCTACCGGCTGCCGACCGCCCACCGCGCCTTCGAGGTGCTGGGCCAGGCCGACGCCCTCACGGTGCGCAAGGGGGCGCCCCTGAAGACGGGGCTGCGCACGGTGCTGGCGCCGTTCCACGAGTTCCTGGAGACCCACGGCAAGCGGGCGCGGTTCGCCCTGCGCGCGCTGCGGGCCGAGGTCGCGGCCCCGCTGGCGTCGCTGGGGGGCGAGGCGGCGGCCCTGGCCGAGCTGGAGGCCGCGCTCAGCCAGGCGATGCACGCCCGCGCGGAGGTGCTGACCCGGCGCATCCACCGGGCCGCGGAGGTGGTGCTGGCCGACGCCCTGACGGCGGCGGTGAAGGCGCTGCCGGTGCCGCCCACGCCCGAGGCCCTGGCGCCGGCCTTCCACCCCGACGGCGGGGCCTTCTGCCGCGCCTTCGCCGAGGCCCGCGGGCTGCACCGTGCGCTGTTTCTTCATGAGCGGCGCTGGCTTGAGGGCCTGGTCGAGGCGGCGTGCGCCGCCGCCGAGGCCGCGCCATGAGGTGCACGCCGGGCCGCGATGCACGCTTCCTTGGTCTTCGGGGCCGTGCCATGCTGCGAGCCCACCACAGGAGGGCACCCGCATGAGTGGCGCGCAGTACGAGTTCACCGGCGATCAGAACCGCATCATCGGCAACCTGGCTGGCAAGATGAGCGTGGTCGGCCTGTTCCTCATCCTCATCGGCCTGGGCGTCGCCATCATGGCGGTCGTGGGCTTCCTGCCCCTGCTGGGCGAGGTGCCGGCCATCCCCGAGGCGGTGGCGCCCGAGGTCCGCGACGCCTTCATGAGGTACACGACCTACGCCCAGGGGAACCGGGAACAGCTCTACTTCGGCACCCTCGCCGGCGCCCTCCAGGCGCTCATCCTGCTCATCAGCGGCGCCTATGTGCGGCGGTCGGCCGCCGCCTTCCGGCGCATCGTCGACTCGGCGGGCCGCGACATCACCCACCTGATCGACGCCCTCATCTCGCTGCGCGGCCTCTTCGGCATCCTCTACACGCTGCTGCTGCTGGGCTTCCTGCTGGCCCTGGGCGGCATCGGCTTCAAGCTGTGGACGCAGCTGGCCTGATCGCGTGGAGCGCCAGCACCAGATCCTCGAGGCCGCGAGCAGGCTGCTGCTGCACTACGGCCCGGCCAAGACGACCGTGGCGGACATCGCCCGCGAGGCCGGCATCAGCGTGGGCAGCGTCTACCTGGAGTTCAAGTCGAAGGACGACATCCTCGTCGCCCTCTCGTCGCACCGCTACGCCCACGTCCTCGCCGCGATGCGGGCCGCCGCCCAGGCGCACGCGGCCCCGGCGGAGCGCCTCGCGGCCCTGCTGATGGCCCGGCTGGACGCCTTCCTGCGCCTGGCCGCCGCGGGGGATCACGCCCCCGATCTGCTGCACTGCTACTGCCCCGCCGTCGAGGAGGCCTGGCAGCAGTTCAACGTCGACGAGCGCACGCTGGTGACGGCGGTCATCGCCGAGGGCGTGGCCGCCGGCGGGCTCGCGGGCGATCCGGCCAGCCAGGCCGAGGCTCTGCTCGCCGCCTGCGCGACCCTCTCGCCCCCGCTGCTGTGCAAGAAGCGGCCGGCGGATGTCCGCGAGCGCGCGGAGCGGCTCCATCGGCTCCTGCTCGATGGCCTGCGGGCGCGCTGACCGGCGTGGCGTTCGATCCCGACCTCTACGACCGGCTGCACACCGGCAACGACGGCGACGTGGCCTTCTACCGGCGGTGGTGCGCGGGGGCCTCGGGCGTCCTGGAGCTGGGCTGCGGATCCGGTCGCATCCTGGCGGCCCTGGCGGCGGACGGCCACACCCTCGTCGGCGTCGATCTGCACCCCGGCATGTGCGCGCGGGCCCGCGCCCGCGTGCCCGGCGCCCGCATCGTCGAGGCCGACATGGCGGAGGTGGACCTGGGCGAGCGGTTCGATCGGGTCCTGCTGCCCTACAACAGCCTCTACTGCGCCCCCGACGACGCCGGCGTGGTGGCCGTCCTGGCGCGGGCGGCGCACCATCTTCGGCCGGAAGGTCTTGTGATCTTCGATGGTTACCGGGTCCTGGTGGACGCCGACGAGCTGATCGACGACGAGGCGCCTGAGTGGATCGCGACGCTGCGGGATGGGGCGCGTCGCATCGAGGTGCTGGAGCAGGATCGGCACCAGCCGGCGGCGCGTGACTGCACCGTGACGTATGTGCACCGCATCCGCGGGCCTCGCGGGCAGCGTGAGGAGCACACCTACACCATCCGCCACCACTACCTCAGCCCCGAGGTCCTGCCCGACCTCCTGGCCCGGGCCGGCCTGCGCCTGGTGGCGCTGTTCGGCGAGCTGGACGAGTCACCGCTCGACGAGGGCGACCGGCTCGTGGTCGTCGCCGGCCTCAGCTCCGCGCCCCCGCCCGGGGGGCCGTAATTGACACCCTGACGCCTCCGTCGTAGCGTGCGAGCGTCGAGAACCTCAGAGCGCGGGGCGAGCCGTGGCGATCTGCATCCATGTCATCGAGAGTGACGACGCGCTGGCGACGCAGCTGACCGACACGCTGGAGAGCTTCGGCGCCCAGGTGGTCCGCTCCACGGATGGTGCCGACGGCATCCGCCGCGCCATCGCCGATCGGCCGGCGGCCGTGCTGCTGGGCCTGATGGACGACAAGGGCGCCGGCTACGCGCTGTGCAGCAAGCTGCGCCGCAAGCTGCGTGAGCTGCCGGTGGTGATGGTCGTCGACGCCGCCGAGCAGGACGCTCGCCGCCTGGCGGAGCACCGCACCCTCAGCACCGCGGCCGATGCCTACCTGCAGCGACCCTTCAGCGTGCGGGCGCTGCATGACACCCTGGGCTCGCTGCTGGCCGAGCCCCTCGCCCGGCCCGCCGGCGGGCTCGAGGTCCTCATCGGCGACCAGGCCGGCAGCCAGTTCCAGGGCCTCTTCGAGGGCGAAGCCGACGCCGACATCGAGGCCGCTACGGAGAAGTGGTTCGACTCCATCATGACGCCTGACTCCATGCCGCCCCCGTGCCGCCCCGCGTGGCGCACAACCCCTGGAAGAGCTCGAGATCAACCTGGACGAGCTGGTGCCCCCCGCCGAGGACGAGGTCCTGGCGGCCCTGCGCCGCGAGAACGCCAACCTGCGCGACCGGGTCGCGGAGATGGAGGCGGCGCGGGTGGTCCAGGCCGAGCGATCCAGCCCCGGCAGCACCCACACCAGCGCCCGCCGTGAGCTCCTGGAGATGCGCCAGCGGCTCAACGACCGCGAGCGCGAGATGGTGGAGCTGCGCGACAAGTTCACGCAGAGCGAGGCCGAGGCCATCGAGCTGGAGGAGGCCGTCGAGGCGCTGCGCGCCCAGGTCAGCCGGCTGGAGGTCCGCCTGGACGACGCCGAGGGCCGCGCCCGGCGCGAGGCGGCCGCTCATGAGGAGGCGGAGGCCCACGTCCAGCGCCTGCGCGCCCAGCTCGGCGAGGAGCGCACGGCCCGGGAGGAGGCCGAGCGCCGCCGCACCGACGCCGAGGAGGAGCTCGTCCCCCTGCGCGCCGAGCTGGAGGGCATCAAGAAGACCCGCGACGAGGCCATCCGCGCGCTGGAGGAGGCCCGGGAGGGGGCCGCCGCGGCGGAGGCCCGCGCCGCCGAGCAGTTCGCGAGCCTCGGGGCCGAGGTGGATGACGCCCGCACGGCTCTGGCCGCCACGCGCAAGGCCCAGGCGGACGCCGAGGCAGCCGCGCAGGCCGAGATCGCCGCGCTGAAGGCCAGCCACGCCGACGACATGCAGACCCTCGAGCAGATGCACGAGGAGGCCGCCGGCCAGGCCCTCGCCGAGCGCGAGCGTCGCCACGCCGAGGCCCTCGCGGCGCTGGAGGCCCGGCAGGCCGAGGCCCTGGCGGCGCTGGTGGATCGCGCCGAGGTGGCGGAGGGCAGCCTGGCCGAGAAGGATCGGGCCGTCGAGGAGTACCGCCGCGCCCTGGCCGAGGCCGAGAAGACGCTGGCGAGCCTGCGGGCGTCCAGCGAGGAGGCCGAGGCGGCCCGGACCGAGAGCGCCACGCTCGCGGCCGAGCTGGAGGCTCGGCTCACGGAGTCCCTGGCCCAGGTCGAGAGCCTCACCGCGGCCAACGCGACCCTCGCCGACGACCTCGCGCGCACCGAGAAGACCATGGTCTCCCGGGAGCGAGGCCTGGTGGAGGCCCGCGCCGCGCGCCAGGCCGCCGAAGGCCGCCTCGAGCAGGCCGTCGCCCGCGCCGCGGCCCGTGACGCCGCCCTCGAGAAGGTCCGTGCCGCCCTCGGCGTCGCCCAGGCCTTCCTCGAGCGCGCCGCTGCCGCCGAGGGCGACCCTGCCAGCCCCACCGCCGAGGCGTGATGCGCGTCTGTGATCTGATCGAACGCAAGCGGGATCGGGGACGCCTCGCCGCCGACGAGATCCGCACCCTCATCGCCGCCTACACCCGCGGCGACGTGCCCGCCTACCAGATGTCCGCCCTGCTGATGGCCATCTACCTCAACGGGATGGATGACGCCGAGCTGACCGCCTGGACCCAGGCCATGCTCTACTCGGGCAAGGTCCTGGATCTTGGGCATATTCGGGGCGCCAAGGTGGACAAGCACAGCACCGGCGGGGTGGGGGACAAGATCTCCCTGCCCCTGGCGCCCCTCGTGGCGGCGTGCGGGCTGAAGGTCCCCATGGTCTCCGGCCGCGGCCTCGGTCACACCGGCGGCACCCTCGACAAGCTCGAGTCCATCACCGGCTTTCGCACCGACCTGTCCACCGAGCGCTTCATCGAGATGGTCGACCAGCTCGGCCTGTCCCTCATCGGGCAGACCGCCGAGATCGCCCCCGCCGACAAGAAGCTCTACGCCCTGCGCGACGTGACGGGCACGGTCTCGTCCATCCCCCTCATCGCCAGCTCCATCATGTCGAAGAAGATGGCCGAGGGCATCGACGCCCTGGTCCTCGACGTGAAGGTGGGCTCGGGCGCCTTCATGCGCACCGTCGAGGAGGCCCGCGTCCTGGCGCGCACCATGGTGGCGGTGGGGGAGGGCATGGGCCGCAAGGTCGTGGCCCTGCTCACCGACATGGACCAGCCCCTCGGCCTCACCTGCGGCAACGCCCTCGAGGTGGTGGAGGCCATCGACATCCTGCGCGGCGGCGGCCCCGCGGACGTGCGCGAGCTGACGCTCGTCCTCGCCCGCGAGATGCTCGAGCTGGGCGGCGTCGATCCCGCCGAGGCCGAGCGGGCCCTCGACGACGGCCGGGCCCTGGCCCGCTTCCGCACGGTCGTCGAGGCCCAGGGCGGTGATCCGCGCCTCGTCGACGACCCCTCCCGGCTGCCGAAGGCCCCGAAGATCGAGCCCTTCCTGGCCCCGCAGAGCGGCTATGTGACGGCCATCGACACCCGCATGGTCGGGCTGGCCGCCCTGGTGCTCGGCGCCGGCCGCCAGCAGGCCGAGGACGCCGTCGATCCCCGCGTCGGCCTCGTCCTCGCCCACCGCCTCGGCGATCGGGTCGAGGCCGGCGAGCCCCTGCTGTGGATCCACCACGACGACGTCGGCCTGGACGACGCGCGCCGGCGCCTCACCGAGGCCTGGCACATCGGCGACGCCCCCCCCGCCGCCCGCCCCCTCGTCCTCGATCGCATCGGCTGAGGAGCCCCCCATGCGCATCCTGTCGCTCGTGCTGCTCGGCCTGCTCTGCCTGCCCGGCGTGGCGGCGGCCCAGGCGCCCACCGTCCCCACGGGCATCGCGGGCGTCGCGCCCCTGCCGGTGGCCGAGGGCTCCACGGCCACCGCGCTCGCCACCCAGGCCGCCCCGGCCGAGGCGAAGCCGGCCATCGTCATCCCCCACGAGATCGACGTCCCCATGTCGGGCCGCATCCTCAGCGGCGTGGGCCTGATCGTCCTGATGGCCCTGGCCTGGCTGTTGAGCACCAACCGCCGCAAGGTGCCCTGGAAGCTGATGGCCTGGGGCGTGGGGCTCCAGCTCGTCTTCGCGCTGATCCTGCTGCGCTCCGAGACGGGACGCAGCACCTTCGGCTCGATCAAGGACGGGGTGAACAAGCTGCTCGAGTTCACCCTGGTGGGGACGAAGTTCCTCTTCGGGCCCCTCATGGACTCGGGCTTCGTCATCGTCCTGCACGTCCTGACCACCATCATCTTCTTCTCGTCGCTGCTGGCCGTGCTCTACCACCTGCGGATCATGCACGTGGTCGTCGGCGGGGTGGCCTGGGTCATGCGCCGCACCCTCGGCACCAGCGGCGCCGAGAGCCTGTCCGCCGCCGGCAACATCTTCGTGGGCCAGACCGAGGCCCCCCTGCTCATCCGCCCCTTCGTCAAGGACATGACCCTCAGCGAGCTCATGTCGGTGATGGTGGGCGGCTTCGCGACGGTGGCCGGGGGCGTCTTCGCCGCCTATGTGGGCCTCTTCAAGGACACCTTCCCCGACATCGCCGGGCACCTGCTCACCGCCAGCGTCCTCTCGGCGCCGGCGGCCCTGGTCATCGCCAAGCTGATGATGCCCGAGGAGGGCGTCCCCGTGACGGCCGGCCGCGTCGCCCGCATGGAGAAGTCGGAGTACACCAACGTCATCGAGGCGGCGGCCCGTGGCGCCGCCGACGGCCTGAGCCTGATGCTCAACGTCGCGGCCATGCTCCTCGCGTTCATCGCCCTCGTGGCCATGCTCAACTTCCTCATCGCCATGGTCGGCGGCTGGTTCGGCGTCGAGGGGCTGTCCTTCGAGCTCATCCTGGGCAAGGTGCTGTCGCCCCTGGCGTGGATCATGGGCGTGCCCTGGGAGGACGCCGAGGTGGTCGGCTCGCTGCTGGGCACCAAGACGGTGCTCAACGAGTTCGTCGCCTACATGCAACTCTCCAGTGAAATCAGCCAGTTGCAGCCGCGCTCCGTCGTCATCGCCACCTACGCCCTCTGCGGCTTCGCCAACTTCAGCAGCATCGCCATCCAGATCGGCGGCATCGGCGGCATCGCCCCCGAGCGCCGCAGCGATCTGGCCCGCATCGGCATGAAGGCCATGATCGGCGGCACTCTGGCCGCCTTCATGACCGCCACGGTGGCGGGCATGCTCCTCTGATCCCGTGGCCGATCTGGACGACGCCCTCTTCTGCGAGGACCTGCCCACCCGCGACGGCGCGCGGCACCGCGTCGCCGAGCGCGCGGAGCCCGCGACCATCAGGGCCCTGATCGCCGCCCTGGACGCCCCCCACAAGCAGACGCGCAAGCGGGCGGCCCGCCTGCTGGGCGACATGCGGCCGGCGCGGGTGGCGGCGCCCCTCATCGCCACGCTGGACGACGCCGCGGCCCCGGCGCGCAGCCGCGTCGCCGCCGCGCGCCTGCTCACGGCCCTGTGTCCCGACGGCGAGCCCGCCCTGGCCCGGGGCCTGGCCGATCCGGATCCCCGCGTCCGCCGGGCCTGCGCGACGACGGCGGCCCGGCCTCCGGCCCTCGAGGCTGCCCTGGCCGATGCCGCCGCCGAGGTGGTCGAGCACGCCGCCTCGGCCCTGGAGGCGCTCGGCCACCGGCCGGCCCCCGTGGCCCTCGCGGCCGCGGCCGCCTCGACCCCGGCTCTGTTGCGGCTCCAGGCGGCCGCCGATCCGGCCAGCCCGACGCTGATCGCCGCGGCCCTCGCCGGCGACGCTACCGCCCTCGACCACCTGGCCGACCTGGACGCCTTGCGGGCCCTGCTGGCCGGCCCCCACCGCGTCGCTGGCGCCCACGCGCTCGCCCGCCTCGGCGCCGCCGATCCCGCGTGGGTCACCGATCCCGACCCGCGCGTCCGCGCCGCCGCCGCCCGGGCCCTCGGGCCGGAGGCCCTGCTGGCCGACCCCGATCCGGGCGTCGCCTGGCTGGCGGCTCAGTCTGCTCGCGGCGCCTACACCCCCGCCCGCGTCGCCGGGCGCCTCGCCCCCCACGCCCGCCTCTCGGCCGCCTCGGCCCGCCCCCCCTATGGCTTCCAGGCCGACGACCCCCTGCCCGACGTCGAGCGGGCCCCGGCGGCGCTCGCCCTGTGCCAGCCACGCTTCGACATCAACCTGGGGGTGGCCGTCCGCAGCGCCGAGGCCGCCGGCCTGCGCGAGGTGTATCTCATTGGAAACGCTGAGCTCTTTCGCAGCCCGGCCCGCGGCACCGACCGCCTGATCCCGGTCCACGCGGTCGCCGACGCCGCCGCTCTCGTGCGCCGCGCGCGCGAGGAGGGCTACCAGCTCGTCGCCGTCCAGCAGACCCCCGACAGCGTCCCCTACCACACCGCGGTCTATCCGCCGCGCCCCCTCTTCGTCATGGGGGCGGAGGATCGCGGCGTCCCCCCGGCGCTCCGCGCCGCCGCCGACCTGGTGGTCGAGATCCCGCTCTTCGGCGGCATCGACAGCCTGAACGTGGCGGCCGCCGCCACCACCGTCCTCTTCCACTGGCGCTGCCACCTCGGGCGGCCTCAGCGCGGCGCTGCGTCGTAGGGTCGATCCGCGGGCTTCTCGACGGGCGGAGAAAAAACGAGCTGCCCGCTGCGGACTCTCTGCGGATCTGTCGCAGCACACATCGCGGCCGCCTGGAGCGGGCGGCGGAAGGAGACGACCTTGAGAGTGAAGGGATGCGGCCTGCTGGCCGCGCTCGTCGTGGGGCTGCTCGGCGGCTGTGACGACGCAGGTGGAGGGCAGCCGGGCGACGCCAGCGTGACGCCCGACGCCCAGGGGCCGGAGGCGGGGCGCCCCGACGCTCGGGTCGCCGATGGGGGCCCCGACGATGCCCGGGTCCAGGACGCCCTGCCGCCCGAAGAAGATGCAGCGCGGCCCGATGGCGGCGAGCTCCCCGACGCCTCGGCTCCCGCCGTCGTCGGCAGCACGCCGGCCGTCGTCTCCGGCGGCGCGCGGCGGGCGACCGACCGCTTCCAGCTCACCCTGACCGTCGGCGGCCCGGCCCCCATGGCCGACCGTACCGGTTCCCGCTTTCGTCTCCACCTCGGGGTGGTGGCGCCGACCTCCGAGGAGTAGCCGATGATCCTGCGCAGTACGGCCTTCCTGGCCCTCTTGACCTCCACCGCGTGGGCGGTCCCCGCCCACATCCCCGTCCAGGGCGTCCTCACCGACGAGGCCGGCCAGCCCATCGATGAGCGCCTGGACGTGACCTTCACGCTCTACGCGGACGCCGCCGGTGAGCAGCCCCTCTGGTCGACCGAGACCCCCGTCGACTTCGAGCTGGGGCACTTCACGACCCAGCTCGGCGCCACCGAACCCCTTGATCTTGCTCTGTTCTCCGACTCGCCCGCCGTCTGGCTCGGCGTCGCCATCGCGGGCGATGACGAGATGGCGCTCATCGAGATCGGCACCGCGCCGTTCGCCGCCGCCGCGGCCCACGCCGACCACGCGGCCGACGCCGACACCCTCGGCGGCCGGCCCGCCGACGACTTCGCTGCCGCCGTCCACGACCACCAGTGGGCCGATCTGCTCGGCATCCCCGCCGACCTCGCCGACGGCGACAACGACACCACCTACCGCGCCGGGAGCGGCCTCGAGCTGGTCGACGGCGCCTTCGGCCTGCTCTCCGGCTGCCAGCCGGGCCAGATCCTGAAGCGCGGCGCCGCCGGCTGGGCCTGCAGCCTCGACTCCGTGGGCGACGCCGACGCCGCGCGCATCAGCGTGGTGGGCCTCGAGGGTACCGTCCTGCGCCTCGTCGAGGGCGAGGTCGAGCACAGCCTCGATCTCGCGCCGCTCATCTTCGACGACAGCGCCAGCAACGAGCTGGTCGAGGGCGTGGCCCTGGAGGGCACCACCCTCGTGATCACCGACGCCGGGGGCGCCCACCGCCTCGATCTGGCCGGCCTGGTCGCCCTGGTCGACGACGACGCCGACCCCACCAACGAGCTGCAGACCCTCGAGCTCGATGGCACCGACCTGACCCTGGTCGGCGGCAACGTCGTGTCCCTGGCCGACTTCCTCGACAACACCGACGCCCAGCGCCTGGCCCTGAACGGCAACGACCTGGCCATCAGCAACGGCAACGCGGTCTCCCTGGCCTTGTACCTGGACAACACCGACGAGCAGAGCCTGGCCTTCGACGGCGCCAACCTCTCGATCTCCAACGGAAACTCGGTGGGGCTGGGCGCGCTGCTGGACAACACGGACGAGCAGAGCCTGGCGCTGAACGGCACCGATCTGGCCATCAGCAACGGCAACGCCGTGTCCCTGGCGGCGTTCCTGGACAACACCGACGCCCAGACCCTGAGCCTGGCCGCCAACGTGCTGGCCATCACGGGCGGGAACAACGTGTCGCTGGCGGCGTACCTCGACAACACCGACGCCCAGGAGCTGGGCCTGGCCGGCACCGACCTCGCCATCAGCGGCGGCAACTCCATCTCGCTGGCGGCCCTGCTGGACAACACGGACGAGCAGAGCCTGGCCTTCGATGGCGCCAACCTCTCGATCTCCAATGGAAACTCGGTCGGGCTGGGCGCGCTGCTGGACAACACGGACGAGCAGAGCCTGGCGCTGGACGGCACCGATCTGGCCATCACCAACGGCAACGCCGTGTCCCTGGCGGCGTTCCTCGACAACACGGACGCCCAGACCTTGAGCCTCGCCGCCAACGTGCTGGCCATCACGGGCGGGAACAACGTGTCGCTGGCGGCCTACCTGGACAACACGGACGCCCAGACCTTGAGCCTCGCCGCCAACGTGCTGGCCATCACGGGCGGGAACAACGTGTCGCTGGCGGCCTACCTGGACAACACGGACGCCCAGACGCTGGCGCTGGCGAACAACAGCCTGAGCATCACGGGCGGGAACAACGTGTCGCTGGCGGCCTACCTGGACAACACCGACGCCCAGACCCTGGCGCTCGCCGGCACCGCGCTCTCCATCACCGGCGGCAACAGCGTGGATCTGGCCAGCCTGGCGGACGACCTGGGTGACCACGTCGCCACCATGAACCTCACCCTGGGTGACTTCTGGATCTCCAACGACGGCGACGAGGAGGGCCTCCGCGTCGACAGCGACGGCAACGTGGGCATCGGCGTCGCCTCGCCCATCGCGCTGCTGCACGTGGGCGGGGCGGCCCACCTCGACGGCGACCTCACGGGCGCCGCCAACGCCAACCGGACCGAGCTGCACATCAGCCAGACGAGCGTGGGCCGGGTCTACCTGCCCAACGCCAACACCCCCCTCTGGCAGTCCTTCACGGTCACCGAGGCCGGCCTGCTGACCGCCTTCACGATGCACTTCGACTCCACGGGCCTGGCCGCTGGCGAGCTGCTGGTCTATCGGGGCGAGGGGACGGGCGGCACCCTCGTGCTGACCCAGACGGACATCGTCGTCGCGACCGGCGCGCAGACCATCACCCTCGACACACCGGTCTCCGTGACGGCGGGCGAGGTCATGACCGTGCGCGTCACCGACACCGGCGGCGCCTGGCGCTGGCGCTACAACCAGGCGGACGTCTACGCTGGCGGGCGAGGCTCCCAGAGCGCGAACGAGGACTTCTACCTCAAGGTGTTCCTCGCCCCCACGCCGACTCTGGCCGGCGTGACGGACGACGGGGTCATCGAGCTGGGGGATGGCGCCATCTCCATCGCCACCGACGGCACCGTCGGCATCGGCGTCGACGCCCCCGGGGCGGCCTTCCAGGTGGGCAGCGACGGCGATGGTACCGCCGCGCTGGCCAACGCCTGGAACACCTTCTCCGACGCCCGCCTGAAGACCGACATCCAGCCCATCGAGGATCCGCTGGAAAAGGTCATGAATCTCGGGGGTTACACCTACCACTGGAAGAAGGGCGGCGAGCGGCAGGTGGGCGTGCTGGCGCAGGAGGTCCAGGCCGTCCTGCCCGAGCTCGTGCACGCCGACAGCCGGGGCGTCCTGACGGTGGCCTACGGTCCCCTGGCCGCGGTGCTCATCGAGGCCGTGAAGTCCCAGCAGGCCACCATCGAGGACCTGAGCACCGAGAACAGCCGCCTCGCCGCCCAGGTCGCCCGGCTCAACGCCCGGGTCGCCGCCCAGGACGAGGCCCTCGCCGAGATCCGCGCGCACCTGGGCCTGCCGGGTCTCAAAGCCCCCAGCGCCGAATGAAGAGCCAGGTCGCGTCGGCGCTTGGGGGCATGCCCCGAGCGTCGATGCGGTCGGCGGGCACGCCCCTCTGCAGCAGGTAGTCGCGCACCGCCCGGGCGCGCCGGTCGCTCAGGCGGGCGGCGCGGGCGTCGTCCTCGGGCTCGACCTCGTAGGCGACGACCTCGACGCGGGCGAGGGCCGGGGTGGCGAGCAGGAGCGCCGCCACGGCGTCCAGGTCGGGGAAGCTCTCCGGGAGCAGGGTGCCGCGGTCGTACTGGAAGCGCGGCGGCCGCGCGAGGATGTGCTCGCCATCCGCCGTGATGCAGGGCGTGGCCGGCGGTTCGGTGGTCCCGGCCGGGCAGGGCGCCGTCGTCCACCACCGCTCGATGGTCAGCTCCGTCCGCATGTTCTTCTTGAAGTTCGCGGGGTTGCGAGTGTCGGCGAGCGGCCGGTCGGCGCCGAACCCCACGGGGTCGAGGCGGTAGGCGGCGACGCCGCGCTGGCGGATCAGGTAGGCGGCGAAGGCCTGGGCGCGGCGGGCGCTGAGGTTCAGGCCGTAGGCCTCGCGCGGGGCGCCCTCGTGGTTGCCGATCTGGACGCGGGCGATGGCCGGGGTGGCCTGGAGCAGCGCGGCGACGTCGTCGAGGACGGGGTAGCTCTCGGGCGCAGCTCCGCCTTGTCGTAGGCCCAGGTCTCCTTGGGGAAGTAGATGCGCTGGCCGTCGGCGCTCACGCAGGCCCGGGGCGGCGGGTGCTCGGCGGCGGTGCCGTCGGCGCAGCGCCAGGCCGGGTCGATGGGCGGCATGGCCAGCAGCCAGAGCAGGACGGGGATCATCAACGCCTCCTCTCGTCTCGCGATCATGCTGGCAGATGGGCCCGGGTGGGTGCCAGGAGGCGCCCCGGTGGCCGTGTTTCGGGTGCCCATTGAATAGCCGGGCCCCGGATCGCATCGTGAGGCGCCGTCAGGCCGCCCCAGGAGTCAGCCCATGCGTACCGCCCTCGCTCTCGCCCTCCTCGTCGGCTCCGCCGCCCAGGCCGAGCCCATCACCCTCCAGCAGTTCCAGACCAGCGATCCCGACACCTGGGAGCGGGTGCACCGCACCAGCGAGAGCCTGCCGCTGACCCTCGAGGAGCTGGAGAAGCTCGCCGAGGCCGGCGTGGCCGAGGCGACGCTCAACGAGATGATGCGGACGCGCGGGGTGCTGGCGCTGGCCGACGCCGAGGCGCTGCTGCGGCTGAAGAAGGCCGGCGCGACGGACGCCGCCCTGAGCGCCCTGTCGGCCTACGCCGTGAAGCCCAACGACTTCTTCCTGCTCAAGGTGGATCTGGATCTGGCCAGCAACACCGGCATCGGCCCGGCGCCCTACCTGTACATCGAGGTGAAGCAGCCCGGAGAGAGCCGGCAGGAAGCCTTCTATTTCATCGACTTGCGCAGCCAGCGGGCCAGCGTGCGGCGCGACCGGAGCGATCCGACGCTGCCCGAGACGGTGGCAGCCATCGACTTCGTGGGCAAGGTGCGCACCCGGCGCTACGGGCCCCTGGAGCTGCGGATCGCGGTCAGCCAGCGCACGGATCTGCAGAGCCTGGACGGCAAGCCGGACGGCCGGTTCTCCCAGGTGAAGACGTTCACCCTCGACTACCCCGCGGTGAGCCTCGACCGGCGCTGCGAGGTGCGGCTGCGGGTGGCGCGCGACCCGAGCATCCGCGACTTCTACACGCTCCAGCGCGGCACGCTCGACTGCCGCTGGGACTGAGTGCGCCTCAGGACTCCAGCGGCGAGTCGCTGGAGGGTCCCTGCAGCTCCCACGCGCGCAGGAAGGGCTCCAGGTTGCCGCGCAGCACGTCCTTGATGCTGGGGCTGGTGGCGCCGGTCCGGGGGTCGCGGACGCTGCCCCCCGTGACGCCGTAGGTGCGGGCCGTCTCGACGGGCGGGGCGGGCGCCGTCAGGTAGGCCAGCAGGTCATGGCCCAGCAGCGAGAGGGTGGCGCGATCGCTGCCCTTCAGCTTCACCTCCAGGCCGCGGGCGGGGACGCTCAGGGCGAGGCGGGCGGTGATGCGCTCGACGTAGGTGCCGCGGGCGTGGCGGGCGTCGGCGACGCGCACGCCGTCGGGCAGGTGGGTGGGCTCGCCCTCGTGGCGGGGCAGCACGTCCACCTGGAGGCTCGCGGTGCTTCCGTCGCCGCGCTTGCGGCGGTGGCGGCCCTGCTCCAGCTCCAGCGCCCGCAGGACGCCGGCCCCCTCCACCTCGAAGACCACCCGCACCAGCTCGGCCTCGACGGCCTCCTCGGCTACGACCTCGATGTGGAAGCCCCGGCGGCGGCACCAGCCTTCGTACATGCGCACCATCTGCTCGAGCCAGTCGCTGGCGACCTCGGCGGCCAGCGGATCGGCGGGGCCGATGACCAGCCAGACGCCGGCCGGGGCGTCGACGGTGCCCAGGTCGAGCCAGCGGCGGTAGCTGACGGCCATCTCCTCGATGACGCCGGCAAGCACCTCCGCCTCGGCCTGGCGGCCCTCCCGCAGGAGCGCCTGGGTGCGGCGGTAGGCGTCCAGCAGGCGGGCGTCGGCCTGGAGGCGCGCGTCGAGGGTCTTGTAGCGCTTGAGAGTGGCCTGGGCCACCTGGGGGGCGTCCCAGAAGCCCGGGCGCTGGCTGCGCTCGATGAGCTCGGAGGCCTCGGCGGCGCGCCCGGCCGACTCCTGGGCCAGGGAGGCGAACCGCTCCAGCCAGGCCTGGGCCTCCACCTCCAGGGTGGTGGGATCGACGCTGACCTGCCGGAGGATGTCGGCGCGGGGGACGGTGACGCGGACGGGGGCGTCCTCCAGCGCGCGCACGACGATGCGATCCCGGCGGACGCCGAGGTTGAGGCGGGTGCCGTCATCGGGCTCGTAGCGGACGAGGTGGTCGGCCAGGGCGGCGGTGACGTTGCGCTCGATCTCGCGGCGCAGGAACCGGGCGCCGAAGTGGGGGTGGTAGCCATGGGCCACCAGCCAGTCGAGCACGTCGTTGCTCACCTCCAGGGCCACGCTGCGGCGGGCCATGCCTTCGCGCCGCGACAGCTCCTGCAGCTCGCGCTGGGCGATGGATCGGATGTGGCTGCGCTCCAGGGGGTGGAAGTGCACCACATGGTCGAAACGATTGAGGAATTCGAACCGGAACGTGTTGAGCAGGCGCTTGTCCAGCTCAGCGTCCAGGCTGCGCATGTCGCGGTTCTGGTGGAAGCCCAGCCCCGTCTCCCGAAAGACCTCGACGCCGGCGTTCGAGGTGGCGATGAGGATCATGCTCGTCGCCGAGACCGTCTCGCCCATCCCGTTGATGAAGCGGCCCTCGTCGATGAGCTGCAGGAAGCCGTCGTGGACCCGGGGGTTGGCCTTCTCGAACTCGTCGAGCAGCAGCACGCCGAAGGGGTGGCCCACGAGGCGGGTGGCCAGGACGCCGCGCCGCTGGGCCAGGTTCTGCCCGTTGGGATCGCCGAACAGCACCTGGAAGTGCTGGGGCTGCGTGTAGTCGGTCATGTTGATGCGGATCAGGCGCTGGCGATCACCGAACAGGTACTCCGCCATGAGCTGGGCCGCGTGGGTCTTGCCGACGCCGGTGGGGCCCACGAACATCAGCACGCCGAAGGGCCGGGTGAGATCCGTCAGGCCGGCCTTGATGAGGGCGATCATCCGCACGAGGGCGTCGACGGCCTCCTCCTGGCCGAGCAGGCGGTTGGCCAGGAACGACTGCACGTCGTCGAGCTCGAGTCGGACGCGGGGGTCGACCAGGCTCGGCGGGACGCGGGTGACGGCGCTGAACCGCCCCACGACGTCCTGCACATCCACCGGGCCCTCGGCCTCGGCGCCACCGGAGAGCACCCGCGTCTGCTTGAGCAGATCGAGGACCTTGCGCGGAAACGCGCGATCGCCCATGTAGCGGGCAGTGAGCTCGATGGCGATGCTCTGGGCCTCGGCGGTGAAGGGGCGCTCCCCTTCGCGGGCGGACCAGCCGTTCCATTGCCGCACGATGGCGCGGGTGCGCTCGGCGGTGGGCTCCTCGACCGTGATGGGGACCAGGTAGTTGCTCAGCTCGCCCCAGTACTCCACCAGCTCGTCGAAGCCCCGGGGCTGCGCCTCGCCGAGGATGGGGAGCTGGGAGCGGCTCAGGTAGCGATGCAGGATCGCCTCCCAGTCGAACATGTACGCGACGTGGATGTCGCGGATGAGCGGGATGACCGGCTGGTCGAGCACGAGCAGGTGATCGAAGAAGCGCTGGGCGAAGTCGGTGGCCTTCCCCGTGTTGGGGGGGAAGCGCCCCGCGATGGCGCCGAGGCCGATCTGCACGACCCGGGCGCCGTGCAGAGACTCGGGTCCCTGGCCGGTGGCGATGCGGCGGACGAGCTGGTGGAAGACGGCGGTCTTGCCCACGCCCGGGCGCCCCACCAGCACCGGCGAGCGCTGGGGGCCGGCCAGGAGGATCTCTTCGACCTGGCGCAGGGTGTCGTCGATCTCGAAGGCGGGCGGCAGCTCGGCCAGGGACGCGGTGAGGTCCCGGTCGATCCAGTCGTCCAGCACGATGGGGGATTTCTTCTTGGCCATGAGCAGGGAGGCAAACCCGGATGGCGGCTGGCGTCAAGAGGGGGGTGGGCGGCCCGGGGGCGCACCCTCGCGCTGACGCTGGGGCTGGTCCTCGCCGGGGGGGCCGCCCGCGGGCAGGACGCGCCGGACGGGCGCCCGGATCCCGAGGTGGTGGCTGCACTTGCGTCCCCGGACGTCGACGCGCGGCGGGACGCGGCCGAGCGCCTGGCCGAGGACGGGGGCGCAGGGCTCGAGCTGCTGCTGGCCCGCATCCAGGAGGCCGCGCCGGCCGACCGGCCCGTCTACCTGGCGGCCCTGGCCGCCGCCGAGCCCGCGGGTCGCGTCCTGGAGAGCCTGAGCGACGCTCTTCGCGATCCGGACGCCCGTGTCCGGGCGGCGGCGGCGGAGGCGGTGGCGGGGTTCGACGTGCCGGCGACGACGCTGCGCGACGCCCTGCGCGTCTCGCTGGGCGATCCCTCGCCGGATGTGCGGCTCTTCGCCGCCCAGGCCATCACGGGGATGCCCGATCCCGGCAATGTGCGCCTGCTGGTGCCCCTGCTGGCCGATCCGCTGCCGGATGTGCGGGCGGCGGCGGCCGAGGCGCTGACGGCCCACGGGCGCTTCGCGGCCGAGGCCCACGAGGCGCTGCGGGTCCGCCTGCGGCAGGACGAGGCGCCCGAGGTGCGGGCCCACGCCGCCCGGGCGCTGGGGCGCCTGGGCTCGACGCGGCCGGATCTGCTGGAGGCGCTGGCGACGGCGAGCCTGGAGCGGGAGTCGTCGGTGCGGCGAGAGGCGCGCGAGGCGCTGGGGCTGCTGGGGCCCGGCGCGGCGTCGACGCTGCCGGCCCTGCGCACGGGGCTGGCCGACGCCGAGGACGAGGCCGCCCGCGCGGCGGCCGCCTGGGCCCTCGGTCGCCTGGGGCCGAAGGCCGCCCCGGCCGTGCCCGAGCTGGTGCTGCTGGCCCAGAACGACCACGCCCTGGTGGCCGACGAGGCCATCCTGGCCCTGGCGCGCATCGGCGACGTGGGCGCCATCGGCGAGGTCTGCGCCAGCTACTACAGCCGGGGGCCCATGCTCGAAGCCCTGGCGCTGCGCGAGAAGCCCCTGGCCGAGCCCCCCGAGCCGGTGCTGGCGGCCCTCGCCGACGCCGCCCCCGACACGCGCTACGCCGCCATGCGCGTGCTGGCGCCCCTGGCCCACCCGGCGGCCCTGCCCACCTTCATCGCGCGGCTGACCGACACCGACAGCCGGTCGCGGGTGCTGGCGGCCCAGGCCCTGGCCCGCTACGGGGCCGGGGCCGAGCGCGGGCTGCCCGGCCTGGTGGCGCTCCTGAGCGACGCGCCGGCGGTGGCCGAGGCGGCGGCGGCGGCCCTCATCGCCATCGGCCCGGCCAGCCTGCCGGCGGTCAAGCCCATCCTGGATGGCCGCCACTCCCAGGCGCGGCCCTGGGCGGCCCTGGTGGTCGGGGCGCTGGGAGGCGGGGCGGCCGAGGAGGCCCTGCGCCGCGCCCGCCGGGGGGGCGGCGAGACGCTGCGGGTGGCGGCGTCGGCGGCCCTCTTCGCCCTCAACCCCCAGGATCTCGACGCCCTGGACGGCCTCGTCGGCGCGCTGACGGGCCCGTCGGGGGCGGCGCGGCGCCAGGCGGCCCTGGCCGTGGCGCGGCTCGGGCCCGCCAAGGCGGCGCCGGCCCTCGACGCCCTCATCGCCGCCCTGGATGGGCCCGAGGTGACGGCCCGGCTCCAGGTCGTGCGGGCGCTCACCCTCTTCGAGACGCCCACCGCCACCCAGGGGCTGCGGCGCGCCCTCGCCGACCGCGACGAGCAGGTGCGCATGGTGGCGGCGGAGGCCCTGGGCCGGCGCAAGGAGGACGCCGCCCTGGCCGTCCGCGCGGTGGCTGCCCTGCTCGCCGATCCCGACACCCGCGCGGGGCTCGTCGCCGCCCGCGTGCTGGGCCGCCTGGGGCCCGCCGCCCGGGACGCCATCCCGGCCCTGGTGGCCGTCGATGATCGCGATCGCGCCCGCCTCGCCGCGGCCCAGGACGCCCTGCGGGCCATCGCCGGCGAGCCCGTCCTGACCGCCCCCGGCCTGCAGACCGAGCCGGGGATCGCGGCGCCGCCCTCGGCAAATCCGTAGAGAATCCAGGGGCTTTTGCCCCCGCTGCTCAGTAGTGGGGGGGGCGCTCGTGGGGGGTGGGGCCGTCGCCCAGGGCGTCCAGCTCGCCGCGCATCGTCCGCAGGCCCTGGCGCAGCAGCTCGATCTGATCGGCCTGGGCCCGCACCAGATCGCTGAGCTGCTCGGTCAGGTGCTCCAGGTGGCTGTAGCGGATCTCCAGCTCCACCAGCCGCGCCTCGAGGTCGGTGTCCATGGCGCTCACCACAGCGTCCGCACGCGGATGGTCTCGGGGACGGCCATCAGCTTCTCGTTGAGGTCGTCGCCGTGGTGCGGATCGATGTCGAGGATGGCGTAGGCGTAGCGCTCCTTGCTCTGGAGGTACTGGGCCGAGATGTTGACCCCTCCCGGGCGATCATGGAGTGCAGGTTGCCGAGCACGCCGGGCACGTTGCGGTGGTAGTGCAGGATGCGGTGGTTGCGGGGTGCAGCACGGGCAGCTGCACCTCGGGGAAGTTCACCGCCGTGTCCGTGGTGCCGTTGTTCATCAGGCGGATGAGCTTGCCGGAGACGCCGTGGGCGATGTCGCGCTGGGCCTCGATGGTGCTGCCGCCGATGTGGGGCGTGAGGATGACGTTGCGCTGGCCGCGCAGGGGGCTCTCGAAGGGCTCCTGGTTCGACGACGGCTCGCGGGGGAAGACGTCCACCGCGGCGCCGGCCAGCCGGCCCGACGAGAGGGCCTCGGCCAGGGCGTCCACGTCCACCACGCTGCCGCGGGCGTTGTTGAGCAGGAAGGCCCCCGGGCGCATCAGCGCCAGCTCCGCCGCCCCGATCATCCGCTTCGTCTCGGCGGTGGCGGGCACATGCAGCGTCACCACGTCGGACTCGCTGAGCAGATCCTGCAACGTCTTGGAACGACGGGCATTTCCCAGCGGGAGCACGTCGATGACGTCGTGGAAGATCACCCGCATGCCCATGGCCTCGGCCAGCACCGACACCTGGGAGCCGATGCGGCCATAGCCCACGATGCCCAGCGTCCGGCCCCGGACCTCGTGGGCGCCGTCCGCCGACTTGACCCACTGGCCGGCGTGCATCTCGGCCGAGCGATCGGCGAGCTGCCGGTGCAGCGCGACGATCTCCGAGATGACCAGCTCGGCCACCGACCGGGTGTTGGAGAAGGGGGCGTTGAACACCGGCACCCCCCGCGACGCCGCCGCCTCCAGATCCACCTGGTTGGTGCCGATGCAGAAGCAGCCGACCGCCCAGAGCCGGCGGGCCGCCTCGAAGAAGTCGGCCTTGAGGTTGCTCTTGGAGCGGATGCCGATGATGTGGGCGTCGGCCGCGGCGTCGATGAGCGCCTGGCCGTTGAGGGCCTGCTTGTAGTGGTGCACGGCGAAGCCGGCCCGCTCGAAGGCCTCGACGGCGTCCTGGTGGATGTTCTCCAGCAGGACGACCTTGATCTTGTGGAGGGGATAGGACGTCTCGCTCACGGGTCCTCGCAGGGTCAGAAGGCGGCGGGAGGATAGCAGGTCAGGGGGCAGGTTCCAGCGCCGCCTGGATGGCGGCGAGCCGGCGGGCCAGCTCGGCCTGCTTCGGGGAGGGCGCCAGCTTCGCCAGCAGCCGGCCCGCGGCGTCGAAGTCGTGGCGCACCAGGGCATCCTCGGTGCGCGCCATGCTCCACAGGTGGCCCCAGGGGGCGCGCTCGGGATCCCGCGCCTCGAACCAGGCGCTCTGGGTCAGGCAGGCGGGCATGCCCCGGGCGCAGACGCTCTCGAGCAGGCGCAGGCGGTAGCGCAGGGCGTGGGCCTCCCAGCTCGCGTCCCCCGCCGCCGCGATGGTCAGGCGCTCGATCAGCCGCTCCAGCGGCTCGACGGGGGGCGGCGCCCAGCGGTGGAAGCGCCCCTCGAAGGCCAGGATCTCGCGCTCGAAGGCCAGCCGCAGGGGCTCGCGGGCGGCCTCCTCCGCCGGCCACTCCCGCAGGGGCAGGTGGGCGTCCACGTCCTCCGGATCGGCGACGAGGGTCTGCCTCTCCAGGTGGACGATGCGCGGATCGCCCACCGGGAAGTGGGCGCGCATCAGGCGCAGCAGCGCGGCCCGCCGCCCACGCGACAGGGTGAAGGGCGCCATCACCCGGTACAGGGCGGCCACCGCCTCGGCGTCCAGGGGGAAGCGGGCCTGCCACTCGTCCTCCAGCAGCGCGCTGCCCAGGTGGTGGTGGTCGTCGATGCGATCGAAGAGCTCGCTGCGGCCGCTGACGAAGAAGGCGCGGGGGGCCCGCAGCTCCAGCAGGGGGCGCTGATCGGAGTTGAGCTCGCCCCGGGCCTCCAGGCGAAGCCGCTCGGGGGCCTTGATCTGGAGGGCCAGCAGGGCGAAGGGGTGGGTGACGCCGACGCGGGCCAGATCGGCCTTCACCGCCGGCGGCGCCATGGCGGCCGCGAACCGCTCGGGATCCAGGGTCAGCCGATCGGAGGTGGCGACGAACAGGTAGTCGTCGTCGCCCATCTCGAAGACCGAGACCCAGGGGAAGCGCGCCTGGAGCGACATGATCACCATGCCCAGGGTGGCGTCGTCGGCCTCGTAGCCGTGCATCCACTGGGCGAAGACGCCCCCGGGCGCGAGGCGCGCCTTCACCTCGTCGAAGAACTCCACCGTGAACAGGCCCGCCACCCCGGACTGCCAGGGGTTGGTCGGCTCCGAGATCACCACGTCGTAGGGGGTGTCGCCGTGGCGCAGCACCGTGCGCGCGTCCTCGACGATGAGGTGGACGCGGGGGTTTTGGAGGGGGGCGTTGTTCCAGGGCTCGAAGAGTCCCTGGGCGGCGACGACTTCTTCACTGATTTCAGCGACTTCCAGGTCTATCGTCATGGGTCGCGATGGCCCCCGCGGTGATGCCCGAGCCCAGGCCCACCAGGAAGACCCGCTTCGGATCCGGGTGCAGCATCAGGGGCAGGTGGCCCATGTAGACCTGGGGGAGCATGTCCAGGCCGGTGCTGGCATCGGGCTTGCCGTTCACGGTCATCACCCGCAGCGGTGCGTCCATGACGGGGGAGGGGCCTGACTCGCGGACGGTGACGACGGCGTGGGGGCCCTCGGCCGAGAAGAGCAGGGGGTGCGAGAGCACGCGCTCGCGGAAGGCGTCGAAGCCATCTCCCAGGTCGACGCCGCGGCGGTAGAGCCCCTGGTTGAGCAGGCGGGGGTCGGCGCTGCGGTACACGGCGAAGTGGCCGATCAGCACCAGGGCGGCGAGGCCGATGATGCGGCGGCGGGCGCGGCCCGCGACGTGGCGGACGGCCACCAGGATGGCGGCCAGGGCGTAGGCCACCAGCACCCCGCGCAGCACCCCCTCCAGGCCGAACCAGTGGAAGAACACGAGGCCCGTGAGGAGCGCCCCGGCCATCGTCCCCACGGTGTTGACGGCGTAGACCCGGCCCAGGCGTCCGCCCAGGCGGCCCCGCTCGGTGGCCAGGCGCACCGTCGCCGGGAAGACCAGGCCCGCCACCGCGGTGGGCAGGCACATCACCAGGAAGCACAGCCCGTAGACGGCGGCCTGGAACCACGGCCAGGCGTCCGGGGCGGGGGCGAAGGCGCGCCCGAGGTGGGCGACGAAGTAGGGCATGCGGTCGTAGAGCTGCTGGAGCGCCGCCAGCGCCAGGGCGGTGAGGGCCAGGGCGGTGGCCAGGAGGGGCAGCAGCGGCAGCCGGCCGACCCGGGCCCGCGACAGCCAGAACGAGCCCAGGGCGATGCCCGTGATGAACGCGGCCAGCATGAGGGTGAAGGCGTACGTCGAGCTGCCCAGCATCAGGCCGAACCAGCGGATCCAGGCCACCTCCAGCGTCATGGTGGCCAGGCCCGAGAAGCCGGCGAGCCAGAGGGCGGTGGTGCGGGCGGCCGCGTCGTGCTCGACGGCGTCCTCCGCCTCGGCGGCGGGGGCGGCGGCGCTGGAGGCCGGCGGCAGGCGCGTCGAGAGGCCCACGGCCAGCAGGCCGAGGGCGGTGTTGATCATGCCCGTCCCCGCGATGGTCGCCGGCAGGCCCAGGCTCTCCAGCAGCACGAAGCCCGCCAGCAGGCCGCCCAGCACCGCGCCCGCCGAGTTGAGGGCGTACAGCCGCCCGACCCCCTGGCGCAGGCCGGCTGCCGTGGCGGTGAGGTGCCGCGTCAGGACGGGCAGGGTGCCGCCCATGAGGACGGCGGGCGGCAGGACGGCGAGGGCGGCGAGCAGCAGCTTGAAGGCCGTCATGGCGGCGGTGCCCGGGCCGGCGGCGCGGGCGAGGGGATCGAGGAGCGCGGTGAAGGCCTCGAAGATCTGGGGGAAGAAGACGGCGTGCAGGCCGACGCCCACCTCGATCCAGCCGTACAGCCGCAGGCCCTGAGGCACCCGATCCGCGATCCGGCCGAACGCGAAGGCGCCCAGGGCGAGCCCCCCCATGAACGTCGCGAGGACCACCGCGTGGGCCTGGGCCGTGTTGCCCATGAGCAGGCCCAGGTACCGCGACCAGACCACCTCGTAGATGAGCCCGAAGGTCCCGGTGATCACATAGAGCAGGTAGACCGGTGCGTTGCGCATGGGTCCCGAATCCCACGCGGGGGCCGTACCGCAAGGACTGTCCAGAAAATCTTTGAAGATCAAATAGCTACATTGGCGGGCAGTATTTTTCACCAGCCGGGACCGCCCGGACTTCGCTAGGTTGCGCTCCCGGCCGGCCCCACGCGTCATCGCGTGGGCCGATAGATGGCCGGCGGCTGGAGGTCTCCATGTTGGCGAGAGCTGCCCTGATCGCGGGCTTCGTCGCGTCCCCGGCGGTCGCGTCGCCCACCGCGGCGCGCACCCAGGCTGCGTTCGACGCGCTCCAGCGAGAGCAGCCGGGCGTGCGGGCCGTGTGGCGTGGTGGCCAGCCGATGCTCATCACCGGCCTGCGGGCCGTGGCGCCGGGCGCCTCGGCCGCCGAGCGCGCCGCGGCGTTCATCGAGGCACGCATCGATCTCGTGGGCCGCGTCAACCTTCAGGTCGAGGACGTGGACGTCTCGGGTGAGCGCAGCGTGGTGCGGTTCGCCCAGGTCCACGGCGACCTGCGGGTCGCCGATCGCAGCGTCGTCGTGACCCTCGACGCGGGCGGCCGCGTCACCCGCGTGCTCAACGACGCCGTGCCCCTGGTCGAGGTGCGGCCGGCGACCATCGACGCGGCGCGCGCACGGGCCATCGCCACCGAGAAGGTGCTGGGCGTCGCCCTGCCGGGCGGCGTGGTCAGCCAGCCGCGCAAGGTGGTGTTCGCCGAGGGTGGCTACGGGGTCGAGGGCTTCCTCGTCCTGGTGGCGCGGGGCCCCGGCCAGGTGGTGGAGGTCCGCGTGGATGGGGCCGACGGCCAGGTCTTCGGCCAGCGCGACACGGTGCTGCGGTGAAGCCGGCTCACCTGCTGCTGACCGCGGGCCTCGCCCTTCTGGCCGCCTGTGACGACGATCCGGCGCGCCAGGATCCCACGCCTGACGCCGCCGGGGATCAGGGGCTCGCCCCTGATGAGGGCCCCCAGGTGCTGCCCGACGCGGGCCCGGCCGACGCGGCCCCCGATGCGGCCCCTGACGCCTTCATCCCGCCGCCCATCCTCGACGCCCCCCTGGCGTGGGTCTACCTCGACGATCCCACCACCAACGACGGCATGCTGTCCCAGGTGCCGCTCCACCGGGTGACGGATCCCGAGGGCAAGCTCACCAGCGAGTCCGTCCAGGTCTTCAACTGCCTCAACGAGGAGGGCGGCCTGGTGGCCCACCCGGATCTGGGGGGCTTCACCCTCGAGGTCTCGCTCTGCCACGAGGTGCAGACGGCGCGGCCGGATCCCGATGGCAACTACCTGAGCATCCGCCCGCCGGTGGACGCCCTGGGCACCCCCGCGCCGGGGGATCCCAACGATCCGTTCGCCGAAGTCATGATGTATCACCATGTGAACCGGGTGCATGACTACTTCAAGGAGCAGCACCGGTTCACCGATCTCGACTTCCCCCTGCCGGCCATCGTCAACCTGCAGTTCAAGATCGATCCGCCGCTGCCCATCCCCGGCTTCATGCCCGGGCCCGACGGCTGGTACCCGTTCCCCAACGCGGCCTTCTTCCCCAGGGAGAGCTGGAACGAGCTGGCGTCGTCCCTGGGCCTGCCGG
Organism: bacterium; assembly: GCA_041389985.1. GTDB lineage: Bacteria > Myxococcota_A > Bradymonadia > UBA7976 > UBA1532 > JACKDP01. Next base: position 300,946 of record JAWKQS010000004.1, read on the forward strand.
GGCGCGACTCCGACTCGATCATCTTCGGGCAGGCGGGGCACGACTTCGCCTACGACGCGCGGGTCATCTACCACGAGTACACCCACGCGGTGGTGGGGACGAGCCGGCTCCAGGTGCCCGCCGGCGTCGATCGCTACGGCCTCGACGGGTCGCCCCGGGCCATGAACGAGGGCCTCGCCGACTACTTCGCCGGCACCCTGGCCAACGGGTCGGCCATCGGCGTCTTCGGCATCGGCGAGCTGGCCCCCGATCAGGTCCGCGACCTGGCCGACGCCCGGATCTGCCCGGACGATCTGTTCGACGAGGTCCACGCCGACGGCCGCGTCATCGGCTCGACCCTCTGGGCGGTCCGCGAGGCGCTGGGGCCCCAGGTCACCGATCGCATCGTGTTCCGGGCGCTGGAGCAGTTCACCGAGGGGACGACCCACCAGATCGCGGCCGAGCTCATCCTCGCCGAGGCCGAGGCGGAGGGCCCCGATGTGGCGGCCCAGGTGCGCGAGATCTTCGGGCGCTTCGGCTTCATCGACTGCGAGCGGGCCATCCCCTGGGCGCGCTTTCGGGCCCAGGGCAGCCGCGACGGGCTGCCCCACCGCGTCGAGGGGCGCTCCACCGTGGGCATCCCCGGCTTCGGCCAGGGAGTCCCGGCCTACAAGCAGCAGTACGTGGACGTGCCTGCGGGGGCGGCCGGCGTGACGCTGAGCTGGCAGCCCGAGGGCGCGGGCGCGGGTCTCATCCCCGGCGCGGGGGCGGGCCCCAGGCCCTCGAGATCCTCACGCGCACCGGCGAGGCCATCGAGGTGCAGCCGGGCCGCCAGGCGGCCTACGTGGCCGACGCCCGCTACGCGCCGGCCCTGAGCGGCGCGCGGCAGTCCATCACCCTGGACGCGAGCTGCCTGCCCGCCGACGGGGGCGGGTGTACACGCTCTTCATCAACCCGGCCGATGGCCCCGTGAACCTGCTGGCCCTCGACGTGACCGTCCACGCGGACGGCTTCGACGGGCTGCCCGACGACCTCGTGCGGTGCGGCGAGCCGCCGGCGGCCGACATGGGCGTCGAGCCTGTGGACGCCGGCGCCGCCGACATGGGCGTGGATCAGGGCGCGCCCTGACGCCTCGAACGTCCTGAAAACAAAGACCTTCTGCGCGAGAGCAGCGCCGCGGCCAGCAGGCCGGGCAGCCAGCCGGCCTCGCCGCCGCCTCCCGCCACCCGGCAGCAGCCCGAGTTGAACTTCGTCTTCGGCCGGACCGGCGTGCCCGTCTCGTCCACGCAGTCGGCGGTGCCCTCGCCCGCCACGCAGCGCAGGCCGGCGCGGAAGCAGTCGTCGTCGGTGACGACCCCCTCCAGGCAGAAGCGCCGCACCCGGTCGTCGAGGCAGACGCCGTCGCCCACGTCGGCGCAGGTCTGCTCGACGGTGGTGCAGTAGAAGCCCAGGGCCGTGCCCGCCCAGGCGCAGCGCAGGCCCTCGGCGGTGCAGCTTCGGCTGACCGGCACCATGTCCTCGTTGCACCAGAAGACCGTGTCGTCGACGCAGCGGCCGTTGAAGTCCAGATCCCCGCAGCCGATGGGGGCGCCGTCCGGGCGGATGACCCCGCTGATGACCTGCCGCAGCCAGGTGCCCGCCACGTCCAGCCGCGTGAGGTTGTCGCGCCCCACGCACGACGCGTCGCCGCCGTGCTCGACCCCCAGGATGATGGGGGCGCCGATGCGCGAGGTGGCCAGGACGGGCCCCCCCGAGTCGCCCCGGCAGATGCCGCGCTCCCCCTGGCCGTCCACCACGACGTACTCCGAGGTGATGTCCACGAGGGGAAGCGAGACGAACCACAGGCCCGCCCGCTCGGGATCCAGCGTCTCGCCGTAGCCGGCGGCCTCCACCGGCGTCCCCACCAGGCCGCGGCCGAAGTCGGAGTCGAGGCTCTCGCCGTTGCCCGCGATGGGCACCACCCCGGGGGCCACCTCCCGTGCCTCGCTCGCCAGCTCCAGCACTGCCAGATCCAGGTCGGGGTGGGTGTAGAACGCGGCTACCTCGATGAGGGCCACCGGATCGGCGGGATCGGCTCCCAGGCCGAAGCCGGTGCTCTCGGGGCTGCGCTCGCCCGTGCAGTGGGAGGCCGTCACCACATGCTTCGGCGAGAACCGGGTGCCGGTGCAGAACGGGCTCGCGGGGGCCGAGCGGCCGTAGAGCCAGCCGATGGAGAGCTGCTGCTCCGGCGTCATGGGCACCACCTGGGGCGACCGGGTGCCGTTGACGATGGCCTGCTCCAGGCGAGCCAGGGGCGGGGAGGGCGCCTCGCAGGCGGCCAGCAGCAGGGCGGAGGCGATGGTCAGCGGGGTACGCACCCGGCACAGTCTTCGCGAGCGGCCACTCGAAGTCCAGCGCGTGCCGCAGCCAGCGCGTCCCGGGCGCGGTATGGTACGTGGATGGCGCTTCCCTCCCCCGGCATGCTCACCTCGCCCCTGCCCGGCATCGACGACGCCGAGTGGCCGAGGCTGCCCGCCCACCTGCCGCCCGTCGTGGACGCCCACGTCCACCTCTTCCCCGATCGCGTCTTCGACGCCCTGTGGCGGTGGTTTCGCGCCCACGCCTGGCCCATCCGCTACCCCCTCTACTCGCCCGACGTCATCGACTTCCTGCTCGCGCGGGGGGTGGACCACCTGGTGGCGCTGCACTACGCCCACCGGCCCGGCATGGCGCAGGCGCTCAACCGCTACATGCATGAAACCACTGCAGAAAACCCGAGGGTGACGGGCCTCGCCACCGTCCTGCCCGGAGAGCCCGGGGCCGGGCGCATCCTGGAGGAGGCCTTCGCGCTCGGCCTCGCGGGCGTGAAGCTGCACTGCCATGTGCAGTGCTTCGCCCCCGACGCCCCCGCCCTCGACGCCGTGTGGCGGGTCTGCGCCGACCACGACCGGCCGGTGGTCATCCACGCGGGGCGCGAGCCCAAGAGCCCCGCCTACGCCTGCGACCCCCACGCCCTGTGCGCGGCCGCCGCCATCGAGCGCGTCCTGCGCCGCTACCCCACGCTGCGCCTCTGCGTGCCCCACCTGGGCGCCGACGAGTTCCCCGACTACGTGCGCATGATGCACCGCTACGACACCCTGTGGCTCGACACCACCATGGTCGTGGGCGACTACCTGCCGGCGGACGTCCCCTGGGACGACGCCCTCGCCCGCCCCGAGCGGCTGATGTACGGCAGCGACTTCCCGAACATCCCCTACGCCTACAGCCGCGAGCTGGAGCGCCTGATCGAGCGCCTGCCCGATCCGGCGGCCCGCGCGGCCGTGCTGGGCGGCACGGCCCGGGACTTCTTCGGGATCAGCGGTTGCGGATCCGGGTGAAGGTGCGGCCCTCCGACGCGCGGCCTTCCTTGCCGGCGGTGATCCAGCCGCCCATGTTGTAGGTCACGCGGCGGTGGCTGGCGGTCTTGCCCGTCGAGAGCTCCGAGCCGTCGTTGCGGTACCGCTTGTGGACGCGCTTGTGGGCGCCGTCGCCCAGGGTGACGACCCCCACGTAGCCGCTCACCTCGAGGGAGATGTAGCCGCGGGTGTGCAGGGCCATCGCCACGCGCTGCGCGAACGTCCGGCCGTCGTGGCGGACGCCGGAGTTGCAGGCGAAGAGCTTGACGTTCAGCCCCTGCAGGTCGGGCAGGTGGGCGGCCACCAGCAGGTCGGCCAGCTCCTCGGGGCCGACCGACGTGCCGCCGGCCCAGCGGGTGCGCATCTGCTGGCCCCGCAGGTCGCCGTGGCCGAACACGTACAGGCGGTCGCCCTGCGCCAGGTGCGCCAGGGAGCCGTCGCGGCCGATGGGCTCGATGTCGTCCTTGCCGGCCCGCTGGCGCATATGGTTGTAGCCCCCCAGCAGATCCTCGAAGTAGCCGTCACTCCTGATCAAATCGTAGAAGGAGCGCTCCGTGGTCGTCCCTCGCAGGGCGATGGTGGGGATGTTGGGCAGGAAGAAGTAGGTGGCCACGCAGAGCTCCTCGGGGGTGGGGCGGCGCCTACCGTAGCACAGCGGCCGCGCGGGACACCGCCTCGCCGCCGCTCCGCCGCAGCAGCACGAAGCGCACCCGCCGGTTCTGGGCCCGGGCGCCCGCGAGCGCGTCCCCGGCCAGCCCGTCCACGGCCACCACCGGCGAGGTCTCGCCATGGCCCATCACCTCGATGCGCCCGGCGGGGATGCCGGCCGCCACCAGGGCCTCGCGGATGGCCAGGGCCCGCTCCAGCGACAGGCGCAGGTTGAACGCCTCGGTCCCCCGGTCATCGGTGTGGCCCTCGATGAGCACCCCGCGCACGGTGGCGTGCTCTCGCAGGATGGCGGCCATCTCGGCCAGGAGCGGCGCCGCCTCGGGCTCCGGCCGCGCGCTGGCGAAGGGGAAGGGGACCGCCACGGTGACGCCGTTGCAGCCCTCCCACTGCCGGATGCCGCTCTCGTTGGGGCACCAGTCCTGGGCGTCCGCCACGCCGTCCCCGTCGTTGTCCAGGTCGGGGCAGCCATCGTGGTCCTGGAAGTCGTCGACGTCCTCGGGATCGGCCGGGCAGCGGTCGTCGGCGTCCACCAGGCCGTCGCCGTCGGTGTCGATCGGCCCGGGCGGGACGGATGGCGCAGGGGGCGGCGCGACCACGACCGGCGGCAGCGGGCGGGGCGCCTCGGGGTGCCACATGCCCCGCAGCAGCACATCCACCTGGGTCAGCGCGTCGCCGTACTGGCTGGCGCGTACGCCGAGATCCCATGTGATTCCGGACAGTTCTCGGCCGATGGTGCCCGCCGTGCCCAGCACGTCGGGGCGCAGCAGGTCGTCGAGCGGGTGCTCGCCGAAGAGCTCCGTGCCGAGCTGCCACGTCGAGCCCAGGTGCCACCGCTGGCCGAAGCCGTACTCCACCACTGGCGCCCAGGGGGATGACGCCCCCAGGTCGTCCTCCAGGTGCACCCCGAGGGTGGTGGTCAGATCGAGGCCGCCCAGGTGCACCGCGCCCAGGCCCAGGGTGCCGATCCGGGCCCGCCCGGTGGTGAGGTCGGCGCGGGTGGCCGTGGGGAGCACCACCGGGATCACCAGGCCGGCGCCGAAGGCGTGGTCCGCGGCGTCCACGGCCAGGGCCTTGAGCCGCACGCCGACGTCGCCCAGGCCGCTGGCCCCGCGCCCGACGGCGGCGGGGGCGTCGGCGGCCAGCTCCACGTCATCGGTGACGGCGAGGGCCAGGCTGGGGGCGACCAGCAGCGCGTCGGGCCGGCCGGGCCGGGCGGCCTGGCCCAGCTCGAGGCCCAGGGTCACGTCGGCGGGGCGGCCCACGGTGGCGGTGTCGACGCTGACGACAGCGTCGGGTCCCGGCGCGGCGCGGCGGCGGTCGGCCACGGCGGCGGCCTGGGCCAGCGACGGGGCGAAGAGGGTGAGGCGCAGGCGGGTGAGGGCGTCGCGCCGATCGCCCCAGGCCTCGGCGGCGAAGGCCCGGGCGGGCCCCAGCCAGTCCACGCCGGCCAGCACGCGCCAGTCGGGGGCCCCCAGGCCGACGGACACCCCCCGGCCTCCGCCGGCCCGCGCCAGCAGGCCGCCGGGCAGCCGGTACTCCAGCCCGGCCAGCCACTCCGCCGGATCATCGCGGCCATCCTCCAGGGTGACGCCCGGGCGGCCCGGGTCGCGGCCGACGCCGGTGGAGATCTGGCCGAAGAGGGTGCTGAAGGCCCGCAGATCCCGCAGGCCGGTGGGCGCGCGCACGCCCACGGCCCAGCGGAAGGCGTCGTCGAGCGTCACGTTGTGCAGGCGCAGGACGTTCTGGAGCTGGTAGCCGGCGTGGGCCGCGACGTGCCATGGGCCCGCGCGCCAGTCGGCGATGACGCGCGTCTCGAGGCGCAGGCCGCCGCCGCTGTTGAAGGTGCCGCCGTCGCCGGTGGGCAGGTAGAGGGGGGCCTGGAGGGCCATGGCGAGGCCCGCAACCCGCTGAAAGAGCTGCACTTTCGGCGTGACGCGCAGATCGCCCGCCGTGGGCCGGTCGAGGGCCCCGACGGCCAGGGCGTCGTCGTTGGCGGCCTGCTGCGCCAGCACGACGGGCAGGGCCACGTCCAGCTGGGCGACGCCGAAGAGCCCCAGGCTGCCCAGGATCTCGCAGCGCGTCTGGGACGCGACCACGGCCTCGGCGGTGCCCGCGGTGGGATCGGCCACGAGGGGCTGATCGGCGTGGTGGCACAGGACGCCGGTGCTCGCCGCCAGGTGGCCGCGGACGTCGGCGCCGGCCACGTTCAGGATGCTCCGCTCGGGATCGGCCTGGGGCTCGAAGTGCTCGAGCTGGAACGCCGGCGCCTGGCCCTGGACGGCCTGCTGGGCCGCGGCCGGGCTCGCCGCCAGCGCCAGGACGAGCAGGGCGCGCCTCACCGCCGCCGCCTCCGGGCCACCAGCAGCAGCGCCAGCCACCACGTCGGCCCGGCGGGGCCGTCCGTCGACGCGCAGCCGGCGCCCTGCAGCGCGAAGCCCTCGGCCCCCTCGATGCCGTCGCACAGGTCGCCGCGCCCGTCGCCGTCGGCGTCGGCCTGATCCGGGTTGGCCAGCCGGGGGCAGTTGTCGGCGTCGTTGAGCAGCCCGTCGCCGTCCACATCGCCGTCGCAGGCGTCGCCCAGGCCGTCGGCGTCCTGATCGGCCTGGTCGGGGTTGGGCACGGTGGGGCAGTTCTCGGCCGCGTCGTCCAGGCCGTCCCCGTCGTCGTCGGGATCACAGGCCGCGCCCCGCCCGTCGCCGTC
>JAWKQS010000005.1:0-250113 GCA_041389985.1 bacterium
TCCGGCTCGGCGGCGTCGACCGTGGGTGCGGCGTCGGGCGCCGGCGGCGTGGCATCCGCCACCCGGGCATCGGCCTCGACGACCGCATCCGCTGGCGTGGCGTCCGCTGGATTCGGGGACGAGTCAGCGTCTTCCGTGCAGCCTGGCAGGGCGACGAGCAGGGCGAGGGCGAGGGAGCGCATGGGACCTCACGGGGCGACGGGGCGGGGCATGCTAGCCGATCACCGCCCGGGCTGCGCCGCTTGCGCACAACGCCTTGAAACAAAAGGGAAACCTCGGTCGCGTATCAGACGAGCGACGCCGCCAGCACCGCCAGGGCCACGTCCAGGTGGGCCTCGGGCTGCAGCGTCCGCCCCAGAAGCTGAAGCTGCCCCGCGCGGCGCATCAGCCGATCATCGTACACCGCCCGCGGCGCCGCCGCTCGCAGCCGCTCCACGATGTGCGTGAACGTCGCCTGCCGTGTCGGCTGCGTCGGCTGCCCGGGCCCGTCATACAGCACCTCGCTCTCCGAGACCGCGATGGGCGGCCCGTGCGCCGGGTACACCACCAGCAGCGACGACCACGCCTCGGTGCTCGTCGTCGTCGTGGTGGTCGTCTTCTTCGTCAGCAGCAGCCCGCCCGTCAGCAGCGCACGCCCCGCGCTGAACGACCGGCTCGTCTGGGTCTCGGTCTCCTCCCCCACCGCGATGCCCGTCGCTCGCAGCAGCAGCCGCACCTCGCCCCACGGCACCGCGTGCACCTCTCCGGCCCGCGTCGTGAACCGCGCCAGGCTCCCCAGCTCCACCCGCCGGGCCGCCACGGGCGGCGGCCCTGCCGTCGAGTCCACCACCAGCGCCTGGAACCCGGCCTTCTGCAGCACCAGCCGCAGCGCCTCGGCCTCCCCGGCGTCGCCGAAGCTCGCCACCACCACCGGCCCGCCCCCCGGCACCACCAGCCGGGCCCGCGCCTCGTAGGCCGTCACCCCGAGGGCGGCCCCCAGCGCCTGAGCGAACGGCCCCTCGGCGGGTGGCAGAGACTTCAGGGCGACGACATGCATGGCGGCCTCCTCCGGATCGATCGCAGCGCGTGGCAACGGCAGCAGGTGGTCCGGGTGTTCCTGCCTCACGGCCGCTGCCAGTGCTTGCACCCCTTGCAGTAGATGTGTCGGTCACCCATCCGGCTTGCCATGACCAGGGCCACCAGGACCAGCAGGGTGGCCACGGAGGTCAGCACCCAGGCCGTGACGGACGCCTCCGTCGCCCCCTGCCCGCGCTGGACGGGCTCGGGATCAGCGCCGGCCGCCAGCCACCACCAGCCGATGGCAGCGAACAGCAGGCAGGGCAGCATCAGCAGCCGCCAGGCCAGCGCCGCGTCCTCGCGCCGCTTGACCTCGGCCTTCTTCCCGCACAGCGGGCAGCGCGGCCCCGCGGCTGCCGGGCCCGGCCCGCAGCCGAAGGGCGCGACCACCACGCACACGCCACCGCTGTGCGCAGGCGCGCCGCAGCCTGGACACGCCGCCGCGCGCGGCGAGACCTCTTTGCCACAGTCCTCGCAGGTCACCAGTGCCGCCACGGGCTGCCCCCCGCCTGGCAGAGCCGGCATGCCCGCCGCCTCCACCCTGCCCTCGGGACGCCAGCGCAGCGCCCCCCCGGGGACGATCAGAAACACGTGCGGCCGGACTTGTCCACCATGTCGGCCGGCGTCACACCCGGACCTACCCGGGCGGACGCCCAGGCAGATCAGTCGGGTGGATGCAACCTGCTGATTGAAAAAGGAAAAATGGAGGCGCCGGGAGTCGAACCCGGGTCCGGAAATGGTCCACCGCAGGCGTCTACATGCTTATCTGATGAACTGTTTTACCGTCAGGCCCGCCCACCAGCAGGCAGCCTTCTGGGAGCTCGACTGAAGTCTCGTGTCGGGTCGCGCCGAGCGGCTCCCCTTCACCAGCCTGCTGTAGTGACGCCCACCAGGATCCCGCAGACAAAGATCCGGCAGACGGCTCTCAGGACTGCTTACGCAGCGAGAGCGAGTTCGACGTCGTCGTTGGCGTCTAGTTTTTCCAGCCGTTTTAACGCGATGACTGGGACCCGCGACATGCAACCAGGGCTTCAACATCCCCGTCGAAACCAATCGCCCCCATGTTGCCAACGAGCACGCCTTCGGCCGCGAGGCCCTGGGCGAGTGGGCGGAGAGTAGGGGGCAGGGGGCTGGTTGTCAATCGAGGGGCGCCGGCCCGCACAGCCTGCTAGAGGAACAGCACCATGCCGCCCGAGAAGACCCAGTTCCTGGAGTCCTCGATGCTCTGGCGGTAGGCGATGTTGAGCTGGTTGCCCTCTTTGCGGGTGCGGGTGTCGAGGAAGCCGATGCCGCCGCTGGCCCACTTGGCGTCGGTGGGGCCGTCGTACTCGAAGCCGAGGCGGAAGGGGACGGTGCCGGCGATGAGCATCTCGAGGCCGCCAGCGAGGACGGCCTGGGTGGTGTCGCTCCGGTCGAAGTCGGCGAGGGCGTCGAAGTCGAGGGTGAAGAGCTCGCCGGTGAAGGCGATGCCGCCGCCGGCCTGGCGGGGGGCGCTGGGGTCGTCGGTGTTGATGAGGTTGTGGCCGACCACGCCGATGTGGAAGGCGGGCGTGGGCGAGAAGAGCAGGCCGGCGTCCAGCGTGAACGCGCGCAGCTCGTCGACTTCCTTCTTGTCGCCCACCATCACGTCGCGATCGAGGTGCAGGTAGTGCAGGCCAAGGCCGACGTTGAAGACCTGGGGGACGAAGGGGTGGGCGAAGGCGAGGCGGACGTCGTGGCCGTCGTTGGCCGGCTCGCCGCTGTCGGTGAACTGGTAGGCGTAGGCCAGCCCCACGGCGACCGCGGGCTTGGTCTTCGAGTCGACGATGTTGAGGCCGCCGGTGTTGACGTTGGTCGGGGCCGTCCGGGTGTAGGCGGCCTCGGCTGCATAGATGTACGACCGGCTCATGCCCGCCGGGTTGTGGAGGAGGGCGCTGCTGCCGACGGGGTCTCCCCGGACGGCTCCGCCCATCGCCACGGAGCGCGGGGTGTCAGCGATCTGGGCCTGCGCGGCGCCGACCAGCAGCGCGGGCAGGAGGAACCAGCATGGTCGGAACACTGCGACTCCTCTTGGTTTTTCGGGCGTCGGGGCCGTTTGACCGCGAAAGCGGCGCATTCTAGGATTCGGCCGGTTCGCCGCGCAACCGCTCGGGGGCGGGCCCTTCAACCGCTGCCCGGGCGCTGATCTTCCGGAGGCCCCCCGTGTCCGATGGCTCCATCCTGGTCGTGGATGACGAGAAGAACATCCGCCGCACCCTGGCCCTCGTGCTGGAGGGGGAGGGCTTCACGGTCACGGACGCCGGGACGGCCGAGGAGGCGCTGGATCTGCTGGAGCGTCGGCGCTTCGACATGCTGTTGCTGGATGTGTGTCTGCCGGGGATGGATGGCATCACGGCGCTGAAGCTCATCCATGAGCAGGACGCGGATCTGCCCGTGGTGATGATCAGCGGGCACGCGTCGGTGCGTGACGCGGTGGAGGCCACCCGGGCCGGGGCCTTCGACTTCATCGAGAAGCCCCTGGGCCGCGAGCGGGTGCTGGTGACGGTGCGCAATGCGCTGCTCGCCCGCTCCCGGACCAACGAGCTGCAGGCGCTGCGGGCCGTGGCGCGGCCGCAGGCCAGCGGGCTGCTGGGGGCGTCGCCCGTGATGGAGCGGCTGCGGGAGCAGATCGCCAAGGTGGCGCCGACGCGGGCCCGCATCCTGATCACCGGGGAGTCGGGGACGGGCAAGGAGCTGGTGGCGCGGGCCATCCACGAGCAGTCGGACCGGGCGTCGCGCCCGTTCGTGAAGGTGAACTGCGCGGCAATCCCCAATGATCTCATCGAGTCGACGCTGTTCGGCCACGAGAAGGGGGCCTTCACGAGCGCGGTGGGGCGGCGGCGGGGCAACTTCGAGCTGGCCGACACGGGCACGCTCTTCCTCGACGAGATCGGCGACATGAGCCTGTCCGCCCAGGCCAAGGTGCTGCGGGTGCTGCAGACGGGGGAGATGACGCGGGTGGGCGGCGAGACGCCGGTGCAGGTGGATGTGCGCGTGCTGGCGGCCACCAACAAGGACCTGGAGCAGGCCTGCCGAGAGGGCAGCTTCCGCGAGGATCTGTACTTCCGCCTCAACGTGGTGCCCCTGCAGACGCCGCCGCTGCGGGCGCGCCGGGGCGACGTGGCCCTGCTGGCCGAGCACTTCGCGGGGCAGGTCTGTGCCGAGAATGGCTTTCGTTCCAAGGGGTTCGAGCCCGAGGCCCTCCAGCGCCTGGAGGCCTTCGACTGGCCGGGGAACGTGCGCGAGCTGCGCAACATGGTCGAGCGGCTGGTGATCCTGTCGGGGGAGCAGATCACCGTCGACGACCTGCCCACCGACTTCTCCCGACGCAGCCGGCCCTCCTTCGGGGTGGGCGAGGATGTGTTCGATCAGGGGTCGCTGCGCGACTTCCGCGAGGCGGCCGAGCAGGCCTTCATCGCCGCCCGCCTGGCCGCCAACGAGTGGAACATCAGCCGCACCGCCGAGTCCCTCGATCTGGAGCGGACCAACCTGCACAAGAAGATCAAGGCGCTGGGCATCAAGCGCGAGGGCTGACGGGACCTGGCCGTCGCGGGTCACGGCGGCGGGCGAGACATTCAGGTCTCGACCCGGCGGCGGCGCGCGCGCCAGGCCGCATGAAGCCTGGCCGCGAGGGGCTGGCCCGCTTCTTGACTACCTGTTCCCCGTCGACGTGGCGCTCGCCACCGGCTGGAGGGGGAACGATGGGGCGTCTGCTGCTGATTTCGCTGCTGCTCGGGGGCTGTGCCGGCCACGGCGTGCTGGGCTCGGACGGCGATGGCGCCGGGGTGCTGCCGGAGCTGGGGCCGCCCTCGGCCAAGCCGCCCGCGGGGGGCAGCACCTGCCGTGGCTATGTGGTCTCGACCATCCGGGGCAAGCTGCTGGCCGAGGACGGGACCGGGTTCGCCGGCGCCCGCGCCCAGCTCTGCGTCCGCGAGGGCACGTCCGATCGCCTGACCTGCCTGCGGCCGGTGGAGGCCGACACCCAGGGAGACTTCCAGGTCACGGTGCCCGATGACACGCGCTGCATCGGCGCGGCGGCCATGCGCGTGCTGGCGCCCGGCGAGGCGACGGCCATCAGCTACTGCACCCTCGACCTGTCGGGCGGCCCGGCCGTGGTCCTGCCCGAGCCCCTGGTCCTGTACTCGACTCGCGCGCCGCGCAGCCTGCCGCCGGCCGATGGCAGCGACCCCTCGGCCCACACGGTGGACTTCGGCCAGGGGCTCCAGGTGGACGTGGTGCCCGGGCGCCTGTACGGCGGCAGCGGCAGCCCCTACGACGAGCTGACGGCCCGCAAGATCGACCCGGGGGCGCCGGGGCTCTGCTTCCCCGACGCGGTGGCGGGCTTCGACGGCCTCTACGCCTTCTCGCCCGAGGCGGATGTGGATGGCGAGGGCCTCGCCCTGCGCATCGCCACCGACGAGCCGCCCCTGACCGCCGTCGCCCTCGACGTGCTGGGCGGCCTGGGCTGCACCGACGCCGACGGCGAGCTCATCCCGGAGGCGGGGTGGATGGACTTCGGCACCGGGATCGTGGGGGATGACGGGTACATCCACGTCGGCGGCGACAGCGGCCTGCCCTGCCTGTCGTGGCTGGGGTACCGCGTCATCCGCCGCGGCGAGGATCGCGCCCCGCCCCCGCCCGGCGCGGTGCCGCCCGAGGAGGAGCGCGACGATCCGCCCCTGAGCCAGCTCCCCCCGTCGGGCGGCGGTGACGGCGATCCCCCGGCGGCCCCGCCGCCCCCGGATCCGGGCGAGGAGGACGCGCCGCCGGTGCCGCCGCCGTCGGATCCCCCCGCGAACCCCCCCGCGGATCCGCCGCCGACGGATCCGCCGCCGGCCAACCCGCCGGCGGGGGGCGACTGCGTGTACCCGCCCGCCGCGGGCATCAACCTCGGGGGCACGATGCCCGAGGTGGAGTGGCCCGACGCGGTGGACGAGAACGGCAACCGGGTGGGCTTCTCGCTGCGGGCCTTCCACTGCGATCCGGCCTATGAGCGCTACAGCGTGGTGGCCTTCGTGGTGTCGACGGGCTGGTGCTCGGCGTGTCCCCAGTACCTGCGGCAGGTGGCGAGCCAGGCCCAGGCCATCCGCCAGGCGGGCGGCCTGCTGGTCATCGAGGAGTCGGAGGACTCGGGCTACAACCCCATCGACAGCGCCGGTGCGGCGCGCTTCCTCGATCGGCTGATCGGCAACGCCCCCGGGCTGCGGGTGGGCGGCGGCGCCAGCCGGCCGTCGGTGCAGTACCTGGCGCGGTCGAACATCGTGCAGGCCTACCCGGCCGCCTTCGTGGTGCGCCGCCGCGACATGCGCGTCATCGCCGAGCTGCGATCCGCCCCCGGGGGGATGCCCATCGATCAGATCGCCGCCAACCCCGATCGCGACTGGGGCGCCGGGGCCGACGCTCCCCCCCGGTGCGGCCCCGCGGACGAGGAGCCGCAGGAGCCGAACAACAGCGCCAACCAGGCGGGGGCCCTGGCGGCCGGCCAGACCATCAACGGGGGCATCTGCGGGGCGGACATGGACTTCTACCGCGTGAACCACGCCGGGTCGTGGACGCTCGACCTGCGCTTCCGCCACGCCGACGGCGATCTGGACGTGTATGTCTGGGACACCGCCCGCAACGCGCCGCTGCAGAACGGCAACCAGCGCGTCGGCTCCGACTCGGACACCGACAACGAGAGCTTCAGCTACCAGGGCGCGGCCACCATCGCGGTGGTGGGCTACCGCGGGGCCACGTCGCGCTACACCCTCTCGCTGACGGGTCGGTAACATGATGAAACTGCTTGGTTTTTCAGTGGCCTGCCTGCTGGTGGCCTGCGCCCCGCAGGAGCCCGTCGAGGGCGGGCCGGTGGTGCCGGGGCCGGCCATCGAGGGAGGCGGCGGCTGCGGTGGCCTCGATCACCGCGGGGCGTGCCGCGGCGATGTGGCCATCTGGTGCGACGGCGAGGTGGAGCGGCGGGTCGACTGCGCCCTGGTGGGCAAGACCTGCGGCTGGGTGAACGACGACCAGGGCTTCTACTGCGGGGGCGATCCCAACGGGGCCGCCGAGCTGGACGGGCCGGTGGATGGCTGCGCCGGCATCGACGCCGCGGGCCGCTGCCAGGGGGCGTCGCTCCTCTGGTGCGGGGGCGGCGTGCTGCGCCGCCTGGATTGTGCGGCGGCCGGCGCGGTCTGCGCCTACCTGGAGGCCGAGGACGCCTACGCCTGCGTCCCCGAGGCCGAGGGGGCGCCGCCGCCGCCGGCTGGTGGTCTCCAGCCCGGGGCTCCCCCGCCACCCGATCCCCCCGAGGACGAGGCCCCCCCCGCGCCGCCGGCGCCCCCGGCCGACGAGCCGCCGGCAGCCGGCGAGCCCTGCGGTGACCTGGACTACCGGGGGGCGTGCAGCGGGACGACGGCCCTCTGGTGCGAGAACGGGGTCGTGAGCAGCCGCGAGTGCGGCGCCCAGGGGTGCGGCTGGGTCAACGACCAGCTCGGCTACTACTGCGGCGGCGTCGGAGACGGCCCGGGCGGCGGCGGGGATCCGCCCCCCAGCCCGCCGGCCAACCCGCCCGCGAACCCGCCCGCGAACCCGCCCGTCGACGAGGGCGACTGCGGCACGGCCGAGGAGGCCGAGACCGTCCGCCTGGCCAACGCCAGCCGCTCCCAGGCCGGCCTGCGCGCCCTCTCGTGCGACGCCACCATGCGCCAGGCCGCGCGGGCCCACAGCCAGGACATGTGCGACAACGGCTACTTCTCCCACACCGGCCGCGACGGCAGCCAGCCGTGGGATCGCATGCGGCGCGCGGGCGCCCAGTTCGGGGCCGCGGGCGAGAACATCGCCTGGGGCTATGGCTCCCCCGACGCCGTCCACACGGGCTGGATGAACAGCCCCGGCCACCGGGCGAACCTGCTGGGCAACGGCTGGAACCGCATCGCCGTGGGCTACGTCGCCTGCGGGGGCCAGCCCTACTGGACCCAGGTCTTCGCCGACTGAGACCCCCTGGGGGCTGGATTTCCCAGGGGTTTCAAGTAGATTCCCGCCCATGCGGCTCCCGGACTCCGTGCTGGTCGCCTTCGGCTGGCGCTACCTCTGCCACAGCGTGATGATCGGCCTGGCCCTCCTCAACGAGGCGCGGCCCGCGCCCTCGCTGCCCGACGCGGTGCTGGATCTGGTGCCGCGGGTGGACTGGATCGCCCAGCACAACTACCACCTCTGGCTGGTGTGCTACCTGCCGCCGGCCCTCTGGCTCTGGCGCCGGGATCGGGCGGCCTTCATCCACTTCCTCTATGTGGGCGGCCTGCTGAGCCTGCTGCGCGGGGTGACCGTCGGCCTCACCGGCCTGGGCCCGGTGGAGGGCCCCGATCTCAACGCGGGCGCCGATGCAGCCCGGCTCTGGCAGGCCTGGCTGGCCCTGGTCAACCCGATCACGGCCCTCGGGGGCGACGCGCCCCACATCCACCTCACCAAGGATCTGTTCTTCTCGGGCCACACCGCGACCACGTTCCTGCTGTGGCTCTATTGCCGCGGGCGGCCCGGCCTCGGGTGGATCACACTCATGGCTCACGTTTTCATCGTGGGTGTGGTATTCGCCGCGCGTTTGCACTACACGGTCGACGTGATCGGAGCCTGGGCCATCACCTACAGCCTCCACGGCGTGGCGGTTCGGCGGTGGCCCCCCGGGAAGTCGTGGGCGAAGAGGTGATGCATGGCTCGGATTCGAGCGATCACGGCCGATGAGGTACGGCCGCTGCGGCAGCGGATCCTGCGGCCGCACCAGCGCGAGAGCGCCCTGGTGTACGCCGGAGACGCGGCGCCTGACACCCTGCATGCGGGCGCGTTCGAGGACGGGGAGCTGGTGGGGATCGCCAGCATCTTCCTGGAGCCTCCGGAGCACAACGTGACGCACCCCGCGGCCTGGCGCCTGCGGGGCATGGCGACGCTGCCCGAGTATCGGGGCAAGGGACTCGGGCGGCTGCTGCTGACGGCCTGCCTGCGTCACGCCTCGGCCGAGGGTGGCCGCCTCGCCTGGTGCAACGCGCGGGTGTCGGCCATCGGATTCTACCGCCGCCTCGGCTTCGAGCAGCTCGGCGCGGTGTTCGAGCTGCCCGGCATCGGCCCGCACGTGCTGATGGAGCGTCCCCTCCAGGGCTTCTCGGCGGCCGACCGCGTCTTCATGCAGGGCTCGTAGCCGGCGGGCCAGCCGGCCCGCCTCGGATTTCGGGGCCCCTACCGCAGATATTCGCGCGCGAGCTGGCTGAGCGCCTGCGCTCCATGGGGGGCCAGGCGGATCACCAGGGCGTCCCCCTGGGTGCGCACATCCTCCAGCGGACCGCGGGCGTCGGCCCGCATCGCCCGGGCCACGCCATGATCCACCTGGTCGTGGATGAGCCGGCCGTAGAAGGCCACGCCCAGGACGTCCAGGCTGCCCACCACGAGGTCGTGCACATCGACCCGCACGGCCCCCGGTGCCCAGCCCCCGGACACCCCGATCTGGACGTTGAGGTGCTGCGCGCCGTCCAGGTAGGGCGCGGTGAAGCGCAGGCGCAGGACGGACTCGGCCACGTGGGCGTCCACCAGCACATGATCCAGATCCACCGAGCGCAGCCGTAGACCCTGCAAAAAGCCCATGGGATCGGGTACTTCCGCCAGCGCGTCCAGGGCGCGTTGCCGCCCCTCCTCCAGCAGCGCGCGCACCTCGGGGTGCTTGAGGGCGCGCTGGGCGATGTAGGTCAGCTCGGCGTCGTGGAGGCGCAGGACGCGCTCGCTCGACGCCTCCTCGGCCCGCTCGGCGAGCTGGCGGACCCGGGCGGGATCGCGCCGCACGGGGGCGACCGGCAGCGGCTCGGCCACGGCGAGGTTCTCGCGCACGGCGCGGATCTGGCGCCACGTCACGAAGACGACCACGCCGGCGAGCAGCAGGGTGCCGAGGCAGCCCCACTTCAGGAAGCGCTTGAGGCGTTGCATGCCCCGAGCGTACCGAAGCACGACTTCGGCGTCAGTCCCCTGGCGCCGATGTCATGGGGTCGATTGTCCCCACCGCGTCCAGCGGCCGAAGTCCGCGGTCCGACCGTGCGGATCCCAGCCCTCGAAGGTGGCACGCGCATTGCGTAGAGGCGGCCGCGTTGCAGCTTGCCCGGAGGTTCCCCATGGCTGGTACCCGTGTCGAAGAAGTGGATGTGGTCGGCATGTACCTCTCTCGCATCGGGCAGGCGCGCCTCCTCGATCGCGAGAAGGAGGTGGAGATCTCCATCGCCATCGAGGACGCCCGCAGCGAGGTCCTCGACGCGCTCCTGGTCCACGACATCGGCGTGAAGGCGTTCATCGCGCTCCCCGGCGAGATCACCCGCGGCCGGCCCGCCCGGCAGCTCCTCGACAGCGGGGGGCGGGACGATCCGGCCGCCGTCGAGCAGCTCAAGCAGTGCGCGCGCAAGCTGGCGACGCTCCAGAAGGCCCGCGGCCGCACCGGCCGGGGGGGCAAGGTCCGCGACGTGGACGCGGAGCTGCGCACCACCGTCCTCGAGATGAAGCTGCAGTGGAAGATCGTCGACGAGGTCGCCGATCAGCTCGCCGCCCAGCGCGATGACCTGCGCACCTGGCACCGCTTCGTCGCCGAGACGGAGGGGGTGGCCCAGGAGCGCGCCCAGCGGCAGGTCGCCCGGCTCGAGGAGCGGCTCGGCATCGACTTCGAGGCGCTCAACGACGTGGTGGGCCGCGTGCGCCAGGCCCAGCGCAAGCTCTGCCGCCAGAAGGACCGCATGATCGTGGCCAACCTGCGGCTGGTGGTCAGCATCGCCAAGCGCTACCGCGGCCGCGGCCTGCCCCTGGCCGATCTGCTCCAGGAGGGCAACCTGGGCCTGATGCGCGCGGTGGAGAAGTTCGAATACCAGCGCGGGCACAAGTTCAGCACCTACGCCACCTGGTGGATCCGCCAGGCCATCACCCGCTCCATCGCCGATCACGGCCGCACGGTGCGCCTGCCCGTCCACCAGCACGACCTGATCACCAAGATCCGCGCCGTCGGCCGGGTGATCGAGAGCGAGCGGGGCGAGCCGGCGACGGTCGAGGAGATCGCCGCGCGGCTGGAGATGGATCCGGAGAAGGTCCAGGAGACCCTGGATCTGGGCCGCGTGCCTCTGTCGCTGGATCACCCCGTGGGCGAGGATGACGCCACCCTGGGCGACTTCATCGAGGCGGAGGACTGCGAGAGCCCCACGGATCGGGCCAACCACCGCCTGCTGCGCGACGCGGCCGCCGACGCCCTCGACAGCCTGAGCCCCCGCGAGTCGCGGGTGCTGCGGCTGCGCTTCGGCATCGGCGTGCGGCAGGGGTACACGCTGGAGGAGGTGGGTGAGGTCTTCGATCTGACCCGCGAGCGCATCCGGCAGATCCAGGCCCAGGCCCTCCGGGCCCTGCGGCACTCGCCCCGCGCCGAGGCGCTCAAGGATCACTTCGAAGAGAGCGCCTGATCGTCAGCCGACGCGGCCCGGGTCGAAGGCCCGGATCGCCGCGACCACCTCGTCCTGCTCGGCCTCGGTGAGGGTGGGGAAGAGGGGCAGCGCGAAAGAGGCGCGGTCGGCGACCCAGGCGCCGGGGCGGTCTTCGGCGCGCGTCCCCATGGATTCCCGATAGAAATCAAGCATGTGGACGGCATGGGTGCCGGGGCGCGTCTCGATGCCGAGGGCGCCGAGGTGGGCCATGAGGGCGTTGCGGCCCGTGTGCAGGGCGTCGACGTGGGCCAGGTTCGGGGTCTGGGGGCGGTACAGGCAGACGTACGCCTGCCAGCCGTGGACGCCGTCGGCGGGCTCCGCGGGGAGGCCCAGCCACTCGACGTCGGCGAGCAGCGCGTTGTAGCGGGCGGCGAGGGCGGCGCGGCGGGCATGCAGGCCGGCCGCCTTCGCCATCTGCGTGACCCCGAGGGCGCCCTGGAAGTCGGTCATTCGGTAGTTGAAGCCCAGGTACGGGAAGTCGCCCATCAGGTAGGGGGCGCGGCCCGGGACGCCGACGCCGCCATGGCTGCGCAGGGCCCGGAGGCGGGCGTCCACCGCGGGATCGGCGGCGAGGATCATGCCCCCTTCGCCCGTGGTCACGGCCTTGCGCGGGTGGAAGCTGAAGACCCCGGCGTCGCCGAAGGTGCCCACATGGCGGCCGCCGATGCGGGCGTCGAGGCCGCAGGCGGCGTCCTCGACGACGAGGGCGCCGGGGGCCAGGGCGCGCACGGCGTCGAGATCGGCGGGCAGGCCGAAGAGGTGGACGGGCATCACCGCCTTCACGCCCCCGCGGGCCGCGCGCTCCAGGGCCTCGGGGGCGAGGTTGTACGTCTCGACGTCCACATCCGCGAAGACGGGGGTGGCGCCGCAGTACAGGACGGCGTTGGCGGTGGCGACCCAGGTGAGGGCGGGCACGACCACGCGGTCGCCGGGCCCGACGCCGAGGGCGGCCAGGGCCAGGTGCAGGCCCGTGGTGGCCGAGCTGCACGCGGCCGCCCGCGGGGCGCCGGTGTAGGCGGCGAACGCGGCCTCGAAGGCGGCGACGTGGGGGCCCTGGACCACCCAGCCCGTCTCCAGCGGGGCCAGCAGCGCGGCGCGATCGGCGTCGTCGAAGACGGGGCGGGCGAGGGGGATGCGCGGGCCGCTCACTTCGGCGTCTCCGCGGCCTGGAGCGCCTGCTCCAGCGCCTGGCTCAGGTCCTCGTCTCCCGAGCCGACCAGGCGGCGCAGGGCGGGGCCGGCCTCGCGGGCCTTGTCCCCCAGGGCGCCCACGGCGTCGACCGCTGCGGCCTTCACCTTGTCGCTCCCCCGGGAGATGGCGTCCATGATGGCGGGCAGCGCGTCGGCGGCCTTGCTGCCCAGGCTCTTCAGGGCGGCGAGGGCCGCCAGGGCCACCTCCTCGGTGTCGTCCGCGATGGCCGCCATGAGGGGCTTGAGGACGCCCGATACATCGTCCATGAGGCCGCCGAGCCTGCCCAGCGTCCAGGCCGCCGCGGCGCGGACGGCGGCGTCGGCGTCCTTGAGCTTGCCCTCGATGATCGGCAGCAGGCGGGCGGCGTCCTCCTTGCCGAGGACGGTGCCCAGGGCCAGGAGCGCCGCGGCGCGGACGGCGCCCGCGGGGTCGTCCATGGCCGTCTGCAGCGTCGGCAGCGCGACCCGATCGCCCAGCCAGCCCAGGCCCTCGGCGGCGGCCCGACGGACCTGCACATCGGTGTCGGTCATGATGGCCCGCAGCGCCTGGTTGACGCGGTCGGCCTGACCGGACGCCTTGCCGACCACCGCCAGCGTCGCGACGGCGGCCTCACGGATGGTGGCCTGGGGATCCTTCAATGTTTCCAGGATGATGGGCGTGATGGACCGGGCCAGGTCGCCGCCGTCGCCGGCCAGCAGGCGCACCGCGCGCAGGGCGATCCAGCGCACCTCCGTCTCGGCGCCGGGGATGGTCTCCTCGAGGATCTCCTTGAGGACGGGGGCCACCTCGGCGGGGGTGCCCTCGACCCAGCTGCGCAGGATCTCCTCGGCCTGGCTGCGGGCGGCCTCGGGCAGGCGAGTGTCGCCGAGCAGGACCATGAGGCCGCGCAGCGAGGCGGGGTGCCCGCCATCGAGGGCGGTGATGGCCTGGCGGCTCCAGAGGCGAACCGCCATGTCGGCGTCGTCGATGTGCGCGGCGAGGGCCGCGACGGCCCCCTTCGCGTCGGGGCCGATGCGCCCCAGGGCGCGGGCAGCCGCGGCCCGGACCTCGGCGGCGTCGTTGCCCAGGCTGGCTTGCAGCACCGGGACGGCGCTGGCGGCCGCGGCGCGGGCGAGGCCCAGCAGGTTGGCGGCGGCGACCTTCACCGGGGCGGGGCCGTCGGTCAGGACGCGGCCGAGGGCGTCGCTCAGCTCGCCCACGGCCACGCCAGCCCGGGCGAGCTGGTCGAGGGCGTTGAGGGCGGCGAGCTGGACGCGGGTCTCGGGGTGGTCGAGGGCCTCGCCCAGGGCCTTGACCGCGCGCCCGGCCTGCTGGCCCATCCGGCCCAGCGCGGCCGCGGCGGCGATGCGGGTGGTGGGGTCGCCGGTGCGCACGTCGTTCTCCAGCTTCGCCACCGGATCCACCGCGGCGTCGGGGGCCGCGGCCGGGGCGTCGCTGGGGCGATCGCAGGCCGAAAAGAGCAAGCAGATCAACAGGGTGTACCTCAAGGTGCCTCCGGGTGCGCCCGATCGGGGGCGAAGAAGTCGTCGGCGTGCTCGAACCGGAACCCGGCCGCCTCGGCGAAGCCGCGGTCGGTCTCCAGGTCGCCCACCATCAGGCAGCGCGCGGGATCGAGCTGGTGGCGCTCGATGAAGAGGACGCCGATGCCCGGCATGGGCTTGCGACAGTAGCACGCCGGGGCCCGGCCCGCGGGGTGCGGGCAGATCTCGGCCTCGATCTCGACGCCGAGCAGGGCGTTCGTGCGCTCGATGCAGGCGAGGGCCGCCTCCTCGGTGAGGTGGCCGGCGGCGACGCCGCTCTGGTTCGAGATGCCCAGCAGCAGGAAGCCGGCGTCCCGGTAGCGGCGCAGGAGGTCCCCGCGCCCGGGCAGCACCACCACGTCGTCGGGGTGGCGGGGGTACGGCTCGCCGCTGGCGGTGGTGCGCAGCGTGCCGTCGTAGTCCAGCAGCAGCGCGCGCTGGGTGAACCCGGGGGGCAGGACGCGGCGGTAGGGGATGCGCTCGATGCTGGCGAAGCCCTCGCCCCGGATGGGGGCCTCGAAGTCCCGCTCGTACCGCGTGATGACGCCGGGCGGGAAGATGTTGGGGGTGGGGTCGGCCTTCAGCTCCGCCGGGCCCAGCAGGTGGCCGTGGACCTCGAGGAGGCGGCGGGCGGCGTGGAAGGCGGCCGCCTCGGCGGGGGTGTCGAGCCAGATGGCCCGGGCGGGGAGGCCCGCGTCGGCGGCGGCGGCCAGGATGCCCTCCCGGCTGCGGCGGGTGCCGTAGGTGTTGTCGAGCACGAAGCGACGGTGGCCCTGGGCGACGGCCTCGCGGAAGGGGGGGAGGAGGCCGTCCAGGCTGCCGCCGCGCTCGTCGCGGTTGAGGCGCACGTAGCCCCGGGCCTCGAAGGGGCGCACGCGGCTCGACTTGCCCGCCGCCGGCGTGCCCAGGATGAGCACCACGTCCCCGGGATCGGGCGCGGGGGCGGCGGGGCCGTCCGGCACGCGGGCGGCGAGCAGCCGCAGGTCGTCGGCGTCGAGGCGCAGCCGCAAGGCGCTGGCGACGTCCGCGACGCGCTCGGCGGTGCGCGCGCCCGGGATGGCGAGCACATGGGGCCCGGCCTGGAGCAGCCAGGCCAGCGCGACGGCGCCCACCGACGCCCCGTGCCGCGCGGCGACCTGCTGGAAGCCCGGATCGGCCAGCAGCCGGTCCACCTTCCGGTAGCCGCCCAGGGGGCTGTGGGCGATGAAGGCGAGCCCCGCGTCCCGACAGAACCCCAGTGTTTTCGAGAAGTTCTGCGGCTCGATGGCGCTGAGCGGGTTCTGGACGCTGACGAACGGGGCGCGGCCGCAGGCCTCGCCGATCTGCTCGGCCGTCACGTTGCACAGGCCCAGATGGCGGACGAGGCCGGCGCGCCGCAGCTCGGCCAGGGCGTCGACGCTCTCGGCCAGGGGGACGCGGCCGTCGACGGCGTGGAGCTGGTAGAGGTCGATGCGCTCGACCCCGAGGGCGCGCAGGCTGGCCTCGCACGCGGCGCGGAGGCTCTCGGGCCGGCCGTCGGGCAGCCAGCGGGTGCCCTGCCGTCGCAGGCCGCCCTTGGTGGCGACGATCACGTCCTCCCGGTCGCCGGGCCAGGCGGCCAGGGCGCGGCGGACGAGATCCTCGCCGTGGCCCACATCGGCCTCGTCGAGGGCGTAGACGCTGGCGGTGTCGAGCCAGCCCAGGCCGGCGTCGAAGGCGGCGTGCAGCGTGCGGATGGCCGCGGCGTCGTCGGGGCGGCCCTCGGTGGACAGGCGCATCGTGCCCAGGCCCAGGGGCGACAGCCACAGCCGGTCGTCGGCCGGCCCGACCGGGCGCCAGGGCAGCAGATCGGCGCGAGCCGGCGGGCCGGCGGGGGCCGCGTCGAACAGATCCCACAGGTCGTCGCGCTCCCAGTCGGCGGTCTTCGCGCGCGGCAGGGCGCGGCCCGCGACGTTGACGACGGCCCACTCCGCGCCGAGCCGACGGGCCTCCACCTCGGTGCAGATCAGGACCTCGCGGCGGCCACCGGTGCGCAGCGGCGCCCGCAGGGCCAGCCAGGCCTCACCGGCGCAGAGCGCGTCGATGAGCGCGCGGGTGAAGCGATCGGGCACGGCCGTGCGCGACCGGGGGGCGTCGCTGAGGAAGCGCCCCACGGCGGTCACCGGTAGCTCGAAGGCGAGGGCCAGCTCGCCATTGCCGAGGGGGGGCGACGTGGTGGCCTGGATACGGGTGATGTGCCCGGAATACAACGACTTTTGCTCGGCGATCCGGGCGGCGCGCTGGGCCTCCACCGCCCGCCGGAGCATCGGCGAGAGCGTCACGGCACCGGATCGTCGTCGGTCGCCAGGCCCAGGTGCGCCTCGATGCGATCCAGGCGCTCGCTCAGCTCAGCGATCTGGCGCTGGAGGCGGGTGAAGGCCTCCAGGCCGGGCACCACATGCTTGAGGCGCTCGTCGACGCGGCGCTGGATCTCCTCGAGGGCGTGGGTGTTCTGCTCCACCCAGCCCCGGATCTGCTCGCGGGTGGTGTCGGCGCGCTCCTCACCGCTCTTGATCAGGCGGTTGACCGACTCCTCGACGCTGGAGCGGATCTGGTGGACGGGCTCGGCGATGCGGCGCTGGATGAGCGTGCGCAGGGCGGGCAGCGGCCGCGACCGGCGCCCGCCGCGCTTCTCCTCCTCCACGAGGATCTGGGCCAGCGTCACGGCGGTGATATCGGCCTTGGACTGGTTGTCGATGATGCGGAGGTCCTCGCCCTCCTGGATCATCGTGGCCAGCTCCTCCAGCGTCACGTAGCGGCTGGCGGCGGTGTCGTACAGCTTGCGGTTGGCGTACCGCTTGATCAGCCGACCGGCCTGGGGTTCCGACACGCCGTCCTCCTCGCGCTGGACACGGGACGATCACGGGGGGGCAGGGACTTGTCAAGCCGGTGGCGGACGGAGGCCGCCTCGGAGCCCTTGCCGGGAGCCGGCCGAAGTGCAACCATCGGACCCCGTTTGGAGACTCCCGAGGATCCATGCTCGTCCAGTGCCCGCAGTGCAGCGCGGCCTACGAGTTCCCGGCCGAGCGCCTGCCCCCCGGAGGGCTGCGGGCCAAGTGTGCGCGCTGCGGGTGCGTGATGCGCGTCCGCCCGCCGACGGCCGACGGCCGGGCCCAGGTGGAGGCCAGCCCCAAGCTCACCCGCCGCCCGGGCCGCGCCCTGCAAGACACCGCCACCGGCAGCGAGGGGCGTCAGCGCACCGAGGCGCGCTCGGCGCCGCCGCCCGAGGTCTTCGACACCACCCGCCCCGCCTCCTCGGACGAGGATGACGAGCCGTCGATCATCATCGACATGACGCAGCTCAACGTGGCGGGCGAGGCGGCGCCCGAGGCGCCCGAGGCCCCGGCCCCGGCGGCAGACGTCACGGCGTTGACCGCGGCGCCCCCCGCAGCGGCGTTCGCACCATTCCACGTCCCCGAGGCCGATCCCCGGCGGCGGGTGCGGGCCGACACCTTCCCGGTGGACAGTCCGGTGGATCCCGAGCTGGTGCGGTCCCTGCGAGGGCGCCCGGTGGGGTTGCGGATCCTGGCCTTCCTGGTGCTCGCGGCCGCCGGCTTCGTGCTCTTCGTGGCGTGGCGAAACGACTTCGGGCGCATCTGGGAGGACCCGAGGGCGGCGATCCAGATCGCCTTCGGCGGGGAGGCCGCGCCCGTGTCTGCGCCCACCGAGCCCGTCGTGCAGAACGCCACCCTCGGCGAGCTGGTCATCCGCCGCATCGAGCTGGAGGCGGTGGATCGCACGGCCGTCCTGGTGCGCGGCGTGGTGGTCAACGAGTCGGATCGCATCCAGCGCTCCATCGGCATCGAGGTCTCGGTCATGCAGGCCGGCCTCGCCCTGCGCAGCCGCGTGGTGCCCTGTTGCGCCGACCTCACGGCCGAGGAAGCCCGCAAGATCGCAAAGGATTCCCGGCATCCACACTTCGACGAGGACCAGGCGCCGGGTGACCTCTCCCTCCGCCCGGGGAGAGCCGGACGTTCGCCGTCGTGCTGCGGGATCTGCCGGCGGGCAGCCGCGACGAGGTCCAGCCGCGCGCGCGCATCCGCTACTCCGAGGCGGACCGGGTGACGGTTGAGCCCTGAGCGCTACGCGCCGGAGCGCTTCCTGCGCCGCATGGGGGCCGTCTCCGAGCCGGCCATGCGCGACGCCCTCTGGCGAGAGTGCCTGACCACCATCGAGGCGGACGCGGCGGTGACGCTGCTGGAGGCGGTGTTCGCCGAGCTGGACCGGGGCGGCGTGGACGCCCGGCTGGCCTGGCTGTCGCTGCTGCGGGTCGGGGAGTCGCTGCGGGGCGGGCGCCTGGGCCTGGACATCTACGTGGCTGCCCGGGTGCGCGGCGCGGTGCGGGTGCAGGGCCTCTTCGTCGAGCCGCCGCCCGCCCGCCAGCCGGGGCCCGAGGTCAACCAGCGCGCGCCCCTGGATCCGGAGCGCGAGGTGACGCTGGGCGAGCGCCGGGCCTGGGCTCGCCGGCCCGATCGCACCACCCTGGAGCGCCTGCTGGCCGACACCGACCCCGGGGTGGTGCGCAACCTGCTCGCCAACCCGCGGCTGACCGAGGCCGACGTCGTGCGGCTCGCCAGCCGGCGTCCGACCACGGCGGCCGTGCTGCTGGAGGTCTTCCAGCACCCGCGCTGGGGTCGCCGCCTCCAGGTGCTGGAGGCGCTCATCTTCAACCCCTACACCCCCATCGATCTGGCCTGTGGCCTGGTGTCGTGGCTGGACGCCAGCCAGGCGCGGGCGGTGGCCCACAGCCCCAGCGTCCACGCGTTGGTGCGGCAGGAGGCGGCCTTGCGGGGAGAGCGCGGTCGGCCGGCCGAGGCGGTCGTCGAGCTGGACTGACCGCCTCCGGTCCAGGCGGCCCCGACTTCACGTCCCCGTGAACCCGCGGCCACACCGGCGACGACCCAGGCCCCTGGACCCTCCTGGCATGATCCTCGCGAAGCCCCCGGGTATGCACCTGGAGGCCACCATGAACCGCAAGTCCCTGATTCCCTTCGCGATCCTGGCCCTGACCGCCTGTGGCGAGGCCGACGTGGACGTCTTCGGTCCGGGCAGCGACCCGGCCCCGTCGGCGCCGAACACCGAGCGCTACGAGTCCCCGCCCATCAACCCCTTCATGGACGCCAGCGAGGATCACCTGGTGACCTTCGCCGCCGACGTCGACACCGCCAGCTACACGCTCATGCGCTCCAGCCTCGCCCGCGGCACCCTGCCCCCGCCCGCGAGCGTGCGCGTCGAGGAGTACCTGAACTTCTTCGACTACCGCGACGCGCCGCCCGCCGACGACCAGACGCCGTTCGCGGTACACCTGGAGGCGGCCCCCAGCCACTTCGGCCCGGGCCTGCACCTGCTGCGGGTGGGCATCAAGGGCTACGAGGTCCTGGCGGCGGAGCGGCCGGCGGCCAACCTCGTCTTCCTGGTGGACGTCTCGGGCTCGATGAACGACGCGAACAAGCTGCCCCTCGTGCGCTACGCCCTGCGGCGGCTGACCGAGACGCTGCGCCCTGACGACACCATCGGCATGGTCGTCTACGCCGGCAGCGTGGGCACCGTCCTGGCGCCCACCCCCGTGCGCGAGCGCGACACCATCCTGGCGGCCATCGACCAGCTCCGGGCGGGCGGCAGCACCAACGGCGAGGGCGGCATCCGGGCGGCCTACGCCCTGGCCGAGGCTGCCGCCCGCCCGGGCTCCGTCAACCGCGTCATCCTCTGCAGCGACGGCGACTTCAACGTGGGCGCCACGGGCGAGACGCTGCTGGGCCTCATCGAGCAGTACCGGGAGCGGGACGTGACGCTCTCGGTCTTCGGCTTCGGCCGCGGCAACTACAACGACCGCGACATGGAGCAGCTCGCCGACCGCGGCAACGGCAACTACGCCTACATCGACCGGGAGGCCGAGGCCGAGCGCGTCCTCGTGCGCCGCGTCACCGGCACCCTGCTGACCATCGCCAAGGACGTGAAGATCCAGGTCGATCTCAACCCCGACCTCGTCGCGCGCTACCGGCTCATCGGCTACGAGAACCGCGACATCGCCGACGACGACTTCCGCGACGACGCCGTGGACGCCGGCGAGATCGGCGCCGGCCACACCGTCACCGCCCTCATCGAGGCCGAGCTGGTGGACGGCTTCGCCGAGAGCGACGCCCCCCTCGCCACGGCCACCCTGCGCTGGAAGGACCCGGCGGCCAGCGACCGGGTGGGCGAGCTGAGCGTCGACCTGCGCGGCCGCGACGTCGGCGGCGACTTCGTGGAGGCCAGCAAGGCCCTGCGCTTCGGGGCAGCCGTCGCCGAGTTCGCCGAGATCCTGCGCGAGAGCCCCCACAGCGAGGGGCGCCGCCTCGCCGAGGTGCAGGCCATCGCCGAGCGCGCCGCCTGGGAGGGCGACGCCGACCAGGCCGAGCTCATCCGGCTGGTGGGCCTCGCGGCGGGGATGTAGGTGACTCCACGCCCCGGAGCCTTCTGAGACTGGATCCTTGAGTCGCGCCGTCCTCGACCGGACGACCCTTCAGACAGCCCGGGCGGGTCAGCTGCGTCCTGCCAGCGGGTGGCATCGCGTCCAAGTTGCTCATCTCCCACCCGCAGGCATCGAACACGTCGTCGCGTCGGCGAAGAATGTTCCTGATTTCAACAGTCTACCCGAGTTGCTGTTGCCCCTGAGCGCCACATCCGTCGCCGGCCACAGCCCGTCCGCCTGTTCCCTGGCTTCCGGCTGAGTCGGTACGGTTCAGTCATCTGCCCAACAGTCGGGATTCCAGGTTGGCAAATGGGACCAGATAGTAGGGCAGCCAGAGAATCCCCTCAGCGTGCCCTTCGGCATCGACCGCAAGGAGGTGTTCCAGATCTACCCTCGCTGACGCAGCGGCATCGAGAGCGCGTATCCAGTTGACATCTCTGAACCGGTCGCGATCGCAGGCGAACAACATGGACGCGAGGGCCACGAGTTCGAAACTCCTCGCGGGGCGTCTGTCGAGAGTCCGAACCCTCGCCGCCACATCATGACATATACCGTAGGATGTCTCGACAAGACGGGCTTGAGCATATCGGGCAAGTGAAGGATCCCTGGTTGCGAGCTTCTCCCAGTGCAGGATGGTTGCTGAAAGATCATCTGAAGGCGGAGACCGGAGGTAGCTGTAGGCGGCAGCTGACTTGCCGAGCAGACCATCGACGGCGTGAACGGCCTCGCCCGTCATGCTGCCGAGGGAGAGTCCGGTTCGGGCAAGCAGCGCTCTCTCAAAGGCATCGAATGGCCGAGCGAAGTCGGGTGCCTTGCTGTTCTCACGAAGCACAGTCTCGGCGGCGAGTCGGGCTTTGGCGAGCTGCATGGGACCTCCCAGCGCAACGCACCGAGCCAGATACGAGGCCCTGAGCGACGGTGTCCGCAGGACCTCCAAGGTCACTACATCGTCCGCTTTCAGCTCAGCGCAGGTGGCCGCTGCCTGGTGATGTACTGCTCCAGTTGAATCGTGACTCCACCCGCCTCCACACTGTGGAGACGAAGGAGAACCATGAGCACGTCGAAGCGACGCCAGTTCACCCCCGACGAGAAGGCCGCCATCATCCGCGAGCATCTCGTTGAAAAGGTTGAGGTTTCGGCCCTCTGCGAGAAGCACGGCATCCAACCCAGCCTGTTCTACCTCTGGCGCAACCAGCTCTTCGAGAACCTTGCCAGCGCCTTGCAGGATCGTCGGGCCGCTCGGCACGCCCCCCAGCAGCGGGCCGTCGATGCCGAGCGTAACAAGGTCGCGCAGCTCGAAGCCCGCCTGGCCCAGAAGGATCGCGTCATCGCCCAGCTGGCCGAGGAGAACATCGCCCTGAAAAAAGAGGATGGGGGGATCTGAAGGGCCGATGGGTCCCCCCGGATACGCGCGACGCGGTTGTCGACACCATCACGCAGATGGCCCTGCTCACCGGCCTGGCTGTGCGCCTGGTGCTCGGCTGGGCGGGCCTGCAACCCGGCCGCTTCTACGATTGGAAGCGGCGCTACGGAAAGGCCAACGAGCACAACCACCACGTCCCGCGGGACCACTGGCTCGAAACCTGGGAGCGTCAGGCCATCCTCGACTTCCACGACGCTCACCCACTCAACGGGTATCGCCGCCTCACCTACATGATGATGGACGAAGACATCGTGGCCGTGTCCCCCACCACCAGCTATCGCGTTCTGCGCGCGGAAGGCCGCCTCGATCGCTGGGTCCCGCCCCCGTCTCACAAGGGCGACGGCTTCGCTCAGCCCGCAGGCCCGCACCAGCACTGGCACATCGACATCGCCTACCTCAACCTCGCCGGCACCTTCTACTACCTCTGCTCCATCCTCGATGGCTTCAGCCGGTACACGATCCACTGGGAGATCCAGGAGCAGATGAAGGAGGCCGATGTGGAGCTCATCCTCCAGCGGGGCCTGGAAAAGCACCCGGATGCCAGACCCCGGGCCATCACCGACTGCGGCCCCCAGTTCGTCGCGCGCGACTTCCACCAGTTCATCCGCCTCAGCGGCATGACCCACGTGCGCACGTCGCCCTACTACCCGCAGTCCAACGGCAAGATCGAGCGTTGGCACCGAACCCTGAAGAGCACGACCATCCGGCCCAAGTGCCCGGAATCACTCGCGGAAGCCAGGGAGGTGGTCGCTGCCTTCGTCGAGGACTACAATCACAAGCGGTTGCACAGCGCCATCGGCTACGTCACCCCGGCAGACAAGCTCGCCGGCAGAGCCGACGCGATCTGGGCCCTACGAACCGAGCGACTGGAAGCGGCTCGGGACCGGAGGGCACGTGCACGCCAACAGGCACGGGCAGCGTGAGGTGGTCTCCGCTGTTCCCGGCCGATGACCGTCACGTTTCCGCTGAACCAGTACACGGCGAGGTGATACGGTTCAGCGTCCGTGGATGCCAAACGTATTGAAAACATAGCCGCGATTCATCAGGCAGACCCGCATGGTCGGGGCCGTCAGACGCATGTAGGCTGAGCGGAATGGCGTATCCGAGGGAGCGGTCAGACCGCTTGCCGCACTTTCGGCGCCTGCCAGCAAGAGGAAGAGGAGGACGGCGGTTCGCTGAGCATCAGTGAGGGTGCCCGCCTCACGCAATTCCTGTACGTATCGCTCGGCCTCATTGACTGAAGCCGGCAGCAGCTCAGCCAGCCGGAGGTAGACCACGCTGGCGAGGAGATGTGTTCTTGCCTGGTCAATCACGAAACGAATCTTCCTGAACTCCTCGGGAGGCTCTCGACTCCGCAGGGATACATACTGCCCGACCACACCAGCTGGCAGGAACCCCGTCTGGAAGCCGGCGGCCTTCAACGCTGCGATGGACGTGGGTGTGAGGGAACGGTTGAGGACCGCCATTAGAGCGTAGGGCAGTGCTACGCCATGAGCCGGAAGCCGCTTGAGGAGGATCGCCTGCTCATTCACTCCACGGATGTGGTCGAAGTAGACATCTGCCGCCGCCCGATTGAGGTCTGAACTCGCCGCAAACGGCAGATTCGGCAGTGCCTCGCCGGTCTCCCGAAAGCGCTCGGCGGCCAGTATCAGATACAGCAGCTCTGCGCCAGGGTCCCCCTGAACTTGAGATAGGTCCTTGACAACGCCTCCCCGAGCGAACGCAGCAGCGACGCGACTCGTCTTCTCAGCGTCACACTGTGGTTGGTACCCATCGGCCAGAGCAGGACGTACCAAGACCATGGCCACAACAGCGGCATACCACCGAAGCTTCATTGGTTCTCCACGATGCTGCACTCGTGATCGAGTCTGCATGACGAGCACTGCGTTCCCGGACATCCCCAGTCCACGGACTGGACTCGTGACCTCTCATTGGCCAATAGATGGAGCATGATTTCGGTTTCCTCAGCATCAGCAAGGAACTCTTCGCCAATCTCTTGGAGGCCGGGCTGCGGGTCGAGCCAGTTGGGCACGCCATCAAAGTCGGAGTCGAGGTTCTCGACATCGCAGCCAAAGACAACAACTCTCTCCGAGAGTTCCCCGTCGCCATTCCAGTCGGTGGACCCTTCGACCTCCGAGACAAAGCGCTCAGGGCAGCACGGTTCGCGACCTGCTGTCCGAAGCGCGGAGCAGTACCCCTCTGCCACACAGTTTCGTGTTCCCGCCATGGGAAGACAGAATGTGTAGGCACCATCCTGGTTTTGATCGAAATAGTGGTTGAAGAGAGGGTCGAGAGGGATCCGGTCCACCGACCAGTCAGCAGCCTCCACCGGTTCGCCTGACGCTGCAGACCGACCCACTCCATCCAAAGTATACCTAAGGTAGTGTAGATGGTGTCGCGATTCGTGTATCACCGTTGAAAGGAAGGCAAAGATCCCAAATACCAACTGCGGCGCCTCTCCGTCTTCGTCAATCGCTTGCTGAAGTCCACCGAGGGGATACACGGCCAACTCGTTGTTTGGCCTCCTCATGGGCCAACACTCAGTCGACAAATAGATACCATAGGTGCCACGGAATCCGATCGGATCAGGATGATCTGAGTAGCCTACGTGGTAAAGGACGAGCTCCACTGCGGGCCCGAAGGGCGCGATGGCTTGCCTCCAGTAGTGGAACCAGTTTGGTGCCCGACGGGCAAGGTAGTAGCTCCTATCACTCGGGCAGCCATCGTCTATCGTCGACCGTGCTCCCATGTGATTCGTGGCAAAGGCCGTCATGCACGAGAAGACCATCTCTCGGACGAGCGATGTGTTGCTCAAAGGGTACCTTGTTCCATCCAAGCAAGCCATCCCCGATGCAATCTCGTTGAATAGCGGCCAGAACAACTCGATTGTCTGAGAAGTACAGAACATGCCACTGGCGGTTCCACGACAGCCCTGCGCATCATCGACGGGAACGCAGACTTCGATGCTTCTCGGCCCGAAGGCGGAGTTGGCGATGGGCATTCGGGGGTACTCGACCTGCCAGGTCGCCTGGCCCGTGGCCGGGTCGAACCGGGCGAGCTCGATGGTCGCGGGGATCGGGCCTTCGGAGTCGGGGAGCGGCTCGATGGTGATGTCGACCGTGGCGGGGTCGGCGATGCCGCTGACCGTCAGCTCGAACCGGGCGGTGCTGTCGTGGGGTGAGAAGACGATCTCCGAGGACGGATCGAAGGCAGGATCCGAGGCGGTGACGGTGGGATCGCCCGTGGGCGTGATGATCTCGGGGCACTGGATGCCGTCGCAGGTGCCGTCGCGGTCGGCGTCGAAGGTCCAGCGCAGGTAGCCGCGCCAGGCTTCGGAGAGGCAGTCGGCGAGCTGGACGAGCTCCAGGGCGCGCGGGGCGAGGCCGGCGTGGGGGCCGCGTCCTCGGAAGGCCCAGTAGACGACTCCGCCGGGGACGATGCGGTCCAGCGGGGCTTCCCGCCCGGTCGCGTCGACGGCGATCCACTGGCCTTGCAGGTGGTCGGCCTGGCCGAGGGGCGCGCCGGTGGCGTCGCCGAAGAGCCGAATGACGGGGCGCTGGGTGCACGTCTCGACCTGGGCCCGCCACCGCAGCAGCTGGTCGTCGTCGTTGCAGGGCGGGGGGGTGAGGGCGGTGGAGTCGTCGACGACGACGGGTACATAGGCGGTCGGGATGGGGGCGCCGGGGACGACCTGGGCGGAGAAGGCGTGGTCCACGATGCAGGTTTCGCATGCCGAGCCGCCCTGGAGCCAGGGTCGGCTGGTCTCCCAGCACAGGTCGGCGTCGTGCGCGCGGTGGAAGGGCGCGCCGGTCGCCGGGTCGCGCCAGGCCAGCAGGCGGTCGAAGCCCAGGAGGACGGCGTTTTGCTGGCACTGCTCGACGGGTGGAGCGTCGCACCGGTTGGAAGTGTGCTGGTCCACGGCGATTTCGCCCCGGGGAATGAGGATGGCGTCCCACCCCGAGGTCACCCAGAGGGGCGTCTCTCGCTGCGTCTGGGCGAGGCGGGTGAGGCAGGCGGTGGCCTGGGCGCTCGCGCTGTCGGCCGTCCGTTCCAGGGCGGCCTGGGCCTCGGCCACGCAGGCGCCACGCCGCTGGCTCGCCGCTTCCAGGGTGCGCTCGCAGACCTCCGGGGCGTCCTGGCAGCGGGCGTAGGCCTCCATCGCCCGGGCGTAGGCATCGTCGCAAGCCCGGAACTCGCCCTCGCGAGCCTCCTGGAACACGGCCTGGCAGTAGCCCTGCGGGTCGCCGACGAACTGCTGGAACCTCGGGTAGCGGTCTCCTCGCCCCGTCCCGGGCCGAAAGGGATCGAAGTGGCCGCCGGGGTCACAGTGGCCGATGCAGCCCTCTCCCCCGCAGGCGATCGGGTCCTTCCCACCGGGCGGCAGGACGCTGGTCAGGCGGACGCCGCCGGCCTCCGCGACGTCGTCCAGGTGGCCTGCGGGCCAGGAGCGTTGCAAGAGATTGTCGAGGCCGGCGCGTCGCGCCTGCCCCGCGCTGTTGCGCCACGACCCGCAGTCAGCGGCCTCGTGGCTGATCGGCGCCTCGCAGGCCGGGTAGAGGGCCGGCTGTGGCCCCAGGCCCGCGTCCTGGCGATGGGACCGGTTGCCGGGTGCGCTGACCAGGGACTCCCCATCCTCGTCGCACCCGACCAGGAGGAGGAGCACACAGAGGGTGTGGCTGCATCGTGCGGCGTTCATTTCAGTGGCTTCCGCGTCCGCCATCCCACCTCCTCACGGTCCGCACGGGTACTCGGAGCCGCCGGGCTCGGTGCTGCAGAGGAGCGTCATGCTGGTGCACTCCCAGGTGCCGACCGCGCAGCAGGCCATGCAGCTGCAAGAGGCACCCAGGAAGACCCCAGGCCAGGAGGAGCCGGACGAGCCCGTACTGCAGCGGGTGCCGCCGTCGTCGGCGCACTCCAGGACACCCAGGCCGCATCCCGCTTCGGTGGCGCCATTGCAGGCGTTGCCGAGGCCCAGTCCCTCATCCGTCTGGCCGTCGCAGTCGTTGTCGAGGCCGTCGCAGCTCTCTTCCAGCGGCGCACCCGCGCCCGCGCTGCAGACGACGGCACCCCCCGCCCCGCAGATGGTCACGCCGGGTCGGGCGCAAGCCCCGACGCCGACCTGGCAGGCGTTGCCGAGGCCCAAGCCCTCATCGACGGCCTCATCGCAGTCGTCGTCGATGCCGTTGCAGAGCTCCATGCCCGCAACAGCCGCGACCACGTTGCACGTGAAGTCGTCGCCGTCGGCGCCGACGCAGGCGATGGTCCCCGCCCGCGCACAGGCGCCCGAGCCCGATTCGCACGGGGTGCCCACCTTGCCGCCATCGGGGCCTTCGTCCACCAGCCCGTCGCAGTCCTCATCCAGGCCATCGCAAGCGGTCTCGGTGCCCGGCGTGATGGGCGCGCCCAGGGCGCAGCTCAGCGTGCCGGCGGTGCACGTCAGCACACCCTCCCGTCGGCAGATGCCCAGGTCGGAGAAGCAGGCGACGCCCACGCCCACGACCCCCTCGTCGGTCAAGCCGTCGCAGTCGTTGTCCTGGGCGTCACAGATCTCGGCGGCCGGCACCACGGCGCCCGCGCACGTGCTCCAGGTCGCCGGGCCTGAGAGGGGGCAGGTCTGGGTGCCGCCGGCGCAGAGCCCGACCTCCTGGGTACCCGCCGGGCCGGGGTAGCAGTCTCGGCTGCCACCGGGCGTACACGTGCAGTCAGTGCCCGGGAGATCGTCGACCTGCCCGTCGCAGTCGTTGTCAGCCTGATCGCAGATCTCGATGGTCGGGAGCACCTGACCGCTGCAGGGACCCCAGCCCGTCGACGCGTCGCACGCCTGGATGCCGTCGACGCAGACGCCGACCTCTCGTGTCGCCGCGGGCCCCTGATAGCAGGCGCGGGTCAGCGACCCGGCGTCACCAAAGGTGATGTTGTCGGTGTAGCCATCGCAGTCGTCGTCCTCGCCGTTGCAGATCTCGGCACCGCTGGCGGGTAGCAGAGTCGGCTCACAGGAGAATGCCCCCTCGATGCAGACGAGCCGACCCACGCCACACCGGCCAGGCAGCCCGGTGTCGCAGGCCGCGTCACCGCCGTCGACGTCCCCCTCGTCGGTGAGACCATCGCAGTCGTCATCCTCGCCGTTGCACAGCTCGGTCAGTGGAACCAGCGGCTCACAGACCGGCCGACCGCCGGGCACGCAGGCCGTCACGCCAGACCGCTCGCAGGTGGGCAGCCGCAACGTGCACACCAGCCCCGCTTCCGTGCCCTCATCCACCTGTCTGTCGCAATCGTTGTCCACGAGATCACAGCGTTCGGTCGCGCCCAGGTACGTCAGCGGATCCTGGTCGTCGCAGTCAGGCCCGGCAAGACACCCCAGACCATAGCCATCGCCGTCGCGATCGGTGCAGAAGCGGTCGTCAGCCGGCGGGTCGGCCCCTACCGGGGGGGGGGGGGCAGCATCCGAGCCGGCCAGGACGTTCGTCCCCAACTGGAGATCGCAGCCACCCACCCCGAGAAGCATGACCAGCCCAACTCGCCCTGCCCACCGACCAGATACTTCATGCATGCAACTCTGCTCCTTGCGATGCCCGTCGCCTTCGATCACCGTCGTGGGTGAACGGACGGAAGTCAATCGAGGAACTGGATGGTCATGAACATTTCCGTAAACATGCATGAAGTCGAGGGGTTGAAGGACCAGCGCAAGACGGGCCTGCCGGAGGGGTGGTCCGTGGGCCGGGGCCCGTGGGGGCGCGTTGCTGCGGTTCTGGTGCTGATGGCGACGCCGGCCTGGGCCCACCCGCCGGTTTGCAAGACGCCCTGCCAGGCGCCCTGCGCGAACCCCAAGTTTCCCGCCGACGGTGCGGCCGTCCTGGAGCTGACCGTCGGCCTGGCGACCCGCTACGTCGGCGTCGGGGCCGCCGGAAAGTCGGCTCGGGAGGTCGAGGTGGCGCCCCTGGTGGTGCTGACGCCCGCCCTGGAGTGGCGATTTGGCCGGAGGCTCTTCGCGGGTCTGGAGGTGGGCTTCGCGTCGACCGAGGATCCGACGAGCGTCAGCGGCCGGCGCTCCATCACGCTCCCTGGCGTGCGGGGGCGGATGACCTTCAGCGTGGTGCGCCACCTGGAGGTGGACGCGGTGTTCGGCGCGGGTGTCGCCTTCTGGGCCGGTGAGGGCGGCCCGATCCTGGTGGGGTGGTCCCGGCGGATGGCCTTCGGTGGGGCCTACGAGGTGGCCGAGGATCTCTGGGCGCAACTTCACCTGGGCTCGTCGGTCGTGGTGGCCGGGCCGGCGGGCAAGGGGCTGCTGAGCGGAGAGTACACCGTCCAGCAGCCGGTCGGGGTCTCGGGGCTCACGCTGTCGATAGGGGTGCGGTCGGGGTGGTAGGTGCGGCGTGGTGGTCCGCTTCGCGCGCCCATCGGCGTTGACGCCCGGGGCGGTGCGGTCGATGCTGCCTCCTCATGCCCGCGTTCTTCCCCCGCCCCGCCTTGCTCACCCACATCCCCGCCGGGGCGCACGCGGTCATCGAGGCGAGCGCCGGGACGGGAAAGACCTTTACGATCGAGCATTTGGTGGTGGATCGCCTGCTCGGGGGCGAGGCGACGCTGGAGCAGATCCTGGTGGTGACGTTCACCGAGAAGGCCACCGGGGAGCTCAAGACGCGCATCCGCGATCTCATCACGCGGGTGCTGGAGACGCCCGAGGGGGAGGCGCCGGCGGAGGGGCCGTGCTGGGTGGTGGACGGGCCGGCCCGGGTGCGGCTGACGGACGCGCTCTTCACCTTCGATCGGGCGCCGATCTTCACCATCCATGGGTTCTGTCACCGGGTGCTGTTCGATCTGGCCTTCGAGAGCGGGCACCTGTTCGACTTCGAGGTGGTGGACGGGACGCGGGCGTTCAACCGGGCGTTTCGGGAGTGCCTGCGGACGGTCTTCACGGTGGATGCGAGCCACCGCGGGCAGCTTCGGACGTGGCTGGACGACGGGCGGGATGAGGCGTCTCTGGAGAAGCTCCTCTTCCAGGCG
This sequence comes from bacterium, assembly GCA_041389985.1. Taxonomy (GTDB): domain Bacteria; phylum Myxococcota_A; class Bradymonadia; order UBA7976; family UBA1532; genus JACKDP01. Next base: position 30,148 of record JAWKQS010000005.1, read on the forward strand.
TGCCGCCAGCGCTACCTGGACGGCCATGAGTCGGTGGATGACGCGCTGCCGCGGTTGCTCGGGCGGCTGGTGGTGGACTTCAGCGCGGCGTCCATCGGCGTGGATCTGGAGGGGGTGGCCATCCAGTCGGCGGCGGCGGAGCAGGCGCGGCAGGTGGTGGGCCGCATTCATGAGGTGCTGGACGCTGATCTGGCGGACGGGGATCGGCTGGCCGCGCTGACGAGCCTGCCCCTGGATCACCTGCTGCGGCCCCGGCGCACGGCGCCTCACGGCAAGCGGCGGTTCCCCGATGAGCTGGCGCCGTCGACGCGGCGCGTGCTGGATGTGCTCCAGCAGCTCCAGACGTTGCGGGCCATGGCGGCGTCGGTGGAGCGGGCGGTGGTGGATGCCTTCCTGCCCGTCATCCTGGAGCGCCTGGCCGCCTTCAAGCGGCAGGAGGGGCTGCTGGACTACGACGATCTGCTGGAGCGGGTGCAGGCCGCCCTGGCCGGCCCCGACGGTCCGGCGCTGGCCCAGACGCTGCGGGCGCGCTACCGCCTGGCGCTCATCGACGAGTTCCAGGACACCGATGATCGGCAGTGGGACATCTTCCGGCGGGTCTTCGTGGAGTCGGAGTCGGGGCACCGGCTCTATGTCATCGGCGATCCGAAGCAGGCCATCTACGGCTTTCGCGGGGCCGACGTGCACACCTATCTGGCGGCCCGCGACGAGCTGGAGGCCAGCGGCGCCCCCCGGCTGGCCCTCGACACGGCCTACCGCCACTCGCCGGCTCTGACGGACGCCCTCAACGAGCTGCTGGAGCAGGGGAAGGATCCGCTGTTCACGGGGGCCATCCGCTACGACGTGCCCGTGCGCTGCGGGCGGCCGACCCTGCGCCTCGTCAACGCCTTCGATGAGGAGCAGGCGCCGGTGATCCTGTGGCGCTACCGGCCCCCGCCCCCGAAGCCCCGGGAGCGCGAGACGCTGGCGCGCTGGCGGCTCGACGAGGCCTTCGCGAACCAGCTCGGCGAGAGCCTGCACCGGCTGCTGCTGACCCCCGAGGGCGCGCTCTTCATGGAGGATCCGGCCCGCGGCGGCCGCCGGCCCATCCAGCCCCACGACGTCTTCGTCCTCTGCCGAGGCAACTGGGACGCCCAGCTCGCCGCCGACGCCCTGGAGCGGGTGGGGGTGCCGTACGCTTTCTACAAGCAGGACGGGCTCTTCCAGACGACGGAGGCCCAGGATGTGCGCGACGTGCTGGCGGCGGTGGCCGATCCCCATGACCGCAGCGCGCGCATGCGGGCCCTGGCCACGCCGTTCTTCGCGGTGCCCTGGGCGCGGCTGCGCGACTTCCGCGAGCTGGCGGGCGGCCACCCCATCACCGAGCGGCTGTTCGCCTGGCACCAGCTCGCCACCCAGGAGCGCTTCGCGACGCTGTACCACCGCGTCCTGCATGAGAGCGGCCTCGTCGAGCGCGCGCTCTTCCTGGAGGAGACGGAGCGGGCGCTCTGCAACTACCAGCACATCCTGGAGGTGCTGCTGGAGCAGGGGGGGCGGCGGCGGCTGTCCCTCGCCGAGACCCTGGAGCTGATGGACCGCTTCATCCAGGGGACGGAGCAGCCCGAGGGGGCCGATGGCAACGTGCAGCGGCTGCCCGACGAGCGCGACGCGGTGCAGATCATGACCATCCACCGCTCCAAGGGGCTGGAGGCGCCGGTGGTCTGCCTGTTCGGCGGGTTCGGGCAGGGGCAGCCGCGTGCCGTGAACGTGGTGCATGGCCCCGACGGGCGCCGCCGGGTGCTGGTGGGGCGCCCCGCCCACGACGCCTGGGCCACGCAGATCGCCCAGGAGCAGACGGAGGAGGACGAGCGGCTGCTCTATGTGGCCCTCACACGGGCCAAGGTGCGGCTGTACCTGCCCTTCATCGACTCGTCGCGGGCGGTGACGGGGGCCTACGGGCCCCTCAAGAACCGGCTCGGGGCGGTGGTGAAGGCGGGGCCGGGGCCCGGCTTCCAGGCCGTCGACGTGGTGGAGCAGCCCCGCGCCCGGGTGGTGCCGAGACCGGATCCGAAGGAGCCCCTCGACGCGTGGCGTCCCCCGGTTCGGCTCATGCGGGCCGAGGAGGCCGAGGCGTGGGAGGCGCTGCGCCGCCGCAGCGCGCCGCTGCTGGTCACCAGCTACACGCGGATGAAGGAGGAGGGCCTGTCGCCGGTGGTCGAGGAGGACACGGCCCCGGTCGAGGCCGACGAGTTCAAGATCGACGAGGGGGTGGCCGAGGTCCAGGAGACCCAGGTGCTGCCCGGCGGCCGCCACGTCGGGCGCTTCCTGCATGAGGTCATCGAGGCGCTCGACTTCGCCACCTTCGGTGCCGAGCCCGCGCTGGAGGTGTGGGCGCGCGAGCCGGCGGTGCAGGCCGTCTTCCACGAGGTCATGCGCCGCCATGGCATCGAGCCGCGCTGGCTGGCTCCGGGGCAGGCCCTCATCTTCAATGCCCTCGCCCGGCCCCTCACGCTGGGGGCCACCGTCGTCGAGGCGCTCTACCGCTGCCGGCATGTGGTCGAGCTGGAGTTCCTCTACCCCCTGCCCGAGGACGCCCACCCCCTCCTCAGCCGCCCGGGGGCCCTGGGCGACTGGCGAGCCGAGCGCGGATTCATCAAGGGTTTCGTGGACTTCGTGTTCGAGCACGGCGGCCGCGTCTACTTCGCCGACTGGAAGAGCGACGTGCTGCCCGACTACGCCCCCGAGGCCCTCGACCCTCATGTGGCCGAGCACTACGAGCTGCAGGCGCGCCTGTACTGCCTGGGCATCGTGCGCTGGCTGGGGGTGCGCGACGAGGCGGCCTATGAGGCGCGGTTCGGGGGGCTGTTGTACCTCTTCCTGCGGGGCCTCGGCCCGAGCGCCCGCGAGCGCGATGGGGTCTGGTTCCGGCGGCCGGCCTGGGCGGAGGTGGTGGCCTGGGAGGCCGACCTGCTGACCCTCGGCCGCGCGCCGGTGGCGGAGGCCTCATGAGCGAGGCGGCCGCCCTCGACACCGCCTGGCGCCGCTTCCTGCGGCTGGACAAGGGTGTCGCCGCGGGCGAGGTGGAGGCCTTGCTGCGGGGGCTGGAGGGGGTGGTCTCGCCCTTCGGCCTCGATCCGTCGGCGGTGACGCTGGCTCACGACCTGGCGAGGCTCGCCGGCCATGAGCGGGCACGCGTCGCGCTGGTGGTGCCCCTCATCCTGGCGGTCCTGGCCGACCTGCAGCAGGGCTCGACCCGCACGCCGGTGGACGCCGCCCACCTGGGCCAGCGCCTCCGCGCGCTGCTGCGGGGGGTGCTGCCCACGGAGGACGCCGTCGAGGCGCGCATCCGTGACATCCTGCGCCTCGTGGCCGATCCCGTCGCCGCCAGCGAGATCATCGGTCGGGACGAGGGGGCGCGCCTGCCCCTGCTGCTGGTGGATGGCTGCCTGGCGGTCCAGCGCGTCCGCCACGCCGAGGGCCTGCTGGCCGGGCGGCTGGCGGCGCGGCTGGCCCGGCCCGAGGATGTCATCCCCCGGGCCGAGGCAGCGCTGGCGGATGTGCTGGCCCGCCCGGCCATCCGCCACGGCCGGCCCGTCGAGCTCTCCGACGAGCAGCAGGAGGCCGTGCGAGCGGCCATCCGCCGGCCCCTGGCGCTGGTCTCCGGCGGGCCGGGGACCGGCAAAACCTCCATTGTGGTCGCGATGTTGCGCACCCTGGTCCGCCTCGGCGTGGGGCCGGATCAGATCGCGCTGGCCGCGCCGACGGGCAAGGCGGCCTGGCGGATGGGCGAGGCCATCCAGAGCGCCCTGGGCGCCATCGCCCAGCCGGGCAAGGCCGATCGCCGCCTCCTCGACGCGACCCCCGTGCCCTCGACGCTGCACCGCCTGCTCGGCTACTCCCCGGCCGGCGAGCGGTTCGACCACGATCCCGACAACCCCCTCGCGGCCCGCGTGATCGTCGTCGACGAGGGGTCCATGGTGGATGTCTTCCTCATGGAGCGGCTGCTGGCCGCCGCGCGCCCGACGGCGCGCCTGGTCATCCTCGGCGATGCCGATCAGCTCCCGTCGGTGGCCGCGGGGGCCGTCTTCCGCGACGCCCTGGCCGTGGCGAGCCAGGCGTCGGTCTCGCTGACGTTCAGCTACCGCATGCGGGCCGACGATCCCGCGGGCCGGCAGGTCCTCACCGTGGCCCGGCGCGTCCGCGTGGGCGATCCGGCCCTGTTCGACGAGGCCGAGGATGGCACGCCGCTCATCCAGGTCCGGCCCAGGCCGGCCGCCCTCACGGGCACCGGGGTCGAGCTGCTGCCCGTGGATCGGGCGGGCCTGCGGGGCTTCCTGGAGGCCTGGTACCCCACCCGGGTGCGGCGGCCGGCCGAGCTGCAGCGCGCCGTGCAGCAGACGTGGCGCGCCGACGCCGACGGCATCACCGCGACCCCCGACCTGGCCCGCCTGTTCGAGCACCTGGAGCGGGCGCGCATCCTGTGCGTGACCCGCGGCTTCGACGCCGGCACGCGCCGCGTCAACACCTGGATGCACGAGGCGACGGCCCGGGACGCGGGGCAGCCGGCGGCGGTGACGTTCCTGGTGGGCGAGCCGGTGATGATGCTGCACAACGACCATGACCGGCAGCTCTTCAACGGCGACCAGGGGCTGGTGCTCTTCGTCGAGGACGAGGACGGGCGCCGGCGCATGGCGGTTTTTCCCAGAGCGGGCGGGGGGTTCCGCGCGTTTCCCCTCGACGCCCTCGCCAGCCACCTCGAGCTGGCCTACGCCCTCACCGTGCACAAGGCCCAGGGCTCCGAGTACGACGAGGTGGCGCTGCTGCTGCCCGAAGAGGATCTGCCGCTGCTCAGCCGCGAGCTCTTGTACACCGCGATCACCCGCAGCCGGCGGGGGGTCATCCTCGTGGGCAGCGAGGCGGTGCTGCTGGGGGGCGTCCGGCGGCCGGTCATCCGGCACTCCGGCCTGGCCGATCGCATCCAGACGGCGCTGGTGGCGGCCGCGCCGGCCTGACGCGTCCCTCTCGCGACCTCCAGTTTTTGCAGTAGAATTCGGCCCACGGTGCCGCTGATCCCAGCGTGTCCGCACCGCGGAGGAGCCATGCTGTCGAGTCGTTTGATGGTGGCCGCGCTGGCCACATGGGCGCTGTGGGTGCCCCCCGCGTTCGCGCAGGATGAGGGCGAGGTCAAGTCGGCGGGCAACCCCTACACCGGGCGGCTGCCGCCCGAGGTCATCCGCCGCGTCGTGCGGACCGGCAAGGCGACGTACCAGAGCTGCTACGAGGCGGGGCTGAAGAAGAACCCCAAGCTCAAGGGCGGGTTCGTCGTGCGGTTCGGCATCGACACCACCGGCGAGGTGGACTTCGCGGTGGCCGAGGCCGTCAAGCTGCCGGACGCCGGGGTCGTCGCCTGCGTCGTGGCGGCGATGAAGACGCTCAAGTTCCCCGAGCCGGAGGGCGGCTCGGTGCAGGTCAACTACCCGTTCGACTTCGAGCCGCCCACCCCCGAGCCGCCGCCGCCGCCGGCACCGAGACCGTCTGCCGAGGAGCCGCCGCCCCCGGTCGAGGAGCCGCCGCCCCCGGCTGAGGAGCCGCCGCCCCCGGCCGAGGAGCCGCCGGCCGATGAGGCCCCCGCGGCCCCCGAGGAACCCGGCGACGAGTAGGGGCTCCGGAGAACCTGGCGACCGACCCGGCCCCCGCGCATCTTGAAGGGGTCGCTTCCCGGACGGAGGATCCATGCGCTGGGCGTCGCGGCTCGCCACCGAGCCGGCACATCCCGCTGCCATCGAGGCCGCCCTGGCCGGCCTCGCCGCCGATCTGGATGGCGCCACCGCCGACCTGGTGTTTGCCTTCGCCTCCCCCGACTTCGACCCCCACGTCCCGGGCCTCTTCGCGCGGGTGCGCGCCCGCTTCCCGGGTGCCCACCTGGTGGGGGGCAGCGCGGGCGGCGTCATCGGCGCCGATCACGAGGTGGAGCGGGCGCCGGGGCTCTCCCTCGTGGCGGCCAGCCTGCCGGGGGTGCGGGTGCGGCCCTTCCACCTGCGCCAGAGCCAGCTCCCCGCCCCGGACGCCCCCGCCGAGGCCTGGCGCGCCCTCGTGGGTGGCCCCGACGGCCACGCCATCGTCCTCAGCGATCCGTACACGCTGGACTCCGAGCGGCTGATCGCGGGTCTCACGGCGGCCCTCCCCGGCGGCGTGGTCCTGGGGGGCCTGGCGAGCGGCGGCCTGCGGCCCTACAGCCACACCCTGCTCGCCGACGCGGCCCTCCACCGCGAGGGCGTCGCCGGGGTGATCCTGGAAGGCAACGTGCTCGTCGACGCGGTGGTCGCCCAGGGCTGCCGCCCCGTCGGTGATCCGATGTTCGTCACCCGCTCCGACCGCAACATCCTGTATTCACTGGATGATCAGCCCGCGATGGCTGGGCTTCAGGCCGCCATGAATCGCCTCTGCCCGGCGGATCGAGCCCGGGCGCGCGAGTCGGTCTTCGTCGGTGTGGTGATGGATCCAGCCCGCCAGGCGTACGGCCCGGGCGACTTCCTCATCCGCACGCTGGTGGGCCTCGATCCGCGGTCGGGGGCGCTGGTGGTGGGGGCCCGCCTCGCGCCGCACGCCGTGGTGCAGTTTCATGTGCGGGACGCGGCGGCGGCCGCCGCCGATCTGGAGGGCCTGCTGCGCCGCGCGCGCCGGCCTCGGCCCCCGGCGGGCGCGCTGGTCTTCTCGTGCCTGGGCCGCGGGCGCTGCCTCTATGGCGTGCCCGACCACGATCTGGGCCTCATCCAGGCCGAGCTGGGGCCGCTGCCGGTGGGGGGCATGTTCTGCAACGGCGAGATCGGGCCGGTCCAGGGCCTGACGTGCCTGCACGGCTACACGTCGGCCATCGCCCTGTTCCGCCCGCGGACGGACGCCTGAGGTTCGCTACCGCGTCTCGCGGATGAAGCGCTCTTCCAGGTTGGCGCCCACCTGCATGTCCATGAACTTCACCCCGCGGCCGACGAAGAACTTCACCAGCTCGCCGCCCGCCTCGTCGGCCGGCATGGCGCTGACATCCACGTCGATGCGCAGGCGGCCCGCCCCCTTGTCCCAGCGGGCGCCGGTGACGTAGGGCAGGGCGTTGAGGGCGGCCAGCAGGTCGTCGGGCGCCGGATCCGGCAGGCGGAACGAGACCTCCGTCGCCCCCTGCAGCAGGGAGTCCATCGTGCTCACGCGGACCACGGTGCCCTGCTTCAGGATGGCCACCGCGTTGCACAGATCCTCGATTTCACTGAGGTTGTGGCTGGACACGATGACGGTCTGGTCGGCGCGCATGGAGCGAAGCTGCTCGTGAATCTCGCGCGCGGCGTGGGGATCGAGGCCGGCCGTGGGCTCGTCGAGGATGATGACCTTGGGGTTGCCGAGGAAGGCCTGGGCGATGCCCACGCGCTTGTACATGCCGTGGGACAGGGTGCCCCCGGTGCGGCCGTAGACCTCGGGCAGGCCCACCATCTCCAGGACGCGGTGGACGTCCTTCTCGGCCTCCCGCGGCGACATGCCGGCCAGCTCCGCGTAGAACTTGAGCTGCTTGCCGAGGGGCGTCGAGGGCAGGAACTTCGCGTCCTGGGGCAGGATGGTCAGCATGCCCCCGGGCGGCGGGTGGTTGGGCCGCACGGCCTGTCCGCCCACCAGCACCTCGCCCGCGTCGGCGCCGAGGAAGCCGCAGAGGATGGAGAAGAGCGTCGTCTTGCCGGCGCCGTTGGGGCCGACGATGCCGAAGATGCCGCCGGACGGCACCTCCAGGTTGACGTCCCGCAGGGCCTGGATGGTGCCGTACGCCTTGGAGACGCCCCGGACGGTGAGGACCGCGTTCGCCATCAGACGTCCCGCCGCTTGAAGAGGGTGGAGCCGATGAGGCCCGCCACCACGGTGACGGCCGCCATGTGGCCGATGGCCTTGCCCAGCACCGTCAGGTCATCGGAGGCCAGGTCGAACTTGAGGGCGCTCGGCGACAGGTACTCGATGAACGCCACCTGCGGCGCGGCCCAGGCCCCGATGGCCGAGATCAGCCAGACGACCATGTAGAACGCCAGGGTCACGACCAGGGCCAGGCCCGGGTGCCCCGTCATGGCGCTGGTCAGCCCGTTGAGGGCGATGAAGGGCACGGCGAAGAGCGTGAGCGTCAGCCAGACCCGCAGAAAATAAGGCAGATCGCCCGCGCCGATGGCGCCGCCCCAGAAGGCCGCCCCGCCGATGAGGCCGCAGATGATGGCCATGGACACGCCGTAGAACAGCAGCGCGCCCAGCGTCTTGCCCCAGTACAGGCTCGCGCGGTCGGTGCGCAGCAGCAGGTAGCGGATGTGCCGCGTCTGGATGTCGCTGCCCGTCTGATCGGCGGTGCCGAGGATGGCCAGCAACGGGTTGACGGCCAGGCCCACGAAGAACAGCACCAGGGCGAACGGCGCGTGCTCGCCGATCATCTTCGTGAGGGCCTCGGGCTCGATGTCGACCAGCCAGCCCACGAAGCCCGTGAGGATCTTGTTGGCGGGGTTGTCGGCGTCGGCCAGGGCGGTGGCCTCGCGCACCTCGGCGGCCCAGCGGACCAGCTTGAGGGCGACGTAGGCGTAGATGATGGTCGCCAGGGCGAGGAAGAGGACGCCGCCGGTGCTCCGGGCGAGACGGGCCACTTCAAAGCGGGCGATGATGCGGATGTTGCGCATGGGGCAACTCGATAGCATGGACCGCGGGGGCGAAAGGTGCAAGGACGACTCCTGGCAGGGCTGATCGCCTCGCTGGTGCTGGGATGTGACGGCGGGTCCGCGGTCTGGCACGGCCCAGCGGTGGCAGGTCGCGGCCACGACGCCGCTCGGCCGGGCGCCCGCTCCCTCGCCGCCATCGAGCACCCCGGCTTCAACCCGGCGAGCTTGAACCTGCCGTAATCGCTCAAGAAATCTTCGGCTCGTGTGCTTCGAGGCGGGCGCGCAGCGTCAGCGCCAGGGTGGCCGGCAGCGGATCACCGGTGGGGACGCCGGCGAGGGCGGCGGCCAGCTCGGGCGCGTCCAGCACCGGCACGCCGGCCTCGCGGGCCTCGTCCACCAGCGGCCGCGCGCCGTGGCGCAGCAGCGTCGGGGTCGATCCCAGGCCCACGGCGGCGGCCAGCTCGCCCGTCCACACCACCACGTCCCCGACGGGCAGCTCGGCGCGCCCCAGCGCGAGGAGGGCGGCGCGCACCTCGGGGGAGGCGGCGTCCGGGGCGCGGCGGGGGTGGATCGGGCGCGACACGCTCGCGCCAGTGGGCCCGCCCCCGGGCGCGATCCCAGACGGCCAGCGGCACGGCCAGGGCCAGGGCCAGGCCCAGGGCCAGGGCGGGGGCGGCGACGAGAGCGTGGCCGGGATCTCGGCCGCCGGGCACCGCCAGCAGCACCGGCAGCAGGGCCAGGGTGGCGGCCGCAACCACCAGCGCGCCCAGGCCCGTGCGGCGCGGACCGCCGCCCCGCGCCACCCGCAGCCGCAGCGCCACCTCGGGTCGATCCACCAGCAGGTGCGCGACGCCCGCCCCCAGCAGCGCGCCCAGGCAGCCGCCCACGAGCGTGGGCGCCACGGCCCCGGGCAGCAGCTCCAGGACGCCCGCGTCGAGGCCGAAGCCCGCCGCGGCCAGGGCCCGCCAGGGCGTCAACGCCGCCCCGAGCGCCGCGCCGCCGACCCCCAGGGCGACCGTCAGCAGGCCCACCAGCGCGGGCGCGCGCGGACCATCGCCGGCCCGCCGGGCGCGATCGAGCCGATCATCCACCGGGGAAGAGGTGGCCGAGCAGCCAGCCCGTGGCGACGCCGGCCAGGGGCGTCGGGGCCTCGCCCGCGGCGGTGATCCAGCGGGCGTCGGTGTGCTCCTCCGAGAGGCGGACCCGGCCGACGCTGGCCTCGAGGATGAAGCCATGGACCCGGTACACGCGGCCGCGGGCGGGCCAGGGCGAGTCGATGGCCCCGACCGCCCGGAGGATGCGGGCCTCGATTCCGGTTTCCTCTTGGATTTCGCGGAGTACCGTCACATCGGGCGGCTCGCTCCCGCCATCGGGGTGGGGATCGACGCGCCCGCCGGGGAAGCACCAGCTCCCAGGAAACGACCGGTCGTCGGGGCGGCGCCGCAGCAGCAACACCTGGTCGCGGTGCCAGATGGCTCCGATGCACGCCTCGATGATCGTGGGATCAGCCATGGGCCAACGCGCTCCGCCAGAGCTCGGCCATGACGTCGAGCAGCAGGGGCAGCAGGGCGGCGAGGACGAGCAGCGCCGCCAGGGGCCGCGTCGCCAGCACCGCCTGCCCGTGCCGGGCGCCCCCCAGCCGATCCACGAAGGCGGCCAGCGGGCCCAGGGCCAGGGCCGTGAGCCAGGCCGGCAGGCCGAGGAGCAGGGCGGCGTAGAAGAGGCCGCCGCCGCCGGCGGCCAGGGCCGCGGCGTCGGGCCAGGGGGCGGGCGGCAGGGCCCGGAAGCTCTCGGCCAGCGCGCCCAGCCAGAGCAGGGGCCCGCCGATGGCGAAGAAGACGGCCCACGACCAGGTGCGGCCGGCGTGCTCCAGCGCGGGGGGACCGTCGCCCCGCAGCCCCGCGGCCGCGTGGGCCGGCAGGCCGGCGAGGACGCCGAGCAGCGCCCCCAGGGCCAGCTCGCCGGCCAGCGCGGTGGCCGTCACCGGGGTGCGCACGACGAGGTGCTGCCCCAGCCACAGGGCCGCCCCCGCCCCCAGCAGCAGCCGCACCGCCACCCCGCCGATGGGCAGCAGGGCGAAGGCCGGCAGCACCCGCGCCGCCACCACCAGGCTCACGGCGCGCCCCAGGCCAGGCGAGCGAAGTCTACGATTTCATGAGCGATCTGCGGCCCGGCGACCACCAGGACGAGCACCACTGCGAGGAGCCGCGGCACCTGCCCCAGGGCGGCGTCCTGCCACCCCGTCACCGCCTGGAGGATGCCCCCGATGATGCCGGCGAGCAGGCCCGCCCCCACGATGGGCAGGGCCAGCCATGCCGCCAGCCCGAGGCCCTGGAGCACCAGATCGAGGGTGGTCGCGTCCATCCGCTAACCATACGATCGAACGAAGCCGCGCACGAGCAGGCCCCAGCCATCGGCCGCCACGAAGAGGAGCAGCTTGAAGGGCAGGGCGATGAGGGCGGGCGGCAGCATCGCGAACCCCACCGTGGTGAGCGTCGAGGCCACCAGCAGATCGACGATGAGGAAGGGCAGCAGCAGCAGGATGCCGAGCTGAAAGGCGGCGTGCAGCTCACTGATCAGGAACGCCGCCACCCGATCGGCGGGGGCGGGGCGGGCCAGCTCGGCGCCGGGATCCACCGCGACGGCCGCCTCCATCACCTGGGCCTGGCGCTCCGGGGGCGTGTGGGCGACGAGGAACTGCTCCAGGACGGGCCAGGCGCGCTCCGCCGCGGCCGTCCACGCGGCCGGGTCATCGCCGGGCAGCGGCCCCACCGCCTCGGCGGCGTCCCGGGCCACGGGCGCCATCACCAGGGCGGCCAGGATCGCGGCCAGCCCGGCCACGACCGAGGCCGGCAAGGCCCCGGGCACGCCCAGCCCTCCGCGGAGAATCCCCAGGAGAATCGATGCCTTGGCGAAGGCGGTCGCGGTCACGGCCAGCAGCGGCAGCAGGCTGCCGACCACGAGCCAGAGCACCAGGTTCTCGCCGTTCATGGCGCGGGCGGGGCCGGCGCGACGGGCGGGGCCGGCGGCGCCAGCGGCGTCAGGTCGGTGAGCAGGCGCACGCCCTCGCGGCCGCTGCCCAGCAGCAGGCGGCGCCCGTCCACCTCGAGGATCCAGACCGTGTTGCCGACGTCCAGACGCCGGACGGCGCGGACCTGGAGGGCCTGGTCGGCCAGGGGCACCCCGTGGCGGCGCCGGATCCAGAGGGCGAGCCCGCTGAAGATCAGCAGCAGCACCCCCACCCAGGCGAGGCTGGCCCCCATGGCAGCCCCGTCAGGGCGTGGCCGCGTAGACGCGGTAGTCGAGGTCCGGGAAGATGCGCCACTGATCCTCGCGGGCGGCCACCAGCGCGGCGTCCACCGCCCCGGCCACCAGGGCGTCGTGCAGGGCGTGGAACGTGGCCAGGTGGTCGCGGGTGCGCTTGACCGCGTACTCCACCGTCGTGCCGGTGGTCATGATGAAGGCCCAGTCGCTCGCCTGGGCCAGCAGCAGCTCACGGGCCGCCTGGTTCAGCGCCCGGCGCTCCAGCCCGTCGGCCTGGGGGAACGCCCGGGCCAGCTCGCCCATCTTGCGGGCGGCCTCGTGCAGGTAGCGGTAGATCCAGTCGTTCGTCTCGTTGCACCAGAACGCCGCGTAGCCGCCGCCGCCCCAGCTCGACATGCCGGGTCGCGACTCCTGGTTCTCGGGCTGGGCCGCCAGAGCGCGCATGGGCGTCGTCAGGGCGATCTCGTCCTGGTCGCGGTGGATGTGGCGGGCCAGCGCCTCCAGGAACCACGGGCCCTCATACCACCAGTGCCCAAAAAGCTCGGCATCATAAGGGCTTACGATGACCGGCGCCCGGTCCATGCGGCTGGCCAGGTAGCGCGCCTGGGCCTGCCGGTTGAACATGAAGTTCGCCGCGTGCTCGCCGGCCCGCTGCCGCGCCTGCTCCGGGTGGTAGATGCCCTTCTGATCCGTCCGCCCCGTGATGCGGTGGTACTTCAGGCCCGTGTTGATGCGGATGCCATCGGGGTGGATGTAGGGCCGGATGTACTCCAGCTCCAGATCGAAGCCGATGTCGCGGTAGTACTCGCGGTAGCTCGCGTCGCCCGGGTAGCCCTCGTGGGACGACCACACCTGCTTGCTGCTCTCGGGATCCCGCGCGAAGGCCGCGACCCCCGAGCCGGGGCAGTAGAGCGGCGCATACACACCGTAGACCGGCGGCGCCTCGGCGTGCTGGATGCCATGGGTGTCGACGAAGAAGTACTTGAGGCCCGCCGCGGCCAGCAGCGCATCCACATGGGGCACATAGCCGCACTCGGCCAGCCAGATGCCATCGGGACGCCGCCCGAAGTGCCGCGCATGCTCGGCGCAGGCCACCTCGATCTGGGCCCACATGGCGCCCCGATCCCCGTTCATCAGCGGCAGGAACCCGTGGGTCGCCGTGCAGGTGATGATCTCCAGGAACCCCGCCTCCATGAGGCGGCGGTACTCGCCCACCACGTCCCCGTCGATGGCGGCGTAGAGGCTTGAAAGATCACGGAAACGGCGCTGGTAGAACCGGGCGACGCGGTGGCTCTCCGGCTCCCCCACCGTCCGCTCCACCTCCTTGTCGGCCAGCTCCTGCAGCGTGGCCAGGTGGGTCCGGTAGCGGGCGCACAGCAGCTCATCGCGCAGCATGTTGCACAGCGGAGGCGTCATGCTCGCGGTGAAGCAGAACGGCACCCCGTCCCGCTCCAGCGCGCGCCAGGCCTCGATGAGCGGCAGGTACGTCTCGGTGATGGCCTCGAACAGCCAGCGCTCCTCCAGGAAGAACGGGTGCTCGGGGTGGCGGATGTAGGGCAGGTGGTGGTGCAGGACCAGGGCGACGTGGCCGATCATCGGGCGCCCTCCCCGGCCGGCAGCAGGTGGTTGCTGCCCACGACCCGGTGCAGGGCGGACATGGGCGCTGGCGCCGCATCGGCGGCCTTCGCCGGGAAGGCCTGCCCCAGCGTGAACGCCTGCAAAGCCGGCGAGTCGGCCACGAACGCCGGCGTCTCGGCCGGCAGCAAGCGCGCCGGGTTGCGGGGCGTCGGCGTGTTGGGCCGCGCGAAGCGGACAAGGCTCATGCCGGGCGCCAGCCGCGGCAGCCGGATGGTCGCCGCCCGCGCCACATGCGCGAACGCCTCGCCCGCCCGATAGCCGATGGCCACCACCACCCGCACCCCGGGCCGATCGAGCCCCAGCGTCTGGCTGCCGAGCCAGTCCCGCACCGGCAGATCCCGCACCTCCAGGGGCTGATCATCGTCCTGCAGCAGGTACACCCGCAGCACCAGCTCCCCCGGCCCGTCCAGGGCCGCCTGGGCGCGGCCCACCCCGGCCGCCGTCAGCTCCCACCACGTGAACGCCGAGTGGGGATCCCGCGCCATCAGCACGATCTGATCCCGCCCGGTCACCGTGGGCAGCTCGATGAGCGGCTCCGCCGCCGGCGCCTGCAGCTCGGCCGGCAGCGCCAGGACGGGCGGCAGCTCGGGCAGCTCGATGGCCTCATACGCCGCCGCCGCCTCGGCCAGCGCCAGCGTCGCCGCCTCGAGGGCCTCCGCCGCCGACTCCAGCTTCGCGGCCCCCGGCTCCCCCTCCAGGGCCGCCTCCAGCGCCGCGACGGCAGCGCCCAGCTCCGCCACCGCCTCGTCCAGCTCCGCCAGCACGTCGACCATGCCACCCCCCAACGGTATGGCCGGTTTGTAGGCGTCCGCTTCCCCGGAAGTCAACGCCCCCGACACCCCCCCAGCACGCCCCCTGGGCGCGAAGACCCCACCCTCATCGCCCCGCAGAAGATTTCAGGTTGATCTGCGGCGCGATACCCTCTAAGGTCCTGCCGCTTCCGGGGCTGTAGCTCAGCTGGGAGAGCGCTGGAATCGCACTCTAGAGGTCAGGGGTTCGATCCCCCTCAGCTCCACCAGAAACCCCCTTGGGAAACCAAGGGGTTTCGTCGTTTCTGGGCCTGGAATTCCGATGGCATCCCCGAGCATCACCGGCGCTCTCCGCCGGCGCCGTCCGTTCTGGAGCAAGAGGCCGTGGATCTCCCGCAGGAGGCGGAGGGAGAGGCGGAAGCCCCCTTGTCCTCTCCAGGCCGTGGTTCATGGCCAGGACGTAGCCGCTCCACCTCGATCACGTCGTCGATGGGCACGCCGGTGGCCGCCTCCAGCTCGTGGATGAGCAGGTCGGAGATGGAGGACTGGGCCTCGATCTGCGACGAGAGGACGGCGCCAGCGGGGGCACCGGGGGAGCGGAGGCGGGACGAAGGCCCGGACCTCTTCCCCACGTACCGGCTGGTGACGTAGCTGCCGAGGCGGGTCGGCTCGGGGTGCTCATGGCTAGTCAAGGATGGGTCGCCAACCTTGATTGGTGAAGGGGGGCGACGTCCTGGGCCCTTCGTCGCCGACGTCACGCCCTCATCGGGGTCCATCCGCCCGCGTCGACGTCCGCCGAGAGCCGCCCGGCCTGCCCGGGCCCTTGCCTCGCGTCGGGACGTGGTGCCCTGACCAGGCAGGGAGGTGCCAGGTGATCACGGTCGGCCATGCGATTCAGCTCGATCGCCATGTGGAGTGGGGCGAGATCATCGATGCCTGCAGGGCCGAGGCGGACACGGTCGTGGTCGTACACGGCCCGACTGATCAGGCGCTCGTACACCTGGTGGAGCGCATCCAGCGCGATCTGCCGTCCCAGATTCCGGGTGGGCTGGTGGTGCATCGGGTGCCCTTCTACAACCAGGGGCCAGTACCCCACGTCCGCGTTCGAGTGGCTGCGGCGGGTGGGCGAGAACCTGGCTCGGGAGGCCTGGATCTCACCGATGCAGCGCGGCAGAGCAGCGACGAGACGCGTCTCTTGTTGCTGTTCGAGGCATCACTTCAGCCGCGCGATCGACGTGCCCGCGCGATGATCAAGACGCTGGTGCGCGACGAGGTCCCGAGGCTGGTCCAGGCCGGCAGGGGTCACAACCCCATCCACGTGGTGCTGGCCCTCGAGTACCACGAGCCGGACTCGGAGTTCCTGGCTGGCCTCGGTGAGGTCCCAGGGCTGGTGCTGCTGCCGACGACGAGGTTCCCGGACTGGGACGAGGTGCGACCGTTCCTCCAGCGGCGTCGGCTGTCGCTGGAGCAGGTGGCCGCCGTCCAGGACTTCCACGAGGCCCTCGTCGCCGTCGGGCTCAAGGACTACGGTCTGCTGGTCGAGGGCATCCAGCGTGTCCTGGACGGCCAGCCCCCGCCGGCCGTGCCGTCGGCCAGAGTCGGTCGCCTCGATCCCGACGCGATCCAGGCCATCGCCGCTCTGGCCCTGGGCGGGGCCTGGCCGACCGGCGAGAGGCGTTGCTGGTCGGCCTGCCGTCCGCGTTCGTCGCCCAGGTTGGACGCACGGCCTACCCCACCGACCAGCTCCAGCTCGACCTCGCCTTCCTCAACAGCGGGGCAAGCCACCCAGACCTGGGGCGCCACCCGCTGGCGGTGTGGCTGACGAACGCCGCAGCGGCCATGGCCCCGTATCCGGCCGACGCGGAGCTCTTGCTCCACCAGGCCCGCCGCCTGAGGTGGCCATGAGCCCGGCCCGCACCGAAGACCGAGCGAGACTGCGCCCATGAGCTCTCGCGATCTCTCGATGGGTGACCAGCTCTGGGGCCGGAGTCCCGATCATCGATATCTGCCTGATGAGGCCCTCATCGCAGCGACGAATGTGGCCATCGCCCTGGGTCTTCCCCTGCTGCTGACCGGCGAGGCGGGCTGCGGCAAGACGGATTTCGCTTTTGCGATTGCGCGGTTCCAGTCGGGCAAGGGTCGGGCCTGGGACCCCGATGACGCCGACGATGGGCTGCTGGACTGCTACGTCCGCTCCGACTCCCGGGCCCGAGACCTGCTCTACCACTACGACGCCGTCCGCCGGTTCGGCGACGCCCACCACGGGCAACAGGTGCGGGCCGCTGACCCGCGCTACTACATCGAGCTGCGCAACCTGGGTCGGGCCCTGGCCGAGGCCGAGGTGAGGGGTCGCCAGCGGGTCGTCCTCATCGACGAGATCGACAAGGCGCCCCGGGACCTCCCCAACGACCTGCTGCGTGAGCTGGACCAGGGGCGCTTCGAGATCAAGGAGCTGGACGCCCAGACCGCCGAAGGCGAGCCCGTGCAAAGCTTCGGCATCCCGCTCCTGCCCGAACTGGGTCTGCGCCGCCCCGATGAGGCCCGCCGCCCCTCGTCGTGATCACCAGCAACGAAGAACGGCAGCTCCCGGATGCGTTTCTTCGTCGCTGTGTCTTTCACCACATCCGCTTTCCCGACGCTGCCCGGCTCAGGGAGCTGTTGAACGATCGGGTGGGGGGACGGACGACGACCGGCAGGCGGCCGTGCTCACTTTCGGTGGCCTGCGCAGCGTGGGCAATCTGCGCAGAAGCCGGCCACGGCCGAGCTGCTGGCCTGGTACACCGCCGGCGTCCGCGGCAAGCTCGGTTCCGACTTCTTCAGAGAGATCAAGCGGTTCTCTGCCATCGTCCGTGAAGAGCGGGGCGCCTGACCAAGGCCCCCGGCCAGGAGCCTCCTCTGGGGCACCCTGCCTGGCCTCGGCTGCCTGCTCGCAAGCAGCGAGGCGACTGGGAACTGGTGGAGAAGATGTGAGCGGGCCGACCTGGGCCGATGTGCCCGCGTTGCTCGCCGCCGTCGAGCGGCAGGTCGTTCTCTCGCCGGACGTCCGCTTGCGCGTGGCCCGGCTCAGCGACCGGCGACCGGCACTGGCCGGCGTCGCCCTGCGGGAGAGCCTGGTGGCCCTGCTGGCCACCGACGGCACAGGCCGATCGCATCCGTGTGGCCCTGATTTCGGCCCGGCCTGATGCGGCCAGGTTGTTCAAATATCTGTACTTGCTGGTATTTTTCCTGGTGGTCGGGCCCGCGGCCTGGGTGGTCTGGCCGCGTCTGGTACCCATCGAGATGCCTGTCCTTCCCACCGTCCCCGAACCGGTCTGGACCGAACCTGCTCCGTCCGCCGCTCCCGAGACCCTCCATGCCCGACTCATCCCCCAGAGCGGTACGCGGGTCCGCCACGAGCCCTGGTCCCGGCCCCTCGATCTGCCTGCGGTCCTCGGCATGGCGTTGGGCCTGCTGCTGCTCATCCCCGGCGTTCGCCTGCTGCACGTCTACCGCCGCCGGGGCTCGCGCGCTGCCGAGGAAGCTCGGCAGGTCGAGGAGGCCGCCGACCGCGATCGCGACGACCTGGATGCCGAGCTGCGCCGCCAGCCTCTGGCGCCGCCCGGCCGCTGGCGCCATCCCCCCGAGGGGACCCGACGCGCGGGGCCCTTGCTGGCCCGTCTGGCGCGCCCCACCCCCGGGGACGACCTGGACATCGAGGCCACGGCGGCAGCCACGGCCTCGGCCGGTGGCTTCCCCAGCCTGCGGTTCGCCCCGCGGCTGGTGCCCCGCCGCCTGACCTTTCTGCTGGATCGCGAGGGAGGCGACCACGTCTGGCTCGGGGGCCTTCGCGCCCTCGCCAGCGCCTGGCAGGACCTGGGCATTGACCTGGAGGTCCTGGAGTTTGACTACCTGCCCCGGCGGCTGCGTGATGCCGCTGGCCGCTACCACGACCTCGAGTCGCTGGCCGCCCGGGCGGACGGTCCAGTCGTCCTGGCGAGCCGCCGCCTGCTCTGGGAGGACCGCGAAGGTGAGAGCCGCTGGCCCGACGTTCTGGGTGCCTGGAGCCCGCGCGCCTGGCTCGATCCAGACCCTCGGCCCCTCGATGGGCGCGGTGACGAAGAGGGCCGGCGCTCCGCAGAGTCGCTGGCGGAGGGCGGGCTGCCCCGCTTCTCCATGGATGCCCCGGGCCTGCTGGCGCTGGTCCGCCACCTCACCTCAGAGGAGGGATCCATCCCCGCGGCGCTTCCATCGCCCGGGCTGCCCGATGCAGCCACACCCGGCTACCGCGAGGCGCTCGACCGCTGGAAGGCATCGTTGGGCGCGGTGCCCGACGCGGACTATGACCTGATCGAGCGTCTGCGTTGTGAGGTGCCCGGGGTCGCCGAGGTCTTCACCCAGCGTGCCCACGTCCAGGCGCTCCTGGATGAACTGCGCCGGGAAGGCGCCACCGGCGGTGGCCTCACCGGCCGGGTTCCCGGCACGGACCGCGTGGTCGCCATCGATCGGGTCCACGCCCGCAGCTGGCTCGCCCGCCTGCGCAGCGGCGCTCCCGGCCGCGAGCTGCTCACGGGCATCTTCAGGCTGCTGCTGGCGGACATTGAGGCCCAAGAGCCGGCGGCCGACCCCAAGGAGGCCCGCCGGGACGCGTTGAAGGCTGCACGGTACCGGTTCTGGCTGACCCCGTCTGTCGAAAACCTGAGTGCGATCAAGCGGTTTGAGTCTTCGGCCGTCGACGGTGAGGTGCGTAACGACCTGGAGGACATCGCGCTCCTGCTCGGCAACGAGCTGCCCGGGTCCGTCCGCAGCGAGCTACCGGGCCAGGCCGGTCGCCTGCCCTGGACCCGGTTGCTGCGGGGTGAGTGGTGGCGGACCGCGCTGCTGGCGGGCGCCGTCGCCGAGGTCTTGCTGGTCGTCGCCCTCGTGCTTCATCCCGGCCGCCCATCGGCCAATCCGGGTGATGGGCTGCGGGCCGGGCCGGTGGCGCCGGTGGCGTTGGCGGTGGTGGAGGTACCCGATGCGGCGGCGGACTTCGGCAGTGGGGATGCAGGCGCCCCTGATGGGGGCAGCCGGCCGGACCCGCGAGCGCCCAGCCCCGGCGTCCTGCCGGCGACGGCCTACCGTCCCGCCATGTTGCCCATCCCGGCTGGTCGCTTCGTGATGGGCAGTCCGGGGGATGAGGCGGGGGCGGAAGCCGATGAGACGCAACACCGCGTGACCATTGGCGCCGACTTCGGCTCGCGCGTACGGAGGTGACCCAGGCGCAATGGCAGGCGGTGATGGGGGGCAACCCGGCGTACTTCAAGGTGCGAATGGAGCCGATCGGCCGGTCGAGAGCGTCAACTGGTTCGCTGCGGTGGAGTACTTGAACCGGCTGTCGGCGCTGGAGGGCCTGGCGCCCTGTTATGAGACCCGGGGTCCACAGGGCGATCCCAACGATGGGGGGCCAGGCGTCACCTCGACGGGGGCTTCGTGCTTCAGTCCGCTGCCCTCCAGGCGGGCTGTTCGGGCTACCGGCTGCCGACCGAGGCGGAGTGGGAGTATGCGGCGCGCGCAGGCAGCCAGGCGACGAACTACGGCAAGCCTGGTGACATCGGCTGGTGGGGAAGCACCCAGGCGACTCAGCCATCGGGCTTGAGGCGGCCAACACCTGGGAATTACACGATATGATCGGCAACGTCTGGGAGTGGGTGCAGGACGCCTACCGCAAGGACATCTCCCGGAACACCACGGGCGCCCCCGTGCGGGCTCCGCTGCGAGCGACCTCGCGAACGCCCTTCGCGGGCGATCGCGTGATGCGTGGCTGCGGCTGGGGCAACGACGTGGCCAACTGTCGAGCGGCGAACCGCCTGGCCGCGGAGCCGGCCTACCGCTCTCGGCATGTGGGCTTTCGCCCGGCGAGGACACGTCCCAGTAGCCCATGAGCCGGTTGGGGGGGCCTGGGATGCTGGAGGTGGAGCCCGGCATGATCACCTTGACATCTTCACTCACGCAGACACTTCTGTCGGCATGAAGTCCAGCCGCCTGGGTGATCCCTGAGTCATGTCCGCCCGCTTCGCCGTGGTGCTCGGCATCGGCCTGATCCTGGCCGCCTTCGGAGCGGCCGTGGGGCTGCCGAGGCTGTGGATCGAGGCGGTCGAGGAGGTACCCGTGCCCGACCTGCGGCCCGACCTGGTGGTCCTGCCGGCGGGGGAGTTCTGGATGGGGTCGGCCGATGATGACTCCGAGGCCCGGTCCGATGAGAAGCCGCGGCATCGTGTCCGCATCCCGCGGCCGTTCGCGCTGGGGCGCACCGAGGTGACGCAGGGGCAGTGGCGCGCGGTGATGGGGGGAAACCCCTCGTTCTTCCAGGAGAATGGGGACGACCGGCCGGTCGAGCGAGTGACGTGGTACGCCGCGGTGGCCTACCTGAACCGGCTGTCCGAGAGGGAAGGGCTGGAGCCCTGCTATGGGGTCAGCGGGCCGGGCGGAGACGTGAGTCCGGGTGGGGCGGAGCCAGGCTCGCTGGGAGGCTTCGTGGTCAGTGGGCTGCAGGGCGACGCGAATGAGGGTGGGGCGGAGCCAGGCTCGGCGGGAGGCTTCTCCTACGCTCGCGTCGAGTTCCGGGCGGGATGCACGGGATATCGGCTGCCGACGGAGGCCGAGTGGGAGTACGCGGCGCGGGCTGGGACGACGGTCCAGCGCATTGGCGAGCTCGGCGATGTCGCCTGGTGGGCGGAGACGGCGGGTCGCACGTCTCACGCGGTCGCCGGGAAGGTCCCGAACCCTTGGTTCTTGTTCGACATGCTGGGCAATGTCGCAGAGTGGACACACTCGGAAGGCGCTGCCTACCCGAGCGAAGCAGGCGTCCTGGTCGACACACCCCAGACCAGCTGGAGTCTAGCCTCCCGGAGCCTCCGCGGCTGCGGGTGGGGCGACGGTCTGGCCTTCTGTAGAGCAGCCTCCCGCGCCCAGGCGCAGGCGTCGGTTCGAGATCACGATCTGGGCTTTCGCCCGGCGAGGTCGCTGGAGCCTTGATGCCCGCGCGACCCCTGGTGGGCTGGCGGGTGGGTCCTGGCCCCTCCTGGCCCCACGTGGGCCTGGACGACATCGCACCGATCGGGCAGGGTGGTCGTGGAGCAGGAGGGCATGCATGCGGTGGATCTTGTTGGTGTTTCTGGCTGCGACGGTGGGCTGCCGATCCAAGGTCGATGACGGGGGTCAGGCGGGCTACGTCCCGGTGGCCCTCGCGCCGATGGCGGGGACGGAGGCGCCGTTGCTGGCGGCGGCGGACGGGCTGGTGCCGCCCAACGCAGACGCCGTGTTCGTGCTGCGTAGCCTGGGAGCGGTGCTGAAGACGTTGGGGCTGGCCGCGGTGCTGGAGCGGCCGGCCGTCCGGCTGGCCTGGCGGCGCTGACGGCCGAGCTGGGGTTCGATCTGCTGGCAGCGGTGGATCACGGGCGTCCGGTGGTGGTGGCCGGGGTAGGGGAGTCGGCGGTCGGTCGGCTGCCGGTGACGGCGGCCGGGCTGGAGGCGGTGCAGCGGTTCGTCGAGGACTGGGACGGACAGCCAGTGGCGTTCGCCGGCTTCGTCGGGCAGGCGATGAGCGCGGACGGTGTGGAGACCTGCGTCCTCTGGCGGACCGGGGACGCGCCGGAGGTGGTGTACACCGTGGGCGAGGCGGCCCGGGGCGAGGCGTGTCAGGGCCTCGGGGGCCGCATGGCCGCGGCGGACACTGGCTGGCGGCAAGGGCCGGCCGAGCTGGAGCCGGCGAGCCGGGGCGCGCTGGTGGCGATCTTCCACGGGGACACGCGGGGGGGCGAGCCGGTGGGCGTCCCGTTCCTGGATGCGCTGGCGGATGAGGGGACGTGGGATGCACAGAAGGGGGTCTTCTTGCTGGCCGCGCCCGGCGGGGAGCTGGCCTTCGAGTACCACGCCCTGCTCGCCGATGAGGCGGCCCGGGATCGCTTCCGGGCGGCGCGGGCGACGCTGCCGCCCGCACGGCTCGGCCCGGCGACGGACATGATGTGGGTGCAGGCGACGCTGCCTCCCGAGCGGCTGGGTCGTATCCGCGCCCCCGCCTTCGTGGAGATGGTAGCCGCCCTCCAGGCGGCGGGCTGGCCTGCCGAGGCGCCGCTGCCCCTGCTGCTGTCGCTGAACCCGCAGTCGGACGCGACCTTCGCCGCGGGGCTCGGCGACGACGCGCTGCGCGACAAGGTCATGGCGAAGATGGGGGCCGAGCGCGCCGACTTCGCCGACGGGAAGGCGTGGAAGCTGCCCAGCCGGGTGCAGTGCGGGGCGGGGTCCAGGGGGTTGCTGGTGTGTGCGACGGATCGCACTCGCCTGTCGGCAGCCCTGGCGCGGGAGCGGCAGGCGGGCGCCTCGGCCGACACGGACATCCTGATCCACGTCGATCGGGCGGGCATGCGCGAGCTGGCCAAGGGCGCCCGCGGGAACCAGGGGCTCGTGGACGCCCTGGCCGCCATCGACGGTCTCAGCCTGGAGCACCGGATCGGGGAGCGGTGGGCGACGGCGCGGGCGCGGATCACGGGGCACGGCCGGCCGCTGACCGAGGGGTTGCCCACCCTGCTGGCGGGGCTGCTCGGCGGCCTGGGGCTGTAGGCGGCTGGCTCTTGGTGTCGTTGAAAAGTCAGTGAATTTAACAGGTTGTGCGGCCTCAGTCCGTCCGCAGGCCCAGCTCCCGCACGATGGCCAGTGCCGTGGGGACGTCGACGCGAGCGCCCCGCAGGCGCGTGGCGTCGAGGTCGAGGGGCGGGAGGGTGGCGCCGCGCAGGTCGGCGTCGCGCAGGTCGGCGCCCTCCAGGGCGGCGCCTTCGAGGTCAGAGCCGCCGAGGGCCGCGCGCCGCAGGTTGACGCTGGCCAGGTCGGCCTCGCGCAGGCGGCAGTCGGTGAAGCGGGCGTGGGTCAGGTCGAGGCCGCTGAAGCGGCCGAGGCTGAGGTCGCAGGCGTCGAAGCGGGCCTCGAAGCGCAGGGGACTGACGGCGGTCCACTCGACGCCCACGAGCTTGCACTCGCGAAAGGCCACGTCGGCGAAGGTGCAGCCCACGGGGCGCCAGAGGGAGAGGTCGCAGCTCTCGAACCGGCAGCCTTCCAGGATCCAGCGGGTGGTCTGGGCGTCGGGCCAGGCGCAGCCGACGAAGGTGCAGCCGTAGAACTCGGCGGGCCCGGCGGTGGTGAAGGCGTCGCGCCAGGTGAGGCGCTCGCCCTCGTAGAGCCAGCGTGCGGGGTCGTAGGGGGTGGTCATCAGGTGAGTCTCTTCGGGAGGCGGCCCGACCGGCGAGGCCGCGGTGCAGGGCGAGGGACTGGCCGGCCTCGTAGCCGGCGGTGTTGTGGCCGTGGGGCGCGGCGTGCCGCCCCGCCAGCTCTGGCCGCGGCGCTCGTGCTCCTGGCGAGCGAAGCGCTCGGCCTGGGCGCAGAGGCCCGGATCGCCGTCGCCGGCCTGGCGGAGCGCCTGGGCGAGGCCGCGGCCGGCGGACTGCAGGAAGCCGTTGCGCTCGGCGTTGAGGGCGCCGGGGGGCGCCGGGGGTGCTCGCGGCGCCAGGCGTCCAGGTGGGCTTCGCACCGACGCTCGATGCCCGCGGTCGCGACCGCGTGCAGGTACTCGGCCACCACCACATCAGCGTGCCGCCCAAACAGGTGCATGCCGCCATGCTGCGAGCTCTCCAAGGCGAAGACGCCGCAAAACTCCGCGATTGCAAAGCAGATTCTGGCCTTCCACGTAGCCCTTGAGCCGATGAGGATCCACACGTCGCAGAGGGCGTCGCCCAGGTCGGCCGGCAGGGCGACGCGGTAGGCGCCCAGGCCATGGGTGACGATGAGGTCGTTGGCGGTGGCGGCGGCCAGGCGGCCCTCGGGGCGGCCCTGCTGGTCGGCGGCGAGGGCGCGCAGCTTCTGGATGCGGCGGACGACGACGGCGACCTGGGCCTCATCGGGGTGGACGGGCGCCGGGGGTCGGCCGCCGGTCAGGTGGGCGCGGATGCCGCAGGCGATCCAGGCGTCCACGAGCTCGTGGCTCGCCGCGGTGCGGGCCGGCGCGAACCAGGCAGCGCCCCACACCCGCTCGGCGCCCTGGATGAGGCACCGCAGGAAGGCCGGCCCGTGGCCCCGCTCCCCGGAGAGAACGTGGGCCAGCTCGTGGATGAGGGTGGCGGCCACCTCGGCCTCGTCGGCGTTGGGGCAGAGGGTCACGACGACGCGCACGGGCTGGCCGTCGCGCCGCAGGTGGACGCGGCCGGTGACGAAGCCCTGCTTGTTCACCGAGCCTTGCCGGACGACGAGTGGGATGGGCCGGAGGGCGAGCTGCCCGCAAAGGTCGGTGAACAGGCGCTGCACGGCCTCGACGTCGGTGGCGTCGCCGGGCTCGCCCGGATCGAGGGTCACGTCGTCCTCGTCGGCGGGCCGACCGAGCGGGGCGGTGGGCGTGGGGGGCGGGACCCAGGGGAAGGGCAGGCCGTTGGGCTGGAGCGGGCGGGCCCGATCGCAGGCGGCGAGCAGGCGCCGCCGCGCGGGGGCCTTGAGGCGCAGGGAGCCCGCTGGCTGCACGATGACCAGGCGCGTGGGGCCGGCGTGGACGCGGGCGCGCTCCGTCGGTGGCAGGACGCGGTCCAGCACCCGCATGGCGGTGTGGGGCACCAGGATGGCCCACTGGCCCGAGGCGAGGGTGGCGCCCTGGGCAGCCACCTGGGCGGCGTCTTGGGTCGTCGTCACGCCGAGGACGCGCCAGGCCGCGAAGAAGGCCACGATGCCGGCCTCGGCCGTGGCCTCGGGCAGGGCGTCCTGGGGGGTCAGCGCGTGATCCATGGCGGCCATTAGAGGTGACGCGGAGTCGCGCCACAAGCGGGCGTGGGCATGCGCGGTCAGGGCACCTGCGCCTCGGCGACGCTCAGCCCTCCCCGGCCATCCCGCACGGCGACGAAGACCCGCGTCGGGCCCGGCTCGGCGGGCGCGGTCAGCGTCGTCTGGCGGGTCGCGCCGTAGGTGAGCCCCGGATCCAGGCTGCCCCGGGTGGTGTACCAGGTCAGCAGCAGCTCCTCCGTCCGCTCGGCGCCCGTGAGCGGATCAACGAAGGTCTGCTCGGCCGCCGGGTCGATGCGGGCGCGCAGCCGCACGGTACGAGGGCCGGTCGCCTCGCCCTCCAGCGCCTCGACGTCCAGCGCCTCGATGGCCGGGTTGGTGTTGGGGGCCTCGTCGGCGTCGCGGAGGCGCAGGCGCTTGACCGTCTCGACGCGCTTGCCGCCGGCGGGGCCCGAGGTGAGCTTGACGTAGACCTCGACGCCCTCCTCCAGGGTGAGGGGGTGGCCGTCGGGTGCGTAGAACGGGCCGTAGGCGGCGTAGAGCGCCCGGAAGTCGTAGCCGTCGGGGCCGAAGTCCAGGTGCAGGGCGGGCCCGGTGGCGTCGAGGGCGACCTCGAGGGCCGGATCGGCGCAGCGGTAGCCGTCCACGGCGCCGTAGCTCAGGAAGCAGAGGCTCCAGGTGTACGCCACCGGCCGGTCATCGGGCTCCACGTCGAAGACCTGCACGGTCGCGGCCCCGTCGGCCGGCAGCTCCGGGTGGTCGGCGGCGATGCCGAGGACGCGGTAGTCCTCGATGGTCGTGCGCGACGGGAATTCCTCGCCGCAGCCGGAGAGCGCGAGGGCCAGGGCGCAGCCGGCCAGCTTGCGGGCGCCCATCAGAAGTCCCCCCGGACGCCGAACGACGGCAGCAGGGGCAGCCCGGCCACCGAGGTGCGCCGCGTGTAGTCGTAGTTGTAGGAGAACCCCTCGGGGTTGGCCCGGTTGTACACGTTCTGCACCTCCAGGTAGGTGGTCAGCGTCCAGGTGTCGAAGAGCCAGCGCTTGTCGACGCGGACGTCGAGCTCGTGGAACGCGGGCAGGCGGTCGCTGTTGTAGCGGCCCGCGCGGGGCACGAACGTGTCGACGTCGCTGTCGTAGGTCGCGCCGGTCAAGGGCGTGTCCGGGTTGCCGGTGACGTAGCGGAAGCGGGTGCCCACCTCCCAGGTGGGGCCGAGCCGGAGCTGGCCGACGACCGACAGGTGGTGGGTCTGGTCCAGATCGAAGGGCCGGTAGGCATCGTCCGGGGCGTCGCGGCGCTCGGAGCGCAGCCAGGTGTAGGCGATCCAGCCGTGGAAGCGGCCCCGGGGCGCGTGGCGCAGCAGCACCTCGGCGCCGTAGGCCCGGCCCTCGCCCTGCCCGCTGACCTTCACGGCCGGGTCGGGGACCTTCACGGCCAGATCATCGAAACTCTTGAAGAATCCGGTGACGTCCAGGCTCACGACCTCGCCCAGGTGCTGCTCGATCCCGGCGCTGTACTGGGCGCTTCGCTCGTAGCCGAGGTGGTCGTTGCCGAAGGTCGCGTTGGTCAGCGCGATGTCGGGGGCCTCCACATAGAGGCCGGCGCTCCCCTTCAGGGTGGTGCCCTCCGCCACCGCCCACCGGGCAGCCAGCCGCGGCTGGACGGCGGTCGCGTCCAGATCGGTGGCGTGATCGACGCGCAGTCCCGGGACGAGGAGCAGGCGGCCGAGGTGGACGTCGGCCTCGATCCACGCCGCCGGCTGGCCATAGAAGGTCTGCACGTCGGCGCGCTTGGAGGGCGTGGCGCTCAGCGGCGGCGTGACCTCGCCCTCCTGGGGCGGGGAGGGCGCGATGACGTCGAAGTCACCCCAGATGAGCTCCACGTCGAGGCCGCCTCGCAGCGCGAACGCCTCGCTGAAGCGGTGCTCGAGTTCGTCGCGCACGGTCAGGAAGTCGATGACCAGGTCCAGGTTGAAGTCGGGCCCGGTGGCGGTGCGCTCGTCGTCGCGCAGGTAGCCGAGCAGCAGGCGGTGGGTGGTGGCGTCGCCGAGCTGGGCCGTCCAGGTGGTCTGGGCCCCGATCCAGGCCAGCTCCTGGACGAGGTCGCCGCGCAGGGCCGGGTCGGTGTCGAGGGGCTCGTCGAAGAGCAGGACCATCGCGTCGCTGGACCCGAAGAGCACCGTGCTGATGCGGTGATCGCCCTGGCGGTGGTCGTAGGCCGCCTGGAGATCCCAGTAGCGGGGCGCGGTGGAGAAGGGGGAGTCCTCGTCGAGGAAGGCAGGGAGCAGGGCGTCGATGTAGCTGCGGCGGGCCGAGATCGCGAAGGTGCCGTGCGCGGTGAGCGGCCCCTCCACGAAGAGCTCGGCGTCGAAGGCGTCGGCCTGGGCGTGGCCCCCCAGCCGGTCGTCACGCGGGCGGCGGGTCACGATCTCGACCACCCCGCCGTTGCCCCGACCCTCGGCGGCGCCCTGGCCACCCGGCTGGATCTCCAGCGACTCGATGAGCGCGCTGCTGATGACGCTGCGCAGGCCGCCGAAGTGGAAGGCGCCCGGCAGCCACTGGCCGTTGAGGGTCGTCCGGCTGTCGCCGCCCCCACGCAGCACGATGTCCGCCTGACCGAACGGCAGGCGCGCGGCCCCGGGGAGGGCCTGGACGACCTGGAGGGCGTCGCCGCTGGCGCCGGGGATGGTCGTGATCTCGCGGACTTGCACCGAGTGCTGGGCCACCTCCTTCTGCGGCCGGCGCCCCACCACGGTCACGCCCCCGTCGTCGAACCCGGTCGGGGTCAGGTACCAGGTCACCTCCGTGCGGCGGCCGGGCCGGATGGTCTCCTCGTCCTCCAGGGGTTCGCAGGCCTCGTCATGGACGCGGATGGTGACCGGTCCGGGGGGCAGGCCCTCGACCAGGAAGTCGCCCGCGGCGTCGGTGAAGACCTCGTCCGGGGCGCCGCTCACCTGGACAGCGACGCCGACGAGGGGACGGCGCGTTCCGCGCTCGCGCAGGTGGCCGGCCAGGCTGCCGAGGGGCTCGGCGCCCCCGGCGGTGGAGGCGAGGAGGGCGGCCGCACAGGCCAGCGAGAGGATGAGGCGGGTCGGCATGGGCGGCTGCTCGCGTCCGGGCCACGTCGTCCGTGGCCCTCCCCGGAACACCGCGCGCGGTGGATTCTGTCACCGCCCACGCACCCACGCCGGTCCCGCCTGCCTTTCGTCACTTTGTTGCCCGTTTGTTTCGTCCCACGGGTTTCTGCATCATGCGCTCGCTCCCGGCCAGCCTGGCTGGTGGGGGCAAGGCCCCTCGCTCGCCCGGAGTGCCGCGTGCCGCAAGTCCCCCTCCGAGCGCCGACGCTGGTCGCCGCGCTCCTCCTCCTCGTCCTCCCCACCACCGGCGAAGCCCACCCCTTCGCCGACGTGGTCACGTCCGCCAGCCGCAGCGTCAACCCATCGCGGGCCTGCGACTTCGATCGGGACGGCGCGGTGCGCAACGACCGCTACTGCCGCTGCAACGACCAGTCGCGGGCTGGCCCCGGCAATTACGACCGGCGGGGCTCCCGGGAGTTCTGCGCCTGCGATCCCAGCATCCAGCACTGCGATCCCGATGGGACGTACAGCGACGGAACCCCTCGATTTCGCTGGACGATCGACTGCAACGACTTCGACGCCAACGCCTACCCGCAGCACTGCGCGCCCGTCGACTGCAACGCCAACTACGAGCAGCACCCGCACTGCGCCGGGGTTGAAGACGGCGACGGCGATGGCTTCACGGCCGACGACTGCGACGACGCCAACCCGGCGATCCACCCCGGCGCGACCGACATCTGCGGCGATGGCATCGACCAGGACTGCGACGGCGCGGATCTGCGCTGCCCGGCGGCGGATCGCGACGGCGATGGCTTCACTGCCGAGGCGGACGGCGGCGACGACTGCGACGATGGCGATCCGAGCGTCCACCCGGGCGCGGTGGATCGCTGCGGCGACGGCACGGACTCGGACTGCGATGGCACCGATCCGGTCTGCGCGGCGGATCGGGATCGCGACGGCCACGAGGACGCGGCGGCCGGCGGCGACGACTGCGACGATCTGGACAGCAGCCGGTACCCGGGGGCGCCCGAGGTGCCCGGCGACGGCATCGATCAAGACTGCGACGGCGCCGACGCGACGGCGGCCGACGTGGACGCCGATGGGGACGGCTTCGCCCCGGGCGACGGCGGTGACTGCGACGACGGGGACGCCACCCGGTACCCCGGCGCGCCCGAGCGCTGCGGTGATGGCGTCGATCAGAACTGCGACGGTGTGGATCTGGACTGCGCCGCGGCCGCCGATCTGGACGGTGACGGCTACCCTGCCGGCGAGGACTGCGACGATCGGTCCTCGGCCATCCACCCCGGGGCCACGGAGATCTGCGGCAATGGCGAGGATGAGGACTGCGATGGCCTCGACGTCGCCTGCGACGGGGATCTCGACGGCGGCGTGGCGACGCTGGACTCGCGGCGGACGACGAACCGGGGCGAGAACCCGTCCGGGTGCGATCAGGCGTCGGGCCCGGCGTGGTCGCTTGGCTTGATCGTCTTGCTGATCGCGGGGTTGCGTCGTCGTCGCGGTGCCCTCTGGCTGCTGCCCCTGGTCGCGGCGCTGCCCGCACCCGCCGACGCGGGCTGCATCGATCTCGACGGCGATGGCCACCAGGTGCTGTTCTTCGACCAGTGCGGGGACGACTGCAACGACCTGGATCCGGCGGTGCACCCGGGGGCGGACGAGATCTGCGGGGATGGCGCCGACCAGGACTGCGATGGCCAGATCGACGAGGGCTGCGCGCCGGCGGACGCGGATGGGGACGGCCACGCCGCGCGGGCCGCGGGCGGCGACGACTGCGACGACGGGGACGCGACCGTCCACCCGGGGGCCGCCGAGATCTGCGGCGACCGGGTCGATCAGGACTGCAGCGGCGCGGATCTGCCCTGCCCGGTGGACGCTGGCGTGCCGGACGCGGCGCCGGGCCCGGCGCCGGCCGGGGGCGATGACGTCGACGGGGACGGCCACCGCGCTCGCGCGAGCGGCGGGGACGACTGCGACGATCTGGACGCCTCGGCCTACCCCGGCGCACCGGAGCGCTGTGGCGACGATCGCGATCAGGACTGCGACGGCGCCGACCTGCCCTGCGATCGCGACGGCGATGGCTTCCCCGCGGGCGAGGACTGCAACGACTTCGTGGCGACCATCTCGCCCGACGGCGTGGAAGTCTGCGGGGATGGCATCGACCAGGACTGCGACGGGGCTGACCTGGCGTGTGCCGACCTGCCCGTGGAGGACGATGCCGACGGCGATGGGCACCGCTCGGTGGCCCGCGGGGGCGATGACTGCCAGGACTACGACCGGGCGACGTTCCCCGGTGCCCCCGAGATCTGCGGCGACGGCGTCGATCAGGACTGCGACGGGGCGGACGCGCCGTGCACGGCCATGGGCATCTACATCGAGACGGACGCCGATCCCTTCGTCCGCCAGCGCGCGAGCGCCGAGGAGCTGCCGTCGGGATCGGGGGTGCCGCCCGGACCGACGACGGGCTGCGCGGCCGTCCCGGGCCAGGCCGGCGGGCTGGGGGGCGGGGCGGCGCTGCTGCTCTTGCTGCTCGGGGCCAGGCGGCGGCGCTCGGCGGCCGTCCTGGCTGCCCTGCCGGTGGTGGCCGCCTTCACGCCCGGCTGCGGTGAGGTCGAGAACCCCGCCGAGGCCGAGGTGGTGCTGGATGCGGAGTTCTATGCGGCGTTCGTCGATCCGATCCTGGCGCGGGGCTGCGCTACGCTGGCCTGCCACGGCAACACCGACCGCCCGCTTCACCTGTTCTCGGTCTCACGCCTGCGGGCGACGGGGCGCGACGGCGTGGACACCGAGCTGACCGACGCCGAGCTCTGCCGCAACCTGGCCGCCGTCTCCGGGTTCGCCGATCCCGCCCGGCCCCTCGACTCGCTGGTGCTGGCCAAGCCGCTGTACCTGGAGGACGGCGGGACGTGGCATGGCGGCGGCTACCACTTCGGCCCGGGCGACGCCGAGTACGCCTGCCTGGTGCGCTGGCTGCGGGGCGAGCGCGCCACGGCGGACTCCGACGGGCGGCTGGTGGACGGCTGCACGCTGGACTGGAACCTCGCGGGCAGCGGCGAGCCCGTGGTGCCCACGCGGCGGAATCTCGTATGCGACTGATCTTCCTGGCTGTTCTGGCATCGGGCGGCAGCGCCTGGGGCTACTCCTCGCCGAGCCTCTTCGACACCGGCCCGTCGGACGACACGACGGGCGGCGCGGGCGGCATCTACTACACCGGCTCGCCCCGCTTCCAGGGTCAGGACTGCTCGGGCTGCCACCGCGGGGAGCGGGCGGTCTCGGTGCGGGTCTCGTCGGTGCCCGAGGACCTGCTCCGCCAGCCCTACCGCCCCGGCGCGGTCTACCACATCGAGGTGGATCTCGGGCGCGACCTGCTCGGCCCGCGGACCTGCGGCGACGCCCACCCCGGCGATGCCTGCAACCTCGACCTGTTCGCCCTGGAGATCGACACGGCGGCTGGGCGTCCGGCCGGCCGGCTCTGCCCGCTGCCGTTCGAGGGCGACGCCTGCCCCGAGCAGCTCGGGACGCCGACCATCCTCACCCGGGACGGCACCGCGGTCATCGCCAACTCACTGCGCTTCGGCGCGGACGGCCAGCCCGCCTACCGCGATGGCGAGACGGCCCGCGACTTCTACTGGCGCGCGCCCGACCACGACGTGGGGCCGCTGCACGTCTGGATCGGGGCCGTGGATGGCGACGGCGGGCAGTCCTCGCCGGACAAGCCCAGCGACTACGATGGCGACGCGACGGGGGTGTTCCGGCTGCTGATCTGCGGCCCGAGCGGGTGCGCCGACGAGGCGGCGGCGACCGAAGGGGGCTGCACGTCCACGCCGGGCCCGGTCGGCTGGACGGCCCTCCTCGGGCTGGTCGTCCTCGGCCTGGGGCGGCGGCGCCCGCGGCTCGCGCGGCGCCTGGTCGTGCTGGTGGGGCTCGTGCTCGTCAGCGGCCTGGCCAGCGGGTGCGCGGTGGTCAAGCCCTGGCAGCGCGGGACGCTCGCTCGCCGGTGCATGGCGCTCGAAGGCGATCCCGAGGAGGCCACCCTGGAGCAGCATGTCTTCGCCTACCGGGAGGGTGCCGCGGGCGCCCACGGCGGCGGTGGCGGCGGGTGCGGGTGCAACTGATGAACATGCAAAGGCTTTTCTGGCTGGGTGTGGTCTCGGCGCTGGCCGCCTCCCCCGCCCTTGGCCAGTCGCGCGGGGCCACGAAGTTCGGGGTCTACGCCGATGACGACGGCACCCTCGTGCTCTCGCCCGCCGTCACGGTGTCGGCCACCCCCGCCGAGGGCCTGGCCGTCGGCGCCTCCTACCTGGCCGACATCGTCTCGGCCTCGTCGACGGACCTGGTGAGCGCCGCCACGAAGCACTTCGAGGAGCGGCGCGACGACGTCTCGGGCAACCTCAGCTACACCACGCGCGGCTACTTCACCGTGGGCGGGGCCTTCGACTACAGCCACGAGACGGACTACCGCTCCTACACGCCCAGCGTGCACGTCGGCCAGGAGATCCTCGATCGCAACGTCACGCTGACGGCCGCCTACGGGCTGTCGCTCAACACGGTGGGCCGCTCGGGGGATCCGAACTTCAGCGAGGCGATGACCAACCACTCGGTCACGCTGGGCGCCAGCCAGCTCCTGGGGCCGGACACCGTGCTGCGCCTCACCTGGCAGGGCCAGTTCGCGCGCGGCTTCCAGGCCTCGGTGTACCGGTACGCCTCGGTGTATCGCGGCAGCTTCCTGGTCCAGCAGACCCCGGAGGTCCTGCCCGACGCCCGCGACCGCCACGCGGCAGCCGTCGCCGTCCGCCACCACCTCGGCGGCCCGCTGTACGCCCATGTGGACTACCGGCTGTACCGCGACGACTGGGGCCTGACCGGCCACACCGGCGGCACCCAGCTCTTCTACGAGATCACGCGCGACGTCTTCCTGCGCCTGGGCGAGCGCGTCCACTGGCAGACCGGGGCGGACTTCTACGAGCGGCGCTACAGCACCCGCCGCCGCTACATGACCAGCGACAAAGAGCTCTCGCCGCTGTGGTCCAGCACCACCGGCCTGAAGCTGGACTATGCGTGGCGCAGCGGCGCGGGGGCGTTCTTGTCGGGCCTCGGTCTCAACGCCAAGGTCGACTTCATCCACGTGGACTACAGCGAGTTCGACCCCCTCGACCAGCTCAACGCCTGGGTCGGGGAGGTGGGCACCTCGGTGACGTTCTGATGGTCGCGCTCCTGGCCCTTGCCGTGGCCCTGGCCGGCCTGCCCCCCGCCGTGCCGCCCGACGTGTCCCTGGCCACGCGCGACGCCCAGCGCTTCACCACCGACGTGCAGCTCACCTACGTCGCCGGTGCGCACCCCGAGTCCCAGATCGATGACGCCTTCGCGGCCGTGCTGGCGGAGTTCGACCGCATCGACGCCCTCGCCAGCGAGTGGCGCCCCGACACCCCCATCGCGCGCCTCAACGCCCACGCTGGCGAGGCGGTGGAGGTGCCCGACGAGCTCTTCGCTCTGCTGGAGCGAACCCTTGGCCTGTGCGCGGTGACCGAGGGTGGCTTCGACCCCACGTTCAAGACCTTGGCGGCCCTCTGGCCCTTGAAGGACCCGACCTTCCGGCCGCCGACGGCCGAGCAGATCGCGGCGCTCCTCCCCGCGGTGGGCTACGCGCACCTGGTCCTCGACCCCACGGCTCGCACGGCCCGCCTGACCGACGCCCGCACGCGCGTGGGCCTGGGCGGCATCGCCAAGGGCTACGCCGTCGAGCGCGCGGTCGCGATCCTGCGTGGGGCGGGCCTGGCCGACTTCTGCCTGCGCGTCGGCGGCGAGCTCTACTGCGCGGGTGACAAGCGCGGCGTGCCCTGGCAGGTGGGCGTGCGCGATCCCCGTGACCCCACGCGCCTCGTCGCCACCCTGCCCATCCGCGACGCCTCCTTCACCACCTCCGGGGACTACGAGCGCTTCGCCCTGGTGGACGGCGTCCGGTACCACCACATCCTCGATCCGCGGACGGGCGCCCCGGCGCGGGGGGTCTGGTCGGTCACCATCCTGGCGCGCAACCCCACCGAGGCGGATGCCCTGTCCACCGGGGTCTTCGTGCTGGGCGCCCAGGCGGGGATGGCGCTGATCGATCGCCTGCCGGCGGCGGAGGGTGTCATCGTCGACGACGCCGGCCGGCTGCACGTCTCGCGCGGCATCCAAGGAAATCTCAAAGAAAACAAGGAGTTTCCATGAAGCTTCTCCTCGCCCTCTGCCTGCTCGTCGCGGGGCCCGCCCTCGCTGGTCCCCTCAAGCCGGGGGACGCCCTGCCCGTCGGGACCGTAGCCCTCAAGGGCCCGGATGGCGTGGCCATCGACCCCGCGCGGCTGGCCGGCAAGGTCGTGCTGCTCGACATCTGGGCGACCTGGTGCGAGCCGTGCAGGGCCTCGCTGCCGGTCTACGAGGCCCTCTACAAGGAGCTCGGCCCCGCTGGCTTCGTGGTCATCGCGGTGAGCGTCGACGAGCACCAGGACGAGCTCGTGGCCTTCGTGAAGAAGAGCGGGCTCACGTTCCCCATCATCTGGGACCCCGAGGGCAAGTGGCCGGCGGCCATCGGCCTGGAGGCCATGCCGACCGCGCTGCTCGTCGACCGCACGGGCAAGGTCCGGTCGGTGCACCCGGGCTTCACCGACACCGACGGCGCGGCCATCACGGCGGCCGCGCGCGCGCTGGTCAAGGCGCCGTAGCCGCGATGCACCTGGCCGCCGCGATGGTGGTGCTCGCGGCCCCGAGCGGACAGCCCGGTACCGAGGCCAGCCGGCTGGGCGTGGAGGCGTTGGCCCTCCTCCGGGCCGGCAAGCGGCAGGAGGCCATCGTCGCCTGGGAGCGCGCCTATGCGCGCCAGCCCGACCCGACCTTCCTGGTCAACATCGCGGTCGTCCAGGGCACGCTGCCCCAGGGCTGCGGACCGGCCCTGGCCACCCTGGATCGGGCGCTCGCCCGGTGCGCCGAGCAGTGCGCGGCGGACGAGCGGGGGCGCCCCGTCCACCCGTGCCTCGCGCCGTGTGGGCGGATCGACCGGAGCCCGACCTCCACCGACGCCTGACCGAGACCTGCACGGCGGACGTGGACATCGGAGCGTGCCCGGCGGCGCGCGGCTGACCATCGATGGCGAGGGCACGGGCGCGACCCCGCAGCAGGTCCGCCTCACCACGGACGTCGCGACGTCCTGCTGGAGCTCGACGGGTGCTTCCCAGGCCGGCGCCGCATCAGGCCCCGCCCGCGCGAGCTCTTCGAGCTCGAGATCGGCCTGCGGCCGAGCCCGCCCCCTGGGACCCCGCCGCCGCCGACCCGCCGGGGCGCATGGGTCCGGCCTGGGCGCTGCTCGCCGCAGGCCTTGCGAGCGCCGCGGCCATGGCCCAGGCGGACTCCACGCCGCCGCCCGCGATCCTCCGCGGCCGAGCGCGTCGGCCTCGGCCTCGGCTACGGACTCAGCGCCGGGCTCCTCGGCGTCGGCTTCTGGCTGCTCGGCCGCCACATCCCCAGCCGGCCCCGGAGGGTCGGGCCGGGGCGGCCAGGCAGCCAGCGAACTTTTTCTCAACAAGAACAGGACTTTCGAAAATAGTCTGCGACACGCTGCGACCTGACCGAAGGGAGAGAGGCCCCGACCACGGGAGGACTCCCCATGGCCGACATGATCATCATCGAGTACGAGAAGCGCCTCTACAGCCCTCGACTGGGCATCTACGTGCTCGTCGCCGAGGTCACCTGCAAGGTCACCAACGACCTCTTCCTGCGGCGCCGCAGGTCGGATGGTGGACCTGCTGACAGGCATTCTGGCGCGCGCCCAGCAGCGGGTCGGCGAGGAAGACGGCTTCGCCTTCGACTTCGACCTCTACAACTACTACTTCATGTCCAACCACCTGCACCTGCTCCTCGGGGTGGTGGAGCTGGTGGACAAGAGCCTCTCCTGGAGTGGGTCTGTCGCGAAATCGCGAAGAGGAGTCAACAAGTTCCACGACCGGACGGGCCAGTGCCTCATCCCGAACCACGCCATCCAGGTCGTCTCGGAAGACACGCGCTCGACCGAATGCGGTACTTCATGGGCCAGGCGACCGCCGAGCTGAAGTCGAGGCACCCGGCCGACGACGTCTTCGCCTGCGCCAACCCCGCGCTGCTGCGGGGCGAGGAAGCTGCGCGGCACCAGCCTTCGTCCGCGGCGACGGCCGCAGTGAAGAGCTCACCCGTCCGCCTCGACCGCCTGCCGGGCCTGGGAGCTCACGCCGAGGCACAAGGCGCTGATGTGGGAGCTGGCCGACGGCATCGCCGCGGAAGCCCGCCCGCGGCGGAAGAAGGCTGGCCTACCGGTGCCCGACCCCGAAGCGGTGCGCTACGTCGACCCGATGACGCGGCCGAAGGAGCGCAAGCGCAGCCCGCGCGCCGGTGGTGCACGGCACGAAGGAGGACCGGGAAGCCTGGCGCAGGCGCCACGCCGAGCGCTGAAGGCCTACGTACCAGATCGCCCACATCG
This sequence comes from bacterium, assembly GCA_041389985.1. Classification (GTDB taxonomy): domain Bacteria; phylum Myxococcota_A; class Bradymonadia; order UBA7976; family UBA1532; genus JACKDP01. The sequence goes on from JAWKQS010000005.1 coordinate 66,787, forward strand.
CGTACTGGAAGTGGCTGGAGGGATCCGACGCAGCCGCTCATCCGTTCCCGGCCTGCACCATCCCGCCGTCGCACGCCAGGAAGAAGCTCAGGGACCGGGCGCAGAGCGGATGGGCCAGGCACAAGTACCCCGAAATCACGCAGCATGAGCGCCCGCCTGAGGCGCCACCGGTGGCGTGTGCCCCACAAGGGGACCCCACGCGCTCTCCCCGACACCACGCGCCGTAGAACGCATCCCCACACCTGCCACCCCCCTCCAGCCCTTCGCCCACTGCCCCTGGACCACCCCGGTCAGCGTCGCGGCAACCCTGCACCCCCAAAGGGTCGAACCCCGTCGCTCGGAAGCACCGTTCCGTTCAAGTTGGAATGCTGCACCATCCGGACGACGAACCCCGTAGGCGACCAGAGGCGCGGCGACGGCGCCGTTCCGTTCAGCGTGGAACGTAGCACCATCGCGGAGATGAACCCCGTGGGCGGTCAAGGCCCGCTCGGGCAGGCTCAATGGTGAGCTCACCCCAAGGAGCACAAGGCGCTGATGTGGGAGCTGGCCGACGGCATCGCCGCCGAAGCCACGCCAGCAACGGAAGAAGGCCGGCTTCTCGAGCAGGACGTCCCGGAAGACGAGATCTGGTCCGCTCGCGACCTCCCCGCCGACCGCACCCGGCAGTTCGTGACGCTCTACGAGAGCCTCGAAGGCTTCGACGACACCGCGGCCCTCCCCCAGCTCACCTCCCCCCGCCTCTGCTTCGCCGGGAGCGCCGACGCCATCCACTACGGCCAGGCCTGGGGCGACGTCAACGTCCGCCTCGCCGACCCCCTCGCCATCCACCGCGAGACGCTCACCGCCTTCGGCTGGACCGTCCACCTCTTCGACCACCTCGACCACCAGCAGGCCATGCAGGCCTCGGTCGTCCTGCCGCTCCTCAAGCGCTGGCTCCTCGGCCACCTGCCAGCCGACTGACCGTGGCCTGCGTTCAAGTCGAGATCAGGCACACCCGGATTTCGTGGACAGGTCACATCAGGGGTCCAGCCCGGTGCTCGCCCGCTCTTCGAACGCCGCAGGCCGTCTTGGTAGAGTCCACGCACGTGGTGTACGAGCCCTGACCTGACCCCGGCACCAGCCTCGGCGTCAGCCGCGGGCGCCCGGGGCCTGGAAGAAGAGGGACCACCGCGTCATCTTCAAGTCGCCAAACACAAAGACGATCTGGCCGAGGCCAGAAACGGTGGTCGACATGAAGATGGATGGAAAGGCCCTGCTGGGCAAGCTGATCGAGGAGACGCCCGACGACGTGGTCGCCGAGCTCCTCAAGAACGTCACGGAGTCGCTCATGGGGGCGCAGGTTGATGCGCTGTGTGGCGCAGCCCATGGCGAGCGGTCGCCGGCGCGGGTCAACCAGCGCAACGGCTACCGCATCCGCCCCTGGGACACGCGGGCGGGCACCATCGAGCTCGCCATTCCCAAGCTGCGTTCGGGGAGCTACTTCCCCGAGTGGCTGCTGGAGCGCCGCCGACGGGCCGAGCGCGCGTTGATGAGCGTCATCGCGGAGTCCTACGTGCTGGGGGTGTCGACCAGGCGCGTCGACAAGCTCGTCAAGGCGCTCGGCGTCGAGGGCATCTCGAAGTCGCAGGTCTCCAAGCTCTCGGAATCATTGGATGAAGAGGTCAAGGCGTTCCGAGAACGTCCGCTCTCGGGGGCCTACCCGTTCGTCTGGGTCGATGCTCTCGAGATCAAGTGCCGCGAGGAGGGCCGGGTGGTCAGCGTCGCGGCTCTGCTCGCGGTGGGCGTCAACCAGGAAGGCAAGCGCGAGGTCCTCGGGCTGGACACCACGACGACGGAGGACGGCGCCGGCTGGCTCGCCTTCCTGCGCGGCCTGGTCGCCCGCGGCCTGGGGGGCGTGCGGCTCGTGACCTCGGACGCCCACAGTGGCCTGGTGAAGGCCATCGGGGCGGCGCTGCCGTCGGCGAGCTGGCAGCGGTGCCGCACGCACTTCATGCGCAACCTGCTCACGAAGGTGCCCAAGAAGGCGCAGAGCTTCGTCGCCACGGCGGTGCGGACCATCTTCCAGCAGCCGGACGCGGCTGAGGTCGGGACCCAGTTCAGCCGGGTCGTCACACAGCTCGAGGGCCGCTTCCCAGACGTCGCCGACTACCTGGCCGAGGCGCGCGAGGACCTGCTGGCCTTCACCCAGCACCCGACGACCGTGTGGAAGCAGATCTGGTCGAACAACCCCCAGGAACGGCTCAACAAGGAAGTGAGACGGAGGACCGACGTGGTCGGGATCTTCCCGAGTAGATTCGCGCTGTTGCGACTGGTCGGGATGGTGCTGGCCGAGCAGAACGATGAGTGGATCGAAGCGCGACGCTACATGAACCTGGAGGCGGTGCAGGGCACAACGTCAGGGAGCGTGGTCGTGGAAGCAGAGGCGCCCCGCCGACTGGCGGCGGAGGCGGTGTAGGGGGAGATGACGTGGTGAACCTCGTACACCACTTGCGTGGACGTGACCCAACCCTTAGCCCACTGCCCCTGGACCACACCCGTTCCAGCGTCGCGGCAACCCTGCACCCCCCAAAGGTCGAACCCCGTCGCTCGGAGGCAGCACCGTTCCGTTCAAGTTGGAATGCTGCACCATCCCGACGACGAACCCCGTAGGCGACCAGAGCCGCGGCGGCGGCGCCGTTCCGTTCAGCGTGGAACGTAGCACCATCGCGGAGATGAACCTCGTGAGCGGTCAGGGCCCGCTCGGGCGCTGGTGGTCCTAGATGAGGGCGTGGGTAGGTACCGGCCTGGTCCGCTGGCTGCCGGGGCTCCCGACGGCATGGGTCAGGCGGCTTCGGTGGCCTCAGGCGGGCGCAGGCTGTCCAGGGCGAGCGCGATGACGGCCGCCGGATCGCCTTGTGGCTTCGCCCAGGTGTGAGCCGAGGCGCCGACCGTCGGTCGCCTACTTCCGCAGGCCGGCGTCCACGTCGCGCAGCAGGGCGATGAGCTCCTCGACGTGCCGGCCGATGGCCTGGGCGTCGCGCAGGTTCTCGGCGCTGGCCTTCACGAGGGGGACGAGCGTCCGCTCGACGATGGCCACCTGCTGTCCCAGCAGCTCTTCGATGCCGGCGGGCGGGGGCATGCGCACCTCGACCTGGGGCCGGCCCACCGCCTGGAGCGCCTGCGCGACGGCGGTGAGGGCTTCGGTGACGTCACCGCTGGCGGCGGGTGCCGGGGCGCCGAGCGGCCGGGCGCTGGCGACCGGCGGGAGCGTCGGACTCCCGGTCGCCTTGGTCACCGCGGTGCGTAAGCCGTCGAGCTTCAGAGCGATGGTGCCGAGGGCGTTGGCCAGCTCGCTCGTGCCGCCGCTCTCCAGCTCGTCGCGGATGGCGCCGAGGGCGGCGGCGATGGGGGTGAAGGCCCTGGCGTCGATGCCCCGCCCCGCGACCGCCTCACGCAGTGCTTTGATCTCACTCGTGATTTCGCCACCGCTCCCCGCAGCGATCGTGCTGCGGAGGCTGTCGAGGCCCTCGGCGATGCCGGTGAGGGTCGTGGCGACGCGGACGGCGGGGTCGTCGTCCTTGCCGCCGCTGATCTGGACCCGCCGGAAGCCGCGCTTGATCTCCTCCCAGCGCGCGGCCTGGGCGTCGCTTATCCGCTGGCGGAGGGAGGCGAGCTTGAGGAGGTTGGCCTCGGCGCCGGTGGTCAGCGTCTGGGCTTCGCCGTTGTAGTGGTCGTCGATGAGGCCCTGCAGCTCGGCGTCGTTCATCGCCGACGCGACCTTCTCGGCCATCTTGTTCATGTTGCGGTAGCTGCCCTGGAGCTTGAAGGGCGGCTCCGTCCGGAAGGCGTCCTCCTGGGCGGCGGACTCGATGTACTGCTGGTTCACCCGCAGCACCACCGCCTGGATGGTGAGCAGTCGCTGGAAGACCGCCGTGATTTCAGAGACTTCCACGGCGCTGTAGTCGTGCTTGAGCTCGCTGTGCGGGACCTCGTCCCCCCGGGCCATCCGGATGAGCCGGTAGACGTCGGCCTGGTCACGGGCGGCCAGCGGGGCGAGCACGGCGTTGCTGGTGAGCGCGTTCTCCAGGTACGAGAGCGAGAACGCCTCGTCGCGCCCCTCCAGGATGTCACCCAGGTTGTAGGTGTCGGCGCGGTTCGCGAGCATGTCGGGGATCTGGAACTTCGCCCCCGTCTCCGTGTACGGGTTGCCCGCCATCACGACGCAGAACTTGCGGCCCCGCAGGTCGTAGGTGCGCGTACGCCCCCGCCAGACGCCCTCTACCTTGCGCTGGCCGTCGCACAGGCTGATGAACTTCTGCAGCAGCTCCGGGTGGGTGTGCTGGATGTCGTCGAGGTAGAGCATCACGTTGTTGCCCATCTCGAAGGCCAGGTTGATCTTCTCGACCTCCTGGCGGGCCGTGGCGTTGGGCGCCTCGGCCGGATCCAGCGACGTGACGCTGTGTCCCAGCGCGGGGCCGTTGACCTTCACGAAGACGAGCCCCAGCCGGTTGGCCACGTACTCCATGAGCGTCGTCTTGCCATAGCCGGGGGGTGAGACCAGCAGCAGCAAGCCCATGAGATCCGTACGCTTCTTCTCGCCCGCCGCGCCCATCTGCTTGGCGAGGTTGTCGCCGATGATGGGCAGGTAGACCTCGCTGATGAGGCGGTTGCGCACGAAGCTGGACATGATGCGTGGCTGGAACTCGTTGAGCCGCAAGCGGATCCGGGCATCCTCCAGCAACGCGTGCCGGGCCTCCCGGTAGCGCTGGTAGCCCGGCAGCCAGACCTCGCGGTAGTGGGTCAATCGCCCGAGCAGCTCGTCGAGCTGGAGGGGCAGCACCTGGTCGCGGATGCGGGGGTGCTGGCCCAGCAGGCCCTTGACCTCGGTGCGGACGACGGCGCTGGAGACGTCCCGGGCCACGGCGTCTCCGGCCGCGGCGACGGCTGCCTCGAGGACGGTGCCAGGATCGGCGGTCGGTCCCGCGAGCGCACCGATCCACGCCCGCGCCAGGTCCACCCGCGCGAGGGGATCGTCCTTGAGGGCCCTGAGGTCCTCTTCGAACTCCCTGCGCCCGTCGGTCTCGTCGAGGTGGCGGTGCAGCGCCAGCCGCAGATCTTCGGCATCCCGGCTGGTCGTGAAGCGCGGGGGATCCTGGGCGCCGAGCTCCTCCACCAGGTAGCGTCCCGCCAGCGGGGCGTGGGCCGCGAACTCCGGCAGGTGGTGGTCGCGCAGCCAGGCCGCGATGGCGTCGCCGAGGGTGTCGCCGAGCTGGCGGAAGGCCTCGCCCGGTCCGAAACGGTCCCGCAGACGGCACAGGTTCCGCGCCCGCCGTTGCCACCCGGCCCGGGCCGCTCCCCCCAGGCCGGCGCCCCAGGCGAGCGCGGCCGTCGCCCGCGGCCAGGCGCCGAACCGCAGCAGCCCGGCGGTCAGGCGCATCGCCAGCAGCTTCTCGAGGATCAGCGCGGCGTCGTGATCGTGCAGCCCGCGCTCGTAGCCCTCTTCGTAGCGCTGCTGAGCGCGCTCCCGGACCAGGGCAAGGAGCCCGCCCGGGCTGAGCTGCGCGTCCTGCAACCCCTTGATCGACAAGCCATCCTGCCCGGACTCGGCGGCCGCCAGCAGGGTGGCGGCCAGGTACTCGCCCCGGTAGACCGTGGGGCTCTCGCTGATGATGGTCTGGCTCCACCAGGGCTTCGTGGCCTGGAAGGCCTCGTCGGTCACGGGCTCGAAGAAGTCGGTGCCCGTCAGGTGCAGCGCCATCCCGTCGTCGCGGGGCACCAGCGTGAGCTCCAGGGGCTGCGTGTTCACCGTGAACTGGTGGCTGCCGAGCTTGATGAGGTTGCCGCCGCCCTCGTAGAGCTCGAGCTTGTCGCGCAGGCCGCGCAGCGCGTCCTGCCGGGCCGACTTGAGCCGAGAGACCAGCTCGTCGGCCTTCACCCCGTCGCCCAGCTCGGCGAGCTGCTCCGAGAGCTGGCGCAGCTTGAGCACCATGTTGTCGGCGGCGAACCAGGCGTTGAGCTCGTCCTCGCCCTGGAAGCTGCGCGCCCGCCGCGTCACCCCCTCCAGGATGCGATCCGCCGCCTTGAGCAGGTTGCCCACCCGGCGCTGGCGCTCGTCGAGCAGCGTCTGCTTGCGGCTGCCGAACGCCTCGTAGACCTCCTCCCGCTTCGCGGTGAGGTCGGCGATGAACTCGTCGAACTCGCTGAACCGGGCCTCCAGCTCCTCCAGGCCGACCATGAGCCGGGAGAGCTCGGCGTCGCAGCGCTCGGGGGTGTCACACAGGGCGAGGGCCGAGGCCACCGACTGGCCGAACAGCTTGAACTGCGCCCCGAACTCGGCGCGGCCCTCTTGCCCCAGCAGGCCCTTGCGGCGGACCTCGAGCGTCGCGCGGACGCGGTTGAGGTGCCCGAAGACCTCGGAGATGTCCTCCAGGATGGCGGTGCGGGCCGTGGCATCGTCGATCTGCAGGCCCGCGATGATCTCGGTCAGCAGGTCCAGGCCCTGGGAGAGCGCCTCCATCCGATCCCGCAAGGGATTGATCTCAGAGACCTTTTCCGCCTTCTCCACGTCTGCCAGGAGCGTCGCGATGTCGGCCTTGAGGGGTCCGAGGGCGCTGTCGCGCTGGAGGAAGATGACGCACTCGCGGGTCAGCCGATCGAAGTGCTCGACCGCCTCGGCCTCGAGGGCATCGAGCCGCGTCCGGTCGATGTAGCGGACCTCGCGCACCGTGATCAGGTGGCCACGCTGGGTGCGCAGAGCCGTCAGGCCGCGCATGTAGGCTTCGACCGTGTTCAGCTCGGCCTGGCGCAGGTTTCGGATGACCTCCGTCTGCTTCGCCTCGACCTCGCTGAGCGTCTGCCCGGCGCGCCGCTGGAGGGCCAGGACCTTCTCGAACTCGTCGACGATGAGCTCGGTGGTGCGGCGCAGCTCCGTGATGGTCTCGGCGAAGCCCACCTCCGGGTTGGCGAGCCAGTAGTAGGCGTCGCCCAGCCGGCTCAGGGCCGCGATGAGATCCTCGTAGATCTGGCGGGTCGGCTTCGAGGCGTCGATGAGGCGGCAGATGGACAGGGCGTCGCTGATCCCCCGCACCAGATCGGCGTTGCCCACCTTGGAGAGGAAGCTGCCATCGGTCGGGGCCGAGGCGGCGAACTCCGCAGAAACAAAAGGCGTTTGCCAGACCTGGAGCGGGTGGACCCGAGTCGGCTCCCCAGTGACCGAGCGGAACACCACCATGCGGCCGTCCTGGAACAGGCTGTAGCCGTGGCAGTGGATGGGGGTCTGGACCTCCTTGCGGATGAGGTTGTACGGCAGCAGCGCGTAGTGGCCGTCGACGGGATCGTAGAAGACGTAGAGCACGTCCTCGCCGTTGGGCGACTTGATCGTCGCCTTGAAGCGCAGCCGCTCGTTGACCTCGTCGAAGACCTTGTGGGAGCCGTCCTGCAGGACGTAGCCCCCCGGGAAGATGATGCCGTGATCCTCGGGGAGCTGGACGCAGGCCCGCCCGATGGCGTCGATGCGCACGACGCCCTGCGTCCGGGTGTTGAAGACCAGGTAGCGGTGCTTCTCTTCGCGATAGGGCCGGATCTTGAGCAGGATCAGCGTGCCCAGATCGGCGTAGCCGATGTCGCCGTCGTCGAGGGTCTGGTTCTGGTCGTCGACGGGCTCGCGGTAGATGCCCCGGCCGTCGCTGGTGTTGTTCTCGACCTTGACCGTCAGGTCGCCCCCGACGGTCTCGACGAACACGCGGTTGTTGATGTTGACGTGCGGGTGCTGGCCGTGGACCTGCATCTCGCGGGTGGTGGACCGCCAGGTGAAGTCATGGGCCGGGGGGAAGGTGTAGTCCCGCTCCCCGCGGTTGTCGACGTACTGGAGCGTGCCCCCTTTCTGGACCCGCCACCGGAAGACCTTGACGTCGGTGAGGGCCTGGCCCACCTGGAAGACGGCCAGCAGGAGCCCCTCGACGCGCCGGAGCTGGAGCAGCCGCGCCTCGCGGTAGTACCGGAAGAGGTCGTTGAAATCCTTGACGAATCCCGGGTCCTGGAGGAAGCCGCCGGCCGCCTCGAAGGACTCTCTCGGGAACTCGGCGATGTCGTCGACGTGCTCGAACTGGTGCAGCGCGAAGACATCCTCGACGCGGATGTCCTGCTTGAGCCCGAAGGCGACCTCGTAGCCGAGGAGCAGGTGGCCCCCGACGCTGCGGAGGTCGCGCGGCCGGCAGTTGTTCTCGGTGCGGACGCGGCTCTGGGCGATGACCGCCAGCTCCGTGCCGCCGAAGACCTCCTTGCGCCGGGCGTTGAGGGCCTCGGCCCGCTGGCGCAGGATCTGCCCCTGGCTGACCAGCCGGCCGCGGATGATCTCGTAGTTGCCGGCGTCGAGGGCCGGCGGTGCGGGCTGCTCCTCGGCCATCGGGTCAGCTCGGCTTGATCACGTCGAGGCCGAGCTTCTTCGCCTCGGCGGCCAGGGCGGCCAGGCGCCCCTTCGTCTCGTCGTCCGCGCCCGCGGCGAGGCGGGTCAGCAGCGTGGCGAGGCTGAGATCCTTGAGGGTGCCGGCCGTGAGGCCGCCCAGGATGGCCTGGAGGTCGTCGGCGACCACCCGCTCGCCCGTGGCGTAGCCGCCGAGGGCCCCCTTGGCGAGGGCGCTGTTGTCCATGAAGGCGTCCAGGGCCTGGCCCTGGCCCACCGCCTTGACGAAGCGGTCGAAGAACTGGCCGTCGCCGCCGACGATGTTGATCTTCGCCGACTCCATGGCCGCGCCCATGACCTTCGCCTGGGCCTCGGCCATCTGCACGCGCGCCTCGAGGGCCGCGATGGCCACCTCGCGCTCCTTCTCGATCTTGAACCGGAACTCCTCGTGGGCCCGGCTCTTGTCGTCGAGGGCCTTCATGGCCGTCGCCTTCTCGGCGAGGCCGGCGGCCTCCGCGGTCAGCTTCTTCTCGATGGCCACGGCCTCGGCCTGGCCGCGCTTCTCGATGGCGGCGGCCTCGGCCTCCTGCACCCGCACGTGGGCCAGGCCCTTCTCCTCCTCACCGGCCGCGCGGGCCAGCTCGGTGCCCTTGATCACGTCGGCCTGGGCGTCGCCTTCCTTGCGGATGGCCTCGGCCTCGGCCTCGCGCACCTTCACCCGGGCGAAGCCCTGCTTCTCGGCGCCGACCGCCTCGGACTGCATCTTCTCCAGCGTCACCCGGGCCTCGGCGAGGCCGCGCTTCTCGATGGCGGCAGCCTCGGCCTCCTGCACGCGCACGCTCGCCAGGCCAGCGGCGGCGGTCTCGGCCTGCACACCCTCGGCCAGCCGGATCTTGGCGCGGGCCTCCTTGTCGGCCGCCTCCAGGGCCGCCTCGGCCTCGGTCAGCCGCTTGCGGGCCGCGTGCTTGGCGACTTCCTCTTCGGCCTCGGCGGCCTTGATGCCCTTCACCAGGTTCTGCTGGGCCTCCCCCTCGGCGCCGATGATGGCCACCTTCTTGTGGCGCTCGGCCTCCGCGTGGGCCCGCAGATCCTTGATGCGCTCCTCCTCCTCGGCCACCGTCTTCTCGACGGCGACGCGGCCGCGCACCACGTCGGCGATCTCCTTGCGCTCGACCTCGAGGGCCTTCTCCTTCTCGATGCGGCGCAGCTCCACGTCGCGCTCGCGGCCGATGTCCTCGATCTCACGAGCCTTCTGGACGCGGACCTGCTCGACGGCCACCTCGCGCTCGCGGGCCTTCTCGGCCACCTCGACCGCCCGCGCCTTGTTCTGGTCGCCGATCTGCACTTCTTCCTGGGCCTTCTGCAGCGTCAGGGCGGTGCGCTTCTCTTCCTCGTGCTTCACCCGCAGCGCCTCGTTGCGCTCGCGCTCCTGGGCGATCGTGATCTCCTTCTCCTTCTTGGCCCGGGCCTCGGCCTCCGACTGCTCGAACCGGAACACCGCCTCGTTGGCGGAGAGGTTCTGGCGGCCGATCTCCATCCGCTCCTTCTGCTTGAGCTCGTTGGTCTGGATGTTCTGGCCGGTGGTCAGCTCGGTGATCTTCCGGATGCCCTGGGCGTCGAGGATGTTCTTGGGATCGAGCTTCTCCATGGGGGTCTGCTCGAGGAAGTCGATGGCGGCGTCTTCGAGGACGTAGCCGTTCAGATCCTGGCCGATGACCTCGATGATCTGATCCTTGAAGTCATCGCGCTGGGTGTAGAGCTGCTCGAACTCGAGCCGCTTGCCGACGGTCTTGAGGGCCTCGGCGAACTTGGCCGCGAACAGCTCCTCGAGGGTGCGCTGGTCGCTGGCGCGCACACAGCCGATGGACTGGGCCACCTTCAGCACGTCCTCGGTGGTCTTGTTGACCCGCACGAAGAACGTGACCTTGATGTCCGCCCGGATGTTGTCCTTGCAGATCAGGCCCTCATGGCCGGATCGCTCCAGCTCGATGGTCTTGACCGAGATGTCCATGACCTCGGCGCGGTGGATGATGGGATAGACCACGCCGCCGGTGAAGGTGACCTCGGGCTCCGTCTTCATCTTGTTGATGATGAGCGCTCTGCCCTGATCCACCTTCCGGTAGAACTTCGCGATGATGATCATCAGGCCGACGAGGACGACGAGGACGACGGCGACGCCGCCCAGCAGAATCTGAATGCTCATGATCGCGGGTTCCTCCTCGCGGCCTCGGCCGCCCAGGTGCAGGGGGACGCCAGCGGCGTCCGGAGCAGATGCGGATCAGGGGCGCCCATCAGCGGTCACCGCCGAGGGGCTCGATGATGTAGGTCTCGCGCTCGGGGTCGAAGTCGACGATGAGCGCCTCGTCGCCCTTGGTCAGGCCGTTGGGCCGCCGGCAGCGCACCTGGACGAGCAGGTGATCCCGATCGACGACGACGTTGGCCTGGCCGAAGGTGGCCGTCACCCGGCCCGTTGCGAGGGTGCAGGTGTTGCCCAGCAGCGCCGAGCGGCGGCGGGCGTGGGCCGGCTCGAAGATGGGGGCCAGCGGGCGCACCGCGGCGGCGGTGATGGGCAGGGCCAGCAGCAGGGCCCCGAGGCCCACCCCGGCGCCGACGAAGAAGCCGCCCAGGCCCAGCCCACCGAGGGCCTGCATGCTGAAGAAGCTGATCATCCAGCCGAACAGGAAGATGAGCGAGAGGACGACCGTGACGGGGGCCGACCGCAGCCTCAGCGCGGCGAAGAGGCCGGCGAGCACGCTGGCCGAGCCCTCCGCGGCCGCCTTGCCCGCGGCCTCGGCGGCTCCGTCGGCGACGCCGTCGGCCGCGCCCTCCGCGGCGCCCTCGGCGATGCCGTCAGCGGCGCCCTCGGCGATGCCCTCGGCGCCCGCGTCGAGGACGCCGTCGGCGGCCCCGTCCCCGAAGTTCAGGAAGTCGATGTCGAACGCGCCGATGATGACGAAGAGCCAGTAGATGAGGGCGATGACGAGGAACAGGGTGAAGAAGCCGGTCGGGAGGGCGAGGGCAGCGTTGATGAAGTCCATGGGCACTCCTGTGGACCGGGGCGACCGCGACAAGTAATCACCCCGTTCGGCGCCGCAACGCCAGGGGTTGACTTTTTCTCCGAATTGTGCATCACCGCACCCGCGGCCATCCAGGCCCCGTGCAAGGGAATTCGGTCGCCACGATTCGATTGTCGGGCCGGGTAATCGCCCGCGAGCGGCTCGATTGAGTGGCCCGGTGTGGGCTGCGATACTACCCCCCATGGATCCCGACGCCACCTTCGATCCGACGCCGCCGGCCGCCGATCCCGAGGGGATGCCGGCGCGCATCGGCCCCTACCGCGTCGACGGCCTCCTCGGCCGGGGCGGGATGGGCGAGGTCTACCGGGGCTTCGACGAGGCGCTGCAGCGGCCGGTGGCCATCAAGCGCGTGGCCGGCCGTCTGCGGGGCCAGGCCGAGGCGCGGGCCCGCTTCTGGCGTGAGGCCCGGGCGCTGGCGACGCTCGATCACCCGGGCGTGGTGCGGGTGCACCGCATCGATGAGTCGGCGGAGGGAGAGCTCTTCCTGGCGATGGAGCTGGTGGACGGGCCCCGCTGGCCGAGCTGGCGGGTCGGCCCTGGCCGGCGCCCTTCGCCGCGGCGGTGGGCCGCCAGGCGGCCGCCGCGCTGGGGGCCGTACACCGCGCCGGGATGACGCACCGGGACGTGAAGCCCGCGAACCTGCTCGTCCAGGCCGACGGCACCGTGCGGGTGGTCGACTTCGGCCTGGCGCGCCGCCCGGAGCTGCTGGAGGAGCGCGTCACCGCGACGGGGGCGCGGGTCGGCACGCCGGCCTACATGGCCCCCGAGCAGGTGGAGGGGGCGGCCGTGGGGCCGGCCGCCGATGTCTTCTCCCTCGGCGTCGTGCTCTACCGGCTGGTCGCGGGGACGCACCCGTTCGCCCGCGACTCCGAGGGGGCGACGGCGCTGGCGCTGTCGGCCGCGGCCCACACGCCTCTCGGGGCGGCGGTGCCGGAGGCCGATCCGGGTCTGGTGGCGGTGGTCGAGCGGTGCCTGGCGCGGGATCCCGCGGGGCGCTACCGCGACGGGGAGGCCCTGGCGGTGGCGCTGGCGTCGGTGCCCGCCGTCGATCCGGCGGCGCTGGCCGCCTTCGTGGCGGATCAGGATCGCGCCGCCGCGGTGCTCGCTTCGTCGGCGCCCGCGGTCGCGTCCATCTCGGTGGGGCCCGTGCGGCGACGGCCCGTGGGGCGCTACGCCGTGATGGTGCTGGTCATCGCGGGCGCGGCGGCGTGGGGGTGGTTCGGGCAGGATCGGCCGGCGCCCTTGCCGGCGGCGAGCCCGCCTGCCCCGCCGATGCGGACGCTGCCTCCCCGGCCGGTGGTCGCGGTGGCCGGCTTCGCCGCCCCGGACGACGATCCCGACGATCCCCGGGCGGCGGTGCTGGCCGACGCGCTGCGGCACGCGCTGGAGCAGGCCCCCGAGGCGCTGGTGGCGGTGCCGCTGGCGGTGCTGGAGGGGACGCTGCGGCCGGATCAGGTCGTCGGCCCGGATCTGCCGCCCCGCTCCCTCGCCCGGCCCGGTCGGCGGCTCGGCCACGTGGATCTGGTGGTGCGGGGCAGCCTGCGGGAGGCGGGGGAAGGCCTGGCCCTGGAGGTGGAGCTGGTGGACACCCTGGCCGACGAGGCCGTCCGCAGCTTCACCGTCCGGGCGCCAGCCGATCCGCTCCAGGCGGCGACGGTGCTGGCGCGCGGGCTGCTGGGCGTCTTGCAGGTGGATCCACCGGAAAAGTTCGTGATTCCAGCCCGTTCTGCCAGCGCATACGGGGCGCTGCTCGCAAGCCGCCAGGCCCTCCGGACGGGGGACTTCGAGGCGGCGGAGCGGGATCTGGGCTGGGCGCTGCAGCTCGAGCCCGGCTTCGTGGAGGCGCGGCTGGACCGCCTGGCGCTGCTGCGGTCCCGCCGGCAGAACATCGAGATCGAGGCGGAGGCGACGGCGCTCCTGGCCCGCGAGGATCTGTCGGCCCGGGAGCGCGCGCTGGCCGTGGCGTGGCAGGCGATCGGCCGGGGTGACGGCGAGGCGGCGCTGCAGGCGCTACACGCGCTGCTGGAGCGGTGGCCCGCGGATCTGGCGGCGGCGGAGCTGCTGATGGTCCTGCGCGCCTACGATCCGGCGCTGCGGGATCTGAGCGCGCTGGAGGAGGTGGCGCGGCGGGTGCTCGCCCTCGCGCCCCGCCACGAGGAGGCGGCCTCGCGCCTGGTCCGGGCGCTGGCGTTCCGTGGCCGCGTGGCCGAGGCCGAGGAGGTGCTGGGCGGGCTGGGGATTCCCCCGGAGGATCCGGGCTTCGCCGAGGTCTTCGGGGAGCTGGATCTCTATGCAGGCCGGTACGATGCGGCGGCCAGGCGCTTCGCGGCGGCCGTGCGTCGCAGCCCCGACAACCTGTACGCCGAGCACATGGGCTTCGCGGTGGACATCCTGCGCGGGCGCTGCGACGAGGCGGCGGTCGCGGCCCTGCGCCGCATCCAGCGCATCGAGGCGCTGGGGCGCGAGGGGAACCTGGACTGGACCCGCAGCCTGGCCACCCAGGCCCTGATCTGCCGGGGGCAGTGGGAGGCGGCCGAGGGGGTGATGACGACCTGGGCGGCGGCCAGCGAGAGCGGCCGGGTGCAGGTGCTCTCGCTGCGGCCGCGGGTGGCGCTGGTGGCGGGTGAGCCGGCCACGGGGGTGGCCGCGCGGGTGCTCGAGCTGCTCGACGACGAGGAGGCGGCGCCCGCGAGGCCCGAGCTGCTGCGGCTGCTCGCGCGGGTGGGGGCGGACGCGGAGAAGCTGCGGGCCTGGGGGGCCGAGGCCGAGGCCCGGGCGGTCGACGCGGCCACCCTGGGGCCCGCCCGCGGGGCGTGGCTCCAGGCCAGCAAGCTGTTGATCGGCAAGGCAGATCTGCTGGGTGGCGGCGACGTGGACGCGGCCCTCGCGGCGCTGCGGGCCCAGAGCGGCGGGCTCGAGGGCGTCCGCGACGAGGGGGATCTGCAGCGGCTGGTGGAGGCCCGGGTGATCTACGCCGAGGCGCTGGAGGCGCAGGGGCGCGACGCCCGGCCCGAGTGGGCGTGGATCGCCGGCCTCGGCTACCCTCGCCTGTACGCGACCGATCTGTGGCGGGTCGCGCGGGAGCGGCGGGAGCAGTGAGCGACGAGACCACCGAGGTGGCGCCGGCCGAGGCGCGCGGGGCGCTGCGGGATCCGGGCGAGCGGCTGGCGCTGGTCATCCTCTGGTCGGCGGAGGAGCCCCAGAAGGTGGGGGAGGCCCTGCTGGTGGTGCCCCGGGGTGCGGCCGTGGAGCTGGGCCGGGGGACCGAGGGCCTCGTCCGCCAGCGTCCCGGCCGCAACGTGCCGGCGACTCCCCTGGAGAGCCGGCGCATCTCTCGCCGCCAGCTTCGGCTCCAGGGGCTCGGCCTGCGGGTGCAGGTGGAGAACCTGGGACGGTGCCCCCTGCTGGTGCGGGGGGTGGCGACGACCCAGGCGGTGGTGGAGCCGGGTGAGCTGATCGAGGTGGAGGGCCAGCTGCTGCTGCTCTGCGTGCGGCGGCCGGCGGTGCTGCCGACGGGGCGGGGGGCGGCGCCCGGGCCCTGGGGCGAGGCGGACGCCGACGGCATCGTGGGGGAGAGCCCGGCGGCCTGGGCGCTGCGCGATCAGCTCGCGTTCATCGGGCCGCGGGTCGGGCATGTGCTCGTGCTCGGGCGCAGCGGCACCGGCAAGGAGCTGGCCGCCCGGGCGCTGCACCGCGCCTCGCCGCGGGCGGGCGGGCCGTTCGTGGCGCGCAACGCCGCCACCCTCCCCGAGAGCCTGGTGGACGCCGAGCTCTTCGGGCACACCCGCAACTACCCCAACGCCGGCATGCCCGAGCGGCCGGGCCTGGTGGGCGAGGCGGACGGGGGGACGCTCTTCCTCGACGAGATCGGCGAGCTGCCGGCGGCCCTCCAGGCCCATCTGCTGCGGCTGATGGACGGCGGCGAGTACCAGCGGCTGGGCGAGGCGCGCACCCGGCGAGCCGATCTGCGCCTGGTGGCGGCCACCAACCGCCCGCGCGACAGCCTGAAGAGCGACTTCCTGGCCCGGTTTCGCCACGTCATCGAGCTGCCGGATCTGGACGACCGGCGTGAGGACGTGCCGCTGCTCATCCGGCACCTGCTGGTGCGGGCGGCGGCCGAGGATCCCGAGGTGGCGGCCTTCGTCGAGGCGGGGCACCCCCGCCTGGCGGCGGATCTGGTGGCGGCGCTGGTGCTGCACCCGTTGCCGCTCCAGGTGCGGGAGCTGGACGCCCTGCTGTGGCGCTGCCTGGCCGTCAGCCGCGACGGGGTGGTGCAGCGGGCGGCGGATCTGGCCGTGCCGGCGGTGGCCGAGGAGGCCCAGGTCGATCCCGGCGAGGTCACCGAGGAGGCCCTGCGCGCCGCCCTCGCCGAGTGCGAGGGCGTGCAGGAAAAAGCGTGGAGAATCCTGGGGTTGAACAGCCGCTACCAGCTGCGGCGGCTGCTGCGGAAGTACGACATCCAGGGCTGACGAGCCCCGTCCGCTACTGGCGGGCCCGGCACTGGCCCGGGTAGTCGAGCTGGGCCCCGGCCGCCCGGCGCTCGCAGTCGTTGCCGTAGGTCATGCCGTCGCAGCCGCAGACCGGATCGAAGATGCGCGGACAGATCTCGGGGATGGGCTCGCAGATGCCCTGGCCGTCTGCGATCTGGCAGGAGCCGGCCGGGTGCTCGCAGCGCTGACCGCGGGCGCAGGGGATGCCGGCGAAGCCGTCGCAGACGGCGCCCTGGGGGCACTCGCGCACCTCCCAGCCGCACTCGCCCGCGTCGTTCTCCAGGCAGCGTCCGGTGGGGCCGCCGATGGAGCCATCGGGGCAGACCACGTTGGGCAGGCCGAGGGGCGGGCCGCAGAGCTGCGGATCGCACTGGCCCTCGGGGAAGAGGCAGCCGCAGCCGCAGGCGTCGGAGAACATCTGGGCGCCCTCGGGGCAGACGAAGCGGACGAGGCGGCACTCCAGCGGATCATGGCTGACGTAGCGCACCCCGTTGCCGGCGGGGCAGGCCATGCGGCACTCGCCCTCGTAGTCGACGGCCACCTGGGCGCAGCGCGCGGTGCAGGCGTTGGGGTAGGTGTTGCCGTCGACGCCGCAGACCGGGGCGAAGATGTCGGGGCAGATGCAGGGCTCGGCGGGGACGCAGACGCCGTCGACGCAGGCCTCGCCGCGGGCGCAGGGGACGTCGGGGCAGGTCGGCGGCGCGGCGGGGCCGATGCAGCCGCAGCCGCAGGCGTTGGAGAAGGCCTCCTGGCCGGGCTCGCAGACGAACCGGACGAGGGCGCAGCGGTCGGGATCCTGGCTGACGTAGTGCACGTCGGGGTCGTTGGGATCGGGGCACATCATGGGGCGGCACTCGCCCTCGTAGGCGATGGCCACCTGGGCGCAGCGGGCGGTGCAGGCGTTGGGGTAGGTGTTGCCGTCCGCGCCGCAGACCGGGGCGAAGATGTCCGGGCAGACGCAGGGCTCGGCGGGGACGCAGACGCCGTCGACGCAGGCTTCGCCGCGGGCGCAGGGGACGTCGGGGCAGACCGGCGGCGCGGCGGGGCCGATGCAGCCGCAGCCGCAGGCGTTGGAGAAGGCCTCCTGGCCGGGCTCGCAGGCGAACCGGATGCGGGCGCACTCGGCCGGATCCTGGCTGACGTAGTGCACGTCGGGGTCGTTGGCGTCGGGGCAGGGGGGGGCGCACTCGCCCTCGTGCAGGATGCGCACATGGGCGCAGCCGGCCTCGCAGGCGTTGCCATACGTCACGCCATCGGCGCCGCAGACGGGCATGTAGACGTCGGGGCAGACGCAGTCGCCGCCGCCGCCGGCCCCGGCCATGCCGCCGGCACGCCGGCTCCACCGACGCCACCGGCACCACCGGCACCACCGGCACCACCGCCCACGCCGCCGGCTCCACCGGCCCCGCCGGCTCCACCGACGCCGCCGGCCCCACCGACGCCGCCGGCCCCACCGACGCCGCCGGCCCCACCGACGCCGCCGGCTCCACCGGCCCCGCCGGCTCCACCGACGCCGCCGGCTCCACCGACGCCGCCGGCTCCACCGGCACCGCCGCCTTCACCACCGGCACCACCGGCGCCCACGGCCCCGTCGACGCCGGCGTCCTGCGTCTCGCCCGAGTCGGTGTCACAGCCCACCGCGGCCAGCGCCAGGCACGCCGTCCAGGCGAGCGCGCGGCCCATGCTTCGATGCTTCATGGCTCTCCCCCTTGTGGTCTCGTCCACGCCGCCCAGGGTAGCGAGGGCCCCGGCAGCGCGCAAAGCGGCGCCGTGGGCCGGCAGGGGGCGCGCCGCGCGGCGATGGCGGTATGCTCCCCACCTCGCGAGAGGAGGCTTCGATGAGCGACGAGAAGAGCCCGCCCCACCGCCCCGTGCCCGCCGAGCGCACGGAGCAGACGTTTCACCGCACGGTCATCGACGGGCGAAGCGTCGCCTACCAGGCGACGGCCGGCGTCCTGCACCTGAAGGGCAGCCGGGAGGAGCCCCAGGCGGGGCTCTTCTTCGTGGCGTACCACGTGGACGCCGAGCCCGATGCGCCGGAGCGGCCGATCACGTTCTGCTTCAACGGCGGCCCGGGCTCGGCGTCCGTGTGGCTGCACCTGGGCGCCTTCGGTCCACGGCGCGTCGAGATGCCCGATCCCGAGCTGCCGCCGCCTCCGCCCTACCAGCTCGTGGACAACGCCGAGGGGCTGCTCGACCTCACTGATCTGGTCTTCATCGATCCGGTGGGGACCGGCTTCAGCCGCGGCGGCGAGGCGGGGGGCGATGGCGCCTGGCAGTCGGTGAAGGCGGACGTGGACGCGGTGGCCGAGTTCGTCTGGCGGTACCTCCAGCGGACGGGCCGGTGGAACGCCCCGCGCTTCATCGCCGGCGAGAGCTACGGCTCGACCCGGGCGGCGGCGCTGGCCCTGGTGCTCCAGGAAAAGGCTTGATGATCAATGGGTTGATGCTGGTCAGCCCCGCCATCACGTTCCAGCCGCTCTGCTTCGATCCCGGCAACGACCTGCCCTACCAGGCCTTCCTGCCGAGCTACGCCGCGACGGCCTGGTACCACGACCGCCTGCCCCACAAGCCGGCGGATCTGCACGACTTTCTGGCGGAAGTGCGCCGCTTCGCCGAGGACGTCTACGGCCCCGCCCTGATGCGGGGGGCGCGCATCACGGACGCCGAGGCCGCCCGGGTCGCCGAGGCCCTGCACCGCTACACCGGCCTGCCCGTGGCCGACCTGCTGGCTGCGGACCTGCGCATCACCGACGCCCGCTTCACGAAGGCGGTGCTGCGGGAGCCAGGCAGACCGTCGGCCGGCTCGACAGCCGGTTTCGCGGACCCGACACCAGCCCGCACAGCCACACCAGCGAGCGCGATCCCAGCTACGACGGCCCCCTGGGCGCCTACGCCGGCCTCATCAACCTGTATGTCCGCCGGACGCTCGGGTTCGATCCGCCCGAGCCGTACGTGGTGTTCAGCACCGAGGCCAACGAGAAGTGGCGCTGGTACGAGAAGCCCGAGGAGCTGACCGGGTACATCGAGGTGGCCGATCGCCTGCGGCGGGCGATGATCGCCAACCCGCACCTCAAGGTCTTCGTGGCCAACGGCTACTACGACCTGGCGACGCCCTTCTACGGCACCGAGCACGCGGTCGACCACCTGGGCCTGGATCGCAGCCTGCGAGGCGGCCTGCAGCTCGCGTGGTACCCCGCCGGACACATGATGTACCTGCACGCCCTCCCGGCGGGCCCTGCGGGCGGACCTCTCGGCCTGGTACAAAATGGTCGTCTCCGGCTGCTGATTTCCCTGACTACTGAACACGTTTTCAGTATAATCCGGGGATGCAGCACACACCCATCTTCGAAGCGCTCCAGGCCGTTCGTGACGCCGACACCGCCGCCGAGGTGGTGGTCCTGGCCCCCTCCGAAGCGGCGCTGGCTCTCCTGCGACAGTCGGCCCTGGAGGCGGGGGGATACCTCCGCGTCCACGGCTATACCCCGAGCGGCCTGGTGGACGCGCTGGCGGCCCCGGAGCTGGCGCGGGCCGGCCTGCGACCGCCGCCGCCCCTCTGGCTGGAGGCGGTGCTGGTGGACGCGGCGGCGCGCATCGTCGGCCCCACCGGCGCCCTGGCGCTGGCTCGCCGGGTGCGATCCCATGTGGACGCGCCGGCCGCCGAGCGGGAAGAGGCCGGCTGGATGCGGCGCCTGGTGGATCGCCTGGCGGCCGCCCGGCGGGCCGAGGGCGTCGCCGGCCCCCACGATCGCCTGCGGGCGGCGCGGGCCGGCCTCGCGCGGCCCCCGCGGCCGGGGGCGCGGGTGGTCGTGGTCGGCGACGCGCCGGTGGATCCGGCCGAGGCGGGCATCCTGCGGGGCTGGCTCGCCGGTCGGGTGGTGGCGTGCCTGGCCGAAGGGCCGCCCCGACCCGGGGGGCTCCAGGCCTGCGGACAGGTGGAGGGGGCGCGGGTGCTGCCGGGGGGCGCGCCCGGGGTGGTCGAGGCGCTCTGCGCGGCGGATGAGCACGAGCAGGTGGAGGTGCTGGCCGAGCGGCTGGTGGCGGCCGTGGCGGCCGGCACCTCGCCCCGGCGCATCGTGGCGGCCGTGCTGCCGGCCCAGGCGCCGGCGCTGGCCCGGGCTCTGGGGGCGGCGGGGGTGCCGTCGGTGTCGCTCGTCCCCCAGGGCGATGGCGGCCTGGCGCCGGCCCGGGCGCTGCGCCTGGCGGCCGCCCTGGCCGTCGATCCGGCGGCGGCGACGGCCGAGGCCTGGGGGGCGCTCCTCGATCAGCCCGGCTTGCAGGTGGACGGCGCCGGCCGTCGCCGGTGGCGCGCGACGCTGGCGGCCCTCGGGGGCGCTCGCGGGGCGCGCCGCATCCTGGCGGCCCTCGACGCGCGGGACGAGCCGGCGGCCACGGCCCTGGCCGAGGTGCTGGCCGTGCAGGCGGGAGAGCTGGGGGCGTTTCCCCGCCACGGGACGCTGGCCCAGTTCGCCGCGAGCTGGTCGGCGTGGCTCTGCCGGTTCTGGCCGCCGACGCCCGATCGCGAGCGGGTGCTGGCGCGGCTGGCCGCCTTCCACGGGGGGCCCTCCATGGGACCCGACGTGGCGGCGGCGCTGCTGGACGAGGCCCTGGGGCGCCCGCAGGTGGGCTCGCCGCGGCTCGAGCTGGATGCCATCCGAATCGCACAACGCGCTGATCTGACGGGCGTTTCTTGCTCGTTCCTGGGCGTGCTGGCCGACGCCACCACGGTGTTGCCCACCTCCGGCGCGGTCGTCGGCGTGCGCGCGGCGCGCGCGGCGAGCGACGGACGCCAGCACACCCGGCCGCCGGGCTGGCCGGCCGATGAGCGGATCGTCGACGTCCCGCCGGCCAGCGTGGTGTCGGCCCCCTGGGGCGAGCTGCCGCTGGCGAGCATCCGCCGCCGGGCCCAGACGCCTGCCGCTCTCGCCGAGCTGCTGACGGCGCCGCGGCGCTTCTCCAGCCGGCTCGTGCTGGGGGCCTGGCCGCGGGTCGCCGAGCAGGCGCCCGAGCCGCTGGACGTGGAGGTGCTGCGGGCGCGCACGGCCGGGGCGCTGCGGGCGGCGGCGCGGCCGGGCATGACGCTGGCCGACTTCGAGCGCGCCTGGGCCGAGGCGCGGCGGGCCGAGGCGCGCCGCTTCCCGGTGGATCCCGAGGCCGAGGCGCTGAGCCTGGCGTGGGGCCGGGCCGCCGCCGAGCGCGCCCTGGCGGCCTGGCAGCCCTCGGCGCTGGTGGCCGAGGCGCCGGGTCTGGAGCTGCCCTGGGAGCTGGAGGCGGGGCCGGGGGTGGTGGTCGGCGCCGCCCTCGTCCATGTGTGCGACCGGCCGCTGCGGCGCGCGGAGGCCGACGTCCTGGCGGGGGTGATCGACGCCGCCGCCCGGGGCCTGGGCTGGGTGCGCCTGGTCGATCCCGACGGGGCGCTGCGGACGGAGCGGGTGGGGGCGGTGGCGTCCCGCGTGGCACCGACTCTGCGGGCGTGGGGCCTGGCAGGGGACATCTGGCAGGAGAACGACGGGGGGGAAGCGCGCTTCCCCTGGAAAGGACTCCGAGCTTGAAGGCACTGCACGACGGAGATCTGCATGCGCTGGCCGCCGAGCTGGGCGCGACGCCGGGGGACGGCCTCATCCGGGTGATCGTCCGGCACGCGGCCGACGCCTGGGAGGCCGAGGGGGTCGTGGCCGAGCCCGCCGAGGTGTTCTGCGCCGGCGTCCTGGCGGCCGAGCCGCTGGCCACGGGGGAGGAGGAGGGCCTGGATCTGGACGCCGCGCTGCGGATCTGGCGGCGCGACTTCGCCGTCCGGCAGCCGGGGCTGGCGAGCCAGGTCCTGCCGCGCACGGGGGCGCGGGCGCTGCGGCGGGCGGCCGGGGCGCTCGCCGCCCACCCCGATCGCTACCCCTGGGTGGGCGCTCCGCAGGTGGACGCGCTGGCGCTCATCGCGCTGGTCGGGCCCATCGCGGTGGAACTGCACCACGCGGCGGCCGCGAACCGGGCGCCCGACAGCCTGCTGGGCCGCAACGAGGCGCTGCTGGCGGCGCTGGAGGAGGCCCTGCCCCGGCCGGCCGAGGCGGCCCTGACCCACCTGCTGACCTCGGGCCTGCGCGGCGATCGCCGGCGGGGGCGGGCGGCGGCCTGGGAGGACGGCGCGATGGAGGCCTTCCGCGAGGCGCTGGCGCGCTACCAGGCGTGGTACGCCACCGCCGAGGCCGCCTGGCTGGGGGGGCTGCATGCCCGCCTGGTGGAGGATCTGCACCGCCACCTGGTGCCCCGGGTCGCGCGCAGCACCGCCCTGCGGGCCGCGACGCTGCTGCGCCAGCCCGGGCCTCGCGGCCGGATCGCCGCCGGCTGCCGCGCCATCGTCGTCGACGCGGCCGAGGGCCTGGATCCGGCGCTCGCCGAGGTGCTCGCCCTGCTGACGCGACCCGTGGCCGCGCACGGGCCCTGGACGGCGGTGCCGCTGCGCCCGGGGGCGCTGCACCTGGTCGTGGATCCGCTGGCGCCGCCCTCGGGGGCCGAGGTGGAGCGCCTGGAGGCCCTGGGGGCGACGGTGCACGGTCGCCGACCGGCCGCGGCGGAGGGCCTCGCGGCGTGGCTGGCCCAGGCGTTCGCGCCCCTGCCCGGGCCGGTGGGCCGCCCCGCGAGCCGCGGGCTGGAGCCGGTGGTGACGCTGTCGGCCTCGTCGCGGCCGGCGGATGCGCTGGCCGTGTATCTACGCGGGCTTGAGGTGGCTCCGCGCGACGTCCGGGTGCTGGTGCCCACCTGGGCCGAGGCCTCGGCCACCCGCGACGCCCTGCTGAACGCTGGTGTGCCCGCAACCACTGAAGAACATGGCAGTTTTTTCGGCCGTGCCCGGGTGCGGGCGGCCCTCTCGGCCCTGCGGGCCATCGACGATCCGTCGGATCGCGCGGCGGTCGTCGGGGCCCTGCGCGGCATCTTCCAGCGGTCGCTGAAGGAGCTGACGCTGCTGGCTGAGGCCGGCGTGGACTTCGACTACCGCACGGCCGACGTGGCGCCCGATGGGGGGGCCGGGCCGGCCTTCGTGGTGCTGCGGCGCCTGCACGGCCGGCGGGGGGAGCCGTGGTCGACGCTGCTGCACGCGCTGCTGGCCGAGGCGGGGCTCGAGCCGCCGGACGCGGAGCTGCGCCGCCTCGCGGGCCTGCTGGACGCGGTGGAGCCGTCGGCGCTCAGCCCGGGGGACGCCCTCGATCGGGTCGAGCAGCTCGCGGTGGGGCCCCTGGATGACGCGGGGGACCAGGTGCGGGTGGCCGCGCTGGTCGACGGGGTGGGCCCGGCCGCGCCGGTGGTCGCGCTGCTCGGCCTCGACCGGGCGGTGCCGCCGCCGCCCTTCCCGGTGGTGGTGGAGGCGGACGCCGTCGCCGTGCAGCTCGGCCCGCTGGTGCCCCCGGACTGGAAGGACATCCAGCGGCGCGCCCGGGCGCGCTGGCTCGCCCTGTGGCGGGGCCGGGTCCGGCAGGCGGCCGCCAGCGCGACGGATCAGCTCGTCATCGTGGGGGATGGGCCCTGGCGGACGCCCGAGCTGGAGCGCGGCCTGGCGGCGGGCCCCGCGCCGCGGCGGGCCCGGGTGAGTCGCTCGACGCTGCGGCCCTGGACGGCCCCGGTGGCGACGCGCGCCAGCACCCCGAGCGTCCCGCCGCTCGCGCCGCGGGCGCGGCACCGGCTGACGGCCCGGGGCGGGGACGCCCTCTCCCAGGTGCTGGCGACGGTGGATCTGAGCGAGCCTGCCGAGCAGGTCCTGCCGGAGGCGCTGGAGGCCCTCCGGCGCTTCCCGGGCGGCGAGGAGCACGCCCCCGCCCTCCGCCGCCTGCTGGCCCACCCGGTGATGGGCCGCGCGCGGCGGGCCGTGGAGCGCTGGGTCGACGTGCCCTTCGCCCTGCCCGGCGACGACGCTGATCTGGAGGGCCGCCTGGCGCTGTGCTTCACGGAGGATCCCGCCCGGCGTCGGTGGGTGGTCGTCGACCACGATCCCGCGCTGCCCCCGGCCGACCACGCCCTGCGCCGTCGTCGGCTCGCCGCCTGCGCCCAGACGCTGCTCGCGGGCGTCACGCCCTGCGAGCACGTCGAGGTGGTCCTGCCGGGGTAGCGGGCCCCGTCAGGCGGGTCCCCTCAGGCGGGGCCCCTCAGGCGGGACCCCTCAGGCGGGTCGCTGGCTCGCGATCAAGACGATCTGGTCGCCCGGCAGGAGGGGGGTGGCGTCCGCGGGGGCCAGCAGGTTCTCGCCCCCGCGGCGCAGGCCCAGGACCACCGCGTCGGCGAAGCGACCCCGCGCCTCGGCGAACGAGCTGGCTCCCGCCGGCGCCGCCACGATGTAGCACTGCTTGCCATGGGCGTTGGTCGTCAGCTCGGCCAGCACCGCGTGCACCCCGGGATCCTGCATCTCCTGCACCATCATCTGGCTCGACAGCGCCTCGGTGCAGACCACGCTGTCGCAGCCGGCGCGCTTGAAAAAGATAATGTTTTCCGGGTCCTTGCAGTGGACGATGCTGGTCACCTCGGGGTGCAGGCGCTCGAAGGTGAGGGCCACCTTGAGGTTGTGATCGTCGGAGTTGGCGGGGTCGTGGGCGTCGAGCTGGATGAGCACATAGCTCGCCCGGCGGAAGGCGGCCATCTCGAGCACGGGCTCGCGGGCGGGCTCGCCGGCCACGAAGCGCACGCCGGCGGCGGCCAGCTCGGCGGGCAGCTCGTCGAGGTGGGGATCGATGAGGACGATGGCGCGCTTGCCGGTGGTGGCGTCCGCGCGGATCTCTTCGACGAGCTTCAGCGTCGGGCCGAGGCCGTTGTAGCGGCACACGATGATGTGGCCGGCTTCGTCGATGGGCATGAGGCCCTTCTGCGCCTTCATCTTCGCCTCCATGACCAGCCCCGCGAACAGGGACAGCAGGTAGCCCAGCAGGCCGATGCCGATGAGCATCGTGGGCACGCCCACGAAGAGCCGGCCGCCGAGGGTCTGCGGGAAGTAGTCGCCGTAGCCCACCGTGGTCATCGTGACGATGGACCACCACGCGGCGTCGCCCCAGCCCAGGTCCGGCTTGTCGGGCAGCTCGAAGTACATGTACCCGCTGGTGGCGTAGCAGAAGAGCGCCACGAAGAGCAGGACGCCGCCGAGCTGGCTGCGGCGGGCGGCGAGCCCGGCGCGCTGGAGCATGCGCAGGAGGATCTGGATCATGGGGCCGGGCTCCGCCGCTCCTGCCAGAGCGCCTTGAGCGCGTCGACGCGCTGCACCGCCCGCTGATCGGCCCAGATGCCGCGGCGATCCCGCGTCGCCCGCGTCTCGGCGGCCAGGTAGGGCTCCTCGCGCTCGTGGGGGAACTGGATGTAGGCCACGGCCAGGCCATCCTCCAGCATGTGCAGACCGACATCCTGCGCGGGCACCTCGCTGCCCTCGAGCTCCAGGTACGCCAGCAGCCGCTTGCTGGGATCACGCGCCGGATCTCCCAGTGTGATCATGGCTCTGCGGCCGACGAGCGTCTGCAGGTACTCGAAGGCGCGCTGCCCGTACACCCGCGTCACCGTGTCATTGCGGGAGGCCTCGAAGGCCTTCACGCCGAGGAGCCGCACGACCGTCCGGTTGCCCTGGCCGTCCGCCACGGAGATCTCGTCGCCGTCGATGGCCGCCACCACCGACACCACCTGCCCCGTCGCGAACTCGCCCTCGGCCGTCTGCTGGAGCGCCCGGCGGTGGCGCTCCACCTGGACGGTGAAGAACGCGCTCGCCGCCAGCAGCGCCAGGATGACGGCGCCCAGGATGCGCTCGCGCAGCGAGAGGAGGAGGCGACGGGCCATGGCCGGGTGATCTAGCGCAGGACGTCGGCGAGGGCAACGCGGGGGCGAGGTTGATCGCGGCGGGCGTCGGTGCTTCGATCAGGCGCTGCCACCGCCCGGGATCGCCCCATGAGCGCGCTGCTCCTCTCGATCGTCCGCGAGGCCCTGGACCGGGGCGCCAGCGATGTGCACCTGACGACGGACAACCCGCCCGTCCTCCGCATCAACGGGGACGTGGTCGTCACCGCCCGCCCGGCCCTCGACGAGGCCACGCTGACGCGCGCGCTCGACGAGCTGCTGGAGCCTCGCCAGCGGACCCAGTGGCTCACCACGCGGCGCCTCTCGTTCGCGTGGTGCCCGCCCGAGCTGGGCGTCTTCCGCGTCAGCATCTACAGCCACCTCGGCCGGATGGAGGCGGCGCTGCGCATCGGGCGCAAGGAGATCCCCGCCTACACCGACCTGGGGGTGCCGGAGGGGCTCGTCGAGCACGCGCGCGCCCCGTCGGGGCTCATCCTCGTCACGGGGCCGACGGGCGTGGGCAAGACCACCACGCTCAACGCGGTGCTCGCGGAGCTGCACCGGACGGAGCGCCGCAAGATCATCACCATCGAGGACCCGGTGGAGTTTCGCATGCCGCCGGGCCGAAGCCTGGTGGTCCAGCAGGAAATCGGCCTGGATTCCGATACCTTCCACGGCGCGCTGGTCCACGCCCTGCGCCAGGATCCCGACACGATCTGCATCGGCGAGATGCGCGATCTCGAGACGATCGGGACGGCGCTGACGGCGGCCGAGACGGGCCACCTGGTCATGGGCACGCTGCACACGACCGGGGCCGTCGGGACGATCACCCGGATCATCGATGTCTTCCCGCCCCACCAGCAGCCCCAGATCCGGGTGCAGCTCGCCCAGACGCTGCGGATCGTCATGAGCCAGCGGCTGCTGCCGCGGGCGGACGGGCGCGGTCGGGTGATGGTGTACGAGCTGGTGCCCGTGACGGCGGCGGTCCGCAACATCATCCGGGAGGGCCGGCTGCACCAGCTCGAGAACGTCATCCAGACCGGCCGCTCCATGGGCATGATCCGGATGGAGCACATGGTCCGCGACGCCTACCACCAGGGGCTGATCAGCAAGGACGTCGCCAGCCGGGCGGTGGTGGATCCCTCGGCCCTGGACGAGCCGGCGGACGAGCACCTGCGTTGAGGGTCAGAACAGATCGAGGATGTCGCGGGCCGTCACCACCAGGATGAGGCCCATGAGCAGCACCATGCCCGTGGCGTGGATGAAGCCCTCGACGCGCTGCGGGGCGGGCTTGCCGGCGATGGCCTCGTAGGCCACGAAGACCAGGCGACCCCCGTCGAGGGCCGGCAGGGGCAGCAGGTTCAAGAAGCCCAGGTTGATGCTGAGCAGGGCGAGCAGGTTGAAGAACCACTCCCAGCCCCGGCTCACGGTGTCGGCGCCCACCTGGGTGATCTTCACGACGGAGGCCACCTGCACCTCCTCCTCCCCCTTGAGGGCGCGGCCGACGAAAGAGAGCATGGCGTGGATGACGCTCCAGGTCTCGGTGCCGGCGAAGCGCACGGCGGCGCCGAAGCCATCGGCGCCGAAGCGGGCCAGCTCGGGCGAGACGCCGATGCGCCAGCCGCGGGCGCTCTTCTCGGGCTGGACGGCGACGACGAGGCGGCGCGCGTCGGGGGGGGCGCGGGGGACGGCGATCTGGAGGCCCTCGGCGATCTCGCCGGCGTCCTTGCGCTCGTAGTGCGCGCCCGTGCCCTCGGGGGGGCGGGCCAGCTCGACCTGCATCGGGCTGCCGTCGGCGGCCCCGACGGCCTTCTGGATGTCCTTGAAGGTGCGGACGGCCTGGTCATCGATGCGGACGATGGTGTCGAACGGCTGGATGCCCGCGGCGGCCGCCGGGCCCTCGACCTGGCGGACCGTGGTCGTCGGCACGCGCTCCCAGTCGAAGGACAGGGAGTTGAAGGTGCTGAAGAGCCAGACATAGATGAGGCCGGCCAGGATGAAGTTGAAGGCCGGCCCGGCGAAGACCACCAGGCCGCGCTGCCACAGGGGCCGGGACAGGTAGCTGCCCTCGGAGACGTCCTTCTCCCCCGTCATCCCGGCGATCTGCACGTAGCCGCCCACCGGGATCGCGGCGAGCTGGTAGACGATCTGCTTGCCCTGGACGCGCACGATGGGCGGCCCGAAGCCGATGGAGAACTTCTGGACCCGCATGCCCGAGAGGCGCGCCACCAGGAAGTGACCGAGCTCATGCACCACGATGAGGACGTTGAAGCCGAGGATGGCGACGAGGATCTCGGTGCTGGACATGGACCCACCTTGGCGAAGCGTGCTGGACCCACGGACCCCGGGCCGTGGGCGAAGTTCCCTCAGGCGGCCGAGACGCTGGCGTCCCAGGCCTTGCTGCGGGCCTCCTTGCCGTCATAGGAGAGCAGGACCCCCTTGTCGCCCTTGCGGGACGCGATGTGCACGGGCCGCTTCCAGAGGGCGAAGAGGTTGCGCAGCGTCGCGCGGGAGTAGCCGTCGTCCAGATCTACCCCCTCGTGGCGGTGAATCAGCAGCAATTCCGAGCGGTTCTCGAAGTTGGCGTCCTCCACCTCGATGATGGGCTGGCCCATGTTGGTGAGCTGGAAGAGCAGCTTCTGCTTCACGTCGGCGAACTCGCGCGTGGCGATCTGCCACTCGTTCGCCTTGGGGTTGTGGGCGAAGGTGAAGAGCCGCTGCTGGGCGCAGAACTCGGGGGTGAGGTACTCATCGAGGAAGGTCACGTCGTTGTGGTGGCGCCGGACCTCGAAGATCTTCTCGCGCCCCTTGCCGGTCGGGCGGTGCCAGTTGGCCCGCTCCGCCATGTCGTCGCACTCTTCCCACTCCTTGCCGAACCGACCCGTGTCCCACCGCCACTCGATGTAGCGGAAGAGCTCGATCCCGATCTTGTACGGGTTGATGCGCCCGCGCTGGGTCACCGTGACGCCGCTGTGCCGGTCGGCGAAGTCGATGACCTCCGACGGCAGCATGATGTCGGGGTGGCTGGTGAGGATCTTGGCGTGCCAGTACGACGCCCAGCCCTCGTTCATGATCTTCGTCATGCCCTGGGGGGCGAAGTAGTACGCCTCGTCGCGGATCATGCCGAGGACGTTGCGCTGCCACCGGGTGAGGGGGGCGTTCTGCATGAGGAAGAGCAGCACGTCGCGGGCCGGCTCCTCGGGGAACTTCCGCTTCTTCTCCGCCTCCTCCTTCTGCTTTCGGCGCTGCTCCTCCAGGTACGCCTCCGGGTTCACGAAGTCGTCCATGTAGTCCTTGGCGCGGATGCGGGGCACGGCCTCGATGTCCCCGATGAGCTCGTCGGGCAGGTCCTCCTTCGGCTTCTCGGCCTCGCGGACCACCGGGCGGTAGGGGCGGTGGCGATCGATGAGGTTCTCCACCGACAGGCAGACGTCGATGAACTCCTCGACGGCGGTGGTGCCGTACAGATCCTGGTAGCGGCGCACGCGGGTGGCGTGGTTCGCCATCTGGTCGACCATCTTCCGGTTGGTGCGGCTGAACCAGAAGTTGTTCTTGAAGAAGTCGCAGTGCCCGAAGACGTGGGCCATCACGATCTTCTGGTCGATGACGTCGTTGCCCTCGAGCAGGTAGGCGTAGCAGGGGTCGGTGTTGATGACCATCTCGTAGATCTTCGAGAGGCCGTACTCGTACGAGCGCGCCAACCGCTCGTATTCCATGCCGAATCGCCAGTGGGGGTACCGCGTGGGGAACCCGCCGAAGGCCGCCAGCTCGTTCATCTTCTCGTAGGAGACCACCTCGAAGTGGGTCTCGAAGGGGCGCAACCCGTAGTCCCGCGCACGCGACTCGATCTTCTCGCGCCACTGGTGCAGCTCGGGGGGCAGGGGGCGGACCTTCAGGTACTGGATCATGCGGGCTCCTCGGCGAGGCCGGGTCGACGGGAGGACTATAGCCGAGTTGGGGGGCGCGGGGGCCACCGCGAGAAAGTCCGTCCACCCACGTAAGAATCCCGTGGTCGGCGGCGACCAAGCTGTGTCGGGGGGCCTGTCCGCCGTGGGCAGACACCTCCACAAGCCTGTGCTAGCGTGCCGCCAATGACGCAGCGAATCGCGATGACGCTCCTCTTCCTGGCCGGCGTATGCCGCGCCCAGATGGTGGAGATCGACCCCATCGAGGAGGAGCCGGCCCCCCGGGCCGAGCAGGCGCCCGCCGAGCAGGCCCCCGTCATCCTCGAAGAGTTCAACGTCGACGCCCGCAACGTCGTCCTCTCCGCCGCGCGCACGCGGACCACCATCCAGGAGGCCCCCGGCGTCATCACGGTCATCACGGCCGAAGAGATCCGGGCGCGCGGCCACCGGACGGTGCTCGACGTCCTGCGGACGGTGCCGGGCTTCGAGGCGCGGCGCGACTCGAACGGCTGGTTCGACGAGGGGACGGCCCGCGGCCAGCCCCGGACGGTCCTGGTGCTCATCAACGGCATCAACGTCCTGGAGCCCCTGCGCAACGCGCTCTCCCTCGATCGCAAGATCCCCATCGACTCGGTGAAGCGCATCGAGGTGACGTCGGGGCCGGGCGGCGTGCTCTGGGGGAGCAACGCCCTCCTGGGCATCGTGAACATCATCCTGAAGGATTCCGAAGACTTGAGCGGGCTTGAGGTCACCCTGGGCGGCGGCCACGGGTCCGGCGCCCAGGGGGCGGCCAAGGGGCGGCTCGCCTACGGCGACCAGTTCTTCGACGACGATCTCAAGCTCTACCTGGCCGTCGACTTCTACTCCGACCAGGGGGCCGAGCTGGAGGTCGACGCCCGCAAGGTCCTCGGGGCGCTGCCGGCGCCGGAGCTGGACGGCAAGACGCTCTTCGAGAACCGGCCCGGGGTCACCGACTTCAACAGCCGCGACTGGTGGCTCTCGACCACCTTCAACGTGAGCCTCTTCGACAAGCTCACCCTCGACGGCCTCATCGAGTTCGAGCAGGACTACCGCCAGATCGCCACCGGCGTGGCCATCCTCAAGGGCGATCTGGATCCCCCCGCGGGCAGCACCGAGCCGGTGCCGGTCACGGACGAGACCCGGGGCAACGACGCCATCCAGCTCGTGGGGCTCGGCTTCCGCGATCGCTTCCTGGGCGACCGGTTCGGCCTGTCGGCCCGCGCCTACGGGGTGCACTTTACGCTGAACGAGGACCCGTTCTGGGTCTTCCCGCGGCGCGGCCTGGGGAACATCTCGGCCCTCGACAAGGGCGTGGTCATCAGCCTCAACGGCGACGTCTGGCGTGTCGGCGGCAACATGGACGCCGACCTCCAGCTCGGCCAGAGCCACCACCTGGTCTTCGGCGGCGAGGTCTTCAGCGAGATCGTCCGCGACAGCCACCGCGGGGACCTCCTCCGGCGGCCGGTGCTCATCCCCGGGCTGGCGGAGGCCGGCTCCGACGATCCGGGCGCCCAGCGGGGCATCTTCGGCCCGGGGCGGTGCCCGCCGGCGGGGGTGCGCCAGGTCCGGGTCGGCGATCGGCTCGTGCCGGTGGAGTTCGGCGATGGGTGCACCTTCGACGAGACGCTCGTCCTCGACACCACCCGCACGGTGGGGGCGCTCTACCTGAGCGATGAGTGGAAGCCGGCCCGCCAGGTGGCGCTGCAGCCCGGGTTCCGCGTGCAGGTCTCGGACGCCTACGATCCCGTGGCGCTGCTGGGCGGGGCGTTCGTCTGGAACCTGACCGGCAAGACCTTCCTCAAGCTGAACTACGCCGAGGGCTTCCGACCGCCGGAGCTGCAGAGCACGGTGCTCAACGCCGAGACCATCAGCTCGGTGACGTTCGTGCCCGACCCCGACCTGGACGTGGAGCGCTCGCAGGCGACCGAGGCCGAGATCAACACCGTCATCTTCGAGAACGTGGGCGTGCTCAAGGGCGTGTACCTGCGCGGCGACTACGCCTACACCCTCATCAGCGACCTGGTCCGCAACGTGAGCGGCCGGTTCGTGAACTCCGGCAAGCGTGGCATCCACTCGGCCGAGTTTCTCACCCGGGTCGACTTCACGGGGGGGCACGAGGTCTGGCTGGGCGGGCACTTCGTCCGGGCCGAGGACTCGGTCTTCGGGCCGGTGCGCAACTTCCCCAACTACGTGCTGATGGGGGGCGGGCGAGCCCGGCTCTTCAGCGGCCACCTGGAGCTGTCGGCGCTGGGCACCCTGATCGGCGCCCAGGAGGACCTCAACCGGGCCCCCGACGCGGGCAGCGAGCTCATCCCCGGCTTCACCGCGGTGGACGCCACCGACGTGGAGGCGGAGCGGGTCGACCCCATCTTCTTGCTGCGCCTCGGGTTTCGGGTGCTGAACCTGTGGGAGGACCGCCTGGAGCTGTCGGGCTTCGTCTACAACGCCCTCGATCAGCGCTGGCTCGAGCCCGACTTCTTCTTCGAGGACCGGGTGCAGATCCGGGGGCAGCCCCGGGAGGGCATGAGCGCGTTCGGTCAGGCCACGGTGAGGTTCTTCTGATGCGCCTCCTCTCGATCGTGCTGGCGGCGTGGGGTCTCACGGGCTGCGTCGACGTGTTCCGGGGGGCCATCGTCTACCTCAACCTCAAGAGCATCCCGGTGAGCGCCGAGGGCGAGCACTACGAGC
Organism: bacterium; assembly: GCA_041389985.1. Lineage (GTDB taxonomy): Bacteria > Myxococcota_A > Bradymonadia > UBA7976 > UBA1532 > JACKDP01. The sequence goes on from JAWKQS010000005.1 coordinate 99,140, forward strand.
TGTTCGCCGAGGTGAACGACGGCGCGGTCTCGCTGGGGCAGTTCAAGGTGCTGCGCGCCATCGAAGACTGCGGCCAGGATCCCGACCTCGTGGCGCCGCTCACGCTGGTCCAGCGCTACGACAACGGCGTGGAAGGGTCCGAAATCTGTTCGTTTTCCCGGCGGCTCGGGGCGCGCGACGAGATCAACCTCGCCGCGGGTCTGCTGGTCGGGGGTGTCCGCATCGACTCTCCCGTGGATCTGCGGGAGGCCAGGCGGGTGTTCGTGACGGTGGAGCCCGACGGGGACGGCGATCCCCGGCCGTCGGTGGCCGTGATGGGGGCCGATCTGGCGCGGGGGCGCTCGCCGCAGGCGGCGGCCGAGATCGCCTGCCTGGAGGCCTTCTGCGCCAGCGACCCGGAGAACCCCGCCTGCGAGACCATCCCGGCGCTCCCCCGCGAGCGCCGCGGGGTCATCCTGGGGACGCTGCTCCAGAGCCCGGTGACGGATCCGTGCAACCCGACGGTGACGGGGGATGTGGCCATCGTGCCGGCCGAGGACGAGACGTTCTGACGGGGGGAGAGACGTGAGGATCACGATCAGAGGCAGCCTGGTGGTGGGCCTGCTGGCCGCCGGCCTGCTGGCCGCCTGCGATACCCTCGAGTGCGGCACCGGCACCCACCGCGAGGGGGATCGCTGCGTGCCCAACGTCCAGGTGGCGTGCGGCGCGGGGACGACGTTCGAGGATGGCCGCTGCGTGGCGCCCGACGCCCCCGACCTGGGTCTGCGGCCCGATCTGGGCCCGGGCCTCCAGTGCGGCGCGGGGACCCACGAGGAGGAGGGCGTCTGCCTGCCCGACGTGGTGGTGCCCCGGCCCGACCAGGGCGTGGTGGTGGACGAGGGGGTCGATCCCGACGACGGGGTGCCCCGTGATGCCGGTCCTGACATGGCGGTGACCCCCGACATGGAGGTGGAGCCGCCGCCACGGTGCCCGCCGGAGCTGACGCCGGGCGCGCCGCCGGCGGACTGCGGGCGGCTGCCTCCCGGGTCCTACTGCGTCGTCGGGGTGGCGGTGGACTTCCAGACCGGGTGCGCCCTGCCAGCGAACGCCGGCCTGGGGGCCGTGGTCATCGATCCGGTGGCGGTGGCCAGCGGGGCGACGCCCGAGGAGGCCGCTCGCGGCCAGGCGGCCATCGGCGCCAACGGCACCTTCGCCATCCCGTGCGCGGGGGAGTCGACGCAGCTCGCGCTGGTGATCGACGAGGCGCCTCAGGTACCGGTGAACACCTGGACGCGGTCGGTCAGCGGCATCTCGGCCGCGCAGCCGACGCCCGGCCAGGTCTTCCGCATGACCGCCTTCGCGACGACGCAGGCGGTGCAGGCCACGTGGAACGCGGCGCTCGGCCTGGGAGAGCGGGGGCTGGAGCTGGGCGGCTTCCTGGTGGGGCGGGTGTATGCGCGGGTGGACGACGGGCTGGTGCCCGCCGCCGATGCGCGGGTGCGCATGCGCATGACCGCCGACGCCCTGGACTGCGCGGCCGATCGGCCCTGCCTCCGGTTCTTCGACGATGATCCGGCCCTGACGGGCTTCCAGCCCGAGGGGGCAGGCGCCACGGGGCGGTCGGGGGGCTTCCTGATGCTGCTGCGGGGGCCCGCCCCGGTGATCCAGGACCAGTTCTACATCGATCGGCAGGAGGCGACCTACGCCCCCCTGCCCGCCGGGGCCTCCCGCGGGAGCGGCTTCCACACGGCGTTCGTCCCCATGTAGGGTGCCGCCTCCGCACCACGGGGGACGCCATGCTCGACGGTCTGGATCTGCTGCTCGTCCTGGGCGGCGCGGCCGCAGGCTTCGTCAACACGGTGGCCGGCGGCGGCTCGGCGCTGACTCTCCCCCTCCTGATGCTGACGGGCCTGGACGCCCGTGACGCCAACGCCACCAACCGCATCGCCGTCGTCCTGCAGGGAGCCTCGGGGGCCTGGACGTTTCACCAGCGCGGCATGCGTCCGTGGCACGAGACCTGGCGCGTCCTGCCGGCCAGCTTGCTGGGGGCCGCGCTGGGGGCGGTGCTGGCCACCGTCATGCCGCCGCTGGCCCTGGAGCGCCTGTTCGGCGTCGTCTTCCTGTCGCTGGCCGTGGTGATGATCGGCCGACCCACCTGGATCATCCCGGCGGTGCCGGAGGGGGCCGCCGAGCCGACCTGGCGCGGGCACCTGGCGTTCTTCGGCATCGGGCTCTATGGGGGGCTCTTCCAGGCCGGCGTCGGCATCGTGCTGCTCATCGTGATCGTGCGCAGCCTGCACGTGGATCTGGTGCGGGCGACGGCGGTGAAGGTGGCGCTCGTCCTGATCTACACCCTGGTGGCGCTCGTGATCTTCGCCTGGCGCGGGCACCTGGACTGGCACCGCGGGCTGGTGCTGGCGGCCGGGAGCGCGGTGGGGAGCGTGGTGGGGGCGCGGCTGGCGCTGCGCAGCGGCGCGAGGTTCATCCGGGTGATGGTGACCCTGGCGCTGCTGGCGGCCTCCGCGCGGACGCTGGGGCTTTTCTAGAAAGGTCTCGCAAAACAAGAGGTTGCGCGCCCCGTTGGGCGCGCGGGGGCCTCAGTTGTCGACACAGACGCCCGCGCCGTCGGGGCCGGCGTGGGGGCAGTGGGTCTGGGCGTCGGCGGAGGCGGGCAGGCCGGCGTGGTAGATGCGGCACTGCACGCTGTTGCCGCTCTGGTCGCCCGTGTTGCCGTCGGGGAAGCCGGCGCAGCTGGCCTGGCAGGCGATCTCGTCGGCGTAGGTGCCGGCGCAGTTGCGGGCCATCAGGTCGCAGTACACGTCGCAGTAGCTGCCACAGACCGCGCCACCCTCGATGGCGGCGTGGGGGCAGTGCAGGGCGCCGTCAGCGGCGGCGGGGAAGCTGGCGTGGTAGGTGCGGCACTGGAGGCTGTTGCCATCCGTGGAGCCGGGGGCCGCGTCCGCCGGGAAGAGCGCGCAGGAGCCCATGCAGACCTCGTGGTTCGGGAAGCTGCCGGCGCAGTTGGTCTCCATGAAGTCGCAGTAGACCTCGCACTGGTCGCCGCAGACGTTGCCACCCTCGGGCATGGCGTGGGGGCAGTGCAGGGCGCCGTCGGCGGCGGCGGGGAAGCTGGCGTGGTAGATGCGGCACTGGAGGCTGTTGCCGTCGGTCGCGTTGGGGGCGCCGTCGGTGGGCATGACGCCACAGGCGCTCATGCAGGTGGCCTCGTCGGCGTAGTAGCCGCCGCAGTTCTGGGCCATCAGGCCGCAGTAGACCTCGCAGTAGTCGCCGCAGACGCCGCCGCCCTCGGCCGAGGCGTGGGGGCAGTGCAGGGCGCCGTCGGCGGCAGCGGGGAAGCTGGCGTGGTAGATGCGGCACTGCACGCTGTTGCCCGAGGTAGCGCCCACGGCGCCGTCGGTGCGCAGCTGCCCGCAAGCGCTCATGCAGGTGTCACGATCGGTGTAGGTGCCGGCGCACTGGGCCTCCATGTGGTCGCAGTAGACGTCGCAGAGGTCGCCGCAGACGCCGCCGCCCTCGGCCGCCGCGTGGGGGCAGTGCAGGGCGCCGTCCGTCGAGGCGGGGTAGCCGGCGTGGTAGATGCGGCACTGGATGGTGTTGCCCGCCGTGGCGCCGCTGTCGCCGTCGGCCGGGATGACGGAGCAGGCGTTCATGCACGCCGCGCGATCGGCGTAGGTGCCGGCGCAGTTGAGCTCCATCTCGTCGCAGTAGACCTCGCAGTGGCTGCCGCAGACGCCGCCGCCGTCCGCGGCGGCGTGGGGACAATGGAGCGCGGCGTCCATCATCGCCGGGGCGCCGCTGTGGTAGATGCGGCACTGCAGGGAGTTGCCCTCGGTCGCACCCGCCGCGGCGTCCGCCGGGAACTGGGCACAGGCCTGCATGCAGGCCTCGTTGGTGGCATAGATGTCCGGGCAGTTGGACTCCATCTGGGCGCAGTAGGCCTCGCAGGTCTGCTCGCCACCGCCGCCGCCGGCGCCGCCCATGCCACCGGCGCCGCCCATGCCACCGGCGCCGCCCATGCCGCCGGCGCCGCCCATGCCACCGGCGCCGCCCATGCCACCGGCGCCGCCCATGCCACCGGCGCCGCCCATGCCACCGTCGACCTCGCCGCCGGCGCCACCCGCGCCACCGCCGCCGTCGCCGTCATCACAGCCCGCCGCGACGAGCGGCAGCACCGCCAGCACGGCCCACGGCCGCATCCATCCCTTGATTTCCTTGAACATTCGTCCCCCCCGGACTTGATGTGTGGCGCCATTCAACCGGAACCGGCGCGTGAAGGCCAGTTCCGTACGCGCCGGGGAGGGGAGCGGATCGGCGCCCGGCGGGGCGGAGGGGATCAGCGGAAGGCGAAGAGGGCGAAGAGAGCGGTGACCAGGAGGGCGCCCCCGCCCGCGGCGAGGAGCCAGAGGCTGCGGTGGGCGTGCTCGTCGATGCGGCCGATGTCGGTGGGCTCGTTCATGATCTCTTCCCCCTTGGATGCTGCGTGAGCGATGAAGCGACGGTTCCTCACAACGACGTCGGGCCCCGGAAAATTTCCCGCGGATTCTGCGGGGGCCGCCGGCGCGCTGCGTACGGGGCGATCAACCGCCGCCGGCGGGATCGGTCACATCGGGTGGCGCTTCGCTTGTCGACGCGCCCGCGGGCGGGGATGATGCGGGGCATGAAGCCCGATCTGGCAGCGTGGCGCGCCCTCGTGGAGCGCGACTTGAAGGGGGCGCCCACCGAGCGCCTGGTGCGACAGACCGACGACGGCGTGGCCATCCAGCCGCTGTACACCGAGGCGCAGGGCACGCTGGCGGCGGCGCGGGCCATGGCCGCGACGCCCCTTCGCCTGTCGGCACCTCCCCCGGGAGACCCGGCGTCGCTGGCGGCGTGGCTGACCGATGATCTGGCCCGCGGCGCCGAGGGGGCGGTGCTGCCGGCGGCGAGCCTGCCCGATCTGGCGGCGCTCGATCAGGTGCTGGCGGTCGTGCCGGCGGGTACACCGGTGAACCTGGATGGGAGCGGCCTGGCGCTGGCGCATGGTCTGCTGGCGCGGCGCCGCGGGACGCCGGGCGGCCTCGGCCTGTCGCCCTTCGAGCGCTACGCCGCGGAGGGCCGCCCGCCCGGGGGCCTGCTCCATCAGGGGGCCCGGCTGGCGGTCGAGGCGCCGGGCTGGCGGGTCTTCGAGGTGGACGGCCACCGCTGGCACGCCGCCGGGGCGGCCGATGCGCAGGAGCTGGCGCTGGCGCTGGCGGGGGGGCTCGGCTGCTTGCGTGCCCTGGACGCCGCCGGGGCCGGGCCGACGGCCATCGGGTTCACGGTGGCCGTGGGGACGCGCTTCTTCGAGTCCATCGCCAAGCTGCGGGCGCTGCGGGCCTGCTGGTTCCGGATCCTGGAGGCCTCGGGCCTGGCGCCGGATCTGCGCCTGCGCGCCCGCCCGGCCGCCCGGCAGTGGACGCGGGAGGAGCCCTTCGTGAACCTGCTGCGCGGGACGGCGATGACGTTCGCCGCCTACGTGGGAGGCGCCGACGAGGTGGTGGGCGTGCCCTTCGATCTCGAGATCGGCGCGAGCGCCGCGGGTCGCCGGCTCGCACGCAACACCGCGCAGATCCTGGCCGATGAGGGGCACCTGGGCCGGGTGGCCGATCCCGCGGGTGGGAGCTTCTTCCTGGAGACCCTGACGGCCGAGCTGGCGGAGCGCGCCTGGGCGGGGCTGCAGGCCATCGAGGCCGCTGGCGGGCTGAGGGCGGCGCTGGCCGCAGGGACGGTGCAGGCCGAGATCGCCACCGTGGCGGCGCGGCGTGCGGTGCGCATCGCGCGGCGGCAGCAGGGGATCGTCGGGGTGAGCGAGTACCCGGTGCCTGGCCCGGCTGCCACGGCGGCCAGGACGCCCACCCCCCCGCCGGCGCAGGCCGACGCGGTGGGGGAGCCGGTCGCGGCGCTGCTCGCCGGGGCGCCCTGCGCTGCGGTCGACGCGGCCCTCGACCCCGAGGAGGCCGAGGCTGCCCTGCGGCGCCTGGTGCCCGTCCGAGATGCCTTTGCTTTCGAGGAGTTGCGGGCGTCGGCGGCGGGCGCGGTCTGCCTGGTGCGGCTGGGGCCCCTGGCGCGGCACCTGCCCCGCGTGACCTTCGCGACCCACCTGCTGGCGGCGGGCGGGCTGGCCGCGGTGGGCGAGGAGGAGCCGTCGGATCCGGTGGCGGCCTTCAAGGCTTCGGGTGCGCAGGTGGCCTGTCTGTGCGGCCACGACGACGACTACGCGACCCACGCCGAGGCGCTGGCCCGGGCCCTGAAGGCGGCGGGCGCGCGGCGGGTGCTGCTGGCAGGCCGGGCTGGGGCCGCGGAGCAGGCCCTGCGCGCTGCGGGCGTGGACGACTTCATCTTCCTGGGCTGCGACGCCCTGGCCGCGCTGCGCGGCGTGCTGGGCGCCCTGGCCTGAGCCGCGGGCCCGGCTACTCCGGCCGATCTTCGTCGTCGTCGGGGGGATCGAGGGGCGGGAGCTCCTCGGGCACCTCGTCGTCGGGCGCGTCCACCGGCGGGGGGCCGTCGGGGACGGGCGCGACCCGCACCGCCGGGACCCCCACGGCAGGCCGAACGGGCGCGACCTCGGCGGGCCGCGCGGCGATGGGGGCGATGGGCGCCAGGCCCCGGGACGGGCGGGGGAGCTCCGGATCGGCGGGCTCGACCGGGCGGCCCGGCCGCGGCACCACCGGATCCACGTCGTCGGGGAGGGGAGGGACCGGGAGGGGGTCGCCGCCGCCAGCGGCCTCGCCGGGGTCGAGCCCGAGCTGCTCCATCATGAAGTGGTTGGCGTCCACCTCGCCGCGGCTGGGGGCCTCCACCGTGGGCGCCGTGCCGCGCAGGAAGTACTCCAGGTACTTGTTGGGGGTGCTCTCGGTCGCCCGCAGCCCGGTGACCGGATCCACCTCGACGGCCTCGATGGTGGCGGGGGCCGGTGACCAGTCCGCGCCGGTGGTCTCCATCTTCTCCAGGTAGTCGCGGACGACGGGGGCGGCGGCCCGGCCACCGGTCTCCTTGCGCCCGAGGCTCTGGGGGGTGTCGAACCCGATCCAGGTGGTGACGACGACGTCGGGCAGCAGGGCGACGAACCAGGTGTCGCGGGCGTCGTTGCTGGTGCCTGTCTTGCCGACCACCGTGCGCTTGATGTTCTTGAGGGCCGTGCCGCTGCCGGCGGTGACGACCGAGCGCATGAGGCTGCGCAGCAGCCACGTCACGTCGGCGGGGAGCGTCTGGTCGGGCTGGTCCTCCTGGTCGACGGGCGTCAGCCGGATGGCCACCGGGCCGTCGGGGCCCTCGACGCGCTCGATGAAGCGCGGGGTGCCTGGCAGGCCGTCCACCGCGATGGTGGCGTAGGCGTTGGCCAGCTCCAGGGGCGCGACCTCGGAGGATCCCAGGGCGATGGTGAGGTTGTCGGCCAGGGGCGAGCTGATGCCCGCCCGGCGCGCGAAGCTCTGCACCGCGCTGATGCCGATCTCGTCCGTGAGCTTGATGGCGACGGTGTTGATGGACCGGGCGAGGGCCGTGCGGACGTTCAGCTCGCCGCTGAACTTGCCGTCATAGTTCTTTGGTTTCCACCACTTGCCCGGCTGCATCTGCCACGTCTCGGGGGCGTCGAGCATGAGCGTGGCCGGCGTGTAGCGCTGGCTCTCGAGGGCGGCGCCGAAGACGAAGGGCTTGAACGAGCTGCCCGGCTGGCGCCGCGCCTGGGTGGTGCGATCGAAGGGGTAGTCGTCGTAGCTCCAGCCGCCCACGAGGGCGAGGACGCTGCGGTCGCGGGGGTCAAGGACCACCATGGCGCCCTGGGGGGCGAAGCTGAGCACCGCGTTCATCCGCTCGGGGTGGCGGGGGCCGTCGGCGCGGATGGCGACCAGCAGCACATCCCCCACCCGGAAGGGCAGCGCGCCCTTGTCGTCGGCGAAGCGGCGGGCGTTGTCCCGCGAGACGGTGGCGGTGCCGATCCCGGTGTCGAAGACGAGGCCCTGCGCGGACGTGGCCATGAGGCGGGCCGGGACGGGCCGGGCGTCGGGGGGCGGCTCGCCGCCGAGGGCCTTGCGGCGCTTGTCCCGCCAGCGCTCCACCTCGTCATCGGCCACATGGGCCAGGGGCTTCGCGAACTTCTGGCGCTCGTCCATGGCGCGCAGGCCGGTGCGCAGCGCGGCGATGGCCGCCTCCTGGCGCGCGGGATCAAGGGAGGTGTAGATGCGCAGGCCCCCGGCGTAGAGGGCGTCCTCGCCCAGGGCGTCGATGATCTGGCGCTTGACCAGGTTGACGAACCACATGGCGTCGTCGACGCGCTCCGGGGCGACCTCGACGAGGGGGATGCCGGCGCGGCCGACCTCGGCGGCGGCCTCGGGGGTGATGAAGCTGTTCTTCACCATCTGATCGAGGACGTAGGCGCGGCGGTGGATGGCGGCGTCGTAGTGCTTGCGGGGCGAGTGGCGCTCGGGGGACTGGATGATGCCGGCCAGGGTGGCCGCCTCGTTGAGGCCCAGGCTCCAGGCGTCCTTGCCGAAGTAGTACTGGGCGGCCTCCTGGACGCCGTAGCGGCCATGCCCCAGGTAGATGGTGTTGAGGTAGATGGCGAGGATGTCGTCCTTGCTGAGCTTCTGCTCCAGGCGCCGCGTGAGGATGATCTCGCGGGCCTTGCGGCCGAAGGAGCGCTCGCTGGTCAGGACCAGGTTCTTGACCGTCTGCTGGGTGATGGTCGAGCCCGAGCCCGTCACCCGACCGGCCCGCAGGCTGTTGTAGAGCGCCCGGAGCATGCCGGTGTAGTCGAGCCCCTCGTGCTTGAAGAACTCGGCGTCCTCGGCGGCCAGCACGGCCTGCACCAGGACCTCGGGGATCTTGTCGCGGGCGATGACGGTGCGCCGCTCGCTGCCGAAGGTGGCGAGCACGGTGCCATCGGCCGCGAAGACGCGGGAGACCTGCGCGGGGCGGTAGTCGGTGACCCGATCGAAGTCGGGCAGCCCCTGGCTGAAGTACCAGTAGCCCGCCAGGAACGTGAGAATGCCGAGGATGAGCCCGGTCAGGAACAGGCGCGTCGCCAGCCGGAAGAGCCGGCGGCGAAGCGAGGGGGCGCGCAGCTCCGGCCGAACCCTCTTGCTGCTTCTCTTCGCCATGCTCTACTCCTGTTCCCGCACGCCAGGGAGGTACCGGCCGTGGAGATGGAGAAACCCGAGGTCACCCACTATCAATTTCGCCTGCGCTGGCGGGGCAAGGTGGGGACGTGCGAAGGGCGCTCGCTCAAGACGCCGGAGCACCTCACCTTGCAGGTGCGCATGCAGACCACCGAGGGCTTCTTGATGTTCGAGGTGGCCGAGGTGGCCAGCCTGGAGGCGGCCTGGCCGCTGCTGCTCAAGGTCTGCGGCCAGCGCGGCGTGGATCCGCTGGAGTTTCGCACGACGGACGGGGCCTTCAGCCCGTGGACGCTCGTGCCGGGCGCGGCGGTGGTGGCGGCGCCCGGCGGGTGAGGCCGGGCGGCTTGGTTCTGCGCTCATGGGCCCATCCATAGCAGGCTTGGCGACCCCACGCGAAAAGTGCGCACCCCGGTCGTTTGGAGGGGGCCTGCGCGGCCCGTGCGCGAGGACGCGAGACCCCATGCGCGAGGACGCGAGACCCCATGCGCGAGGACGCGAGACATTCGCGCGGTTTCGGGGCAACATGGCACTTCGAAACCGCAACGCGCTGACCCGGCCCGGCCGGGGACGCCACTCCTGGAGGGGCGATGACGGTCATCTGCCCGAAGTGCGACGCGAGCTACGACGTCGGCGCTCGCATCCCGCCCGGCGGGCTGCAGATCAAGTGTCCGAAGTGTCTGCACACCTTCGCCGCTGGCGCTGAGGGCGCAGCGACCGGGGCGGCCGCCGGCCGCCCGCCGCCCCCGCCACCGGGGGGCGCGGTCCTGGCGCCGCCAGCCCCGCCCGGTGGGATGGCGCCGCCGCCCCCGCCCGGCCGCAAGCCGCCGCCCGCGCCTCCCGGGGTGCTCGCGCCGCCGCCGCCGCCCGGGATGGACGAGGGGGAGTTCCCGCCCGACTTCGAGTTCGGGCCGCCCCCCGCGCAGCTTGATCGCGGCGAGCCCCTGCTGGCGCCCCCGCGGGTGAGCATGCGGGGCCGGTCGGTCGCGGACAGCGCGCCGCCTCCGCCGCCGTCCATGCCGCCCGAGGACTCCCTCGCCGTCGATCTGCTCGATGAGATCGAAGACATCGACGAGCTCGACGGCGCCTCGACCCTGGCCCAGACGGGGAGCATCTGGCTGCGCGATGCCGAGGGGCACGTCAGCGGGCCCTTCGACGCCGGCCGCCTGTCGGCCCGCGCCGCGGGCGGCGAGCTCGCGGGCACGGAGGAGGCCTCCCTCGACAAGAAGAGCTGGGTGCCCATCCGCAGCTTCCCCGGCATCGGCGAGCTCATCCCGGCGCCCCGCCGCGGCGCGCCGCCCATGCAGCGGGAGGCGCCGCCCCCCGCCGTGGTGGCGCCGCCGTCGGATGGGGTGGACGACTTCGACTTCAGCTTCGGCGTCGACGCCGCCGGGGGTGGGGCCGAGGGCGAGGACTTCGACTTCAGCTTCGGTGATCCCGACGCCGCCCGCCGCATGGCCGACGAAGAGGCGGGCCTCGGCAACCTCTTCGACGACCTGCCCGTCCCCAAGCCGGAGTCGGGCCGGCGTCCGCTGACCGATGTAGGCGACCTGCCCGCCCCCAAGGGGGTGTCCGACCTGCCGGGGCCGCGTCGCCCGGGCACCGGGCTGGAGGATCTCCCGGGGCCGCGCCGCCCCGGGGCCGGGCTGGAGGATCTGCCCGGACCGCGGCGACAGGGCCAGGAGATCGCCGATCTGCCGGGGCCGAGGGGGTTCTCCAACCTCCCGGCTCCCAAGGGGATTTCGGATCTTCCGGGGCCCCGTGGCGTGTCCGACCTGCCGGGCCCGCGGGGCGTGTCCGACCTGCCGGGGCCGCGGGGCGTGTCCGACCTGCCGGGGCCCCGTGGCATCGCGGATCTGCCGGGTCCCGTCTCGTCGTCCCATGGTGACGAGATCCTGGATCTGCCAGGCATCAGCGATCTGCCCGGGGTGGGCGGGCTGCCGTCCGGTGACCGGCGGGGATTGACGGATCTGCCCGGGGTGGGCGGGCTGCCGGGCGTCGGCGGGACGAACCTGCCGGGCATCTCCGGGCCTGCCGGGGGTGTCGGGTCTGCCGGGGTGTCGGGTCTGCCCGGGGTGTCGGGCCTGCCCGGGGTGTCGGGCCTGCCCGGGGTGTCGGGCCTGCCCGGGGTGAGCGGGCTGCCGCTGCCCGAGAGCCTGGAGGCGCCCGCGGGGCCGGCCCTGGGTCTCTCGGCCCCCGCTGGACCCGGCGTGGCCGACGTGGCCGACGCGGCGGACAAGGGCGCCAAGGCGGGCAAGGCCGCCAAGGCGGGCAAGGCTGCCGGGGCTGGCTCGAAGCGTCGCGGCCTGCTCATCGGCGGCGGCATCGCCGCGGCGGCCGTGATCGCCGTGGGGGCGATGTTCGCCCTCGATCTGGGGCCCTTCGCGCCCGACGAGACGCCTGTCACCCGGGCCCGGCCGCCGAAGCCCATCGAGAAGGCGCCGCCGACGGCCCCTCCGGTGGCCGAGGTCTCCGACGCGGTGCCTGATCCCGACGGCCTGGTCCCGGCGAAGCCGGCCACGCTGGCGGAGGTCGCCGGCTTCAAGGCGGCCATCGCGGCGGTGGAGCCCAGGAAGGCCGATCTGCCGCCCGCCGAGGCGGCTGATCTGGCCTGGCTGTACGCCACCGGCGCGCTCGAGTCGGGCGATGACGGCTGGGCCCAGGACGCCAAGGCCATGGTGGCGAAGCTGGCCGACGCCCCCGAGGCCGAGGCCGCGAAGCTGGCCACCTCGCTGGCCGGCAACGCCGAGGGCAGCGTGGATGCGGTCAAGACGTGGGCGGCCGCCCAGAAGAAGAACGCGCGCGCCAGCTACCTGCTGGGGCACGCGCTCTTGAAGGAGGGCGACTTCGCTGGGGCCCGGACGGCCTTCGCCGCGGCTGCGAGCGTCGATCCCACACACCTGCCGGCCCGCATCCGCGAGGCCGAGGTGGCCCTGCGGGCCGGAGACGTCGAGGCGGCGCGGACGCGCCTCGAGGCCCTGTATCAGGAGGTCGCCGGCGCGCCGACGGTCAACCTGGCCCTCGCCAGCATCGCGCTCCAGGCGAAGAAGCCGGAGCGGGCCGACAAGCTGGCGCTCCAGGTGCTGGAGCTGCCCGCCGAGCGGGCGGCGGGGCGGGCCCGGTCGGAGGCCTTCGCGCTGCGGGCCCGGGTCGCCCTCGCGCGGGAAGGGTACGACGACGCCCTGAAGCTGCTGGACGAGGCGGTCAAGGCGTGGGCCGGCAACGCCGAGGCCATCGAGCTCATCAGCAGCCTGCACCAGCGCGACAAGTCGTGGGACAAGGCCCTCGAGCAGCTCGAGCTGCTCGCCTCGTCCGGCGCCGAGAGTCCGGAGCTGACGCTGGAGATCGTGCGCTGCGAGGAGGCCCTGGGCCGCAAGGAGCGCGCCGCCGAGACGCTCAAGGCGGGGGTCGAGAAGTTCCCCCGATCAGCGCTGCTGCTGACGGCGGCCGGCGACCGGCAGGTCACGGCGGGGGAGTTCGAGCAGGCCCGGCAGTCCTATGAGAAGGCCCGTGAGGTCGCCCCGGCCTACATGCCGGCGCTCCTCAAGTTCGCGCGGCTGCTCGAGCGCGAGACCAAGGTGGGCGAGGCCATCCAGTACATCGAGGCGGCCATCGCCCAGTACCCGAAGGCGGCCGAGCTGCACGCGGGGCTCGGGGATCTGCGCCTGCGCATCGCCGAGGTCGGCGACAACGCGGTCGGCCCGCTCCAGGAGGCCCGGGCGGCCTACGAGCAGGCGCTGGCGCTGGATCCCTCGCTGCTGGACGCGCGGCGCCAGCTCGCGGTGGTGCTGCTGGCCCAGGAGAAGCCAGCCGAGGCCCTGGCGCAGCTCGAGCAGCTCGCGGCGCGGCCCGACTTCCGCGGCGTGCTGGACGTGGAGCTGGGCCGAGCCAAGCAGGCGCTCGGCAAGACCGACGAGGCCATCGCCCATTACGACGCCGCCCTGGCCCGCAACGCCGACGACGCCCCGGTGCTGCTGGCCGCGGGCATCGCGCGCTTCACCCGGGGGGAGCTGCCCCAGGCGCGCGAGCTGCTGGGCAAGGCCCACGCCGCCGATCTGAAGCTGCACGAGGCCCTGTACTACCTGGGCCGCGTCGAGCTGAAGGAGGGGGCCTTCGAGGCCGCCGTCCAGCAGTTCAAGCGGGCGCTGGAAGAGGACAAGAAGAACACCCTCTACCACTACTGGCTGGGCATCGCGCTCGAAGACCAGGGCACGCCCGCGGGCGCCCGGGCGGCGCGTGGGGAGTACGACCTGGTCATCGCCGCCGTGGAGGCGGACGACCGGCTGCTGACCCAGGTCTGTGAGGCCTACTTCCGGCGCGGTCGCATGCGGACCTACCGGCTGGCCGAGTGGAACGGGGCCAAGGCCGATCTGGAGAAGGCCCTGAGCTGCGGCGCGGATGGACCGGAAGTGCACCTGTCCCTCGGCCGCATCACCGAGAGCGCGGGCAAGCCCGAGCAGGCCCTGAAGCACTACCAGGACGCCATCAAGCGCGACCCGAAGTTCGCCCCCGGGTACGTCGCGGCCGCGGTGGTGACGCTGAACCTGGGCGGCTCGCGCGCCCAGGCCATCAGCTGGCTCGAGCAGGCCGCGAAGCTCGACGAGAAGCTGGCTGATCCCCACTACCGCCTGTGCGCCCTGCTCAAGGAGTCGAGCCGGGCCCGGGCTCGCCAGCACTGCGAGCAGTACCTCAAGCTGGCCCCCGAGGGCGACTGGGCCAGCGACGCGCGGGATCTGCTGCGGAACTTGAAGTAGCCCCCCGGGCGCGGTAGACAGGCGGCCCTCACTGGAGGCCGCCATGCTCGACATCCGGCAGATCGCTCAGGATCCCGATCGCTTCCGCGCCGCCCTCGGCCGGCGAGGCCCCGCCGTGGAGGCCCTCGACGCCGTCATCGCCCTCGACGTGGAGCGGCGCCAGCTCATCGTCCGGGCCGACACCCTGCGCCATGACAAGAGCGAGGCCGAGAAGGCCATGCGCACCGCCGACAAGGCCAGCGACGCCTTCGCCGGGTTCCGGGACCGAATGCGGCAGATTGGTGAAGAGATCCAGGCACTTGCCGAGCGCCAGCGTGAGGTGGATGCGGCCATGAACGATGGTCTCATGCGCATCCCCAACATCCCCGACGACGCCGTGCCCGACGGGAAGAGCAGCGACGACAACGTCGTGCTGCGCACCTGGGGCGAGAAGCCGACCTTCGACTTCGAGCCGAAGGAGCACTGGGCCATCGGCGAGGCCCTGGGCATGCTCGACTTCGAGCGCGCCTCGAAGATCACCGGCGCGCGCTTCACCGTGTACCGCGGCCTGCTCGCCCGGCTGGAGCGGGCACTCGCGAGCTTCATGCTGGACCTGCACACCGCGCGGCACGGCTACACGGAGATCCTGCCCCCGTTCCTGGTGAACCACGACTCCATGCGAGGCACGGGGCAGTTCCCCAAGTTCGAGGAGGACGCCTTCCACGTGGACGACGGGCTGGTGCTCGTCCCCACGGCCGAGGTGCCCGTCACCAACCTGCACCGCGACGAGATCCTCGACGAGGTCCCCGTCCGCTACGCCGCCTTCACCCCGTGCTTCCGGCGCGAGGCGGGGGGCTACGGCCGCGACACCCGGGGCCTCATCCGCCAGCACCAGTTCCAGAAGGTCGAGCTGGTGCAGTTCGTGGCGGCCGACGAGAGCGAGGCGGCACACGAGGCCCTCACGGGCCACGCCGAGGCGGTGCTCCAGGCCCTGGGCCTGCACTACCGGGTGGTGGATCTCTGCGCCGGCGACCTGGGCGCCAACGCGGCCCGCACCTACGACCTCGAGGTCTGGCTCCCGGGCCAGGACACCTACCGCGAGATCAGCTCCTGCTCGAACTTCCGCGACTTCCAGGCGCGGCGGGCCCGCATCCGCCACCGGGATCCCGCGACCCGCAGGCCCCAGCTCGTCCACACCCTCAACGGCTCGGGCCTGGCGGTGGGGCGGACGGTGGTGGCGGTGCTCGAGAACGGCCAGCAGGCCGACGGTTCGGTGGTTCTCCCGGCCGCCCTGCGCCCCTACATGGGGGGCCTTGAACGAATCGCTTGACGGCGGGGACTTTTTTCCCTACAAACCGTCTTCCCGGGGGCCGAACCGTCGGCCACCGAGACGCTCTTTACAGTGGGGGCCATTTCCAAGGAGGAGTGGCCGAGTGGTTTAAGGCGGCGGTCTTGAAAACCGTTGCAGGGCTTCCTGCCGTGGGTTCGAATCCTACCTCCTCCGCCACGCCCCGCTGCGCTCGTTGACATTGCCGGACCCGAACGCGAAAAGTGGCGGCGGGTCGTCCTGGGAGGCTCCCTTGGAGAGATGGCCGAGTGGCTGAAGGCGCGCCCCTGCTAAGGGCGTAAGGGGGAAACTCCTTCGAGGGTTCGAATCCCTCTCTCTCCGCCAGAGAACTCCCAGACCCACGCGCGGGACAGCGACGCGCAACATCGAGCACTCGTAGCTCAGCTGGATAGAGCATCGGTCTACGGAACCGAGGGTCGCAGGTTCGAATCCTGCCGAGTGCGCCCGGCCCGGCGCGGGGCTCCCGCGCCGGGCTTTCTTTTTTCTGGGCCTGGCTTCCAGGCCGCCCGTCGCCCAGGCCTCCCCTGCGGGGCGCAGAACCTCTGCTGGAGGCGCTGGCGTGGTGGAACCTGCCCGCTTCGACGACCACGCCCTGATGGGCATCTGCCTGGTCCTCGCGCGCCGCGCTGCGGCGCTCGGCGAGGTCCCGGTGGGCGCCGTCGTGGTGCTGGATGGTCGGATCATCGGCCGCGGCTACAACCGCCGCGAGCTGGACGCCGATCCGACCGCCCACGCCGAGGTGATCGCGCTGCGTGAAGCAGCCTCCCACGTCGGCCGCTGGCGCCTGGACGCCGCCACTCTCTACGTCACGCTGGAGCCGTGCCCCATGTGCGCCGGAGCCCTGGTCAATGCCCGGGTGGCGCGCCTGGTCTACGGCACGACCGACCGCAAGGCCGGGGCGGTGGACAGCCTCTACGAGCTGGCCACCGATCCACGCTTGAATCATCGCGTCGCGCTCACGCGCGGGGTCCGGGCCGAGGAGTGTGCGGCAGTGCTCCAGAGCTTCTTCCGTGCCCGTCGCGTCGGTGGCAAGCGCCGCTGGCGGGCCGGCCGGATCGTCAGCTCGGGTGCTCGTTGAGGAGAGGTGGCCGAGTGGTCGAAGGCGCCTGACTCGAAATCAGGTGTGGGGCAACTCACCGTGGGTTCGAATCCCACCCTCTCCGCCAGTACCTGCTCGTGCCGTCAGGGCGCGGGGTCTTCCTTCGGGGGGATCACGCTGCCATGATGGCCCGTGAGCGACGCGTTCCGCAGCCGACGCTGGCTTGATCGCCGGGGTCGGTGGATGATGCGGAGAGGTGACCGAGTGGTCGAAGGTGCACGACTGGAAATCGTGTGTGCCCCAAAAGGGTACCGTGGGTTCGAATCCCACCCTCTCCGCCGCCCTCCTGGGCGCTTATGATGACCGGGCCCGGCGACCGAAGACCGTGAACTCCGCCAGGGCCGGAAGGCAGCAACGGTAGCGGCCCCTTCGGGGTGTCGGGTCCGGTCATCGACCTTGACGCGCGGACGAGCGAAGTCCGGGTGGGGACGCCGATCTGGTCAAGGCCGGCCCCACCGGGCGAGGACGCGGCGGCTCCTGCGGGAGCGCCGGGGCCTCGCCACCTGCAGATCTGACCGCGGGGCCAAACGACGTGTCCTACCTGGTACTGGCCCGAAAGTGGCGCCCCACCACCTTCGACGAGGTGGTCGGCCAGGGTCACGTCACCCGCACCCTCAAGAACGCCATCACGTCGGGCCGCGTGGCCCACGCGCTGCTCTTCACCGGCAGCCGCGGGGTCGGCAAGACCTCCTGCGCCCGCATCCTCGCCAAGGCTCTCAACTGCGATCACGGCCCCACGGTCAACCCGTGCGGGGTCTGCACCTCGTGCACCGAGATCACCGAGGGCCGCTCGGTGGACGTCTTCGAGATCGACGGGGCCAGCAACAACAGCGTCGAGCAGATCCGCGAGATCCGTGAGGCGGTGAAGTTCGTCTCGTCGCGGGGCAAGCGAAAGCTCTACATCATCGACGAGGTGCACATGCTCTCGACGGCGGCCTTCAACGCGCTGTTGAAGACGCTGGAGGAGCCGCCGGCCCATGTGCTCTTCGTGTTCGCCACCACCGAGCCCCACAAGATCCCCGACACCATCGTCTCGCGCTGCCAGCGCTACGACTTCAAGCGCATCCCCGAGCGCGCCATCGTCGACGCGCTGACCGAGATCACCCAGGCCGAGGGGCTCACCATCGAGGTGGCGGCGCTGCACCACATCGCCCGGGAGGCCCAGGGCGGGATGCGCGACAGCCTCTCGCTGCTCGACCAGGTGATCGCCTTCTCGGGCGCCCGCATCACCGAGGCCGCGGTGCGCGACGTGCTCGGCATCGCCGACCGCCGCATCCTGACGGACCTGACGGGCGCGGTGCTGGCCGGCGACGGCCAGCGGGCCCTGGCGGTCGTCGACGAGCTCTTCCGGTTTGGCCTCGATCTGCAGAAGTTCGCCGCCGAGTTCGTGCAATTCCTGCGTGATCTCATGGTGATCAAGGTCTGCGCCGAGCCGGACCGGCTGGTGGACGTGCCCCCGGAGGAGCTGGCCGCCTGCGCCCGCCTGGTGGCCGACGTCCCTCCGGCCCGCATCCATCGCCTCTTCAACGCCCTCATGAAGGGCGCCGAGGAGGTCGCGCGATCGCCCTTCCCCAAGCTCGTCTTCGAGATGACGCTGCTGCGGCTCTGCGAGCAGGGCCCCACGCTGCCCCTGGCCGAGGTGCTCTCGGGGCTGGCGCGCCTGGAAGGCCGGCTGGACCACCCCCTGCCGCCCGATGGCGGCGGCGGCCGTGGACCGTCGGCCCCGCGGGCGGCGCCTCGCCTGGAGCCGACGCGGGGGGACGGCATGGCGAGCGGGCCGCGGGCCGAGGCCCCGGCGACGGTGCCCAGCCGACCCGGGCTGCCCCCCGAGACGTCGTTCGCCGCGCCCCCGGCCGCGCCGGCCCCGGCAGCCGGCCCGGCGCCCCAGGTGGCAGAGCCGGCGACGGCGGGCAGCGCCGCCCTCGCGGTCGAGCCCGAGCCCGACGATCTGCCCCCCGGGGCCAGCAGCTACACCCGCAAGGCCATGGGCCGGCTCAAGGCGCTCCAGTGGCCGCCGGCCGCCGAGCGATCCGCCTTTGATCCGCCCGTCGCGGCGGTGCTGAAGGCCGCGCGGCGCACGCCGCACCTGCGGGTCGTCCCGCCGGTCCCCGCCGAGCCCGTGGTCGCGGCACCTGTCGCGGCCCCGGCAGCCCCGGCTCCCGTCGCGGCCCCGGCTGCCCCGGCTACCCCAGCTCCGGCCCCGGCTGCTCTGGCGCCCGCGCCTGCCTCGCTCGCGGCAGCCTCGCCTGCGCCGGCCGCCCACCAGGTCGACGACGCCGATCGGGCCGAGATCAGCCTGGCGGATCCGGAGGTCGAGCCCCTCGATCTGGCGGACGGGCGCGAGACGATCGCCCACTACGCCCACCTGCTGAAGTATGTCGAGCAGGTCGAAGGCTTCACCCGGTCGCAGCTGCGCAACACGACCTACGTCCAGCGCTTCGAGCCGGCGATCCTCGAGGTCGCCCTCAGCGCAGTGGTCGACGCCGACCAGGAGGAGATCGCGGCCGCCCTGCGAGACGCGGCGGGCCGGATCCTCGAGCGGGTTCCGGCGGTCAAGCTGATCGCCTGCGGCCCCGACAGCGACCTGCTGACCGGCGAGACGGTCTACGAGTGGGAACAGCGCCTGGCGACGGAAGCGCGCCGGGCCCGGGAGGAGGCGGCGCGTCGGGATCCTGCGATCCGGGCGGCCGTGAGCATCCTCCAGGCCGAGATCTGGAACGTCCGGGCGGAGTAGGTGCGCCCGGACGGCGCGAACCAAGGAGAGACGACCGATGGCGAAGCCCGGTGGTGGCGGCTACAGCAACATCATGCTCCAGGCCCGGCGGATGCAGGGCCAGATCAAGAACCTCCAGGAACAGCTCGCGGGCCTCGACTTCGAGGGCGTCGCGGGTGGCGGCCTGGTGAAGGTGATCGTGGACGGCCGCCAGAAGATCAAGGCGGTCCACATCCAGCCCGACGCCTTCAACCCGGAGGATCCCGACGAGCTGGGCGACCTGCTGCAGGCGGCGGCCAACATGGCCATCGTCAACAGCCAGGAGAACAGCCAGGCCGAGATGAAGAAGATCACCGGCGGCATCCACCTGCCCGGGCTCTTCTGATGGCCGGGCGGCGCTGACGCCGTGGCGGATGCGGATCCGATCCGGCGGCTCATTCACGCCTTCTCCCGGCTCCCCGGAATCGGCGAGAAGTCCGCGGCCAGGCTGGCTTTTTTCGTGCTGGACGCCGAGCCGCACGTCGCCTCGGAGCTCGCCTCGGCGCTGACGGAGGTCCGCGCCCGCATCCGCAAGTGCTCCCTCTGCCAGAACCTGACCGAGCAGGATCCCTGCCGGTTCTGCGGCGATCCACGCCGCGACGCCCGGGTCATCTGCGTGGTCGAGAACGTCCAGGGGCTCCTCGCCATCGAGCGCACCGGGGAGTTTCGGGGGCGGTACCACGTCCTGCACGGGCGCCTCTCGCCCCTCGATGGCGTGGGACCCGACCAGATCCACATCCGGGAGCTGCTGGGTCGACTGGGCGGCGTGGCCGAGATCATCGTGGCCACGAGCCCCAGCGTGGAGGGCGAGGCCACGGCCCTCTACATCCAGCGGCTGGCAGGTCCGCTCGGGGTGCGGGTGACCCGCATCGCCAGCGGCGTGCCCATGGGCTCCGAGCTGGAGTATGCCGATCAGGTCACCCTCTCAAGGGCCCTGGCCGGTCGCCGAGATCTCTAGATCAGCGCCCGGTTGCGCCCCGACATTCGGTCAATGTGAGGATTCAGCCTTGATCTATGGCGGTGGATGCGCTCATCTAGCCTGACTCCGGCACGAAACTCGCCGGTCTACGAAGGGGAACAGCACGGGCGGTCGGTCGGGCCCCTGCGCTCGCGGGGGCCTGCCCGCGCAGGGCCATCGTCCCCGATCACGCCACCGGTCCCGCGCCGCGGCGCGAGTTCTTGTCTGCCCCAGCGGCCGGTGCTAGGTTGGCCCGGCGTGGCAGCTCGGACTTGCTCTCTGTGACGGGGACGCTGCCTCCAAGGACCGGCCAGGCGATCGAGAGCGACGCATGACCTCGCAGTTGGTGCTGTTCGAAGAAGAGCACAAGCTCATCGTGGACATCTGCGATGGGCTTCACCGGGACGCCGTCGCCAAGGCGGTGTTCCTGGTGGACAAGAACGGCCAGCTCCTCGCGAACAGCGGCGAGACGGCTTCCATGGACACCACGTCCCTGGCGAGCCTCACCGCGGGCAACATCGCCGCGACCGGTGGGCTGGCTCAGCTCCTGGGGGAGAAAGAGTTCGCCATCCAGTTCCATGAGGGTGAGCACGACAACATCCACATCTCCCTCGTGGGACACCGGGTGATCCTCGTGATCATCTTCGACCAGCGCTCGTCGCTGGGCCTCGTCCGTCTCCGGGTTCGCAAGGCGAGCTCGGAGCTCTCCTCCGTCTTCGACGTCATCGAGTCGAAGGCGCAAGACCAGGGGTCCTCCGTGTTCTCCGAGATCACGGATGACGACATCGACAGTCTCTTCGGAGACGGGTAAGGCGGCGGCCGGACCATGTCGTTCATCAACTACTCGTCGCGCGAGATCAACTGCAAGATCGTGTATTACGGTCCCGGTCTCTGCGGCAAGACGACGAACCTCCAGTACATCTACGCCAAGACCAACCCCGAGGCGAAGGGCAAGATGATCTCGCTGGAGACGGAGACGGAGCGGACGCTCTTCTTCGACTTCCTGCCCCTGTCCCTGGGCGAGATCCGAGGCTTCAAGACCCGGTTCCACCTGTACACGGTGCCCGGGCAGGTGTTCTACGACGCCAGCCGCAAGCTCATCTTGAAGGGTGTGGATGGGGTGGTGTTCGTCGCGGACTCTCAGGTCGAGCGCATGGACGCCAACATCGAGAGCCTCGACAACCTGCGCGACAACCTGTCGGACCAGGGGTACGACCTCGACAAGATCCCGTACGTCGTCCAGTACAACAAGCGGGACCTCCCCAACGCGGTCGACGGCGCCTACCTGCGCGAGTACCTCAACCCGACGAACGTCCCCGACTTCGAGGCGGTCGCCACCACGGGCTACGGGGTGTTCGACACCCTCAAGGCGGTGGCGAAGCAGGTCCTCATCGAGTTGAGGCGGGGCCGCTGAAGGCCGCCGTGGTCGCGCCCGACCCCGCTCCTCCCCACGTCGCCTCTGCTGCCGATCTGCCGGCCGCCCGCGGGCCGGTGGGGCATGTGCGCCATGCGGCCGCCGCCGTTCGCCTGCTCTGGGTCTGGCGCCGGCAGCTCCAGGAGCTGGACGACCAGCTGCGTGACGCCGTCGAGCGGCGCGACGCCCGGGTGGCGGCGCTGGGAGAGGCCACCGCGGCGCTGGATCCCCCGCCCGCGGCGCTGGCCGGCTACTTCGACACGCTCCAGGCCCTCGCCGCCGAGTCGGCGGAGGCCGTGGTCATCCGGGAGCGGGAGGCGGCGAACCTGGCCAGCGAGGAGCAGGCGGCCCGCGAGCGCCTGGCGGCCGAGGACGCCCGGGTCGACGCGGCCCGTGAGGTGCAAAGCCCCCTGGAGCGCCGCCTGCGCGAGCTGCGCAGCCGCCAGGGGGAGCTGGAGCAGGCCGCCACGAGCCGCGCGACCCAGCGCCGCAACCAGGAGGTCCGCGGCACCCGCGTCCGCGAACGCCTCGAAGACGCCACGCTGGAGCCGCCGCAGCGCGCCGCCCTTGAGGAGGAGGCCGAGTCCATCGTCGGGCGGCTCGCCGACCTGGCCGCCGGCGCCGAGGCCGACGAGCTGGCCCTCGCCGAGCTGGCGGAGCCCATCGCCCAGCTCCGCGCCGAGGTCGCCACCGCGGCGGAGGCGCTGGAGGAGGCGCGGGAGTCCCGCCGGCAGGCCCGCCTCGACACCGACGAGCGCCTCGCGCGCCAGCGCGCCGCCCTGAAGGCCGCCGAGAACGCCGAGCAGGCGCTGCTGCGCCGCCGCCAGGCCGTCCTGGTCGATCTGGGCCTGGCCACCCTGGAGCAGCCGGATCTGGACGTCCCGGGGCGCGCCGCCGCGGCGGGGGCGCTGGAGCACCTCGATCGGCTGCGGGACGCGCGCAGCCGCCTGGATCACGAGCGCGCGGCCCTGGATCGCACCGCCCTCTACCGCACCGTGCTGGTGGGGGTCGGTGTGCTCGTCGGGCTGCTCCTCCTCAAGGCCATCTGGTAGCTGCCTACCCCCGCCCACCCTCTCGCACACGAATTTGGTGGGGACGCCGACCGCACGTAGGATGCGCGTCATGCCGCGAGAACACCGAGTTCAGGTCCTCCTCCAGTCGGCCGAGGCGCACACGCGCGAGGGGCGCCTCGTGCGCGCGGTGCGCGCGTACCGCCGCGTGCTCCGGCTGGCCGAGCGAGGCGACTTCGCCCGGGAGGTGGCCCATGCTCGCCTCGGGGATCTGCACATCGGCCTGCGGGAGCCCGAGAGCGCCATCCCCCACCTGCGGCGTGCCATCGATCTGTCCGGCGGGGAGCCGGAGTATGCGCTGATGCTCGGGGTGGCCCTGCTGGCGGCCGATCGGCCCGAGGAGGCGGCGGCGGCGCTCTACGAGGCGCTGGCGTCGCCGGCCCATGAGCCCGACGCCCTGGCGAGCCTGGCCGAAGCGACCGATGCCCTGGGGGATCGGGCCGCCGCCGGGCAGCTCGCCCGACGCGCGGCGACGTTCCTGCCCGATGACCCGCGCTTCCGCCGCCTCGTGCGCGACCTCGCCGACGCCTGATCCCCACCGGGCCCGCATCCGGCTGGACAGACCCACGCCCCCCCGCTATACCCTCCCAGCGCTGCACGACCGGGGGTGGCGCTCGGGGTGCGTCCGGCGTGGGTCGGGCGGCGGACCGCAGGCTCGCGGACCCGATCCAGACCGGCAGGCGAGGAGCGAAGCATGGGGCTGTTCGGTGGTGGTGGTGGGGCGCTGAAGCGCCGAGTCGATGAGCTGGAGGCCCAGCTGGAGTCCGCCCGCGCCGAGGCCGACGCTGCGCGCCGCGCCAAGGCCGACGTCGAGGGTCGGCTGGCCGAGAAGGACAAGGCCCTCCAGGCCGCCGAGAAGAAGGCCCAGGACGCCGCCGAGGGGGCCCGCAAGGCCAAGGCGCGCGCCGACAAGGCCGCCCAGTCCAAGGGGGACATCGACCGCCGCGAGCAGGCCCTGAAGGCCCGCGTCGAGCACCTCGAGGCCGAGGTGACCGAGTTTCGCCAGGCCATGCTGGAGGCCCGCCGCGACGCCGAGTCGGCCCACGCCGCCCGCTTCGACCTGCAGCGCGAGCTCGACGCCCTGCGCGCCCGCGGCCCTGAGCGCGTGGTCGAGGCGGCCCCCGCGCCGGTGGTGACGCCGGTGGTCACCCCGGCTCCGCGCCGCGACCACCCCCGCGACGACATGCGCGTCGAGCACCTCGAGGAGGAGGTCGCGAACCTCAAGGGCTCCCGCGACAGCTACAAGGAGCGCCTCGGCGCCGCCGAGAAGGCGGCCCGCGACGCCGATCGCAAGCTCAAGAGCGAGCTGGGCAAGGCGGACTCGGTCCTGCGCGACCTCCAGCACAACCTCGGCGCCGAGCGGAAGGCGTACCGCATCCTCCAGCTCCAGTTCGAGGCGCTGGTGGACAAGGCCCGCGGCCTCGACCAGCTCGTCGACGCCCGCGTCGCCGACCTGCTGGCCGCCCGCACCGCCACGGGCCCGGCGGCGGACCAGGCGGCGCCCGAGGCGGCTCCCGTCGCCACCGTCCTGCCCGATGCCCCGCCAGTCGTGGGCGACGGCGGGGACGCCTGACCCCACGCCCGACGCCTCCGGCCCTCGCCCGGCGGGACATCCCGGTCTCGCATCGGTCGAGAACCGGCCCCTCCCGCTGCTGGCCTGCTTCTTGTAGCCTCACCGTCGTTCGACTCGACCGACGGAGGCCCCATGCTCGCCCTCGCCCTCATCGCCACCCTGGCCGCACCGGCCGGCTGCCCTGCCGAGGTGGGGCAGATCCGCTGGGACGACTTCACCTACACCTTCCAGGCGCGGGGCAAGAAGCTGACCGTGCACGGCACCCTCTGGGATCGCGACCGCAATGGCCGCCCGTCGAAGGGCGACCTGTTCCGGGTCGACTCCGCCGAGGCGGGGGGCGATGACGTCGGGGCCGGGGAGGTCTGGGCGGTGCTGGGCGGCGGCCTCGCCAGCGCCTTCAACGCGCGCTTCAAGCAGATCGGCAAGGGCCTCAACAGCACCTGCGAGAGCCGCTTCGAGGTGGAAGACGTCCCCACCGTCAACGGCGCCGATCGCCTCGGGGCCCTCGTCCTCGACACCGGCGGCGGCCCCGTGGATCCGGTGGCTCGCCTCAACGCGACGATGCGCGGCTGGGCCGACGAGATCTGCGCCCAGAAGAAGCACTACGAGGAGGAGCAGCTCGCCGGCCTGCTGGCCGATCGCGCCAGCCGGGAGGAGCGCGGCTTCAAGGGCAGCACCATCCGGGGCGAGGCGCGGACGGTCGCCAGGGACTATGGCCTCAAGTGCGCCCACCTCGCGGTGCCGAAGATGACGTTCGACTGACGGCGCCGCACCCTCCACGCAGCTTCCCGCATTGACATGGGGGTATGGTGATGTGGTCTGCTGGGCCACATCATCCCCACCGCGGGAGGTCCGCCATGTTCGCCTTCTCAGCCGCTCTCCTCGTCCTCGCCGCCGTCCCGTACTGCCCCCCCGACAGCGGGCAGCTTCGCTGGGATGCCATCCGCCACGAGATCAAGGCGGGAGCGACCTACGCCATCCGCACCTCCATCTGGGATCGCGACCAGAGCGGCACGCCGTCTCGGGGCGACGTCATCCGCATCGACGCCGCCTGGGTCGACGGGCAGGTGCTGCCCATCGAGGAGCCCATCTTCGGGGTCGTCGGCGATGAGCTGGCGCGCGAGCTGGCGGCGACGCTGGCGGCAGCGGGGGACGAGGCCCGCGTCCTGTGCGAGTCGACGCTGGCCATCAAGGAGGAGCCGACGACGTTCCCCCAGGGCAGCGCGCTGGCCCGGCGACTCGACGCCGCCGCCCGCCCCGTGCAGGCGGAGCAGGCGCGGCTGACGGATCTCAAGGGGGATCTGGCCCGCTGGGCTCAGGAGATCTGCAAGAAGAACAAGTACTTGCCCGCCTCGGATCTCGCGGCCCGGCTCTTCGATCGGGCCGCGAAGCCCTACGGGGATCTGGGGCAAGAGGCGGTGCAGGGGGCGGCCGATGAGGCCTCTCGGGCGCGGGATCTGCCCTGCACCCGGCTGACGCAGGGTGTGATCAGCTTCGACTGATCAGGGCACCGCCTCCTCGGGCGGGCCGGGCGCGCTGGCGTCGTTGAACAGCTCGGGGGGCGGCGCCCCGGCGCAGCGGGCGAGCCGCTCGCACATCACCCGCACCAGCCGGGCCTCGATCTCGTCGGGCTCGGCCACCCCGCCCTCGTCCTCGATCTGCTGCTTGAAGCTCTCGAGATCGAAGAAGGTGTCCTGGCTGACGCAGGCCCAGAACGGCTCGGGCAGGGACTCGCAGGCCGAGACGCACTCGCCCCCCAGGTCGAGGTCGATGCAGGCCTCGAACAGCGTCGGGAGCGGGCGGGGCAGATCCAGGCAGAGGAAGGCCTCGCTGCACACCGAGGTCTCGCCCTGGCAGAAGATGGCCTGGCCATAGGTGACGAGCTGGGGGATGGCCGCGATGTCGTCGCACGTCGCCAGGTCGAGCAGCGCGGCGGCGGTGTCGGCCGTGAGGCACGTCCCCACGCACGCGTGCAGGTAGAAGTCGTGGTTGACGCTGGCCTGGGACGAGCCGTCGGGGGCCCGGGCGCACTCATCGCCCACGGCGCCCGAGTACAGGCAGTCCTGGACGAGCCGGCAGCCCGCCAGGCAGGCCTCCTGGCGCCGCGCCAGCCCGCTCCCCGCCTCGGGCAGCGGCACGGGGCCGGACAGCTCCAGGGTGACCTTCGGGTAGCTGCGGTCGAAGTCGGTCACCAGCGAGCAGGCCGGCAGGAAGAGGAGCGTGAGCCAGAGTCGGTGCATGGCGAACGTTAGGCCCGAGTCGCGCCGAGAATCAAGCGCGGGCCCGGCGCTTTCGGCGCAGGTACACCCACAGGCCGGCCCCGACGCTGATCATCGCCAGGCTGATGAACTGGGACGTCGACAGGAACGTGGGGTTGTTCGCGGGCAGGCCCAGCAGCGTGTTGAAGCCCGGCAGCACGATCTCGGTGAGGTAGCCGCGCTCCACGTCACCCCGGAAGAGCTCCACCGACGAGCGCCAGATGGGGTAGAGCAACAGCCACCAGACGAAGACCCGGCCGTCGTACTGCTTGCGCCGACGGATCCACAGCAGGATGCCGAAGAGCAGCAGGCCGGCGAAGGAGTCGTAGAGCTGCACCGGGTGGACGCTGGCCGAGTGGGCCGCGTCCAGCTCGATCAGCCCCAGATCGACGTGCTGGCGAAACGGCATGGAGCCCGCCGGGAACTGGACCCCCCAGGCGGCGTCGGTGGTCTGCCCGAAGCAGCAGCCCGCCGCGAAGCAGCCGATACGCCCGAAGAACTGGCCGAGGGCCAGGGAGGGCATGAGGGCGTCGGCCACGGGCCAGAAGGAGACCTTCTCGCGCCGCAGGAACCACACCACGGTCAGCATCGCCCCGATGACGCCGCCGTAGAACACCAGGCCGCCGTTCCAGAACCGCAGGATGCGGGTGCAGTCCGGCTCGGTGATGGCGCGGTCGGGGAAGAGCTCGTTGTAGTGGGCGAAGTCGACGCAGGGGTACCAGTACTGCTTCCACTCCACCGCGATGAAGGCCAGCCGCGAGCCCACCAGGCCGCTGACGATCACCCACCAGCACAGGTCGAGGATCATCGCCCGATCGAGGCCATGGCGCTCGCCGTACCGCGCGGCGAGCCAGATGCCCACCACGAAGCCGAGGGCGATCATGACCGCGTAGAGGTGGACCGGGTAGCCGAGGATGGAGAAGAGCACCGGGTGCATCAGGCCACCGCCTCTCGCGCCCGCCGCAGGCCCCGCACGAGCATGAAGGCCCCGAAGGCCACCAGCGGGATGGAGATGAGCTGGCTGGTGGAGATGGCCTCGCCGAACCAGAGGCCCCGCTCATCGGCGCGGAAGGCCTCGATGACGAAGCGCCCCACGCCGTAGATCACGCAGAACTCCCAGAAGCCCTGGCTCGCGAAGCGCACGCGCTTGCGGCGCCAGAAGTACAGGTAGCCCCAGACCAGGAACACGAAGAGCGACTCATAGGCCTGGGTGGGGTGCACCGGCAGGCTGTGATCGGCGCCCATCGGCAGGAGATCGTGCTTCACATGGTCGATGAAGGCCGGTCGGCCGAAGGCGCAGACCGTCTCGCCCCCGTCGGTGGTGAGCAGGTCGTAGCGCGGCGGGCAGGTGCGATCGGGACCGACGGCCCGCACGAACCCGGTGAAGCTGATGCCCAGGGGGCCGGTGGTGGTCTGGCCGAAGCAGCAGCCCGACAGCAGGCAGCCCAGGCGCCCGAAGGCGAGGCCCAGCGGGACGCAGATGGCCGCCAGGCCGAACGTCTTGCCGGGATCCAGCTTGCGCTGGCGGATGAAGTAGAGGGCCACCACGGCCGCCGCCACGAAGCCACCCAGGAAGGCCAGCCCGCCGTGCCAGAACTTGAGGGCCGCGAAGCAGTCCCGCGCCGGGTGACAGCGCCCGGCCACCGGATCACAGAGCGCGCCGGCGTCCGCCGCCACGCAGGCCGCGTCCGAGTCGCACTTCACGTGGATGAAGCTCGGGACGTCCACTTTCAGGGGGTCGGTGCACAAGTGCACGTAATCCCAGAAGAATCCGTCCGCGATGACGTGCAGGATGCGCGCGCCGATCATGCCGAAGAGCAGCATGTACAGCGACATGTCCAGGAAGTCATCGCGGTCGTAGCCGATGCGCCCCGACTCCCGCCAGCCGACGAAGATCAGCGCCAGGAAGCCCAGCGTGATCATCGTGTAGTAGCTCGGCAGCGAGAACGAGCCGATCTGCAGCAGGGTCGGGTACATGAGGCCCTCAGTCCGGCGCGATGCGCGCGGCCTCCTCGGCGGTCGACTTCCGGCGCGGGGCGAGCAGCATGTCGAGGATGAGCAGCCCCACCCCGACGCTGATGCAGATGTCGGCCACGTTGAAGGTGGGCCAGTGCCAGTCGCCGTAGTGCCAGTCGATGAAGTCGATGACGTAGCCCAGGCGGATGCGATCGATCAGGTTGCCGATGGCGCCGCCCAGGATGAGCGTCAGGGCCACCTGCTGGAGCCGGTGGCCGTGGGCCTTGCGGTACAGGGTCACGATGACCGCCACCGCGACGACGCTGATGAGCACGAAGAACGGCACCCGCCAGCTCTCGGGCAGGCTGCGAAACAGCCCCCAGGCGGCGCCCTTGTTGCCGGCCAGGCGCAGGTTGAACCAGCCCTCGCTCACGACCACGAGCTTCGAGCGGATCATGCCGGCGTCCGCCGGCGCCTGGCCCGTCACCGAGAGCGCCTGCACCGAGAGGACCTTCGTCCACTGGTCGAGGGCGATGGAGACCACCGAGCCAATCAGGAGGAGGAGATAGCGCTGCATGGGCCCCGACGAAGACCGGTTTGGGTGCGCCACTTTAGCAGGATGTTGAAAAAAGCTCCCGTCGCATCGCCGGCGCGCGCGGGCCATCTGCTGCGTCGTCAGAAGTCCTCGACAATACTGAGTATTGCCTGCGGTCTTCCTCCTTGCATCTGGCCCGCTCGCACTCGCCGAGTGCTCGGTCCGCTCATTTCAACAGCCTGCTAGGCGGGGGATCCTGGGGATGCAACACGCGCCGGCCGCCACAGGCGGGTCGGGACCAGGCCCAGCGCGCCGACGCAGACCAGCACATCGGCGACGTTGAACGTGGGCACCACGTAGCCCCAGAGCTCCCACTGGATGAAGTCGACCACGTAGCCCAGGCGCACGCGGTCGGACAGGTTGCCGAGGGCGCCGCCGACGATGACCAGCAGCGCCACCGCCTCGACCGGGTGCCGCGCGCGCTGGTAGAGCATCAACAACACGGCCAGCGCCACGATGGTCATGAGGACCAGGACGGGCAGGCGCCACGCGTCGGGCAGGTCGGCCAGCAGGCTGCCCGCCACCCCCTTGTTGCCCGCCAGCCGCAGGCGAAACCACGCCCCCATGACAGGCTCGACCCGGGTCTTGATGCGCTCCGGATCCGTCGGGAGGGCGCCGGCTGGCAGGCTGAGGGCCCGCACCGCCAGGATCTTCGTCCACTGATCGAGCATGAGCAGGAAGGCGGTCCCCAGGCCCAGGGCGGCGATCCGGCGCATGGCGACTCCCGGGGGTGGCAACAGAGGCGGAAACGGGCGGTCGCCCCGGTGCATTCCCCGGGGGACCCCGGGCAAAAATTTGCCCGGTGGGTGATCCCTCTCATCATCATCCGGCGGACAAGATGGAGGCCAGGATGAACGAGCGACGGCGTCAGCGCAGCGAGGTTCCGCGGAGGCGGCGCGCCTCTATCTCAA
This sequence comes from bacterium, assembly GCA_041389985.1. GTDB lineage: Bacteria > Myxococcota_A > Bradymonadia > UBA7976 > UBA1532 > JACKDP01. The sequence continues at coordinate 128,938 of JAWKQS010000005.1, forward strand.
GGCGGCCGCCCGGCGGGGGGGCTATCGGGCGCTGGGGCTGGCCGATGCCGATGGGCTGCTGGTGGTGGACAACGACCCCGCCGTGGACATGGAGGCCGTCGCAGCCGTCGCCCCGCTGGCGGGCCACCACCACGACGCCGACAGCGGCCTGCTGCGCCTCGTGACCCGGGGCGAGCCGCTGCGGGTCTGGCCCCTCGAGCTGGACGGCGCGTCCTACTTCCTCGCCGCCGTCGGCGGCACCGAGAAGGCGCCCGCCGACGCGCCGACCGCGCTCGCCCGCATCCTGCTGCGCCCGTCGGTGCTGGCCCTCAGCGCCTGAGCGGCGCCGGCGCCATGATGGGCGCCAGGACCTGCCCGTCGAGCCCCTCCGGGACCGGGATGCCGAGCAGCTGGCAGGCCGTCGGCACCACGTCCACCGCGCGCGGCCGCTCGACGCGGCTGCCGGGCCGGATGCCCGCCCCCCACGCATAGAAGATCACCCCCATCTCGGGATCGCCGGGGTCGTGGCCGTGGTTGCCGCGGGCGGTGTCGGCGCGGGCGCTGAAGTGCCAGCCGGCCTCGGCCTGGAGCACCACGTCCCCCGTGCGGGTGGGGTGCCGGTAGCGCAGCACGTCGGGCACCGCCTCGGCGGTCCAGGCCGCCACATGGGGCAGGCGCTGGGCGAAGGCCAGGGTGGCAGCCCGGTTCTTCGGCGCCACGAACACATGGGCGATGGGGCCGGAAGGGATGATTTCAACAGCGAAATCAAGGGCTTCGAAGGCGCTGTACAGGTTGATGCTCCCCTTGGCCTGCGTCATGCCGTGGTCGGAGACCAGCAGGAGCGTCACCGGGTAGGGCAGGGCCGCCAGCCCGTCGAGCAGGCGCCCCACCCGGGCGTCGGCCTCCTCGACGCAGTGGGTCACCGACGACGCATCGGGCCCGTCGCTGTGCCCCTGGTGGTCGCAGCCCAGGAAGTAGCTCATCACCAGGCCCGGGGGCTGGGCCCCCCGCAGCCAGTCCAGGATGGCGTCCACCTTGTCGTCGTCGTCGATGCTCTTGTCGAAGTCTCGGGCGATGGCGGGGCGGGTGCCCTGCCAGTCGCCCTGGCTGCCCACCCAGTGGAAGACGTGGGTGCGCACGCCGCTGCGGGTCGCGTGGATCCACAGCGGCATGGCGTCGTACCAGCTCGCCTCCTCCCCGTAGTTGAAGGCGCCGCGCACCCGGTCCTTGAACCGGTTGTTCATGATGCCGTGGCGATCGGTGGTCACCCCCGTCGCCAGCGACGCGTGCCCGGGGAACGTCTGGCTGGGGAAGGGGGGGATGAGCCGATCGCCGATGGCCCCCTCCCGCGCCAGGCGCGCGAACCCGCCGCCCTCGACCCGCTGGGGATAGTCATGCCGCATCCCGTCCATCGAGATGATCACCACCGCGCGGTGGCTGGCGGGCGCGAGGATCGGCGGTGGCGGCCCGCCGCAGGCGACCAGGCTGGCCAGCAGAGCGGCCGCCGCGAGCAGCGCCCTCACTTGCGCAGCTTGTCGAGCAGCCCGTGCAGCCCGCGCCGCTGGCCGGGGACCCGCGTCTTGACCTCGACGTTGCCGAAGACCGCGTAGCCGCGAATCCGCAGCCGCGGCGTCGCTGGATCCACCGCCGGCGCGGCGCGATCCACCGCCTCGAAGTTGCCCAGGATGGCGGTCCCCTCGCACTCCACCGGCAGGTGGGGCGGGACGTGCACCTCGACGTTGCCGAAGACCACCTTCAGATCGATCTCGGTCACGCCGGGCGGCAGCACGGCCTGGGTGAAGTCCAGCTCCACGCTGCCGAAGACCGACGTGACCGCCTGCGTCGCCCCGGGCGTCCAGGCCCCGCCGCGCTCGACATTGCCGAAAATCGCAGTGATCTTGCGCTTCTCGGGCCGGGTGGCCAGGGCGGTGGCTGGCACGACGGCGGGCACCGTCGCCGGCTCCTCGACCACGGCGAGATCGGCCGTGAGCGCCACCAGATCCTCCTCGGCCGCCGCCCGATGGGCCCGATCGAGGCGGGCCTCGAAGGCCTCGTCGTCCAGCTCCTCGGCCTCGAAGGCGCGGCTGAGCCGGGTGATGACCGCGTCGCGGCGGCGCTGGAGGACCTGGGACTGCTCGGCCACGGCTACTCCAGGATGCCGCCCTCGGTCTGCTTGCGCGGATCGAGGATCTCGGCGAGCTGCTCGCGGGTCAGATCGGTCATCTCGAGGGCCACGTCGACCACGGACCGGCGCTCCGCGTAGGCGCGCTTGGCGATCTTCGCGCCCAGGTCGTAGCCGATCTCGCGGTTGAGGGCGGTGACCAGGATGGGGTTCTTCCCGGTCAGGGCGTCGATGTGGTCCTGGTTGACGACGAAGCTGGCCACCGTGTCGCAGAGGCACTCGCTGGCGTTCGCCACCAGCTCCAGGGACTGGAGCAGGTTGTACGCGATGACGGGCAGCATCACGTTGAGCTGGAAGTTGCCGGACTGGCCGCCGATGGTGATGGTCGCGTCGTTGCCGATGACCTGGGCGGCCACCATGCAGACCGCCTCGGGCACCACCGGGTTGATCTTGCCGGGCATGATGCTGGAGCCCGGCTGCAGGGCCTCCAGGCTGATCTCGCCCAGGCCGGTGATGGGCCCGGAGTTCATCCACCGGAGATCATTGGCGATCTTCATGAGGCTGACGGCCACCGCCTTGAGCTGGCCCGACAGCTCCACGGCCGCGTCCTGGGCGGCGATGTGCTGGAACTTGTTGGGCGCCGTCACGAACGGGACCATGGTGGCCTCGCTCAGGAACTTCGCCGCCTCGGCCCCGAAGTCGGGGTGGGCGTTGATGCCGGTGCCGACGGCGGTGCCGCCCAGGGCCAGCTCGTGGATGCGGGGCAGGCTGGCCTCGACCCGGGCCACGCCGGCGTCGATCTGGGCCGCCCAGGCGCCCAGCTCCTGGCTGAGGCGCACCGGCATGGCGTCCATGAGGTGGGTGCGGCCGGTCTTGACCACGTGATCGTTGGCCTCGGCCTTCTCGCGCAGCGTCTCGGCCAGGTGGCGCAGGGCCGGCAGCAGCTGCTCATGGGCCAGCAGCGCCGCGCCCACGTGGATGGAGGTGGGCACCACGTCGTTGCTCGACTGGCTCATGTTCACGTCGTCGTTGGGGTGCACCTTCGCCCCCAGCAGCGCCGTGCCCCGGTTGGCGATGACCTCGTTGCCGTTCATGTTCGACGAGGTGCCCGAGCCGGTCTGGAAGACGTCGAGGGGGAAGTGGCGGTCGTGGTCGCCGGCGGCCACCTCCTCCGACGCCTGCACGATGGCCTTCATCTTGTCTTCGGCCAGCAGGCCGAGGGCGTGGTTCGCCCGGGCGGACGCCGCCTTGATGAGGCCCAGCGCCCGGATCCAGCCGCGGGGCATGCGCAGGCCGCTGATGGGGAAGTTGTCGACGGCGCGCTGGGTCTGGGCGGCATACAGCGCATCGCGCGGCACGCGCACTTCGCCCATCGAGTCGCGCTCGATGCGGTAGAGATCGTCGGTCATGGGGGCCTCCTGTGGCGAATTCCGGGCCCCTGTATACCGCCCCCCGTGCGCGAGATCGACAGGCGCGGGTCAGATCGACAGCAGCTGATCGAGGGCCTCGCCCTCCACCGGGATGGCCTCGCCCGGGGGCAGCTCGCCCAGGCGGACGGGGCCGAAGGCGAGGCGCTTGAGGTCCACCACCGACCAGCCCGCGTTGTGCAGCATGCGGCGCACCATGCGGTGCCGGCCCTCGCGCACCACCAGCCGCACCACGGTGTCCTCCATGGCCAGCACCTCGGCGGTGCAGACGCCCTCGGCGGTCTCGACCCCCGCCGCCAGGATGCCAGGCAGCGTCGCGTCCACCGGCCGGGCCACGCGGGCCTCGTACTCCCGCGGCACGGCCCGCCGCGGGTGCAGCAGCCGCTGGGTCAGGGCGCCGTCCCGGGTAAAGAGCAGGAGCCCCGTCGTCTCGGCGTCCAGGCGGCCGATGGGGTGAAACCGCGTCCGCCAGATCTCGGGCAGCACCCCGTCGAGGGACTGGCGGCCCCACGGGTCCTTGGTGGTGCACACGATGCCGGCCGGCTTGTGCCAGGCGAGGGCGATGGGCAGCGGCTCCAGGGCCTCGCCGTCGATGGCGATGGCCGCGTCCACGGGCACCGCGGTCTCGGGGCGCGTGACCAGCTCGCCGTTCACCGTCACCTTGCGCTTCTTGATGAGCCAGTGCGCCTCCTTGCGCGGCTCGATGCCCCGGTCGCAGAGCAGGCGGTCCAGCCTGGACGTGGCGGCGCTCATCGGGCCTCCACCACCTGGAAGCGGCCGTCGGCGTGGTGCACCGTGACCTGGCGGAAGGCGGGGCCGAGGATGCCCTCGATGGGCACCTGCCGCGGCACGACGACCCACAGGGAGCCCCCGGGGAGCAGGTGGGCCGGGGCCTGGCGAGCGAGGTCGGACATGACCTGGAAGTCCTCCGCTTTTCCTTGATGAAACGGGGGGTTGCTGACGATGCGGCTGAACCGCTGGCCGCCCAGCGCGGTGAGCCCGTCGCTGGCGATCACGGTGGCGAAGGGCGCGTTGCGGCGGGCCGCCTCCACCGCCAGCGTGTCGGCGTCGAGGGCGGTGTACGCCGCGTCCGGGGCGGCGGCGTGCAGCTCGACGCTGATGACGCCGGCTCCGCAGCCGAAGTCCAGCACGCTGTCGCCGGCGGCCGGGGGCGGCATGACCTCGAGCAGGCGGGCCGTCGCGGCGTCCAGGCCGCCCTTGGAGAAGAGGCCGGGCCAGACGCTCCAGCGGTAGGTGCCGGAGGGCAGGATCAGATCGACGTCGCGCCGCCAGCCATCGAGGGTGTCCACCAGGCCCGGCAGCTCGGCCGGGCGCAGCGCCAGGAGTACCCGGCCATGGCCTCGGATGTCCGCCGTGTGGGCCTCGGGCACGAGGGCCTGGAGGGGCCCGAGGGCCGACCGGATGCCCTCGTCGTTGGCGCCGTAGACGTAGATCTCGCCCCCCGGGCGCACCCGGGAGGCGGCGGCGTGCAGCGCCATCAGGTACGCGGCGCGGGCCTTGGGCAGGCGCACCGTGGCGGCGTCCACCTGCCCCTCGGCGGGCCAGGGCGTCCCGGGCACCTCCCCGCGGCACCAGCGCGACCAGGTGCGCGGCTGCCAGCCCCGCTGGGCCAGCGCCGGGGCCATGCGCCCAGTGGGATCACCGATGACGAGCAGGGTGCCGTGGCCCCCCGAGAGGCTGCGGAGGGCGGCCTCCACCACGCGCGCCTCGTGCTCCTGGCTGCGCCCCGCCAGGCGGCCCGGGCGGCTCACGGGCCCACGTCCGGGGTCGAGGCGTCGGCGGGGGCCGCGTCCGCGTGGGCGGCGTCGGGGGGGCAGGGCACCAGCTCGCCGCAGGGAGCGCCATCGGGAGGAGCGCCGTCGGAGGGAGCGCCGTCGGAGGGAGCGCCGTCGGTCGGCAGGGCGTCCGTGGGCGCCGCGTCCGTGGGCGCCGCGTCCAGCCCAGCGTCCGAAATCCCCTGATCCGGCGGCAGGTTGGCGTCCTGGTTGCCGCCCATGCCCCCAGCGCCGCCGCCGCCGCCCGCGCCGCCCACGCCACCACCGCCGCCCATGCCGCCCGCGCCGCCGCCGGCACCGCCTGCGCCGCCGGCACCGCCGCCGCCGCCGCCGCCGGCGTCCAGGGCTGCGCCTCCGTCGTAGCCATCCTGCTTCTCGGGCTCGGGGTGAACCCGCACCCTGCGAGCACCACCGCCACCACCAGGCACTTCATCCGCACGCCGTCCTCCCCCCCGACCCCGGCACCCGACGGGCGCGGGGCGCACATCCTACATCACAGGGGGCGCCGATGCCGATGCCGCTGGTATGGTGCCCGGCATGCGCACCCTCCCTCTCGTCCTGCTGGCGGCCCTGGTCGCCTGCGATGATGGCTCGGCCCGCCCCGAGCCGGCCGCGGATGGCACCCCCCCCGACGCGGTGGTGGCCGACGCGGGCGCCGACGCCCAGGAGGCCGACGCCGGCCCGCCGCTTGACGCCGCGCCGCCGGACGACCCCGACGCGGGCCCCGCGGTCGCCCTCGCCCTGAACGAGCTGGCCTGCGGGGCCGACTCCTGGGTCGAGGTCCTGGCCGAGGCCGCGTCGCCGCCCGGCTGGCGCCTCGAGATCGATGGCCGGATCGTCCCCCTCGACGTGCCCGCGGGCTTTACGGCCGTCCCCCTGGCCACCCCCCTCGGCTGCGCCCGCTCCGAGGTCCGCCTGCTGGATCCGTCCGGGGCCACCCGCGAGGTGGCCCAGGCGCCCCTCGCCCCGTCCGCCTTCACCTGGGGCCGCCTGCCCGATGGCGACGGCCCCTGGCAGATCACCGCCCCGACCCCCGGCGCGCCCAACGCGCCCGCGCCCGAGCCGGCCTTCTTCGATGACCAGCTCCACCGGGTCGAGGTGGTGCTGTCGGAGGGGGCCATCGAGGTCCTCGATCGGGATCGCGGCAAGGACGTCGAGGCCACCGTCCGGGTCGATGGCGGCGCCGAGCGGCCGGCCTGGGTCCACATCACGGGCTTCGACGGCCGCGGCCGCCGCGCCGACCAGAAGACGCCGCTGGTCATCCGCTTCGTGGAGGCGGCGCCGGACGGCCTGTCGGGCCTGGAGCTGCGGCCGGCCATCGTCGATCCGGCCCTGATCAGCGAGTGGGCGGGGCTGGGCATGCTGGCCGAGGCGGGCGTCCTGGTGCCCCGATCCACGTTCGCGACGCTGGTCATCGACGGCGCCGACCTGGGGCTGACGCTCGTCGTCGAGCCCGTGGACGCGGCCTTCGCGGCCCGGCACTTCGCCTCGACCTGGCACGTCTGGCAGGGCCTGCGCACCGAGATCCTGCCCGAGGCGGTGCTGGCGTTCGACGCCCTGTCGGGGGACGCCGCGGATCGGCGCGACCTGACGTGGCTGGCGTCGGTGCTCGGGGACGAGCCGATTCTCGGCCAGAGCCGCTACGCCTTCTCCCAGGACTTCGTGGACTGGCCGGCCGCCCTGCTGGCCCTGGCCGGCGAGGCGTGGGTGGGCAGCGTCGAGGGCTACGGCCCCCGCACCGGCCTGCTGCGCATGCACATCGACGACCTGAACCGGGCCACGCTGCTGCCCGACCAGCTGGACGTGGCCTTGCGGGTGCCGGTGAACCTCTTCGCCGGCAACGCCCGGCTGCACCTGCTCTGTCGCCAGGACCCGAGCTGCCGGTCCGCTTACGAACAGGCCCTGGCCAGCGTCCACGCCGCCATCGCCGCCGGCGACTGGCCGACCCGCATCCGCGACCGGGCCGCCGCCCTGCGCGACGCGGTCGCGGCCGATCGGGCCTCGTTCTGGCCGGTGGAGATGTTCGAGCAGGCCGCCGAGGATCGCGCGCGCTTCGTGGAGGCCCGCCTGGCCGAGGTGGAGGCAGAGCTGGCCTGCCTGGCCGCCACCGAGGACGCCGACGGCGACGGCTGGCGCTGCTCGGCGGACTGCCGCCCCGACGATCCCCAGAGCTCCATCGCCGGCGTCGAGATCTGCGGCAACGGCGTCGACGAGGACTGCTCCGGCGTCGCGGACGATGGCGCGGACTGCCCCGTCTGCGTGCCCGCCCAGCGCGGCGGCAAGCGCTACCTCATCTGCCCTCAGCGCGTGAACCACGAGGCCGCCGTCCAGCTCTGCGCGGGCCTCGGCGCCCGCCTCGCCCGGGTCGACAGCGCGGGCGAGAACGCGTGGCTCTTCGCCGAGGCCAGCCGGGTGCGGCGGCAGGAGTACTGGCTCGGCCTGGACGATCTGGCCGACGAGGGCACCTTCGTCTGGCCCGACGGCGACGCGCCCACCTACACCCGCTGGGCGGACGGCGAGCCCAACGACTACGGCACCGGCGAAGACTGCGGCCACCTGCGCACCGACGGCCGCTGGAACGACATCGACTGCCGCAGCGCCATGGGCGCCATCTGCGATTTTCCCTGTGAATTCATTGACATGGACGGCGATGGCGTCGACGGGTGCAGCATCGACTGCGATGACGGCGACGCGGACGTGCACCCCGGCGCCGAGGACGTGTGCGGCGACGGCGTCGACCAGGACTGCTCGGGGGTCGTCGACGACGGCCCCGACTGCCCCTGCGCAGGGGCCTCGCGCGGCAGCCACCGCTACCTCCTCTGCCAGGAGGCCGTGAACTTCGTGCGCATGGAGGCCATCTGTGCCGAGCGCGGCATGGTGCCCGTGCAGGTCGACAGCGACAGCGAGAACGCCTTCCTCTGGGCCCGGGCGCGGGCCCGCCGCTTCCAGCGCTGGTGGGTGGGCCTGACCGATCGCGAGGTGGAGGGGGACTATGTGTTCTCCGACGGCTCCCGCCCGATCTATGCGGCCTACAGCCGCGGCGAGCCCAACGACTCGGGGCGAGCCGAGGACTGCATCCACTTCTGGGAGAACACCCCCGACTGGAACGACATCGGCTGCGGCGCCAACAACGGGGTCATCTGCGAGGACGCCTGCGTCCGGGGCACCGACGCCGACGGCGACGGCGCGGAGGGCTGCGGCACGGACTGCGATGACGCCGATCCGGGCGCCTTCCCAGGCGCCGCGGAGATCTGCGGCGATCGCGTGGATCAGGACTGCGACGACCGGGTGGACGAGGGCTGCCCCTGAGCCCCCGGGGCCCGGCGTGCTCAGCCCTCGGTGGCGGGCAGCACGCCGGTGTCGAAGATGATCGTCCCCGCCGGCGCGGCCTGGGGGCGCGCCCCGCGGCGGCCCGCCTCCAGCGCCGCCAGCCGCTCGCGCAGGGGCGCCAGCTCGAACCGCCGCGGCCGATCGGGTGTGGCCTCCAGGCCCACGTCGGCGAAGGCCCGCCGCAGCTCGGCCTCGATGGCGGGCCGATCCAGCGCGCCCCAGGCCGGGGCCAGCACCGGCGCCAGCTCCCGGACCAGGCGCTCGGCGTCGACGGCGGCGTCGCCGCGGGCCAGCGCCTCACCCACGGCCTTGAGCCCCCAGCGCCGCAGGTCCCGCAGCACGCTGGCCGCCGCGCCGTGGCGCGCCACGCGGCCCGCCGCCGCCGCCAGGCCCCAGGTGAAGGCACAGGTGGCCCCCACCAGCACCAGCAGGGCGCCGTCCAGCCAGTCCACCGCGGTGAGATCCCAGGCCACCGGGACCAGCACGCCCGCCAGCAGCGTGACCCCCGCCGCCAGCCGCCAGCCGGCGTCCACATGGCCCACCGTCAGGCCTGGGACGGCCACCGGGTAGCCGCGGGCGTGCGCAGCCGCAGCTCCCCGCCCGCACCACCAGACCCTCCAGATCCGCCTCCACCCCCAGCGGCTGCGCCGCCCCCCGGGGCAGGACCCCCGGCGGGAAGACCCCGTCCACCTCGGCGCCGGCCACCGCCAGATCGCCGCCCGCCCGGGTGACGAGCGTGGCGATGGTGGCCAGGGCGTCGTCGGGGGAGAGCCCCGTCGCCAGGCTCAGCTCCAGCGCGCTCAGCCGCCCACCGCGCTGCGCCGCGAGGGCCAGGACCCGGGCCGCCAGCTCGCCGTCCACCGCCCGGGGCTGGGCGGAGGCGCGCCGCACCACCGCCAGCAGCCGCAGCGCCACGTCGTTGGTGGGCACGAAGCGCGCCAGGGGAGGCGGCTCGGCGGGGGTGAGCACCCAGACCGTCGGCGACACATCCTCGGGCACCGCCCCCCGACCCCGCGCGGCCCGCACCAGGCCCGCCAGCCAGGCGAAGATGCCGTAGAAGCTGCCCGCCGCCACCGCCACCAGCGCCACCACGACCACGACCACCACCAGCACGCGGAAGTCATCGATCTTGCTGAACAAGTTCCCCAGATGGCGGGTGGAGGAGCGCTCGAGATCCGTGCGCTTCCGGCCCCGCTTGCGGGGCTTCTCGACGGCCGGGATGACGGGCTCGGCGTCACCCAGCGCCGGGCCCGGCACGCCCGCCAGCGTCAGGCCGCGGATGACGGCCCCCAGGCCGACGACGGCCCCCATCACGGCGCCGATCACGCCCAGGACCACGGCCCCGGCGATGGTGAACGCCTCGATGCTGCCGAAGTCCTCGCCGGCGAGCCCCGCGATCAGGGCCAGCGCCACGACGAGCGGCCAGACGGCGCCCAGGTTCCCGAGGGCGCCGGCCAGGAAGAGCGCCACCGCCCGCAGGGGCCCGGCCCCGCGGCGGCGGCCGGCGGCCCGCAGATCCGCCGCCCGGAAGTCGTAGAGCATGCGCCCATCGGCGGTGACGCGCAGGCGGTGCGGCAGGCGCGCCGCCAGATCGCGCAGGGCGGCCTCGGCGGCCTCGGGGGTGACGCCCGCGTCGGCGGCGATGCGGCCGGCCTCCAGATCCCGGGCCTCGTCGGGTCGGGCCAGGATGCGCTTGCGGGCCCGGCCGGCCGCGCGGGCGAGCGCGGCGCCCGAGCGTCGCAGATCCACGGGCGGCAGGCCCGGCATCAAGACCCGCCCCCCGGCGGGGCCCGGCCGCTGCCCGGCCGTGAGGGCCGCGGCGACGGCGCGCGCCAGCAGGGGGGAGGCGACCAGCAAGGTGAAGAAGAGGATGACGCTCACCGAGGCAGCATGGCGGGCGCTTCGGCCGGCGTAAAGCCGCAGCGGCGCCGCCCGGGACAGGCGGCGCCGCGGAGAGGGGGAGAGCGGCGCCGGGCCCCCTGGGGGGAGGGGGCGGACCTGGCGCCGCGGAGAGGGGGAGGCGACGCCGGCCCCCGGGGGAAGGGGCGGCGTCGCGGGGCGTCAGGCGGCGGGCGGCGCGTGCCGCTCGAAGAGCTTCTCCAGGGGGCCGCGCCCGCCGAAGCCCACCATGCTGTCCACCACCGTGCGGTTGTGGACGACGAACAGAGCCGGGATGCCCTGGACCTGGAAGTGGCCGGCGATGGCGCGCTCCTGATCCACGTTGATCTTCGCCACCTTCACGCGGCCATCGTACTTGTGGGCGAGGTCGGCCAGGACGGGCCCGATCTGGCGGCAGGGGCCGCACCAGGGGGCCCAGAAGTCGATGACCACGGGCTGGCCGGCGTTGAGGACTTCCTGCTCGAAGTTGTCGAAGGTCACGTCGACGGGCTTGCTCATGGACTCTCTCCTCGGGTGGCCTGATTTTTCAGGGTTCATCGAGTAGAGCCGCCAGCCTCTGGGATCGTGTCACGGCTCGGCGATTTTTTCTTCCGCCGTGGTCTCGGCGCCCTCGACGTGGGCCGCCATGGCCGCGCGCAGCGCCCGCCGGGCGCGGCTGAGCCGGGTGCGCACGGCCCCCGGGCTCATCTGGACGCGGTCGGCCAGCTCGGGGGCCGTCCAGCCCTCGCCGTCGGCGAGCAGCACGAGGGTGCGATCGAGGGGGGCCAGCGTCAGCAGCGCGGCGCCCAGGGCGGCCAGCTCCTCGCCCCGGGCGGCGGCGTCGGCGGGGGTCTCGCGCTGGGCGGGGATCTCCAGCTCTTCGTAGGGGGCGTGCAGCGTCGGATCGTTCTTCTGCCCGCGCCGCATGCGCTGGCACGCCCGCACGACCATCCGCACCAGCCAGCCCTCCACGCTGCCCTCGCCCCGGAAGTCGCCCAGGTGCTCCCCCGCGGCCAGCAGGGCGTCCTGGACCGCGTCGCGGGCGGCCTCGCCGTCGCGGCACCAGCGCCGGCCGACGGCGAGCAGGTGGCTGCCGTAGCAGCGGCTCAGGCGATCGAGCACGGCTGGATCGCCCCGCTGGACGGCGGCGACGAGCTCGGCGGGCTGGCAGAGGGCGGTCCGCACGGCCCTACTCGTCGCGGCGAGGACGGGCGACGGGCTGGCCGCGCATGGGCGGGAGGGGCGGGGCGTCGCCCTTGGGGGCGCCTCGCATGGGTAGCGGCGGCGGCGCCGAGGGCGCGGGCGGGGCCGCAGGCCGAGGCAGGGGGCATGCTGCCGGCCGGCCGGGGCAGCGGCGCCACCGCAGGCCGGGGACGGGGCCGGGGCGGCGCGGCCGAGGTGCGGGGCGCAGCCGGTGGCGCCGAGACCGGCGGCCGGGCGACGGGCGCGCCACGAGCGGGGGGGCCGAGACGGGTGCCGAGCCGGGGGCCGATACGGGCGCCCGCGAGACCGGCGCCCGCGAGACCGGCGCCCCGGAGGCGGGGGAGCGCGACGGCGGCCCCTGGGACGTGTCGCGGACGGCCTGACCCCGCATGGCGATGGCCGGCGCGCGGCTGGGCGAGCTGGGCGGATCGCGGCTGACCGGCGCCCCCCGCAGCGGGGCGGCCGGCGCGGCGCGCGGCGCGCCCCGCATCGGCGCCCCCAGCGACGCCAGGAAGTCGGCGGCGGCGTCGCCCACCTCGGCCGCCTTGCGGGCGGCCACCTCCTGACGCGCGGGCTCCACCGGCTCGGCCGGCTCCTCGCGCCGGGCCTCGCGGAAGTCGGCCCGGCGGATGTCGCGGATGTAGGTGCCCTCTTCGATCTGGCGCAGCGTGCGGGCCCAGTACTGCTCCAGCACGTTGTGGCGCTGCATCAGGTTCAGGTAACGAAACCGCACAACGGCGTCGCGGCCGGGCTCGAACTGCCTGATTCTACGGGCGATTTCGTCGCGGGTCCGGGCGGGTAGCCGCTTCTCGAGGCCGAGGAAGTAGCGCTCGAACTCGCGTCGCGCCGCCTCCAGCTCTGCCTCCAGCCCGCTGATGGGATCGGTCATGCGCCCCTCTCGCCGTGCGCCGGATGATAGCCCGCCCGGCGCCCGGCAGGCTGTCAATAATATGCCGCGCCCGGCGCGGGTCAGTCGAAGAGGGCCTGGGCCCGACGCCACAGGGCGAAGAGGGCCCGCTCCTCGGGCAGCGCCACCTCGACCTCGACGGACGCGCCGGGGGTGAGCTCGCCCTCGGCGACGGCGGGCACCGGCAGATCCATGGGGAAGGTGCCGTCGGCGTCCGCCCGCAGGGCGGCCGTCCCCAGCGTCACCGTCAGCGGCCGGATGCCCGCCACCTTCAGCGTGCCCTCGCCGGCGGCCTCGATGGGCTGCACCTGGTTGGCGGGGACGTGCAGGCGCAGGGCGCGCCGCGTCTGACCCTGGCTGATCTCGGCCAGGACCTGCCCCGCCACCACCGGCGCACCCACCGCGGCCAGGACCCGCTCGACGCGCCCGGACTCGTCCGCCAGGACGGGCACCTTCAGGCGGCGCTGGAGCGCCTCGCGCTCGGCCACCAGCGCGGCGATGCGCTGGTAGTCCTGCTCCGAGGGCCCCCCCTCCTTCACCACCGTGCGGCGGCCGCGGGCCTCGTCCACCCGGGCCTGCACCGCGTAGACCTCGCGGCGCGCGCGCTCGGCCCGCGCCTTCGCCGCCTCCACCTGATCCAGCGTCATCTCGCGCCGATCGAACGCTCGCTGGGCCGACGCCAGCGCGATGGACGTGTCTTCCCGCTCCTGCTCCGCGACGCGCAGCGCCCGCAGCAGCTCGGCCGGGACGCCCGCCGCCACCACCCGCTCCACGGGCGTCTGGGCCTCCAGCGCCTTGATCTGGGCGGCCACCGCCGCCAGGCGCGCCTCCGTCGCCGCGTCCACGATGACCGCCACCGGCGTGCCCAGGGCCACATCACCGCCCGCCGTCAGCGTCACGGCCTCCACGCGTCCCGCGAGGGGGGCCTTGATCACCACGGCGTTGGCGTCCGTGCCGACGATCTCGCCGGCGAGCGTGGTGGCCCGGGGCAGCTTCACCACCCAGGCCCCTACCACCAGGCCCGCGGCCAGGGCGGGCAGCAGCAGGAGCAGCCACAGGCCCCTGCGGCGGCGCGGCGGGGCGGGCGCGCGGGCCGCGGCGGGTCGGGCGGCGGCCAGCTCGGCCACCACGGCCGCCTCGGCGTGGGCCCGGGGCGCGGGGGCGGGCAGCGCGCTCGGCGGTACGGTGGCGACCGGCTCCGACCGCTCCGGCAGGTGATCGCGCAAGTGCGCTTCCAGCCTCGCGATCTGGCTGGCCGAGACCCGCGCCACGGGGTCGTGCGCGGGGCCCCCTTCGCCCTGGCCCACCTGCAAGGTGCCGTCGCCGGGCGGGGCGTCGTCGCGATCGGCGTCCATCACCCGCAGGACGATGGCGTGCTCGCCGACGCGCAGCACGTCCCCCTGCCGGGCCGGGGCGATGCCCTGGACGCGCTCGTCGTTGAGCCAGGTGTCGTTGTCGGGGTGCAGGCTGACGACGTAGATGAGCTCTTCGCCGAAGGCATCCACCCGGGCGTGCTGGGCCGCCACCCCGTCGCCAGCCAGGTTGATGGCGCAGTTGAAGCGGCCGATGTGGGTCGAGGCGCCGTACGTCGCCACCGACTTGCCGGCGTTGGGGCCCGCCGTGAAGTCGAGGACGAGCTGCACCGGCGAGCGCATGAGGCTGAAGAGGAAGCGGATGTCCGTCGCGCCCAGCCGGATGACATCGCCGTGCTGGAGCGTGTGCTCCGTGAGCGCCTCGCCGTTGACCGAGATGCCGTTGGTGCTACGCAGATCCCGCAGGATCAGCTCGCCCTCCTCGGCCGAGATGAAGGCGTGGCGCGAGCTGACGGCCCCGTCATCGAGGGCGATGTCGCAGTCGGCCCCGCGGCCGATGGTGAAGTACCGGCCCTCGGCGAAGCTCTGGGGGGCCAGGGCATACCAGTCGATGCGGCCGAAGGGGTCGTAGACGTAGAGGTTGGCCCGGTAGGCGCCGGCGGGGAACCGGTGCTGGCCGATGTCTCCCCCGGTGTTCACCGACGGCAGGCTCAAGGGTCCCGTCTGCACGGACTGCTCTTCCCCGGATGGTGCAACCCGCCCATGGTAGAGCGGACGCTCTGCCGTGGCCAGCCGAGACGACTCGAAGCGTCGCGCGCTCTGCCGGGTTGACAAGCAGGGGGCGCGCTTAGAGGGTCGCGCGTTTCGACTTCCGAGGTGCCCCATGCCCATCTACCGCTACCAGTGCGAAGCGTGCTCCCAGACCACCGACGTCTTCGCCAAGATGAGCGACCCGCCGCCCGCCACCTGCCCTCACTGCGGCCAGGGCCCCCTGGTCAAGACCGTCGCCCGCACCGCCTTTCACTTGAAGGGGGCTGGTATGCCCAGGGGTATGGCGCGTCCGGATCGGCCGGGACCGCCACCAGCACCGCCGCGAGCGGAGGAGGCAGCAGCGATGGCGGCAGCACGGGTGGGGGATCGACGGGCGGGGCCGCGTCGGGGGCAGCTCGAAGAGCAGCACCTCGTCCACGGATTGACGGGCTCTTCCTCGCGCTGGCGGCCGCGCTCGCCGGCTGCGATGAGCCCACCTCCACCCCGGCCGGCGACACGGCCTGCGGCTCGGGCGCCCTGGAGGTGGCCCTGGGCATCGGCAACCCCTACACCGCGGTCCCGGATGGTCGGTTCCAGGTCGAGGCTGGCCTGCAGGGCGGCTTCCACTTCGAGGTCTCGGTGCGGGTGGCGGGGGCCCTGGACGCCGACCACGTCGACGTCGATCTGGCCCTGCGGGATGGCGAGGCCGTCCGCGCCCGGCATGTGACGGCGGACTGGCTGCTCCACGTGGATCCGTCGGGGCCCGCCTGCGAGTACCCCCGGGCGCGCCTCGTGCTCGTCGACGAAGACGGCAACCTCTTCCCCCGGGAGCGCCTGCCGGAGCTGGCCGGGCGGCCCCTCGCGCTGGACGTCCGCCTCGACAGCCCCTCGGGAGCGGCGCCGAGACGGTGCCGGTCGAGCTGGTGGTGCCGGAGGGCCTGTAGGCTCAGGGGACGCCGGCGTCCTCGGGGGCGAGGGCCGCAGGCGCTCCAGCCGGCGCCAGCCACCCACATCGTCCACCGGCGGGGCCCTTCGGCCGGCCCGCGCGGCGGCCGCGTGTCCGCCGGGCAGGGGCAGCCCCAGGCCCGCCGGCAGGGCCAGGGCGGCGGCGAGGGCGACGTCGAGCCCGGCGAACGGGGGCGCCACCGGCTCGCCGCCAGCGCCAGCACGGCGAAGCCGGCCAGCCCCAGCGACACCGGCCCCACCGCCCCGCCCACGGCGAACGCCGCCCCCCACAGGGCCAGCGCCGCGCCGGCGGCCGCGAGGGGGACGCCGGCCCACCCCCCGGCCACCAGGGCCGCCCCCAGCAGCGCCGCCCCCGCCAGGCCCGGGCTCGTCCCCGTCAGCGCGCCCAGGACGCCCAGGGGCGCCAGCGCGGCCGCGGACCGCCACCGCAGCGCGGCCAGCCCGGCGACCAGGGCCAGGCCACCCGCCGCCCAGGCCAGCCAGGGCGCCAGCACCGCGAAGCCCTCGGGCCACAGCGGCAGGCCGAAGCGGGCGAAGCCCAGCACAAAGACCCCCAGCCCGGCGCTCCGCGCGCCCGCCGGCAGCAGGGCCACCGCGCCCAGCAACAGGGCGAAGCCGGGCAGGGCGCGCAGCTGCACCACGACCCGGCTCGCATCCCCGAACTGGCTGATCCAGAAGAAGAATCCCGCTGCGGCCACCGCCAGGGCGACCCCCGCACGGCGCTGGCCCGCCTGCACCGCCAGCCCCGCCAGGGCCGCGCAGGCCAGCACGGGCTCGGCCGCCAGCGCCGCCAGCGTGGCCAGGGGCAGCAGCCGTGTCGGCAAGCGCAGGGCCAGGGCGAGCACCGCCGCCAGCGCGGCCCCATCGGCCAGCAGGCCGGTCACTCCCAGATCCAGGACCCGGGGCGCCGCCATGACCCCGAAGCCCAGGGCCACCAGGGCCGCCCCGGCGAGGGCGCGGCGGGGCAGGTGCTTCCCCACCAGGGCCACCGCGAGGACGAGGAGGACGGGGGCGATCGCCATGGTGTCGGGGGTGGCGGGCGAGGTGTCGTGGGGCGACCACCGCCCGGCGACGTGGCCCGGTCCGCTCCCGGTGCCGTGTGGCATTGCGCGTCCCCCGTGAACCAGGATTGCCGGATCGGCTGTTCGGGGGTAGAATACCGCGCCTCCATCCGCCAACACAGAGGAGCCGACATGGCCGATCTCCGCCATCTCAAGCGCCGCATCGGGCAGCGCCTCATCGTTGGCTTCGACGGACCGCGGGTCCCCCCCGAGCTGATGCGCCTGGACGAAGAGTGGGGCCTGGGGGGCTACATCCTCTTCAAGCGCAACCTCGAGTCCATGGAGCAGATCATGGACCTCAACGAGGAGCTCTGGGATCTGGGGCAGGGGGTGCCGCCCTTCATCGGCATCGATCAGGAGGGCGGCCGCGTGCACCGGCTGCCCGATCCCTACACCGTCTTCGCCGAGATGGCCCAGCTCGGGCAGGTGAACTCGGTGTCGGTGGCCTACGAGGTGGGGGCGGTCATCGGCCGCGAGCTGACGGCGACGGGGTTCAACCTCAACTTCGCGCCCGTGCTCGACGTCAACACCAACCCCGACAACCCCATCATCGGCCGGCGCGCCATCTCGGAGGATCCCGAGCTGGTGGCGAGCCTGGCGAAGGCCCTCGTCCGCGGCCTGCACGACAACGCCATCATCGCGTGCGGCAAGCACTTTCCCGGACACGGCCACACCTCCGAGGACAGCCACCTGACGCTGCCGGTGTGCGACCTGGACATGGAGCGCATGCGCCAGGTGGAGCTCAAGCCCTACCAGCGGCTCATGCAGGGCTCCCCCCAGCTCGACATGGTGATGACGGCCCACGTCCTCTACCCGAAGATCGATCCGCGGTACCCGGCCACCCTGAGCCGGACCATCCAGCAGGACCTCTTGCGGCTCGAGATGGGCTTCAAGGGCCTCGTCATCACCGATGACCTGGAGATGAAGGCCATCACCGAGACGGTGGGCATCGCCGAGGCCACGCGCCTGGCCCTGGAGGCCGGCGTCGACCTCTTCATGTGCTGCGCCGACATCGATCAGCAGGTGCTGGTGCTCGAGACGCTGCTGAAGGAGGCGGAGCAGGGCAGCTACCCGCGCCACCTCTGGGAGCGCGGCTACTCGCGGGTGCGCGAGGTCAAGGCCCGCCACTTCCGGGTGGTGCGCACGGTCGATCGCGTCCACGCCCGCGAGCTCGTCGGCAACCGGGAGCACCTGCGCATCTCCCGCCGCCTCAAGGACGGCAAGTAGCGCCGCCCCCGCGCTTGCGCCGGGCGAACCGAGCTTCTACGCTCCTCGACAGATCGCGGGAGGCAGCGGTGACGGCCAGGATCCTCGCAGTGTGCTTGTGTCTTTCGACCCCGGCCTGGGCGCTGGACCATGATCCCGTCCTGGGCCAGCTCTGCACCGTGGTCAACCCGTCCAGCCCGTCGCCCTGCGGCGAGGCACCCCGCCCGGACCAGAAGGCCTTCGCGGCCCTGACGCGCGAGTACGGCATGGCCCTCGGGCCGCGGCTCATGCAGCCCGCCGAGACGCTGGGGGTCAACGGCTTCGCCTTCGCCCTCCAGCTCGGCCTGACCAACGTCGACGAGAACAAGAGCCACTGGCAGAAGGCCATCCGGGCCAACGAGGGCATGCCCACCAGCCCGGAGGCGCCCTCGACGCTCCAGACGCTCCAGCTCGATCTACGCAAGGGGCTGCCGTTCAGCATCGAGCTGGGCGCCGACCTGGCGTGGCTCATGAACTCCGAGCTGCTCTCCTTCTCGGGGAGCGTGAAGGTGGCCCTGCACGAGGCCGTGCGGCAGTTCCCCCTCGATGGCGCCGTGCGGGCCTCGGTGGGTCGCATGGTGGGCTCGTCGGAGCTGGAGATGACGTTCTTCGGCCTGGACGTGGTGATCAGCCACGGGTTCGGCGTGGGCCGCAGCGTCAACATCGCCCCGTACATGGCGTACAGCCCCCTCTTCATCTATGCCTCCAGCGGGGTGGTGGACTCGTCCCCCGGGGATCACGACACCCCGGCCGGCACCTTCGTCTTCGCCGACGAAGATCAGGTCATCCACCGGTTCGTGTTCGGCAGCCGGTTCATCTTCGGCGCCTTCAACTTCACCCCCGAGGCCGCCATCGCCCAGGGCATCCAGTCGTACAACTTCAACGTAGGCCTGGATTTTTGAGATTTCCGGGCGGGCCGTCGCCGGGCCCGCGCTGGACCATCGGGCACCCGCTCTGCTAGAACCTCCGTCCCCTGACGGCCCGGAGGACCCATGAGCGAGGACGGCATCACCCCGGACGAGCTGGCCCTCATCGCCGAAGAAGAGGCGCTGCTGCGGCAGGTGCAGCGGCGTCTCGCCGAGCATGTGGTGGCTCCTTCGGCCCGCGCGGACTTCGATCGCGAGCTGCTGGATCTGCGCGACCAGCTCGCCGAGAGCCGCGCGGAAGATCACGCCATGCTCGTGGAGCACATGACGCGGCTGGCCTCGCTGCGCCGGGCGCAAGAGCGCGACGTGGCGTTCCCCGCCGATCCCCAGAACCCGTACTTCGCCCACCTGCGCCTGCGCGACCGCCACGAGGGCCAGGTGCGCGTCCGCGACGTGCTCATCGGCCGCCGGGCGTTCATCGACACCCGCCAGGGCGTTCAGGTGGTCGACTGGCGTAACTCACCGATTTCACGCATCTATTACTGCTACGCCGAGGGCGATGACTACGAGGAGCGCTTCGGCGGCGAGGCCCAGTCCGGGGTGGTGCTGGCCCGCCGGACGCTGACGATCAGCCGGGGCGAGCTCATCCGCGTGCGGGCGGGGGAGCGCTCGCTGGTGAAGACGGCGGCCGGGTGGGTCCGCGAGGACGTGGCCCGCCACCAGCTCGCCGGGGGCCAGGGGGCGGCGCTGCGGGCGCCGACGGATCTGGGGGGGCGGCCCGACACGCGCCTGCCCGAGATCACCGCCCTCATCGATCCCGAGCAGTTCCGCATCATGACGCAGGATCGGTCGGGCATCGTGGTCATCCGCGGCGGGGCCGGCACGGGCAAGACCACCATCGCCCTGCACCGGGCCGCCTGGTTGCACTTCCAGGATCCCCGCAAGTTCGCCGCGAAGCGGATGCTGGTGGTGACGCCGGGGGAGGCCCTGCGCCGCTACGTCAGCCGCGTGCTGCCGGCCCTCGACGTCCACGGGGTGAGCGTCCGCACCTTCGCCGACTGGGCCCTGCGGGTGCTCAAGCGCCTCGTGCCCGCGGCGCGGGGCCGCCAGTTCACCGACGACGAGGCGGCCGTGGGCGCGCGGCGGCTCAAGCGCCACCCGCTGATGATCGGCCTGCTGGAGGACGCGGTGCGGGCCGAGGCCCGGGCGTATGACGACATCTTCAGCGAGGCGGGCGGCCGTGGGCTGCTGGACGCCTGGGTGCGCCGCCGCAACCTGCCGGTGGCGCAGCGCCTGGAGGCGCTGGCGCGCTGGGTGGACTCCGAGCCCGCCCTCCGCGACGGCGTGCGGGTGCGGCGTGCCCTGGAGCGGGCCCGCGAGGAGCTGCTGGATCCCTTCGAGACCTGGGCCACCCTCCTGACCAACCGCGACCGGCTCGGGGCCGCGTTCGCGGCCGATCCCTCGGTGGTGGGCTGGGAGCTGGACAGCCTGGTGGATGCCATCGCCACCCAGGCCGACGACCCCGAGGATCTGTCCCACGTCGACGCCGACCGCCGCGTGGGCATCGACGGCCTGCACGTCAACGAGGGCGCGCGCCAGGGCCGGCTGGACGCCGACGATCTGGCCATCCTGCTGCGCATCTGCCAGCTCAAGTGGGGCGGCCTCGGCGGGCCGTCGGGCCACCGCGTCAGCTACGGCCATGTGGTGGTGGACGAGGCGCAGGATCTCTCGCCCCTGACCCTGAAGGTGCTCTGCGAGGCCGTCCAGCCGGGCGGCCCGGTGACCCTGGCTGGCGACACCGCCCAGCGGCTCAGCCTGGAGACCGGCTTCGACGACTGGGAGGAGCTGGTCAAGTCCTTGAAGATCAAGGCGAACCTGCTGCCCCCCCTGGCCATCAGCTACCGCTCGACCCGCCAGGTCATGGCGCTGGCCCGGCACGTCCTCGGCCCGCTGGCGCCCCCCGAGACGCCCCGGGACGCCCGCGATGGGGCCCCCGTCTCGCTCCTGCGGTTCGACGAGGTGGGGGAGTCGGTGGCGTTCCTGGCCGACGCCCTCAAGGCCCTGCGCCAGCGGGAGCCGGTCTCGACGGTGGCCCTGGTGGCCCGCCAGGCCGAGGTGGCCGACCTGTACTGGGATGGCCTGCGCCGCGCCGACATCCCGGCCCTGCGCCGCATCCGCCACCAGGAGTTCGAGTTCAGCCCGGGCGCCGACCTGACGGATGTCTTCCAGATCAAGGGGTTGGAGTACGACTACGTGGTGGTGCTCGAGGCCACCGCCGAGCACTGGCCCACGACGCTGGAGGCGCGCCACCTGCTGCATGTGGCCATGACGCGGGCCGCCCACCAGCTCTGGCTGCTCTGCGCGAAGGCGCCCAGCCCTCTGCTGCCTGCGGCGCTCGTCGACGGCGAGGCCGGCGAGGCGGAGGACGCAGTGGCATCAGAGGGCAGCTCGGACTAGGCTTCGGCCATGCGCGCCCTCGCCTGCCTGGCCCTCTTCGCCTCCGCCGCCCTGGTCGCCGCGCCCGCCGTGGCCAACGTGCCCTCTGCCTACCTCGCCTGCCGCGACAAGGCCGAGGGAGACGCCTGCCGCCTGGTGGGCCCGCAGTTCGGGGCCTGCGTGCGCGACACCCTCTGCGAGGATCCCCCCGACGACGACGTGGACGTCTGCGTGCTCTGCGTGGATCCGTGCTGGGGCAAGGCCGACGGCGAGGCCTGCCTGCAGACGGCCACCAACGAGCCGGGCGTCTGCGCCCTCCAGGACCGGTGCACCGACAAGGAGGAGACGTCGTTCCTGGAGTGCAACCGGTGCGTGCCCGGGCAGGTGGGCAGCACCGATCCCGAAGAGGGCTGCCAGCAGGGGGCGGGCTACGCGGCCCCGTGGCTGCTCATCCTGCTGGCGCTGGGCTGGCAGCTCCGGCGGCGCCGCGCGAGCCCGTAGTCCTCAGCTCCACCAGTGGTCGGCGTCGGGCACCAGCGCGTGGACGCGGCCCCGGGACGCAGCGGGCCAGCGATTGTCGAGAATCTTCAGTACTTCCGAAGGTTTGTAAAGCTGGCTGAAGTGCATGAGCACCAGCGCCTCGTTCTTGAGCCGCGCCTCGTAGGGCAGGAGCTGGTCGAGGTGGATGTGGCAGCCGGCCCGGGCGGCCTCGATGGACTTGCGGTCATCGAGGAAGGTGCACTCCAGGATGAGGGTGCGCGCCTCCAGCAGCTCGGGCACCCGGTCGAGCACCTCGGGGAGGGTGTCGGTGGCGTAGGCCAGCTCCAGGTGGTCGAGCTGCTCGAAGAGGTCCTCGCCGGCCCGGCGGCGTCGGCCGATCTCGGGGCCCGGCAGATCGGCGAACTCGGCCCGCAGCTTGGGCACGCGGCGCAGGAACAGATAGCCCAGGGACGTCACCGAGTGGATCGTCCGAAAAGCCCGTACGATCAGG
Source organism: bacterium (assembly GCA_041389985.1). Lineage (GTDB taxonomy): Bacteria > Myxococcota_A > Bradymonadia > UBA7976 > UBA1532 > JACKDP01. The sequence goes on from JAWKQS010000005.1 coordinate 151,208, forward strand.
TCCTTGCGCAGCGCGATCTCCTGGCCGGGCGCCATGGGCACCGCCTCGATGGCCAGGGGCCAGCGGTGCAGGCGGCTGAGGGCGTCGAGGCTGGCTTGCAGCTCGCCCTCCAGCCCCGCGGGCAAGAAGACCCGCAGCGTCTTCTGGACGCCCGAGAGGCCCCGCATGCCGATGACGGTAGGCAGCGCGCCCAGGTGATCGATGTGGGCGTGGCTCAAGAACAGGTGGGAGGCGGCGCAGCCCCCGCGCAGCGGGTAGCCCACGTCGAAGAGCGCGTCCAGCTCGGGGACGTGCAGCGAGGTGTACATCCCCCCCAGGGAGGCGCCTCGCACGGTGTAGCGGCTCGCGGTCAGCTCGGTCAGCATGGGACGGGCAGCATCCCGTGCCGCGGCGAACGGTTCAAGCCCCGCGCTGGCGTCTCGGGCCGCCGGCGTGTTATGCGGCCGGTGTGAGCGCGCATGAAGTCCAATGTGTACGCGACTTTGCATAAAGGCCGGGCATCGTCGTCAGCGGCCGCGCCGCCCGAGCCCGGGCACCAGAACCTCGTCAAGGGAGTCCCCGAAATGAACGCCACCTGGAAGATCCTTGGAGTCCTCCTGCTCACCGCGGGCGTCGCGCACGCCAAGCCCTCCTTCACCGTCCAGGGCCAGCTCGGCTTCAACGGCACCGCCGATGCCGACAACAGCGAGTCTGAGAAGCTCGAGAGCGACTTCGGCCTGATGGGCACCGTGGAGTTCCCCCTGTCCCGGCAGCTTCGGCTCGGCGGCCGCCTGGCCTACGAGGCGGCGGACGGCGCCGACAGCAAGAGCGCCTACTCGTCGGTGGATGCCGGTGTCTGGGCCCGCTTCGTCTTCGTCCCCGGCAAGTTCGAGTTCTTCGGCGCGGGCGCGCTGGGCCTCAGCTACATCACCCTCGATCCCGACAACAGCACCACCGACCTGACCGGCCAGGGCTTCCACTTCCTGATGGGTGCCGGCGCCTCCTACCCGGTCAGCCGCACGGCGCGGGTCATCGGCGGGATGTACTACAGCCACCACAGCGGCGAGCCCGAGGGCGAGGTCGCCGGCCAGACCGTGAAGGTCGACAACGGCGTCCTCTCCCGAATCCTGCTCACCGCCGGCATCATGTTCTGAGACTTTTTTCTCAGTTCTTTCAAGCGCTTCCGAAAAATACGCGCCTCCGCCTGCGACACGGGCCGCCGCTGACCGATAGATCCGGGTCGGCGCGTCGCCGACCCTGGCCGGAGGCGCCGCCATGCTCTCGCTCATCGTCGAAGGGGCCCTGGATCTGCTCTGGCCCTGTGCCTGCCTGTGCTGTGGCGAGGCCATCGCGCGGCCCGGCTTCTGCCCGCCCTGCACCGCCCTCGTCACGCCCCGGGACGGCCCGCGGTGCGCCCGCTGCGACACGGCGCTGCCCACGGCCGGCCCCGCCCACGAGTGCGGGCGCTGCCTCGCCCGCAAGCCGAGGTTCTCCCGAGGGTTCGGGGTCTTCGACTACGCCGGCCCCATCGGCGACGCCATCCGCGCGGCCAAGTACCGGCGGCGCCCGGACGGCCTGCCGGCGGTGTCCCGTGCGCTGGTTGCGGCGCTGCCGGCTGCCCTCCGAGAGGATCCGCCCGCGGCGGTGGTGCCCGTCCCCCTGCACCTCCGCCGCGTCCTCGACCGCGGCATCGATCCGCCCCTGGAGCTGGCCGCCGCCGTCGCGCGGGCCCTCGGGGTGCCGCTGGCGGCCCACCTGCTGGCGCGCACGCGGGACACCCCGGCCCAGGCGGGCCTGAGCGAGGTGGCCCGGCGGGCGAACGTGCGGGGCGCCTTCTCGGCGCGCGGCGCCAGCCCGGGGGACGTGCTGCTGGTGGACGACGTCTCGACGACGGGGGCGACGCTGGACGCGGTGGCCCGGGTGGTCGCCCGGGCCGGGGCCGCGCGGGTGCGGGTGCTGGCCGCCGCGATGGTGGATCGGCGCTAGCAGGCTGTTGAAATGAGCGGACCGAGCACTCGGCGAGCGCGAGTGGGCCAGATGCAAGGAGGAAGACCGCAGGCAATGCTGAGCATTGTCGAGGACTTCTGACGACGCAGCAGATGGCCCGCGCGCGCCGTCGATGCGACGGGAGCTTTTCAACGCATCACGCGCTGGCAGCGTTCGAAATAAATCCCGAACGAAGTCGATCATGATCTCGGGAAGTTAGAAGTTGACGGCTGCCGTGCCGCGCGTTGGACTTGGGTTGCCTAGACCTGACCAACAGCACCACGGAGCCGTCGCTTGGATGCTGCCCGGAGTTGGCGCGCTGAGCAAGCGGCTCGACGGAGGTCGTCGATGCGCTTCGCTCTCTCTCGCAGTCCTCGTTCTTCGATCCCGAGTTCGCTGCCCCGGGTTGCCTCGTGCCGGGCACGATGCCGTGGGTGCTCGCCAGACACCGTCGACTGCTGTTCCCGGCCTGGTTGTTCGGGGGATGGCGCGGCTCCGAAAGGGGGCGAAACGCATGGCCTTCTTCGGTGCTGATGACGATGGTGCTGCTGCGCTGGGCGGAGGAGGGCATGAGCCGCCTGGCGTCCGTGCGCCGCGCGCAGACGGATCTCGCGTGGCGCGCTGCGATGGGCCTCGCGCTTGACCACATGGCCCCCAGCGAGCGCACGTTGCCGGTTTCGAGGCGTTCATGCGGGCACCTCACCCGGTCGGGCGGCCCCGCTTCCACCTGTTCCATGAGCACGTGGTCCGCCTGTGCCTGGAGCCTGGGTCGTCAGCGAGGACGCGGTCTGGGCTACGGACAGCACGCCGATGTGGTGCTACGGCGCTGTGCTCGACACCGAAATCCGCCTGCTCGGCGATGGCCTTCAGGCGGCGGCGCGACGTTGGGCAAGCCCGACGGGCAGCTCTGGCCTCGGTCGCCAACGCGTGGGGGCTTCCCTGGCTGCTGGCGCCCAGCGCAAGGGCACGGCCTCGTCGATTGGCGCGATCGGGCCAGGATGGCCTCCATCGCCTCGCCTCCGACGTCCTCCGCACCATCGAGCGGATCCCGCGCGTGTCACGCTCTCGAGGCCTCGTCGCGAAGTCGCTGCTGAAGCGCTGTGCGCTGTATCAGGTGGTGCGGACGATCTCGAGACCGATGAGGCTGGCCGGCTGGTCATCGTGCGCCGCGTCACGGCAGACCAGACTGGTGAGCTTCTACACCGATCGAGGCGAGGCACGGGAAGACGCGAAGCCGGCATACCTTCAACGGAGTTCAAGATCCACGTGGTGGGTGACGTGGTGAGCGGCCTGTTCGCCTCGCTGACGGTCACGCCCGGCAACCAGCACGACAGTCGCCCGGCCCACCGGCTGATTCGACGGGCCTCTGCGCTCGTCGGCGGACTTCGCCAGCTCGCCATACGACGGCGTGGCGCAGCGACGATCGCCGCAGAGTTCGAGTCGAGCTTGGGGTCGAGCTGCTCGCCCCGCCGCCACCGAACACGGCGCCGAAGACCGACCGCTTCGGCAAAGAAGACTTCGCGGTCGACTTCGAGACGGGCGTTGCCACCTGCCCCAATGGTGGGCGGCCGCCAGTAGCAAACAGGTCCAGGCCAACGGCGGCCTGTGCCGCAAGTACAAGTGGCCGCGACAGATTTGCGACGGTTGTCCCCTGCGCTCGACACCACCTGCAGGAGTGGTCGCAGAAGCTTGAGAAATCCTGTATCCACGATGAAGAGAGCAGCGTTGGAGCCGAGAACAGTGGAGCCGCCCCGAAGTGCGGCGCTCTACCGAGTTCGTTCCCAGTGCGAGCGGCTCATCGACCGCGTGACTCGCCACGGAGGCCGACGCGCTCGTGCATGAGGCTGCAGGCCGCGCAATTCAGGTCCACGCCATCGCAACTGCCTGCAACCTGAAGCTCCTCAACAGGATGCTCGCCGCCGCGCCGACTGACCGCAGAGGAGGCGGGTCCGGACGAACGCGGCCTCGGGGCGGACGGATCGTGCGCCCGGCGGTTCGGGCGTTCCTGAGAAGCCACGAGAGAGCCCTCGGCTGACGTCTCGATTGGCGGATGAGTTCTCATCGCTGCGCGGCAACGAGGTGGCCCGGCGGGCGAACGTGCGGGGCGCCTTCTCGGCGCGCGGCGCCAGCCCGGGAGACGTGTTGCTGGTGGACGACGTCTCGACGACCGGGGCGACCCTGGACGCGGTGGCCCGGGTGGTCGCCCGGGCCGGGGCCACACGGGTGCGGGTGCTGGCCGCCGCGATGGTGGATCGGCGCTAAAAGATGAGCCCCACCACGAAGCTGCCGGCGCTGACGGCGGTGGCGGTCCCGAGGAGGGCCTTGAAGGAGTCGAACCGCACGGCCTCGCCGAACTTCACGTCGATGGCTTTGAGCAGCACGGCGTTGACGGCGATGGGGATGAGCAGGCCGATGAGGCCGAGGGAGAGGATCAAGGGCAGGAACAAGACGGCCTTGAGGATGAAGGTGAGCAGCCAGACCAGCGCGACGTTGGCGAGGCCGAAGGTGGCGACGGCCAGCAGGAAGCGCAGGCGGGCGCCGACGTGGATGGCCGGCACGGCGAGGGCGATGCCGCCGAAGAGGGCAGACACCACCACCCACGTCACGCCGATCCTCAAGAGGAAGTCCATGGTTCTCTCTCCACGGTGAGGCCCGCGCCGCCTCGCCCGGCCCGCGCCAGCACCCGGCTGGGGCGCCCGCGGTCGTCGTCGAGGTAGCGCAGGGCGCGGACGGTCAGGCCGGCGCCCGCGAGGGCGAGCAGCAGGGCACCCAGGTGCCCGGCATCATAGACAAAGATCGCGTGGCCGTGGGGGCTGAGCGCGCGGGCGGCGGCGCGGGCGAAGTCGGCCACGTCGCCGGCGAGGGCGTGGGTGGCGCCGGCGGTGCGGGCCTCTGCGCTCTGGCGGCCCCAGCCGGGGGGGTAGAAGGGCGGGTTGCTGACGACCAGATCGAAGGCCTGGGGGGCGAAGGGGGCGTCGCGGACGTCGCCTCGGGCGATCTGGACGGGGCAGCCGGCGAGCCGGACGTTGCGGGCGGCCTGGTCGGCGCTGCGGGCGTCGAGCTCGAGCCCGATGCCGGCGCCGAGGTCGGGGCAGGCCTGGTAGAGGGCGAGCAGCAGGACGCCGGTGCCGGTGCCGAGGTCGAGGACGCGGTCGCCGGGCCGCGCGACGGCGAAGCGGGCCAGGGGGAAGGCCCATGGGCAGGGGGTGAAGCCCCGCTTGTCGCGCAGCAGCCAGCCCTGGCCCAGGGGCTCGACCACCTCACCGGCCCGGACGGCGACGCCGCGGGCCGCCGCGGCCTCAAGCCCCGCGCGCATACTGGACTCCCCCGGCGCGAACCCCCAAGCTGGGGGGGTGAACTGCTGGATCCGGTGCCTCCCCCTCCTCGCCGCCCTGGGCGCAGCGTCCGCCCAGGCCCCGCCCGCTCACGCCGAGCCTTTGCGCTTCGGGCTGGCTGGCGGCCTGCTGCTGCCGACCCAGGTGCGGGTGGGCGGGCGGACGGCGGAGGCGCGCCCGGGGCCGATCATGGTGATCACCCTGGATGTGCCCGTCATCGAGGCCCTGGATGTGGGCACCTTCGTGCAAGCGGGCGGCTTCCAGGCGGGGGATCACACCACCGACACGGTGCGGACGTTCGAGGCGGGCCTGGGGGCGCACTACCGCCAGCCCCTGGGGGCAGGCCTGCTGCGGCTGGGTGTGCAGGTGGGCTACCGCCAGCTCGCGGCGGATCTGGCGAGCTACGATCGCAGCCACGGCCTGGCCATCAACGCGGACGCGGAGTACAGCCAGCGGCTCTATCGGGCGCTGCACTTCCAGCTTCGCCTCGGCCTGCTGAGCCAGCCCTTCGGCGGCAACGCGCAGCACGAGGTGCTGCTGGCGCCGTCGCCGGTGCTGGCCGTGGGGGTGGTGCTCTAAATGCCTTGGAGAACAGGCGCTTAGAGCTTGTCGAGGACCTTGTCCGACCGGCCGGTGAGGCGGCGGGTGATGTCCTGCAGGGCGCCCTTCTCGGCGCCCTCGACGCGCCCGAACAGCCCGAAGAGGCCGCCCGCGGCGTCGGCGACGCGCCACGCGAGAGACTCCAGGTTGGCCTTGGCGGCCGCGGCCCGATCGGCGGGCATGGCGGCGAGCATGGCGCGGATGAAGTCGAGGGCGGCGTCGAAGAACTCCTGGCTGGGCTTGTTCTTCAGCATCTCCTCGAAGGCGGCGCGGGCCTCCCCCTGCACGTTGGCCTCGTCGGCGGCCTGCTGGAGCAGCACGCGCTCCTCGGCCTGGATCTCGCCGTCGGCCCAGGCCACCTGGAGCAGGGGCACGAGGTGCAGGACCGGGAGGGTGTGCTGGGTCACGCCCAGGCGGGCGAGGTGCTGGAGCAGCTCGTCGTCCTGGATGTGGGTCGCCGCCTTGAGGCCCTCGGCGGTCTCCTCCGCGGCCAGCTTCTTCCTCAGCTTCTCGATGAGCTCCTGGTTGCGCTTGTGGAAGAAGTCTTCCTCGTGGGCGCGGCGCAGGGGGTCGAGCGGGGTATCGTCGGACATCGGGGGGGCTCCCTGAAGCAGTCAAACCGGAAAGCCGGCGATTCAACGCCGAGTATATAGCCGATCAGCCACCGCGCCGCCTGAGGAAATCCACGAGACCGGACCGGACGGGGCCGCTGAGCACGATGGTGACCAGCAGGCCGCAGGCGAAGCCGATGAAGAGGGAGGCGGTGGTGTCCACCAGGTGGATCTCGGCGTTGAGCAGGACGGCGAGGAGCGGCAGCGCGAGGGTGACGGCCACGTAGCCCACCGAGAGGACGGCGCGCTCGGGGCGGGCGCGCGCGGCGGCGATGGTGGCGATGGCCGAGGCGGCGAAGGTGCCCAGGAAGGCCTCGACGGCGTGGCCCGCGGGCAGCCAGGCGCGCTGGGCCGACATGGCGATGAAGAGGCTGAAGAAGCAGAGGAGCAGGGTGTAGGCCCCCAGCCGGATGGACTCGCTGCCGCCGAGCTGGCGGGCGTGCTCGAGGGCGTTGAGGACCGCCACCACCATGAGGAGGACGGCCAGCCCGGTGGCGGTGACGTAGAACGGCATCACCCGGGTCATCTCGAGGACCTTGGCGTCGAGGAGCGGGCCCGTGAGATCGGGGTGGTAGAGCTCGGTGACCTGCTTCACCTCGTCGGGGTTGCAGCCGAGGAGCAGCGCGAGCGGCGCGAGCAGCAGCAGCCTCATCGGGCCGTCCGCCGCGCGGTGGCCAGGCGATCCTTGCCGGCGAGATCAGCGTGGATGGTCACGGCGTCGAACCTCCCGTCCTGGTTGAGGATTTGCCGCAGGGCCGGCCCCTGGTCGTGGCCGATCTCGATCATGAGGCCCCCGCCGGGGACCAGCCGGGCGCCGGCCTGATCCACCAGCGGCCGGATGAGGGTCAGGCCGTCGGGGCCCCCGTCCAGGGCCAGCCGGGGCTCGTGGCGCACGACGTCGGGCATGAGGCCGTCGATCTCGCCGCTGGCGATGTACGGCGGGTTGCTGACGATGAGCTCGAAGGGGCCCTCCACCCCCGCCAGCAGGTCGCCGCGCTGGAGGGTCACCGGCAGCTCCAGGCGGTCGCGGTTGGCGGTGGCCACGGCGAGGGCGTCGGGGGAGGTGTCGATGGCCAGCACCCGGGCGTCGGGGCGCTCGCGGGCGAGGGACAGGGCGATGCACCCGCTGCCAGTGCCGACGTCGACGACCCGGGGCTGGCGAAAGGGCTTGAGGAAGTCGAGGGCCCTCTCGACCAGCAGCTCGGTCTCGGGCCGTGGCACCAGGACGCGGCGATCCACCTGCAGATCCAGGCTCCAGAAGCCGCGGGTCCCGGTGATGTAGGCCACGGGCTCGCGCCGCATGCGGCGGCGGACGCGCTCACGGATGGAGGCCAGCTCCGGGGCGTTGAGGGGCTGGTCGTGCTGGGTATAGAGCTGCAGCCGGGTGAGCGTGAGGGCGTCGGCGATGAGCAGCTCGGCGTCCAGGCGCGGGGAGTCCATGCCCTTCTCGGCGAAGTGCGAGGCGGTCCAGGTCAGCACCCGGCCGATGGTCCAGGTCTCGTCCACCTACTCCTCGTCTTCCTGGCGGCGGCTGTGCACGTAGCGGCGGTCGAACTTCGCGGCGGCGAAGCCGCTCTTGAAGAGGCTGTCGCAGTCCCCCCGGTCGACGCACTCGGCGAAGGGCTCGAGGGTCATGCGCTCGAAGCGGCGGCGATCGAGCTTGATGGCCAGGTAGGGCTTGATCTCGTCGGGCTTCTTGGAGGCACGCCGGCCCTTCTCGTCGGGGCGGATGACCTCGTGGAAGACGAGCAGGACCTCGGAGACGTCGGGCATGTCGCTGAAGATGCCGCGCACGCCCCGGGCGTAGCGGGTGCGGCCGAAGATCAGCCACTTCACGGCGCGGCTCACCAGCTCCTGGTCGCTCTGCCGGCCCACCGGGTGCCAGATGTTCAGGCGCACCTGGCCGCCGCGGAGATCCACGGCCTCCGAAGGGTGCCGCATGGGCGGCAGCACCTGGTAGATGCCCATGGCCGCTTCGATGGCCAGCTTGCGGCGGGCGTCGGGATCGCCGTCGTAGACCGCCTCGGGGTGGTCCTGGGCGGGGTTGCGGCCCGCCCGGGCCGGGCCCGCCAGGCCGGCGACCAGCAGGGCGAGGGCGGCGAGCCTCACTCGTCGCGCTCCCGGCGGGCGCCGCGGCCCATGAGATCGGCGAGGGCGATGGCGGGGGGCTTGTCCTCGTAGAGGATGCGGTAGACCTCCCGGGTGACCGGCATGTCGACGCCCTCCTTCTGGGCGAGCTGGTGGGCGCTCTGGGCGGTGCGCACGCCCTCGGCCACCTCGCTCATCTCGCCCAGGATCTCGCCGAGGGTGCGGCCCTTGCCGAGCTGGATGCCGACGTGGCGGTTGCGCGACAGGCCGCCGGTGCAGGTGAGGACGAGATCGCCCATGCCCGCGAGGCCGGCGAGGGTGAGGGGGTTGGCGCCCCGCTTGACGGCCAGGCGGCTCACCTCGGCGAGGCCCCGGGTCAGGAGGGCGGCGCGGCTGTTGTGCCCCAGGCCCATGCCGTCGGCGACGCCCGCGGCGATGGCGATGACGTTCTTGAGGGCGCCGCCGAGCTCGACCCCGGTGACGTCCTCGGTGGTGTAGACCCGGAAGAACGAGGTGTTGAAGGCCCTCTGGGTGGCCACGGCCACGTCGTGGAAGCGGGCCGCGACGGTGACCGCCGTGGCCATGCGCTGGATGGTCTCGCGGGCGAAGCTGGGGCCCGAGAGGAAGGCCAGGTCGCCGCGGTAGCCGCGGGGCAGCACCTCGCCGAGGACCTCCTCCATGGTCTGGAGGGTGCTGTTCTCGATGCCCTTGCTGGCGCTGACGATGGGGACGCCGGCGGGGACGTGGGGGGCCGCGGCCGACATCACGGCGCGCATGGCGTGGCTCGGGACCACGACGCACACCAGCTCGGCGCCCGCGAGCACCTCGCTCAACTCCCCGGAAGCGCTCAGGTTTTCGGGGAGCTTGAGCTCGGTCTGGTAGCGCGGGTTCTGGTGGTCGGCGTTGATGCCCTGCACCACCTCCGCCGACCGGGCCCAGAGCCGCACGGGCCCCTTCTCCGCCAGCACCGTGGCCAGGGCCGTCCCCCAGCTGCCTCCGCCGATCACCGCCGACTGCATGATCTGCCTCCTCGTCCGGCCCGCATCCTACCGCCGGGCGGCGCTGGCGGCCATGCCCCGCTGGCCCCGCCGGCCGGGCGGTCGTACACTCGCGCTCTACCAGGCAGGCGGGGGGACAGCGTGCGCATCGTCCGAGACGGGGAGACCATCGAGGTGGGGCCGGCCGGCGTCCGAATCGGTCGGGTGGCGGGCAACGACCTGGTGGTGGCCGACCCGCGCATCTCGTCGCGCCACGCCCGCGTCGTGCCGACGGCCGAGGGGGCGGTCTTCGAGGATCTGGGCTCGCGCAACGGCTCCATCGTGGAGCGCGGGGGTGAGCGCATCGTGGCGCGGCCGCACGCGACGGTGCCGCTGCGCCCCGGGGATCGGCTGCTGCTGGGGGATCTGGTCTCGCCGGTGGTGCTGCAGATCGAGGCGGGGGGCGCGCGGGCGGCGACGCCCGAGGGCACCGTGGTAGCCCGCCGCGCCATGACCGCGGAGCGCGACGCCCTGGACGGGGCCGATCCGGCGGCGCTGCGGCAGCTCTTCCGGCTGCTCCACGATCTGAGCGGGCGGGTGGATCCCGAGGCGGTGCTGGCGCGCATCGTCGAGGCGGTGCTGGCCCGGTTCCCCCACGCGGCGTCGGCCCGCATCCTCCAGCGAGATCCGTCGGCGGCGGGGCAGTGGGTGGTGGCGTCGAGCCAGGGGGACTGCGCGGCGCCCGTGAGCTCGACGCTGGTGCAGCGCGCCGTGGAGGGGCGCGAGCTGGTGTCGTACCTGCCCGGGGTGGAGGTGGCCCCGCAGAGCGTGGTGGGCCTGGCGGGGGCCGTCATCGTGCCGCTGCTCTCCGGCGAGCAGGCCATCGGCGTGCTGCATGTGGACAGCCGGCGGCGGCACTTCGCCCCGGACGATCTGGCGTGGCTCTCGGTGGTGGGCACCCATGTGGCGGCCAGCCTCGTGGCGGCGCGGCGGTTCTCGGCGCTGCGATCGGAGAACGACGATCTGCGGGGCGACGCTCGCATGCCCCGCCCCATCGTCGGCCAGAGCCCCGCGCTGGCCCGGGCCCTCGACCAGCTCCGGCGGGTGGCGCGGACGGCGACGTCGGTGCTGGTGCTGGGCGAGACGGGGACGGGCAAGGAGCTGGCCGCGCGCTATGTGCACGCCCACAGCCCCCGGGCCGAGAAGGTCTTCGCCGCCATCAACTGCGCCGCACTCCCCGAAAACCTGTTGGAATCCGAGCTGTTCGGTCATCGGAAGGGGGCCTTCACCGGGGCGGATCGCGACCGCAAGGGGCTGTTCGAGTCGGCGGAGGGGGGCACCGTCTTCCTCGACGAGATCGGCGAGATCTCTCCCGCCGTGCAGGTGCGGTTGCTGCGGGTGCTCCAGGAGCGCGAGGTGCAGCCCGTCGGCGCCCGGACGCCCATCCAGGTGGATGTACGGGTGGTGGCGGCCACCAACCGCGACCTGAAGGCCGAGGCCGAGGCGGGGAACTTCCGCGAGGACCTGTACTACCGGCTGGCGGTGTTCCCGGTGACGCTGCCGCCGCTGCGCGATCGGGTCGGCGACGTACGCCTGCTGGCGGAGCGTTTCCGGCAGGCGGCCTGCGCCCGCGCCGGCATCTACAACCCCGGCTTCACCGCGGACGCCCTGGCGGCCCTCGAGGGCTACGGCTGGCCCGGCAACGTGCGGCAGCTGGAGCACGAGATCGAGCGGGCCGTCATCCTGGCCGAGGAGGGCGAGCCCATCGATCTGGACAGCCTCAGCGAGGCGGTGGCCGGGAGCGATCACCTGGCCCCCATGGCCGACGGCGAGGTCGGGCTGCCCCGCGGCAGCCTGCGCGATGTGATGGCGCGGCTGGAGGAGCGGGTCATCCGGCGGTGCCTGGAGGAGCACGGGGGCAACCGCACCCGGGCCGCCGAGACGCTGGGCATCAGCCGGCAGGCGCTCCAGGCGAAGCTGGCGAAGTGGCGCGAGGGCGGCGGCGACTGAGCCGCCCGGGCCTCAGCCCTTCAGCGCGGGGCTGGCGTACAAGGCGTGGCAGAGGGCCAGCGCCCGGGGCGAGCGCACGTACGGGCCCATCTTGTTCATCACATAGCCCAGGGCCACGTCGGCGGTGGGATCGGCCATGCCCAGGGCGCCTCCCGCCCCGGGGTGGCCGAACATGGCGGGGTTGGGCGAGAAGAGCCGCGTCTCCTCCTTGATGAAGCCCTGCGACCAGCCCATGGGCTTGCGCCGCACCTCGTCGCGCTCCGACCAGGACTGGCGGGGGTGGACGGCGGCCAGGCTCTCGGGGCGGGCGAGGGTGACGCCGTCGGTGGTGCCGCCGGCGACGAGGGCCTGGTAGACGCGGGCGAGGCCGCGGGCGGAGCCCACGCCATTGCACCAGGGCAGCTCCATGCGGCGGACCCGCAGGGTGTTGAAGTTGGCCAGGCCGGCGGCGCCCAGGTCGGCCGGGTGGGCGAACGCCCGGCGGGTGCACGAGCTGCGCTGGACGGCCTGGCGAAAGACGCGCCCCTCCAGGCCCCGGTGCAGGAAGAGCTTGGGGACGACCCGCAGCAGCTTGTCGGCGAGGGTCGGGCCGAGGATGGTGGCGACGCGGGGGTCCTGCTCCTCGGGCAGGCCGATGTAGACGTCGGCGCCGAGGGGGCCGTCCACCTCGCGGGCGAAGAACTGGCAGATGGTGTCGCCCCCGGAGGCGCGGCGGAAGAGCTCGGCGGCGTAGGGGCCGAAGGTCACGCCGTGGTAGCCCTGCTTCGTGCCCGGCTCCCAGGCCGGGGCCTGCCGCTCGCAGGCCTCGATGACGCGCTCGGGGCGGTGCTCGAAGTCGTCGAGGCAGAGGGGCTCGTCGAAGCCCACCACCCCGGCGCGGTGGTTGAGCAGCGTGCGCACCGTGATGTCCTCCTTGCCGTTCTGGGCGAAGGCCGGCCAGTAGTCAGCCACCCGGGCGTCGTAGTCGAGCTGCCCCCGATCGGCCAGCATCAGCAGGCAGAGGGCCGCCATGCCCTTGGTGCACGAGAACATCGTGACGGGGGTGTCGGCCTCCCAGGCGCGCCCCGTGGCGGGATCGGCGATGCCGCCCCAGAGGTCGACGACCTGCCGGCCGCGGTGCCAGATGGAGAGCCCCGCCCCCACCTCGCCCCGGCGGGTGAAGTTCTCGAGGAAGGCCTGGCGGACGGGCTCGTAGCCGGGGGCGACGGTGCCGTGGATGGGGGGGGCTGCTGCCATGGGGGGCAGGATGGCGTGCGGCGGCGCTGGCGTAAACCGTTGTCTTTCATGGGGTCGCGCCCCATCCTGCGCGCCATGCGCCCGCTCATCGTCCAGACCGGCACCCCCGCGGCAACCCTCCTCGCGCAGCGGGGAGACTACGCTCAGCTCTTCGCCGACGGCTTCGGCTGGCCACGGGCCCGGTTCGCCGTCCTCGACGCCCACGCGGGGGCGGCGCTGCCCGAGGCCACCAGCGTCGAGGGCATCCTGGTGACGGGCAGCCCGCTGTCGGTCCACGATCGCCCGGCGTGGTCGGTGCGGCTGGGCGAGTGGCTGGTGGAGGCGGTGCAGGCCGGGGTCCCCGTGCTGGGCATCTGCTACGGCCACCAGCTCCTCGGCGACGCCCTCGGCGGGGCGGTGGGGCCCAACCCGGCCGGCCGCGAGATCGGTGTGCTGGAGGTGGAGGTCGAGCCCGATCCGCTCTTCGCCGGGCTGCCGGCGCGGTTTCCGGTGGTGCTCACCCACAGCGACGCGGTCAACGCCGCGCCGCGCGGGGTGCGGGTGCTCGCCTCGACGCCCCAGACCCCCGTGCAGGCCATGGCCATCGGCCCCCGCTGCCGCACCCTCCAGTGGCACCCCGAGTTCGACGCCCCCGCCATCCGGCAGATCATCCGGGATCGCGCCGCCGCCCTCGATCAGGAGCGGGGCGAGGGGGCGGCCGCGGCCCTGGAGGCGTCCATCGTCGGGGTGCACACCGGCCCGGTCATCCTGCGGAATTTCCTCGAAAACTTCCTGCTCGCCTGAGCCGGCGCGGCCGACCGGTCGATCGAGGCATCCTCGGGGGTGACCTCCGCCGCTTTTCCCGTTAGGCTCCCGCCGATGCACCTGCCCCCGCTCCTCCAGCGCCGCTTCGTGCTCGTGACCGGCAAGGGCGGCGTGGGCAAGTCCACGGTCGCCGCCGTCCTGGCGCGCCTGTCGGCCCGCGCGGGTCGCCGCACCCTCGTCTGCGAGCTCAACACCCGCGAGCGCATCCCCGGCCTCTTCGGCCAGCAGCCGGTGGGGGGCGAGGTCACCCGCATCGCCGACAACCTGTGGTCGGTGAACATCCAGCCGGACATGGCAATGGAAGAGTACGCGCTCATGAAGCTGCGCTTCCGCACGCTGTACCGGTTCGTCTTCGAGAACCCCGTGGTGCGCAACATGGTCCGCATCATCCCCGGGGTGCACCACCTGCTGATGATGGGCAAGGCGTTCAACCACGAGCGCGAGGTGGAGGCCGACGGGCGGCCCACCTGGGACACCATCATCGTCGACGCCCCGGCCACCGGCCATGGGCTCACCTTCTTCCAGCTCCCCCGGGTCATCCGCGACGCCGTGCCGGCGGGCAACCTCCACCGCGAGGCGGCCGATATGTGGGCGCTGCTCACGGATCCGCGCCGCACGGCGGTGCACCTGGTGACGCTGCCCGAGGAGCTGCCCGTCCGCGAGACGGTGGAGCTGCACGGCCGGCTGACGCGGGACCTGGGCATGCCCCTCGGGCACCTGTTCGTGAACATGATGCCGCCGCCCCTCCTCGATGGCGCCCAGGCCGAGCTCTTCGCGCGCATGGCGGAGCCGGCGGCGGGCACGCCGCTGCACGATCTCTGGGCCACCGGGCGCATCCGCATGGGCCGCGAGGCGCTGGCGGGCAGCTATCGGCGGCAGCTCGAGGCCCTGCACATGCCCCTGGTCGAGCTGCCCATCCTCTACACCCGCGACTTCGGCCCCGACCAGATCGGCGCCCTGGCGGATCGCCTGCTGGAGCAGTCGCGATGACGCCGCTTGGGGAGAGCCGCCTGCTGGTGACGGCGGGCGCGGGGGGCGTGGGCAAGACGACGGTGGCGGCGGCGCTGGCCGTGGGGGGGGCCCTGGCCGGCAAGCGCACGGCGGTGCTCACCATCGATCCGGCCCGGCGCCTGGCCGACTCGCTGGGTCTGGGCCAGCTCACCGGCGAGCTGCGGGCGGTGGATCCGGCCATCTTCACCCGGGCGGGTCTGGAGCCGGCCGGCGAGCTCTGGGCCATGATGCTGGACGTGCACACGACCAGCGATCAGATGGTGCGCCGCTTCGCCCCGGACGCCGACACGGCCCGCGCCATCCTCGACAACAAGTACTACCGCTACTTCAGCACCTCGCTCTCGGGCAGCCAGGAGTACATGGCCGTCGAGCAGGTGCGCGCGCTCGTCAGTGATCCGCGCTTCGATCTGGTCATCCTCGACACGCCGCCCGCGGCCGACGCGCTCGACTTCCTGGACGCGCCCGATCGGCTCATCGAGGCGCTGGACTCGAAGGCCATGCAGATGCTCCAGACGAGCCGGGGCGGGGGCCTGGGGGCCCGCCTGCTGGGCAAGGGCCGCGAGCTGATCGTCCGGTCGCTCAACACCCTGACGGGGGGGCAGTTCCTGGAGGATCTGGTTGAATTTCTTGGGGTTTTCGGCAGCATCCTCGATGCGCTGAAGGACGCCAGCCAGCAGGTGCGCGTGATGCTGCGGGCCGACACGACCCGGTTCCTGCTCGTCACGACGCCGACCGTCAGCCATGTGGACGAGGCGCTGCACTTCCAGGCCACGCTGGCGGAGCGCGGCTTCCCGTTCGGTGGCTTCATCGCCAACCGCGTCCACCACGCGCTGCCCGAGGCGGCCGAGGGGACGCTCGCGGGCCTCGCCCAGGGGGTCTTGCCCGAGGTGGCGCTGGACGCCCGGGTGGCGCTGCTCCAGCGCCTGGCGTGCGGGCAGCGCGCCCACAACCGCATGGCCGAGCGGGACGCCGCCACGCTGCAGCCCCTGGTGGCCGCCCGCGCCGAGGCGCTGGCCGAGATCCCGTTGTTTCCTCTGGATGTGCGCGACCTGCGCGGCCTCGCCCGGGTGGCGGGCTACCTGCCGCTACGGGGCTGAGCGCTCGCCTTCCAGCGCCTCGTCGGCGGGCCGCGCCCGCCACGTCCACCAGAAGTTGGCCAGGAAGTTCCAGCCGGTGGCGATGCCGATGCCGACGAGCTGGGACAGGTAGATCCAGCCCCCCACCTCGGGCGGGTGGGTGATGGGCCAGGTGACGGCCCCCAGCGCGCCGGGGGCGGCCCCGCTCCACCAGGCGGCCAGCCCGTCCGCGCCCGCCAGCAGGCGCAGCGCGGCGATGTTGCCGAGGATGAAGACCACCCACTGCATCACCGCGCCCACCAGGGACACGGCCTGGAAGCGCAGGGCCCGGTGCAGCGTGCTGCGGCCCCCGTCATGGCCGCGGAACGTCCAGCGGTCGTTGATGATGAAGTTGGAGAGGATGCTGACCTGGATGGCCAGGGCCGACGCCACCGTGCTCTTGAGATCGAAGGCGCGGAAGAGGGCGAGGGCGCCGAGGTTGACCACGACGCCGCTGGCCCCCACCGCCGCGAACTTCACGAAGCGCGCGGAGAGGAGCGGGGCCAGGGCGGCGGGCAGGCGCACCGGGAGAGCCGGACCTTACTGGCCGTCGGCGTTGCAGGCGGCGATGTCCGCGTCACACGCGGGGCACATCAGATCCATGCAGCCGTTCTCGTTGAGGCAGAGGACCACCGCCTCAAGCAGCGTGCGGGCGGCCTCGGTGCCGGCGTCGTAGCACGCCTGGGCAGCGTCGGCGTCCATGGCCTCGGCCGAGCAGGTCAGGATCTGGCCGCACGCCTGATCACCGGGAGGGGCGGGCGGGCCGAAGCACGCCTCCAGCTCCGCGGCGCAGGCGACCTCGGGGTCCTGGCCGTTCATCTCGGCGGTCTGGGCGCACTGCGAGACGGTGATGGCCTGGTCCTGGGCGTCGGCGGTGCCGGACTGCAGGCAGCCCTGGACGCAGTCCTGGTCGTTCTGGGGGCAGGCGCCCGCGCACTCGAAGATCTCGTCGCAGGCCAGATCACCGGGCGGGGGGGGCTCGCCGAAGCACTCCGCGATCAGGTCGGCGCAGGCCGCCTCGACGTCCTGGCCGGCGTCCTGGGCCGCGCCCGCGCACTGCGACAGCTCGATGGCCAGGGCCTGGGCGTCCGGGTGGCCGCCCCGAGGCAGCCCTGGATGCAGGCCTGGTCGTTCTGGGGGCACTGGCCCGCGCACTCGAAGATGCCGGCGCAGTCGCCATCACCGCCGGGGCCAGGGCCACCGCCGCCGACGCACGCGGTGATCTCGTCCTGGCAGGCGGCCTGATCGCCACCGTTGGCCTGGATGCAGGCGACGGCGTCCTGGAAGAGCTGGGTGGCCTCGGCGCTCGCGTTGGCGAGGCAGTCGTCGGCGCAGGCGTCATCGCCCTGGGCGCAGGCCGTCAGGCACTCGTTGAGCTCGCCGCAGGTCAGGTCGCCGCCGCCGCCGCCGCCAGCACCACCGGCGCCGCCGCCCGCGCCACCGGCGCCGCCGCCGGCACCACCGGCCCCGCCGCCCGCGCCACCGGCGCCGCCGCCGGCACCACCGGCGCCGCCGCCCGCACCGCCAGCCCCGCCGCCCGCACCACCGGCGCCGCCACCGGCACCGCCGGCGCCACCGCCCGCCCCGCCAGCGCCCATGCCGGCGTCACCACCGTCCGAGCTGCTGGTGTCACAGCCGAAGGCGAACACCGCGAGGGTGGCGCCCAGCACAGCCAACTTCAACGTCTGCGTCACGCTTGTCTCTCCCGGGAGAAGTGTCGAGTGGACGCTTTTCCACCACCGCAAGACACTGGTTCCAGGGAAAATCTTGCTCCGCGGTTTTTCTACGCTGGCGGGCAGGGGGCCGTACCGCCCCCTTGGGCCTCAGGGCAGGCGAGGCAAGGCGGGCGTCAGCCGCCGAAGCACTGGTTGATCAGATCGGCGCACGCGACCTCGACGTCCTCGCCGTTCATGTCGGCCGCCTGAGCGCACTGCGAGAGCTGGATGGCGAGGTCCTGGCCCTGGGCCGTGCCGGCCGCCAGGCAGCCCTGGATGCAGTTCTGATCGTTCGGGTTGCAGGCGCCGGCGCAGTCGAAGATGCCCGCGCAGTCCAGATTGCCGCCGGGGGGCGGGTTGCCGCCGCCGCCCAGGCAGGTCTCGATCTCGGCCTGGCAGGGGCCTGGTCGCCGCCGTTGGCCTGGATGCAGTCGACGGCGTCGATGAACTGCTGCTGGGCCTGGGCGGTCGCCATGCCGAAGCAGTTCTCGCCACAGGCCTGGTCGCCGTCGGCGCAGCCGCCGAGGCACTCGTTGAGCTCCAGGCAGCTCAGGTCGCCGGTGGGCGGGGCTGGAACTCGCCGATGCAGGCTTCGATCTCGGCCTGGCAGGCGGCCTGGTCGCCGCCGTTGGCCTGGATGCACTCGATGGCGGCCGTGAACTGGGCCTGCGCCTGGGGGTCGCCTGGCCGAAGCAGCCGTCGGCGCAGGCGTCGTCGCCGTCGGCGCAGGCACCGAGGCAGTCGTTGAGGCCGGTGCAGTCGAGGTTGCCGCCGCCACCGCCGCCGAAGCCACCCTGGCCGCCGCCGCCGAAGCCGCCCTGGCCGCCGCCGCCAGCACCGCCGGCACCACCGGCGCCGCCGCCGAAGCCACCCTGGCCGCCGCCGCCGAAGCCGCCCTGGCCGCCGCCGCCGCGCCGCCCTGGCCGCCGCCGCCCGCGCCGCCGAAGCCGGGCAGGCCGGCGTCGTTGATGCCGCGCCCGCCGCCCTGGCCCTCGGTGCAGACCGCGCTGGCGCGGCCGCTCACCATGGCCGGGGTGCAGACGTACCCAGGGGCCGCGCAGGTCGAGGCGCACTCGCTGGTGCAGTAGCCGCCGCCGCCCGCGCGGGGCACGCACAGCCCCGTCTCGCAGTCGCCCGGGGCGGCGCACTCCTCACCGAACGCGGCGCCGCTGCCGGCCCCCTCGGTGCAGCCATGGGCCAGCAGCCCGACGGCGCCAGCGAGGAAGAAGGTCTTGAAAGGGATGTGCATGCGAGGTCTCCCAGGCGCGGATCAAGGTCCGTAGCTTGTCCTTCCAACGAGGGGGCCGGTGCCAGGGAAAAAAGCTGCTCCGCCGGATCAGGCAGGAAGATCAAGTATCTGCGACCCGCTGTCGGCGGGTGGGTGCCAGAGCAGGCCGTCCATGAGCAGCTCGGCCACCAGCTCGGCCGCCTCGTCGGCGTCGAGCCCCAGATCGGCCAGATCACCCAGGGCGTCGGCCGCGCGAGGGGCGCGCAGCCGGTGAAGCAGCGCCACCAGCTCGGCGCCGCAGGTGCCGATGGCGGGCCCCGGCTCGATGAGCAGGCCCTCCAGGGCGGCGCTCGCTCGAACGGCCGGGAGGGGGTGCGCGGCGTCCGCTGCGGCGGCCAGGGGCCCGGCCGGGTGCATCGTGAGGGCCGCGCGGATGTGCTGCCACGCCGCCAGCGTGCCCTCGGGCACCTGCTCGGCCTCGATCCAGGGGGCGGTGGCGATCAGGGAGCCGGCGCTCGACGATGGCAACGGCGCCCGGCGGCTGCGGGCGATGGCCGCCTCGAGCGCCGCGAAGGCGGGCACCGGCGGGGCGAACGACGCGGCGAGCCAGCGGGCGAAGGCGGGGGCGAGGGCCTGCCGGTCCTGGATGGCCCGGTGGAAGGCCGGCGCCGAGAAGAAGGCGTCGACGGCCGCGACCCCGCCCTGGCGGATGGCGCAGGCCCCGGCCACGAGCAGCTCCTCCAGCAGCGCTTGCAGCCCGCGGTAGCGGCGCATGGGGTCGGCCGCCCAGCGCCGCCGATCGGGCGCGACCAGCCACGCGCGCTCGGTGGGGGAGACGTCGTCGCTGGCGAGGGCGCCCTCGGCGTCGGCGTAGACGGCCGCCACCAGGGCCGGATCGTGGAGCATGCGCACGACGACGCGCTGGAGGGCCGCTGCGCTCACCGCGCGCTCCCGCGGGCGAAGGGCGAGCCGGCGAGGGTGGCGGCGATGCGCTCGAACCCCGGCAGGCAGGCGGGCAGGGCATTGCGCTCGCACTCGAAGACGACGGCGCGCAGCTCGGTGGCCGCGGGGGCCAGGGCGCCGAGGATCTGCCAGGTGTCGGGCAGCACGGCGGGGGTGTGGTCGTCCTCGAGCACCGTCAGCCCCTGCACGTCGGCTTCGCCAGCCCCCGCCACATGGACCTCGACCACGCGCTCCAGCGGGAAGGCGTCCAGCCCGGTCAGGGGGGCGTGGCCGAGGGCCCGCTGGTACAGCGCGAGGTGGGCGGCGTCCAGCAGCAGACCCGTGTCCGCCCGCTCACAGACCCGGGCGAAGAAGTCGAGCAGGTGCAGGTCGCCCAGGAAGACATGGCCCGGCGGGTTCTCGGGCAGCACCTCGCGCCCCGTCTCCTCCCGCAGGCGGATGATGCCCTCGGCCATGGCCGTGGCCACCTCGTCGGTCAGGATGGGCGGCAGCAGCAGCATGTGGCCGCGATCCCGGGGGCCGAAGTGCCAGAGGCCCGCGTCCCCGCAGAGCCAGGCGGGCTCCAGCTCGGCGACGAAGCCCCGCACCGCCTCCAGCCACGGCCCGTCGAAGTCCTCGGGCTCGTCCAGGTTCACGTCCAGGAAGTGGTAGGTCGTGGGCAGGCCCGCCGCCCTCCAGGCCCGCGTCGGGCCGTCCAGCCCCTTGGTCGTCTCCAGGCCCACCTCCAGGAACCCCGCGAATTCAGGGTGTTTCTGGCGTAGATCCGCGACGTCCAGGGCGCCGGGCGAGCCCGCCGCGCCGTACTCCGTCGAGACCCCGATACCCAGGTGAGGCAGGCGCTGGACGCGCTGGGCGAAGGTCATGGTGCTCCCCGGTACAGGCGCTCGATGCGCTGGCGCTGGAGGCGCAGGGCCTTGTCGAAGCGCCCCAGGCGCCGGCCCTCCAGCCCCGGCCGGGGATCCGCCAGCGAGCTGAGGAGCGAGGCGTCCAGCCGCACCTCGATCTCGGCGAACGTCCGCAGCAGCAGGCGCAGCGC
Source organism: bacterium (assembly GCA_041389985.1). Lineage (GTDB taxonomy): Bacteria > Myxococcota_A > Bradymonadia > UBA7976 > UBA1532 > JACKDP01. The sequence continues at coordinate 171,902 of JAWKQS010000005.1, forward strand.
CAGCGAGCGGGGGCCGCTGCCCTGGGCGTTGGTGTGGACGAACGTGTAGATGTCGGTCACATCGGCGTGCACCGGGGTGTAGACCACGGCGATGCGCACGGTGGCCGGGCGGCGCTGCTCGGTGGCGCGATCGATCCAGTACTGCTCGAACAGGGTGTGGACGGGCGAGAAGTGGCTCGTCCAGTCATCCACGAAGTCGTCGGCGGTGCCGAGGCCCACGAGGGCCCGGATGGGCGCGGGCAGGGGCCGCTGGGGGCCCCGGTTGTAGACGCGGACGGTGGCGGGCGTGGCGGTGACCTCCACCTGCACCGCCTCGGCGGCCTCGGGGGCATAGCCCAGCATCCAGTGGACGACGCCCGTGTGCTCGACCTCGGTGAAGTTGTCCATCGTGGTCTCGAGCGGGGCGGCGGCCCGGTGGCGGGTGACGCTGACGGGGTGGTAGCCGCCGGGCCCCACGGCCGGGAAGACGCTGGCCGCGCCGGGGCGCCGCATCCAGACGGCGCCGTCGCGCTCCACGGCCTCCAGGCACGCGGTGTGGGGGCGCATCTGGGGGGTGCCCGGGGCGCGACCGGCGCCGGCGGCGTCGAAGGACCAGCCGTGGTACGGGCAGATCAGCCGGCCGCCCCGCACCCGCCCCGTCGACAGGCGCATGCCGCGGTGGGGGCACGCGTCGGGCAGGGCGCCCACGGTCCCGTCGCTGCGGAAGAGGGCGTACGGCACGCCGCCGAGCCACACGCGCAGGGGCCGGTGGGTCAGCTCCCGGCTCAGGCAGACGGGGTGCCAGTGGTCCAGCAGCTCCATCAGGCCCCCGCGATGGCGGCCGCGATGCGCTCCGCCTCCAGGGCGCTCTCGCGCAGGGCGCCGGTGGCCGGGTTGCGGAAGCCCGCGAAGTACAGCCCCGGGTGGCCGGGGCACGCCACGCCATGCCACCGGGGGTAGCCGCGGTCGTCCACCACCTCGGCGGCCACATCCAGGAACGCCTCCAGGCCGGCCCGGTAGCCCGTGGCGAGGATCACGGCGTCGGCCGTGACCCGGCGGCCGTCCTCGCCCACCACGTCGGCGCCGTCGAAGCGGGCCAGGCCCACCAGCGTGCCGATGCGCCCCTGCTTGATCAGGGCGATGGTGCCCACGTCGATGAGGGCCACCCGCCCATGGACCTCCACCTCGGTGATGGGGCCCGCCTTCGGCTCTCGAAAGCCGTAGGGGCGCAGATCGCCCACGGCCAGCCGCGTGGTGCGGCGGGCGATGGCGTCGGCGACGCGGCGCGGGAGGCGCGTGCAGGCCAGCGAGACCTGCTGCGCGCCGAGCCCCGCCACCTCGCGGGGGACCACATACCGCGGCCCGCCCAGCACCAGCGTGACCGCCGCGGCGCCCTGCTCCCACAGGTCGAGGGCGATCTCGGCGCCGCTGTTGCCGTTGCCCACCACCACGACCCGCTGGCCCCGGTAGGCGGCCCCGCTGCGGTACGCGCGGCTGTGCACGATGGGCCCGGGGAAGCCGGGCTGGCCCGGCCAGGTGGGCACGCGGGGGACGGCGTTGTAGCCGCTGGCGACGACGAGGCGCCGCGCCTGGTAGAGCCGCCGATCGGTCTCGATGGCCCAGCCGTCCCCTGCCTGCCGGGCGCGCTGGACGCGCTCGCCGAGGCGCGGCGTGAGGCCGTGGTGGGCGGCGTAGGCCTCCAGGTAGGCCACCACCTGATCGCGGGACGGGTAGCGCGGCGCGGTGTCGGGGAAGGGCAGCCCCGGCAGCGCCGAGTGCGCCTTCATGGTGTGCAGGTGCAGCCGGTCGTAGTGGCCTCGCCAGGTGCTGCCGACGCTCGCCGCCGCGTCCACCTGGATGAAGGCCAGGCCCCGGCCGCGCAGGCACGCCGCCACCGCCAGGCCCGTCGGCCCCGCCCCCAGCACGAACGTCTCGGTGGTCTCGCGCTCCACGGGCCGACCCTACCCCCGGGCGGCCGGCATGGGAAGGCGGATCCGCCCCACCGGCCGAAGGCGTAGGATGGGAGAGATGCCGCCGCGGGGGCGGCGCCGAGGGAGGGGCTCATCCGCTGCAACTCACTGATCTTGCTGCTCGTTTTCCTGGGGAGCGCCCAGGCGGAGGTGGTGCGCTTCTGCCTCGACGGCCAGCCGGTGGAGGTGGCGGCCCTCGCGAGCCTCGGGCGCCAGGTGCGGCTCGCGACCCTCGATCCCGGGTGCGCGCCGGGGGGCTCCCGGGCCAGCTTCGTGGCCGGGGAGGGGGTGTTCGGCTCCAGGTCCGGGCGGCGGACGGCGCGCTGGCCGTGCGGCGGGTGCCGTGGCTCAAGGGCCCGGCCCAGGCCCTGAGCCAGACGGCGATGGCTGATCGGCTGGGGGCGCTGGGCGTCCTGCTCGACGGCCTGCTGCTGGAGCAGCAGCTCGCGGCCCCCGCCGACACGCCGCCCCCGCCGCCCGTGGCCGCGCCCGCGTCGGCGGAGCCGCCCGCCTCCTCGCCGGCCCCGGCGCCGCGGCGGCGGACCCGGAAGGCCCCGCCTCCGCCGTCGGCCCCCGCCCCGGATCCCGCCCGGATCCGCCCCGGTGGCGCCCCGACGGAGGCGCCCTTCGATCCCGGGCCGGCGCCGCCTCCCGAGCCGCCGCCCCTGGAGAGCGTCCGGGTGGTCGTCCTGCCGCCCCCGCCGCCCCGCGTCACGATCACCCCCCAGACGCGGTTCTTCGGCGGGGTGGAGCTGGGCCTGCGGTGGCGGACGCCGGCGCTGCTGGTGCCCCAGGCCGGGCTCATCGGGGGCTACGGGCCCCTCCAGGCGGCCCTCACATGGCAGCCGTCGCTGGCCTGGGCGTGGGATGGCCGCCGCTACAGCCAGGCCACGGGGGGGCTGGGCGTCGAGGCGCTGCTGCCCATGCGGCGATCCGTCGGCTGGCGGCTGGCGCTGCCGGTGGGGGCCCAGGTGGAGTACAGCCGCGTGCAGCGCACGGATGTGTCCTCGACGAGCCACGGCCTGGTCCAGCTCGGGCTCAGCGCCGGCCTCCTGGCGGGCGTCCGCCTGGGGGAGGCCTTCTGGCTGACGCCGGCGGCCCGGGGGCGCTGGCTGCCGCTCGGCTCCCTGCGCATCGAGGGCGGCCCGGCGGTGCCGTTCAACGAGGCGGGCGTCGAGGTGGGGCTGGGGCTGTTGCTGGCGCCGGGCTGGTAGCCGCCGCTCAGTGCTTGCGCTTGAGGCGCGAGGCGGGGGCGCCGAAGCGGTCGGTGGCGATGTGCCAGTGATCGTCGCGCCACCAGATGCGCTCGACGATGCCCTCGCCCAGCCAGCGGTGCTCCACCCGATCGCCGACCTCGAAGCCCGATGGCAGCGTCCCCGGCGGCGGTGCGGCGGCCAGGCCGGCCGCGGGGGGCATCACCGCCTCCGGCGGCGCGCTCTGGCCGCTGTGCGAGCCCGCGCTCTGCGTGAAGGGGGCGCGCACCGCGGGGTACTCGCCGGTCGTGACGGGGGCCGAGATGGCCTGGACCGGCGTCGAGCCCGGACGGGGCGGGGAGCTGGAGAGGCCGGCGACGAAGGCGCGGGCGCTCGCCTGGACCATGCCACCCACGAGGGCGTTGATCACCCGCCCTGCCTCCTCGGGGTTGTCGGCGGCCCACCGGCGCAGGTCGTCGAGGTGCCGGCCGATGAACTCGGGCTCATCCGGCCGCAACCCCATGAGAATTCGGTCTTCCGGGCGACTCATCACATCCCTTGACGCGGCGCAGGGCGGGGGCGCCGGGGCGCCTGATCCGGCCGCCAGCGGGGCTGGACCGGCTGCGGCAAGTGCACACTACGACACTTCGGCACAACGGTCGTCGGTTTTTTCATCGTGGGGATCGGCGGCCAGGATCGCGCGGTAGAGCGCGATGGTCCGCTCGGCGATGGCCTCCCAGCGGTAGCGGGCGAGGACCATGGCCCGCCCGCGGGCCCCCATGGCGTCGGCCGCCGCGGGATCGGCCACGACGTCCAGCAGGCCCGCCGCGAGGGCGGCGGCGTCGAGGGGGACGATGCGGCCGGCGTCCACCTCGGCGACGTCCGGGAAGTGGCACGGGGCCGAGATGACCACCGGCCGCCCCCAGGCCAGGGCCTCGGTGATGGCCATGCTGAAGCCCTCGTGGTGGCTGGGCAGGACGAAGACGGCCGCGTCGGTGAAGGCGGCGTCCTTGCGCGGGCCCGACAGCTCGCCGACGAGGTGAAGGCGGTCGCCGTAGCCGTGGCGCGCCGCGCCGGCCTCCAGCAGGGCCCGCCCACCCTGGTCGCCTCCGGCCGCCACGAGGTGGACGTCGGGCCGGGCGGCCGCCACGGCGGCGAAGGCCTCGGCCAGCAGTGCCAGGCCCTTGCCGGGGTGCAGGCGCGACAAGAAGAGGATGTAGGGCGCCTCGCCCAGGGCGGGCAGCGTCTCCCGGAAGGCCCCCGGCGCCGGCGGCGTCGCGAACTGATCCGCGAAGATCCCGTTGGGGATCACGGCGATACGCCGGGGCTTCACCACGGCGCCGGCCCCCTCGTCGGCGTTGAGGACGTGCAGGGCCGCGGCCTTGCGCACCATCGGGCCGTAGCCGAGGGCCAGCATCCCCAGCACCTTGCGGGGCCACTTCTCGAGCAGGGCACCTGGGTGCAGGCTGCCGTGGGGGGCCAGCACATAGGGGACGCGGAGCGCGCGGCAGACCTGGCTGGCCAGCAGCGTCGCCACCGGCCAGATGCCATGCAGGTGGGCCACGTCGGCCCCCCGCAGGGCGCGCGTCAGCGCCGGCCGCGTCAGCACCGACCGGAAGAAGCGGGGCTGGATGCGCGTGCGGGGGGGTGGCGTGTCGAAGTATCCGGCCAGGAAGGTGGCCAGGGCCGCGTGGTCCAGCGCATCCGACGACACGAATGACACGGTGTGTCCCAGGGCCTGCTGGGCGCGGGCGAGGCCCGCGATGACCCGGGGCGGGCCGCCGTTGGCGGGATCGAGCCAGTTGTAGACGTGCACGATGCGCAGGGGGCGCGGCGCCCTCAACGGCGCACCCGCCGGAAGAGCGCGAAGGCCCCGTCCTCGTCGGTCCCCGCCTCGGCCGTGATCTGGTCGGCCGCGACCCCCAGCGAGCGCAGGCGGGCGGCGGCGGACTCGGCCCGGCGCAGGGCCAGCCCCCCGTCGGCGCGGCGCTCGACCGCCGTCGCGTAGCCCTGCACCACCACGGCGTCCTCGGGCGTGCCGCGCAGCGCGCGGGCGATCGTCCCCAGCACCATCACCGCGTCGGGATCGGGCACGGCGCTGCCGCGGGGGAAGCGCACCACGAAGCGGTGCCCGGTCGGCGCATCGCAGGCCATCTTCGTGCACTGCACCCCGTCCGCCGTGCACGTGCAGGTGTTGCAGCCGTCGTCGGCCTCGAAGCGGGCGCCCAGGGCATGGGTCGTCGCCCCGAGGACACAGGCCGAGGCCCCGTCCGCCGCCACCACCGGCTGGCGCAGCACGGGCTCGTCGTCGGGGTGGGGGGGTGGGCGAGAGCCGCAGGCGGCTGCGGCGAAGGTCACGAAAAGAAAGAGAAATCTGCTCATGCCGGCGATTCTACACCGGGGCTGGCCCCGTGGGCGAGGGGTTGCCGGGCGAGGGGGTCAGGCGGCGGCGCGCTCGGCGTCCAGCTCGCTGAGCATCTGATCGCCGGAGAGCTGGTCGGCGGCGGCCCCGTCGAAGTACTTGCCCAGGCCCACCTCGGCGTAGGCGGGCTTGATGCGATCCGAGAGCAGCCCGATCTCGCGCAGGTTGGGGACGAGCCGGCTGAACATCACGCTGCGGAAGACCTCCATGCCGGGCGAGTCCTGCACGAACTGGCGCCACTGGGCCCGCGAGATGATGCCCTCGAACCACTCCTCGTACACCTCGTACGCCATGAACCGGTTGCGCATGAGCAGCGCCACCTCGAAGCACCAGTCCTCGCGCTCCCGCCGCTCGCTGTCGCTCAGCTCCTGGCGCACATGCTCGCGCAGGGCGACGACCCCGTAGTGGACGTGGCGGGCCTCGTCCTGGATGACGTTGCGCAGCAGGGCGCGCAGCAGCGGCTCGGCGGTGGTGCGGTACATGGTGCCGAAGGCCCCCAGGGCCAGCCCCTCCACCATGATCTGCATGCCCAGGAACTTCATGTCCCAGCGGCCGTCGGCCATCAGCGCGTCGATGATGACGAAGAGGTTGTCGTTGATCTGGTAGAGCTTCTGCATCTTGCTCTCCAGGTACCGCTGGAAGACCTCCACATGGCGCGCCTCGTCCATCACCTGGGTGGCGCCGTAGAACTTGCCGTCGAAGAACTGCACCGCCTCGGTCACCTGGGCCGCCGCGAAGAGCGCGCCCTGCTCGCCGTGCAGGAACTGCGAGAGCATCCACGCCGCCTGGCTATGCTGAAAAGCCAGTCGTTCCCGGGCGTTGAGCTTCGAGGCCATGGGCGTGGCGTCGAAGTTGAAGAACCACTCGGGCAGCAGCGGCACCTCGGGGTTGAGCGGATCCACGTCGACGCCCCAGGGCAGGTCGTCGCCGTCCCACTGGCCCTGCTTGGCGCGCAGGTAGAGCGCCTCCATCTCGGGGTGGTCGTGGGGGTATGACCAGTCGAAGTGCACCCGGTGGGTCGCGGCCACATGGGTGGGCACCCCCTGCTTGCCGCGGTGCAGCAGCAGCCCCCGCACCCCCGACGGCCCCAGGGCCTTGAGCACCCGGGGATCGCGCATGTGGGAGAACACATCGGCCACCTCGCGCCAGGCATCGAGCTGGCTGCGGACACGGGGGGGCAGGCGTTCGAGCACACGATCGGCGAGCTTCATGGGCTCCTCCTAGACGGTGGCGAGCAGGTCGCGGACGCGACGCTCGCGCAGGTGGCCGATGAGGGCGTTGATGATGGGGATGGACCGCTCGATGGTGGCGGCCACCTCCTCGGGAGGCCGGTGGCCAAGGCGGGCGACCACCAGGGCGGTCTCCTGCTTCACCAGCTGGGCGATGGTCCGCTCGTACAGACCCAGATCTTCGATGCTGAAGCCCGCTTCCTGGGTGATGCCCGCCTCGCGCAGCGCCCCGAAGAGGCTGACCAGGGGCACGTCGGCCGCGTGCACCGCCCACTCCCCCGTCTCGGGATCGCGCCGGGCGGCGATGACCCCCGACTCGATCAGATCAGCCAGATCGGTGGCCGCGACGAGCCCGCGGGCCAGGAGGGTGGGGGCGGGCACCGGGGGCCGATCGGCGCCCGCGGCCACCCCGACGCGGCTGCGGACGGCGGCCAGGAAGCTGCGCTGGGCCTCGCTGTAGCTCTCCAGCGTCTCGTCGCGCTCGCCGAGGAGGGCCTTGATGGCCTTGAGGGGCAGGAAGCGCTCGTGCTGGAGCTTGCGGACGAGCTGCAGCCGCTCGACGTGCTCGGGCCCGTAGAAGGCCATGTTGCGCCCGGTCTTGCGGCCGGGGGGCAGCAGCCCCTCCTGGATGTAGAAGTGGATGGCCTGCCGGGTCAGCCCGGTCTCGGCGCAGAGGTCCTTCATGCGCAGCGACCAGGAGCCGGGCGGGTGGGCCGCGTTCACCGGGGCACCTCCACCTGGATGGGCCCCACGGGCCGGGCCACGCAGGCGAGGATCTGGCCATCGGCCCGCTCGCGCTCGGTCAGGCAGTTCGGCTCGTCGAGCACCACTTCGCCGGCGACCAGGCGGACGCGGCAGGCGCCGCAGCCCCCCATGGCGCAGGAGTACGGCAGGGCGACGCCCGCCGCGAGGCCGGCCTCGAGCACCGTGCGGCCCGGCGCGATCTCGGCGCCGATGGAGGCCCCGCCGCGCCCGATCAGCATCGGCTGGGTGGTGGAAGAGGCGCCGCGGGCCCGGGGCCCGGCGGTGAAGCGCTCTACATGGACGCGGTCGGTGGCCACCCCGCGCGCCGCCAGCGCGGAAGTGACGGCCTCCATCATGGGCGCGGGGCCGCAGACGTAGAACCGCGCCTCCGCGATATCGGAGGGCCCCAGGGCCTCCAGCGCGGCGTCGACCCCGGCGGCGTCGAGGCGACCGACCGCCCCGTCGAAGCCCTCGGCGGCGACCTCATGCACCCGCCAGAGCGTCAGGCGACCGGCGTATTTGCTTTGCAGATCATCGAGTTCGGCCGAGAACATCTCGTCGGCCGCCGACCGGCTGGCGTAGAGCAGCGTCACCCGGCTGGCGGGCTCGACGGCCAGCACGCCGCGGAGGATCGCCAGGTGGGGGGTGATGCCGCTGCCCCCGGAGATGAGCACCAGGTGGCGGGCGGCGGCGGGATCGAGGGTGACCCCGTAGCTGCCCGACGGCCCCAGCACATCGACGCGCTGGCCCGCGGCCGCCTGGGTCACCAGGTGGGTGGACACGCGGCCCCCCTCGACGCGCTTCACCGCCACGGCCACCTCGTCGGGCCGGGTGGGATCCGAGCAGAGGCTGTAGGCGCGGCGGTGCTCCTCACCGTCGAGCCGCACGCAGAGGGTCAGGAACTGCCCGGGCTGGAAGGGCACGGGGGCCCCGTCGGGCCGGGCGAGCCGCAGCCGCACGGCGTCGGGCGTGAGGCGGTCGACGCCGACGATGGCCAGCGTCCGCCGATCGAGGCCCTGGGCGGCGGCGGTGCGCCCCGTGTAGGCGCGGCCGTCCCGCGGCACGACCGGGGGCGGGCGCTGGTCGGTGAAGGCGGACGCGAAGGCCGCCACGTCGCGGCGCAGGCCGTCCCACCGCACCTGGAGGGGCCGCGGGAGCTCGGGGCGCAGCCGCCTGGGATCGAAGCGGCGCAGGGCAGTGCGGAGGGGCTCGGTGTCCATGGGCCCACCGTAGCGACGGGGAGTGTCCAGCGTCAAGTGCCACTTTACGCTTGATGCTGCGACCGGTGCGTGAGGCGGTGGCGAGCGGCGCCCCGATGCGCTACACCCGGGACATGGCGCGCGACACCTCCGAGAAGCCGAACCTCGAACCGTCCTGGCTGGCCGTCCTGGGCGAGGAGTTCGACAAGCCGTACATGCACGCCCTCAAGGCCTTCCTGGTGGCGGAGCGGCGGCAGCACACGGTCTTCCCGCCCGGCCGGGACATGTTCAACGCCTTCTGGTACACGCCCTTCCACGCCGTCCGGGTCGTGATCCTGGGCCAGGACCCCTACCACGGCCCGGGCCAGGCCCATGGGCTGTGCTTCTCGGTCCAGCGGGGCGTCCCGCCCCCGCCCTCTCTCGTCAACATCTTCCAGGAGCTGGGCCAGAGCCTGGGGGTGCCGCGGCCGTCCCATGGCGAGCTGACGTCGTGGGCCCACCAGGGGGTGCTGCTGCTCAACACCGTGCTGAGCGTGCGGGCGCACCAGGCCAACTCCCACCGCGGCCAGGGGTGGGAGCAGCTCACCGACCGGGTCATCGAGGCGCTCAACGACCAGCGAGAGGGCATCGTGTTCGTGCTCTGGGGCGCGCCGGCGGGCCGCAAGGCCAGCATGATCGACGGCCGGCGGCACCTCGTCCTCCAGGCCCCGCACCCGTCCCCCCTCTCGGCCCACCGCGGCTTCTTCGGGTGTGGCCACTTCGCCCGGATCAACGCCCACCTGGAGAAGCGGGGCGAGGCTCCCATCCGCTGGGCCCTCCCCGACTGAGCCGGCGGTGAGCGACCCAGACGCGGGGGCGCCCTCCCCCGACGCCGAGCTGCTGCGCCCGACGGGTCTCTTCGGCGGCGTGCGCCGGTTCCTGGCGCGCCACCACAAGAAGCTCTGGTGGCTGCACTCCGCCTATGCGCTCGGCCTCGGCGTCTTCATCATCACCTTCGCCGCCCGCGGGCTCCTGTACGTCCGCTGGATTCTGCTCTTCGTCGTCGCCGCGTGGCTGATCAGCCTCCTGGTCTTCCGGGTGGCCGGCAGCGGCCGCCACCAGAAGCTTGAGACGCCCGTCGAGAAGCTGCGCTTCCTGGTGATGACCTACGTCCTCAAGAACCTCTACCAGGGCATGCTCTTCTTCTTGCTGCCCTTCTACTGGCAGACGGCGACGGCCGGCACGGCGGGCTTCGGCTTCCTGGTGCTGCTGGCCGCCTGCACCCTGCTCGCGACGCTCGACGTCGTCTTCGATCGGGTGCTGATGCGGTGGCGCCTGCTCGCCTCGCTCTACTACGGCATGGCACTGTTCGCTTGCCTGAACCTGGCCATCCCGGCGCTGCTCCTCGTCCCGGCGGTCTGGAGCCTGTCCCTGGCGGCGGTCGGCGCCACCATCGGCTTCTGGACGCTGCACTTTCGCCCCCGCCACCTGCGGCGGCCGGTGGTGGCGGCCGTCTTCGGCGCGACCCTCTTCGCGGCCTGGGGCGCGGCCTGGCTGGTGCGCCGCGCCATCCCGCCCGTCCCCTTGACCCTGGCCCACGCCGCCGTCGGCCCCGACATCCTCGTGGACGGCCGGCTCGCCTACGAGGTCACGGCGCTGCACGAGAGCCTCATGCAGCAGATGGTCGCGGTCACCGACGTGCAGACCCTCGTGGACGCGGGGGAGGAGTTCGTCCACGTCTGGCGGCGCAACGGCACCGAGATCCTGCGCCTCACCCCCAGCCGCACGGCCGTCGAAGGCGACCGGGTCCGCCTGCGCTCCCGCCTGCTGCGGGCCCAGCTCCCCAGCCACCGCGCCGGCCCCTGGACGGTGGACGTCGAGACCCAGCATGGCCAGCTCATCGGCCGCTTCGGGTTCCGGGTGTCGGACTGAATCCCTTTGCGCCGCGGGTAGTTGGCGTGGCCCTGGAGGACATGGCCCAGGACCGCCAGAGGAGCGCACCGGAGGCGATCCCGCCGTCACCCCCCGCCGCCTCCTTGAACCGACAGGGTTCGAAGTCTCGGGGGTGCAACGCGGCAGCAGGGCTGGAATGGCGAGGGGGGCGCGGGGGGCGGTGTGGCCGAGGTGGCGGCTCTGGCGGGCGGCGTGGACGCTTGCGGGACCCACCGGCGCTTGCCAGAGGCCGCGTGGTGGCGAACCGGTCTGGTTCCAGGCGTACGTCGGACGTGGCACCCCCCCCACCGGCGCTCATGCTGTCTGATTTCAACTACCTGTGCTTGGGTTACCCGCTCTCGGCCCGCTCCCTGAGCTTCTTCCTCGCGTGCGACGGCGGGATGGTGCAGGCCGGAAACGGGATGAGGGGCTGCGTCGGATCGTCCAGCCACTTCCAGTAGGCGATGTGGGCGATCTTGTAGGCGGCCTTCAGCTCGGCGTGGCGCTCGCGCCAGGCTTCCTGGTCTTCCTTCGTGCCGTGCACCACCGGCGCGGGGCTGCGCTTGCGCTCCTTCGGGCGCGTCATCGGGTCGACGTAGCGCACCGCCTCCGGATCCGGCACCGGCAGGCCGGCCTTCTTGCGCCGCGGGCGGGCTTCGGCGGCGATGCCGTCCGCCAGCTCCCACATGAGCGCCTTGTGCTCCTTGGGGGTCAGCTCACCGAGGCCCGGCAGGCGGTCGAGGCGGACGGTGAGCTCTTCGCTGCGGCCGTCGCCGCGGACGAAGGTGCCGCGGAGCTTCTCGCCCCGCAGCAGCGCCGGGTTGGCGCAGGCGAAGACGTCGTCGGCGGGGTGCCTCGACTTCAGCTCGGCCGTCGCCTGGCCCATGAAGTAGCGCATGCGGTCCAGGGCGTGCTCCTCCGAGACGACCTGGATGGCGTGGTTCGGGATGAGGCACTGGCCCGTCCGGTCGTGGAACTTGTTGACTCGCTTCGCGATTTCCCGGCAGACCCACTCCAGGAGCAGGCTCTTGTCCACCAGCTCCACCACACCCAGCAGCAGGTGCAGGTGGTTGGACATGAAGTAGTAGTTGTAGAGGTCGAAGTCGAAGGCAAAGCCATCCTCTTCGCCGACCCGCTGCTGGGCACGCGCCAGAATGCCGGTCAACAGGTCCACCATCCGGATCTGCGGCGCCAGCAAGAACAGGTCGTTGGTGACCTTGCAGGTGATCTCGAAGACGAGCACGTAGACGCCCAGCCGGGGGCTGTAGAGGCGCTTCTCGCGGTACTCGATGATGATCATCTCGGCCATGGGGGAGTCCTCCGCGTGGTGGGGGCCTCTCTTCCCTTCGGTCAGTCGCGGCGCGTGTCGCAGACTTTTTTCTAGTCCGCTGATCAGCAAGGGAAAAAAGTTCAGTCTGCGGCGCCGTTGGCCCAACGGTTCGCCGAGGCCGGGCGGGGATGGGCGCCGCATCCAAACGCTGGCCGGATCATCTGAGGGGGGCCAACCAACCCGAAAGGCCCGCATGAAGTCCGTCGAGAACGCCCTGGAGCGCCTCATCTTCGCCAGCCGCTGGATCCTCGCCCCGTTCTATGTGGGGCTGGTGCTCGCCATGGGGCTCATGGCCGTCAAGTTCACCAAGGAGTTCGTGCACTTCGTGCCCCTGGTCCTCGAGGGCTCCGGCGCCGAGGTCATCGTGGGCTTGCTGACGCTCATCGATGTGGTGCTGGTGGCCAACCTCGTGCTGATCGTGGTCTTCGCGGGGTACGAGAGCTTCGTGTCTCGCATCGACACCCGCGGCAGCGAGGACCGGCCCGAGTGGATGGGGCATGTGGGCTTCTCGGAGCTCAAGATGAAGCTCATCGGCTCCATCGTGGCCATCTCGGGCATCGAGCTGCTCAAGGCGTTCATGAAGTCGGATGAGATCGGCCACGATCAGCTCGCCTGGAAGGTGGGCATTCACATGGCCTTCGTGGTGTCGGGCGTGCTCTTCGCCCTGATGGACCGCCTCAAGTCGAAGTCGGCGCATTGAGGGCGTAGACTGGTCGAAGCCCAGGAGCGCCCTTGCCCATCGTCCTCGAGATCTTCCCCGCCACGGACGCGCGCCAGGAGGCCGCGGTCGAGGCGTTCGTCCTCGACGAGCTGCGGCGCCGCATCCGCAAGCGCATCGAGCTGATGGTGTGTCAGGTCCATGGTCGCGAGCCCACGGTGACCGTCCGGGGCCGGGTCGGGACCCGGTATGACTACCACGTCACCGGCTGCTGCGCCGCCTTCGTGCGGCAGGTGAAGTGGCAGTTCGAGGACGACTGACGCCCCCCCGGCCGCCACAGGGGGGCGCGGAAATTCGAGTGTTTTTCCCGTCTCCTCTGGTAGCTTCGACGCATGTGGAGCTCGCCCCTGTCCGTCATCGCTGCCGCAGCGCTCGCCGCGGCGCCCGCCGCCGTCCTCGCCCAGGGGACGGCCCGCACCCAGGCCCAGCAGATCTTCAGCCGCGGGGAGCAGGCGTTCGCGAACAAGCAGTACGCCGACGCCCTGAAGGCCTTCGAGGAGGCCTACCTGCTCGACCCCGTCCCGGTGCTGCTCTACAACATCGGGCGCGCGCATGAGGAGCTGAAGAACTTCGACGAGGCCGGGCGCTTCTTTCAGCGCTATCTGGATCGCGTCCCCGATGCATCGGACCGGGCCCAGGTCGAGCAGCGCCTCGCGCTCCTGCACAGCGCAGCCCGGGCCCAGGATGACGCCGAGGCGGCGCGCGCAGAGGCGGAGAAGGCGCGGGCCGACGCCGAGAAGGCGAGGGCCGAGGCGGCCGTGGTGCAGGAGACTCCTCCTCAGGAGGCGCACGCCGGGACGACGGTGGGCAAGAGCCAGCTGGGCGCCTGGGTGCTGGTCGGCGGCGGCGCGGTGCTGGCTGCCGGGGGGGCGGTCCTGCTCGTGCTCGCGTCCGGAAAAGCGAGTGATGCCGAAGGGTTGGCGCCGACGCGCGCGGGCCTGGATCAGTACAACGCCCTGGAGAGCGACGCGGGGACGTTCGAGGCGCTCGGCTTCGGCGCCCTGGGGGTCGGCGTCCTGGCTGCCGGCATCGGGACGACCCTGCTGCTGCTCTCGGATGAGGAGCTGCCGGGCGGGGCCCACCTCGGGGTGACGCCGGGCGGCGTCGTGCTCGGGGGGGTGTTCTGATGGCGCTCCGGCTGGGTCCTTGGGGCGTCGCCGCCGTGGCGCTGGCGGGGTGCATCAGCTTCCCGGAGCGGCCGGCCTGCACCCCGGGTGGGTCGGAGTGCGGCGTCGAAGAGATCTGCGATCCGGTCAGCCGCCTGTGCGTGCACAGCGACGACGGCGAGCCGGGCGGCGCGGGCGGCGGCGGCGCTGGCGGTGAAGCCGACGCGGGCGCGGGCGGCATGGCCGGTGTCGGCGGCATGGGTGGCGCGGGTGGCATGGCGGGCGCCGGGGGCGTCGGCGGCGCGGGCGGTGCCGGTGGCGCCGGTGGCATGGGCGGTGCCGGCGGTGCTGCTGGCATGGGTGGCGCCGGCGGTGCTGCTGGCATGGGTGGCGCCGGCGGTGCTGCTGGCATGGGTGGCGCCGGCGGCATGGGTGGCGCGGGTGGCGCGGGTGGCGCAGGCGAGTGCGTGCCTCCTCCGGGCCCCCCGACCGTCATCGCGCAGGGGGCGGACCTGTCCGACGCCCGGATGGCCTGGGTCGATGGCGAGCCGCTCTTCGCGGTGCTGCACGGGACGCCCGGCCGCATCCGCATCCTGGACGGGCCGCCCCTCGTTCCCATCGAGATCAACCCCTTGCCCGGCCTGACGAGCGGGGCGACCGGCATGGACCTGGTCCAGTCCGGGAACCTGGTCGGGCTCGGCTGGTCGACCCGCACCAACGTCTTCTTCTCCCGCATCGACGGGGACGAGATCATCGAGCAGCGGGGGGCGGGCGAGGCCGATGAGGCGGTGAGCGCCCCCGTCCTCGTCGCCGATCCCGAGGGCTGGTTCATGTTCTGGGTCTCCCGCTCGGCGGGCGTCTCCCAGCTTCGGGCCATGCACATCCGGCTGGACGGCGTGACCATGACGCTGACGCCCCTGGGCCCCCCGCTGGATCCGGGTAACCTGGCGGGCAACCCGCTCACGGCGGCGGCAGTCAACACCCAGCAGGGGCTGGTCGTCCATGTGGCCCTTGACGGTCGTGCCGTGGGCCAGCAGGGCATCTTGCTGGGGTCGATGTCGCTGGGCGAGCCGGGCGTGCCGATGCCGCCGGTCTTCGAGGGCTTCGACGGCGTGGCCATCCCCAACAGCCAGTCGCCGCGCTTCGTGGCGGGGGCCCCCACGCCCACGCTGGCCTGGTCGGAGCAGCGGGGCGACCGGGTGATGGTGGCGCCCATCACGGACGCGGGGATCGGCGAGCCGCAGGAGCTCGACCTGGACCACGACGCCGGCGACGCGCTCTATGGGCCGGTGGCGGCCGCGGGGCCGACGCTGGGTGCGATGGCGTGCCGGGGCGCGTCGGGGGACGAGGCGGGCTGCGGTGAGGTGGTCTTCCGAGCCTTCAACGCCGCGACGTACCAGCCGGCGAGCGGCCAGACGACGGACGGCGCGGCGGCCGGGCGCACGGGTCGCCGCGTCCGGGATCTGGCCGCCCACGACGGGACGTTCTCGGCGCTTTGGATCACCCGCAGCAACATCGTGGCCGTGGCGCTCTATCGCGAGCAGGTCCTGCCGCCGGTCTGCTTCGATCGGTAAGGCCTGCTAGAGCCGCGCACAGACGCGGCGCGCACCGAGCATCGCCTGGCAGGCTGCCTCGTCCTCCCGGCCCGCGCAGTCGGTCCCCGTGACGCAGCGGAAGCCCTCTTCGGCCCGGCAGTGGCCGTCCCGCGTGCAGCCGTCCCCGCAGATGCCGCCGTCGGCCGTCCGCAGGCAGACCGCGTCGCCGCTGCAGTCCGCGTCGACCTGGCAGGCGCGGGTGCAGGAGCCGGCGAACGGCGTCCACGGGGGGGCGCCGAGCTGGCAGACGAGGTCCGGATCGGCGCAGTCGGCGTCGGCGCTGCACCGCGCCCCGATGCGATCCTGGCACCGGGCGAGGCCATCGCCGAAGTCCACGCACCGCGCATCTTCGCCGCAGGCGGCGTCGTCGCCCGGCGCGCACGCGGGCTGGCAGAAGCGCTCGTTGCCGCCGACGCAGCGCAGCCGCGGGGCGCAGCTCAGGGTGGTGTCGCAGGCCGCGCCGGCGCCGGTCTGGCCCCCCACGTAGCAGGCACCCCCGGCCTCGTTGACGAGATCCAGGCAGAGGGTGCCGTCGGCGCAGAGCGCGCCCGGCGTCGGGCAGTGGGCCATGCAGAAGAAGGCCCCCTGGTCGTTGCCGACGCACGTCAGGCCCGTCGGGCACGAGAGCGCGCCCCCGCAGATCTGGCCCACCTGGTCGAGGGCGGCGTCCGCCCCGGCGCCGAAGGCCCCATCATCGTCACAGCCCGCCCCGAGGGCAGCGATCACCAGCACCCAGCGCATCATCTCGGCTTCCCCTGAGGCCTGGCGAGCCGTGCCTGGCGCGTCATCCAGGCGTGGTCCAGGCTGGTCTCTCCCCCGGGCGAGTGTATCATGGCGGAGGTCGCCGTCGGGGGAGCGAGCATGTTGCGGCACGTACCCAGGGCCCTCATCGGCCTCATCCTGCTGAGCACGGCGCTGGGCAAGTCCCTCGACGTGCCCGGCTTCATCCGGGTGGTGGGGACGTATGACGTCCTCCCGCAGAGCCTCTGGCGACCAGCGGCCCTGGCGGTCATGACGGCGGAGGGGCTGCTGGTCTTGTGGCTGATGGTGGGGCGGGGGCTGCGCTTCGCGGCGCTGGCCACCGCCTTCCTGCACCTGGGCTACGTCGGCTGGACGTCCCTGGCGCTCCTCCGCGGCATCGAGGTGCCCATCGGCGGGTCGTTCGGGGTGTTCTTCCCGCGGCCGCTCGCCTGGTCCACCGTCATCGAGAACGGGGCGATGGTGGTGCTGGCGCTGCTGTTCTGGCTCATCGTCCGCCGCCCGCCCGATCCGCTGGAGTCGAGCTGCCCGGTCCACTCCGACGAGGCGACGTGAGGGCGAACGGGGGGGCCATCGCCGGGGGCAACCCGCGGACGGTGGAGGCCGGCCTGCACGCCTTCGCCCTCGGGGGCAACGCCGTGGACGCCGCGGTGGCGGGGAAGCTGATGGCCTGCGTGGCCGAGCCCCTGCTGACGGGCCTCGCCGGCGGCGGCCTGGCCATCGTGCGCGCCGCGGGGGTGACCCGCGTCCTCGACGGCTTCAGCAACGTTCCCGGCCTGGGCGCGACCCGCCCGGCGCCCGCCCCCCGTGAGGTCGTCGTCGACTTCGGCCCCGATCGCCAGGTCTTTCACTTCGGCGCCGGCTCGGTGGCGGTGCCGGCCCTCGCCGAGGCGATCTGGGCCCTGCACCAGGCCCACGGCCGGGTGCCGCTGCCCTTGCTCGCGGCGCCCGCCGTGGCGGCGGCCCGCGGCGGTGTGGAGCAGTCGGTGGGGCTGACGCGCTCGGCGCGGCTCCTGGCGCCGATTCTCAAGACCGATGCCACGCTCGCCGAGCTCTTCTTCGAGGACGGCGAGGCGCGGCCGGGCCACCGCTATGCGCTGCCGGCCCTCGGGGACACCATCGAGCGGCTGGCGGCCGAGGGGCCCGGCTTCCTGCGGGATGGGGAGGGGGCGGCGGACCTGCTGGCCACCGCCGATGGTCGCCTGACCGCCGCCGATCTGGCGGCCTGCCGCCCGATCTGGCGGGAGCCCCTGACGGGTCGCTGGCGTGACGCGCGCCTGTTCGTCCCCGGTCCGCCGAGCCAGGCGGGGCTCCAGCTCCTGCGCACCCTGGCGGCGCTCGCGGCGGAGGGGCCTCTGCCGGCGTCGCCGTTCGGCGTCGATCACCTGCGCCGGCTGGCCCGGGCGATGGCCGCCAACGAGGCCGCGAAGGGCCCCGACTTCCAGGCCCGGCTCTTTGAGCCCGACTTCCCTGCCACCTGGCTGGCGGCGAGCCCGAGCGGGTTCACCACCCACCTCTCGACGGTCGATGCCGAGGGCGGCGCGGTGGGCTTCACCGGCTCCCTCGGCGAGACGGCGGGCCTGCTCGCTCCGCGTACAGGCTTGATCCTCAACAACTTTCTGGGCGAGGCAGATGTGTATCCCCCCGCCGCCCGCCTGGCCGCCGGGGCCCGCCTGATGACGATGTGCTGCCCGACGCTGCTGGAGCGGCCGGGGGGGCTGCTGGTGCTCGGCAGCGGCGGATCGAGCCGCATCCGGTCGGCCCTGTTGCACGCCGTGGTCTACGCGGTCGACCACGATCTGCCGCCGGTGGCGATGGTGGAGGCCCCGCGGGCCCACTTCGAGGGCGGCATCCTGCGCTACGAGACGGCCCACCGGCCCGCCGACCACGCCGCGATCGAGGCGGACTTCCCCGGCGCCATCGCCTTCGAGGCGCCCGGCCTCTTCTTCGGCGGCCTGCACGTGGCCGGCTTCGGGCCTGGGGGCTTCATGGGGGCCGGGGATCACCGCCGCAGCGGCGAGTACGGCGAGCACGGCATGGCGCAGTAGGCTGCTACAGCAGCCAGGCCTCCCCGGGCCGGATGGCATCGGGCAGCGAGGCGCCGGCCAGCTCCTCGGCGTCCTGGGCGGTCTCGGGCCGGATCTCGAGGGTGCAGTCCGGCGCACCGTCCGCCCGCCGCGGGACGCTCAGGCCGGCCGCCTCCAGCCAGCGCGCGGCGCGCTCGATCTGCAGCGCGACGCTGGTGGCGGGGGAGTCGACCCCCTCGGCGTTCTTGATGGGCGCGAAGGCCTCCACCCGATCGACCTGGAGCAAGAGCGGCGCGGCGGCCCAGCCGAGGGCGTCGAAGACGAAGCGCTCCAGCTTGATGGCGTTGGGGGTCGAGGGCTCGGTGATCCGGCGGGTCGCCGCGTCCCAGACCGGGGCCGTCTTCAGCGCCCGGTGCAGGGGCAGGTGCTCGGCGTCGGCCGTGACGCGGGCGAGGAAGTCGACGCTCAGCAGGTGCACGGCCACGTTGGCCGCCGAGAAGGCCAGGCCGCCGTCGGCGCTGCGGCGCGCGGCCAGATCAGCGGGCAGGTCCGAGTACTCGATGACCTCCAGCCGGCCGGCGCGGCGGGCGAAGACGCCGACCCGCTCGGCGGGATCGGTCTTGGCCACCACCTTCGCCGCCATCTCCGCCGACGAGCCCGGCGCCCCGGCGTGCAGGCCGATGAAGAGCGGATCGAGGACGCGCGTGGCGGGGTTGTCGACCTGGAAGTAGCTGAGGTGCTCGATGCCGCGCCGCACGAGGTCGTCCAGCGCGCCGGAGTCCCGCAGCGCCATGAGGGCGCCCCCGTGCCCGTTGGGGTGGGTCGCCGGCCGATCTTCGTCGGCCAGGAGCAGGCGCCCGGCCGGATCCAGGGTGGGCAGCTCGCCCTGCGGGAAGAGGAACACGTCGGCCGGATCCAGGCCGAAGTACTTGTTCTCCAAGAAAAAACTGCGGGTGCGGGCGTCGTTGTCCGGGCTGGTCATGATGTACCAGGGGACGGCGACACCGGCGCGATCCCGGGTCGCGCGGAGCTGGGCGGCGAAGTGGGCGAAGAGCGAGCGGCCCGTGAGGGGGGTGGCCGGAAACTCGCCCTTCGGGCCGTCGTGGCCCAGCCGCGTGCCCTGGCCACCCGCCACGACGAACGCGGCGACGCGACCCGCCGCGATGAGCGCCGCGCCCTGCGCCCGGAAGCGGGCGGCGTCCGGTCCCCCGTCGGTGGGCACGGCCGGGGGCGGCTCCAGGCTGTGGGGATCGGGGGCGGCGGGGAGGGAGCACGCCTGCTCCACCCAGGCGGGCAGGTGCTCCAGCGGCAGCGCGTGCAGGCGCTCGGCGAGGCGTGCCGCCGCAGCGGGGGGCAGCGCCTCGAGGTGGGCGGCGAGCGGGGCCTGGCCCAGGGCCCGCAGGCGCGCGCCGAGCTCTCCGATCGCGGGGGCGGTGATCATGGGGTGACCCTGGTTCCCGGAGGTGTGGGGTCACCGCTCGCAAGGGTCGCGCCGACGGGGTCGACGGGCAGCCAGATGACCCGCTCCCCCGACGCGCTGAGCGCGGCGGCGGCGCGGGCCTCGGCCTCGGCGTCGGGCCCGACGATCCACGCCAGATCGCCCCCGCCCGCGCCCGTCGGCTTCACCCGGCACCCATGGGGCTCGGCGAGGGCGTCGAGCCGCCAGTGGGCCGGCAGGACGAGCTCGACGCCCGCCGCCTCGCCGAGGGCAGCCAGCGTCTCGATGCTGGTCGCCGCCGGATCGGTGAGGTCGCCACCGTTGGACCAGGTGAAGGTGGCCTCCTCCGCCGCCTCGGCGAGCTGATCCATCCAGTACTGGTGCCGCAGCGGATCGGCCTCGGCGAAGGCCTGCACGCGGCTGACCAGGGCGGTGGTGCTGGCGGGACGCCCGCTCCAGGCGAGGGCCAGGCGATCGCGCCCACCCGAGAGCGGCCGGACGGTGGCCGCGCCGTCGCCGGCGGGCAGGGAGCCCTCGGGGTGCCAGCGGTAGGCGATGACGCCGCCGAAGGCGACAGCGGCGACGTCGGCGCCGCTCCCCGACCCCTGCGCGGTGCGGTGGGCGGCCTGGGCGAGGCTGAAGAGCGTGGCCGGATCGGTGGTGCGGCGCACCGCAGCAGCGAGGGCCACCGTGGTGGCGGCGCTGCTGCCCAGGCCCAGCTTCATGCGCCCACCCCGCTCAGAAAACGATGTGCTTTCAAGGGTATAGCGGCCGGGAGGGGGGGCCTGGAGGGCGAAGAGCGCCCGGGCGAAGGGCAGGTCCTCCGCGGAGGGGTCGGGCCAGGCGAGCCGACCGACGCCCTCGCCGATGACCTCGACCCCCGGGGCGGGCTCGACGGTGCAGTGGGCGCGCCGGGCCACGGCCGCGACGAGCGCCTGGCCCCCGTCGAGGACGGCGTACTCGCCGAAGAGCAGCACCTTGCCCGGGGCGGAAGTCTGGATCACGGCAACACCTCGGCGGTGGCCCCGGGGCCGGGCTGGCAGATCTCGACGGACGCCAGGCCGGGCACGGTCGCCAGGGCCGCCGCGACGCCGGATGCGTCCGCGGCCGCGCACAGGACCTTCACGTGGGGGCCAGCGTCCATCGTGTACCACGCGCCGACCCCCGCGTCTCGCAGCGCCTCCACCGCGTCCATCAGATCGAGGGTGCGGCCCCGCAGGTAGCGCAGCGGGGGATCGGCGGCCCACATGCAGGCGTGCATGCGCAGCGTCGAGCGCTCCATCACCGCGCCGAGGGCCGGCAGGTCGCGGGCGGCGATGGCGGCGCGGGCGGCGGCTAGATCGGCGGGGTGGGCGGCGATCCAGGGCGCGTAGTACGGGCTCGTCTCGGCGGTGTGGGTCATGCCGGGGCGGGACTTGACCTTCTTCTCGCCGTGGCCGACCCGGGCGACGACGATGGCCAGGGGCCAGGCGTCCGGCGAGGCGAGGGGGTGGACGGAGGCGTCGTCGACGCGCAGCTCGACCAGACCGCCCAGCAGGGAGCGCGGCGCCGAGCCGGAGCCACGCCGGACGATCTCGACCAGGGCGGGCTGGGCGGCGGGCTGGTCGACGGCCAGGCCCGCGGCCCCCCAGGCGGCGAGGCCCAGGGCCGCCATGCCGCTGGCGGAGCTGGCGAGGCCCGAGGCCGTGGCGACGGTGTTGCGGCTGTCGACCCGGGCCCGCAGGTCGACGCCCGCCACGGCCCGCACCGCGTCCAGGACCGCGAAGACGCCCGCGTCGGCGAGCGCCCGGCCGTCGAGCGTGAAGGCGTCGGTGGCCAGGGCGGGATCGAAGGCGACGGTGGTGGTGGTGCCCGGGGCGGCGAGCGTCATCGAGATGCTGCCCACCGCCGGCAGGTTCAGGGCGGCGTCGCGCTTGCCCCAGTACTTGACCAGGGCGAAGTTGACCCCGGCGGTGGCGGTGCAGGCGCGGGGGAGCGGCCGGGATCGGGTCATTGTGTGACTCATTGGGCGTAGATTGGCACAGTGTGGCGCAGGTGGTTCGGAGCCGGGCGCCGCCAGCCCGCCTGCGCTGGCGTGGCACGGGCATTGCTCAACCAGGAAGCAACGCCGGTCTCCCGGCCCCCTCCCTCCTCTGGGAGGCCGGCGCCCCCCTTGCTCTTCCCACGCCGAGCTACCGCGGCAGATCCGCCGTCCCGATCACCGCCTCGACCTCCGCGACCGTCTTGGGCGCTTCGTCCGTCAGCACACGGGGGGCGCCCTCGGTGACCAGCACGTCGTCCTCGATGCGCACCCCGATGCCGCGGAAGGCCTCGGGGGCCTGGTCGTCGTCGGGCGCGATGTAGATGCCCGGCTCGACGGTGAGGACCATGCCGGGCTCGAGCGCCCGCGAGGTGCCGCGCAGGTAGTAGCGGCCCACGTCGTGGACGTCCATGCCCAGCCAGTGCCCCGTCCGGTGCATGTAGTAGCGCTTGTAGCCCTCGTCCTCGATGCGCTCCTTGACCGGGCCCTTCAGGAGGCCCAGGTCGCACATGCCCTCGGTGAGCACGCGGACGGCCACCTGGTGCACGGCGTCGAAGGCGTGGCCGGCGCGGCAGTGATCGATGGCGGCGAGCTGGGCGTTGAGGACGACCTCGTAGATCGCGCGCTGGGGGTCGGAGAAGCGGCCGTTCACCGGCCAGGTCCGCGTCACGTCGCTGGCGTGGTAGCCGAACTCGCAGCCGGCATCCACCAGCACCAGATCGCCGGCCTCCAGGCGCCGGTTGTTCTCGCGGTAGTGCAGGACGCAGGCGTTGGGGCCGCTGCCGACGATGGAGGGGTAGGCCTCCCGGCGGGCGCCGCCGACGCGCCACGAGTACTCCATGGCGGCCTGGAGCTGGTACTCGAAGAGGCCCGGCCGGGTGACGGCCATGCCCAGGCGGTGGCCCCGGGCGGTGAGCGTCGCGGCCTGCTGCATCTGCTCGATGGCCGCAGGCGACTTGAGCAGGCGGTGCTCGTGGAGCAGCTCGGCGGGGTCGAGCACGTCGCCGGGGGTGTCATCCCCGCGCTTGCGCAGGCGCCGGGCGGCCTTGAGGGCGTCGAGGATGATGACGTCGTCCTCGCTGCACTCCCCCAGGTGGTGGTACTGGCGGCCGGCCCCGACGAGCAGCCCGGGCAGCTTCTGGGCGAGCTGCTCGATGGGGAACGCCTTGTCGATGCCCAGCGCAGCGGGGGCGGCCTCGACGCCGAGGCGCTTGCCATCCCAGACCTCGCGCTCCGGATCGCGCTGGCGCAGGAAGAGGAACGTCTGGTCGCCCGCCTCGCGGTGCGGGGCGAGCACGAGCACCGACTCGGGCTCCTCGAAGCCCGTGAGGTGGAAGAAGTCGGAGCCCTGCCGATACTCGAAGTGGACGTCGTTGTTGCGCAGCGTCTCACGGGCCGAGAAGAACACCGCGACGGCGTCCTTCATCTGCTCCATCAGCGCCCGGCGGTGTCGCTTGAACATGGGCCTCCCCGGCAATGCGGACCGTTGTGCATAGCACCGATGCGCGGGCTTGAAAAAGCGTCTCGGGCGGGCGGCGCGCGGTCAGCCGGGCGAGCGGCCCAGCAGCGCCCGGGCCAGGGCGGGCAGGGCCACGCCGGTGCGGGCCTCGAGGCGCAGCGTCAGCTCGGGATCGCCCCGGGTCGGGCCCAGGTTGACGCAGCCGATGGGCAGGCCGCGGGCCGCGGCGGCCCGCACGAAGCGCAGCCCCGACCACACGGCGAGGGAGGTGCCCGCCACCAGCAGGGCGTCGGCGGTGTCGAGGCGCGCGCTGGCCTCGGCGAAGACCGGGGGCGGGACGTTCTCGCCGAAGAAGACCACCCGCGGCTTGAGCACGCCGCCGCAGGCCAGGCACGGGGGCACGACGAAGGCGCTGGTGTCGGCGTCCAGCTCCGCGTCGCCGTCGGCGTTGGCGGCGCCGATGCGGCCGACCCAGCTCGGGTTGGCCTGGACCAGGCGGTCCTGGAGGTCGGCCCGGGGGCTGATCTGGCCGCAGCCCTCGCAGCGGACCTCGGAGAGGCGCCCGTGCAGGTCGGTGACGGCGCGGCTGCCCGCCGCCTGGTGCAGGCCGTCCACGTTCTGCGTGATGATCCCGGCGAGGCGGCCGGCCCCCTCCAGCGCCGCGAGGGCGGTGTGGGAGGGGTTGGGCAGAGCCGCCCGGATGGCGGGCCAGCCGATCATGCTCCGTGCCCAGTATCGCTGTCGGATCAAGGGCTTGCGGATGAAGTCGAGGTACTGGACCGGAAGGCTGCGGGGCCGGTCGCGGGGCGTGCGGTAGTCGGGGATGCCGGACTCGGTGCTGCACCCCGCCCCCGTCAGCGCGACGATGCGGGTGCGGTCGCTGAAGAGGCGGGCGAGGGGCAGCACGGTCACCATGCCAGGGGCTGTCCGTCGCGGAAGAAGCCGCCGTTGGGGCCATCCGCGGGCAGGTTGGCCGCCCACAGGATGCCCGCGATGCCCTCGTCGAGGCCGCGGGTGGCGTGCCGGCCGCCCATGTCGGTGCGCACCCAGCCGGGGCAGACGCTGTTGATCTTCACGTCGCCGCGGGCCTCGTGGCTGAAGATGCGCGTCACCGCGTTGAGCGCCGCCTTCGAGACGCGGTAGGCGGGCCAGCCGCCGTCCATCTCGGCCAGGCCGCCCATGCCGGAGGAGACGTTGACCACGCGGCCGTAGCCGCGGCGGTTCATGCCCGGCAGCACGGCCCGCAGCGTGCGCCAGGGCCCCAGGGTGTTGGTGTCGAAGGCGTGCAGGCCGCGCTGGACGGGGATGCCCAGGGTGCCATCGCCGTGGCCCTTGTCGGAGGCGACGCCGGCGTTGTTGATCAGGACGTCCACCACGCCGAGCTGCGCGAACAGGGCCTCGACGTCGGCATCGGAGGTGACGTCCAGCGCGTACGCCTCCACCGCCAGGCCCTCGGCGCGCAGCGTGGCGGCCGCCGCCTCGGCCTTCTCGGCGTCGCGGGCCGTCAGGATCACCTGCTCGCCGGCCCGGGCGAGGGCCTGCGCGGTGGCCAGCCCCAGGCCCCGGTTGCCGCCGGTGATGACGATCCGGCGGCTCACGCCTCCCCCTCGCGCACGATGCGCAGGTTGAAGCTGGCGGTGCCGAGGGCGCCCCAGAGGCGGATCCACAAGGGCAGCCAGGCCTCGGTGCCCCGGGCCGTGGCCAGCCCGCCGAGGTCGATGATCTGCTGCCAGCCGAAGCCCTCCAGCAGCCCGCGGACCGTGGCCTTGGCCGCCGCATCATCGCCGCTCAGGAACACGGCCGTCGGCTCGGGCAGCCGGCCGGGATCGACCATCAGATCGGCGTTGAGCGTGTTGAGCGTCTTGACGAAGCGGGCCTCGGGGTGGGCCCGCTGGAGCTGCTCGGCCAGGCTGTCGGTGTTGCTGACGAAGAGCGACGGGGGCATGCCCTTGGAGAAGTCGAGGGGGTTGGTGATGTCGACCACCACCTTGCCCGCGAGCAGCTCGGCGCCCACCATGCCCAGCACGCCCTGGGCGTGCTCGCCCTTGACGGCCAGGAAGACCACGTCGGCGCCGACCACGGCGTCGGCGAAGCTCCCCGCCGAAGCGGCCGCTCCGGCGCCGGCCGCCCAGGCCTCGGCCGTCGGGTTGCCGGCCTTCCGGGCCCCCATGGCCACCTCGTGGCCGCGGGCCACCAGGGCGCTGGCCAGGGCCCGCCCCACCATGCCCGTCCCCAGAATCGCGATACGCATCGAGTCTCCCTCCTGCTGACCGGGGCGTCGTCCGGCGCCAGGGCAGAGATGCCGGCGTCGACGCTGCGGTTGTGGAGGGTAGGCTCAGGGGCAGGGAACCTGCCAGCGGATGGTGCCCTTCATGGGCGCGTCGACATGGGCCCGCGAGCAGATGACCCGCTTGGACGGCCAGCCGTCGAGGACCGCGCAGGTGTCGGTGGCCCCCGCCTCGTCCGTCAGGCAGACCTGCCTGGCGTCCCCAATGGCCTCGCGGCCCGCGTCCAGGCGGATCATGCGGCCGACGACCGTGGCCTCGCCGCCCCGGGAGGTCTCGAGGGGCGCGTCATCGTGCTTGCGCAGCAGGGCGGGCGGGGCCGTGAGCTTGAGCGGGGCGGGGGGGCGGGCCTTCTCGGCGGTGGTCGCCGCGCTCGCCGGGGCCGCGCTCGCCGGGGCCGCGCTCGCCGGGCTCGTCTGCGCCTCGGGGGTGGCAGCCTGGTCCATGGCCCGCCACACGAACGACATCACGGCGAGCACCACCAGGGCGATGCCCACGATGAGGGGCGCCCGGGGCGTACGGCTGCTTTCTTCCGGCACGGGTGCCTCCTCCGTTCGCGATCAGCGCAGCATGCCCCGGCGGCGGCGCCGGCGCGAGGGGAACAGGGCGAGCACGCCGACCAGCAGCCAGGGCAGGCCCGCCGGCGCGGTGCCCGGGGCGGCGCGGCAGCCGTCGTCCCCGCCGCCCCCACCGCTCGCCGGCGCGTCCTCGGCGTCGGCGCGGGGGAAGGGTGGCCAGTCGGCGTCCGCGGCGCCGGCGTCGGCGGTCGGCCCGGCGTCAGCGACCCGGGCGTCGGGGCGGCCGCCGTCAGGCCGCGCGCCGTCAGGCCGCGAGCCGTCGGTGGGGCTGGCGTCGATGGGGGCGCCGGCGTCGGTCCGCCCTGCGTCGCCCACCGCGCCGTCGGGCCGGGCGGCGTCGCGGCCGGCATCCGCCGGGACGCCGCGGTCGGCCTCGGCGGCCTCCGCGTCCAGGCCCGCGTCCTCGACCCCCCGTCCAGCGGCAGGATGCCCGCGTCCTCCGGAGGCGGGGGCCCGCGTCAGGCGGATCGAGGGGACCGTCGCCCAGGGGGTTCGTGCGATCCACCAGCACCTCGTCCCCGTCGCTGCGGCCATCGCCATCGGTGTCCGGATCCTCCACCTCGGTGCCGAACCGGGCCTCCACCTCGTCCGGCAGGCCGTCCCGATCGGTGTCGAGGGGTCGCCAGACACAGATCCGGGCGCTGCCGCGATCGCCCCCGAAGGGCTCGGCGTCGTCGAGGGCAGCGATGACGGCCAGGCCGAAGGGATCGGAGGCGACCTGGATGGGGCCGTAGGTGTGGCGGCGCACGGCGGAGCCGTGATCTTCAAGGCGCTGGGCCATGGGGGCCTGGGCCAGGTTGTCGAAGAACCGCAGGCCGTCCGCCGAGCCGAAGATGGCGTTGCGGCGGTAGTAGCGCGTCACCACGGCCAGCCTGCGGCCCAGGGCCGCCGCGCCATTGGCGCCGCCCAGCTCGGCCATGTCCACCAGGCGCGAGCGCAGCCCCGCCGCCGTCCCCTGGGTCAGCACGAGGCCGCCGTCGCTCGTCCCCGGCGGCGAGACCAGGCCGTGCACCACCCAGACCTCGTCCCCGCCCGACGCCACCGCGACGGGGCTCACCCCGGCGCCGAAGGCCAGATCCATGACCGTCTCGTGGGAGAAGCCGTTGGGCGTCTCCCAGGACACGCGCAGGTGGTTGCTGGCGGTGCGGTGCGCCACCACCAGCCGGCCGCGCACCTCCGTCGCCGTGGCCTCGATGCCCACGCGGTCGTCGGGCAGGCGATCGATCTCGACCACCGACCAGTCATCGCGCCGGATCCGGGTCGCCGTCCGCAAGATACCGTCATCACTGCCGAAAACGGCGGTGAGGGCGCCTTCGTGCGTGAGCAGGTTGCACCAGCGGCCCATGCCCCGGCCCTCGAGCACCGCCTCGCGCTGCCAGGCGTCGCCCGCGAGGACCATCACCTCGAGGCCGGGCAGGGCCGCGTTGTAGAAGCAGATGCGCGGCTGGCCCCCCTCGAGCAGCAGGTCGGTCTGGGTCACCTCGTCGACGGCCAGGCGGCTGATGGCGCCGGCGAGCTCTTCGTCGGCGGCGCGCCCCTCCCGATCGATGCGGGTGTAGGCGAGATCCCCGGGGACGCGGTAGACGCGGCTGAGGTGGATGTCGCCCCGGCCGTCCACGGCCAGGGACAGCCCGTTGCCCGCGTCGCTCTCGGGCAGGCAGGTCTTCTCGAAAGGCTGGGCCTGGGCGAGCCCGGCACCCAGCAGCCCCAGCAGCCCCAGCACGCCCGGCACCTTCAGCAAGCCCGGCACCTTCAGCAAGCCCGGCGGGCCCGTGACGATCGATCGCATTCTGCTCCCCTGTGCGGTCGGCCTCACGGTACCATCCACCCGCTCATCATCACCCCCTCCACGTGAGGCGGTCTGCGCTTTGGGCCGCCGTGCCCCCCGCTCCCCGCGCGCTTTCGCTCGATCGAGCAGGCGCGACGGCTTTTTTTGTTGCTGGCGACGAGTCCGATGAGTAGGGTGCGCGTTCGCTTGAGACCGGATCGAGTCAGGAGTTCCCGATGTCCCGATACCGTGGCCCGCGCGTGAAGCTGATGCGGGCGCTGGGCTTGAACCTGCCCGGGCTGTCGCGCAAGTCCATCGAGCGCCGCCCCTACCCCCCCGGCGCGCACGGTGGTGATCGGCGACGCAAGGAGTCCGACTACGGGCGCCAGCTGAAGGAGAAGCAGAAGCTTCGCTTCAACTACGGCCTGGGCGAGCGCCAGCTCCGGCGCCTCGTCGTCGACGCGCGGCGCAGCAAGATGGAGACGGGCAAGAAGCTGCTCGAGCTCCTCGAGAGCCGCCTCGACAACGTGGTGTTCCGTGCCGGCCTGGCCTCGACCATCCCGGGCGCGCGCCAGCTCGTCAACCACGCCCACGTGCTGGTCAACGGCCAGAAGGTGGACATCCCCTCCTTCCGCGTGAAGGTCGGCGACGTCATCACCGTGCGCGAGCGCAGCAAGAAGATCCAGGCCATCAAGGATGCCCTGGAGAGCCCGTCGCTGCAGAAGCCCGACTGGCTGAGCGTGAACCCGGCCGAGATGAAGGCCGTGGTGGATCGGTCCCCCGACGAGTCGTCGGTGCCGTTCCCCATCGAGGTCCAGCTCGTCGTCGAGTACTACGCCCGCATGATCTAGTGGGCAGGGCGGGGCCGCCGCCCGGCGTGCTCCCCCTTCCGCATCCTGCTGGGTGGATTCGCTTCCGCTTTCGAGCCGATGCGGGCGTATGATGCGCCCATGAATCCTCTCCGACGCAAGCTCGCCATCGCCACCTGGGGCTCCCCGCGGGAAGGCAACATCTACGGCAAGTTGACCGTGGATGCCGGCCCCGCGCTCCGGTACATCGACGAGGTCCGCGCCGCGACCGGCTCACGGGTCTCCGTGACGCACCTGGTCGGGCGCGCCGTCGCCGAGGCGCTCCGGCGCTCCCCGGGCCTCAACGGCTACCTCCGCTTCGGCACCTACCTGCCCCGCAAGACCGTGGACGTGACCTTCCTGGTCGCCCTCGAGGGTGGCAGCGACCTGGCCAAGGCGCGGGTGGATCGGGCGGATGACAAGACGCCGGCCGCCATCGCCGACGAGCTGAGCGCCCTGGCCACCCGGCTGCGGGAGGGCAAGGACGTCCAGTTCGAGAAGGGGAAGGGCATCGTGCGGCTCCTGCCGACCTGGATCCTGCGGCCGGTGCTCTGGCTGACGGGCTTCATCACCGGCAGCCTGGGCTGGCCGTTCGCCGGTCAGGAGGCGTTTCCCTTTGGATCCTGCGTAATTACGAGCGTGGGCATGTTCGGCCTCGACGAAGGCTTCGCGCCGCCTACGCCCTTCGCCCGGGTGCCCTTGCTGGTGCTCATCGGGGCGGTGCGCGAGCAGGCGGTGGTGGTCGACGGCGCCGTCGTGGCGCGGCCCCAGCTCACCATCACCGCCACCATCGATCATCGCTTCATCGACGGCTTCCAGGGGGCGACCCTGGCGAAGACGGTCTCGGAGGTGATGGCCAACCCGTGGATGCTCGACCAGCCTCGACCCACCGCCTGATCACGGAGACGATCCGATGAGAGGATTCGC
This sequence comes from bacterium, assembly GCA_041389985.1. Classification (GTDB taxonomy): domain Bacteria; phylum Myxococcota_A; class Bradymonadia; order UBA7976; family UBA1532; genus JACKDP01. The sequence continues at coordinate 201,407 of JAWKQS010000005.1, forward strand.
CCGCATCGCGGCGGCCGTGCCGGCCTGCGCCGTCGCCGACTTCGCCGCCAACCGCGCCCACACCCTGGCCGTTTGGCGTCAGGCCCACGCCGAGGGCGTCAACGTCGTGGTCTTCCCCGAGCTCGGGCTCTGCGGCTACTCCGTCCGGGATCTCTTCCTCGACGGGCTGCTGCAGGAGGCCTGCCTGGAGAGCCTGCGGCTGCTGGTGGAGGCCAGCGCCGAGCTGGCGCCCCTGGCGCTGGTGGGCCTGCCCCTCAACGTGCGCGGCCTGGGCCTGTACAACGTGGCGGCCGCCATCCAGGGCGGGCGGCTACTGGGCATCGTCCCCAAGGCCTACCTGCCCACCTACCGCGAGTTCGAGGAGGCCCGGTGGTTTCGCCCCGGCGCCGAGGTGCCCGCCGGCGAGACGGTGCGCCTGTTTGGCGCCGACGTGCCGTTCGGGCTGGACGTGCTCTTCGCGGCGGACGGCCAGCGCGACCTCGTGGTCGGCGCGGAGATCTGCGAGGACTACTGGGTCCATGTGCCGCCCAGCGTCTACCAGGTCTCGGCCGGGGCCACCGTCATCTGCAACCTGTCGGCCTCCAACTTCACCGTCGGCAAGGCCGAGCTGCGCCGCCTGCTGGGCCAGAGCGCCTCGGACCGCGGCAAGTGCGCCTACGTCTACGTGGCCGCCGGGCCGGGGGAGTCGTCGACGGATCTGGCCTTCGATGCCGACGCATTCATCTGCGAGAACGGGCGCATCCTGTCGGAATCAAAGCGGTTTCTGCGGGACGATCAGCTGCTCGTCGCCGACGTGGACCTGGAGGTCCTGGTGCACGAGCGGCTCGCGACGCCGACGTTCGGGGACTGCAGCCGCGCCAACCAGAAGCCCTTTCGCGTGCAGAGCTTCCCGGCCTCGACCCCCCCGGGCCCGCTCCGCCGCGCCGTGGCCCGCCACCCCTTCCTGCCCAGCGATCCGCGCACCCTGGCCACGCGCTGCTGGGAGATCTTCGAGATCCAGAGCAACGCCCTGGCCACCCGCATGCAGGCCATCGGCAGGCCGCGCCTGGTGCTGGGCGTCTCGGGGGGCCTCGACTCGACCCACGCCGCCCTGGTCTGCGCCGCCGCCCTCGACCTGCTGGGCCAGCCCCGCAGCGACCTGATCTGCCCCACCATGCCGGGCCTGGGCACCACCGCCGGCACCCGCACCAACGCCGAGCGCCTGGTGGAGCAGCTCGGCGGCACCTTCATGGAGATCCCCGTCTCGGAGGCGAGCCGCATGGTGCTGGGGGCCGTGGGCCACCCCGCGGTGGACGGCTGCGACACGGTGGAGGCTCTCATCGACCGCCTGCGGGCCCAGCCCGGGCTGGCGGACGTGGCCGTCGAGAACGTGCAGGCGCGGCTGCGGACGCTGGTGCTCATGACCCTGGCCAACCAGCACCGGGGCCTGGTGGTGGGCACGGGGGATCTGTCCGAGAAGGCGCTGGGCTGGTCGACGTACTCGGGGGATCACATCTCGATGTACGACGTGAACGCGGGCGTCCCCAAGACCTTGATGCAGTTCGTGATTCGCTGGGCCGCCAACGAGCGCATCGGCACCTGGCGCGGCGACGCGGCCGTGCTGCGGGAGGTGCTCTTCGCCATCCTCGACACGCCCATCTCGCCGGAGCTGCTGCCGGCCGACGCCGACGGCGCCATCGCCCAGCTCACCGAGTCGACCATCGGGCCCTACGAGCTGCACGACTTCTTCCTCTACCACCTCGTCCGGCACGGGGCGCGGCCGGCGCGCGTGCTCGATCTGGCCCGGCACGCCTTCGGCGACGCCTACGACGCCGAGACGCTGCGCCGGTGGTGCCGCGTCTTCCTCAAGCGCTTCTTCCAGAACCAGTTCAAGCGCTCCTGCACGGCGGACGGCCCCAAGGTGGGCATGGTGGCGCTCTCGCCGCGGGGTGACTGGCGCATGCCGTCGGACGCCCGCGTGACGGCCTGGCTGGAGGCCGTGGACGCCTGGCCGGGCTGAGCTGCCGCGCATCGCAGGCGTGCGGTGGGTCACCGCCCGGGGCATACTGCCGCTGGGAGGTGGTCATGAAGCACGTCGCCCTGCTCGCGCTGCTGCTGCTCGCAGCCTGTGATGACTCCACGTCACGCCCGGCCGATGGCGGCCGCGCCGATGGGGCCGCCCCGCCGGTGGACCGCGGCAGCCCGCCCCGCGACCGCGGCCCCCGCGACCTGGGGCCCGTCGATCAGGGGGTCGTGCAGCTCGACATGGGGGCGATGCCGATCGACTTCGGGCACGTGCAGCCCGACATGGGGGCGATGCAGGTCGACTTCGGGCACGTGCAGCCCGACATGGGGGCGATGCCGGTCGACATGGGCGTCGTGCCGCCCGACATGGGGGCGGTCGACATGGGCGTCGCGCCGCCCGACATGGGGCCGGTCGACATGGGCGTCGTGCCGCCCGACATGGCGGTCGACATGGCGGTGCCGGCCTGCGCGGCCGACGCCGACTGCGCCGCGGGCGCGCGCTGCGTCGCGGGCGACTGCGTCGTGTGCCCCGCCGAGGTCGCCTGCGATGGCGTCGACGAGGACTGCGACGGGCAGGTGGACGAGGGGCTGTGCGATGTGGTCGGCGAGCCCCGGGGCGTCATCCCCGGCGTCAACCGGCCGCCCGTCTTCCTCACCGAGCCCGACACCGCCGCCGCCGAGGGCGAGTCGTGGCGCTACGCCCCGCAAGTCGATGATCTGGATGGGGATTCTCTGACGTTCTCCCTGGCGGTGGCGCCGCCGGCCATGCGCCTCTCAGGCGAGACGGGCGCCCTGTTCTGGCGCCCCGGCGACCAGGACGCCGGCGCCCACCCCGTCGAGCTGGTGGTCCAGGACGCGGCCGGCGCCCAGGCCCGCCAGGCGTTCGTGCTGGTGGTCGAGGCGCGCAACGAGGCGCCCCGCATCGTGTCGTCGCCCCCCCGCGTGGTGGCGGCCGGGGCGGCCTGGCGCTATCCGGTGCAGGCCCTGGACGCCGACGGCGACGCCCTGGCCTACGCCGTCGAGGGTCCCCCCGGCATGGCCATCGACGCCGACGGCGTCGCCACCTGGATCGGCGGCGCCATCGGGGCCCACGCGGTGGCGATCACGGTGAGCGACGGGGCCGCGAGCGCGGAGCAGCGCTTCGTGGTGGGCGTCCCCGGCGCGCCGTCCCCGGCCCCCGAGGTGGCCGTGCGGACGCCGGTCGCCGACGAGGAGGTGAGCGGCCGCTTCGCCGTGGAGGGGCGCGTCGCGGGCGCGGCGGTGGTGCGTTATGGCCTGGCGCTCTGCAGCCCCGCAGGCGCCTGCCGCGACTTCGGCGGTGGGGACGCCGCCGTCGACGGGGTGCTGGGCACGGTGGACGCGAGCCTGGTGGAGCCGGGCCCCTGGTCCCTGGTGCTGAGCGCCGAGGACTGGCACGGCCAGCGCGCGGAGGTGCAGGTGCCGGTCACCGTCCGCGCGGCCGCCCAGTTCGGGCAGGTGCAGCTCGCCCTGGTCGATCTGGTGGTGGAGCAGAGCCCCCTCGACGTGGAGCTGGTGCGCAGCTACGACGGCAGCGTCACGGAGGAGGGCCCGTTCGGGATCGGGTGGCGGCTGGGCTCGAACTTCGTGGAGGCCCCGGGGGTCGAGCCCGGGGTGACGTTCCCGCCGGGCGACATCTCCCAGGGCTGGACGGCGCGCCTGGCGGGCCTCCCGCCGCGCATCCAGGTGGGCGGCGGCCCGCGGCTGCTCCTCTTCACGCTGCCCGATGGCCGCGAGTACGAGGCCTTCTTGAACCTGGTGGGGGTGGGCTGCTTCGTGGGCGGCTGCGAGGTCAACGAGCGGTGGACGACGCCCCCGGGGGCCTCGGTCACCAGCCGGGATCGCGACGGCCGCACCTATGTGGACGACCTGATGGTCATCGATGGGCAGGGGCTCTTCCGCTTCAGCACGGTCGAGCTCTACGAGCCGGTCAACCTGGAGCTGCGCACGGAACTCGGCGAAATCTATCGGTTTCGGGCCGGGACGCTGGTGAGCTTCCGCGACGCGGCCGGGCGCGAGCAGGTCTGGGGCGGCGGGGGCGCGGCGACGCTGGAAGACCTGGTGGAGCTCACCCGGGATGCGGCCGGGCGCGTGACGCAGATCCGGGATCCGGCCCGCGGCGATCAGGTGCACTACCGCTACGACGACCGCGGCGATCTGGTGGAGGTCCGCTTCGAGGGCGGGGCCTTCGACGGCGAGATCCAGCGGTACACCTACGACGACCAGCACCGGATGACGGGCTACGAGGCCCCCGGCGCCCGGCTCGTCCAGGTGGAGCACGACGCCCTCGGCCGCGTGGTGCGGCGCGTCGACGGCACCGGCGCGGTGGTGGAGTACGTCTACGAGGACGGGGCCCGCACGGTCATCCACCCGTCGGGCGCCGCGTTCCGCTACGAGCACGACGCCGCCGGCCGGGTCACGCGCGTGGTGGATCCCCTGGGGGGCGAGACCCGGTTCGCCTACGACGAGGCGGGCAACGAGGTGCAGCGCATCGACGCCGAGGGGCGGGTGACGGCGCGGGCCTACGACGCGGCGGGGCACCTCGTCCGCCAGGAGCGCGCGGGGGTGGTGCAGACGGCGGCCTTCGACGACGCGGGGCGGCTGGTGGGCTTCGCGCGGGAGGAGGGCGTCGGCTTCGCGCTCGTCCACGGGGCCGACGGCGTCGAGGTGCGGGATCCGGCGGGGCACCTGCTCAGCGCCCTGCGCTACGACGAGAACGGCGATCTGGTGGCGGAGGTGGACGGCGCGGGCCGCGGGGTGACGTTCGCCTACGACGACGGCGGCCGCAACACCTTGATCCAGCAGGCGGATGGCCGCCGCTTCACCACGGCGTGGGACGGCGACACCGCCACCGTCACCGACGAGGCGACGGGCCGGCAGCACGTCACCACCTACGATCCCGCCGGCTTCCTGCGCGGCGTCACGCTGCCCGGGGGCGAGGCCGTCCGCTACGCCTACGACGTGCGCGGCTACCCCCGGCGCATCGAGGGTCCGGGCGGCGAGACGCGCCTGCTCTCGGACGGCGAGGGCCGCTTCGCGGGCCTGAGCCTGGACGACGAGCGCCTGACCACCATCCAGCGCGACGCCGACGGCAACCCGGTGGCGGTGCGCGACGCCCAGGGCCGCGCGACCCGCTACGTCTACGACGTGGCCGGCCGCGTCACCGAGGTCCACACCCCCGAGGGCGGCGTCGAGCGCCGCGACTACGACCGCAGCGGCAAGATCATCGCGCGCCACCTGCCGACGGGGGAGGTGGTGGGCTACGCCTGGGATGACGGGGGCCGCCTGGCCGAGATCCGCCAGGGCGAGCTGACGAGCCGCCTGACCTACGACGGCGCGGGCCGGCTGGCCAGCATCACCGACGCCCTGGGGCGGCGATTCGCCAGTACATACGATGAGTTCGGCAACATCGCCGTGGCGGAGCGGCCGGGGATGGACCCCACGCGGTACCGCTACGAGAGCACGTTCTTCCGCCTGCAGGACGGGCCGCACCCCCTGGCGGGCTACACCACCCCCGCCGGGGCCGAGTGGGCCTTCGAGCGCGACGCGATGCTGCGGCTCGCGGCCGTCGTGGATCCGACCGGGGGCCGCACGGTCTATCGGCGCGACGCGGTGGGCCGGCTGGTCGGCGTGGAGCGGCCGGCCGGGGGGACGTGGCAGTTCGAGTCGGCCCCCGAGGGGGGCCTGAGCGTCGTCGTGACGCCGGCCGGTCGGCAGACCACCTTCACCGAGACCCCCGAGGGCCATGTGCGCCGCACCGCGCCCGACGGCAGCTTCGTGGAGTGGCGCGACGAGCCCACGGGCCGGGCGACCGTCCGCTCCGACGGGGTGGTGGAGCGCGAGACCTGGGAGGCCGGCCGCCTGGTGGCCACCGACGGCCCGGGCGGCGGGGTGGAGTGGGAGCACGACGAGGCCGGCCGGCCCCTGGTGGTGCGCATGGATGATGGGGCCGAGGCGCGCTACACCCGCGACGTGCGGGGCCGCGTGGTGGTCCTGACGCTGGTGGCCCCCGACGGCGCCGAGCGGGTGACGCGCTACCGCTACGCCGGGGACACCCTCGTGGGCATCACCGATCCGGCCGGTGGCCAGTGGCGGTATGCCAGCGACGCCCTGGGGCGGCTGACCTGGGTGGAGCGGCCCAACGGCGTGGTGACGACGCTGGCCTACGCCGAGGCGGGGCGCTTCGGCGCATCGAGCACCGCGGTCCCGGCGGGGCGGTGCTCTTCGCCGAGGACTTCCGGTACGACCGGTCGGGTCGGCTGGTCGGGCACGATGGCCCCGATGGCGAGGTGGCCTACGCCCACGACGCCCTCGATCGGCTGGTGGAGGCCCGGCCAGCGGCCGGCCCGGCGACGACCTACGCCTACGGCCCCGAGGGCGATCGCGTCCGGGTCGAGGTGGACGGCGTCGCGACCGTGGCCCGCCACGACGCCGACAGCGCCCTGGTGGAGCTGGGCGGCCTGCCGGTCGCGGTCGACGCCCTCGGGCGGCGCGTCGCCCGCGGCGATCAGCGCTACGCCTGGGATGCCGCCAGCCGGCTGGTGAGCGCGGGGCCGGCGGCGGACCCCGTGACCTACCGCTACGACGCCCGCGGCTGGCTGCTGGGCCGCGACGACGAGCGCTGCCTGACGGCGCCCGGCCCCTTCGGGCCGCTGCCCCTCTGCCTCATGACCTACGGCGACGACGGCGTCCACGACGCGTATGTCTTTGATCCGCTGGGGGTTTCCAGCCGCCACGGGGCCGCCGACCGCTACCCGCTGCGGGGGCTGCACGGCTCCATCATGGCCCTGACCGACGCTGGCGGGGCGGTGGGGGCGCGCTACCGGTACGACCCCTGGGGGGCGCCTGTGGGCGAGGCCCCGGCCGAGCCCTTCCTCTATGGGTACGCGGGGGAGCTCACCGACGCGGCCACCGGCCTCATCTGGCTGCGCAGCCGGTGGTACGACCCCACCACGGCGTCGTTCCTCTCGGCGGACGCGGCCCCCGCGCTCTCGGAGGATCCCCGCTCCCTCAACCGCTACGCCTACACCGTCCAGGGCAGCCCCCTCGATCACACCGACCGCACGGGCGCCTTCACGCTGGTCGAGATCAACATCACGACGGGCATCCAGCAGACCCTCAACGGCATCCGCGGCGCCCTCCTGTACTGCGCCCGCGAGGCGGCCCAGGGGGCGGTCATCGACGCGGTGTTCGAGGGCCTCAAGGAGGTCATCTTGCAGGCGGTCTTCGGGGGCCTGGCCGGCGCCTTCGACGGCTTCATCGACGCGGTGATCGGCGGCCAGAACATCGAGGGCCACCTGCGGCGGTTCTTCTGCGGCGCCCAGAGCGTCCTGCCTGCGCCCGGCGGCGACGTCGTGCGCTTCGAGGTGGTGGTGGATCGCTGCGGCGAGCCCGAGGGCACCGGCGACGTGAGCTGCCCCGGGCCGCTGCCGGGCCAGAACTTCCCGCCTGCGCCGGATCCGGAAGGCGTGGGCACCGCCCTGGACGTGGTGATCAGCAACACGCTGCCCATCGAGCTGAAGTCGCATGGGGCCTTCAAGCCGGCCCAGATGACGAAGTACTGCCGCTACGCCTCCCGCACGGGCGGGCATGTGGTGGTGGGCGTCTTCGGCGACTGGCCGCCCTGCCAGCAGGGGGCGGGGCGCCAGGGGGAGTGCGCCGCCGGCAACAGCCGCCGCCACCGGCTCGAGATGCTGGAGCAGTGCATCTTCTGCTGGCGCGACCACGACGGGGCCAGCAACAAGGGCTGCGGGGGTCGCACCATCGGCAGCGCCATGATCTACGTGGGCTACGACCGCCAGAAGCGCCGGCTGCGGGCCGAGGCGCCGCGCATCAGCGACCTGAAGCGCCTGTGCAAGCCGCGCTGAGCGCCGTCAGCGCAGCAGGGCGCCGGCCTGGAAGAACACCTGGTCGGCCCCGCTCACGTTCCACAGGTCGGCGACCCAGGTCTCGGGGGAGACGAGGGCCAGCGCCTGGAGGGCGGGGCGATAGGCGGTGTGGTTGGTGGCCACGAACACGCAGTCGACGTCGGTGAGGGCGTCCACGAGGTCCCAGTTCCTGAGCTCGCCGTTGCCGGCGTCGGGGATGGGATCGGGCAGGTGGTGGTCGGTGACCCGGATCTCGAGGGGCAGGGCGCGCTCCAGGTAGCGCACCAGCTTGGGGGCGAGGGAGTCGCGCGTGTCGTCGGTGTCCTGCTTGAAGGTGTAGCCCAGCACCGCCACGCGCCGGTCGTGCAGGGCCACGCGCTGGCCCAGGTGCTTGACCAGGAAGGCGGGGATGTACTCGTTCATCTTCCAGGCCGAGAGGAGCATGTCCGGGTAGGGGCTCCACTCGTTGATCATCCCGAAATCCTTGCGCAAACAGGTACCTGCCGTCAGGCCCGGCGAGGCGATGTGGCTGCGCGGGTAGCGGTGGTTGGCCAGGTGGCGGATGGCGTAGATGTTGGCCCCGAAGGTGTCGGCCACCAGGGCGAACTGGTTGGCCAGGGCGAAGTGCACATAGCGGGCGATGTTGTTGAACAGCTTGACCAGCTCGGCGGTGACGAAGTCGGCGGCCAGGATCTCCGGGGCCAGGCGGCCGAACAGGGCCGTGGCGGCCTCGCGGCTGGCGGCGTCCTCGGCGCCCACGATCTGGGGCAGCGTGCGCAGCTCCTCGTGGGCCTTGCCCTCGGCGATGCGCTCGGGACAGAAGGCCAGCAGCAGGTCGGTGCCGATGCGGAAGCTGGAGTGCCGCTCCAGGAAGCGGCGGACGTAGGCGGTGGTGCCGGGGGCGACGGTGCTGCGCAGGCAGAGGAGCTGCCCGGGTCGCAGGTGCGGCAGCAGGCCCTCCAGCACCCGGCGGACCTGGCTGAGATCCGTCTCGATGTGGGTGTGCAGGGGGGTGCCGACGGTGACGACGATGGCCCGCGCCCGCGCGGCGATCGCGGCGTCGGCGTGCACCACGAAGCGGCGCGTGGCCACCAGCGCGTCGTAGCCGGGCTCGTGGAAGGGCATCCGGCCGCCGTTCACGGCCGCCCGCAGCTCAGCGTCGAGATCCACCCCCACCGCGTCGGCGCCTGCCTCCAGGAACGACAGGCCGAGGGGCAGGCCGACGCGGCCGGTGCCGATGATGCAGACGTCGTGGTCGAACTGGGGCGACATGGGGGCTCCTCCGTACAGGCCGGGGAGTTGACCCCGAAGGGGGCGTCCCCGTCCATGTTTCCCGCCACGCCGCCCGGCGAGGGCGACGGCGGCTGGGCTTCAAGCCACTGAAGTCAAAGGGAAAAGCGGTGGGTCAGAATCGAACGCCCAGGCGCGCGCCCAGGCGGGCGTCCGTCTCGCGCACCACGTCCTCGTCGGTGGGATCGCTCACCAGGACGGAGGAGGGCACGGCGGCCTCCAGGAAGACGTCGATCCGCAGGCGGGTGCCGAAGTCGTAGCCGGCGGTGACCTCCTGGGTGAAGAAGAGGCCGCCCTGCTGGTCGACGGCGGCCCGGGGCAGCTCGTCGGCGTGCAGCGGGTTGATCTTGAACCCCTGCACCAGCCCCCCATCGAACCGGACGAACGCGCCGCCTTTGTGGCCGACGACGCCGACCCCGACGGCCAGGTCGGCGCCCGAGATCAGGGCATCCTCCTCGCCGGGGCGCAGGTGGCCGCGCAGCCAGGTGTGGGCCGCCAGGCCCCCGCCCCCGTCGCCGGCCGCGACGCGCAGCTCGACGCCCAGGCGGGGCGCCTCGGCCACCTCGCCCTCCAGGCGCAGGCCCAGCCAGTCCAGCAGGCCGAGCCGCAGCTCCAGGAACGGGCGGCGATCGAAGCCGGCCATGACGGTGGCGGAGCCCGGCGGGGGGGAGCCCACGTCGTCGGGCAGGGCCAGCGCGGCCAGGAGGACGGTGCCGATCATGCCTGGGCAGGCGCCTTGCGGCCGGTCAGGGCGAAGTAGACGAGGCCCGACGTGAAGAAGCCGACGAACCAGGCATAGGTGTAGACGGTGAGGAACGCGTCGGGGATGGAGGCGGCGTCCATGAAGCCGCCCGCCACCAGGAAGCCCGGCACGTTGGGGGCCACGCCCAGGGCCAGGGCGATGAGGGCCTTGGGGTTGATGCCGCCGGCGTAGCGGTAGCGGCCCCGCTCCTGGAAGAGCTCGGGCACGTTCATGTGGGTGCCGCGCACCAGGAAGTAGTCCGAGATGAGGATGCCCGCGATGGGCCCCAGCAGGGCCGAGTAGCCGATGAGCCAGGTGAAGATGTAGCCCTCGGTGGAGGCCAGCAGCTTCCAGGGGAACATGGCGATGCCCAGGCCGGCCGTGATGTAGCCGCCCATCTTGAAGGAGATGCGGCGCGGCGAGAGGTTGGAGAAGCCGTTGGCCGGGGCCACGACGTTGGCGGCCAGGTTGGTGGTGAGGGTGGCGATGGCCAGGGCGAAGAGCGCGACGCCGACGGCGGCGCCCCCCATGCGGCCGAGCAGCGCGACGGGATCCCAGATGGCTTCGCCGTAGATCACGACGGTGGCGGAGGTCACGGCGACGCCGATGAAGGCGAAGAGGGCCATCGTCGGGGGCAGCCCGACGGCCTGGCCGAGGAGCTGGTCGCGCTGCGTCCGACAATACCGTGTGAAATCAGGGATGTTCAGCGAGAGCGTCGCCCAGAAGCCCACCATGGCCGTCAGGCTGGGGAAGAAGACCGACCAGAACTGGCCGGCCCTGGGGCCGCCGTCATCGAACTGGGAGGGCGTCTTGAGCATCTCGCCCAGGCCGCCGGCCTTCAGGTAGGCCCACGCCAGCAGGGCCAGGCCCATGACGATGAGAAACGGCGCGGCGTAGGTCTCGAGCCAGCGGATGGACTCGGTGCCCTTGGCGATGAAGAAGACGTGCAGGGCCCAGAACGCCAGGAAGGACGCCAGCTCCCAGCCGTTGATCTCGAGGAAGGGCAGCACCACCTCGAAGACCAGGTTCTCGGTGCCGGGGAAGGCGACGGCGACGCGGGCGCCGGCCAGGGAGCCGCCGGTGACGGCGTTGACGAGGGTGTAGATGGCGGCGCCGCCGATCCAGGTCTGGATGCCGAACCAGCCGCAGGCCACGAGGCCGCGCAGCAGCGAGGGGATGTTGGCGCCGACGGTGCCGAAGGAGGCCCGCAGCAGCACCGGGAACGGGATGCCGTGCTTCGTGCCGGCGTGGCCGACGAGGGCCATGGGCACCAGCACGATGACGTTGCCCAGCAGCACCGTGATCACGGCCTGCGACCACGACATGCCCTGCTGCACCATGCCGGCCGCCAGCATGTAGGTGGGCACGCAGACCACCATGCCGACCCAGAGGGCCGCGATGCTCGTCCACCGCCAGGTGCGGCCGGCCAGCGGCGTCGGCGCCAGATCGGCGTTGTAGAGGCTCGGATCGGCCCCCGGCATCGGCTCCGGGGCCACATGGGATCCAGACATGCGGTTTCCTCCTGAACGATCGCGAGGTTAGGACAGGTCGGGGCAGGGCGCCAGTATCGCGGCCGCGGACTTGCCCCGGGGGCGGCCATGGTGAAGGATTCGCCCGAGGCCGGCGGCCGGCCCAGGGAACAGACGGGGAGGACAGACATGAAGGCGTGGGTGCTTCTGGGAGCGGCGCTCTGCTTCGCCTGCTCGGATCCGGCGGAGGTCAACCCCGCCGACGCGAGCGCGGCGGGCGGGGCGGGGGTCAGGGCGGTGCGGGCGGCGGCGCCGGCGGGGCCGGCGGCGGCGCGGGCGGCGCGGGCGGCGGCGCGGGGCGCCGGCGGCATGCCGCCCATGTGCGCCGACCGCGATCGCGACGGCTTCCAGGACGCCCGGTGCAACCCGCGGGTGGCCACGGGCGGCGGTGACTGCGACGACGAGAACAACCTGGTCAACCCGGGCCGCATGGAGAACTGCGCCAACGCCGTCGACAACGACTGCAACGGCCAGGCGCCCGACACCGACCCGGCCTGCGTGGTGTGTCCCGATCTGGACAACGACGGCTACCAGTCGGCGGCGTGCAACGCCAACCGCGCCAACGGGGCCGACTGCGACGATCAGAACCCCGAGGTCAACCCGGGGGTGGGGGAGCGGTGCGGCAACGGCCGCGACGATGACTGCGCCGGCGGCGACGTCCCCTGCCTGGCCAACTGCGCCGACCGGGATCTCGACGGCTTCGGCGACGGCGCCGGCTGCCGGGGCGAAGACTGCGATGACACCACCGCGGCCGTGAACCCGTGGCAGAGCGAGATCTGCGGCGATGGCATCGATCAGGACTGCCGCGGCGGCGACCTGCCCTGCCGGATGGACTGCCTGGATCGCGACCTCGATGGCTTCGGCGAGGGGGCCGGCTGCATCAACACCGACTGCAACGACGCCGATCCCTCGGTGAACCCCGGGGCCCGCGACCTGCCGGGCGATGGCATCGACCAGGACTGTGACGGCCGCGACCTGGTGCTTCCCATGAACTGCATCGATCTGGACCAGGACGGCCACGGCGATGGCCCCGGCTGCATCGACATCGACTGCGACGACGGCGATCCCCGCGTCAACGCGAGCCGGGTAGAGATCTGCGACAACGGCATCGACGATGACTGCCTGGGCGGCGACCGGCCCTGTGTGCGCATGGGGACGGGCGAGTGCATGGATCGCGACGGCGATGGCTTCGGGCCCGGCGCCTGCCCCAATGGCACCCTGGACTGCGACGATGACAACCGGGGCATCAACCCCGACGCCCGCGAGACCTGCAACGGCGTGGATGACAACTGCAACGGCGAGATCGATGAGTGCCCGCTGCGCAACCAGATCTGTGATGGCGCGGCCTGTGTCGGCGGCCCCGGGGCGCCCTGCCGGGCCGACGGCGAGTGCGCCCAGGCCATGGGGCTCGCGTGTGATCAGGAGCTGCGCCAGTGCCGGCTGACCGGCGGGCAGGCCTGCACCGAGAGCCGCGAGTGCGCGCCCACCGCCGAGTGCATCATCCTCGACGCCTGCGATGACCAGGAGTCGCGCTGCTACGAGGCCAAGGGCGGCCCCTGCGATGACAGCTGTGACTGCACGGGCGCCTGGCTGTGCCAGCCCCAGACCGGCCGGTGTGTCGAGTGCGTCAACGACGCCCAGTGCGGCGTCGACGACCGCGACACCTGCACCGGCGGCGGCTTCTGCGCCGAGGTCGTGGGCATCGGCGGCGCCGGCCGCGACGCCCGGGTCGATGTCATCCGCCGCATCATCCAGTGCTGGGCGAACTTCGCCGAGTCCAACGAGGACGTGGCCTGCGACATCCTGGCCATCGAGGAGCCCGTGATCGTCGGCGGTGAGCAGACCGGGTTCATCGAGGACGCCGAGTGGCAGTACGACAACTTCGCCTGCGACGAGGACCTGGTGCGGGCGGCGGGCTTCAACGCCGAGGAGCAGGCGCTCATCCGGGATGTGTTCGGGTGCGGCCTCTTCGATCTGTTCAACGTCGCCTGGTCGGCGGACCTGCGCTCCAGCATCGGCGACTGGTGCATCTACTACGCGCCGCGCAAGTCGGGCTTCGGGTTCCCCGATGACACCCGGGCGGCCATCGTCGTGGATGCCTGCGACATCTCGTTCTTCGAGTAGGTCCTCCCCCCCCGGCGCCGGGCGGCGCCTCCCCCCCTCTCTCCAGAAAAAGTGCGGCGGCCGCGACCTGCGGCCCGGCTGGGGTATCTCTGCGCCGGTGATTCAATCTTTGTGCAGGGTTTGAGCGATGATTGTACGGGTTGCGGGGTGGGCGCTGGCCCTCGCGCTGGTGGGCTGTGGCGAGGCGTCCAGCGGCGGTGATCCCGCCGGGGAGGCCGATCTGGGCGGCGGCGCGGGTGCGGGTGGGGCAGGGGGCGCGGGCGGCGCGGGTGGCGCGGGCGGCGAGATCCCCGACGCCGGGCCGGGCGACGCGGCCATGGATCCGCCGGCCGACATGGTGGGCCGGTGCGTCTACACCAACCCTTCTCGCGGGGCGAGGAGTGCAAGCTGTACTCGGGCGCTCAGTGGACGGTCGACGCCGCCGTGGCGGACTGCGCCGCCGTCTTCGCCGGCACGGCCGGCGCCTTCGCGGCCGAGGCGGAGTGCGGGTTCGGCGAGGTGCTCGGATCCTGCGCCGTGGGCGCGCCCGACGCCGAGGGCTACACCCTGGTGAGCGCGGGCGGCGACGCGGCCCAGTGCGGCGCGGCGCGTACCGGCTGCGAGGTCTTCGCCCGCGGCACCTTCACCCCGCTGGGCGCCTGCGCCGCCGGCGACGTCTGCCCGGAGGCCCCCGAGGTGAGCGGCAACGTCTTCGTGCAGCCCTACACCGACTGCCGCGATCCGCTGCCCGGTGAGCCCGCGGGCGCCGGCCCGGGTGGCCAGGTCTGCACGCCCGTGATCGTCTCGGGGTGCACCGAGCCCGACCGCCGGTTCGGCGACTACGCGAGCTGCGACGACGTGCTGACCCAGCGGCCCTACGGCGTGATCTCGGCCCCGGCGCCCGTCGAGGAGGACGATCCCCGGCTGCAGGACGCGGCGTGGCTGGCCGAGTCGGCGTGGGTCAAGGCCCAGGCCGAGTCCTGCGCCTGCGGCTGCTGCCACACCACCTCGATGACCCGCGGCGGCGCCTCGGGCTGGAACACCGAGGCCGGCCCGCTGTGGATCGACACCGTGCCCGACTCGGGCCTCGCGATGCTGGCGGGGCTCGCGCCCTCGGGCGCCTTCGGCGCGGTCGACGCCCTCGCCAACAACGGCTTCGACCGGCACACGACCGGCCTGCCGACCACGGACATCGAGCGGATGCGCCGGTTTCTGCTGGGCGAGTACGCCCGCCGCGGGCTGACCGAGGACGACGCGGCCCGGGTCCCGCCCTTCGGCGGCCCCCTGGAGCTCCAGGCGCAGTACGAGCCCACCGCCTGCGCCGACGGCGTGGGGATCGGCCCCGACGGCACCCTGGTGTGGGCCGGCGGCGCGGCCCGCTATGTGTACGTGCTCGACGCCGACGCCGAGAACCCCGGCGTGCCGCCCAACCTCGACGTGCCCGAGGGCACGCGCTGGCTGATCGACGTGCCCTCCGACGCCCGCGCGCTGGCCTGCGGCATGGCCTACGGCGAGGTGCCCGAGGGTGCCCGCCAGCGCGTGCCCGCCGACGGCGTGGCCCCGGCCCTCACCCCCGGCGAGACCTACTATCTGTACGTGCTGCGCGACGTGGGCCTGCCGGTGACCCGGTGCCTCTTCACCTACGAGGGTCCCTGACGGTAGCCTGCCGGCCATGCAGGCCCGCTACGCCCCGTTCGCCGAGACGCCCCCGTCCGCCACCGCCCGAGCTGCCGCCCGAGGCGCGCGTGGTGGTCGTCGCCGACACCCACAGCCAGCCCCACCCGGCGATGGCGGATCTCATTCGGGCCGAGGCGCCCGCGGCCATCCTGCACGCTGGCGACGTGGGGGACGCGGCCGTCCTCGACGCCCTCGCCCGGCTCGCCCCGCTGGTCGCCGTCCGCGGCAACATCGATGGGCGGTCGCTGGCCCCCGATCACATCGTGCTGGACGTCACCCGGGCGACCGGGCCCTCCCTGCGCATCCTGCTGACCCACATCGCGGTGCGGGGCCCGCGGCTGCAAGCGCAGGCCGCGCGGCTGGCCCGGGAGGAGGGCGCCTCCGTCGTGATCTGCGGCCACTCGCATGTGCCGCTCATCGCGCGGGATCAGGGCCTGGTGGTGTTCAACCCGGGCTCGGTGGGGCCGCGGCGGTTCGCGCTGCCCATCACCCTGGGTGTGCTGGACTTTTCGCCCCGCGGCGTGGCGATGCGCCACCTGGACTGCGAGACGGGGGCGCGCTGGCTGCCGCCGGGGGCGGCCGCCTGAACGCAGCCGCCTGAACGCAGCCGCCAGAACGCAGGTCAGCGCGTCCAGATCCAGACGCGCTCGCCGGCCTCGAGGCCCGCGGTGAAGGGCACTTCGAGGCCCGCCTCGTTGGCCCAGCGGGTCAGGGAGCCCACCACGCCGCCGAGGGCCTTGCCCGCCGTGCCCAGGGCCTCGGCGGCCGCGCCCATCCGCACGCGGCCCAGGCGCTCCACCAGCTCCACGAAGCGCTGCTGGCCCTCCTGGCGCTGCGCCATGAAGGCGGCCCAGCGCTCGGCGTAGCCCTCGGCCCCGGGGCCGATGCGCGGGACCTTCACCCTGGCAGGCTTGCCGGCCTTGCCCGCCTTGCCGGCCTTGCCGGCCTTGCCGCCCTTGGCGGCCTTCGGGGCCGGGGCGGCGTCCTTGCGGGGGCGACCCGGCTTGCGAGCCGGCTCCTCGGCCGCCGGCACGCTGGTGGCCAGGGAGGCGTAGGCCGAGGCGTCGACGGCAGCGTAGGCGACCGGGTCCACGGCCACCGGCTGGGCGGGGGCGGGCTCGGTCGAGGTGGTCGCCTCGGCGGCCGCGCGGCCGCCGGCGATGCGGGAGAAGAGCAGGGCGACGGCTTCGGCGACGCCGGGCTGCGTGAGATCGCCGGGCTCCAGGGTGATGACGAGGTGCATGCGAGCGCTCCTTCGAGGCACGGATGTCGATGGGTACCGGCGCAGGCGGGCCGGCAAGACAGGGCCGGTTGTTTACTCTGCTTCCATCAAAATGACAATGGAATGCTGTCCGATCTCAGCAGAAGATGAGATCTGCTACCGATCCGTTACCGCGGCGGGGGCTTGCCGAAGAGAGGAATGGGAAAATCACCGGCGGGGGTGGGCAGGATCAGGGTGACACGGTAGCGATCGATGTCGGCCGCGCCCTTCACGGTGTCCCAGATGCCGTCTCCGTTGCGGATGGCATCGATGCCCTTCAGGCCGGCGCCGATGAGCCCGCCCTTGGGCTTGATCTCCACGGACAGGGCCTGGCGCGTGCGCTGGCCGGCCTCCACCTCGAAGAGCGGCAGGCGGGTGGTGGCGACCTTGTGTTCGCCGAAGTGGAACTCGACGCGGTTGTCCCCGACCTTCACCGTCCGCCGTGTCGGGTTGTGGATCTCCACTTCCAGGGCGAGGTGCACGGCCGGCGAGAGAAAGCCGCCGTCGAGGGAGGCGTCGAACGTCCCCGGCACCATGGACCACTCGCACTTCAGCACCGGGCTGACGTGGTAGAGCGCCTGGGCGGCCGAGCCGAAGAAGAGGCCGTTGAACGTCAGCAGGCCCAGCAGCGCCAGCCAGCCCGAGGCGCGGCCCACCGGCCCGATGGGGCGCACGGCGCGGGCCCGCTCCAGGAGCGTCCCCCCCACCACGGTGCCGGCGAGCACGGCCACCGGCAGCGTCACGAGGTGGGTGCCCGCCAGCAGGGCGAAGCCCACGTCGGGGGCCAGCTCCAGCTTGATCACGACCCAGCCGGCGATGACCGGGGGGAGACCGAACACGGCGCCGAAGGCGAGGCTGCGCAGGGGCCGGCTGGCCAGCACCCGGACGACGTCGGTGTAGGCGATGCCATGGCGCGCCAGGGTGGGGAGGCGAAGTCGATGGCCACGGTGGTGAACAAGACCAGGTTGGAGAGGCCGAGGGCCAGCAGCGCCAGCGCCGGCGGCGCCTCGTGGCCCAGCCGCAGGACCGAGAGGTACAGGGCGGCGTAGAACACCACCAGCTTGAGCTCTTCGAGGGCCTGCTCCCAGAGGGGCGGCGCGTGGGCGACCTGGCCGCCCGTCACCCCGGTGTCGCGCTCATAGGACGCCGACAGCCACTCCTTGAGGGGAAGGTGCAGGCGCTCACCAGGACGACGACGCCGGTCACCGCCCCGTTGACGATCACCGCCATGGACTGCGGGGTGATGAAGCGCTCCAGCAGGTGCTCGCCCGCGAACATCCACTCGTCGGGCAGGAAGAAGTGCAGCAGCGCCTCTTTGATCTGGCCGTCGTGGCTGGCCAGCCACGCGCCGACGCCGGCGAAGACCGCGGCGATGGCCGCGCCGTAGGCGATGAGGCGGGCCCAGGTGCGGGCGCTGGGCTGGTACGTCACGGCCCCTCCACAGGCAGGCGAAGGGGCCGAAACCTATCATGATTTCGGCGGGGTGTCAGGTCCGGTCGCGGCTATCGCAGGCAGGCGACCGCGCACTCGGCCTCGGTCGGGAAGACGCGGCCGGCGCACGCGGCCGTGCAGCCGCAGCCCGAGACCTGCACGCAGGCGCGGCCGTTGTTCGCCCAGCCGATGATGGCCCGGCAGGCGCCGAACTCACCGGGCACGACCGCGCTGCACACGTCGGCCTGGGGCACGCAGAGGCCGCCGCAGTCCGCGCCGTTGGGGGGGGCGCAGTCATCGCGGGGGTCGTCGTAGCATGCCTGGCCAGCGGGGCAACGCAGGTTGGCGAACCCGCCGCAGGCCTGCGGCTCGGGCGCGCCGGCGACGCAGATGCCAGGGCAGTCGGCGCCCCCGTTGGCGGGATCACACCGGTCGCTGGGATCGTCCACGCAGTCCTGCCCGATGGGGCAGCGGATGTTGGCGATGCCGCCGCACGCCTGGGGTGCGCAGTCATCCTGGTACCAGATGCACTGGCCGCGCACGCAGCCACAGGCACCCGCCGGGAGCGGGATGCCCTCGCAGGTGGTCGCGACGCCCTCCTCGGCCGAGCAGACCTCCGCCGAGCAGCCCCCGCGGAAGCAGTCGGCGTCCTGGCGGCAGGCGTTGTTGAAGGCGGTGCCCTCATAGCGATCGTAGAGGCGGTTGCCCGGCTGAAGGCTCGGCAGGCGCGCGCAGGCGACCGCCTGGCAGGCTCCGTCCACGCAGGCCTCGTTGTCGGCGCACTCCAGGTCGTTGATGCACTCGGCCCCGAAGGTGGCGGCGCACTCGGCCCAGGTCAGGCACCGGTCGGTGTAGCAGCCGTTGCGGATCTCGGGCCAGGTGCCGCGGGCGCAGGGCGGGGCGACCCGCCGACACATGAGCTGGCTGCCATCGGTGCTGCAGTCGCTGTCATCGGCGTCGCAGCGGCCGTCCCGATCGGCGTCGGGGCAGGGGAGACACTGCTCCCAGGTGACGCAGCGATCGGTGTAGCAGCCGCCGCGGACCTCGGGCACGGTGCCGGGCTCGCAGCGCGGCTGCACCCGGTCGCAGAGGGCCGGCTGGCCGTCGGTGTTGCACTCGAAGTCTTCGGCGTCGCAGATGCGGTCGCCGTCGGTGTCCCGGCAGGCGGGCTGGCCACACTCGGCCCAGGTCACGCAGGTACCCGTCCAGCAGCCGCCCTCGGCGGCGGGCACGGTGCCGGCCTGGCAGCGCGGGGGGGCCGACGCGCAGACGATGGGGCCATCGGGGTTGCAGGCGGAGTCGTCGTCGTCGCAGAGGCCGTCGATGTCGGCGTCGGGGCAGGGGCCGGCCTGGCCGCACATCTCCCAGGTGACACACTGCCCGGTGTAGCAGCCGTCGCGGAGCTCGGGGACCGTCCCCCGGTCACAGGCAGGCTCGGGGATGCGACACATCAGCATGGTGCCATCGGCGTTGCAGAGCCGGTCGTCCGGATCGCAGATGCCATCGCGATCGGCATCCGGGCAGGGCGCGCCACCGGCGCCACCCATGCCACCGGCGCCACCCATGCCACCGGCGCCACCCATGCCACCGGCGCCACCCCCATGCCAGCCGGTCGTCCGGATCGCAGATGCCATCGCGATCGGCATCCGGGCAGGGCGCGCCACCGGCGCCACCCATGCCACCGGCGCCACCACCGGCGCCACCCATGCCACCGGCGCCACCGCCGGCACCGCCGGCACCACCGCCGGCACCGCCCGCGCCGCCGCCGGCACCGCCCGCGCCGCCGCCATCCACCTGGCCGCCGCCGCCCGCGCCGCCGCCGCCATCGTCGGTGTCACAGCCCACCGGACCCAGCGTCAGCGCCAGGCCCGCGATCAGGATCGTCCAGCGTGCAGTCATCGATGCACCCCCCTCTTCTTCCAGCCTCCAGAGCGTCGGTCCAAGAGTGCATGATCAAGGCCAGCCACGGCCAATCGGACGCCGCCGCGGCGGGTGTCTCGGAATCCTGAGGGGTCGCCTCGGAAATCCGAGCGAGGCGGTCAGCCGGGCAGGCTGCGGGCGGGCGGCGGCGCCGAGGTGTGCAGGGGCACCGGGCCGCTGGGGCGCCCCGGGGGAGGGCCGATCACGAGGCGGAAGCCCAGCAGCGGCGAGGGCCGGTGGGGATCGCGGGAGAGCCGCTGGACGCAGGGGGCGCCACCGGTCGGGAACACCGGGCAGTGGCCGCGCACGAAGCAGCGCCCCTCGTCCGCCCGGGTGAGCGTCCACTCGAAGACCCCCGAGGTGGCGGCGCCGACCCCATGGACGGACACATCGTCCGGGAAGGCATCCACGTCGGCGAGGGCCTGGAGGCTGGGGGGCGAGCGGCCCGGATCGGGGCGATCCCCCCAGGGCCAGGCGCGCCCGTCGACCCCCCGCATGGCCTTCTCCCACTCGGCGTTGGAGGGCAGGCGGTAAGGCAGGCCGTCGCGCTGGCTGCGCCAGCGCGCGTAGGCCTGGGCGTCGGCCAGGGTGATGCCGGTGATGGGACGGCGCGGGCGGAACGGACCCAGGGCGGCGGCGCCGTGCCGGCCGAAGAGGCGGGGGCCGCTGGCCCAGAGCCGTGGCTGCCGGGCGGCGGCGGCCTCCACCCGCTGCGCGCCAGATCCGCAAGGAAATCGCGCCATTCCGCGCAGGTGACCGGGTAGATGGCGATGGCGAAGGCGCCCAGGTGGGCGACGCGGGCCGGGGGGCGTCGTCGTCGGGGCGGGTCGCGCCATAGATGAACGGGCCGGCCGGGATGGTGGCGAAGCCCGCTGGCGCGGCGTCGACGTCGACCTCCAGGGCGATGGGCTCGCCCCGGCGGATGACGAAGGGGACGCGGATGGGCTGGGGGTCGACCCGCAGCTCGACGACGCCGCTGCCCGCGGGCACGCCGGGCAGGCGGACGGGCGTGGAGCCGCCGTGGAGGAGCTCGCCGCCGATCCAGACCCGGGCAGGGACGGCGGGCGGGGCGGTGCGCACGACGAGGGCAGCCCCCGCGCCCACGCCCTCGGCGCGGCGGGGATCGACCACCGCCAGCAGGCGCCGAAACAGGCGCTGAGCGCCGGCGTCGCCGGCCGAACGGGCGCGCCGGAAGCGGTCGACGAGGCGGTCGGCCAGGCGGTCCGACGCGCTGAAGTCGCCGGCGGCCGCCGCCAGCCGGCCCAGGCGGGTCGCCTCGGCCAGCACGACGTCCGCCCGGTCGCTGGCGACCTGGAGCTGCTGCAGCACGGGCCCCAGGGCGGCCCCCCGCGCGGCGGGCTCGGCGGCCCGGGTCTCCTCGGTGGCCTGGGCCAGCCGCCCGAGCAGCGCGTCGATGCGGCTGGTGGCCTCGATGTGGCTCGCGCAGAGCGTGCGGGCGCGGGTCGCGCAGCCCGCGGCCCAGCCGGCGTGCTCCTCGGCCAGGCGGGCCGACTCCTGGAAGGCCTGGAGGGTGTCGGCCAGGGCCATCGCGCTGGCCGGCCGCTGGCCGGGATCCATGCTGAGGGCCTGGAGCACCGCCCGATCGAGGGCCGGGGGCACGTCCGGGCTGACCTGGCTCGGGGGCGTCGGGTTGCCGCGGCGCACCTTGGCCAGCACCTCGTTGACCTGGGTGCCGGCGAAGGGTGGGCGCCCCGTCAGCACGTGGTAGAGGATGGCGCCGAGGCCGTAGACGTCGCTCGCCGGGCCGACCAGGTCCTGCAGGCCCATCGCCTGCTCGGGCGACATGTAGTACGGCGTGCCGATGACGCTGCCGACCCGGGTCACGCGGCCGTCCGCCTGGGCCAGCAGGCGCGCCTCGGCCACGTCGGCCAGATCCGACGCGTCGGGCGTGAGCTGGCGCGCGAGGCCCAGATCCACCAGCGCCACCTCCCCGTGGCCGCCGATCAGCACGTTGGCCGGCTTCAGGTCCCGGTGCACCACCTGGTGCGCGTGGGCGAACGCCACCCCCTGGCAGACGCGGCGCATGATGGTGAGCAGGCGGTCGCGCCCCACCTCGCCGCCGTCGGGGCCCCCCTGGAGCACCTCGCGGAGGCTCTGGCCCTCCACCGGCCGCATGGCGAAGAAGCGGCGGCCATCGGGTAGCACCCCCATGTCGTAGACGGGCAGCATGACGGGGTGCTGGAGCCGCCCCGTGATGCGGGCCTCCATCGTGAAGCGGTAGCGCGACAGCGGATCGGCCCGGTGCCGGTCGTGCAGCAGCTTCATGGCGACCTGCCGCCGCAAGACCTTGTCCCAGGCCAGGACCACGCGGCCCATGCTCCCGCGGGCGATCTCTTCGTGCAGCTCGTAGCGATCGGGGCCGTTGTCGAGGCGGTGGCCTGGCGAGCCGGTGGCCTGCCGGCTCTGACCCGCCCGGCTCACGTCGGCCATGAAGACGGTGCGGCCCTCGACGGTGATCTCTTCAGAGCGGTAGCCGGGCAGCGAGGCGGCCTCGGGGAGGGCGACGCTCGGCAGCTCGGGCAGCGGCCAGTCGGGCACCGGGCCGGCCGTGGGGGGGGCGGCCGGGCCCAGGTCGGCGACGAGGCGAAATCCGATGGCCAGCAGCGGAGTTGCGGCGTTGAGGGGCGCCCGCTGCACCAGGGGCGTCGCGCTCGGCGGCAACAGCCAGCTCCCCCCGCGCAGGACGACGCCCCCGTCGACGCCGCGGGTCAGCTCGCGCACGGTGCCCGCGAGGTCGAGCACGTCGTAGGGCGAGCGATCATCGGGGGCCGTGCCGACGGGGGGCGGCGTGAGGGAGCGGCCACCGCGCAGGACGTGGCTGGCCGGCAGGGTGGCGTGGCTGCCCCACGGGAACAGCCGGCCGTCGCCGCGGGCGGCGCGCTCCCACTCCAGCTCGTGGGGCAGGCGCCAGGCCACGCCGTCCCGGGCGGCCCGCCAGGCCGCGTAGGCCTCGGCGGCGGCGGGCTCGATGCCGACCACCGGGAGCTGGCCGTGCCAGACCGCGCCGTCGGAGGTGGTGAACGGGAGGGTGTAGCCCTCGGCCTCGGGGCGCCAGAAGGCGGGGGAGCCGGTGAAGGCGCGGGGCGCGCAGGCCTCGGCCCGCTCGGGAGATGCGGCCCAAAGCGCGTTGAGGAACCCGGCGTAGTCGGCGAACGTGACCGGCGTGCGCCCCATGAAGAAGGCCCCCGTCGTCACGCAGCAGGGGGCCAGCGCGCCGCCCAGGAAGAGCGCGTCGTCGGCGGCGCCGAGCCGGCTGGTGCCCGCGCTGATCAGGGCGGTGTCGGCCGGCCAGGTGCGGGGCATCGAGACGTCGAGGTGCTGCGCTTCGCCTCGATCGAGCTGCACGGGCAGCAGCACGGTCGGCCGATCGGGCAGCGTCAGCCGCAGCAGGTAGCGCCCCGGCCGGGCGTCGGCCAGCGCGACGGGCGAGAAGCCCAGGCGCCGGCCGGCGTCCGGGCGCAGCACGCCGCTCTGCTCATCGTACTGGTGCAGGGTGACCTCGGCGCCCGCCGGCTCGGTGCGGACCTCCAGGTGCGCCAGCGCCGGCAGGGGGCCGGAGGGCAGGCCCAGCTCGAGCTGATCGAGGGTGCCGGCCAGGAAGGCGGCGGGAGAATCCCCATCCAGTTCGGCATCTTGCAGCGCGCGCGCGTAGAGATCCGCCTGGCCGGCCAGGGCGCCGCGGTGGCCGGGCAGCGCCGCCTGGGCCCGGACGAACGCCTCGTCGGCCTGGTGCAGCGCGTCCTCCATGGCCTGGCGGGCGGCGTCGAGGGTCGCCAGGGCGGGCCGGGGCTGGCCCGGCGCCCGCAACGCCTGGAGCGCGCGGCGGTGCTGGCGAAACCGCGCGCTGGCGCCGCCGGCCTCCACCAGCAGGGCGCGGGCGCGCTCGGCCCGGCGCTCGTCGGCGCGGTTGCCGTCCAGGTAGTTCTCGAGATCGGCGACGAACTCGTCGGCGCTCAGCCGGCGGGCCTCCGGCTCGATGACCAGCGCCCGCAGGCACAGGTCTTCGAGGGCCAGGGGCACGCCCGACTGGTGGTGGCCCGGCGGGCTGAGGTGCCCCTCCTTGATGCGGGCGATCACGTCGGTGGACGAGGGCCCGGCGAAAGGCGGCCGGTCCGCCAGGATGGCGTAGAGCAGGGCGCCGAGGCCCCAGACATCGGCCCGGGCGTCGGCGTGGGACAGGCCGTGGAGCAGGCGCTCGGGGGCCAGGTAGCCCAGGCCCGAGCCCACCTCGTTGAGGCGCGCGTCGCGCTCGCGGCTGGTGGGCGTCGACCAGTGCCGGGCCCGGAACCAGCCGGCCAGCAGCACCTCGCCGAAGGGGCCGAGCAGGACGTGGATGGGCCGCAGATCGCGGTGCACGGTGCCGTTGCGGTGGGCGAAGGCGATGGCGCGGGCCACGTCGAGCAGCGCCTCGAGGAGCGTCTGCGCCCGCCAGAGGGCCCGGCCACCCTGGCCGCCGCGGGCGCGGCCCTTGATGGCGCCGTCGAGGGTGTCGGGTAGCGGCAACGAGGTGGCGAAGAAGGGCAGCGGCTCCCCATCGGGGCCGGCCAGCTCGGCCAGCTCGTAGATGGGCTGGACGGCGGGGTGCTGGAGGGCCGCCTGGCGCCGGGTGGCGTCCACGAAGCCCTCGGCGTCCAGGGGGCTGCGGGCGGCCGCCACATGCACCGCGACGTCTCGCCCCAGCAGCAGGTCGCGCGCCAGGTGGGTCTCGACGAAGCGCCCGCGCATGATGGGCCGATCGCTCAGATCGAAGCGCGCGCGGCCGGCGAGGGCGGGGCCCTGCTCGGGCTCGACGATGCCCGTGTCGTAGAGCGTCTCCTCGTCGCTCCACGAGACCTCGGGGCGGGCCGGGCGGTGGCCCCCCAGGAGGCTGCGCGAGTCGTGCTGGCTCTCCCAGTCCCACTCGCTGGATCCGTCGATCTCGGGGCCGGCCGAGAGCACCGCCTCGATGGCCTCGGGGGCCATGGCGTCCATCTCGGCCAGCAGCTTGAGCCGCTCGGCGGCGGGGGTGCCGAGGATGCCGGCGGCGACCCAGCGGGCCAGGGTGCCGTCGTCGAAGGGCTCGCCGACGGCTCGCACCTCCACCAGCCCACCGGCGCAGCGGGGCGCCAGGACCTCAGCGACCCTTTCGTAGAAGGCCGGTGAGGTCACGGCCACCCGGCTTCAGTACCGGACCAGGGCCTCGATGGCCGCCTGAACGTCGGCCACCTGGGGCAGGATGGTGTCTTCGAGGGTGGGGTGGTAGGCCACGAAGGTGTCGAGGGCCGCGACCCGCCGGACCGGGGCGTCCAGCCACTCGAACAGCTCCTCGCCGATGCGGCTGGCGATCTCGGCGCCATAGCCCCATGCCTTCGTCTCTTCGTGGACCACCAGCGCCCGCCCGGTGCGCTTCACCGACTCCGCGACCGCCTCCCAGTCATAGGGAGAAAGTGTACGAAGATCAAGGAGATCCACGCTGACGTCCTGCTCCTTCTGAAGCGCGCGGATGGCCTGGACGCTGCGCTGCACCAGGGCGCCGTAGGTGACCACGGTGATCTGATCCCCAGCCATGACGCGGCGCGCCTTGCCGAAGGGGATCATGAAGTCGGGCCCGGGGTAGGCGGCCTTGTTGTAGGTCTGCCGGTACAGATGCTTGGGCTCGAGGAAGATGACCGGATCTTCGCAGCGGATGGCCGTGCGCAGCAGGCCGTTGGCGTCGAGGGCCGTGGACGGCATCACCACGCGCAGCCCGGGGATGTGGGCGAACAGCGTCTCGGCGCTCTGGCTGTGGTAGGGCGCGCCGCCCTTCAGGTACCCCCCCGACGGCACGCGGATGACGACCGGCGCCGGCCAGGCGTCGTGGCTGCGCCAGCGCGCGGTGGCCAGCTCGTTGCGGATCTGCTGGAAGGCCGGCCAGATGTAGTCGAGGAACTGGATCTCGACCACCGGCTTGAGGCCCCGCGACGCCAGGCCGATGGCGCGCCCCACGATGTTGGCCTCGGCCAGGGGCGAGTTGAAGACCCGCGCGCCGCCGAACCGCGTCTGCAGGCCGTGGGTGACCTTGAAGACGCCGCCCTTGCCCTTGCAGCTCTGGCCCAGCACCTCCTCGCGGGAGGCGTCGGCCACGTCCTCACCGAAGATCACGATGCGCGGATCCCGCGCCATCTCGTCGGCGAGGCAGGCGTTGAGCAGGTCCACCATGGTCTTGTCGCCGGTCGACCCGTCGGCGTCGGCCTCGGTGTCGAAGGCGGCGCTCGTGGGATCGACGTGGTGGCTGTAGATGTGATCCAGCACCTCGGCCGGCTCGGGCATGCGCGCGGCCAGGGCGGCGTCGGTGGCCCGGGCGATCTCGGCGTCGACGTCCTGGTGCAGCGCCCGCAGCCCCGCCTCGTCCAGCGCGCCCGTCTTCGTCAGGTGCGCGGCCAGCAGGCGGATGGGATCACGCTCGGCGTCGGCCTCGCGCTCGGCCTCGGGGCGGTAGGCGCGCTCATCGTCGCTCATGGAGTGGCTGTAGGGGCGCACCACATGGGCGTGGACCAGGGCGGGCCCCTTGCGGGCGCGGCACCAGGCGGCGGCCTCGGTCATGGCCGCGTGGCTGGCCACCACGTCGCAGCCATCGGTCTCGATGATCTTGAGGTGCGGGAACGACGCCACCAGCTTGCTGATGGAGCCGCCGGCCGTCTGCACCTCGACGGGCACGCTGATGGCGTAGCCGTTGTCCTCCACCAGGAAGATGATGGGGAGCTGCTTGTTGCAGGCGGTGTTGAGGGCCTCGAAGAACTCGCCCTCGCTCGTGGTGCCATCGCCGGAGGTCACCAGCACGACGTCGTCGGGGTGGTGGGACCGGCCGGTGAGGCCCTGGGCCGCCTCGACCTGATCCAGGTACCAGCTCGCCTCGGCCGCCCCCGTCCCCTGCAGGAACTGGGTGCCGGTGCAGCTCGACTTGCTGATGATGTTGAGCCGCTCGCAGCCCCAGTGACAGGGCATCTGGCGCCCGCCGCTGGTCACGTCCTCGGTGGAGCCGACCGCCGCCAGCAGGATCTCGGTGGCGGTCATGCCCAGCTGCAGCATGAGGGCGCGATCGCGGTAGTACGAGATGAAGTAGTCGTAGGCCGGCCGCATGACCAGGCCCGCCGCCACCAGGATGGCCTCGTGGCCGGCCCCGCTGATCTGGAAGTAGATGGCGTTCTGCCGCTTGAGGGCGATCTCCTTGTCGTCGAGGCGACGCGAGAGGACCATCGTGCGGTAGGCGGCGATCAAGGCCTCGGGGGACAGGGCGGGCGCCGCCGGCGGCTCCTCGAGCGGCGCGCTCAAGCCATCATCCAGGACCTTCGCCACCATGCCGCCTCCTCCGCATCCACCCGGGGCGCGCCGCGCCCTGGACATTCTTCCCCATGTTGGGCGAAGGGAGTAGCCGAAGCGGGCCGCGGACGCAAGGCGCCGAGCCCGGCGATGCCCCAGGGAGGCCCGGATGCGCGTGTGGATCCTCGGCGTCTTCTGCTTGTGCGGGGTCGCGCAGGCCCAGTCCCCCCGGGCGCCCCTCGGCCCCTGGCCGGGGCCCGGCTTCCAGCGCGGCGTCGTCTACAGCTCGTGGGACGGCAGCTACCCCGCCGAGCAGGCCTGGCGCGGCCACCTGGCGCGGTTCAAGGAGCTGGGGATCGATGCGCTGGAGGTGTTGACCTTCGCGCACCAGCCCGCCGTGGACGGTCCCGAGATCCGCGCTGATCGCGCCGACTTCCCGGTCGCGTTCATCACGGCGGCGCGGGCCGCGGGCTTCCGCATCCTGCTCAAGCCCCACGTCTGGAGCCGCCAGTTCTACGACGGCTCCGGGCGCTGGCGCGGCTCCATCCAGATGCCCGACGCCGAGCGCTGGGCCGCGTGGTTTCAGGCCTACGAGGCGTTCATCGTGGCCCAGGCCCGGCAGGCCGCCGCCCTGGGCGTCGAGATCTTCTCTGTCGGCCTGGAGTACGTCGAGGCGACCCGCGGCCATGACGCCGAGTGGCGGCGGGTCATCGCCGCGGTGCGGGCCGTCTACCCGGGCCTGCTCACGTACAGCGCCGACTACAATCATGAAATCGGGCACATCGCCTTCTGGGACGCCCTCGACGTCATCGGCGTGAACGGCTACATGAAGCTCGCCGACGAGGACAGCCCCGGCGCGGTGGCTCTGGCCATCGGCATCTCGCCCCACTTCGTCCGCATCGGGGCGCTGGCGACCCGCTTCGGCAAGCCGGTGCTCTTCACCGAGGTGGGCTTCCCCTCCGTCACCACCGCCGCCCGCCTGCCCTGGCAGTGGCCCCGGGCAGCGAGACCGTCGACCTGGATCTCCAGGCCCGCGCCTACGGGGCGGTGCTGGGCGCCTGCTCGTCGGTGCCGTGGTGCGCCGGCCTCTACTGGTGGAAGTACTACGAGCTGCCGGAGCGCACGAGCCACGCCCACGACTACACACCGGCCGGCAAGCCCGCCGAGCAGGAGCTCGCCCGCTGGTATCGCCAGCGAGCGCCCGGCGAACCGCCCGCGCCGACTTATCCGGCCTCGTCGCCCCCCCCGCTCGCCCCGCCTTCGCCGCCGAATTGATCCGAACTGCCCCCGAGGCTGAACATCCGGGGGTCATGAACACCCTCGGCCTCCTCTGCCTCGCCCTGCTCGCGAGCCCCACCGTCGCCCCCACCGCCCCGGAGCCCCCCGGCCCCGTGGTCTCCGATGCCGATCGCGCCCGCGCCCAGACCCTCTATGAAGAGGGCGTGGGCTACTTCAAGGGCCAGGCCTACCCGGTGGCGATGGACAAGTTCGCGGCGGCCTATGCCCTCGACCCGTCCCCGATCCTCCTCTACAACCTCGCCCGCGCGGCCGAGGAGAGCGGGGAGGCGGACGCCGCCGTCGAGCACTACCGCGCCTACCTGGAGAAGTTCGCCGACGCCGAGGACCGGCTGGAGGTGGAGCGGCGCATCCGCATCCTCGCCGCCGTCCTGCGCAACGCGAAGCGCGGCTCCATCGCCGTGGTGGAGGTGCCGGCCAGCGCCAGCATCCTCATCAACGACAAGCCGGCCGGCGAGCCCGACGAGGAGGGCGTCTACCGGCGCGATCCGGGCACCTACGCCCTCAAGGTGGTCAGCGAGGCGGGCATCTTCACGGCGGACGTCGAGGTCAAGGCGGGCGAGGTCACGACGGTCACCTGGTCGAGCCCGCCCGTGGAGCCCGATGGCTCGCTGGCCATCGCCGGCTGGTCCACCGTGGGCACTGGCGCGCTGCTGACCGGGGCGGCCTTCATCTTCTACGGCGAGGCCCACGACGCCGCCGACGCCTGGAACGCCTCGGTGGATCGCATCTCCAGCGGCGACACGACGCCCCAGGCCCTGGCCCGCAAGCGCCAGGCGAAGGCCGACGTCGAGAGCAACAGCGAGACGGCCATCACCCTCTGGGCCCTCGGCGGTGCCGTGATGGCGACCGGCGTCGGGCTGCTGATCTACGAGGCCCTCAGCGACGACCCGGTGCCCGCCATCTCCCTCGTCGTCCTCCCCGCCGGCGCGGGCGTCAGCGGGCGGTTCTGACCAGCTTCAGGATGCGCCTGCCGCGGAAGTCACCCACATACAGGCTGCCGTCGTGGCCCACCCCGAACGTCGCCGGGTTGATGGGCCACGCCCCCAGGGCATGGGCCTGCGCCGCGGCCACCGGTGCCCGGTCGGCCGGCAGGTCCAGGGCCCAGAGGCGCCCGCTCACGAAGTCGGCGAAGACGTATTTTCCTTTCAAATCAGGGATCTCGGTGCCCGTGTAGACGGCGCCGCCGGTGACGGAGCTGCCGTCGTCCGCGTGGGCATAGGTGTAGACGGGATCCACCATCCCCGCCGCCGAGCAGGCCTGCCCCGGCGGGAAGCAGTGGTCGGCCTCCCGCCGGTTCCAGCCGTGGTTCTCCCCGCGGCCCACGATCGTGATCTCCTCGAAGAGGTCCTGGCCGACGTCTGCCACGACCAGGCGGCCGTCGGGCGCGAAGGCGTACCGCCAGGGGTTTCGCAGGCCGTAGGCCCAGATCTCGGGGCGGGCGGTGGGGTGGCCCACGAAGGGGTTGTCGGGGGGGACGCGGTAGGGCGCGGCGCGATCCTCGACGTCGAGCCGCAGCATGCTGCCGAGCAGCGTCCGGGTGTTCTGGCCGTGGCCGTGGGGATCGTCGGCCGCGCCACCGTCCCCGAGGCCGACGTACAGCATGCCATCGGGCCCGAACGCGAGCTGCCCGGCGTCGTGGTTGGCGTACGGCTGGTCCACCTCCAGGATCACCCGCACCGGGGCCGGCCGGGGGCCGTCGACCCACTCCTCGACGCGGGTCTTCAGGGCGCCGGCCGGGCTGTAGTTGAGGAAGAAGCGCCCGTTCTCGGCGTAGCGGGGGTGGAAGGCGAGGCCGAGCAGGCCCAGCTCGGAGCGCGACTCGACCGGCACCGTGAACCACGGGTGGACCTTCCGCGCCGCCACGTTCACCCGCAGCGCGGCGCCGGTCTTCGTCAGGACGGCCAGGGTCCCCGGCTGGCCGGGGATGGCCTGGATGTCCGTCGGCTGGTCGATGCCCTCGGCCACGGGCACCAGATCCACGGCGATCCGCCGCCGCCGGGCGTCCAGGCCGGTGAACGTCGGCGCGTCGAGCGGCGGGGCCCCGGCGACCACGGCCGGCTGGGCGCAGCTCGGCGGGCTGCCCACCCCCACGGCCACCAGGCCGCCCAGCGCGAACCCCGCCACCGCCCCCAGGAACTTGCGTGCTTGCATGCTGCCTCCTCGCCGCCACTCTGCCCGATTTCGCTGCGGCGTGAACATTCCAGGTCGGTCGCCGTCCCCGGCGCCGCGCTGCCACCTGGCCGCGGCTCCACGGGAGGACGAGATGAAGACACGGCAATGGGCGCTGCTGCTCTGCCTGCTGGCCCCCACCGGCGGCTGCGAGCTGCTGGACGTCGAGGAGGGCTGGGGGCGCCAGCGGGCCGGCGAGTTCCAGGATTGCACCTGCGCCTTCGACGTCGACGGCGTGATCCAGCGCAGCGAGTCGGGCGACTTCGACATCTTCGAGGTGCTGCCGGGCGGCAGCCGCAAGCCCTACTACGGCGGAGACGGCAGCCTCGTGTTCGAGTGCGCCGCCGGTCCCGCCGACGACGATCGCCGCGGCATCACCATCGTCGTGGACGACTTCTCCGGCACCGGCAGCTACGACCTGACCGCCCCCGCCTCCATCGATCCCAGCACCCTCAGCTACCGGCCGTCCAACCTGGGTGGCGCCAGCTTCCGCCCGATCGAGGGCGGTGACTGCGTGCTCGAGGTGGGCGAGGGCCGCGAGGGCAGCTTCCGCTGCACCGACATGCGCGGCCCCGAAGGCACCGCCACCGTCGAGGGCACCTTCACCTGCAACCGCAAGAAGGGTCTCTTCTAACTCTCTGAAATCAAGAGACTTTCCCGGTGGAGTTGCGGTAGGCTCCCGGCATGGAGCCCATCAACCTCTTCGACTTCGAGCGCCTCGCCCAGAAGCGCCTCCCCGACATGACCCTCGGCTACTACCAGAGCGGCGCGCGGGACGAGCTGACGCTGCGGTCCAACCGGGAGGCCTACGAGCGGGTCGCCCTGCACTACCGCGTGCTGGTGGATGTGTCGCGGCGAGACACCCGCACCACGGTCCTGGGCACCCCGATCGCCTTGCCGGTGCTGGTCGCCCCCACCGCCTTCCACCGCCTGGCCCACCCCGACGGCGAGCTGGCCACCGCCCGGGCCGCCGGCCGGGCGGGGACGATCATGATCCTCAGCACCCTGTCGACCACGGACATGGAGGCGGTGGTCGCGGCGGCCACGGGGCCCGTCTGGTTCCAGCTCTACGTCTACAAAGACCGCGAGGCCACGCGCTCCCTGGTCCAGCGGGCCGAGGCCGCCGGCTGCGAGGCGCTGGTGCTCACCGTCGACGCCCCCATCCTGGGCACTCGCGAGCGCGTTGTGCGCAACCGCTTCCACCTGCCCCCCGGCCTCTCCGTCCGCAACCTCTCGGGCGCCGGCCTCGACGAGGTGCGCGAGGCGAAGCTGGACTCCGGGCTGGCCGCCTACGTCGCCGAGCGCCTCGATCCCAGCCTGACCTGGGCCGACCTCGACTGGCTGGCGAGCATCACCCGCCTGCCGCTGGTGGTGAAGGGCATCGTCCGGCCCGACGACGCCGTGCGGGCAGTGGCCCACGGGGCGCGGGGCGTGGTGGTCTCCAACCACGGCGGCCGCCAGCTCGACACCGCGCCGGCCACCCTCGACGTCCTGCCGGCCATCACGGAGGCGGTGGCCGGCGAGGCCGAGCTCTTCCTGGATGGGGGCATCCGGCGGGGGACGGACGTCATCAAGGCCCTGGCCCTCGGAGCGCGGGCGGTCCTGGTGGGGCGGCCGATCCTGTGGGGCCTGGCGGTGGACGGCGCGGACGGCGCCGCCGAGATCATCGACCTGCTGCGCCGCGAGATCGACGAGGCCATGGCCCTCTGCGGCTGCCCCACGGTCGCGGCGATCACCCCCGATCTGGTGGGTCGCTGACGCCGGCCGGCCTCGCTCCAGGCCCTGAGAGATCCCGTTGCAAGTCGCCTGGACCCGGCGCACGATCCCGCCCGGCGCGTCGACGAGGGCCCCCTCGCGCTGGCGGCTTCGAGCGAGTGCTCGGCCCGCCCCCTCGGTTCGCGTGTACCCCTCGCTCCCACGCACTGTGTCGGATTTCGCCCGGCGCTGCCGGGGAATCCCGGAGGGCTCTGATGAGCGACCCCCAGTCCCAGGGAGGCTCTGCCTCCAAGCTTGCCGTCCTGTGGTTTGCCGTCCCGCTGGTCATCCTGGTGACCATCGCCATGCTCGGTCACTGAGCCCCGGCCGGCTCACGCCCAGCGGCGGGCCAGGTTCAGGGCGTTCTTGGCCCGGAAGGCCGCCTCGACGTCGATGTCGAGGCGGTTCGCGATGGCCAGCAGGTAGTTGAGCACGTCGACGAGCTCTTCGCCGACGTGGGCCCGGGCGGCGTCCTCCGACGGCGGGGCGCCCTCGGGGAAGAGCTTCTGCAGCTTGCGGATGGCCTTGGCCAGCTCGCCCACCTCTTCCACCATCAGGAAGATGTTGTGGACCAGGTCCACATCGAGCCAGCCGTGGAAGGCCTCCAGGCCCTGAATGAAGGCCTGGAAGTCCGCCATGGTCGGGCGCTCGGGCAGCTCCGGGGTCGGGGGCGTCGTCACTTCAGGAGCTCCTCGGCGGCCTGCCGGGCGTCGGCGCCCAGGGCCACCTGCTTGAGGTAGCGGACGGCCGGCCCCGACCGCACATCGGCCTCCCACGCCGAGCGCAGCAGCGCCTTCGCCTGGGCGACGAGGGCGGGACCCGGCTGCGCGGCGAGGGCCACCGTCCGCAGCCACACCGCCTGATCGGGGCGTCGACGGCCTCGGCCAGGGCGATCCACGTCCGGGTGCGCGCCGGCAGCGAGCCCCCGCAGGATGCGCGTACGCACCTGCGCCCACGCCGGGCCGAGGAGCTGGTCGCGCAGCGCCGGCAGCCGGGCGCCGATCTCGATGGCGTCCTTGAGCACCGCCAGCGCGGCGTCGGGCTCCAGCGCCTCGGCCTGGCCCAGGGCCAGCACGGCGCGGAAGGGGCCATGCCGCAGCGGTCGAGGGCCCCCGCCACGGCCGGGGCCAGCTCGGGCTTGCCCGTCGCTACCAGCCCGAGATCACAGGCAAATCCGGCGCTGATTGCCGCCTTCGCCCGCGCGGCGTCGGGCTTGCCGGCCCGCAGCGCGTCGGCCGCCTTGCGCCCCGCCTCGTCGTTGCCGGCCAGCGCCGGCGCCCGGGCCCGCAGTGCGGCCAGCGGCTTCTTCAGATCCACCTTCTCCCCGGCCTTCTGCCGCAGGCGAGCATCCACCACGGCCGCGAAGGCCCCGGCCGTCTCGGCCCCCAGCAGGCGGTAGAGGGTCGCCGGCGCGGTGCACCGCAGCTTCGCCACGATGGGCGCTCCGTCGTCGGTCTCCGGGCGCTCGCACGTCGACTCCAGGCCGCCGGGCGGGTCCTTCCACTCCAGCTCCGCGCGGGCCGCGAGCTGCTGCAGCAGCCAGCCGCCCAGGGCCTCGTGCCCCCGCAGCTCGGCCAGCGTCGCCAGCCACGCCAGCAGGTAGGGCGAGCGCGGCATGAACGCCTGCGGCGGGAACGGGGGCAGCCCCGCCGGCGGCAGCTCGTCGATGAAGCGCGGATCCACGCCGAAGAAGAGGGCCATGATGTTGGAGAGGGCCTCACCCCCCGTGGCGTCGTCACCCGCCGTGAGGGCCAGCCAGCCCTCCAGGGCCAGGCTCTCGAGGGCGGCGTCGGCGGCGGTCCCCGCCGGGGTGAGCTGCCAGCCGATCTGGCGGCTCTGCTTCTCCAGGCTCGCGGCGCCCGCGCCGAGCTGGAACGTCCCGGAGCTGCGCCCGAGCAGCATCCCGAGCGTGGGCACCTCGATGGTCGCGTTGACGATGCTGTTGCCATCCTGGATGGCGAGGCTGAAGCGGGCGGCGTACTCCCCGAAGCCCGCGCGACGCCCCCCCTCCCGGGCGGCCCGGAACTGGGCCTTCGCGGCCGCCGGATCCCGCTCGTGCATCAGCCAGACGGCCCGGGCCAGCGCCAGCCGCCACGCCACCGGGCCGCAGCCCTCCTGGGCCAGGGCGGCGGCCCGATCGGCCCCCTTGACGTCCCCCGCGGCCGCTCGGAAGCGCGCCTCGACCACCCGCCAGACCACGCCGTAGCCCGCGAACGCCGGCCCGGGCGCCCAGCCCGCCGCCACCGCGGCCCGCTCCGCCGCCTCCCGGTAGCGCCCGCGGCCCCCCTCCAGGAACGCCAGCACCAGCGACACCAGATCCCGGCTGTCGCTGGCCTTCCCCTTCACGATCTCGTAGAGCGCCTGGTTTCGGACCTCCAGGGGCGCCAGCACCGCCTCGACGTCCGTCCACTGCCGCGGATCCACCCCCAGCAGCACCAGCACGTTCTCCAGGATGACGCGCTCCACCTTGTCGGCCTGGAGCTGGGGCACCACCTCGGCCTCGGGGAAGAGGGCTCGCGCGGTGGTGCGCACCCGCCCGAGGGCCTCGTCCAGGCGCGGCATCTTCTCGAATGCCGAGGACAACCCTTCGACATCCTTGATCTTTTCGAGATCCGGCAGGGTGTGCTGGGCGGCCAGGACCAGCAGGAGGCCCGCCTGCCCCAGCCGCGAGTCGGGGCGCCACTCCCCCAGCAGCGTCTCCAGGGCCGTGGTCGCCGGCGCGAGGCCGGCGGCGGCGCGATCCCCCGCGATCCACGCGACGTCGTGGGCCATGACGCTGACCAGCGCCAGCCAGGGCCGGGCGGCCGGGTCCGCCTGCGGGGCGGCCAGGGGCACGGCGCGTACCGCCGCGCGGACGGCCTCCCCTCGGGCCTGCACGTCGGGGGCGTCGGTGGCGACGGCGGCCCCCCAGTCGAGGCCGGCCTGGCCCACGGCCGCCAGCGCATCCACATGCGCGTCCAGCCCCGTGATGCCGGCGCGGGCCAGCTCGGCGCGCACCACCCGGCGGACCAGCTCCACCGCGTCGCGCCCGTGGGCGAAGGCGGCGGCCTGATCGTCCAGCAGAAGGTCCAGCGTCGTCCCGGCCAGGATGAGGGCGGCGCGCACGAAGGGACCCCACGCCGCGAGGGCGGGCTCGTCGTCGGGCCCCAGGCCCTTGAGGGCCGCCTCGCGATCCGCCAGCACCCCCTCCAGCGGCACCAGCGCCTCCGCCTGATCCAGCTCCGGGCGGGCGAGATCCAGCTTGCCCTGGAGCCCCAGGACGATGGCCGTCAGCAGGTGCGGGATGGCCCGGGCCACGCGGTCGTCCGGACCCAGCTCGGCCACCGGCCGCGCCTTGATGGGCGCGAGGGCCTCGTCCATGAGGTTGATCATCGTGACGAGGCTGCGGACGGGATCGCCCCGCAGCAGCGACATGAGCCCGCCCGAGGCGATGAGGCCCTTCACGATGGCCGCCGAGACCCCTTGCTGGCCGGCGATGGCCAGGGCCACCGTCTCCTCCAGCAGCGCCGGCTGCCGACGCGCGGCGACCCCGTCCATGAGCAGCACGATGCGCCCGACCCGCCGGTCGGCGGCCCCGGGGCCGGTGTCCGCGGCCATCCCGGCCTGCAGCTCCAGCAGGACGAGCTCCGCCGCCCGGTCCAGCTCGCCGTCGGCGGCCTCTGCGATGTCGGGCCGCAGCAGGCTCGTCAGCAGCAGATCCGGCAGCGCCCGCGTGCGCACATGGCCCGCGCCCGGCGCCTCCAGGTGGTCGAGGACGGCCGCCACGGCGACGCGAATCTCTTCTGGATCCAGCAACATGCGCGATCGGCTGAGGTCGGCGAGGGCCGCGAAGCCAGGCAGCCCGCGGTGAGCGAACGTGGCCGAGGCGGTGGCCAGCAGGTCGCGGGGGCGGATCTCGGGTGCCTCGCAGGGGTGGCTTGGCGGCGGGTAGAGGGCGGCGAAGGCCCCGTGCAGCGCCTGCTGATCCGCGGTCAGCCCCGCCGGGGCCGGGAGGGGCGGGGCCTCCTCGTCGCCGGCGTCGAGCCGGGCCACCCCGAGCACCACGGCCGCCCAGCCCGAGGCCGGAGGCCAGGCGGGCGGCTCGCCCTTCAGGCCGGCAGCCTTGCGGGCCGCCCACGCGTGCAGGATGCCGCGCCACGTCTCGGCCTCGCCGGTGGCGGGCGTCGTGAGCAGCGCCACGGCCTGCTCGAAGTGGCCGGCCTGGAAGGCGGCGGCGCCCTGGGCGAGCCCCTCGGGCACCTCGGTGGGCCCGCCGAGCGCGGCGATGAAGGTGGGCGCCGGCGGCGGCGTGGCGCGGCGGCGCAGGGCGGGCCAGCGTCCCTCGGGCCCGTCGCCCAGGGCGCCCTGGATGGTGGCCGCCACGTCCGCGAGGGCCATGCCGTCGAGCGCTGCGGGATCCACGCCGGCGAGGATGGGCCCGGCGATGATGATCGGGACCTGGGACTCGGCCTCGCCCGGCCCCCCGCGGCTGACGCCGCTGCCCGGGCCGAAGGCCACCCCGGCGGCGGGGTTGGCGATGGCGAAGAGGCTGCCGGCCGGCACGGCCGCCATGACCCGCTCGACCAGCCCGGGCCAGGCCGGGAACTCGTCGCTGAACACCGGCCGGAAGCCGCCGATGTCCAGATCGAGGATGCCCAGGGTCTGCCCGTCGTGGGTCAGCACCGCGCTGGTCATGCCGGACCGGACCAGCGGGCCGAGGTTCTCGGCGCGGGGCTCGTCGATGCGCAGGACGGATCCACCGGCCCGCAGCTTGTCCTCCGGCTGGGACAGGGCCTCGGCCAGCTCGCTGGCCGAGCGGGCCGCCCCGGGGACGGTGGCCGAGACGCCGTACCCGCCGACCAGGATGGTCACGGTGGCGGGGGGCAAGGCCTTGATCAGGCGAGCGATCTGGCGATCCACCTCGGCGAGGGCGGCCGGGGCGGCGTCGATGCGGCCGGCCATCACCGCGTCGGCCAGCCCGGTCAGGCGGATGGCCACGACGGCCGCGTCCTTCGGCAGCCGCGCCAGGACGCCGTCGACCCGCGCGGCGTCGTCCGCGGCGTCCACGGCGATCAGGCCCGGACCCCGGCCCGGCACGCCGGCCGCCACCGACGGCCGCGGCCCGACCCGCTCGAAGATGGGCGACGTCTCCGCCGCCAGCTCGGCGTGGCCGGCCCAGGCCCCGTGGGCGAGGGGCGTCGCCCCCGTTACCAGCGTCCCCGCCGTCACGACGCCGTCGGCCCCCAGCGGGGCGAGCGCCGTCGTCGAGGCCGCCCGGGCGTGGGTCAGGCGCCCGGCGCCGGGCGCCGACGTCCCCAGCAGGCCATGCAGGCCGCGATCGGCCCCGCGGGACGAGGGGCGCCGGAGGTAGCGATCCAGGAGGCCGGGCGTCAGGCCATCCACCTGGACCAGCAGGACGGTCGGCGGGAAGGTGGGCAGGCGCACCTGCCCACCACGGCTGCCGCACGCCAGGAGCGACAGCAGGCAAGCGACGGCGATCAGGCGAGACATCGCCGACCTCCTCGGTGGGTGTAGCGGGAAGAGAAACCGAAAACCAGAGTTATTCGGTGCACTTGGTCGGCAGAGGGATCCCGGCGTACATGCCCTCGGGGGTGGCCGAGGCGCCGAAGGTGCCGTCCAGCGCGAGCATGGCGGGCTGGATGATGTTGCCGGCGATGGCGCCGCAGACCTCGGTGGCGCTGTTGGTCTGGCCCCGCAGGATCAGATCCGCCTCGATGGCCGCGCCGGGGATGATGGGATCGGCGGCCCCGTCGATGAGGACGCGGCCGTAGTCGATCTCAAACGTCCCGTCATCGCGGTTGAGCGCGACCGGATCGGTGGTCAGCGGGTCGCCCACCGGCATGCGCGCCGCGTCCGCCGACAGCGCCTGCAGCGTGATCTTGATGGTGGGGTTCTGGTCATCGGAGGCGTCTACCTCCACCGTCGCCCCGAACGCCAGCGGCTTGGACGGATCCACGCCGGCCGCGAGGGCGATGAGGTAGTGCCCCGATGCGTCGAAGAACCCGGCGGGGGGCGCCGCGTCGGGGAAGCGACTGCCGCCCGGGCGGAAGGCTTCGGAGCGGGTCACGAAGTCGTCCATCGACCCATCGGTGTCGGGGCAGCCGGTCAGCGTCGTGGCCGCCAGGACCCCCACGGCGGAAAGCCAGCGCGGGGCCCTCCAAGGGGCTGGATTTCCAGCGGCGGCGGGCGGACACTGCTTTGACAGGCGGATTCGGACCATGATACGCGCCTTTCTCGACCGGCGGTTCCGGCAGAACAGGGCGAGTCTCCAACGCTTTCATTCGCCCTGTCAAACGAGTCGGTACGCCCCGTTTTCGTGTGCTGGAGGACCCGGTGAAGCAGAATCGACTTACGCTCGCGGCCGCCGTGGCAGCCGGTCTCCTCGCCGCGGAGGCCCAGGCCAGCGGCATCCTCGTGGCGCGGTTCGGGGGGGAGCACGGGCACCCCACGACCGACAACCCGACCGCCATGTACTACAACCCGGCCGGCCTCTCGCTGGGCTTTGGCACGCGGCTGTATCTCGATGGCAACTTCGCCTGGCGCAGCGTGAACTACACGCGCGATCCCGACGCCATCGACAACCCGCAGGATGAGGGCTACGCCGGCAGCTTCACCCCCAACGGCGCGGGCGTGGCGGCCAACTCGGGCAAGGCCAGCCTCTTCAACTACGTCGCCTCGCCCTTCGCCGCCGTCACCTCCGACTTCGGCATCAAGGGCTTCGGGGCGGGCATCGGCTTCTACGTGCCCTTCGGCGGCCAGTCCGTCTGGGACGATGGCACGGCCAACGACGACTTCCCGGGCGCCGTCAACGGCGCGCAGCGCTGGTGGGTCATCGAGGGCACCATCCGGTCGCTCTACGTGACGGGGGCGGCGGGCTACGAGATCCCCAACACGAACCTGAGCATCGGCCTCGGCGTGAACTTCGTGAAGAGCGAGATCAACACGGTCCGCGCCCGCAACGCCGACGGCACCGACAGCCTGCGTTCCGGCGAGAACATCAAGGAGGGGCGCACGCTGGTCGACGTCAGCTCCAACGACATCTCGCTGGCGGGCGGCATCATCTACCGGCCCAACGACCAGTGGTGGATCGGCGCCTCCTACCAGAGCCAGCCCGGCTTCGGCGAGAACACGCTCAAGGGCGACGCCCGCATCGTGAGCGGCGCGGCGGCCGTGGATGACAAGAAGACCAAGGTCGAGCTCTTCCAGGAGATGCCCGACGTCATCCGCCTGGGCGCCCGCTGGCGGCCCACCCCGCTGGACGAGATCCGGCTCTTCGGCTCCTACGTCCGCTGGAGCGTGCTCAAGGAGCAGTGCGTCCTCAACGCCGAGACGGCGGGCCGCACCTGCTCGGACGCCCAGGGCAACGCCGTCGGCAGCATCGGCATCATCCCCCGCCACTGGGAGGACGCCTTCGACGTGCGCGCCGGCTACTCCCGCTGGCTCGACGAGGACATCGAGATCTTCGGCGGCGTGGGCTTCGACAAGAGCGCCGTGCCCGACAGCACCCTGGAGCCCTCGCTGCTCGACCAGGACAAGGCCACGGTCAGCCTGGGTGGCCGCTTCCAGCTGCTCGACAAGTCCCTGGCCATCGGCGCCTCGTACACCCAGGTCATCTACTTCACCGTCGAGACGAGCCCCCGCGGGCGCACGACGCCGGCCGGCGGCGACCGGCTGACGGATCTGTCGGGCACTCCCATCCGCGAGGCGGCCCGCAGCCCCGACGCGGCCGGCAAGTACGAGCAGGCCGTGGGCGTCTTCAACCTGAACGCCCAGTACACTTTCTGAAGCAGATCAAGGGGTTGCCCCGTGTCCTTCGCGTCCGTCGAGGGCCAGGACCGCGCGGTCGACAGCCTGCGGCGGGCGCTGCGGAGCGGGCGGCTGCACCACGCCTTCCTGTTCGCCGGCCCGGACGGCGTCGGCAAGGCGCTCACCGCCTTCAAGCTGGCCGAGGCCCTGCTCTGCGAGAGCCCGACCGCCGGTGAAGGCTGCGGCACCTGCCGCGCCTGCCGCCGTGTCCCCGAGCGCCAGCACCCCGACTTCCATGTCCTGGAGCGGGGCCAGAAGAGCGACGGCCGGCCCGAGGCCTCCATCCGCATCGACCAGGTGCGCGCGCTCCAGCACGATCTCGGCTTCAAGAGCTACGAGGGCGGCCGCCGCGTCGTCGTCATCCTGGAGGCCGAGCGCATGAACCCGGCCACGGCCAACGCGCTGCTGAAGACCCTGGAGGAGCCGGGCCCCGACACCCACTTCGTGCTGGTCAGCGCGGCGCCGCACCTGCTCCTGCCCACCATCCTCTCGCGCTGCCAGCGGGTCCGCTTCGCGCCGCTGCACCGGGCGGTGGTGGCCCGCCACCTCGCCCGCCTGGCCGAGCTCGAGCCCGCCGCGGCCGACCTGCTGGCCGGCCTGGCCGAAGGCAGCATCAGCAAGGGCGTCGCGCTGGCCCAGAGCCGGGTGCTGGAGCAACGCGCGGCGCTGGTCGAGCGGCTGGACGTGGATCAGGATCTGGCCGCCCTGCCGGCCCTGCTCGACCTGGCCGAGCAGCTCGCCCGGTCCACGGAGGACCTGCCGCTGGTGCTGCACCTGCTGCGGACCTGGTACCGGGATCTGCTGCTCATCCAGGCCGGCGCGCCGCTCGACGGGCTGGTCCACGCCGATCTGCGCGACGCCCTGGTGGCGCTCGCGAGCCGGGTGCACCAGCGCCGCATCCTGGGCTTCATCGACGCCATCAACGAGGCCGAGCACGCCATCTTCGCGCGCTCCGGCAACGCCCGCCTGTTCCTGGAGCGCCTGCTCTGCCACCTGGCCCTGGCCGAACCACAGGCAGCCTGAAGAGAGCATGACCGAGAAAACCGAGACCCCCCCCGGCGAGTTCGCCGCCTTCGAGGACCTCGTCGACGCGCTGCTGGCGCCCGAGAACGCCCCGCGGCGGGTGCGCCGTCGGCGCGAGCCCCTGCCTCCCGTCCCCGAGCGTGGCGAAGGCCAGGCCCGCAAGCGCCGAAAGCGGCGACGATCCGGTGGCCAGGACGGGGTGGATCGTGGCAGTGTGCCCGGCCCCGGAGCCCCGAGCGAGGAGAGCTGACATGGCGGGTACGTTCTACATCACGACCCCCATCTACTACGTCAACGCCGCGCCCCACATCGGGCACGCGTACACGAGCCTGGCCGTGGACACCCTGGCGCGCTGGCACCGCCTGCTGGGGGACGACACCTGGTTTCTGAGCGGCACCGACGAGCACGGCCTCAAGATCGAGCAGAGCGCCCGCGCCGCCGGCCTCGAGCCCCAGGCCCAGGCGGACCGCTGGTCGGCGCCCTTCCGCGCCATGAGCGCGGCCCTCGACCTGACCAACGACGACTTCATCCGCACCACCGAGGCGCGGCACAAGGCCGTCGTGGCCGAGATGTGGCGCCGCATGGAGGCCGCCGGGGACATCTACCTGTCGGAGTACGCCGGCTGGTACAGCGTGGGCGACGAGGCCTGGTTCAGCGCGGACGAGGTGGTCGACGGCAAGTCCCCCACCGGCCACCCGGTGGAGTGGATGGAGGAGGTGGGCTACTTCTTCCGCCTGTCGAAGTACGGCGAGGCCCTGCTGGCCCACCTGGACGCCCACCCCGACTTCGTGCGGCCGGCCTCGCGCTACAACGAGCTGCGCCGCTTCATCGAGGGCGGCCTGCAGGACATCTCCATCAGCCGCTCCACGTTCTCGTGGGGCATCCCCGTGCCCGGCGCCGACGGCCATGTGGTCTACGTCTGGGTGGACGCCCTGACGAACTACATCAGCGCCCTCGGCGGCCCCGGCGCGCCGGCCTTCGAGCGCTTCTGGCCCTCGGCCATCCATGTGATCGGCAAGGACATTCTGCGCTTCCACGCCGTCTACTGGCCCGCCTTCCTGATGAGCGCCGGCCTGCCCCTGCCCAAGGGCATCTTCGCCCATGGCTGGTGGACCATCGACGGCCAGAAGATGAGCAAGAGCCTCGGCAACGTGGTGGATCCGTTCGAGATGGCCCAGAAGTACGGCCCGGACGCCTTCCGCTACTTCCTGCTGCGCGAGGTCACCTTCGGCACCGACGGCGACTTCAGCGAGCAGGGCCTCAAGAACCGGTACCGCGGCGAACTCGCCAATGATTACGGCAACTTGTGCAACCGAACCCTCGGCATGCTGCGCAAGTACCGCGGCGGCGTGATGCCGGCCCGCGGCGAGGCGGGCCCCGAGGACGCCACCCTGGCGGCCGTCATCGAGGCCGCGCGGGCCCAGCTCGTCGAGG
Source organism: bacterium (assembly GCA_041389985.1). Taxonomy (GTDB): domain Bacteria; phylum Myxococcota_A; class Bradymonadia; order UBA7976; family UBA1532; genus JACKDP01. The sequence goes on from JAWKQS010000005.1 coordinate 244,034, forward strand.
CCATGGACGAGATGGCCTTCCACCGCGCCATCGCCGCCATCTGGTCGGTGGTCGGCGCGGCCAACAAGTACGTCGTCGAGACGGCCCCCTGGGTCCTCGCCAAGGGCAAGCAGGAGAGCCGGCTGGGCGAGGTGCTCTACACCCTGTGCGAGACGCTGCGCCTGCTCGGCGTCTGGACGCTGCCGTTCCTGCCCCGCAAGGCGGCGGCGCTGCTCGACCAGCTCGGCGTCCCCGCCGACCTGCGCACCTGGCAGAGCACGCTGACCTTCGGCGGCCTGCCCGCCGGGCTGCAGACCCAGGAGGGCGAGCCCCTCTTCCCCCGCCTCGAAGACGAGGACGAGACGCTGGCCGAGCCGGCGAAGCCGGTGAAGCCGGCCAAGGCGCCGAAGGCCCCGACGCCCGCCAAGGAGAGCCCCGTGACCGAGACCCCCGCCGCCCCGGCTGCCCCGGCCGGCATCGCCCCCATCGAGTACGACGACTTCGCGAAGCTCGAGCTGCGCTCCGCCCGCATCGTCGAGGCCGAGCCCCACCCCAACGCCGACAAGCTCATCAAGCTCACCGTCGACGCGGGCGAGGGCCGCCTGCGCACCGTCTGCGCCGGCATCGCCGCCTGGTACAGCCCCGCCGACCTCGTGGGCAAGTCCGTGATCTTGCTGGCCAATCTCAAGCCCCGCAAGCTGCGCGGCGTCATGAGCGAGGGCATGCTCCTCGCTGGCGGCGAGGAGACCGTCACCCTCATCACCCTCCCCGGTGACCACCCCCCCGGCACCCGCATCAGCTGACCGGCATGGACGCCACCCGGCTCATGGTCGGCGGCCTCGCCCCCGAGGTGGACGCCGCCGCCCTGCGCGCCGCCTTCGAGGGCTTTGGGACGCTGATCGACGCGACCATCCAGGCCGACGCCGGCACCGGCCGATCGCGTGGCTTTGGCTTCATCACGTTCGCCCGCGGCGCCGACGCCGAGCGCGCCCTCGCCGCCCTGCATGGCGCCCCGCTGGCCGGCCGCACCCTCCAGGTGATGCAGCCTGTGCGCACCGGCCGGCGCACCTACCGGGTACCGAGCGGCGACTGACCGCGCTGGATGCCCTGCCGAAGAGGCGCCCCAGGAGCTTTTTTCGACTTTCTTCGTCCCGGCCTGCGACACGCGGCTCGACTGACCGATAGCTGAGTGGCCCTCACCCTCAAAAGGAGGCACTCATGGCCGCTGAGCTTCGCCTGGAACTGCAGCAGTACCGGGTACCGAGTCTGCGCACCGGACTCGACGTCGGGGTGTACCTGGTAAGGTCTCAGGTCATCCACCTCTCCGCCTTCGTCCCCACCCGCAAGGCCGTCCGCACGGTCCTCGGCGTCCTGGGCCGCGCCCGCCAGCGCTTCCCGGAGATCGATCTCTACGGATTTCACGTCATGCCCAGCTCGTTGCGCCTGCTGATCGGCGCCCCCAGCGGCATCTACAAGGCCGCCTTCCTGGCCTGGACGCTCCGGGAAATCTCTCGTCGTATCAACAAGTTGCTGGGCCTGTCCGGGCCCCTGCTGGCGCGCAACGAGTGCCAGCAGGTCGTCTCGGCGGAGCATGCCCTCGCCCAGATGAAGGACCTGCTGGCGCCCGCGACGGCAGCGCTGCTGGTGCGGCATCCCGAGGAGGATCCGTGCGCGAGCAGCACGCCGTGGTTGCTTCGGGGGGAGCGGCTGGTCGGGGCGTTTCAGTATGGGGGTGGCCCCGAGGTGGAGGTGGAGGTCCCGCTGGACCGCCTGCCGGGCTGCGAAGCGCTGAGCCCGACGGCGTACCGGGTACTTCTGCGCGCCATGGCGGACGACGTGGCGCGGGCCCACCGGCGTCGGCGGAAGAAGGCGGGGATCCGCCTGCGGGACCCGAAGTCGCTGCGTCTGCTGGACCCGATGGCCCCATCCATGCCGCCGAAGCGGGCGCCCCGGCCGAAGGTGCACGGGACCCAGGCTCAGGAGGAGGAGTGGCGGCGAGCACATGACGTGGCGCGAGCCGCCTACACCCAGGCGACGAAGGCGCACTGGCGGCGGCTGGAGGATCCGACCGCGCCCATGGTGCCGTGGCCGGCGGGCACCGTCCCGCCGTGCTTCGCGCCGCCGTCGTGGAGCCGGGCAGCGGCGGGGTAACCCCACCGCAAGGTCCTGAATTCGTTGATGTTGACGCCGGCGGCTGGCGTGGTCGGCGCGGTGTGTGCCCGGGCAGCCGACAACCTGGCTGCAAGGGACGCGAGGTCCCCGTTTCCTGGCCAGGGACACTCCTCAACGTCCCCTCGCGACGCGCTGAGCGCTGCGGAAGGGCAGTCCACCGGACCGCCCGGCCATCGTGGCGAGTCGGCCTCCCGACGTACCCGGTTCATCGGGCCGGGCGGATCGGGCGTCTGAGAATTCTTCGAAAGGTTCAGCGACTCGGGGGCGAATGGCACGGGCGACGGCCACCTTCGGCCCGGTATCGACAAGGACACCGCCATGATCGCCTCGAAGCGCTCCATGCTCCTCTCCACCTGCTTCCTCCTCGGCTCGGTGGCCCCCGCCGTCGCCCAGGACACCTTCGACGGCCCCTTCGACGGCCCCCTCGACGCCCGCACGGCGGACGCCGTCGTCCGGGCCCTCCAGGCCGACCCGGCCAACGCGGCGGCGGGCATCGCCGACGACGGCACCGTCTGGGTCGAGCCAGCGCGAACGCGCACCGCCGCTGAGCTGGGGGGCTTCTTCCTCCGCCAGACCGAGGCCGGCCGGGAGGCGCTGCGGGCCTGGCTCGCCGGGGGCCGGGCGCCCCAGCTCGAGGAGAGCGACCGCCTCCTCCTCGACCTGCTGGACGGCGCCACCGCCGGCGGCGGCGTGCAGGGCACCATCGGCTGGGATGGCCGCTCCGTGCTCACCGTCGAGGACGGGGCCATCACCTGGGCCGACACCATCCTGCCCGACGACGATCTGCCCCCCGACCCGCAGGCCATGGGCATGGCCGCGACGGAGATCGCGGCGGGCGAGCAGGCCATCTACCGCTACGCCTGCTGCGACGACGTGACCGTGCGCGCCCACGCGACCAGCGACGCGGCGTCCGTCGGCACCCTCAGCCGCAACGAGTCGGTGGTGGTGACGCGCCTGATGGCCCCCGGCATCGCCCACCTGCGCGACGAGCTGGAGGCCTGCCTGCCCAACGACTGCGGCGAGGTGACCAGCCTGCTCCAGGGCCTCGATCTCAACGTCTACGCCGAGGTGACCCCCGTCTTCGCCCCCCAGAAGAAGGGCTGGGTGCCGCTGGTGGCGCTCTTCCAGGCGCCCCGGGCCGCCTCCCCCGACCGCCTGCGCCTGCAGGTGGGCTACAACCGCGTCATCAACGCCCTCGATGCGATGGTCGACCAGCTCTTCTACCCGGCCGACTGCGGCCAGGCGACGAAGCAGGTGAGCCAGACGATCGCCTACTTCGACGACGAGGACAGCTTCTGGGACTACGACAAGCAGAAGGTCGTCCTCTGCGACGGCGCCATGGAGAACCCCAAGTCGCTCGGCTACGCCCCCTGCACCACCTGCCGCCCCATGGCCGAGGCCATGTTCGGCGAGGGCGGCGCCTTCGACGCCAACGTCCTGGCCGGCCATGAGCTGGCCGCCGACTACGCCGCGCAGTGCGCCCGGTACCTGGCGCCCCAGGAGGTCAAGTCGGTGCTGCGCCAGAACGCGTGGCAGTGCGGCGAGTACCCCTTCGGCGACACCCACTACGGCTACGTGCACCAGGTCGAGGACAAGCTGCTGACGGACCAGACCTTCTGGAACCGCTCCCACAAGGTGAAGATGGGCCGCGGCCTGGACCAGAAGCCCATTGCTTTCAACCAGTTCGACATCGCGACGGGGAACGTCGGGCACTTCAACACCGGCGGGATGATTGGCGCCCGCAACCTGTGGTTCTCGCTGATGCCCATCCACGAGCCCGCCATGCAGGGGGGCATCGTCCCCCAGGACTATGAGCCGGCCAACGATCACAGCCTGCTCGTCCACGCCTGCGGCCACCTGCCCGGTACCTTCATCGACGGCCCGTTCGTGGACTACAACTGGAAGGACACCTGGGGCGACATGATCAACAAGATCGACTTCGGTCGCTTCGAGTTCGACCGCCTCGACTTCTGCGCCCTCGCGAAGCTCTCCCTCACCGAGGACCTCGAGCCTTCCCTCGAGTTCACCGAGGTCACCGACTTCCACCTGGTCGGCGCTGACATCAGCGGCATCAAGATCACCTATGCGGCGTGGGTCTACATCTTCGGCGGGCCCATCCTGGGGGCCGTCGCCGTCCTCGGCGGCCATGTGGGCAGCATCATCGCGACGCTGGTCGCCCACGCCATCGTGGCCCTGCCCATCTACCTGGACATCAGCAAGAACGAGGACTGGGTCATCGAGGACCTGCTGCCCGAGACCCTCAAGGTGAAGCTGACGGATGGCATCCTGGCGCAGCTGAACACCGCGACGGGCGACGCCCTGGCGGGGGTGGCGACCCAGGTGACCGACCGCCTGGAGACCCTGTGCGACGTGGCCCTGCCCGCCGTCGAGAGCAGCCACCCGCTCTTCTACTTCTATGCCTACCTGCGCACCGAGTGCGAGGCCATGGTCGAGGACGGCAAGTGGGTCCCCTTCGCCCCCCACGGCCGCTCCGCCCAGCAGGGCTGCTACGGCACCGACCGGTTCTTCTCGCCCGCCATCAGCGGCAGCACCGATGACTACGCCTTCAGCAGCTTCGCCGGCCAGGACTTGTACACCGGCGGCCACGACGACGCCGGCTGCCGCCTGGAGTTCCAGCGCTACGCCAAGGTGGACAGCCGCCTCTGGCCCACCCTGAAGTGCCTCACGGCCACCATGAACCTGCACTTCAACGAGGGGGAGACCCTGCCCGGCTGGGGCGGCTTCGGCGCCGAGATCTCCGAGGCCTGCGGCGAGGTGGGCCTCTCCGCCCTGCTCGAGCTCTACGGCGACGGCAGCGACCTGCTGCCCCTCATCGACGTGGGCGGCGGCGGCGGCACCAAGCTCTGACCCGCCCGAGCGTCCTCGCCACCGCGCCCGCCCTCCGGCGGGCGCAGCGGTTTTTGTGCTTCAAGATCAGGGGTTTGTCGGTCACTACAGGAACCGGCTCCACACCGGCCGCGTGTGCTTCAGCGCGAAGAACGTGAGCGCCGGGCCCCGCTTCTTGCGGCTCCACAGGAACCGGTACTGGGCGTCGAGGAACGGCACGCTCAGGAAGGCGTCGGCCACCGCCACCGACTCCCGCGCGTTCACCGCCACCAGCTCCGCCTGCGTGAAGTCCCCCCGCCACGTCCGCGCCCGGCCCGCCGCGATCCAGCCCTCGGCGATGGCCTGGGCCTCGGCCAGCAGCGCCTCATGGGGCACCACCCACTGCGCCAGGCCGACGTCGCAGGCCTCCTGCCCCGTGGGCGCGAAGCCCTCGGGCCCCAGCATGCGCGCGGCGTTCAAGGCCCCCATCAGCCGCTCGAAGAGCACGCTGGAGCAGCCCTCCGGGGGCACGCCCAGCCGGGCGAAGGGCGTCGAGAACGTGGCCTTCTCGGACGCGATGAGCCCATCGCAGAGCGTCGCCGACGTCACGCTGGCGCCGATGGCGGGCCCGTTCACGGCGGCCAGGATGGGCTTGGGGAAGTCGATGAACGTGCGGAACAGGGCCTCGTTGTGCTGCACGATCCAACCGTGCAGCTTCCGCGGCGGGGCCAGCTTGATGGTCCCCCCCAGGTTCACCCCGGCCGAGTAGTACGGATCCGTGCCCGTGAGGATGACGGCCTGCACCGCCGGATCGGCCGCCGCCTCGGCGAACGCGGCCTGCTTCGCCGCCATCATCTCCGCCGTCCACCCGTTCAGGCGCTTCGGCAGGTTCATGGTCAGCGTGCGCACGCCGCCGCGGTCGGACCGCAGGATGAGATCATCCGCGCTCATCAGCTCCCCCCCTCCGCCCCACCGGGCGGCCACGGGGGAGGTATACCACCCACCGCTGGCGGGCGCCCGTCATGCGCGCGCGGCATGCGCGACCGGCAGGGCCCTCGTCGCTCAGGGCTCCTACACCACGTGCGTGGACGTGACCCTGCCCG
>JAWKQS010000006.1:0-249933 GCA_041389985.1 bacterium
CCGATCGACCGAGGAGGATCCATGAAGTACCACTTCACCAGCATCCCCGCCGTCGGCGGCGAGGCCGCGCAGGCCGAGCTCAACCGCTTCCTGAGCGCACACCGCGTCGTCCACGTCGAGCACACTCTCGTCCCGAACGGATCAGCCAGCTTCTGGGCCGTCTGCGTCCGCTACGCCGAGGGCGCGCCGGCGGCGACCGCGCCCGCTGCCGCCGGCCGCAAGCAGGTGGACTACAAAGAGATCCTGTCCGAGGCCCAGTTCAAGGTCTACTCCCGGCTGCGTGACGTCCGCCGCACCCTCGCTGACCGGGAGGGGACGCCCCTCTACAGCGTCTTCACCAACGAGCAGCTCGCGGCCATCGCAGAGAAGCCCATCCGCACCCTGGACGAGCTGGGCGCCCTGCCCGGCGTCGGCCCCGGGCGGCTGGAGAAGTACGGCGCCGCGATCCTCGCCGCGGTGGAGCCCGCCGATGCCTCGTCGTAGCGCCGTCGACCTGGCCACCATCGCCGCGTGGCCGTCCCTGCACGAGGCCGCATTCCGCGCCGCGAAGGGCCGGCGCGGCCAGCCCGCCGTGGCGACGTTCTTGAGCGAGCTGGACGGAAATCTCCTGAAATTACAGCGAGATGTGCTGCACCACCGGGCCCCGCGGGGCGAGTGGAGCGTCTTCGCCATCCGCGATCCCAAGCCCCGCCAGATCGCCGCCCCTTGCTTCGCCGACCGGGTGCTGCACCACGCCCTCATGCTGCACCTCGGCCCGGTGCTCGTCCGGGCGCTCATCGCCGACACGTTCGCCTGCATCGAAGATCGTGGTTCGCTGGCGGCCGTCCACCGGGCGCAGCACCACCAGCGGCGCTGGCCGTGGGTGGTCAAGACCGACGTCCGCCGCTACTTCGCCAGCGTCGACCACACCACTCTCCAGCGTGACGTCCTCGCCCGCCGCTTCAAGGACACGGGCGTCCTGGCGCTTTGCGCCCGCATCCTGGTGCGGGGGCCGACGCCGAGCGCAGTCGGCCTGCCCATCGGCGCGCTGACGTCCCAGTTCTTCGCCAACAGCTACCTGGACGCCGTCGATCGCTTCGTCTGCGAGCGACTCCGGGTGCCCGGGTACGTGCGCTACATGGACGATCTGGTCTGGTGGTGCCGCAGCCGCGCCGAGGCACGGGAGACCTTCGAGCAGGTACGCGCCTTCGCCGCCAACCAGCGCGGCCTCGAGCTCAAGCCCCCCCAGATCGGGCGGGCCGACGCCGGGGTCACGTTCCTGGGCTACCGGGTGCTGCCCGGCGCGCTGCGCCTGTCCCTGCGTCGCCGCCGCCGGTACGCCGCCGCCCGCCAGCGCTGGGAGGCGCGCTACGCAGCCGGCGACATCGACGCCCTCGCCCTGCAGCGCGGCTACGCCTCGGCCCTGGCCATCACCGCCCACGCCGACGCCACCGCCTGGCGCCGCGAGCAGCACCGCCGCGTGCCCCCGGTGGACGCATGAGCGCCGCTCGGGCATGCTGGCCCGCGACGGTGGGCGTCAGAGAGGCTCCAACCGGGTCAACCGGGGCGGCTCCTGGAACAACTCTGCCAGGAACGTCCGGGCCGCGTACCGCAACGGCAACTCGCCCGGCAACCGCAACCAGAACCTGGGCTTCCGCCTCTCCCGAGCGCAGCCGCCGGTGGATGCCGGCGCTTGACCCGACGCCCATCGCGCTCTGCCGGCCGCCTCGGCGGCGGCGAAAACGAAGGACCCCGGCCCACCGTAGGCCGCGTGATGCGCGGCCGAGCGCTGGACCGGGCGTCCGCCCTGGAGGTCGCCATGACGCGGGGACGCCACCCATGCCCCTGTCCTGGGCCGAGGGCTACGGCTATGACGCCTTCGGGCCCTTCGCCGAGATCTTCGTGGGCGACGTCTGCCAGCGCTTCCGCTGGCCCCGCCGGGCGGTTCATGATGGTCGCCAGCCGACGAGGAGGGGCGTTTCGATTGGGAGGCCCAACACCCCGTCGAGCTGACCGCCGGCTTCTGGCTGGCCGACACCCCGTCACCCAGGCCCTCTGCGCAGTCATGAGGGCCAACCCCGCCCACTTCAAGGGCCCTGACCGCCCGGTCGAGCAGGAGCTGGGACGAGGCCCAGGCCTTCATCGCACGCCTGAACACGCAGCAGCCGGGCCTGGCGCTGTCGCTGCCCAGCGAGGCCCAGTGGGAATACGCCTGCCGCGCGGGCACGGTCGGCGCCCTCGCTACGGCGACCTGGACGCCGTGGCCTGGTGGAGTGACAACAGCGGCCACCAGACCCACCTGGTCGGCCAGAAGCAGCCCAACCCTGGGGCCTGTACGACATGCTGGGCAACGTCTGGGAGTGGTGCGCCGACTGGCTCGGTGCTCATGGGACCACGCTGCAAGTGGACCCTGCTGGGCCCAGCAGGAGGCTCCAACCGGGTCTACTGGGGCGGCTCCTGGTACAACTCTGCCGGGTACGTCCTGCCGCGTACCGCCTCGGCAACCTGCCCGGCTACCGCAACCGGTACCTGGGCTTCCGCCTCCCGAGGTCAAGCTGCGCCCAGCCCGCGGTAGCGCCAGCCGCGGGCGGAGCCTGGCCTCGCCAGCGGAGCGCGGGGCTCGGTCAGCGCGGAGCGCCGGTGGCGGATTGCGCCCGAGGGCCGACCGGCACAATCACTCATGTTTTCGGGTTCTTGCGGTCCGTCGCCATCGAGGCCGCCTTCAGGCGGCCTCGATCCGGTCGAGCCTCTGCATACCGCTTCGCTGGCCTGCTCGGCAGCCGCTCGCTACGCTGCCCGTATGCTGTTCGCCGCCGCCCTCGACCACCTCGACGATCTCGCCCTCGACGCGAGCTCTTCCCAGCCAAGCGGGCTTGTCGGCCGAGTGGCGCGGCCTGGCGAAGGCGCTGAGCCCCCCTTGACCCCAGCCAGATTGGCCTCGCCGAGGTCGCGCGGTTCGCGCTCTTCGTGATCGACGCGGCTGAGGCTCGGCCCTCGGCAGGTCGCCGTCGCGCAGGCGATGGGTGACGTCCTGGGCCGGTCGCTCGTCGCCGCCGAAGCTGCGCGAGCGAGCGGTGCTGGTCCGCTTCGCCCCTCCGCCAGCTCGGGCGGGCCCTCCATGACTCTCTTCCAGGTCGTCGAGGGCTTCAGGCAGCGCACGCAGGAGCTCTCCGACGAGGAGCACGCGCTCGTCCTGGCGGATGCGCGAGGAGCTGGCCGGCGACGTCGACCTGCCCATCGAGACCGAGCGGCTCTTCCGCGCGGAGCTCTTCATCACCCTCGCGCTCGACGCCCTCGGGACCGGCCACCGATCTTGCCCGCTGGACGCGGGCGGCGCTGTGATGGCGACCCGCACCCTCACCGCGTCCGTCGTGACGGAGGGCTGGGCGTCCCTCCAGGCCGGCTGCTTCCGCCGGGTCGCCCGGCAGGCGCACGCGGACTGGACGCCCGCAGACCTGAACGACGAGTTCGCGCTCTGGCGCGCGGCTCCCTGAAGCCTCAGGCCACGCGCCCTGCGGACCTGCCAGCCGGCCCCAGCCCCTGAGCGACGCCCCGAGATCTCCCGCAGAGCTCCGGAAGCCTCGATCACCGCTCCGGAAGCTCCGAGCAACCGCTCCCGAGACCTCGATCACCGCTCCCGAGACGCTGATCAGCGCTCACGAACCTCTCCGCGCAGCGCTCGCGAACCTCCGCGCAGCGCTCGCGAACCTCTGCGCAACGCTCGCGAACCTCGGCGCAGCGCTCAGACTGCTTCCCCATCGCCGCCGACTCCAGGGCAGCGGTCGCCCGAGCCTCCAGGAGCGCTGATCACGCAACAATCGGCGCTGCACAAGCCGAACCGGTGCTTGCACGAGGCTGATCGAGCGCCGATCGAAGGTTCGCGGGCGGTGATCGAAGGTTCGGCGGGCGGTGATCGAAGCCTCAGGAGCGCTGCACAAGCCTCCCGGGCCGGGCGAGCGTGGTCGCCGGCGACCCGCCGGGGCAGGCGCCCCGCTACAGGTCCGCGCAGCAGCGGACGCTCAGCGGAAGGCCGTTGCAGAGGTCAGTCTCGGCACGATGAGCCTGGTGGGGGCATCGCCCCGCTGTCCGGGACCCGCGTCCCTCGGCTCCATGTCGGCGGCGAACTCGCACCGCACCGACCCGTACGGGCGCCGCTCTTCCTCAACGGACGGCACCGGGAACGAGCAGCCCGGCCGCAGCAGAGGATTCAGGTCGGCGAAGCGCTCCTGCGCGCACTGGATTCACCGCTGGAGCTCAGCGGGGATGGCCCGAAGCGGTCAGAGTCGCGTGTCGCAGACCCTTCGACCTGCTCCCTTCGCACGGCGGGGCCGGGCGGGGCGAGGCGGATGGGGCGAAAAGTGCATGGATTACACAGGCCATTGCCATGGGCCGGGGCTACAGCCGCTCCACCTGTAGATGGGGGCCGACTGTGTGCCATGCGGTCGGGGCCGGGTTCGTGGGCCTCGACGTAGAAGATGGCGGTGGTGCCGGGCGCGAGCAGGGGCAGGTGCAGGTCGTGCCAGCCAGGGCCGACGGTGGTGGTGAGGACGGTCTCGAAGGGGCCGCCGAGGGTGCCGCGGCGGAGCACGAGGGTGAAGGGTCCGGCGTAGTCGGGATCTTCCACCATGATGGCGGCGGGCAGCGTCTCGGCGGCGGTGCGCAGGGCGCCGCCCATGGCGACGCGGCCATCGGCGTGGAAGCGCAGGGCCAGGTTCTGGTCTTCGCTGGCGTAGACGGCCCGGGCGGCGATGGCGGCGTCGAGGGCGTCGGGGGTGAGGGCGCTGGCGATGATGGCGGTGCGGCTGGTGTGGCCGGTGCCCCAGTTGGCGAAGTGGTTGTCGAAGCTGGCGGCCGGGGCGAGGCGGGAAGCCGGCGCTCAGGTAGTACTCCAGTCGTGGCTGCACATGGGTCTGGCGGTGAGGGCGCCGTCCGCGCCGGGCACGAGGCTGGGTTGGCGGGCGTCTCGCCGCCGAGCTCGGTGCCCCGGCCGACGGTGACCTCCATCAGGCGCGCGAACGGTCGGCTGGCCCGCTCGACGGCGGCCAGGGACTTCTGCGACGACGGCGGGGTCGTTGCCGGGCCTCGCCGCTGATCCAGGTCGGGCAGGACCGCGGCGAGGGGCGGATAGTCGTCGATGCCGTAATCATTGAACTTCTGGGCGCGCTCTCCTCGGGATGCTGCCGAGGGGGACATCGAAGGCCCGATCCCCAGGCCCTCGACGCCTTCGTCGTGGCGGCGGAAGGTGCGGGGGTGGTTGAGCATGATCCAGACGCGGTCGCCGGCGGCGGCGCGGCCGGGGAGCCAGGCGTCGTAGAGCTGGTCGGCGGCCGCGGGGCACCTTCGCGAGGGCCTGGCCGCCGAAGACGTTGACGTGGTTGCTGCGGGGGAGTTGGTGTTCCACTCCATGCCGGCCAGGGTATGACGAAGCGGCCGGCCTCGGTGCTGGCGGCCGCCGCGGCGCGCAGGGCGGCGAAGCCAGCGGGGGCCATGTCGGGGACGTCGGCCGGATCGCCCGGGGCGTCGTCGACGACGGGGCGTGAGGGCCAGGAAGTCATGTGGCCCTGGTCGCGGGCGTAGGCGAAGTTCGCGGGCGGGCGGCCTCGACGTCGGCCGGGATCGTCCACGGCCACGATGGCGCCGTCCGGGCCGAGGCGTTCGGGGCGGCCATCATCCCAGCGCGTCGCCCTGCCCGGCGCTGAAGTGGGCGTGCAGGTTGCCGAAGAAGATGCGCGTCGCCGCGGCGGCCTGCCGGGCGGACGAGGCCGGCGTCCACGCTTCGCCGTCAGGCCGAGGCCCAGAGCTGCTCGAAGCGCTCGCGGAAGGGGGGCTACCACCCTCGTCCTCGTGGCGGACGAAGAACTCGTAGTTGTTGAAGAAGGCGCTGCCCGACCAGTTGCCCGAGCCGTGCAGCAACGTGCGCCCGTCCACGATGGCCAGCCAGGTGGCTGGAGCTGGTAGAGGGTCGGGGTTGCCGCGCTGGTGGGAAGTGATTTCGACGCCGGCGCCGCGCAGGTGGTCCCAGCCGGCCCCCCGGGTCTCGTCGCGGTCGGCAGCGTTGACGACGATGCGGACGCGCACGCCCCGGGCGCGGGCGCGCACCAGCTCCTTCATGAGCTTGTCGAAGAGCAGGTGGTGCATGAGGACATCGATGGACGTCTTCGCGCCCTGCACCGCCCGGGTGATGAGGGTGATGGGGGCCGTGCTCGGCGAGAAGGCGACGCGGTCGGGCAGGCCGCAGGCGCCGGCCTTCTCGGGCTGCTGGTCCCAGATCCTGTTGAAATGACAGGCGAAAGCGCGGATGAGCGGATCATCGTCGGCCTCTTGGATGATGAGGCTCTCGTCGTTGATGGTGGTGCCGGTGGAGGACCAGTTGCCGCTGCCGGCGGCCAGCGCGCGGCCGTCGACGAGCAGGTACTTGGCGTGCTGCAGCCCGGCCCCCTGGCCGCGCGTCTGCCCGGTGACGAAGCGGACGGGCACCCCGGCGGCGGCCAGGCGCGCGCCCGCGGTGTCGGCGCCCTGCTGGCCGGCGTCGAGGGCCAGGCGCACCTTGATGCCCCGGGTGTGGGCCCGCAGCAGGGCCTCCTCGATGGCCCGGACACTGAAGGTGAACTGGGCCGCGTCGAGGGTGGCCCGGGCGCCGTCGATGAGCGCCACGATGCGCTGGGTCGTGGGTGAGCGGGCCTGGAGCCAGGCCTTGTCCTCGGCGGTGCAGACGTCGCAGTGCGGGGCGGTGAGCACCACCTCGGCGTGGGTCGGGACGGCGAGGAGCAGGGCCAGGACGGCGAGGGTCTTCACGGTGCCCCGTCTACTTGTTCCAGTGGTAGACCTCGTAGCGGCCATCCTCGCCCTTGATGGTCTCGACGCCGGTGGGGGTCTTCACCTCGAGGTGGTACTTCACATCGTAGTCATAGCGGACGGGCTTGCTGTAGCGAGCCGCCACCAGCTTCACGGCGGCGTTCATCTCGGAGAGCATGTCCTTGCGGGCGCGCTGCTTGACCTTGGTGATGGCGCCGCGGAACGCCCGGTTCTTGTCCTCGTCGTCGAAGCCGAGGAGGGTGAAGCTCTCGGGCACCACGTACTTGTTCTCGTGCTTGCTGTCGGTGAAGGACTCGGTGGGCTTCGCCTCGATGGTGTAGGACTCCACCAGGATCTCCTTGCCCTTGGTCACGAGCAGGTACTGGATGGGGGTGCCCTCGTAGTCCTCGGCCGGGATGAGCTCGCGGAAGTAGATGGTGTAGTCGCCCTGGATGGCCCGCAGCTCGCGGCTCATGCGGGCCTGCTCGTAGACGGCGATGTCGGACCAGGAGTGGGAGCCGAAGCCGCGCCCCTCGATGGCGATCCAGTCGCCGCCCGCCTTGTAGCGCCCGGTGACCTGCATGAGGGGGAACACCGTGAAGTCGGCGGCCTTGCGGTCCTTGCCGAACTGGATCTGACCGTTCTTGGGGCGCCAGGCGCGGGCGATGGGGGTGAACTCCAGCTCCACCTCGCCATCGCCGCCCTTGCCCTTGAGCACCAGCTTCTCGGGGGTGCCGCTGATGGACGCCGGGCCCGCCGTGACGCTGAAGGGCGACTTCGTGAACTTCCACTCGTCGTCGTCGAGCTTCTTGTTCCACTTGATGTTCTTGCCCGCGGCGCTGAAGCGGCCCTTGGCCTCCATCTTGTGGTCGCCCATGCCCAGGTTGCTGATGGTCATGGAGAAGTAGAAGCTGCCACCGTCCGGGAAGTCGGCGTTGAAGGTGTACTTGTCGCCGTAGCCCTCGTCCTTGCCCATGCGGGGGACCAGGTGCTCTTCCTTGACGAGGTTGCGGGTGCCCATCCAGGCGCGGACGGGCTCCTTGGCGGTGGCCGGGAAGGCGAGGGCCAGGGGCAGGGTGAGGGCGAGGAGCGAAAGCCTCATGAGAGCCTCCTTGAGGGGCGGTTGACGGCGGGCGCAGACGCCCGCTCACGGTCTCCATTCAACCGGAGCCGACCCGGGCTGGGAAGCCCCCGGCGCCCGCCGCTCAGAGAATTCAACGTAGATCCGCCATCTTGCGCGGGGGCATGCCGGTCGCGCAGTCGCTGACCATGGTGAGGACCCGGGCGCTGGGCGAGACGGCCTGCACCGGCTTGAGGGCGGCGAGGGCCGCTGGGCAGTCGTTGCGGGCGTAGGCCTCGGTGCCCCGGCGGATGCGCCCCTCGAGGTCGTCGATGCGGGCCTGGAGGGCCTTGGCGTCCTTGTTGCGGGCGTCGACGTCGAGGGCCTCTTCCACGAGCTTGCTGGCCCGATCGAGGCGGCCGCGGCTGAGCTCGGTGCGCGCGTCTTCGAGCTTGCGAGCCACCTCGGCGCGCTCGGCGCGGCGCTTGCGGCGCGCGTCATCGGCCGGCGCGCGCGTGCTGGGGGCCGCCACCGTTGGCGGCGGCGCCGGGGCGGCCGTGGGCGGGGCGTCCGTGGCCGGGGGCGGGGGCGGCTCGGTGGGCGGCGGGGCCGGCGGCTCGGTGGGCGGGGCGGGGTCGAAGATGGCAGCGTCGGCCACCGGCAGCGGCGTCGCGTCGAGCTCGGTGGCGGGCGCCGCCGTCACCACCCGGTCGACCTCCGGCTTCGCCGTGCCGTCCTCGGCGCCGAACAGCCAGGCCGCCATGGCCACGGCCACGATGAAGATGCCCCCCACGACGTAGATGGCCTGGCGCGAAGGGGGCACCACCGTGGTGCGAGGCGGGGGGGTGTGATCGATGAGAACCCGCTCGGTCGGCAGGGACGTGGGCAGGTCGCGGTCATCGGTGATGGTGAGGGCCGTGTCGGCCTCGACGCCCCGCGCCCGCTCGGGCACTCGCGTCTCGCGCAGGCGCACGGGCGGCGGCACCGGGGTGGGCCGCTCGGTGCCGAAGGCCTTCTCGAGCGCGGCGATGAACTCGTCGGTGCTGCTGAAGCGGTCGGCCGGCCGCTTCTCCAGGCACCGCAAGGTGATGGCCTCGAGGGCGGGCGGGATGCCCGGCACGCTCTCCGACGGCGGGCGCGGCTTCTCGCTGGCCTGCCGGTGCATCACCTGGAGCTTGTTGCTGCCGACGAAGGGGGGATCGCCGGTGAGGAGCTCGTAGAGCAGGCAGCCCAGGGCGTAGATGTCGCTGCGGCCGTCGACGCGCTCGCCGCGGGCCTGCTCGGGCGCCATGTACTCGGGGGTGCCGAAGACCATCCCGGCCTGGGTCAGCCGCGGGCCGTCGTCGTCCAGACGCTTGGCGATGCCGAAGTCGAGCAGCTTGACGTGGTAGCGGCCCGGGCCGGCCTCGACCATCATCACGTTCTCGGGCTTCAGATCGCGGTGGACGATGCCGGCAGCGTGCGCGGCGCCGAGGCCCTGGGCCACCTGGATGATGACCTCGACCACCAGCGTGGGATCGAGGCGCTCATGCCGGCGGACGAGCCGGGCCAGGGCGGTTCCGGGGCAGTACTCCAGCACCATGAAGTAGCAGCCGTCGGGCGTGCGGCCGAAGTCGTGGAGCGCCACCAGGTTGGGGTGGGACACGCGGGCGTAGGTCAGCGCCTCGTTCTCGAAGCGCTGGGTGAGGGCGCGATCACCGGCGTACCGCTCGTGCAGCACCTTGACCGCGACGCGCTGGCCCACCCGCACATGGGTGCCCAGGTACACCGTGCCCATGCCGCCTACGCCGATGCGCCGATCGATGCGGTAGCGACCCGCGACCGTGAGGCCCAGGAGCGGGTCCACCGGCACGCCGTCCGTCGGGCGCGCGAGCCCGCAGCGGCCGCAGAAGCGGTCGCCCGAGGGCATGCTGTAGTCGCAGCGCGGACATCGCATCAGGTGGGCGACCCCAGGTGGCGGTGGCAACACGCGCCGGCCGCCCGACCGGTGCGCACAGGACGGGCCCGAGTATAGCAGGCCACGGTCCCCTGTGCTGCGCGAAGAGCGCGGATCTCATGGGGTCGGCTGGACGGCGCGGGCCAGCAGGTCGGGCTGGGCCGAGAAGTCGGGCACCCGGGTGATGCCCTCGAACCGCTCAGGGCGGTTGTCGCCCCCCGGCACCTCGCGGATGAAGATGCCCTGGATGCGGCCGGGAAAGCGGTCGCGCAGGCCGCGGTAGATCTCGGGATCATGCTCGCCGGAGTCGCCCACGAGGACGAACCGCGTCTGCGGATGGGCGGCCAGGATGGTCTCGAGGCGGCCCGTCTTGTAGCGCGTCTGATCGAAGGTCGGGTCGGTGCCGAAGTTCTTGAGCATGACCGGCCCCTCGGGGAACCCGTTGATCTGAAAGAACTCCTGGAGGCGGAGCAGGAAGTTCTGGGGGCTGCCGCTCAGGTAGAAGACCCCCACCGCGCCGGCCTGGACGGCGCGCCGCAGGGCCTCGGCGGTGCCGGGCGTGGCCCGCATCTGCGCCGCGTTGGTCGTCAGCGCGGTCTTGATCATCTTCCGCTTGGACGTGATGTTCGAGACCACCACCGTGTCGTCGATGTCGCTGATGACGGCCACGCTCGGGGCCGCCGGCAGGATGTGGACGTAGCCGGTGCCCGGGGGGGCGTGGTGGCCCTTGTCGTCCAGGGCCACGGCGCGCACGAGCTGGGGCCCCGGGCTCAGGGGCGCCCCCGCGACATCCCCCTCGACCTGGAACACACCGTCATCGTCGGTGACGACCGTGAACGTCTGGGTGCCCACCTGCACCTGGATGCGCGCGCCCTCGATCTCGTCGGACTCGAGCTGCCGCAGGGTGCGCCAGGTGTTCTTCAGCTTGTTGTCGGAGGCGCGGGCCGGCTTGATGTGCTCGTCCTCGATGAACCGACCCTGGAGCCACACATGGGTGGGCGTGCCGTGGGTCGGGTAGACGATGAGCAGGCCCGGGTCGCGAGCGAGCGCGGTCATGGCCACTCCCAGGGTCAGCGCGGCGGCGAGGCCCGCCCCCAGGCGGCGGGCCACTTCAGTACTCGCCGAAGAGGACGGTGAGCTTCACCCCGAGCGCCACGGCCACCTTGTACAGCGAGCTCACCGAGGCGCTCGACTCCGCGCGCTCGATCTGGCTGAGCAGGCTGACCGACAGGCTGGTGCGCCGCGCCAGCTGCTTGAGGGTGAGCTCCTTCTCCTTGCGGATGCGCCGGATGTTGTGGCCGATGGTGCGGTGCAGCTCGGCCTCCGGGTTGAGGAG
Organism: bacterium; assembly: GCA_041389985.1. Lineage (GTDB taxonomy): Bacteria > Myxococcota_A > Bradymonadia > UBA7976 > UBA1532 > JACKDP01. Next base: position 11,107 of record JAWKQS010000006.1, read on the forward strand.
CAGGCCCTTGCGGCGCAGGACGTCGGCGATCTTCTCGCGGAACTCGTCCACATCGAAGGGCTTCTTGATGTAGTCCGAGACGTTGAGCTTGAGGGCGTCGACGGCGGTCTCCACCGACGGGTAGCCCGTGAAGACCACGACGGCCACGTCGCTGTCGGCCCGGCGGATCTGCTTGATGAGCTCGATGCCGTCCATCTTGGGCATCATCAGATCCACGATCAGGAGGTGGTACTCCTCCGAGCGGACCTTGTCCTCGGCCAGGGTGGGGTCGGAGAGCGTCTCGACCTGGTACCCGGTGGCCAGGAGCAGGGTCTTCATGTACTCGCAGATGTCCTCATCGTCGTCGATGATGAGGATGCTGATGTTGACCGCCATGCCGGGCTCCTTTGGCGCCACCCACCGCGGGGGGCGCGTCCAACGTGCAACGTCTGCCTGCTAGCACGGTCCCTGCCGGCCAGCAAGGGGGTGGGATCTCCGAGCCGGCTCAGGCGCCGGGGGGACGTCCCAGCTCGGCGACGAACCGCCGTGCGGCCAGGGTCGCGTCGATGCGCGCCCCCAGCTCCTTGAAACGAAAGGGCTTTCCGACGATGTCGTCGGCCCCGAGATCGACGAGGCGAGCCAGCGTCTCGGGCTCGGTGACCGCCGTCACCATGATGACCGGCAGCTTCTCGGTCTCGGGCTTCGAGCGCAGGTGGCCGAGGACGCCGAAGCCATCGATGAGGGGCAGCATGAGATCGAGCAGCACGAGGTCGGGCACGCGCTTCGCGACCGCCGAGAGCGCGGCCGAGCCGTCCTGGGCGACGCGGGGCGAGTGGCCGAGGGTGCGGCAGAAGCGGGTGAGGAGCCGCGCGTTGAGCGCGTCGTCCTCGACCACCAGCACGTCGATGCCCTCGTCGCTCATCCCCGGCCCTCGTCGCTCATCCCCGGCCCTCGTCCTGTTCGAGGTTGTCGAACCGGGTCCACTGCTTGAAGAACTTCAGCTTCGCCGTGCCGGTCGAGCCGCTTCGGTTCTTGCCGATGATGACCTCGGCGATGCCCCGGTCTTCGGAGTCCTCGTTGTAGTACTCATCACGATACACGAACATGATGATGTCGGCGTCCTGCTCGATGGCGCCGGACTCGCGCAGATCCGAGAGCTGGGGCCGCTTGTTGGGGCGGCTCTCCACGCCACGGTTGAGCTGGGACAGGGCGATGACCGGGACGCTGAGCTCCTTGGCCAGCGCCTTGAGGTTGCGGGAGATGTCGCTGATCTCCTGCTCGCGGCTCTTGATGCCGGCCCGCCCCTTCATGAGCTGCAGGTAGTCGACCACCACGAGGCCGAGGGGAGGCAGCGTGCGCTCGCTGGCCAGGCGCCGGCACTTGGAGCGGCACTCCATGACCGAGAGGCTGGGGGTGTCGTCGATGTGCACCGAGAGCTGGTTGAGGCGCTTGACGCTCTGGAGGAGGCGGTCGATGTCGCCATCGCTCAGGTGGCCGGTGCGCATGCGCTCGCCGTCGACGCGCGCCTCGCTGGCGAGGATACGCGCGGCGAGCTGGACGGTGGGCATCTCGAGGCTGAAGACCGCGACCGTCCGGTTGTGCATGGCCGCGTTGGTGGCGAGGTTGAGCGCCAGGGCCGTCTTGCCCATGGCGGGGCGCGCCGCGAGGATGATCAGGTCGCCGGCCTGGAGGCCCGCCGTCCGGGCGTCCAGCGCGAGGAAGCCCGTCGGCGTGCCGGTCACCGAGCTCTTGAGCTCGTAGGCCCGCTGGACCTTCTCGACCGCCTGCTTGAGGGCGCCCGCCATGGTGGTGAAGTGGCGGCCCTGCCGCGCCTGGCCCACCTCGTAGACCGCCTGCTGGGCCTCGTCGAAGAGGCGCTCGGTGTCCTCGTAGTCGCCCCCGCGGGCCTTCTGGACGACCTCCTCGCAGACCTGGATGAGGCGCCGTACCTCCGCGTATTCATGGACGATTCCGGCGTGGTGCTCGACGTTGACGGCCGAGGCGGTCGCCTCGGAGAGCTGGACCAGGTAGTCCATGCCCCCCACCGCATCCAGCTCGCCGGCCTGCTCGAGGGCCGTCGCCAGGGTGACGGGATCGAGGGGGCTCTCGGCCTCCGCGAGCCGCACCATGGTGCGAAAGATGATCTGGTGGCGGGGGACGAAGAAGTCGGCCGGGTCCACCAGGGTGGACACACGGTCGAGGGAGGTGTTGTCGAGCAGCACGCCGCCGAGGACGGAGAGCTCGGCCTCCTGTGCCTCGAGGTGGCGCGCCGTCGACATGCCGGCCTCCCGAAGTGCTGGGGCGAGGCCCCGAGGAGGCTCAGGCCTCCCCGGCCTCCGCCTGGACGGTGGGGTTCTCGGACTGCACGATGACGGTGATGTGAGCCACCACGTCCTTGAGCAGCTTCAGACCCACCCGGTGCTCGCCGAGGGTCTTGATGGCGTCGGGCATGAGGATCTTGCGCCGGTTGATCTCGAAGCCCTGCTCGCGGAGGAGGGCGTCGATCTCCATGGCGGTCACGGAGCCGAAGAGCTTGCCGCTCTCGCCGGCCGCCTTCTTGACCACCAGCACGATCTTGTCGATCTGCTTCTTGCGCTCTTCCGCGCCCTTGCGCATGCGCTCCAGGCGCTTCGCGATGACGCGCTTCTCGTGCTCCAGCCGGCGAATCTGGCGCTCGTTGGCGATGACGGCCAGACCGCGGGGCAGCAGATAGTTGCGCCCGTAGCCCGGCTTCACCGTCACGAGGTCGCCGACCTCACCCAGGTGCTGGACCTCTTCTCGCAGGATGACCTGCATGATCGATCCCTCCTCAGTGCGCCTTGACGGTGGTGAAGGGCATCAGCGCGACCATGCGAGCGCGCTTGATCGCCTGGGTCACCCGCCGCTGGTTCTTCGCGGTGAGGCCCGACACGCGCCGCGGCACGATCTTGCCCCGCTCGGTCACGAAGTACTTCAGGACCGAGGGATCCTTGTAGTCGATGACCAGGGTCTTGTCCGCCTGGAAGCGGTCGACCTTCTTGCGCCGCCGTCCGCGGTAGCCGCCGAACTTACGCATCGTCATCCTCCTCGAAGTCGTCGTCGTCGTCATCCACGACCACGGGGCGAACCACCGCGCGCACCGGCTCCGGCTCGTCGATGATCTCGGCCGTCGGGTCCAGGCCCTCGTCGAGCTTGATGGTCAGGTAGCGCATGCAGTTGTCGAGCATGCGCAGCACCCGCTCGATCTCGGCGGTGAGCCCGGGGGGGCCCACGAAGACCTGGTACTGGTAGTAGGCCTTGTTGAACTTGCGGATCTCGTAGGCGAGCTTCCGCTTGCCCCAGTCCTCCTTGCGCAGGACGCGGGCGTTCTCGAACTTCTCGAAGGCCAGCTCGACGCGCTCGGCGATCTTCTCGCGCTCCTCGTCGGTGGCCTCCGGCTGTACGAGATAGATCAGCTCGTACTTGCGGAGCTTCGTTGCAATCATTCCCGGGCTCTCCCTTCGGGTTTCAACAGCCCGCGGGACCTTCCCGCGAGCAGGGAGCTGTCTGGGGTGGCCAGGCCACCCCGACCCCCACGCCTCCGGCATGAGGGCGCGGCAAGATACGCAGGGGCGAGCGCGGCGTCAAGCCCGGGCCGCCGCCGGGGCGCGCCTCAGTGGCTGTGGTTCGCGGTGGGGAAGTCTCCCGTACGCACCTCACGGCCGAAGCGCCCCACCGCGTCCACCACCCGCTCCTGCAAGTTGTCGAACTTCTTGAGGAACTTCGGGGAGAAGCGGTCGTCGAGGCCCAGCAGGTCGTACAGCACGAGCACCTGGCCGTCGCAGGCTGGGCCGGCGCCGATGCCGATGGTGGGGATGGCGAGCTCGTCGGAGACGCGGCCCGCCAGCTCGGCGGGGACGCCCTCGAGGACCAGGCTGAAGGCGCCCGCGTCCTGGAGGGCCCGGGCCTCGGCCAGCAGCCGCTCGGCCGCGGTGGCCGTCCGGCCCTGGACGCGGTAGCCGCCGAACTGGTGCACCGACTGGGGGGTCAGGCCCAGGTGCCCCATGACGGGGATGCCCGCCTGGGTCATGCGGTAGACCGACTCGGTGACCGCCTCGCCCCCCTCGAGCTTGACCGACTGGACGCAGCCCTCCTTGAGGAGGCGGGCGGCGCTGCGCAGGGCGTCGTCGGTGCTGGCCTGGTAGGTGCCGAAGGGCAGATCGCCCACGAGGTGCGGGCGCTGGCAGCCGCGCGCGACGGCGCGGCAGTGATAGATGACATCGTCGAGGGTCACGGGGATGGTGTGCTCGTGGCCCTGGATGACCATGCCGAGGCTGTCCCCGATGAGGATGGCGTCCACCCCGGCCGCGTCGACGAGGCGGGCAAACGTCGCGTCGTAGCAGGTCACCATGACGATCTTCTCGCCGTCCTGGGCCTTCTTCTTGAGGGTATGGGTGCTGATGCGAGGCATCGTGGCGTCCTTTCGTCCCGGGCCGGCCATGGCAGGCTCCAGGCGGAGGCTGAGCGTTTCTGGGCAGCGTGCGCGCGCGTCGCGCCGGATGCCGCCCCTGCCCGTGCGTCAGGTGGCAGCTCCGCGTTCCTCGCGGGCGATGGACGATACCATGATCCGGCGTCGTCGGTGCTACACTGCGCCGCTGTCCCCCAGGCCCGGTGCGGTGTCGTGGCGCGTGTCCTCTGCTCTCTCGCGATCTTGCTGGCGGCCTGCGGCGCCGAGCCGCCGCGGCGCCCACCCCTGCCCGAGGGACGCGGCCTGTACACCACGCGCCTCAACCCGCCCCCGTGCCTGGCCGGTCGGCCCGAGCTGCACGTCGAGGTGCAGACCCCCCAGGGCTGGGAGCGGGTGGCGGTGGAGCTGCCCGAGGAAGACGGCGAGGATCAGGTGGCGGCGCTGCTGGATCGCTTCACGGACGATGCCCTGCGCACCGTGCAGGTGGAGGCCACGTTCACGGGCGGCGTCGTCGCCTGGGGTGGTCGCCACCAGAGCCGCGTCCTGCGCATCCTCCGGCTCGATCCGGAGGTGCCCGATGAGCCGTGAGCCGAGCTGCCCCGTGCGCTTCACCAAGGGGGACGAGGTGTGGACCATCACCGTCCCGCCCGAGACCTCGCTGCTGGAGGCGGCCCGCGACTGCGGCGCGCCCGTCCAGACCCTCTGCCAGGGCATCGGGGCCTGCGTGCAGTGCAAGGTGCAGGTGATCGAGGGGGCCGAGCACCTGTCGCGGCCCGAGGCCCTCGAGAAGGATCGGCTGGGCAACATCTTCCACCTGACGGGGGAGCGCCTCGGCTGCCAGACGCGGGTGACCGGGCCGGTGGTCGTCGAGGTGCTCGATCCGAAGCTGCCGCGGCGCCGCCGCGCGCTGCGGCGGTAGGGGGAGCGCGCCGGTGCAGATCGGGCCGTACCGCCTCGTGCAGCGCATCGCCGTCGGCGGCATGGGCGAGGTCTGCCTGGCGACGCTGGAGCGCGCCGGGGGCTTTCGCAAGCTGGTGGCGCTGAAGCAGGCGCTGCCGGCGCTGATGGACGATCCCGCGTTCGTCGAGATGTTCGAGCGCGAGGCGCGGCTGGCGGCGGCCCTCAGCCACCGCAACATCGTGCAGATCTTCGACTTTGGCCGGCACGAGGGCGTGGCGTGGATCGCCATGGAGTACGTGCACGGGGCCGACGTGAAGGCGCTGCTGGACCAGGGGCCGCTGCCGGTGGGGGTGGCCCTCGAGATCGGGCTGGGCTGCGCCCGGGGCCTGGAGTATGCCCACCGGGCCACCGACGCCCAGGGGCGGCCCCTCGGGCTCGTCCACCGGGACGTGTCGCCCCAGAACGTGCTGCTCTCGTTCGAGGGGGACGTGAAGCTGGCCGACTTCGGCCTGGCGCTGCCCGCCGCGGGGAGGCGCGCCGAGGGTGGCCTGCTGCGCGGGAAGTTCGGGTACATGAGCCCCGAGCAGGTGGCCGGGCGGGCCCCCGACGCGCGCAGCGACCAGTTCGCGCTGGGGGCCGTGCTCTACGAGATGCTGGCCGGTCGGCGAGCGTTCTTCGCCGACGATGGCGCCGAGGCCATCCTGGAGCGGGTGGGGCGGGCGCGGCCGCTGGCGCCCCTGGCCGAGGTGGCCCCACAGCTCCCGCCAGGTATCGTGGCGGTGGTGGAGCGCGCCCTGGCCCGCAACCCGGATGATCGGTTCCCCGGCGTCGGGGCGCTGGGCGAGGCGCTGGCCCGGGCGGCCGGTGACGCGGGCATCCGGCCAGGGGAGCCGGCTCTGGGGCCCTGGCTGGCGACCCGCATGCCCGAGCGGCTGAGCCTGCCCGGCGGCGCGGGGCCCGCCCCGACCGAGGTGACCGAGGCGGCCGTCCAGCCCATCGCGCTGGAGCTGACGGCGGCGGCCCAGGTGCCAGCGGGGGGGCCGCCCGAGGCGTCTGAGCGGTCCGCGCCCGCCGTGCCTTCGGTGCCAGCCGAGCCGACCGAGCCGTCGCCACGACGCGGCCGGGGCGCCTGGATCGCGGCGCTGGCGGCCGCTGCACTCGGGGGCGTCGCGGTGCTGCGGCCCTGGGAGCCGGCGCCGGTGGTGGGCGTGGACGCGGCGCCCACCCGGGCGGACGGGCGGCCCGACGCTGGCCGACCCGACGCTGGCCGCCCTGACGCGGCGGTGCCCGACGCCAGCCGGCCCGATGCGGCCCGACCTGACGCGGCCCGACCTGACGCGGCCCGACCTGACGCGGCCACCCCCGACGCGGCCACGCCCGACGCGGCCCGACCGGACGCGGCCCGGCCTGCCCGGCCCCGAGCCCCCGAGACGACGAAGCGCCCCGCCGCCCCGCCGACGGCCGCCCCCGAGACCGCGGCCGCCCTGCCGACGGCCGCCCCGCCGACGGCCGCCCCCGAGACCGCGGCCGCCCCGCCGACGGCCGCCCCCGAGACCGCCGCAGCCCGGGTCGGCCCGCGCGTGCGCGTCCGGGGGCGCGGCGTCGCGATCGAGGGCCAGGCGGACGACGGGGGCTGGTACGCGCTCGACGCGGGCGGCACGGTGGCGCGCGCCGCCGGCGGGCCGGGACCCGACGTGCAGATCCGCCTCCGGCCCCAGGGCGACCGCTTCCTGGCCACCGTCAGCTCCGCCCCTTCGGCACCGTCTTCATCGACGGCCGGGACGTGGGCCCGACCCCGGCGGCGGCGCTGCCGCTGCGGCCTGGGCGCCGCGTGCTGGAGGTGCGGGCGGAGGCCGGCGTGACCGAGCTGACCATCGAGGTGGCACCGTGACGCGACACTCGCGGGACGGGTGTCAAGCAGACGCGACAGCGGGCGGCCTCGCCGACCCCCAAAGAAAACCAAGTGTTTTCATGAGGATGAACCAGACTCCATCCCACCCTGTCCAGCCTGCTACCCTGGATCGGATGTTGCGTTGGTATGGTGGTGCCATGCATCGCACGCTGCCCCTGCTCTGCCTCGCGCTGGTCGCCTGTGACCGCAGCGCGCCGTCGCGCCCGAACGCTCCCGAGGCACCTCCCAACGGCCGGGGCCGCTACACCGACGATGCCGGTCAGGATCACACCGTCTTTCGGCCGCTCGGCGTCATCCGGTACGGCGAGGAGCGCACCGGGCAGGTGCCCGACGCCCATGTGCTGCTGGGCTACGAGTTCGAGGCGCGCTCGGGCGCGCGGCCGGTCATTCAGCTCGCGGTGCAGAAGGGCGTGCGCGTCGGGCTGGCGCTCTACGGGCCCCGCGGCACCGAGGGTCTGTGGGACGAGGCCCTGAGCCATGTGAGCGGTGAAGGCACGCTGTCCCTGGCGGACGTGGTGCTGGACGTCCCGGGCATGTACTTCATCCTGGTGCGCAGCCTCGCAGAGGACGCCGTCGACTACACCGTGCGCCTGCGCTGCGAGGGCGACGCGTGCGGCGAGCCGGACTGCCCCGACGTCGAGGCCTGCGATCTGGTCTGCGACGGCGGCTACTCGCTGGACGACGGGGGCTGCCGCCAGTGCGCCTGCGAGGCCACGGCCTGTCGCCCCGGCGAGTGCCCCGAAGGGGAGCGCTGCGTCGAGGGACAGTGCCGCGCCATCCCGTGCGCCGAGCGGTGCGAGCCGGGGCAGGATCCCATCTGCGGCAGCGATGGCCAGACCTGGCGGAGCGCCTGCACGGCCGCCTGCGCGGGCGTCGAGGTGGCCCACCCCGGCCCCTGCGAGGGGCCGCCGGCCTGCGACGAAGCCCACCCCTGCCCCGGCGACGGGCGCTGCAACAACGGGCGGTGCGAGGTCGATGACTGCGGCTGCGCGATCGTCCGCGCCCCGGTCTGCAGCGCCGAGGGCCAGACCTTCCCCAACCGGTGCCTGCTCGAGTGCCGGGGCCAGGCCCTCGCCTACCCGGGGCCGTGCGTCGACGACTACTGCCGGGGCGACGCCGACTGCGGAGAGGGAGAGAGCTGCCAGCCCCTGCCCGATCGCGAGAACCTGCGCCGCTGCCGCATGCCCGACGCCCCGGAGTGCATCCGCCAGTGCAGGCCGGCCGAGAGCGCGACGTGCGGCCGCGATGGCCCCGTCTGTCGGCCCGAGCAGATCTGCGTGACGGTCTTCGGGCCCGATCGGCCAGGCACCTGCACCGAGCCCTGCCGGCCCGGCGAGGCCTGTACCGATCCGGGCGAGCGCTGCGCCGTGCTCTTCGGGCAGTCGCCGGATCGCGGGTTCTGCCTGCCGGGCTGTGGCGGCGATGCCCCGCCGTGCGCCCCGGGCCAGGCCTGCCTGCCCGACCAGCGCGGCCAGCAGGTCTGCTCCCCGTCGCCCTGCGGCTGTCCCGATCCGGCCCCCGAGGACGTGGTCTGCGCCCGGGGCCGCGAGATCGCCAGCGCCTGCTTCGCGCGCTGCTTCGGGGCCTTCGACTTCCAGCCCGGGGCCTGCGTGGAGGCGCCCGCGGGCTGCGCCTGCCCGCCCGACCGGCGGCCGCTGGCCTGCACGGCCGATGGCACGCTGTACGCCGACGCCTGCGACGCCGCGTGCGCCGAGGCGCCGCTGGCCCGGCCGGCCACCTGCCTGGGCGAGACGCCGCTGACCTGCACGGTCGACGAAGACTGCCTCGTGACCGGCTGTGATGGCACGGTCTGCGCGGCGGCGGCGACGGACCACTGCCCGGCCTACTCCGACGCCGCGCGCTGCCGCGTCGCCACCGGCCAGTGCGGGTGCCAGCGCGTCGAAGGGCAGCCCACCGGGACGTGCACGTTCGGCCTCACCCGCGAGGCCCAGGCCTGCGTCGAGGCGGCCCACGCCCCCTGACACCCCGACCGCCGGCGAGCCCCGCCCCCCGCATCTCTCGCCATCATCTCTTGAAAGTCCTTGCCAGCGGGGGCCTCGGGCGGCTGGAATCCCTGCGGGGAGGTCACATCGATGATCAAGGGACGCGCGGCGGTGGGTCTGTGCCTGCTCGGGCTGATCGGCTGCGAAGCCGAGCCGGCCCAGGTGCCGGATGACGCGGGCAGGGTGGATGCGAGCCGGCCGCGGGAGGCGGGCGTCGATCGGGGATCCCAGGACGCCGCCGTGGACGCCGACGGGCTGGCCGACGCCGGCGACCTGGGCCCGACGCCGGACATGGGGGTGGCCTGCGGCGACTTCCTGCCGGGCGATCCGGTGGCCCGGGTGGTGCTGCTGCACGCCGGCGGCAGCGCGTCGGCCCTCTTGAGCCCCGATGACACCGGCGGCGCGGCCCGCTTCGTGACCCGCATGCGGCGCCTCCAGGCCGACGCCCTCGACGCGGAGGAGGCCGCCGTCGCCACCGTGGGATCCGGCGACAGCTTCCTCGCCGGGGCCACCTTCGCCGTCAGCCTGGAGCGCGGCGTGCCCTTCCTGGGTGGGCTGGCGCTCGCGTCGGCCGGGTTCGACGCCCTGGGCCTGGGCAACCACGACTTCGACTTCGGGCCGGCCATCCTGGCCGACTTCGTCCGCAGCACCGCCCGCCAGGCGGAGCCCTCCCCCGACGGCGCCGACGCCGGGGTCTCCGACGCGGGCCTCCCGGCCGTGCCCGACCCTCCCCCCTTCCTCATCACCAACCTCGACGTGAGCGCCGAGGTCAGCCTCCAGGCGCTGGTCGACGACCGCCGCCTGGTGCGCCAGCACGTCGTGCGCTCCAACGGCCGCCGCATCGGCATCGTCGGCGCGACCACGGATCACCTGGCCGACGAGTCCAGCCCCGGCCAGGTGGAGGTCCGCCCCGCCGTCGCCGCCGTGCAGGCCGAGATCGACAGCCTGACCGAGGCCGGCGTGGGCATCGTCGTGCTGGTGGCCCACCTCGACTCGCCCCAGGCCGAGCTCGAGCTGGTGCAGCGGCTCCGGGGCGTCGACATCCTGGTCTCGGGCGCGGCCGACGTGCTGAGCTACAGCGGCCAGGCCCGCCTGGTCGAGGGCGATACGCCGGTTGCCCCTTATGTTTCAGATACTTGCGATGCCGACGGGCGGCGGGTGCGGGTGGTGGCGGTCCCCGGTGGGTATCGCTACATCGGTCGCCTCATCGTCGACTTCGACGCCGAAGGGCACATCGCGCGGGTCGATCCCGCAGCGATCCGCTTCGGGTCGTGGGCGGCCAGGCCGGCGACGCGGTGCCGCCGGATCCCTGGGTGCTGGAGAACGTCGAGACCCCCTGCGCGAGGCGCTCGCGACCCTGGCCGACAACGAGGTCGGCGTGACCGAGGTCGCCCTCGACGGCCGCCGCGCCCCGCTCCGGGCGGGCGAGACCAACCTGGGCGACCTGGTGGCCGACGCGCTGCAGTGGGCGGTGGAGGAGCTGGTCTTCGGCACGGACGACGCGCCGGCCGACGTGGCGATCATGAATGGCGGGGGCATCCGCATCAACCAGGTGGTCCCGGCCGGCGCCGTCACGGAGCTGGACACCTTCTCCATGCTCCCCTTCGCCAGCTTCGTCGTCCGCCTGCCCGCCGTGAGCCGTGACGAGCTCAAGGCCGTCCTCGAGAACGCGTTCTCCCAGGCCGAGGACGGCGCCGGGCGCTTCCCCCAGGTAGCCGGCATGCAGATCGAGTGGCTCCCGGACGGCCCCGCCCGCCAGCTCGCGCCCAACGGCACCGTCCTGCAGCCCGGCGCCCGGGTCCGGCGGGTCGTGCTCGACAGCGGCACCGTCATCGTCGAGGACGGCGTCGTCCGGCCCGGCCCGCCGCTCGTGGTGGCCACCATCGACTTCCTCGCCCGGGGCGGTGACCAGTACCCCTTCACCGGCGCCTTCGAGGCGTTCGGCGTCAGCTACCAGCAGGCGCTGCGCGACTTCATCGCCGGCGCCCTCGAGGGCCGCATCGACGCCGCCGACTACCCGGAGGGCGCCAGCGACCGCATCCGGCGCCTGCGCTGATCCGGCCGACCGAAGCCATGAGTCTTGGCAGGGTGCATCGAAGGGTCCAGAATCGCAGAGGATCCCGCCGATGACCTCAGGACGCTCATGCTGATCCCGCATGCCCGCCGTGCCTCGCTGATCAGCCTGCTCTTCGCGGGCGCGGCGGCGGCCCAGGACCTCCAGAACTTCCGGCCGACCCCGAGCATCGGCGGGTACTTCACGGTCGAGACCGTCCGCACCACGCCCCACCGCCTCATCACCCCGTCGATCTGGATCCACGACGGCATGGAGCCCGTGGTGCGGCGCGACCGCGAGGCGGCCATCAGCCAGGTGGTCGTCAGCCACCAGCTCACCCTCGACCTCCAGGGCGCCATCGGCCTCGCCGGGCGCTACGAGTTCACCGCGGGTCTGCCCGTGTCCTATGTGGCCGGCGAGGGCCTCGCCGAGGCGGGCCACGAGGGGGTGGGCCTCGGCGATGTGCGGCTCGGCGCCAAGATCCGCCTGGCGGGCATGCAGGACGAGCAGCCCGCCGGGGTGGCGCTGGTGCTGCCGTTCACCCTGCCGACCGGCGACACCGACCGCTTCCTGGGCTCGCAGGGCTTCACGGCCACCCCGACCGTCGTCGGCGAGGTGCGAGGCCATGGCCTGGCCCTGGCCGCCCAGACCGGCGCCCGCCTGCGCACCGAGACGGACCGGGTGGAGAACATCGAGATCTCCCATGAGCTCGTCTACGGCGTCGCCGGCTCGGTGGAGCTCGATGAAGACAGCCTGAAGCTCCTGGCCGAGCTGGCGGGATCGGCCGCCCTGACCGAGGTGCTGGACGAGGACGTGGCCCGGCCCCTCGAGACCTTCCTGGGCCTGCGCCTCGACACGCGCTTCGGCGGCCTCTTCACGGTGGGGGGCGGCATCGGCATCAACCCCGACCGCGGCGTCCCGCGCTTCCGCGGCATGGTGGGCTTCGCCTGGCGCCCGCCCCCGAAGCGGGGCCCGCAGATCGACGCCGCCGCCCTGCTGGGCGACTCCGACCAGGATGGCGTGCTGGATCTGGATGATCGCTGCCCCTCGAGCCCTGAAGACGAGGATGGCTTCGAGGACGACGACGGCTGCCCCGACGTCGACAACGATCAGGACGGCATCCGCGACAGCCTGGACCGCTGCCCGGACGAGCCCGAGACCGTCAACGGCTTCCAGGACGCCGATGGCTGCCCCGATGCGGGCGACAACGACAAGGACGGCATCCCCAACGACGTGGATGGCTGCCCCGACGAGGCCGAGGATCGCGACGGCTTCGAGGACACCGACGGCTGCATCGATCTCGACAACGACGCCGACGGCGTCCCCGACACCCGGGATCGCTGCCCCGACCAGAGCGAGACGTTCAACGGCTTCGCCGATCAGGATGGCTGCCCGGACGAGGTCCCGGAGGAGGCGCCCCCGCCGCCCCGCCGCAAGCGCTAGCAAGAAAACCCTTTGGTTTCAGTCATCTGGATCGAGGGGAGCGGCGAGGCCGAGCCCGCCCCCCTCCACCTCGCTCATGGCGAGCTGGCCGCCGTCGAGGTCGCCGAGCCGGGCCTCCAGCCGCCCCAGGGCCACCCGCGCGGCCCGGCCCCGCTCCCCCCGCCCCGTCGCGAGGCGCCGCAGCGGCCCCACGGCCGCCCGGCCGCCGCCATGCCCGAGGGCCTCCGCCGCGATCGCCGCCCCGTCGGTCTCCAGCGCCGCGATGAGCACCGCCTCGTCTGCCCCCAGCGCCACCAGCGCCTCGGCCCAGCACCGCGCGTCCTCGGCCGCCACCCCCTGGCCGGCCAGCACCGGCAGCGCCTCCGCGACGCGCTTGTGGGCCGCCTCGGCCACCGCCCGGCGCCACACCGCGCCCCCCGGCCCCGCGGCGATCAGCGCCAGCAGGACCGGCGCGACGCTCGCCGGCGGCAGCGCCGCCAGGGTGCTCAGGGCGGCCAGGCGGATGTCATCGGGGTGTTCGGCCTCCAGGGCCAGCGCCTGGAGCCGCGGCAGCCCGTCGGGCCCCGCCAGCCGGGCCGCCTCGAGCTGGACCGCCACGTCCGGATCCGTCGCGGCCGCCGCCGTGAGCGCACGGCGAGCGGTCTCGGGCTCCACCGCGCCTTCCGCGATGAGGGTGAGGCAGCGGACGCGAGCGGCAGGCTCCGGCTCCTGGCGGGCCCCGCTCAGCAGGCGCAGGCCCGGGGGACGGCGCTGCAGGTCCAGCTCGTCGGCCAGCGCGGACAGCTCGCGCAGCCAGCGCACCAGCCGCGCCGGATCCTCGATGCGCTCGGGGAGCTGGAGCCGCAACCTCGCGTCCTGCAAAGACAAACCTTCGGGCAACAGGCGGCGGACCCGCCGCCGGGTGGCGTGGTCCAGCAGCAGCAGCTCCCAGCGCGCGGCGTCTCCCTGGAGCACCACCTCGCGGCCCAGGGCGGGATCGGCGGGCAGCGGGGTGCAGGTGGGGGTCGAGTCCGTGCGCAGGCGAAGGCCCATCCCCACCGGCAGGCCGGGGCCGATCGTCACCTCGGCCAGCGTCCCGTCGTCCCGAGGCCCGCGCGGCGCCAGGCGCAGCTCCACGGGGTAGCCCCGCAGCGTGCCATGGACGCGCACCGCCCGGCCCGAGCCCAGGTCGGCTTGCAGATCGAGGGCCAGCGCCACCTGGCCGAAGGCCCCCCGGACGCGCCGCCACCCTCGGCGGGCGACGGCGTTGCGGGCGATGTCGAACGCCCATTCCAGGATCGAGTCGCTCACGCGCCCCTCAGCCCGGCTCGCCCTCGCCGCGGGGAAGGCCCGCGAGCCCGGTGGCGACGGGATCGAGCTGGGCCCCGCCGGGCAGGAAGATCTTCACCGACGGGCTCTCGGCGATGTGTTCGAGCGTCTCCAGGTACTTGAGAGACAACAGATACCGCCACGCCTGCTCCCGCCCCATCTCGGCGGCCGCCAGGCGATAGATCTGCAGATCGGCCTCCACCAGCGTGCGCAGGGCCTCGGCCGTCCCCTCGGCCCGCAGGCGCCGGGCCTGCCGCTCCCCCTGGGCGCGCGCGATGCGGGCGTCCTTCTCCCGGTCCGCCGACATCTGCTGGAGCATGGCGCCGCTGGCCTCGGTGTTGGCCGCCCGCAGCTCCTGCAGCTCCACCCGGTTGACCCGGACGCCCCACTTGCGCGACGTCGCCTCGATCTCCGAGAGCAGGCCCTCGTTGATGCGCCCCCGCGCCCCGAGGGCGTCGTTGAGGGTGGTGGCGCCCAGCAGGTTGCGCAGCGTCGTCACCGCCAGATCCGTGATGGATCTCGGCAGGTTGTCTACCTCGTAGATGGCGCGGACGGGGTCGACGATCTGCCAGAAGACGGCCGCGTCGGCCATCATCTCCACGTTGTCCCGGGTGATGATGGTGCGCGGCTGGGTGTCGGTCTGCTGCTCGGCCAGCTCCACCAGGATGGGATCACCGTTGAAGTGGGCGCGGACGCCCTGGCTCCAGGCCGGGAGCTGCTTGGGAGAGTCGAGGAAGGGCAGGCAGAAGCGCAGCCCGCTCTGGGCCACGCGGTGGAACCGGCCCAGCCGCTCGATGATGATCACGGTCGCCTGGGGGACCTTGTAGAAGAGCGCCATGCCGCCTCCTTCAGCTCACGACCCGCACCACGGGAATCTGATCCACCATCGCCTCCACCACGATCCGGGCGCCGGGGGTGGCCGCGGGGCTGCCATCGGCGAGCCGGGCCGTCCAGTAGTCACCCTCCAGCTCGACCACGGGCCCCGCCTCGGCCAGCCGCTGCACCCGCCCCTCCAGGCCGACGAGGCGGTCGATGTTGGTGCGGACGCGGGCGGGGAAGAGCGTCTCGCTCAGCCGCTCCCCGAACCGGATGACGATGCCCACGGTGAGCAGCATGCCCACCGCCGCCATCGGCCAGCGCACCGAGCCCGCCACGCCCAGCGCCTGGAGACCCCGCTCGATGAGCGCCGCGATGCCGACACCGCTGAGCAGGCCGCCGGACGGCACGAACACGTCCAGGACCACCAGCCCCAGGGCACCGACCACGATGAAGAGGGTCCACGCCTCCATGGCCACCTCGCCGCGTCAGGGATCCACCGTGACGCACAGCCCCAGGGCCCAGCGGCCCTGGCCGCCCTGTAGATCACCATCCACCAGCATCAGCACGCGCCCGCCGGGGCCCATGGCCACCGAACCGCCGGGCCGATGGAAGAAACCTCTTTGGGTATCAAGGGGATACACGCCCCCCTGCTGGGCCCCCAGCGTCGCCTCGCGGCCGTCCATCCAGGTGAGGACGGGGGTGGCCGCCCCGGACAGGCGGGCACCGCTGCGCGACACGGCGAAGGCGTTGGCCACGTCGAAGTACGGCCCGCCGCAGAAGTAGCTGCGCCCGGCGCGATCCGGCCGGCCGCCGGCGAGCACCGCCAGCCCCAGCCCGTAGGTGTCCCCGCCAGCGAAGAGCACGCCCGGCCCCCCGACACCGCGATCGGCGGCCGAGAAGATGAAGTTTCCCCGGCCATCCATGGAGCTGAACGCCGTGCGCCCGCCCGTCACCTCGCGAAACAGCGTGGCATCGGCCAGCGACGCGGACGCCTCCACGTCCACCCGCCGGCTCTGCGTCCAGGTGCTGTCAGCGCCCGGACCGGCCAGCACCCCCAGCTCGCCCCCGCCGGGGGCCGGCCGGACCACCAGGTGGGCGTACAGCGCCCCCGCGGGCCACGGCTGGTCGGGCCCCTGGCGGCTCAGCAGGGCGAAGATGGGCTGGGTGCTCATGCGATCCTGATCGTTGACCAGGACGCCGAGCCCCGTGACCGGATCCAGGGCCCCCACCATCAGGCCGGCCACCGGGAACAGGTTGACCGCCAGCCGCGGCGAGCCATCCGGGTGGGCCATGAAGGGGGTGGGGCCGTCGGTGAGGGGCTCCTCCGAGCCGATGGCCGTCACGATGGCCGAGCCGTCCTCGGCCACGCGCAGGGCCGCGGTGAAGAGGGTGACGGCCCGCTCGCGGCCCTGCAGGCCGTAGACGTGCCACTCCCCCGCCAGGGTGGCCACGTCCACCGCGGGCCCGGCGTCGGGGGGGCTCGCGTCGAGCCAGGCCGCGTCGGGCACCGCAGCGTCCACGGGCGGCGCCGCGTCCACCGGCCGGGCGGCGTCCCAGCCGGCGTCGACCATCCCCGCCGCGTCGAGGGTCGGCGTCGCGTCCGGCGCCACCGCGTCGGCCACGGCCGCGTCGCTGGCGGGGGCCGCGTCGGCCCCGACCTCGGGCCGCTCCACCTGGGGCAGCTCGATCTCGCCGATGATGAGCTGACAGCCAGCCAGGGCGCCGGCCAGGACGAGGAGGAGTCTCACGAAACCGGCCCCGGCCCGAGCAGATCCGCCGGGCGGAAGGCCCCCGGCAGCAAGACCTTCAGGCGCTCGCGCCGGACGCTCCCCGCCGGGTTCACCAGCAAGATCTCGAGGTCGTCGCAGAACTCCACCAGCACCTGCCGACACATCCCGCAGGGCACGGCCGGCGGCTCGACGTCGGTGGCGATGGCGATCCGCCGGAAGCGCCGCGCCCCCTCGCTGACCGCCCGCGCCACGGCCACCTGCTCGGCGCAGCGCGTCAGCCCGTAGGTCACGTTCTCGACGTTGCACCCCGCGAAGACGCGGCCGTCGTCGGCCTCGATGGCCGCCCCCACCAGGAAGCGGCTGTAGGGCGCGTAGGCGTTGAGCCGGACGGCGAGCGCCGCGGCGATGAGGGCCGACTCGTCGCGATCGTCGCTCATCGGACCGCCAGCGCCGCGTCGATGCGCGCGAGCCCCTGCTCCAGGAGCGCCAGGAAGCGGGGTCGGGCCTGGGTCGCCACGTCCTTCACCTCGTCGTGATCCAGGTGGGCGTTGCCCAGCCCGGCCGCCAGGTTGGTGATGCACGACACGCCCACCACCCGCAGGCCGCAGTGGTGGCCGGCGATGACCTCGTGCACCGTCGACATGCCCACGGCGTCGGCGCCGACCCGCCCCAGCATGCGGATCTCGGCCGGCGTCTCGTAGCTCGGGCCGAGCAGACCGGCGTAGACCCCCTCGTGGAGCGGGTTGCCCTGCTCGCGGGCCGTCGCCTGGAGGATGGCGCGCAGGGCGGGGTCGTACGCGGCGCTCATGTCGGGGAAGCGCGCCCCGAAGCGCGCGTCGTGGGGCCCCGTCAGCGGGTTCTGCCCGGTCAGGTTCAGGTGATCGCTGATGACCATCAGATCCCCCGGCCGGTAGGCCGGGTTGACCCCGCCGGCCGCGTTGGTGATCAGGGCCGCCTGCACCCCCCAGAGGCGCATGGTGCGGATGGCGTGGACGACGCGCGCCGTCGGGTGGCCCTCGTACAGGTGCACCCGACCCGCCAGCGCCGCGATGCGGGGCCCCCCGTCGCCCAGGCCCCCGACCACGAGCTGGCCGGCGTGGCCGGTGACGCTGACGTCTGCGAAGCCCGGGATGTCGGCGTACGAGAACGCCACCGGATCGGTGAGGCGCTCGGCCAGGGCCCCGAGGCCGCTGCCAAGGACCGCGCAGACGCGCGGAGCGGGCCCGTGGGCCCGCAGCCAGTCCGCGGCGCGCGCGGCGAGTGCGTAGGGATCGTCGACCATTCGGTCAAGCTCGCTCGGAGTCGCGGTCGGACGCAAGAATTCCCGCGCGCCGAGAAAATCCGGTCCCGTGAGATCGCACGCCCCCTCCGCGCGTAGAATGCCCCGTCCCGACAGCCGAGGTCGCCATGAAGTCCTTGATCTCCCTTCTCTTTCTCTGCTTCGCCGCCCCCGCCTTCGCTGCGCCGGCCTCGGCCGGCGGCTACTCCCTGGAGCTCGTCGACGAAGGCGGCGCCCCCCTCGCCACCTTCCACCACCGCGGCCAGGTCTACGTCGTGGGCCAGTACGGCCTGCGCTACAACGTCCGGGTGGTCAACCGGACGGGCGCCCGCATCGAGGCCGTGGTCACGGTGGATGGCCGCGACGTCATCACCGGCGAGCACGGCAGCTACCAGAACCGCGGCTATGTCATCGACCCCTACGGCTCGGTGACCGTCGAGGGCTTCCGGCAGAGCCACAGCGCCGTCGCGGCCTTCCGCTTCACCAGCCCGGGCGACAGCTACGCCGGCCGGCGCGGCAGCGTCCGCAACAACGGCGTCATCGGGGTGGCCGTCTTCCAGGAGCGCGCGTGGCGCCCGCGGCCCCAGCCCATCGCCCGCCCGCGGCGCTACACCGACGCCGAGCCGTCCCCCCGCCGCGACATGCTGGACGACGTCGAGGGCGAGGAGGTGGCCGCCGCGCCGGTGGAGACCCGCGCCGGCGCCACCGCGAAGTCGGCCGACGAGGCCCCGGCCGCCGATCGGGCCCGTGGGGCCGGGGGCTACGGCCGCCTGTCCCGCCGCCCGGCCCCGGCGCGCCAGAACCTGGGGACCCAGTACGGCGAGAGCATGTACAGCTCGGTGGTGGAGGTGCCCTTCCAGCGCCGCAGCGGCCGGCCCGACACCGTGCTGAGCCTCTACTACGACGACTGGGACGGCCTGCGCGCCAAGGGCGTGCCGGTGGACCCGCCCTACTACTCGGGCACCCCCGACCCCTTCCCGCGCCGCTTCGCCCCGCCCCCGCGCTGAGCGGCCTGCTAGAACCAGTACCGGACCCCGATGGCCCCATCCAGGTCCAGATCCACGCGCTCGACCACCCAGAGCACCGCGGCGATCTCGATGAAGAGGTCGAGCGGCACCCCCCGGAACTCCAGATCCAGCCCCAGCGGCGCGCGGGCCCCCATCCAGATGCCGTCGTCGTCGTGCCCGTGCTTGTCGTGGTCGCGGTCGTAGGCCACCAGCTTGCCGCCGAGGCCGACGTACCACGACACGATGCCCTGGAGCGGGCGGACCCAGTGGAAGTCCAGATGGGTCGAGAGGCGGTTGCCGTTCACCAGGCTCAGACCGACGGTGCCGTCGACGGCCGTCGACTGCCCCAGCTTGTACTTGCCGTTGACGCCGGTGGGGTCGCCGATGGCGAGGCCCAGGCCGAAGGGGCCCTTCGCGGCGGCGAGGCCGGGGGCGAAGGCGGCGAGGGCGAGGGCGAGGGGGGCGAGGGCGCGCTTCATGGGATCCTCCTGATCCGCTTGTAGTTGTCAGACACCTGGAACGAGGCTCCCGCCGCCGCGGTCACGGATCGCCGGGCACCGGGCGGGTCATGGTGGGGCAGAACATGCCGGCGTCGGCGGTGCTCCAGAAGCGCCCGGAGGCGCGCTGCTCGGCCCGGTCGGTGAAGGTGTAGCGCACCCGCCGCGAGCGGATGGCCCGCGGCGGGCGGCCGGGGAAGGGGTCGTCGGCCAGCAGGCCCCGCACCGCCTTCGAGCCCCGCAGCAGCGCCTGGATGAAGGCGGGGTACCAGCCGCGCTGGCACTGCGGCCGCAGCGCCGCGAACCAGAGCTGCCAGTCGAGCCGCGGCATGTGCAGCCCGGCCATGGCGCCCACCTCGCCCGGATCGCCGGGCTTGTAGCGGAAGCGGTAGGGCCGCCAGTCGCTCACCCCGTCGGCGCTGCCCTCCACGATGATCTCGACGCGATCCCGGGTCATGGTCGCGAAGAGCCCGTACCCGTTGACGCTGGCGAAGGCCCCCACGGCCTCGCGGGCGGCGCCCCGCGCCTCGGCCAGCCACGCCAGGCCGCGCTGGGCGAGCGTGGCCTCGCCCGCCTCCACCGCCACCACCGCGGCGTGCAGCGTGGCCCGGCCCGCCAGCCCCGTGAGCTGCAGGGCCGACAGGGGCAGGACGACGATCGCGAAGCCGACGGGCAGCCAGGGCGAGGGCCGCCGGGCGCCGCCGGGCGGCATAGACCACCGCAGCGCCGCGTCATCGAGCAGCGGCACGCAGAGCGCCAGCGTGAGGAGCTGGAAGAAGCCGTAGCTGCCCGTCGCGCTGATGGCCACCATCAGGCCCGCGATGGCGATCGCGGCGGGTACCCGCGCCGCCCGCGGCGGCCCCGCGCTGGCCGGCCGCAGCCGCCGCCAGAGCCGCTCGTCCAGCAGCGCCGCCAGGCCCGCCAGCCACGGCACCGCCTCCAGCCCCAGGTGCCCTCCCCCCGCGAGCACGAGGGCAGCCACCCCCGCCCCGAACACCGCCAGCCGCCACCGGCGCACATCCGCCAGGATGAGCAGCGGCGCCACCAGCTCCACCACGAACGTCGCCGTCACGCCGAGCGCCCGCGTCCAGGCCGGCCCCTGGTGGGCCAGCCAGCCCCGAGGTGGGGCAGCGGCTGCGTCCAGTAGTGGTAGTCCAGCGCCGTGCCGTCGGCCCAGGTGGCGTCACCGCTGGTCAGCTTCACCACCCCCGACGAGAAGATGAGCTTGAAGAGCAGCAGGCGGACGGCCCACAGGGCCACCGGGTGTGGCGGCGGCGCCAGCCCCGGCTGCGGGCGGAGGCCGCCGGGCGCATACGGGATCGCGACCAGCAGCGTCTCGATGAGCAGGATGTCCCACTGGTAGCCCAGGAAGGGCTCGCCCAGGTGGAAGAGCGACAGGTACGCCACCCAGCCCAGGCCCAGCGCCAGCCGTGGCGCGATGCCCGCCACCAGCGAAGCCCCGGCCACCGTGCCGAGCAGGCAGAGCAGGGTGAGGGCGGCGTCCCCGGCCCCCCACCAGCCCAGCGTGGGCGCCGCCAGCCACCGCGAGCGCCCCTGCTCGTCCAGCCAGACGCCCAGCCGCGCCAGGCCCTCGCTCGCCGGCACGATGCCGCCCTCGCCCACCAGCCCGTGGGCCTGGGTCCAGAACGAGACACACGCGACGATCAGCGTAATCCCGAGCAGTTTCAGGAAGATCCAGCGCGGCAGGTGCCCGCTCATCCCCCCGCGATGCTCCCCAGGGCGGCCGCCCGGGCGGCGTCCAGCCAGACCATCAGCCGGGCGCGCGCTGCCGCATCTGGCGCCCGGATGCGGCCCTGGCCCACCTCGGCCGCCAGGTCGAGATCCACGCCGACATGGGCCAGCAACGTCTCCTCCAGCACCGTGGCAGCCTCCAGCCAGGTGCTCCCGGTCAGGGGGAACCGGGCCGCCTCGCCGTCGTCGGCCAGCAGGAGCAGATCGAACGCCGCCACGTCCAGGCCCACCCGCCAGGGCTTCGTGTGCTTGCGCGCCGCGCGCAGCAGCGGGCCGACCCAGGCGTCGCCCTCGCGGGTCAGGTCGGCGTCGCCTGCCAGCAGGCGACCGGGTGCCGCCACCAGGCGGAGGGCCGCTCGAAGCGCGTCCAGATCGTCGGGTGCTGGGTCCATGGGCAGAGCCTACGACGGCCCGGGGCCCGAGGTCGATCCGGTCGTGGCGCGCCGTGAACAGCCGGTGTGGCCGCGCCTTCACGCCCGCACGCCGTCGCGCCCCGGCGCTGCGGCGGCATGGGCCGTGCTACCGAGCGGGCCCGTTCCCCTTCAGTGGAGGCCCCATGCGACACCGCGTCCTCTCCCTCTGTCTGCTCGCCCCCCTCGGGTGCAGCGAGGCGCCCGCCAGCGATGGCGCCAGCGCCGTCACCCACGCCGATCCCACCGCCCGCCAGGTGGACGCCCTGCTCGTCGATCTCAGCATCGAGCTGGCCGGCGACGCCGGCGGCCCCATCGCCCCCGAGCACATCGTCGAGGTCGCGCTCGATGTGGATGGCGAGGCGTGGGGCCGGTGCGAGCTGGCCGCCCCCCTCCCCGACGCGGGCACCGTGGTCGACGGCTGGCACGTCCTGGAGGCCCCCCGCAGCGCCCTGCTGGTGGCCCGCCTCACATCCGACGCCGACGCCGCCGATGCGCCCCCCGACACCATCGGCGCCTGGCTCGATCTGCTGGATCGCACCCTCGAGCCCGGCGCCCACGCGGCCCGCATCACCCGCGTCGTGGTGGAGGACGAGGCGGGCGGCCGCCGCACCCTGCGGTCTGACGCCTGGCTGCCCTTCGACGTGGCCCTCGGCGCGGGTCAGGCCTGGATCGGCGCCGTCACCCTGACCCTGGAGGCCGACCGATGATCCGCCTGCTGCTGGCCGTGGCCCTGCTGGGCCTCTCCGCGTGCTCCACCACCCTCACCTTCGAGAGCGAGGTGCCCGGCGTCACCATCTCCGAGGTGAGCTACACCACCAAGAACCGGACCTACCTGGCCCCCGAGAGCCTCCTGCCGGGGCAGAAGACCAGTGAGATCATGATCTTCGTGGACGACGAGGGCGAGCGCGGCCGGGTGGCCTTCGTCATGGAGAAGGACGGTCGCCGGGTCGCCCTCGAGGTGGAGGCCCCCGTCCTGAACCGCGAGGGCGAGGACACCACCTTCACCCTGCGCCCGGAGACCCCCGTCCGCAGCGCCCTGCTCAGCGAGGCCACCATGGCCCTGTGGGCCGACGTGCCCCTCGTGCCGCGGGACGAGGCCCCGTAGAATGCCCGCCGTCAGCCCCACGAGGCCGGGGACGGAGGACGACATGGGCCAGGCACAGCGAAAGCACGTCTTCAACGCAGGTCCCGGGGCGCTGCCCCGCGCGGTGCTGGAGGAGGTCCAGCGCGACCTCGTCGACTGGCAGGGCCGCGGCCTGAGCATCATGGAGATGAGCCACCGCTCCTCCACCTACGAGGCCATCATCGCCGAGGCCCGCCAGACCATCGCCGCGCTCTACGGCCTGCCGGCGGACTGGGACGTGGTCTTCCTGCAAGGGGGCGCCAGCCTCCAGTTCGCCATGGTGCCCATGAACCTGGGCAGCGGCGGGGCCTACCTCAACACCGGCACCTGGGCCACCAACGCCCTGGCCGAGGCCCGCCGGGTCGGCAGCGCGGTCGAGCTGTGGAGCAGCGAGGCCACCGGCTTCGATCGCGTCCCGGCCCCGGAGGAGGTGCCCGCCACCCCGGACGACGCGCCCTACCTGCACTACACCAGCAACAACACCATCTACGGCACCCAGTACCACCACGTGCCGTCGTCCACCGCCCCCCTCGTCTGCGACATGTCCAGCGACTTCCTGTCGCGCCCCGTGGATGTCAGCCCCTACCGCCTGATCTACGCGGGCGCCCAGAAGAACGCCGGGCCGTCGGGGGTGACCATCGTCCTGGGTCCCAAGAGCGTGCTGCACAGCTACACCGGCGCCGCCTCCGTGCCGGTCATCCTGCGCTACGCCACCCACGCCAAGAAGGACTCCATGTACAACACCCCGAATACATTCGGGATCTACGTGGTGGGCCTGGTGGCGAGGTGGGTGCGCGACGCGGGCGGGCTCGAGGCCATGGCGGCGCGCAACCAGGCCAAGGCCGACGCCCTCTACGCGGCCCTGGACGCGCACCCCTGCGTCCGCGGCCACGCCCGGCCCGAGAGCCGCTCCCTGATGAACGTCACGTTCCGCTTGCAGAGCGAGGCGCAGGAGGCCGCCTTCCTGGCCCGCGCCACCGAGCGGGGCATGATGGGCCTGAAGGGCCACCGCAGCGTGGGCGGCCTGCGCGCGTCCATCTACAACGCCGTCGAGCCCGCCTCCGTGGACGCCCTGGTGGCCCTGCTGGCCGAGTTCAAGGGCTGACGGCCGCCTCGGCCGCCTCGGCGGCCAGGAACGCCTCGGCCTCCTTGCGGATGCGAAACCGCCAGTTGTAGACGACCTGGGCCGTCACCTGGAGCGCGTCGGCCACCTCGGCCACCTCGCAGCCGTCCGTGTACAACAGCCGGAAGATCAGCCAGCCCCGGTCGGGGAGCGCCCCCTGGAGGTGGGCCCCCAGCCGCGCCAGCCGATCGCGCTCCTCCACCTGGACGTCGGGGCCCGCCGCCCCCGCCACCTCCCGCGCGTCGTCCAGCGCCACCGGATCCAGCCCGCCGCCGCGCCGCACCGCGCGGGCGTGCTCCAGCGCGTTGAGGGTCTTGCGCCGCGTGATCTGGCCCACGTAGTTCTGCAGGCTGGCCCCCCGGGCGGGATCCCACGCCCGCAGCACCCGGCCGTCGTCCGCCAGCAGGCCCACCCAGATCTCCTGCACCAGATCGTCGGCGTCGACGCCCTCCACGGACGCGCCGCGCAGGCACTGGCGCACGCGGGCATGCAGCACGGGCAGCAGGCGGTCCAGCAGCGCCCGCCCGGCGCGCCGATCACCCGCCAGGCAGGCCTCCACCACGGCGCCGTCGTCGGAGGGGACGGGCCGTCGAAACCCCAGCAACTTCGCGAAGATCTGGAACATGGCCCCCCACGGCCGCCGCCTCGCCCCCTGGGCGTCCACCATCCCGCCTTCGGTCACGACACGCAAGGCGGCCATGGACGGCCCTGCCCGCCTCTGCTAGGTTCCGCGCCGTCGACCCTGGAGGAACCGGTGCCCACCCGCACGGGCCATCGTGGTGCGTCCAGCCTGCGCCGACTCCCGGCGCCCCCCCGACGAGCCTCCAAGGCCACCCCCACTTCGCCCCCCCGGAAGGTGACCCATGAAGCGTAGCCAGCGATCCACCAAGTACATCTTCGTCACGGGTGGCGTGGCGTCGTCCATCGGCAAGGGCATCGTGGCGGCCTCCATCGGCGCCCTGCTCGAGGCCCGCGGGCTGACGGTCACGCACATCAAGCTGGATCCGTACGTGAACGTGGATCCGGGGACGATGAACCCGTTCCAGCACGGCGAGGTCTTCGTGACCGACGACGGCGCCGAGACCGACCTGGATCTGGGGCACTACGAGCGCTTCACCAGCGCCACCATGAGCCAGGCCAACAACGTCACCACGGGCCGTATCTACGCGAAGGTCATCGACAAAGAGCGGCGCGGCGACTACCTGGGCGGGACGGTCCAGGTCATCCCCCACATCACCGACGAGATCAAGGCGTTCGTCCGGCGCGGGGGCCAGGACGTGGACGTCTGCATCACCGAGATCGGCGGCACCGTGGGCGACATCGAGTCGCTGCCGTTCCTCGAGTCCCTGCGCCAGCTCAAGGTCGAGGCCGGCCGCGGCAGCGCCATCAACGTGCACGTCACGCTGGTGCCCTACATCCCCGCCGCAGGTGAGCTGAAGACCAAGCCCACCCAGCACTCGGTCAAGGCCATGCTCGAGCTGGGCATGCAGCCCGAGATCATCGTGGCGCGCTGCGACCGCGACCTCAGCGACGACCTCAAGAAGAAGATCGCCCTGTTCTGCAACGTGGAGCCCGAGGCGGTGATCACCGGCCGCGACGTCGAGAGCATCTACTCGGTGCCCCTGGCCTTCCACCGGCAGGGCCTCGACGGCCTCATCTGCGACTACCTGGGCATCTGGACGCGCGACGCCCAGCTCGACCGCTGGACGCGCATCGAGGCGCAGCTGCGCGAGGCGACCCGCCGCGTGACCATCGCCATCGTGGGCAAGTACGTCGATCACACCGACGCCTACAAGAGCCTGCACGAGGCCCTGACCCATGGCGGGTTCGTCAACGGCGCCCGGGTGGACCTGCGCTACATCGACAGCGAGGAGCTGGGGGACCGGGACACCGCCTCCCTGCTGGCCGGCGTGGACGCGGTGCTCGTGCCCGGCGGCTTCGGCAAGCGGGGCATCGAGGGGAAGGTGCAGGCGGTCCGCTACGCCCGCGAGAACGGCCTGCCCTTCTTCGGCATCTGCCTGGGCCTCCAGGTGGCGACCATCGAATATGCCCGGAATGTTTGCGGAATCGCCGACGCCAACTCGGTGGAGTTCGCCCCCGACGGCCCCGCCAACGTGGTGCACCTGATGGCCCACCAGGAGACGGTGACGCGCAAGGGCGGCACCATGCGCCTGGGCTCGTGGCCCTGCCAGCTCGTGCCCGACAGCCTCGCGGCCCGCATCTACCAGGCCACCCGCATCGACGAGCGCCACCGGCACCGCTACGAGGTCAACAACGCCTTCCGGTCGGTGCTGGCCGAGGGCGGCCTGCGCTTCTCCGGCCTCTCCCCCGATGGCGAGCTGGTCGAGATGATCGAGCTGCCCGAGCACCCGTGGTTCGTGGGCTGCCAGTTCCACCCCGAGTTCAAGTCGCGCCCCTACGCGCCCCACCCGCTGTTCGCCAGCTTCGTCCAGGCCGCCATGGCGCGGAAGGCGACGGCCGGCGGTTGACGTCCCGGGCCACCTCTGGCCCCTGGGGGCCAGGCACGCGGCCCGCTGCCCCGTCCACCCGGACGCCACCCTCCGCCCCGTCGTCGCCCGCGCCACCGACCGCTTCTGGGGGTTCGGTGGGGCGTTTCGCTACGGCGCCTGCCCCGAGTGCGGCACCTGGGTCCTCGACCCACGCCCCGATCCGGCCGAGATGGGCCGCTGGTACGCGGGCTACTACCCCGAGGCCGAGGCCGCCTTCCGGCGCCGGGCCTGGCAGAAGTACAAGCCGCGCCGCGCCCTGGGCATCGACGGCATGCGCGCCCTCGACACCAAGATCCGCCTGGGCCGGCTCGGCCTGCGCTGGTCGGCCGAGACGCGGGTGCTCGACGCGGGCTGCGGTGCCGGGGGCTTCCTGGCCGGGCTGCGCCACGAGACCGGGGCGCAGGTGCGCGGCGTCGACTTCAACCCCGAGTGCCAGGCCTTCGCCGCCGAGGTCTACCGCCTGCCCGTCGACACCGGCGAGCTCAAGGCCCAGGCGTACCCCGACGCGGCCTTCGATCTGGTGACCACCTGGCACTGCCTGGAGCACACCTACGACCCGGCCGCCGAGCTGGCCGAGCACCTGCGCATCACCCGCCCCGGGGGGTTTCTGGTGGTGGAGGTGCCGACCCCCAGCCCGCTGGCCTGGCTGTTTCGCGGCCGCTGGTTCTTCCTGCAGGCGCCCACCCACCTCTACCACCTGCGCCCCCGGGCGCTGCGGGCCCTGATGGAGCAGGCCGGCTGGCGCGTGCGCCAGGTCCGCCGGCCGTGGCTGCCCAGCGAGCTGGCCGGTAGCCTGTTGATGTTGTTCGGGATTCGCCGCTTCGTCCCCGGCGTCATGTACGGGAAGGGGGTCGCCGCGCGGCTGGTCCAGGCGCTCTTCGGCTTGCTGCTCCTGATCGACGTCCCGGTGACGCTGCTGCTCGCCCTCGGGGCCGCGACGGGGGGCCTGCGCCTCATCGGCCAGCGCCCGGAGGATGCCGCATGAGCCGCTTCATCGTCTGGGGAGCCGGCGAGCTGGGCGGCCGCGTCGCCTGCGCCCTCGCCGCCGAGGGCCGCGCCGTCGTCGGGGCCACCGCCACCCCCGCTCGCCACGAGGCCCTGCGGGCCGCCGGCGTCACCCCCCACCTGGGCCCTCCCGAGCCGACCCCGGACGACCACCTGCTCCTCGCCCTGCCCGGATCCGAGCGCCAGATCCTCGCCATCTCGGCCCTCGCCGGCCGATCGGCCCCGGCCCGGGTCGTCCTCATCAGCTCGACGGGCTACTACGGGACGCCCACCGGCGACGTCCGCGAAGACACCCCGCCGGGGGACGACCCCCACGCCACGCTGGTCGCGTCGGCCGAGCAGGCCTTCGCGGCCTGGGCCGGCGAGCGGGGCGTCATCCTTCGCACGGGCGGCCTCTATCGCCCCGGCCGCGGCCCCTGGCCGCCCTCGGCCGCCGGGGCGCCGCCCCCGCCGGCCCCGATCGCACCCTGGCCCTCATCCACTACGAGGACGCCGCCGCCGCCGCCCGCGCCGCCCTGGTGCACCCAGCGCCGCGGCGCGTCTACCTCAACGTCACGCCCCCCTGCCCCACCCGCGAGGCGTTCTATTCGGCCGCCTGCGTCATCCTCGATCTGCCGCTGCCCCGCTTCGAGCGCCCCCTGCGCCGGCCCCTGGCCCGCTACGACGACAGCCGCCTCCGCGCCGATCTCGTGCCGACGCCTGCGCATCCGCGCTGGCAGGAGGCCCTCGTTCCGGGTTAGAAGATCAAGCGGATCGCGGAGTTGGCCCCGTCGGACCGGCCCCGGGGCCGTGGCCGTGGTCGCCAGACCCGGTTCTCGCTAGATTCGTGCGACCCATGGAGGGGGCCTCCTTGCCCGCGTGCCTGCTCATCCTGCTCCTGGCCCCTGACGCCCTGCTGTGGCGGTTCCAGGGCCCCGAAGCCGCCGACCTGCGGGCCGCCGCCGTGGCCGCGCAGCAGGCGGGCGGGCTGGCGGGCCACCTCCTCACCCGCGACGCCATCGATCAGCACCTCGCCAGCGTCGACCCCGCCGGGGCGCGGCAGCCCGAGCTGCTGGGCTGCCTCGCCGACCGGCAGATCTGCGCCGATCCCGCGCGGGCCGGGCTGGCCCTGGCCGGCCTCGCCGGGCGCATCGACGCCCGCGCCAGCCGCGCGGCGCCGGGCTTCGTGGCCACCCTGGAGCTGGTGCCTGCCGATCCCACCGCCGCGCCGCGCACCTACACCGGCGCGGGACCCACGGCCGCGGCCGCCCTGGAGGACGCCATCGGTGCCCTCGAGGGCCAGGGGACGGTCGAGGTGGAGGTGGAGCCCGCCGACGCCCGGCTCTTCCTGGACGACAAGCCCCTGGGCACCGGCAGCGGCCGCTACCCGGCCCCGCCGGGCCGCCACCGCCTCCGCGCCGAGGCCGAGGGCCTGGCGCCCCTCGAGATGAGCGTGGACGTCCACGGCGGCCAGATCGCGCCGGTTCGCCTCGTCCTGGGCAATGGCTACGGCCAGCTCGTGCTGCGGCTCACCCCGCCCGAGGCCACCGCCACCCTCGACGGGCAGGCCATCGCCCACCCCGACGAGGCCCGCGACCTCCCCCCCGGCGAGTACCGCCTGCGGGTCGAGGCCCCCGGCTTCCAGGCCCATGACCAGACCGTCTCCATCAAGCCGTCCACGCAGGTCACGCTCACGGTGGGCCTGGCGCGCGAGCAGGACGACGGGCTCGAGCGCTTCCGCTCGCCCCACCCCGACACCCTCGCCTTGCCGTTCCAGGTCCACGCCAGCCTGCGCTTCGTGAGCATCGGCACCGGGCCGCTGGACGTCAGCCGCGACGGCGCGGCGGGCAAGGTGGAGTACGACCGGCTCGACGACGCCGTGGGCCTGCTGGGCCTCGGCCTGGGGGTCGGCTGGCGGGGCCGCCACCTGCTGGTGGACGCCCTCACCCTCACCTTCGAGGGCGGAGGCGGCGAGACGGCGGCCACCCTGGCCACCGGCGAGGACGACCGCATCGACTCCCTGTCGCGCATCACGGTCCGCCCCGGCTGGGTCGGCGCGCGCTACCCCGCCTGGCGCCTGTCGCCCTTCGTGGCGGGGGGCATTCAGTTCATCTTCGAGAGCATTGACGTGACCAACGACGCCGGCAAGACGGAGGAGCTCTCCAAGTCCTCGCTCCTGCTGGGCCTGACCCTGGGCCTGGAGGCCCAGTTCACCCCCGAGTGGTCCGGCACCGTGGCGGGCACCCTCGACTTCGGCTTCGACGCACGCACGGCGGCCACCTTCCTGGTGGGTGTCGGGTATGCCTTTGAAATCCCTGGACTTTTCTGATGCTGCGCTGGCTGCTTGCTGCCTCTCTCGGCGCCTCGCCGGCGCTGGCCCAGCCCATCGAGCTGGGGCCCGAGATCCCGGCGGGCGAGGACGCCCCGGGGGCCGCCCCCGGTGACTCGGCCCCCGCCGAGCCCGCCCCGGCCGAGCGCGTCGCCCCCGCCCCGGTGGCGGCACCGGCCGAGGTGGTGGCCCAGCCGGGCCGCCCCACCCGGCTGGCCGACGATCCCGAGGCCGGCATCGCCCTGGAAGCCTACAACGACGGCCGCTACGAAGAGGCCGCCCAGCGCTTCCTGCTGCTCGTCCAGCGGTGGCCCCGGGAGCCCGCCCCCTACCGCGCCCTCGCCCGGGCGCGGGTCTGGACCGGGGACGCCGGCGGCGCGGTCGTCGCCTACCGCACCTACCTGGCCGTCAGCCCCGACGCGACGGACCGCGAGAAGATCGAGGCCGAGCTGAAGCTGGCCCGCCGCAAGGTCGGCGGCCAGCCCCCCGCCGGCCCGCCGCCCGAGTCGGTGGCGGCCCTCGCCGAGGCCGAGCCCCGCGCCCGGGCGGGCCGGTTCGTGGGTGAGGACGGCGCCTTCGCGGCCCTGGACCACGCCGAGGACCTCGGCTACCTGGGCCCCGGCCTCGCCGACGCCCGCGACCGGGTGACGGAGGCGCTCAGCGGCGCCTCGGACGCCGCGCTGGATCGCTGGTGGCGGCCCGACGCGCTGCTGACGACCGACGAGCTGGGCGACCTGCTCAAGGCGTGGGACGGGCTGACGCTGCGCCGCACGCTCACGGTGGGCGAGGCCCCGCTGCCGGGCGCGCTGGCGGGCTTGCTGGCCCTGGCCGAGGGCCGGGGTGCGGACGCCATCCAGCACCTGGGGCCGGTCGCACCGGGCGATCCCCGCCTGCGCTACGCCCAGGCCATCGCGCTGCTGCAGGCCGGGCGGGCCGACGAGGCCGAGTCCCTGCTGGCGCTGCTCGCCCGCACCGAGACGGACGCCCGCGTCAACCTGCTGCTCGGCCTGACCCGGCGGCTGCTGGGCCGCGACGACGCGGTCGACGCCCTGCGCACGGCCTTGCTCGACGAGTAGCCCCCGTCAGCGCGGCGACACCCGCAGCAGGCGGTTGGTCCGCGCATCCACCGCGTACAGGCGCCCCTCGGCGTCGAAGGTGATCCCCATCAGCCCCCCGGGGGCGACGTCCAGGGACAGGGTGTCCAGGCGCTCCCCGGCCAGCGTCCAGGCCGAGACCTCGCCCGTCGCGTTGTCGCTCACGAAGAGCTTGCCGTCGTGCAGCGCGATGCCCGACGGCGTCTGCAGCTCATCGGTCGCCCCGAGCGTCATCACCGGCACCCCGCTGACCTTGCCGAGCTTCGTGCCCGGCTCGATGACGGGCATGCGCTGGCTGCGGCCGAAGGCCTCCGTGTCCAGCACCCCCACGCGCCCGTTGCCGCTGTCCGCGATGTAGAGCAGGCCCGTGCGGCGATCGATGTCGAGGTGGGAGGGCACATCCGGCACGCGGCTCACCTCGCCCTCGGCGTACCGCGTCATCTCCCCGTCGCTGTGGTCGTCGAACCCAACCCCATGATCTTCCTTGAAATCTACCCGCATGATGGACGAGGTGAGCCCCTCGAAGATCCAGTAGACGTTGTCGAAGTCCCAGGTGATCCCCATGCAGAACGGCGACTCGTGCAGCATGTCGAGGTGCGAGCCGAGATCGTAGCCGAGCTCCCGCCGCGCGGCGGGGTTGGTGAAGCCGTAGACCTCCAGATCCGAGGGCCAGAGGGCCGGGCCCATGAAGCCGTTGGGGGGGGCCTGGTTGTCGTACCGGTTGTCCGACTCCTGGCACGTCGCGAAGGTGCCAGGCGCCCCGAAGGCGATGCTCGAGACCTCCTCCATGAAGTGGTTCGCGGCCGGATCCCGGCGGCTGATGACCTCCTGGTCGGGGGTCCCGACGTCGAGGAACGTCGACGTCGAGTCGTTCTGGCGGTTGACGACCCAGAGCTCGCCGGGGCGCTCGGGGTTGAAGTCGAGGTCGCGGGGGACGCGCAGGCCGTCGCCGCGCTGGCCCAGGACCTCGATGGTCACGCGATCCGGATCGCCCCCGCAGCCCAGGATCGGCAGGCCTTCGCAGGCGGGCGGCTCCACACCGCCGGCCCCGCCGGCCCGCGCCAGCCCCGCCTTCACCACCCACGCCGCCCGCGCCGCCCGCGCCGCCCGCGCCGCCCGCGCCGCCTGCGCCGCCCGCGCCGCCTGCGCCCGCGTCAGCAAGCACCACGTCGCCGCCGCCGGCATCGCCACCGTCGTCACAGCCACCACCCGCCACCACCAGCAAAGCCAGGGTCCACCGTCCGCGCACTTCGTGCTCCTTTCGTTCCAGCCCTCAGGCCGCCGGGCCCGAGCAACATCCGTTCCGTGCGCTTCCGCACGCCCGCCGTTGACCCCTGCGGCCGCGCTCGGCAGCATGCCCCCCTCGGGAGGTGACCATGCCGCGTCCACTGCGCATCGCGCTCGTCCGCATCAACCAGGAGAGCAACGCCCTCTCGCCGCTGCGCACGACGCTCGAAGACTTCCGCACCACCCACTTCCTGGAGGGGCGGCCCTCGCGGCCGGCGTCGCACCAGGCGGCGTCGAGGCCGAAGGCTTCCTCAAGAACGCCGAGCTCTCGGGCTTCGCCGCCGCCGCCCGCGCCCGGGGCGATGTCGAGCTGGTCCCCCTCTTCAGCGCCTGGGCGGTGCCCGGCGGTCCGCTCACCGCCGAGGCCCACGCCACCCTGAAGACCATGCTGATCAAGGGCTTGCGGGACGCAGGCCCCCTGGATGGCGTCGCCCTCGTCCTGCACGGCGCCATGGGCGTCGAGGGCTGGCCGACCCCGAGGCCGACTATCTGGCAGCGGTCCGGGGGTCGTGGGCGACGCGATGCCGGTGGCAGTGACGTACGACCTGCACGGCAACCTGACGCCCGAGAAGGTGGCCGGATCTCCGTTGCTGTTCGCCTACCGCACCAACCCTCACCGCGATCACGCCCGCGTCGGCGAGCGCGCCGGGCGGGTGCTGCTCGACACGCTGGACGGCAAGATCCGCCCGGTCGCGGCGTGGCGCAGCCTGCCCATGGTGCTCGGCGGGGGCACCACCGTCGACTTCCTGCCCACCATGCGGCCCCTGTTTCGCCACATGAAGAAGCTGGAGCGTGATCCCCGGGTCCTGGGCTGCTCGCTCTTCATGTGCCACATCTGGAACGACCACCCGCACCTGGGCTGGGCCGTGCACGTGCTGACGGACGGCGACGCCGCCCTCGCCGAGCGCCTCGCCGACGACCTCGCCGAGCGGGCCTGGGCGGTCCGCACGGTCGAGCCGCCCCGGTTCCCGACCGTCGCGGAAGCCATCGAGAAGGCGCGCGGCGCCCGCCTGCGCCGCAAGCTCGGCGCGGTCTGCATGTCCGACGTGTCCGACGTGGTGGCCGCCGGGGCGCCGGGCGAGAACCACCGCATCCTCGAGGCCCTCCGCGCCCATGGCCGCGGGCTGCTGGCCTACGTGCCCTTCCGGGATGCGGCCGCAGTGGAGGCCCTCTGGGCCACCGGGGTGGACCAGCCGGTCGCCTTCTCGCTGGGCGGTCGGCTGCACCCCGAGCAGAACCAGGCGCTGGCCATCGAGGGCACCCTGCGGTTCAAGCGCGAGAGCCTCGCCCTCGGCCGCCAGGTGGTGGTCGAGAGCGGCGATCTGCGCCTGGTCATCACCGAGGGTCCGCCCATCGCCATGAAGCCCGAGTTCTACCGGGACGTGGGCCTCGATCCCGCGAAGGCCGACATCGTGGTGGTCAAGAGCTTCTTCCCATGGCTCATCTACTTCGCCCGCTACAGCCGCATGAACCTCTGGGTGCAGACGGAGGGCATCACCGACCTGGACGCGGTGAAGAGGATTCCCTTTGCGGATCCGGTCTTTCCCATCGACGAGGTGGCCGACTGGCGGCCCATCGACCGCCAGCGCCGGGGGGCGTGAACCCCGCGCCACCGCCGCCTGGGAATCGGTCGTCGGTGTCGGCCGTTCTTTCCCTGTCCCGCGGGCTTGCGTATCCTGCCCCGTCTCGTTGGCCACGGAGGAAGCCGCTTGAGATCCCTCCTTCTCCTGCTCGCCCTGGCGGCGTCTGCCCACGCGGGCGAGGCCCCGTCGGTGCCGGTCAAGACCTACACCCTCGACAACGGGCTGACGGTGCTGCTCAGCCACGACGACCGCCTGCCCGTGGTGGCCGTCGAGGTGCGCTACCTGGTGGGCTCGGCCCACGAGGTCAAGGGCCGCTCCGGGTTCGCCCACCTCTTCGAACACCTGATGTTCCAGGGCTCGAAGTCCTTTGATGACGAGTACTTCAAGCCCTTCGAACCCATCGGGGCGGCGGTGAACGGCACCACCAACACCGACCGCACCAACTACTATGAGCGCGTCCCCGCCAACTACCTGGAGCTGGCGCTCTGGATGGAGTCGGACCGCATGAGCGGCCTGCTCGACGCGCTGACCCAGGAGAAGCTCGACAACCAGCGAGACGTGGTGAAGAACGAGCGCCGCCAGCGCTACGAGAACACGCCGTACGGCATGGTCTGGAAGTACCTGGCCCGCGACCTCTACCCCGAGGGCCACCCCTACCACCACACCACGATCGGCTCCCACGCCGACCTGACGGCCGCCTCGCTCGACGACGTGAAGGGCTTCTTCCGGCAGTACTACGTGCCCGCCAACGCCATCCTCACCATCGTGGGCGACTTCGACGAGGACGCCGCCGAGCTGCTGGTCGAGCAGTACTTCGGCGCGATGCCCGCCGGGAAGCGGGCGCCCACGCCGACCGCCGAGATCCCGGTCCTGCCCGGCCCGAAGCACCTCACCTCGACGGACGACGTGAAGCTGCCGCGGGTCTACCTGGCCTGGCACTCGCCGGCGCTCTACTCGCCGGAAGACGCCGCCCTCGACGTGCTCTCGTCCATCTTGACGGATGGCAAGACCAGCCGGCTGTACAAGCCGCTGGTCTACGAGCAGAAGGTGGCCAAGGACGTGTCGGCGTTCCAGGCGTCTCGTGCCCTGGGCAGCCTGTACGTGGTGGTCGCCACCGCCGCGCCAGGCCAGACGGTGGACGCCCTCGCCCAGGCGCTGGACGGTGCCCTCGCCGAGGCCCTCTCCACCCCCCCGACCGAGGACGAGCTGACCCGCGCCCTCAACGGGTGGCGCAAGGGCTTCTACGGGCAGGTCGAGAGCGTGCTCAGCCGCGCCCAGCTCCTGAGCAACTACCTGCACTTCACGGGCGACGCCGACTTCCTGGCCGACGATCTCGCCCGGTACACCGATCTCAAGGCCGCGGACGTCCACGCCGCGGCGAAGAAGTGGCTGGTCTCCGACCGGCGCGTCCGCATCGACATCGTCCCCGGTCCCCAGGAGCAGGAGGTGGACGAGTGAGCCTGCACCCCATCGCCCGTGCCGCCAGCCTGCTGGCCCTCGCCGCCGCCCTCGCCGCCTGCGGCGCGAAGCCGCCCCCGGTGGACCGCTCCGGCCTCCCGGCCCCCCAGGCCGATCCGGGCTGGGCGCCGCCCGCCGTCGAGACGTGGACGCTCGCCAACGGCATGGAGGTCTGGTTCCTGCGGCAGGCCCAGGCCCCTCTGCTGAGCCTGCAGATCATCTTCCCGGGTGGCGCCTCGGCCGATCCGCCGGGCAAGGCCGGCCTCACCTCCCTGGTCGCCGACATGCTCGACGAAGGGGCCGCTGGCCGCACGTCGCTGCAGATCAGCGAGGACCTCCAGCGCCTGGCCACCGACTACGGGGCGAGCGCCGCCACGGACGGCCTGGTGGTCTCGATGGACCTCCTGGCTGACAAGCTCCCGGAATCGCTGGCGATTCTCAAGAACATGCTGCGCTCGCCCGACTTCCCCGCCGACGAGTTCGAGCGCCGCAAGGCCCAGCGCATCGCCGCCGCCCTGGCCGACGAGGCCGAGCCCGGCACCGCCGCCTCGCTCACCCTGCGCCGGGCCCTCTTCGGCGAGGGCTATGGGGGCATGTCGCCCGGCGGCATCCGCGACACGCTGCAGGGCCTGACGCTCGCCGACGTGAAGGCTCAGTACGCGGCCGTCGTGCAGCCGGCGGGGGCCCGGATCGTCGTCGTGGGCGACGCCGACCGCGCCGCCGTCGAGCAGGCCCTCCAGGCCAGCTTCGGCGACTGGCAGGGCCAGCCGTCGGCGACGCTGAGCGTCGTGGCCGGTGCGCAGCCGACCGCCGCCATCCACCTGGTCAACTTCCCCGGCAGCACCCAGTCGGTCGTCCAGGTCGCCCGGCGGGTACCCGGCACCATCGCTGCCGACGACCAGCTCGCCACCGAGGTCTTCAACTGGACCATCGGCGGGGCCTTCACCAGCCGCCTCAACCTGAACCTGCGCGAGGACAAGGGCTACACCTACGGCGCCCGCAGCGGCTTCAACCGGTGGCGCCAGACGGGCTTCTTCAGCCTGGGCGCCCGGGTCAAGGCCGACACGACGCGCGCCAGCATCGACGAGATCCTCAAGGAACTCAGCGAGATCGCCGGTGCCCGCCCGGTGACGGACCAGGAGCGGGGCGAGGCCGTGGGCGGCATGCTGCTCGGCTTCCCGGGCGACTTCGAGCGCATGTCCTCGGTCGCCGGCCAGCTCACCTCGCTCATCCTCGACGGCCACCCTGCCGACTACCTCTCCACCTGGCCGGCCCGCATGGGCGCCATCACCACGGCGGACGCCAACGCCATGGCGAAGAAGTACGCGGTCGGTGACTTCGTGATCGTCGTGGTCGGCGACAAGGCAGCCCTGCTCCCCACCCTGGAGGGCCTCGGCCTGCCGGTCATCGAGCACGACGGCCAGGGCAACCTGCTGCCCGTGGCCCCGCCCGCCGCGCCCCCCACCGAGGCCCCCGTCCAGCAGGCCGCGCGCTAGCAGGATGCGGAGCCAGCGACCCGACCCCTCTTCAGCCGGCGCGCGCAGACCAGCGGCCGCGACGCCCGCGGCCGACGCCCCGCGCCTCAGTCGGCCGGCGCACGACCTGCTAGCAGCATGTTGAAGACAGCTCCCGTCGCATCGCCGGCGCGCTGGAGCCATCTGCTGCGTCGTCAGAAGTCCTCGACAATACTCAGTATTGCCTGTGGTCTTCCTCCTTGCAGCTGGCCCGCTCGCACTCGCCGAGTGCTCGGTCCGCTCACTTCAACAGCCTGCTAGACCATGGACGCCCTCTCGGCCGCATTGCTCGGCCTGCTCCAGGGACTCACCGAGTTCCTGCCCGTCTCCTCGAGCGGCCACCTCGTCCTGGGCCAGGCCCTGCTCGGGGTCCACCTGGAGGGTGGCGGCGCCGCCTTCGAGGTTGCCGTCCACTTCGGCACCCTGCTCAGCGTCCTCGTCCTGCTCCGACGCGACGTCGGCGCGCTGCTCCTGTCGACGGCCCGGGCGCTCCGCACCCCCTCGAAGATCAGGCAGCAATATCAGGAAGATGCGCAGCTCCGACTCGCCGCCGCCATCGTGCTGGGCTGCCTCCCCGCGGGCATCACCGGCGTCCTGTTCAAGGACGAACTCGAGGCCGCCTTCTCCTCCCCCCGGCTGGTCGGAGGCGCCCTCCTCTTCACCGGCCTGCTACTCCTCAGCAGCCGGCTCGTGCGGACGGGCACCGCCGACGTCGGCCCCGGCCGCGGCCTGCTCATCGGCCTCGCCCAGGCAGTCGCCATCCTGCCCGGCGTCTCCCGATCCGGCAGCACGATCGCCACGGCCGAGCTCCTCGGCGTCGCCCCGGAGAAGGCCGCCCGCTTCAGCTTCCTCCTCTCGCTGCCCGTCATCGGCGGTGCGTGCCTGCTCAAAGGCCGAGACCTCGTGAGCGCCCCGCCCTCGGGTGAGGTCCTCACCGCACTGGGCATCGGCGCCACGACGAGCTTCCTCTCCGGCCTTGCGGCCCTCTGGCTGCTCTTCGGCGTCGTCCGCCGTGGCTGGTTCAGCCACTTCGGCTGGTACTGCCTCGTGGTTGGCATCCTCGCCCTCTCGCTGGGCTAGCCGACTCCCACCGCCCTGCCCATTGGCCGCACCGGGTATCGCGATGCACGAGTGTTCGTCTGCACCCGTGCTGAAACGCAGCGAAACACCCGCGTCGTTGAACCAACCGGGTTCATCTGAAAAAGGGTGCAAGGCGGCAAGCTGGCTGGAATTCTGGCGCCCGCGGCGCGGCGGGGGGCTGACTTTCGGGCTTCGTTCGCGGGGCATGGCGGGGTGGTGGGCGCTCGGAAGCGGGGTGGGCTTCGGTTGGGTTTGGGGAGCCGCGTGCGGCGGTCGCACGCCGCCCGCTGCACCTGCGTCGGTGCTCGTGCTGCAGAGATCGGGGGTGGGACTGGCGGTCAGCCGCTCTCGGCCAGCTCCCTGAGCTTCTTCCGCGCATGCGACGGCGGAATCGTGTTCGCCGGGAACGGGATCAGCGGCAACGTCGGGTCCGCCAGCCACTTCCAGTAGGCGATGTGCGCCGTCGTGTAGGCATCCTTGAGCTCGGCGTGGAGCTTGCGCCACTCCTCCTGGTGCTCGGGCGGCCCATGCACCACCGGCGCGGGGCTGCGGTCGCGCTCCTTCGGCCGCGTCATCGGGTCCACCCGCCGCACCGCCTCGGGGTCGGGCACCGGCAGGCCCGCCTTCTTGCGCCGCGGGCGGGCTTCGGCGGCGATGCCGTCGGCCAGCTGCCACATCAGCGCCCGGTGCTCCTTCTCCGTCAGGTCGCCCAGGCCCGGCAGGCGGTCGATGCGGACGGTCGTCTCTTCCCGCCGGCCGTCGGCGTGGACGAAGACGCCGTGCAGCTTCTCGCCCCGCAGCAGCGCCGGGTTGGAGCAGGCGAAGACGTCGTCCGCCGGGTGGCGGGACTTCATGGCCGCCGTGCCCTGGCCCATGACGTACCGCAGCCGGTCCAGGGCCTTCTCCAGCGTCGTGATCTGGATCGCCGTGCTGGGCACCAGCGCCTGGCCGCTCCGGTCGTGGAACTTGTTGATTCGCCTGGCGATCTCCCGGTTGACCCACTCCAGCACGATGCTCTTGTGGACCAGCGTGTCCACGCCGATGAGCCAGTGGAGGTGGTTGGACATGAAGAAGTAGCCGTAGAGGTCGAAGTCGAAGCCGAAGCCGCCCTCCTCGTGGCAGCGCGCCTGGGCGCGGCCGATGATGCCGTTGAGGATGGCGACGACGACTTCCAGCGGGACGAAGAGGAAGAGGTCGTTGGAGGTCTTCGAGGTGACCTCGGAGACGAGCACCCAGCGCTTGAGCCGGGGGCTGTAGAGCAGCCGGTCGGGCACCTGGATGATGAGCGTGTCGGCCATGGGAGAGTCCTCCGCGTGGTGGGGAGCCTCTCTCTCCTTCGGTCAGTCGCGGCGCGTGTCGCAGACTTTTTTCGAGTCGATTGATTTCAAAGCGAAAAAAGTGCGCTCGGCCTGACTCCGAGGCCGGCCGGGCGACGCGGACGGGCAGGCGAGGGATGCGGCGCGGCGAGCGGACGACTTCGCCATCGGGCTGGACGCACCCGGCACGGCGCCGCAGACTGGGCTGGACTCCCCCTCGGAGGTGGGCCATGCCCGAGTACCTCACGCCCGGTGTCTTCGTGGAAGAGACCTCGGCGCGCAGTCGCGCCATCGTCGGCGTCGCGACCGCGACCACGGCCTTCATCGGAGCCGCTGGCAGCGGGGGCGTTGAGACACCCGTCGAGCTGGGCTCGACGGCGGACTTCATCGCCCAGTTCGGCTCGTCTCCGACGCCGCTCCAGGAGGCGGTGCAGGGCTTCTTCGACGCCGGAGGCCGCCGCGCGGTCGGCCTGCGGGTGCGACCGTCCCGTGCATCGCTGAAGCGCGCCCTCGCCGCGCTGGCCGCGACCGACGCGGCCCTCGTCGTCCTGAGCCCGCCTGCCCCAGGAGCCGATGTGCCGGCGTGGGCCTGGGCGGCGGCGGCACGCTTCGCCCGCCTCCACCGCCGGTTTCTGCTGGTTGACGCCCCAGCGGGGTGGGCCGCGGGTGGGGCGAGGGAGCCTTCGTCGCTGGGGATCGTCGAGGCGGACGCCGGCCACTGCGCCCTCTACTTTCCCCAGGTCCGGCGCGCCGCAGAACACCTCGAGCCGCCCAGCGGGGTCGTCGCCGGCCTCATCGCGCGGTCCGACGCGGCGCGCGGGGTCTGGGCGGCGCCCGCCGGGGCCGAGGCTACCTTGCCGGTCGCGGGGCTGGCGGTGGATGTCACGGATGCCGAGCAGACGGCGCTCAACGCGGTGGGTGTCAACTGCCTGCGCAGCTTCGCGGCGACCGGCCCCGTCGTCTGGGGGGCCCGCACCCTGGCCGCGGCGGCGCCCGAGCTGGCCTCCCTCGCGGCGCAGCGCACCCTCCAGTACGTCATCCGGAGCCTCGATCGGGGCACGCTCTGGGCGGTCTTCGAGCCCAACGACCCCCTGCTCTGGGCCCAGATCCGCTCGGCCGTCTCGACCTTCCTGTACGAGCTGTGGCGCCTGGGTGGCCTGCTGGGATCCGCGCCCGAGGACGCCTTCTTCGTGCGGTGCGACCGATCGACCATGAGCCAGAGCGACCTCGACAACGGGCGTCTGGTGTTCCAGATCGGCCTGGCCCTCGTCCGGCCGGCCGAGTTCGTGCTCGCCCGGCTCTGCCAGTCGACCGCCGACGCCGGTTCGACGGCCGACGCCTGATCGACGGAGCGCCCGTCTGGCAGGAAACATGAAAAAGTTGGCTGACTGAGTCAGGCACGCCGCGAGCCGCTTCGGCAGACTGCACCCGTCTTCACCGGAGGTCTCCATGCGTCGCCTGCTGCCCGCCCTCATCCTCGCCGCCTGCACCCCCGCTGGCCCAGAGCTGGAGGAGGCCGCGCCGCCGCCGGCGATGGCCGCTGTGGGCAAGGCGGACAGCGTGAGCGAGGCCGCCGGCATCGCCCAGCCCGCCGCCGCCTGGGGCGGAGCGGTGCCGGCCCGCTGGACTCCGGAGGCCGTCCTGGCCAACGCCGCCGAGGAGGCCCTGGGGGATCCTGGCGTGGCCGTGGTGGCCATCCCGGTGAAGCTCACCGCTACCGACCTGTCGCCCTTCGGCGACGGGCAGACCAACGCCTTCGTAGATCTGCCCGGCTGGTCCGAGCCGCGGCCCCCCGTCGTCGGCCTGCTCCGCCGCGACGGCTCGGTGGTCGTGCGGCTCGATCGGGCGCTCCCGCCCGCCCGGCAGGTGGCCGTGCAGGTCGAGGACCGGCCCGCCGAGGTCCTGGAGGTGTCCGTCGACGCGGCCGGAGACGGCCTCGCGCACTTCGCGCCCCCCGCTGGCTGGGACGCCAGGCTGCACCGCCTGGTCGTCCGGCCCGCCGGCTGGAAGGATGCGTTTCCCTTGATGTTTCACCATCCGGTCCG
This sequence comes from bacterium, assembly GCA_041389985.1. GTDB lineage: Bacteria > Myxococcota_A > Bradymonadia > UBA7976 > UBA1532 > JACKDP01. Next base: position 52,074 of record JAWKQS010000006.1, read on the forward strand.
CTCCGCGGACGCCCTCGCCGACTCGGTGCCCGGGGCGCTGCGGCCGGCCGCGCTGCCCGACCCCGCCGGGGTCACCGGGCGCCCGGGGTCAGCCCTGGACGCCCTGCTGCGAGAGGGCGCGGGGGCCGGCTACAACCGCACACCCTACGTCACGCCCGCCGTGCACGCCGGCCTGCCCGGGCGCGCCACGGCCGTCGGTGGGGCCCGCTCCTGGGTGGCCGAGGCCCCGTTCAAGCACGTCTACCTCTGCCTCGATGGCCGCGACGCGGCCGCCGAGGCCGCGACCGGCGCGCCGAGCGGAGCCGGCTGGCACGCCATCGGCGACCCGGCCGAGAGCCTCGTCAACAGCCTGGAGGCGGTCTCCCTGCTGGTCGGCTGGGGCGGCCGGGTCTTCGCCGCCGATGAGCGGGGCTTCGCCTTCGGCGAGGGCGAGCCGGCGTACGGCCTGGGTGACATCGCCACCTTCAGTCGCCTGCAGCCCGGCGAGGCGCTGGTGACCGGGCGCGACGCCGACGCGGGGCCGCCGGCCTTCCACTGGTACGGCGCGGCGCCCGTGCCGGCCTGTGTCGAGATCTGGGTGCACCCTTGCGGCCTGGACGCCGACGAGACCTTCGCCTGCCGCCCCACCGCCGTGCAGCTCCAGGTCCGGGGTGCCCACACCGCGCCGGGGGAGAACATCTACCTCGTGGGCGATCACCCCGCCCTTGGAGCCTGGGATCCCACCGAGGCCCTGCCCCTCGCGCCCGCCGGCTACCCCACCTGGCTGGCCGAGACGCACCTGCCCCCAGGCGCGACCATCCGCTTCAAGGCCATCCGCAAGGACGCCGCCGGGCGCGTCACGTGGTCGGGCGGCCACGATGAGGTGTGGACCGTCCCCTTCGCCCCCCGCGCCTTCCACGGAGTCGACTGGATCCCCTGAAGTTTCAGGGATCTAGGCGGCACGGAAGCGGCTCGGCGCCTCGCCGGTGAAAGCCCGGAAGGCCTGGCTGAAGGCGCCGAACGACGTGAAGCCCACCGCCACCGCCACTTCGCCCACCCGGGCCCCGGGGACTTGCAGCAGCTCCATCGCTCGCAGCATGCGCGCCGTGTGGAGGTAGCGCCGCCACGACATGCCGGCCTCGGCGGCGAACCGGCGCGCGAGGGTCCGCGGCGAGACGCCCGCCGCCCGCGCGACCGCCGCCTGGCCGACCTCCGCGTCCAGGTGGGCCTCGGCGTAGGCCATCGCGCGGGCCAGCTCGGGGCTCTGGGCCCGGGGGAGCCGCCACGGGAGGGGCTGCTGCACCCACGCCCTGCACAGCCCCTCCAGCGTCGCGAAGACGGGCGCCGCGAGAGGATCGGCCGGTCCGTCCGGGCCGAAACGCATCGCGAGGAGGATGAGCTCCCGGGCGAGGGCGTCCACCGCGAAGACGCAGCTCGCCGCCGCGGCGGGCGGCGCCTCCGGCCCGAAGTACACCGTGCGCAGGGCCACCGGGCCGGGCGCATCGACCCGGTGCGCCACGCCCGGGCCGATCCAGGCGGCCCGCGCGGGGGGCAGCAGCCACCGGGCCTCCCCGACCTCGAGGTGCAGCGTCCCCGCCGCGGCGTAGAGGAGCTGGGGGCGCCGGTGGGCGTGCCAGTCTCCGCGGAACGGCGGGTGGTCTTCGCTCAGCCCGAAGGCCGGGCGCTCGACGGCATCAACCCTCAGCATGGGACGGCTACGTGTCCCGCTTGCCCAGGGCGTACCCCGCCGCGACCAGGCCCCCCGCCACGACCACCGCGCCGGCGACGATGCCGACGATGGCCAGGGTGCTCAGGCCCCCGGCGCTGCCCGCCCGGCCGCCGGTGGCGTAGAGCTTCGCGGCGCCGGTGGGATCGTCGCTGCGGATGGTGAAGGTGGCGTGCTTCTCGCCGATGCTCGGAGGCTGGAACCGCACGCGAACCAGCACCTCGGCCCCCGGCGCCAGCGCGATCGGAAACGCCAGCGCGGCGCCCGCGGCGCTCAGCACGCCGAACTCGGAATCTCCCGTCCGATCAATGCCTTGCACGGTCAGCGTCGAGAGGCCGGCGTTGCGGAGCGCCACCTCGAGCGTCCGATCGCCCCCGCTGGCGACCGCCGGGCCGAAGCCGACGGCCCGGTGGCTCAGGGCCAGACGAGGCGGCCCGTCGGCCACGGCCTCGGCGCTCATGCCGATGAGGTGGGGGCTGCCGGCGGCGTTCGAGGTGACGCCGAGCGTCGCCGCGGAGCGCCCGCAGCGCCAGGCGTGTAGGCCGTGAGGGCTTGCTGCTGGCCGGGGGTGAGGGTGAGCGGCAGGGCGGGGGCACCGACCAGGCTGAAGGGTGCTCCAAGGGCGAGGGCCGTGACCACGAGGTCCGCGCCGCCAGGGTTGGCCAGGGTGAGGGTGCGCTGGACGGCGGCCCCCCCCGCCCGGTGGGTCCCGAAGCCCAGCTCGCCGTCCACCGCGAGCTGGGCCGTGGCGGCCCGGGTCAGCAGGAACGCGCTGCGGCCGTACGTCCCGGCCGCCACCACCGGCGGCGCGGTGCCCAGGGCCGGCGCTGGCGCCGCGGGGGCGGGATCGACCGCGCCCAGCGCCGACACCGTCACATGGGGCATGCCGAGGGACAGCCGCTTCCAGACCCGGAACCCTGGCCCCTCGGCGATGATGGCGCCCGCGTCGGTCCCCACGATGAGCGCCGTGGGTGTCGTGCGCAGGAACCGCGCCGCGTAGCACGGCAGGTCGGGCACATTGCCCGCCGGCCCCGTGCCGTCGCCCCCGCCGATGTCGTCCCAGGACAGGCCGCCGTCGGTCGTCATGGACACATGGCCGGTGCGGTAGCGCCGAGCGGCCGGTGTAGCCGCCAGACCGCCACCACCCGGTTGACGTCGGTGGGATCCAGGGCGATGTCGAGGACCGGCCCCACCCCGCCGGGCACCAGCCGGCGGAAGTGGCCGCCGTCGGCGCTGACCTGGACGCTGCCGTCGATGAAGCCTACCCAGACGCGCTGCCAGGCCGGCGGCGTGCGTCCATCTCCCGGGCGGGATCGGCCGGGCCCGACGGTCAGCGCCGTGGGGCGGCTGGGAACGTGAACTGGTCGGCGAAGGCCGCCCCGCCCGTCGCTGCGGTAGAGCTTGCCTCCTGGCTCGACGGGCCGCCCGCGCCGGTGGCCAGCGTGGCGTACACATGCTGCCAGGCGCCGGCCCGTCCCGGCCGACCGCGACCCGGCCCGAGAACCGGTTCGTCCCGTCACCCACCCCGGCGGTCTGTGTCCACGTGGGGGTCGCTGCCGTCCGCCGCGTGAAGCGGTCGTTCACGAAACCGTAAGCGTTTGCAGGGTTGCAGGATCGATGGCCACCGCGCCGCCGTCGCCGCCGTCCCCGTACTGGAAGGCCCAGTCGGTTGGCAGCCGGGGGTGGGCGACGCGGCGGTGCCCTCGGCCGTCCCCGTGTCCTGCATGCCGGCGACGAGCTGCAGGCCCCGCCCGAGGCCGCGACGGCGACGCCGTAGAGCAGGTTGGTGGCCAGGCCGACGTTGTGGCCCACAGTCGCGATCGGTGGCAGCAGGGGGCACGGTCAGGCCCTGCCGTTGTCGGTGTGGTACAGGCCGCCGTCATGCCGACGTACATGCGCGTATGCGTCGCGCTGCCCCGGCCGGCGTCGGCGATCAGCGCGTGCTGGTCGGCGTGGATGTTGTACTGGCTGACCTGGGCCGGGGTCCACGTGGGCGGCGACGCGGTGGCGAAGTCGGTGGCGGTGTAGAAGCTGACCATGCCGACCCAGGCACCCCCGGGTGGGCCTGATCAGCGAGACGGCGTGGTTGTAGGTGGTCTGCTTCTTGTCGAGGGCGGCGTCGCTCAGCGTCGTCCAGGCCCCGGCGATACCGGCCTGCAGGGGTGGTACTGGCCGGCGGCGGCGTCGTGGCGGGCCACCGAGGCGAGCCAGGTCTCGGCGCCGGCGTTCGTCGTCCGATCGAACGCGATGTTGCCTGACGGGACGCCCGCGTTCAGCGAGCCGGGCCGGTGGACCGCCGTGATGTTGGCGCTGGTCGGCGGGATCTGGCCGAAGAGCCCCACCCGGGCGACCGCGAAGTAGAAGCCCGCCGCGTCGGACCGCAGGGCGGTGATGCTGCCGGGGTGCACCGGCCGCCCGTCGCGGTAGGCGGCGTCAGCCCTGAAGTTCAGCCTGCCGTCGGCCCGAGTAGAAGAGGCCCTGGTCAGTGGCCACGAGCAGCCGGTCGGGCGCGACGGCCAGGATGGCGTTGATGTCCCGCGCCGCGAAGCCGCTCGCGCCGACGCCGCCGTCGAGCGGGTGCCGGAGAGGCCCCCGTCGAAGGACCGCTCCAGGCCCCGGCCCGGGAGCGCAGGGCCCCCTCGTCGGGGTCGCCTGCGCCGCTGAAGAGGAAGGTCGTGCCCCGGCGTCCACCCGCGCCACCGCGCCGACGCCGAGGCTGGTGCGGGCGTCGCTCGGCGGGGCCCAGGACGTGCCGCCGTCGGTGGAGGCCCAGACGCCGCCGTCGGTCGCTGCGTGCAGCTTCGTTCCCGTGGCCCCGCCCACCGCCAGCCCGCTGACCATCCCGGACACGGGCAGGCGGCCCCTGCCACTGCTCCATCGTCGTCTGGGAATGCCCGCCGGGCCGCACGGGACCCAGGCAGGCGACTCTCGGAGGGCGAGGGCCCGCAGGTCCTGGACGCCCTGGTTGCGCAGGTCGCGGCGCAGCTCCGAGCGGACGTCCCTCTCCTGCCGCCCGATCCAGGCCGGGGCGTCCTGGGTGAAGCCCAGGGTCAGTCGAACGCGCCTACCCATCGGAGCCCTCCTCCTCCGTCGGCGTGAACCGCAGCCAGCCCTCCTGGGCCACCACCGGATCCGGCGGCAGCAGGGCCTCGTGGCCCGCGTGCACGACCTCTTCTTCAGCCCAGCGATCGACCTCCGTCCGGTGCGTCCAGGTCCAGGCCCCGCCGAGATCGGCGGCGATGGGCATGCGGATCTGCTGGGGATCGCGCAGGACGGGCCCGAAGCGGAACGTCGGCGCCAGCTTCGCGAGGCCGGTCAGCCACTCGCGCCGCAGGCCGATGGACTTGCGCGGCAGCAGGCCGGCGGTGGCGTGCACGACGGCCCCGGCTCCACCAGCAGCGTCAGCCGGTAGGTGACGCCCGGCACCACGTAGAGCAGGCCGGTCGGGTGCACGAAGGGGTGCTCGACCCCCTCTTCGCCCTCGGAAAATCCAGCGATGTCGGGCACTTCGTCGATGGAGCCCAGGTAGCCGGCTGCTCGCCGGGCGCGCCTGGCGGGCGGCCGCGGCATGGGTGGGGCGGAACGTGCGGAAGTCGCCGTTCACGTAGTAGCCCAGCAGCCCGTCCTCCCAGTGGGCCAGGGAGCCCAGCCGGACGGGCACCGCACCACCGCGAGGTCGGGATCCTGCACGTGCTCGCGCAGCTCCAGCCGCAGCTCGGCCCGCACCACCGCGATGGGGTGGCCGATGAGCAGCGCCAGGTGCTCTTCACCTACGTGGCCGAAGGGATCCACCGACCAGAGGCTGCTGTCGACCAGGCGCAGCAGGGCGTCCAGGGCGGTCTCGCGGCCGGCCTCCACGTCGCGGGGGCCCAGATCGACGAGGGCCTGGGCCAGCCCCGCCACGTCGGGATGGGGCACCGCCACGCGGGGCTCGGCGCCGACGGCCGTGGGGCGGCCCGGCGCGTTCTCCCACAAGCTGCCGACCTCGGGATCCCAGCGCACCTGGCCCAGCGCGGTGGCGTCGGGGGCGAAGACCTCGACGGCGGCGTCGAGGTGGTCGGGCAGCAAATACCCGCAGACCGGCGACCGATCCGCGCCCGCCTCGTGGGCCGCGTCGGCTGCGTCCAGGAAGCGGAAGTGCAGCCGCGCCGGGCCCGTGAAGCGGGGCGGGCTCAGGCCCTGGCGGGGATCGTCGGTGGCCAGCGCCTCCGTCCAGCGGACGGTGCTCAGCGTCGCATCGGGCGTCACCAGATCGAGGATCTGGCCGAAGGCGTCCACCAGCCGCAGCCGCCGCAGGCGCAGCCGCCCCGAGTAAAAGCCGAGGAAGTCCGCGGGCTTGTCCATCGCTTCGGCGGGCTCGGGCGAGACGTGGGCGCGGAGCTGATAGAGCAGCCCGTCCAGGCTGCCGGTCAGCACGTCCATGCCCCCCAGCGCCGCCACGACGTCTTCGAGGCCCTGGGCCTCGGCGGCCTCGGAGGTGACGCCCGCCAGCGCCCGGACGTTGACGCGGGCGTCCTCGGAGTGCCAGTCCTCCTGGACGTCGGCGCGCACCACCTCCGTGCCGCCCGACCTTGCCGCTTGATCGATGACCTCGCGGGCCGTCTCCTTGAGGGCCTGGGCGAGGCCGCCGGCCAGGACGCACCGCCCGGCGAAGAGCCGGGCCGGGCCGCTCGCGTCGGCCACGGGCTCGAAGTCGATCTCCCCGGGCTGCCAGGCCCGCATGCCATCAGCGGCCGGCAGGAGCTCGATCTCCCAGTCCAGGTGCATGGGCACCCAGGGCCGACCCGAGGGACGCAGGCCCACCGGCGACGGCAGCGTCCCCTTCAGGCCGCTGAAGTTCAGCAGGCTCGCATCCACCGCCGGGTTGCGCAGCGCCCACCACGCGGTCTGCTCGGTGCGCACCACCTCGGCCCCGGCCACGACCTGCGCCTCCATGCGGGCCAGGGCGGCGCGATCGACCCGTCGCCCGAGGGCGGGCTGGGGCACCCCCCGCCGGGCGATGGCCTCGGCCGAGCCGGGATCCAGCAAGACGAGCTCTTCGAGCAGCTCCTGGCACTCCGGCGGCACCCCGCCATGATCCGCCCCGCCGGCCAGGACGTCCTCGCCCCGCACCGGCGTGCGATCCCGCAGCTGGATGCGGGCCGCGAGCTCGTCCACGCAGCCCCCCGTCACCCGGCAGCGCAGCAGACCCTGGGCGTCGAACCGGCCGTCTCCGCCGTGCTTGAAGGAGCGCGCTCCGCCCTGGATCAGGATGGTGGGCTCGGCGGGCACATAGAACCGTGGCGCGGCGCGCTCGACGTTGACGTAGCCAGCGGTGAGCTTCGGGCGCCGCGGGCGCGACCAGGCGCTGCCGAAGACGACCCGATCGGCGATCTGGACGCGCGGCTGGGGGGACGCCCCGAAGCGCAGGTCGAAGTTCTGGCTCAGGTCGCGGATCCGCTCATCGACCGCCCCCGGCCGCCCCTTGGTCGGGCGGCTCGGCGGGTCCGGGACGCGATAGCCCTCCGCGGGCGATTGCCAGATGCGCTCGATGGTGGGGGGATCGAGGCTCATGGCGCCGAAGGCCGCCTCGTGCAGGCGATCGTCCACCTGGGCGCGGCCGTCGGGGGCGTCCAGCTCGTCCAGCCCGCCCAGCGCCAGCGCGGCGACCACCCGCGCCAGCGTCGGGGCGACCGCCTGATCGGCCACCAGCGTCCCGAGGGCCTCCGGGCCGCTCTGCCCGATGACTACCCGCAGCGAGGCCGCCGCCGGTGGACCCTCGCCGCCCGCACGGTCGCTGCGCACGTTCACCACGGCGCCGTGGTAGAGGCACGCCCGGGGCACGGGATCCGGGGGCCGCAGGAAGCGGCCCGTCTCGACGGCGTGATCGGCCAGCGAGGCCCGCAGCGCCGTGGCCTCGACCACCTCGCGCACCGTCAGGCCCGCCTGCACGGCCGCCTGGAGGCGGGAGCCGGACTTCTCGGCCGCCTTGTCGAGATCGAAGCCCTCCGCGCTCCACCCCAGGGCCGCCAGCCGCTCGCCGAGGGCCGCGCGCGTGCGGATCGCGGCCAGCGGATCCTGCGCCGGATCGGCGTGCCAGCCGCAGACCAGGTAGGCCAGCGGGCCGGGGGCCACGTCCCGCAAGTCGTCGTGAAAAGCCAGTCGATTCAGGCAGTTGTCGTAGTAGCCCGCCCAGGCGGGATCGCCTCCGCCCAGGGCCGTCAGCGGCTCGGCGGCCGGCCCGGGCTCGACCCACTGGTCGAGGGGGACGGGCGGAGAGACGGCGCGGCCGTCGCTCCGCAGGACGAAGCCCGTGACCAGCCGGCGGCCCGGCTGGTTGGGCTGGGCGGACAGGCGCAGCACCAGCCAGCGGTCGGGCGCGGTCGGGATGACCGGCGGATCGTTGCTGGTGTCGAGCCGCGCCAGGGCGTCGGGCAGGGCCCAGTGCAGGTGCACGCCGGGCGCCCGCTGCCGATCGGCGAAGGGCGGCGGCAGCAGGTCGAAGGCGACCGGCGGGGGCTCCCCCTCGGCGAGGGGGCCGGGGTCGCGCAGCCGGCAGTCGGCCACCCGCGTCCCCCGCCCGCCGACGAGCAGGGCGTCGACGTGCACCGGGACCAGCAGCCGCAGATCCCGCACCAAAGTCGGGCTCCACGTGCGGACGAGGCGGGGCGAGAAGCCGGCCGAGGCCAGGCGATCGAGGGAGACGGGCATCAGTCATCCTCCCGCAGGCGGGCGACCCGGGCCCGCAGCCGCTCGTCGGCCAGCCAGGGCCGCACCGCCAGGCCGGGACGCACCGGCGGCGGCTCCTTCGCCTCGTCCTGGGTACCCTCGAACCGCTGCCGAAACGGTGGTGCGAGCACCTGGAGCGCGAGGGTCGCCCCCCCGAGCTGGCCGGGGACGTGGGCGTCGGGGTCGTTGGGATCCATCGGCGTCTGGCGGTCGTGGAGGGCCGCACGCAGCGCCCGGACGTCCACCACGTTCTTGCCCCCGGGGCGCAGGGGCACCGTCACCGGGGCCGGCAGGTCGCCGTTGCCGTCGCGCCAGAGGTGGCCGTTGTCGCGGCGGGGGTAGACCTGGGGCACCACGCCCCCCTGCCCGCGGCGCACGCCGAACTGGACGCCGTGGTGGGGCTCCTCCAGCACCACGAGCTCGGGCACCCCCTCGAACAGGGCGATCAGCACCGCGGGGGACAGGCGCTCCAGCCGAAGTGTACGAAGTTGCAGGCTTTTTACGGCAGGATCCCCCGGATCGAAGTCGTCCTCGAGCGTCCGGCTGTACGCCCGCACGTCCACATGTGGCCAGCCCGACACCAGCGCGGAGCGCAGCAGGAACCCGGTCACCGTCCCGGCCTGATCGCCGTGATCTTCCTTCGACTTCAGGGTCTCGAAGGCGCTGACGCCGGGCCGGCGAGCGTCGCGGACCGCGTCGGGTGGCTTGACGCCGAAGCCGGTCGTGCGGCGCTGGAGGCCACGGACCGCGCGCTCGGTGCGGTCGAGGGTGCCGTGCACGGCCGCCGCCTGGGCGTGGTAGTGGGCCTGCTCCCGCGTCCCGATCTGCCCCACCGCCATGGCGCCATCCACCAGGCGGTCCGTCCACGAGCGATCCAGGTAGAAGAACCGGATGGACTCGTCGGGCAGGAGCCGGGGATCGGGCACCAGGTACTGAAACGGCACCCCCACCAGCAGGCGCAGATGGGCCAGGAACGACTCCATGTAGGGCGGCAGCTCCGCCTCGGGGGCGCTGGCGTCGAGCTGGCTCGCCGCCTTGAACCGCTCTCTCAGGGCCTCGTCGGCCGAGATCCAGGGCTTCGTGCTCATCGCTCCCTCCGCAGATCCATCGACTCGATGGCCCCGATCCAGGCGCTGGCGAGCCGCGTGAGCAGGCCGCGCTCCACCTCCAGCTGGGCGCTCAGCGCCGGCCGCTCGAAGACCCCCGGCACCACCCCGCCGGCCTCGGGTACCCGGCTGGCACCCAGGAGCTGCGCCGCCTGGTCGGGGGAGGCCAGGCGCCAGGCCCGCGCCAGCAGGTCGGGCTGGAGGCCCTCGGCGGCGCGGGTGATGCCCAGCTCGAAGGGATCGCTGAAAGGTCGACCGGGCCGCAGCAGCGACCCCGCCACCCGCTCGGCGATGCGGGGCGCCAGCCGGTCGATCAGGGCGGGATCGAGGGCCAGGTTCAGCGCCACGCGGAGGTCGCGGCGCACATCCAGCAGGACCGCCCGCCGGAAGGTGCGGCGCCGCCACCGCATCAGCTCCTGGGCGAGGCGCGCGTCCGCCGCCGCCAGCAGCCGGCCCACCTCGAAGGCGGCGGCGTAGGCGATGTCCTCCAGGCCCGTCTCCGGGCTGATGCGGCGGCACTGATCGGCGGAGTGGTAGGGCCCGCGCGCGTCGCGGGTGAGCGGCCAGGGCACCAGCGGCCCGCGGTACCAGGCGAGCTGGGTGCTGCCGGCCCGATCGGTGAGCTGGAGGGCCAGGTGGCCGGTGTCGGTCATGACCGGCGCGGGGGTCGCCCGCACCTCGCCGAACAGGCCCACGTCCAGGCCGGCGCAGAGCTCCTGAAAGGACGCCCCCTCCTGGCACTCGAACGTCCACGAGTGCAAGAGCACGAGCTGCTTGCGCGGCGGCAGGATGAGCAGCGGCGTCAGGCCCTCGAGCACCGCCCGATCGGCGCGCCCCACCGTCGCCGCCAGGTGGTCGGCCACCACCGCCTCGGCGAGCACCGCGCGCTCGAAGCGTTCGGCCGGCAAGCGCTCGGCCACGTGCTCGGCGATGGGCAGGCGCTCCCCGATCGGCACGGGCTCGCCGATGGGCCGGGGCCGGTCGACCGGCTCGACCTCGCCCGCCAGCCGCCCCAGCAGGCCCACGTCCGCCGTGGCCAGCAGCCCGGCGAGATCGGCCAGCGGCGACCGGTTCGGGTTCAGCGGCTGGTAGTTGAAGACGTCGTCGCGCCCTCCACCGAGACGAGACAGGCCCGCCACTTGCCCGCGGAGGGCAGGCGGTTGCCGATCACCACGGTGAACCAGCCGTCGCTGTCCCCGGCCGAGAGCTCGCGATCGTCGACGTTGACCTCACGGGTGTGGGTCAGCATCTGCAGCTCATCCAGGTCGGGCAAGATGGACGCCAGCAGCGAGGCGTCCACGTCGATGGCGTCGACCTTCTGGGCCTTGTCGGTGGCCGACAGGCCCAGCGTCTGCTGGACGATGGCGGGCAAGACCGTGGCCAGCGGGACCTGGCGCTTGACCGCCTCGTCGGGCAGCTCCGCCTCGGAGAAGATCAGCAGCGCCAGCCACGGCGGCTTGCCCTGGGGCAGAGGGGGCGCGAGGGCCGGCCGGGCCGCCACGCGCCCGGCAGCGTCCGCCTCGCGCTCCCACGCCAGCGTGCGCCGCCCCAGCACGATCTGGGGCAGGGCGTTCCCGAAGATGCCCACCGCGTTCTTCGGCGGAAAGATGCCCGCAACCTCTTGAGGTAGAAGGGAAAAACGCGGCCCCTCCACGCGCAGGTAGCGGCTCTCGGCGGCGAGGGGCGAGGTTCCTTGGTCGCGAGGGCGACGGCGGTGTTGACCTCGAGGCGGTAGTCGCCCGGCCGCAGGGGCGGATCCATGCGGTCGTAGAGGTTCATGTGGCCGGGATCAACCATCGTCCTCTTCCTCCAGGTGCAAGCGGACGGCCACGGTGCCCTCGGGGCTGAGGGCTCGGCCGAGACCAGCGCGCCATCGAACCGGCCGGCGAGGCGCCGGGCGTGCTCTTCGGGTCGACCCCGCAGCCCGACCACGCCCGCCACCCGGTAGGCCTGCTGGCCCTCGATGATCAGGCGCAGCGTCTCGGCCTTCTGGCGGCCGACCGGGTAGAGCCAGGTGGGGCCGGAGTCGCCCTCCACCGCCAGCGGGGTGCCCAGGCGGCCTCCATCCACCACGATCTCGGGGGCCGCCGCGCCGCACGCGCCGGTGGGATCGAGCCGGATGGCGAGCGTCTCGATCCGCGGCAGCCACGTCTCGACCACGCTCGCGCGGGCCAGCAGCGCCCGCGCCGTCACCCCGTCCAGGCTGCGGGCGTTGGGATCGGCCACCGCGAGGCGGGCGCCGCGGGCCAGGAAGAGGCCCCCGCCCACCGGCACGAGCGGCGAGTCGGCGTGCCAGCCCACGGGCCCCGCGGCCAGCATGGCGGCCCCGAAGCCCGGCTCGAAGGGCCGCGCAGGCTGCCCCAGGGCCATGAGCGCCACCTGCACCGTGCCCCGGGGCAGCGCCACCTCCCGGGCGCGGCGGGGCGGCAGGTCGGCGTCCAGCAGCACCACGCCGCCCCGACCCAGGGCCACCACACGCAGCGCGCCCCGGGCTCGGTCTGGGCACCGCGCGCTGGCGCGCCGGATCTCCCACACCTGGGCCACCTGCGGATCGAGGCGGACGGCCTCGCGGATCATCCGCGCCTCCAGCCGCTCGCGCTCGGCCCAGGCCCGCCGCGACAGCGACCGGCCGAGGCTGGGGTGCCGATCGAGCACCGCGCCCGCCGCGAACCGCGTCGGGCGGGGGGCGTCGGGCCCGGCGACGCGCAGAATCCGCGCCATGGACTCGGCCGGGAGCCCGGGCGGGCTGATCCGCCGGACGTCGGGGGCGTTGCTCACCGTCGTCGCGAGGCGGGGCGCCTCTCGGGCCGGCGGCGTCGGCAGCCGCAGGGCCATGAGCAGGCGGGGAGCCCGCAGGGGCACGGCCTCGACCGGCGCGCGCCGGGCGATGCGCGGCTGGGCCGCCGAGCGGACGGGCTCCAGCGTGAGCCCCTCGGAGAGGGACGCCGGGCGGGGCGCCGCGGCGCGCCGACGCAGGGCCGCCAGAGACGGCCCGGGGAGGCCGCCCCCCGTCAGGCCGAGGGCCTGGCGCACATCCTCGAACTGCCCATCCCGGGCCGCGATGATCTGCGCGATGTGGTGAGAACCCTTGAGGTTTTCCACCAGCGACAGGGCCAGCAGGCCGTCCGCACGCACCCCGGCGAGCACCCCACCCCGCTGGCGGGCGAACGGCAGGGGGCGCTTGGGCCCTTCGTCTACCAGCTTCGCGATGTCGATGGGGCCGACGGGGTTGATGGCCACGGCGACGGCCTGGACGTCCAGCCCCGCGAGGGCCTCGATGTTGCGCGACGCCGCCGCCGGCTTCTGGCCGGCCACGAACCGCCAGACCGCCTCCGGGTACCAGGCGCGCCGGACCCGGCGGACGAACCGCTGATCGACGAGCCGGTAGTCGGGCACGCCATCGTTCACCGTCATCAGGTGTTCGGTCGACCCCGACTGGCGGTACAGGTTGACCTCGTGGACCGACGTCAGCGACGCCTCGTCCATGGGCGCCGCGCTCAGCAGGACCGCGCCGCCCAGATCGGGGACCTCGCCGAAGGCGACCACGGCCGTGGCGGGCATGCGGGTGTCGGTGGACAGCGAGAACTCCGTCCCGAACCGCCACGGCTGCTCCCGCGTGCCCGGGGCCGGGCGCCCGCCGGGGGGCTCGGTGGGCAGCAGGCCCGCCCCGGCCTGCGCGTCCACGACGGCCGCCGTCGAGTCGTCGCCCTGCAGGTACTTCAGGCGGAACGCATCCCACTTCAGATACTTCGGGTCAGGATCCTCGTCGGGCCCAAACGGCACCGTGAGCGAGATGGGCCCCAGCTCCGCGGTGACCGTCCCATGCAGGGGCGGGCCGAGGACGTGCAGCGAGCCACCCACCGAAAAGCTGAACGAGATCGTGACCTTGCCGAAGAGCAGGTTCACCGTGAGCTTGAAGCGGGCCCCCAGCGAGACCCCGATGGAGATGTCGTAGTGGAACGGATCCCACGACACCAGGAAGTCGGCCCACGCCTTGAACCACGCCCGCAGCCAGCCGATGTCGTAGGACGCCTCGAAGCGCAGGCCCGCCATGACGCACGAGTTCGTCAGGGCGAAGTAGCTCTCGCCCTTGACGACGAGGGCGCCGGTGAGCTGCCAGCGGAAGCCCAGACGGGGCACCTCGGGGAACTCGGGCGGGCGCTGGAAGGCGGGGTGGTAGCCGCCGAGGGTCAGGACGAACTGCCCCTTCTTGAACCAGGCGAAGAACGCGAAGCCGCCCGTGAGCTGGCAGTCCCGGCTCAGCAGCCACGAGTTCGGCGTGAGCTGGGCCTGGATGGAGAGGAGCTGCTCCTCGGAGGAGTAGCGCGCCTTCAGGGCCAGCTCGATGCTGACCAGGGCCGTGTCGTCGGAGGGCAGCGCCATCCGGGCGACGCCGATGAGGCCGATCTCGACGCCCCGATCGAGCGCCACGTAGACCGCCGCGGTGACGTTGACCACCACGAAGGTCGTGCCGTGGAAGCCCAGCGCGAACCACAGGCTGCCGCGCCGCGCGGGCACCTGGGCCTGCACGTCCCGCAGGACGTCCATGGGGGACGAGGTGAGCCGCTCGGGGTTGTCGAGGGCAGAAACCAGAAAGAAATCAGGAATCTGGGTGACTTCCTCGGGCACCAGGAGGCGGCGGTTGTAGCCGAAGCCGACGCCCACGCCCCGGATCTCGAGCAGCGGCGGGATGCCGATGACCGCGAACAGCCCGGCGAACATGAAGAAGCTGTCGAAGTCGCCCTCGGCGTCGGTGAAGGCGCCGTAGCTGCCGATGGCCACGAGCCCGAAGCTCTGGACCTTCACCATCAGCATGCCCGTGTACTCGACCCCGCCGGGCTCGGTGGCCGTCGCCACCCGCGTGCCCTTGCGCAGGCCGCCGGCGATGCTGATGCCCGGCGCCTCGAAGCCGATGGCCAGGCCCTGGAGGTCCACCGACCAGCGGGAGGGATCGCCGAGGTAGGCGAAGGGCATCGTCAGGCTCAGATCGTCCACCTGGATGGACAGCCCGGCCACCACGACGCCGCCGTCGATGAGGAGCGACACCCCCGAGGGCTGCCCCCCCGTCTGGGTGATGGCCACCCCCACCTGCTCGATGTAGAGGGGTCCGAAGGACGAGCGCACGCCGATCCAGAGCGGGCCGGCGTCGCCGTTGAGCTTGAGGCTGAAGCCTTCGCCTTCGAAGTACTCGGCGGCGACGCCGATGGTGGGCTGGGCCGGCTGGCCGCCGCCCGCGCCGCCGCCCCCGCCCATGAGGGCGCCGACGACCGGGTTGCCGCCCCCCGAGGTGGCCTGGGCCACTGGCAGGGACACGTCGTTGATGGCGAGGCCCGCCCCACGGAACGTGGCCGAGGGGCCGTTGAAGGCCACGCCGAACCAGGTGTAGGCGTCCACCCCGCCCAGCCGCAGGAAGTCGGAGCGCACCAGCGGCGCCTCGCGGCCCGCCAGGCCCAGGCCGAAGCCGTTGGCGATGAGCTGCGGCGCGAAGGCGTCCCCGCTGAAGAGCACCACGGCCACGCCCTCGGCGGTCCCGGGGTGCGCGCGCCCGAAGATCAGCCGCAAGGCCACATCGCCCACGGGGATCTCGAGCGTCCCTTGATCCCCACGCCGAAGTCCGCGCCCGCCTGATCGCCCAGGGTGACCTGGAGGCCCGTCCCGCCGATGGGGATGGTGGCCGAGAGGGTGCCGAGCAGGCCGGCGAGCAGGGCCGGGATGGACGGCAGCGGCGTGACCAGGCCCCAGGAGCCCGGGGCGAAGAGACCGCTGCCCCGCAAGAACGCCGTGACCGTCGGCCCGGTGGCCCAGAGCTTCGGCGGCGGCGCGATGCGGTCGATGAGCCCGCCCCCCAGGGGCAGCAGCACGTCGAGGGCGATGCGCTTCATCAGATCGCTCTGCGCCGAGACAGCGGGAGCCGGCAGCAGCGTGACCACCAGCGGGCCAGCCCCCGAGCCGGTGGCCAGCGGCTGGAGCGCGAGGGTGGGCACCCCGCCAGAAAAACCAAACGAAATCGAAGGGTTGACCCCCAGACCGAGGGGCGCGGGCACCGACAGGGTGGCCGACGCAGCGACCCCGGCGGGCCCCAGAGAGGCGCTGGCTGCCAGGGAGACGGGGGCGACGGTGCGCGACGCCGCCAGGGTGAGGGCGGGCAGGGCCGCGGCCCAGTCGAGCCCGACGGTGAGCTGGGTGCCCGCCACCGCCGTCGACCAGGCCAGGGTGGTGCCGGCGCCGGTGGGCGCAGGGACGCCGGGCACCAGGCCGAGCAGCGTCCGCAGGGCGCCGGCCAGGGCCGCCCGGGTGGCCGGGAGCTGCACATCGAAGCCCCCGTCCAGCAAGGCCTGGAAGGCGGGCACATGGGCCGCGAAGCCGCCGGCGGCATCGTACACACCCAGCGCCGTGGCCACGTCGAGCGCCGCAGTCCGCACCGCCGACGCCGGGATCGCCGCCACGAGCTGATCCAGCACCGCCGGCAGGAGCGCCTGCCCCCCCGCCACCAGGGCCGCGATGCCGCCGAAGCGCGGGTAGAGCTCGACCGGCGTCGGGCCGGGCAGGATCAGGCCGAAGTGGGGGCCGTCGGCGCGCAGCTCGATCTGGATGCCGAGGGGGTTCCAGGTGGCCAGGGGCAGCGTGAGGCCGACCGCCACCTGCGGATCGACCCGACCGGCGGCGAAGCGCAGGCCCAGATCGGCGCTGAACACCCCGCCGAGGGGGGCCGTGGTGGCCAGCCGCAGCACCGTGGCACCGGCGTCCTCCGTCGCGGTGGCGACCAGGCCGCCCGGCAGCGTGAGGCCCGGCCCCGGCGGGTTGCCGAGCAGGCCATCCAGGCTCTGGAGGAGCGCGGCGAGCATCCCGGCGTCCGGCCGGCCGGCGCCCGTCCCCGCCGCCGGGCGCGGACCCGCGCCGAACAGGCGGTCCAGCGCGCCCAGGTTGATCCCCGCGGGCAGCAGCTCGGAGATCACCTCCGTCGCTGCCGCCGAGAACAGCAGCCGCCCCAGGCGCACACCGAGCTGGGCCGGCAGATCGGCGGGGGCCGGCATCAGCGTGAGCGGATCCATCCAGCGGGGCGCTTCGAGGGTGAGGCGCCCGGCGGCGAACCGCAGGGCCGCGTCGCCCAGCGTCACGGCGACGTCGGCGGTGGGCGTGAGCGCGGGCAGGGTGAGGGACACCCCCCCGCGGACCCCCAGCGCGCCGGCCAGGGCCACACCCTCTGCCGGCGTGCCCACGCGCAGCGCCAGCGTCGCCGGATCGATGGCCACCGTGACGGGTCCCAGATCCAGCGTCGTGCCGGTCTTGAGGCCGGCCAGGCCGGTCGCGAGCGCCTGGCGCACGCGAGGCTTCAGCCAGGCGAGGCCGTCGGGCGCCGCCAGGGCCGCCAGGGCGTCGAGGGAGAGCGCCCGCCCGGTCGTCAGCCCCAGCGCTTGCAGCAGATCGATGACGGGCGCGGCCGCCGGCTCGCTGGCCACCGCGTCGAAGACCCGCCCCAGCAGCGCCTGGACGGCGGGATCGGCCAGATCCCGGGGGCCGGGCAGGCCGCCGAAGGCCGCGTCGTCGAGGGTGACCGCGAGCGTGAGCGCCCCGCCCGCCAGCGTCAGCTCGATGGCCGCCCGTCGGACCCGTGCGCCGCCGGGGATCTCGACCAGGCAGCCGGCCGGCCGCTCCAGCGTGAGGCGAGCCGAGACGGCCCGCGAAGGGACCCGCACCCCGTCCAGCCCCACCTCGGCCAGCGCGCCGCGCAGGGTGACGTGCGCGTTGAGCGAGGCGGTGCGCTGGGCCACCAGGTCCAGCTCCAGCCCCACGCCGAGGTGATCGGGCAGGGCCGGGATCGGCACGCCTGCCCCCCCGCCCGGCGCGAGCGCGCCCAGCGCGGCCGCCATCGGGGCGACCAGATCGAGCGGTCCCAGCCGGCCCGCCAGGGTGGCCACGGGCACCCCGCCCGTGGCCAGGCTCGCCTCGGCCACCTCGGGGGCGACGTCCAGGCTGGCCAGCCCCAGATCCAGGGCGTCGCGGACGATGCCCGCGGGCACCCGCGCCCGCAGGTGCTGGAACAGGCCGAGGGCGGCCGCCACGGAGGCGTCGGCCCCCCAGACCGGCGCCGCGCCGAGGAACGGGGTGCCCACGGCGGCCAGGCCGCTCAGCCGCGCCGGCCGGGTGACCGCCGCCCGGCGGGCCCCGAAGCCCGCGAGGCCCTGCGCGACCAGCACCACCTGCTTGCCTGGCTGGAGGGCACCGAGCCGATCGAGCAGGCCCTCCACCTGGAGGCCGAGGCCATCGCGGCTCGCTGGCGCCAGGGCGACGTCGTACCAGCTCGAGACCGCGGAAAGCGCTGTAAAATCAACACGTTCCGGCGGCGTGTCCGCCTGGCGGAGATCGAAGCGGCTGGGGACCTGGCCGGCCGCGGCCGCCAGGGGCGCCCAGTCGGCGTCCCCCACCGCGAGCAGCACCACCACCGTCGCGGGGCCCGCGGTCCAGGCCGTCACCTGGCCCAGCAGCGCCGCCACCGCCGCAGCGTCGGAGAGCCAGCGGCCCGACAGCGTGGCGGCCGCCGGCAGCTCGATCCAGCCCGGGACGGGTGGCGAGGCCGACAGGGCCGACACCCGGCCATCGCCCTCGGCCAGCCGCCGCGCGATCTGCTCCAGCCCGTTGGCCAGGCGATCGACGCCATCGGCGCCGAGGCGCGCGGCGAGGCCCGGCACCGCCGCCGCGGCCGCCACCGCCGCCCGGGCCAGCGCCTCGGCGCCGGCCCCGGCCGCCGCCACGAGGGGCGCGAGGGCGGCCCAGGGCGGGCCGGCGGGTCCCAGCCAGACGCTGACGCGGCCGGGCCCCACGGGCACCAGCCAGGGCGACTCCGGCGTGCCGCGGCCCGCCACGTCCAGCGTGGGCAGGGCGTCCTGGGGCGCGGCCGGCAGCCCGCCCTCCAGCAGCCCGGTGAGCACGGGGAGCAGCGCGGTGAGGGCGGGCCGGCCATCCGGCAGGACCGTGGTGGCCAGGCTCTTCAGCCACGGCCGGACGGCCGAGAGCGGATCCGTGAGCAGGCTGCGGCCGGCCGGGGCCGCCAGGCGAGGCAGCCCGGGCGGGAGCCCGAGCAGGCCGTCCTGCAGGCCGATCAGCGCGGCCAGGGCGGCACCGGGCACGCCGCCCCAGGCCCCGAGGGCCCGAGCCACGACACCCCGGACAAACGCCTCGAGCTGGGCGGCCGAGAGGCCGAGGGCCGCGGCGGCCGCGGCCGGGCTGGAGAAGTCGACCGCCGCCGGGAACCGGAGCTGCACGGGCGGCAACGCCACCCCGCCGACGGTCAGCGCCAGGCCGGTCAGCCCGGCGGACCAGGCCGGCGCCTGGCCGGGGACCCAGTCCAGCGTCGCCTCGAAGGCGTCGGCGGCGAGGCCGGCGTCCCCCAGCGCCGCCGGGATCGGGAGCGGCTGGGCCGCCACCCGCGCGGTGAGGCGCAGCGGCGTCGCGAGGGAGGGCGCCCCCGACGCCGGCAGCCGCAGCTCCACCAGCGTCGCCTCGGCGGCCACGGTGAAGGGCGGTGACGCCACCGCCAGCCGCAGGGCGATGGGCAGGCGATCCCCCGCGGCGCGCCACGCCGCGAGCTGCAGGACCACCGGCCCCAGCGTCGCGAGCGGGACCTGCCACGGATCGGTGGGCGTCCCGGCACCGGTGGCCGCACCCGACTGGCCGCACAGCTCGCCCAGGATGGGCGCAAACCCCGCTACATGGCCGAAACTGTTACGGAAAAACGCGCCGAGCGCCCCCAGGGGATCCGTCACGAAGGCCAGCAGATCCAGGGCCGGCCAGCCCGCCGCCACCCCGGGCGGCGCCTCCAGGCCGGCCACCCGCAGGACCCGGTGAGCCAGCGGGCTCGCGCCGATGGCCGCCGTCAGGGCCGCCTGCACCGCCGCGCTCGCCAGGCCGCCCAGCTCCTCCAGGCGCGTGAGATCCACGACCGGGTGCGTCACCCCCTGGAAGCGCACCCCCACCAGCTCGACCACGGGCGCGGGCACCAGGCCCCGCAGGCCGAAGCCGGCGCGGATGGCGTCCACCCGGAAGGCCGCCCCGGCGTCCCCCGCGTTGGGCCCCGCCGCCTCCAGGCCGATCTGCAGCGACGGCAGCACCACGACGGGTCCCTGCCCGGCGAGGGGCAGGTCGGCCGCCACGACGTCGGCGTAGAGGTGCAGGCCCGAGGCCGGCGCTGCGCGCAGGCGCAGGCCGGGTCGCAGCCGCCCGTCGGCCAGCACCACCGTCAGCGCCGCGCCCAGCCCCGCCTGCTCCACCAGCGCGAGCCGGAACGGATCGGCCGTCGAGCCCGCCCCGCTGATCGCCGGCAGGCCCAGCAGCGCCGCCACATGGCCGAGCCAGGTGCCGAGCTTCGCCTCCGCCCGCAGGCGCTCGAACCACGCCCGCAGGACGCCGGGATCCGTCGCGAGGCGCGCCAGATCGAGCCGCGGCAAGCCGGCCACCTGGCCGAGGGCCGCCGGCAGGCGCTGGAGGGCCGGCACCGCGGCCACGGCGTCCGTCACCAGGGCCAGCAGCAGCTCCACCACGTCCGGGCTCGGCGCGCGGGTGTCGAACACCACGTCCCGCGGGGCGGCGTCACCCAGGCCGACGCCCAGGAAGGCGAGGCGACCGTTCAACGACGGCGTCCCCTGGAGCACCGCGTCCAGCGTGCCCTCGAGGGCCGCCAGATCCAGCGCGCCCGACAGGCCCACGTCCACCCGAAGCCGCACCTGGAGCGGGGTGGACGACGTGGCCGCCACGAGGTCGAGGCCGGTATCCGACGCGCGCAGGAGCAGGCACGAGCCCTCCAGGCGAACGCCGGGGGTGCCCGCCACCTGGACGCGCCCGGCGATGCCCAGGCGCACGGCCCCCGGCTGGGGATCCACCACCAGGAAGAGCTGCCCGGGGAGGCCGGCCGGCAACAGCGGGTGCCGCCGGGGCGTCGCGGTGCCCTCCGGCGGGAGGAGCCGGGCCAGCAGCGCCAGCAGCGCGTCGCGCTGGGTGCCATCCACCAGCACCTTCTTCAGGTGGTCGATCGGGTGCTCGAACCACTCGGGCCGGGGCGCACCATTCTGGGCCAGCAGGCCGACGGCCTGGGCCAGCTCGCGGACCTCATCGGGCAGCATGGATCCGATGTTCATGGCGCAGCTCCGGGCACCGAGAGGACGAGGCGCTCCTGCTGGAGCTGGAGCGCCGGGACGTGGCGAGGCTGGGCGGCGGCGGCGGCCTCGGCGAGCTGGACCAGCGCGGACACGAGGGCCTCCTGCAGGGGACGCCCCCACCGGCCCACCACGCGGGCGTCCCCGCGGGGCAGCTCCTCGGTGGCGACCAGCATGCTCTGGGGCCGATCGCCCAGGTAGAAGACGACCTGGACCGCCTGACGCCCCGTCTCGTCGCACTCCAGCTCCAGGCCCACGCTCAGGGCATCGCCCTGGAAGCGCACCCGCAGCGTGTCGAGGTGCAGCAGGATCTCATCCCCCGCGTCGCGCCAGACCACCGGGCCGGGGCGGCGCCGCGCGGCCAGCCGCTCGGCCAGGCGGTCGGGCAGGCGCTCGGCCAGGCGATCCGGGAGGTGATCGACGACGGGAACGCCAGGTGGCGAGGCGGGGCCGCCAAGCAGCAGCGCGAGCGCGCGGGCGAGACTGTCGGTGTCCAACGAGCACCTCCGCCGAGCCATGTGCACTGGTCGTAGCACTCCGTCAGGGCCCTGGGAAGCCCCCCACGCCCGATCCACGTTCTTCCACCCCGGCCGGAAAAATGCCCTTGGGACTGGTGTTTTCGGCCTTGGCGAGGGCCGCGGGTGCCCCGCCTGGAGCGGGCCGCGGGCGAGGCCGGGCCGTGGCCGCTTTACCGGGCGTCGCCCGCGGTGCATGGTGCTCCCATGGCACGCATCGAGCTCACCCACGTCCTGCGCCGCCACGTGGACGTCCCCCCGACGGACGTCCCCGGGGCCACCGTCGGCGAGGCCCTGGCGGCCCTCTTCGCCCTGCACCCGCGGCTCGGCGGCTACGTCCTCGACGAGCAGGGGGGCATCCGCAAGCACGTCGTGATCTTCGCGGACGACGCCCGCGCCACGCTCGAGACGGCGCTGGGGCCGGCGAGCGAAGTCTTCGTCATGCAAGCACTTTCTGGAGGCTGACATGCTCCACGTCGCGACCCGCAAGGGCCTCTTCACCCTGGACGCCTCGGGGAAGATCGTCGACTTCGCCCACCCCGCCGAGCCGGTGACCGCCGTGCTGCCGCTCGCCGACCGCCTGCTGGTCGCCCTGCGGCATGGCCACTTCGGCGTGAAGATCCACGAGCGCCTCGGGGGCACCTGGCGCGAGATCCCGGCGCCGGCCTTCCCCGAGAAGCCCGCTGACGAGGAGGATCCCGCGGCCTGGACGGTGGACCAGGTGTGGACGCTGGACGCCAGCAGCGATGGCACGGTCTGGGCCGGCACCCTGCCCGGGGCCGTCTTTCGGCGCGACGGCGACGGCTGGGTGCTCAGCCGCAGCCTGTGGGATCGACCGGAGCGGCGCCGCTGGTTCGGCGGCGGCTACGATCTGTCGGGCGTCCACTCCATCGTGACCCGGCCCGACCAGCCCGATCGCCTCATCCTCGGCATCTCCTGCGGCGGAGTCTGGCGCAGCGACGATCGGGGCGGCACCTGGCACCAGGAGGGGCTGGGCCTGGAGGCCGACTTCATGCCCCCCGAGCGCGCCCGCGAGCTCGTCAACCAGGATCCCCACCGCCTGGCCGCCTGCGCCGCCCACCCCGACCGGGTCTGGATGCAGCACCACAACGGCGTCTTCCGCAGCGACGACGGCGGCTGCACCTGGACGCGGCTCTTCCCGACGCCGGCCTTCGGCTTCGGCGTGGCCGCCCACCCGACCGACCCGGACACCGCGTGGTTCGTCCCCGGCGAGCGCGACAGCGCCCGCATCCCGCTCGGCGGCGCCGTCACCGTGACGCGCACCCGCGACGCCGGCAAGACGTTCGAGACGCTGCGGGTGGGCCTGCCCCAGCAGCACGCCTACGATCTCACCTACCGCCACGCCCTCGCCGTCGATGCCACCGGCGACCGCCTCGCCTTCGGCTCCACCACGGGCAACCTGTACCTGAGCGACAACGGCGGGGCGTCCTGGCGGTGCGCCTCCCACCACCTGCCCCCCATCTACGCCGTCCGCTTCGGGGCAACCTCCTGATCTTGCAGGGAAACTACTTCACGCGCGCCTGGATGACCTCCGCCCCCAGGCCGAGCAGCACGCCACCCCCCTGCTCCGCCAGCAGCGGCATGCCCGCCAGCCGGGGATCGTCCACCATGCGCTGACCGGCCGCCCCCTTGCGGGCCGCGGTCAGGGCCAGCCGGCCGTCGTCCGTGAGCGTCAGGCAGACGCCGGAGGGCAGCACCAGGAACGGCGGCACCCCTGCCTCATCGCTCTCGTGGACGTCCCAGGTGTCATCCGCCGCGAACCGGAAGACCATCCGGGCATAGCGACCCCCGCGATGGCCTCCGACGACGAGCACGCCGCGGCTGTGCCGCGCGTCGAGGACGGTGAAGCCGTCCAGCGCGGGCACCCGGATCTGGCGCGCCTGATCCTCCGCCAGCAGCGACACATAGGTTGCCCCGAGCAGGCTCTGGATGATCACGCCGGGGAAGAGCCGGGCCGCGTGCGGCAGAACCTGGGCCACCGGCTGAGCGCTCGCGAACAGGCGCTCCCCCGCCTCGGTGAGGGCCAGGCGGTGCACTTGATCCCCCGCCTTCAGCCAGACCTGGCCGTCCTGGCACGCCACCGCGTCCGCGGCCAGCCCGAAGGGCACCGGCTGCCCCGTCGCCAGATCGACCAGCGCCGGGATGGTCCCCCGCCCATCCACCGCCACCGGCCGGCGCGCCCGGGGGCTGAACGCCACCGCCTGCACCGCCTCGGGGGCGATGGTCAGGCGGCGGCCGTCCAGGAACACCCCGGTCTCGGTCACGGCGACCCGGTACAGCGCGTCTACGAACAGGCGAAGCAGGCGGCCATCCAGGCGATCGAGGCGGGTCACCTCGAGCCCGCCCGGGGGCAGGGCGACGGGGGCCGGGGCCGCCACGACCACGCGGTCGAAGACGCTCGGCGGCGGCCGGCGCTCGCCCCGGGCGAAGAGAGCCTCATACCAGGCCCGCCAGGCGGGCGGCAGCGCGTCCACTGGCGTCGCCGCCGCCGGCACCTTCACCTCGGGGTGGAAGACCGAGATCCCGGCCTGCATGCGCCGGCGCGTCACCGCGAAGGCGTCGTCCGGCGCGTCAGCCGGCAGCCGGCCCCGCCACCCCGGCTCGGCGCCCTCGTAACGCCCCTTGAAGGGGTGCAGGCCCGTGAAGAGCTGGAACGTCACGATGCCGAACGAGAACCAGTCCGTCAGGGGCGAGAAGTCGGGGCGCGTCCAGTCCCGCACCGCGTCCATGATGGCCGTGGCCGGGTAGCCGGGCACCTGCCAGGCATCCACATCGATGAAGCGCACATCGGAGAAGTCCTTGAGAACCAGGAAGTTCAGCTCGTTGACGTCCACGATGAGGCCGCCGTGGCGGTGCACATGCTCGATGCCGCGCTGGAGCCGGAGCACGAGGTGGCGCACGGCGTCCTCGCCCACCCCCTCGCGCTGGCGGAAGGCCGGCGGGAAGAGGCGGCCGAGGGGCCAGGCGTCCGCCACGAACTTCGAGGTGAACCCGGCGGGCCGGCCGTGGCCGTCCACCAGCAGCTCGAGGGGCCGCAGGACGCAGGGATCATCGAACGCCGCGAGCCGCTGCAGCTTGTCGAGGGGCGGCACGCGGGCCGGGTCGTGGTGGATCTTGTAGGCCACGCCGCGCCGCGTGAAGACCTTGCCCTCACCGCCCTCGGCCACGAACTGCCGGGGGCCCAGGTCGATGGGGCGGGGATCCCCCAGGCGGAAGACGCGGACGCTGGCGGCGGGTGCGTTCATGGGGACTCTCCCAGCCAGAGGGCGCCGACGCTGTAGTCGTCCCCGGGGGTCCAGCCGAGGCGCGGGCAGGTGCGGCGCAGGAAGAAGGTGGACGACCGCTCGACGAAGCGGCCGACCGGCACCCGGATGTCGGTGACGTGGCCGAGGACCTGGGCGACGGGCACCAGCGCCGGCCCGTCGCGGAAGGCCTCCAGGCCATCGCTGGCCACCCCCACGAGGCGCCAGTCGGCGGCCTCGAAGGCATGGACGGCGGGGGCCAGCGGGTTGCAACCAGCCGGATCCACAGAGGAATCGGTCAGACCGCGGGACCGGCGCAGGTGCGCGAGGCGGCCGGCATCCAGGCCATAGGACGGGTAGGCCGGCACGCCCCCCTGGTCGATGGGCCAGGCCTCCAGGGTGCCATCGGCGCGGACGCCGAAGACGACGCCATCCCCGAACGCCGCCACCTCCACGCTCCCGTCGGGGGCGCCCACGGCGGCCAGCAGCGTGGCGTCGAGGGCCAGCGGGGACAGGAGCCCCCCGGCCGCCTCGGCCGCGCGCGCGACCGCCGCGGGCCCCAGGTCCGCCACGGGCACCCCGCGCTCCAGGGCCTCCACCGCGGCCAGCACCAGCAGCCGGGCGCCGCAGTCGGTGTTGGGCGAGCTGGAGCACCCGTCGGCCACGAGGGCGTAGGGCCGGCCGGCCGCGGTCACGCCGGCGCGGGCATAGTCCTGCCCGACCGGGTGGCCGCCCCCTCGACAGAACCAGGCGTCGGCGTGCATGGCCGCCCCCTAGAACGAGAGGGCGACGGAGGCGCCGCCGGTGCCGAGGGCCTGGGACTGGCTCTGCAGCGAGCGGCTGATGAAGCCGCCCAGCTTCGCCAGGGCGTCCGCCGTGGTCTGGCCGATGGACACGTACTGCTGGAAGCCCGCCTCCTGGCGGAACGCGTCCAGGTACGGATCGAGCCCGCCGTGATCGGTGCCCAGGCCCACCAGCACCGTCAGCACCGACTCGAGCACCTCGGCCTGCTGGGCCTCGGCCAGCGCCCGCTTGACGTCGGCCGGGCGCATCGTCGAGGCGTTGTCGGCGCCGTCGGTGATGACGAACACGGCCGCGTTGACCTGGTACTGGTGGTCCACCAGCAGCTTGCCGTAGGCCGCCGCCGAGCGGACGGCCTGCCACGTGGCATCGAACAGGGCCGTGGATCCCGCCGGGCGGATCACCCCGTCGTAGTCCTTCGCGTCGCAGTCGGGCAGCGGCTTGAAGCCGTGCAGCTCCTGGACGCTCGAGTCGAAGAGCACGACGCGCAGCATCAGGTTGTCAGCGCGGGGGTGGCGACCGCAGGCCGTGACGATGGCCTTCAAGGCCCGCTCGATGTCGGCGCGCCAGGGACCCACCGATCCCGAGACGTCCACCACCACCAGGCCCAGCGTGTACTCCGTCGCGCCCAGGCTCGAGAGCCGGGCCGCGCTGAACTGGAAGCCCCCGCCGCTGTGCGTGTCGAGGGTCGGATCCTGGAAACGAGGCATGATCATTCTCCTTTTCGGCGCGCGGCGCCGTGCTCAGGCCAGGAAGTCGGCGCAGGTGGCGGTCTTCATGCCGCGGGCCTGGAGCTCCTTCTGGAAGCCCGCGCCCAGCGCCTCGAAGCCGCCCACGTTGGAGGTGGCGTCCGTGAGGAGGACCATCTTCTCGACATAGCGCGGGTCGGCGAAGCAGTCGGCGATGTCGCGGCCCGTGTTGGCCACGCAGTGCGAGAGCGCCTCGCCGGCCAGGGCGATGACGTCGGCCTCCTCCAGCGCCTGGATGAGCCGCGTGTTGACCTGGGTGGCCGGATCCCGGGGGTCGGGCACCTCGGCGCGCACGCCGGAGAAGTGCTCGGTGTCGGGGTTGTTGCCCTTCGCCACGTAGTTCACGCGGGCGTACTGCTCGATCTCCCAGGCGTAGAGCGCCTCGTCGAGGACGGGCACCACCCCGAAGCCCCACGAGCCCACGCGGCAGTGCACCGGCCAGATCACGTGCGGGTAGCGGCCCGCCCGGGCCAGCGCCTCGAGGTAGCCGAAGGCCCCCTTCCCCGTCGCGCCGCCCTGGTGCAGGTAGGCGGGCAGGAAGGTGGTGTAGGCCTCGTCCGTGGGCTCCAGGCCCGCCTTGCCGGGCACGTACTTCACGATCCGGCGGCCATCGGGGTGGATGCCCAGCACCGTGAAGGGGGCCGGCTCCGCCCCATCCCCCACCCGCTTCCACCAGCGCGGGCGCTCGATGCCGAGGCCCTGGTGGCTGTCGAGGGTGACGGTGATGTCGTCCAGGCGGCTGCCCACCCGGCGCACCAGGCCGGCGAGGCGGCGCATGTCGTCCAGGGCGCCGGGGACGACCAGGGACCCGCGGTTGCCGCGGCCGTCGTCGGGGACGCAGAAGTCGTTCTGGGGGTCGACGATGAACAGATGGACCTTCATGGCGCTCACTCCCTTTGTGTACCAACAACATTAATGCCAGCCCCCGGAGACGCAAGGGCTTAAATGTAAAAAGTACAAAATATAGGGACCGCGCGCGGAGGCCCGCACGGGGAGCGGGCTGGCGCGTTCAGGCGGCGGGGTGGAGCGGGTCGGGCGGGCTAGCGATCGTGCCAGGCGACGCGCAGATACGGGCCCGCGAGCGTACAGCCGAGGGCGAGGGGATCGTTGTCGGCGTCCCAGCTCAGCTCGGCGCCGTCGGGGTGGCGCCAGGTCTGCCGGGAGCCCTCCCCTTCACCTTCTGGTAGCCGCGCTTGCGGGCCAGGTCGGTGAGGTGGCCCACGCCCTCATCCTGGGCGTAGCCGTTGTGGTAGAGCATGCCCAGCTCGACGGCCAGCCGCACGGGGGTGCGCTCCAGGCGGGTGGTGACGCGGCGGCGGGTGGAGCGCGCGTTCGTCACCCCCTCCAGCCAGCCCGGCGCCTCGGCGGGCTGGTCGATGGCCGCCGGCTTCTTGCAGGGCTTCGCCCCCACCACCTCGGGGGGCGTGCGGACGAAGCGGACGTCCACCTCGGTCTCGCGGGGGGCGTCGCCCTTCACGCGGGCCACGTCCACGACCCACCGGACGGGCCCGTCGTCGACCGGCTTCTCGGGGAGCGTGTCCCCGGCAGGCCCCGCGCCTTCAGCGCCTGGAGCAGCCGGGCGTCCACGGCGGCGTCCTCGCCAAACAGCCGCAGCCGCACGTGGATCTCCTCGGCGGGCGGCGCCTTGTCGACCCGGGCCTGCAGCGCATGGCCAGCGCCGATCAGGCGCCCCTCGACCTCGGCGGCGAGGCCGCGCCACGGCTTCGGCCAGGCCGCCGGCGGCTCGACCACCGGCCGCGCCTCGAAGCGCGCGCGCCGCTCCGCCTCGGTGGGCCCGCCCGTCCGGGCAGGAGGAGCCTCCGAGGAGCCGCTGCCGTGGGCGGGAGGCCGTCCCGGGGGCGGGCGCCGGCGCTGGCGCGGCGGGCTCCTCGCCCCCGCAGCCCGCCAGCAGCAGGAGGCCCAGGCCGAGCGTCACTCGCACGCCATCATCTCCAGCAGGCTCTCCAGCAGATCCCGCGTCGCGACGGCGTCGCCCAGGGCCGTGTGCCGCAGCTCCTCGGGCGGCTGCACATTGAAGTACTGAAAGGCGCCGTCCGAGGTCGTCGCGTCCATGGGGATGCGCCCCGCCGCCGCCAGCGCCCAGAGCAAGGCGTGGGTGTCCACGCTCCGGTGAGTGAACTCGGCCGGCGGCGTCCGGTCGGCCAGCCGGTAGATGCGCCGCATGTACGCGAGATCAAAGGCGATGTTGTGACCGCAGAGCATGACCGGGCGCCGCCCCGGGGTGGCGTTGAAGAACGCCTCCACCCGGTCGCAGGTGGCCGCGGGGGACAGCCCCTCCCGCTCGATGAAGTCGAGGTCGATGCCGTTGACCTTCATGGAGCGCGGGTGGGTGCTGATCTCGGGCTCGCGCACGAAGATCTCGGTGCGGCGGCTGCCGTCGAAGGTCACGAGGCCGATGGAGAGCAGGCTGTGCACGGTCGGGTCGAGCCCGCCCGTCTCCGTGTCGATGATGATGAGGGTGTCGGTGGTCTTCACGGCGGCAGGATGCCAAATCCCGCCGTCCGGCACAAAGCCGCCGACGGGTTGAGTCCTGCCGCCGCCCGCGCCATGCTCCGCTCCACCCTTCACCTGGAGCCGCCCATGCCCCTGCGCTTCACCGATCGCCGTGCCATCACCTCCGTCGACGACCTCACCGCGCTCCAGGCCGAGCAGCTTCGGCAGGCGGGCATCGAGTACGACGGCGAAGACCTCCCCGCCGTGGCACGCCTGGCCGACGACGACGACGAAGAGACCAGCTTCCTGGGCTACTGCCACTTCGCCCGCCTGGTCGATGGCGACCAGCACCTCTACGACGCCTGGCTCTACATGGTCGACAGCGGCACCTTCTTCCGCGCCGGCACCACCGAGGCCGTCGGCGGGATCATCCAGTTCGGGCTGGAGGTCGACGATCCCGCCATCGAGGCCGAGATCGGGCCCGCCATGGTGGCCGCCGGGCTGCTCCCGCGCAGCGACTCCGCCTACGGCCGCCACGCCGCCGCGCTGGCCGTCCAGGGCAGCGAGGGCCCTGACGCCTGAGCGGGCGCCCCGATTGATCCTCAAGGCGCCCCCGGCACATGCTGGGGCATGCTGATCCTGCTGGTCGACGACGAGCCCGCCATCACCGAGAGCCTGGCCTACGCCCTGGAGCGGGGCGGGTTCTCCTCCCTGATCGCACCCACGCTCGCCGAGGCCGAGCGCCTCGTGCGCGAGCACGCGGTGGATCTGGTCATCCTGGATCTGATGCTGCCCGATGGGAACGGCCTGGACTGGCTGCGGGCCCTGCGCCTGCGCAGCCGCCTGCCCGTCATCATCCTGTCCAGCCACGACGACGCCGTGGAGCACGTCGTGGGGCTGGAGCTGGGCGCCGACGACTACGTGGACAAGCCGTTCTCGCCCCGCGAGATGGTGGCCCGGGTGCGGGCGGTGCTGCGGCGCGTGACGCCCGAGGCCGAGACCCGGGATGCCCCCCCGCTGCGCATCGACCCCGACCGCCGGGAGGCCTGGGCCAACGGCCAGCGGCTCACCCTCTCGCGGCAAGAGTTTGATCTGCTTGCGGTTTTCGTCGGTGCGCCGGGCCGCGTCTTCGAGCGGGACATGCTGCTCGACCGCGCGTGGGGCCCCGAGATCGCCATCACCGAGCGGACCGTGGACGTGCATGTGAAGGCCCTGCGCAAGAAGCTGGTGGCCGCCGGTCTCTCCGCTGAGACCATCGAGACGGTGCGGGGCGTGGGCTATCGGCTGGCGGAAGGCACCCCCTGAGGTGGGGGACGCCTTCATCATCGGCTCCCGCGAGGCCATCATCCTGCTGGCCGGCGCGGCGGTGCTCCTCGGCACCGCGTTCGTCGCCAGCCGGGTGCTGCGCTCCCTGCGCCACGGCTTCTCCATTCGCCTCCAGCTCTTCCTGGCCATCTTCGCCACGGCGACGCTGTCGGCGGCAGTCATCGGCTTCTGGGCCGTGGAGCGCATCCAGTGGCGCGCCGAGGTGCTGATGGCCACCAACACCTCGTCCTCCGAGGTGCTGGTGGAGCTGCTGCGGGACTTCGGCCCCAAGATGGCGTTCCTGGTGACGCTGCTCGGCGCGGCGGCGGCGGCCGCGGCGTTCCTGCTGGGCCGCGGCCTGGCCGGGCCCCTGGAGAAGCTGACCCGGGTGGCCGACGGCATCGCCCGCGGGGAGCGCCCCATGGCCCTGCCCCCCGCCACCGGCCGCGAGGTGCGCCGGCTCACGGCCGCCTTCGCCCATATGCGCCGCGCCCTGGAGGATCGCCACCACATCGAGCGCTTCGTGGCCGACCTCTCCCACGAGCTGAAGAACCCCGTGTCGGCGGTGCGGGCGGCCACCGAGGTGCTGCTGGAGGGGGCGGCCGACGATCCCGAGGCCCGCGCCCGGTTTCTGGGCCGCATCGACGAGGCGGCGCGGCGCCTGGAGGCGCTGCTGCAGGACCTGCTGGCGCTGTCGCGGCTGGAGGCCCACGGGGTGGACGAGAGCCGGGGGAACGTGAGCCTCGCCGACGAGGTGCGCGCCGCCATCCGCGAGGCCGGCCCACGCCTGGAGGCGCGGAGCCTCACGGTGCAGGAGACGCTGGCCCCCGTGCGGCTGCGGGGCGACGCCCCCTGGCTGCGCCGCGCCGTCGACAACCTGCTGGCCAACGCCATCCGCTACAGCCCCGAGGGGGGCACCATCCGCGTGGACCTGCGCGTCGACGGGGAGCACGCCCGCATCCGCGTCGCGGACGAGGGGCCGGGGGTGGCGCCGGCCCTCAAGGCCCGGATTTTTCAGCGGTTTGTGACCGACCGCGCCCATGTGGGCGGCACCGGCCTGGGCCTCGCCATCGTGCGCAGCGTGGCCGAGCTGCACGGCGGCGACGCCCAGCTCGTGGAGAGCGAGCGCGGCGCCTGCTTCGAGATCAGCCTGCGGCTGGCGTGAGTCCGGTCTTCGGCGGCAGCCCCGACGAGCGCGCCGGCGCCTGGGCCTCCGTCTCCCAGGGCAGGCTGGGCCACCACCGCGACGGCGGGGCGGGCGCGAGGGGCGAGACGCTCTCCCCCGGGCGGGGCGTGACCACCGTGACGCCGGCGGCCTGGGCGGCCACGAGCACGCGCTCCATCGGCTCCGTCCAGCCGTGCAGCGCCAGGTCGAAGGTGCCCCAGTGCACCGGCAGCATCACCTTGCCCCCCACCATCTGGTGGGCCTCGACGGCCTGCTCGGGGCCCAGGTGCACGTCGGCCCAGGCCTGGTTGTAGGCCCCCGACTCGATCATCGTGACGTCGAACGGGCCGAGGCGCTGGCCGATGTCGGTGAAGGCCGGGTGCATGGCGGTGTCGCCGCTGTAGAAGGCGCGGTGGGTGGGACCCACGAGGGCGAAGCCGGCCCAGAGCGTCTTGTCCTTGTCGTTGAGGAAGCGCCCCGAGAAGTGGCGGGCGGGGGTGGCCACCAGGCGGACGTCGCCGAGGGCGTGCTCGCCCCACCAGTCCAGCTCGGTGACGCGTTCGGCCGGGATGCCCCAGTAGGTCAGGTGCGCGCCCACACCCAGGGGCACGATGAAGCGGACGTCCCGCCGGGCGAGCGCCTGGATGGTCGGGTAGTCCAGGTGATCGTAGTGGTCGTGGGAGATGACCACCGCGTCGAGCGGCGGCAGGTCGTCGAGGGCCAGCGGCGGCGCGTGGAAGCGCCGCGGCCCCATCCAGGTGAAGGGCGAGGTGCGCTCCCCCCAGACGGGATCGAAGAGGACGCGGCGGCCGTCGATCTCGACGAGCAGCGTCGAGTGCCCGAGCCACGTCACGCGCAGGCCGTCCGCCGGCAACTCCGCGAACTCAGACGCTTTTCTGGCGACCATCGGCGGCGGCGAGGCCGGCACCGAGTGGGGGCTGCCGGCGGTGATCCAGCGCCAGAGCGTGGCGAAGAAGGGGGGCTCCTGGCGGGCGATGGGGTTCTCGAAGTGCCCGGCATGCCACTGGGGCGAGGCCTGCATCCGGGCCAGCCGCTCCCCCGTCGCCGTGGTGCCCATGGCCGTCCAGCCCGTCGCGAGGGCGACGCCGACGCCCAGGACCAGCAAGAGCGCCAGCCCGCCCAGCACCCGCACCCACCGCCGCTTGAGCAGCCGCATCATCGGCCCCCGAAGATGCGCCGGTGCAGCCGGCGGTCGGCGGTGAGCTCGGGGTGGAAGCTGGCGGCCCAGACGTTGGCCTGGCGGGCGAGGATGGGCTCGCCCTTCACCGTGGCCATGACCTCGGCGGCGGGGCCGACGGCCTCGATGCGCGGGGCGCGGATGAAGAGCAGCGGCAGGGGCGCCTTGTCCCCCGGGAGCGGGGCGTCGGCCACGTCCTCGAAGCTGTGGACCTGGCGGCCCCAGGCGTTGCGGGCGACCTTCAGGTCGATCCAGCCGAAGCTCTCCTGGGCCGGGTGCACCACCTCGCGGGCGGCGAGGATCATGCCGGCGCAGGTGCAGAAGACGGGGGCACCGCTGCGCACGAAGGCGTCGAGCGGGCCCCACAGGTCGAAGCGGTGGATGAGCTTGAGGTGCGTGGTGCTCTCGCCCCCCGGGAAGACGAGGCCCCCCAGGCCGGCGAGGTCGGCCGGCACCCGCACCCGCCGCGTGGCGAGGCCCAGATCGGCGAGCGCGGCTTCGTGGGCGGCGTAGCCTCCCTGCAACGCCAGGACGCCGATCGGGGCGTCCATCACCAGCCCCGCTTGGAGAGCCGGTCGGCGTCGGTGAGGCGGTCCATCTCCAGGCCGCGCATGGCCTCGCCCAGGCCCGTCGAGATCTCGGCGAGCTTCTTGGGGTTCTCCCAGTGCGTCACGGCGTCGACGATGGCGCGGGCGCGGCGCTCGGGATCCTGGCTGAGGAACACGCCGGAGCCCACGAAGACGGCCTCGGCGCCGAGGGCCATGCACAGGGCGGCGTCAGCGGGGGTGGCGATGCCGCCGGCGGCGAAGTTGGGCACGGGCAGGCGGCCGTTCTCGGCCACCCACTTCACCAGGTCGTAGGGCGCGCCGAGGCGCTTGGCCTCGGTCATCAGCTCCTCGGGCCGCAGCGTCGTCAGCCGGCGGATGTGGCCGTTGACGGTGCGCAGGTGGCGGACGCCCTCGACGATGTTGCCGGTGCCGGCCTCGCCCTTGGTCCGCAGCATGGCCGCGCCCTCGCCGATGCGGCGCAGGGCCTCGCCCAGGTCGGTGCAGCCGCAGACGAAGGGCACCTTGAAGGCGCTCTTCTCGATGTGGAAGTCATCGTCGGCCGGGGTGAGCACCTCGCTCTCGTCGATGAAGTCGACCTCGAGGGCCTCCAGGATGCGGGCCTCCATGAAGTGGCCGATGCGGCACTTGGCCATCACCGGGATGCTCACGGCCGCCTGGATCTCCTGGATCATGCCGGGATCGCTGGCGCGGGCGACGCCGCCGTCCTTGCGGATCTGGGCCGGGACGCGCTCCAGCGCCATCACGGCCGCCGCCCCCGCCGCCTCGGCGATGCGGGCCTGGTCGGCGTTGACCACATCGAGGATCACGCCCCCCTTGAGCATCTCGGCCAGTCCCACCTTGGCCTGGAACGTCGACTTCTCCATCACCCACCTCCGTGTGCGCGCTCGCGGCATCGATGCGCCGGGGTTCTATCCGGTCGCCGGGCGATTTGAAAGGCTGGTAGATTGCTGGCCGGCGGTGGGGCGCGCGGGGGGACGATGCACAGGTGGGTCTGGGCGGTGGTGCTGGCGGGGTGCGGCGGCGGCGGAGACGACGCGCCCGCGTGTGCTGACTGCGCCGTGACCATCGTGCGCCACGCCGAGGTGACGGGGGCCTGCCCCGGCCCGCGCGGCCTGCGGCTCGACGTCGTGCTCACCGACGAGGTGTCGCCGGTGGGGCCCGAAGCCTTCGAAGTGGCCCCCACCAGCGCCGACTTCCTGCTCGACACCGCCACCCTGGCGCCCGTGGGGCCCGGCGAGGGCGAGCCCGTCGCGCTGGCCTCGCGCGGGGTCACCTTCGTGGGCCCGGCCGGCCCCCGCCTGGTCGTGCTGGTGGTGGATCAGTCCGCCAGCCTGGTGGGCACCGACCCCGAGACGGGGCTGAAGAATCCCGAGAAAGCCAGTGATCCTCAAGGGTTGCGCTTCCCGTTCTTCTCCGGCCTGCTGACGGATCTGCCGCCCGACGACGAGGTGGCCCTGGTGTCTTTCAAGGGGCTCTTCGGGGTGGTGGATCCCGCCTACAGCACGCCGACGACCAACCGCGGTGCCACGCGGGCCGGCCTCGCCACCCTCGACGGCTCGGAGCTCGGCATGACCCCCCTCGCGCGCGGGCTCATCGATGCGCTGGAGAAGGTGATCGAGGTCCACCCGGAGCGCGCCCCGGTCGTCGTGCTCTTCACCGACGGGGTCGAGGCGGGCGACAGCAGCGATCTGCCCGACCGGCCCGACATCTCGGATCTGGAGGCCGCCACCCAGGCCTACGAAGCCCAGGGCATCCCGGTGCACGTCCTGCAGCTCGCTCCCCCGGCGGCCGCCGAGACGCCCCGCGCCCGCGACGAGCGCCTGGCCGATCTGGCCTGCCGGACGGGGGGCTCGTGGACGTACCTGCCCGACGCCGCCTCCCTCAGCGAGGGCACCCGGCGCGCGCTCGTGGATCGCATGGCCGGCGCCTGGCGGGTGGACGTGGACGCCGCCCTCAACGGCCAGGAGGGCGGCTCGCTGCTGGACGTGCGGGGCCGGTTCGTGGGCACGACCGGGGGCGGCAGGCCCTGGATCTTCTGGTAATCGCTCGGGATTTCAGCCGTCGGCGCGCCGGCTCTCGCGGCCCGTCAGCAGGGCGGTGAGCTCCTGGTAGGCCTCGTTGATGTGCTGGGCCTTGGCCTGGGCCCGCGCCTCCGCCTGGGGATCATGGGCGAACCGGTCGGGGTGGTGGGCCCGCATCATCTTGCGGTACGCCGCCTTGACGGCCGCCATGTCCGCGCCATCAGGCAGCCCCAGCGTGGCGTAGTGCTGGGCGGCCGTGCGGCGCCGCTCGATCTGGCGCCCCTGGGCCTGGGCCTGGGCCTGGGCCTTGCGGATCCACTCCCAGGCCTCGGCCTCCAGCTCCCGGAAGCGCGCCTCGGCCACACGGCGGGCGTCGGCGTAGACCTCGCGGACGCGATCCACGCGGTGACGGACGGCGGGCTGCTGCATCGCCACGTCGGCGGCCGTCCGGGCGGCGCGGCGCGCGGTCGAGGCCACCCGGCCCAGCAGGCTCATGCCGGCACCTCGGCCACGGCCAGGCCCTCGCGCCGGTAGCGGCGGGCGCAGTCGGGGCAGGTGGCCTGCTCGGTGTGCTGGGGATCGACCCCCATGGGCAGGCGGGCACCGCAGAAGCAGGCCCAGCCCCGCAGCCGCGCCGGGTTGCCGTAGACCAGGCCGTGATCGGGCACGTCCTTCGTCACCACCGCCCCCGCGCCCACGAAGGCGTAGCGCCCCAGCCGGTTGCCGCAGACCACGGTGGCGTTGGCCCCGATGCTCGCCCCCTGGCAGACCCGCGTGGTCACGTACTGCCCGCGCCGCGGGTGGGCGCTGCGCGGGGTGCCCACGTTGGTGAACACCATGGAGGGCCCGCAGAACACGTCGTCCTCCAGGATCACCCCGGAGTACACCGACACATTGTTCTGGATCTTCACGTTGTTGCCGATGGTGACCCCGCACTCCACCACCACGTTCTGGCCCAGGATGCAGCCCTGGCCGATGGTGAGGGGCCCCAGCAGCTTCGAGAAGTGCCAGATCTTCGTGCCCGCGCCGAGGACCACCTCGCCATCGACCTGGGCCGTCGGGTGGACGAAGGCGCCGTCCGTGCGGGGGGCAGCGGCCGGGGCCAGCGCCAGCAGCGGGGCCAGGGCGGCGACCGGATCCCCCGTCAGGGGCGCCATCACCACCGGCAGGCCCTGCTCGGCGGCCTGGCTGACGAGCGTGGTGTACTGCGGGTGCGAGATGACCAGAGCGTCGGCCACGCCGGGCTCCAGGGCGGCGGCGGCGTCGGCGGTGACGAAGACCGCGGGCCAGGCGGCCCGGGCCGCGGCGCGGCGATCGGCGTCGGCCTCGACCACCAGCGCCAGCCGACCGGCCGCCGCGAGGGCTGCCCCCACCGCCGCCCCGCGCTCTCCCCACCCCAGCAGGGCGACTCGCCCGCCCGCTCGTCCCTGTTCGCGCTGCATCGCTTCCTCCGCGACCCATCCGGGTCATGGCGTTTCTACCGGGGCGCGCGCCCCCACGTAAAGCGCCCGCGCACCTTGCCCGCGGCCGCCGGATCCGGGAAGGTCCGCCCGAAAGGAGTGCCCATGTCCACCGAAGCGGCCCGCGACGGGTTCTTCGTGCGCCTGATCTGGATCGTCTCGATCCTGCTCGCGGGCGCCGTCGCCTTCCTGATCCTGGGGCCCCGGCCCGCCGGCATGGCGGGCGCCCTCGACGTCTCGGGCCTGCCCGCGGTCAACGCCACCCTCAACGGCACCGCCGCCGTGCTGCTGCTGGCCGCCTTCGCGGCCGTCAAGGCCCGCAACCTCGCCCTGCATCGCCGGCTGATGTTCACGGCGTTCGGGGTGTCGGCGGCGTTCCTGGTGTCGTACGTGATCTACCACGGGTTCAAGGCGGGCCCGAAGCCCTATGTAGGCGATCACAAAGGCCTTTATCTGACCATCCTGTTCAGCCACATCGCCCTGGCCGCCGCCGTCCTGCCGCTCCAGCTCTTCACCCTCTACCGCGGCTGGCGCGACGATCGCGCCCGCCACCGCCGCCTGGCCCGCGTCACGCTGCCCATGTGGCTCTACGTCTCCGTCACCGGCGTCGTCATCTACGTCATGCTCTACGGCTGAGGCGCCGCCCGGCGGAAACTTCGCGGCCCGGCCACCTTCCGGTTAGGATGCCGCCCTCTCGACCCCCCAGGAGTCCCCATGGGCGCTTTCCAGGGCGGCATGACCTTCCGGCGCTACACCGTCGAAGGCGAGCTGCCGAAAGACTTCCGCGACCGCTTCCACCAGGGCATCACGAAGTACACCTTCCGGCCCATCGATCCCGGCGGCGAGGAGGAGCGGGCCCTCGGCTGGGCCGACGCGCTCTTCCCCCTCGAGCCCGAGATCTTCCCGGAGCGCTACCGCTTCGACGAGTACATCGTGCTCTCGCTGCGCATCGACACGCTTTCGGTGCCCGGCTCCCTGCTGAAGCTCTACACCGAGGCCGAGTGCAAGCGGTACATGGCGGAGCACCAGAAGGAGAGCATGAACCGCTACGAGAAGGCCGAGGCCAAGGAGCGGGTCAAGCTGGAGCTGCGCCGCAAGCTGCTGCCCGGCATCAAGGTCATCGACATGGTGTGGAACCTCACCGAGGGCCAGGTGCGCTTCTTCGCCAGCGCCGAGAAGATCAACATGGAGTTCATGGAGCTCTTCGAGCAGACGTTCGAGCTGCAGCTCATCCCGGATTCTCCTTTCACGGCGGGCCTCTACGGCGGCGGCCCCGTGCTGACGGAGGCCCAGAGGGAGCGCCTGGAGCGCGTCGATCCGACGGTGTTCGTGAGCGCGGACGTGATGGCCGCGGCGATGACGGAGGTCTGAGGTGGATCTGCTCGATCACATGCAGCGGACGGCCTTCCTGGGCCCCGAGTTCCTGACCTGGCTGTGGTTTCGCGCCGAGCGCGACGACGGCGAGTTCAACCTGAACACCACCGAGATCGGCCCCCTGGAGGTCTTCTTCGACGACCGCCTGGTGGTGGGATCGGCCCTGGTCGACGCCCAGCAGAACCACTTCAAGGGCGGCCAGCCGGCCACCAGCCTGGAGGCCCGCACCGCCCTGCGCCTGGGCAAGCAGGCCGCCGAGGCCAAGCTGCGCATCGTCGTGGGCGCCCAGGAGTGGTCCTTCATCTTCAAGGCCCAGACCTTCCAGCTCGCCTCGGTGAAGCTGCCGGCCGTGCTCTCCAAGGAGGACGACGCCCGCTTCGCCGAGCGCATGTTCCTGCTGGAGCAGCTCGATCGCATCCTGCGCGGCCTCTACCGCCAGTTCCTGGCGCTGCGGCTCGACGACGCCTGGGAGGCCACCGAGCTGCCGGCCATCCAGGCGTGGGTCGCCGCCGGGCACGAGGGCTGATGTACGCGGTGATCATGGCGGGGGGTGCCGGGACGCGGTTCTGGCCCCTGTCGCGGCGGCTGCGGCCCAAGCAGCTGCTGGCCATCGGCACCGAGGCGCCGCTGCTGGTGGAGACCGTGGCCCGCCTGGCGCCGCTGATCCCGGCGGATCGGGTGCGCGTCGTGGCGGGGCCCCACCTGATCGCCGGCATCCAGGCGGTGCTGCCCGACCTGGGCGCGGCGGGCCTCATCGTCGAGCCATGCGCGCGCAACACCGCCCCCTGCGTGGGCCTCGCCGCAGTGCACATCGCCCGCGAGGATCCCGACGCCGTGATGGCCGTCCTGCCCGCCGACCACCACATCGCGGACGGCCCCGCCTTCCGCCGCGCCCTGGCCGCCGCCGCCGAGCGGGCCCGGGCGGGCGAGATCGTGACGCTGGGCCTGCGGCCCACGCGCCCCGAGACGGGCTACGGCTACATCCACGCCGATCACGATGACATCGCCCTGACGAGCAACGGCACCGAAGTCTGCCGCGTCCGCCGCTTCGTCGAGAAGCCCCCGCGGGCCGTGGCCGAGCGGTACCTGGCCGACGGCGGCTACCTGTGGAACAGCGGCATGTTCTTCTTCACGGCAGCGCGTATCCTCGCGGATATCAAGCGCTTTCTGCCGGGACTGCACGCCGCGCTGCTGCGCATCCAGGCCGCCATCGACACCCCGGCCTACCCCGAGGTGCTGGCCGAGCAGTTCGCGGGCGTGCGCTCGGTCAGCCTCGACTACGGGGTGATGGAGCACGCCAGCGACGTGCGGGTCATCCCCGCCGACATCGGCTGGAACGACGTGGGCCACTGGGCGGCGCTGGCCGACTTCGCCGAGGCCGACGACCACGGCAACGTGGTGCACGGCCCCACCGTCGTGCTCGACTCCCAGGACTCCATCGTGCAGGCCGAGGGCCGCATGACGACGGTGGTGGGCGTGACGGGCCTGGTGGTGGTCAGCACCCCCGACGCCGTGCTCGTCTGCCCGCGCGACCGGGCCCAGGACGTGCGCAAGGTGGTGGCCGTGCTGGAGGAGCGCGGCGAGGAGGAGCTGCTGTGAGCGAGGTGCCGGCGGGGATCTTCCGCGAGTACGACATCCGGGGGCGGGCCGACGTGGAGCTCACCCCTGCCCTCGTCCAGGCGCTCGGCCGCGCCTACGGCACGCGCATCCGGCGAGCCGGCGGGCGCCAGGTGGCCGTGGGCCGCGACTGCCGCCTGAGCGGGCCGCGCATCCACGCCGACTTCATCGCCGGCATCCGCGCCACGGGCGTCGACGTCCTGGACATCGGCCAGGGCCCCACGCCCCTGCTCTACTTCGCCCTGCACCACCTGCCCGTGGACGGTGGCGTCATCGTCACCGGCAGCCACAACCCCCCGAACTGGAACGGTTTCAAGCTCTGCCAGGGGGTGAAGGCCCTGTACGGCGAGGCCATCCTGGACCTGCGGCGGGCCATCGAGGCCGACGACTTCGACGTGGGCGAGGGCCGCCTCTCGGCGGTCGACGCCGCCCCCGCCTGGCTCGCCACGGCCACCCGCACGCTGCACCCCGGCCCCCACCCCCTGCGCGTCGTCGTGGACGCCGGCAGCGGCGCCGGCGGCCCCCTGGCGGTCGCCCTCTACCGCGCCCTGGGCTTCGAGGTGCACCCTCTCTACTGCGAGCCCGACGGCGCCTTCCCCCACCACCACCCCGACCCCACCGTCGAGGCCAACCTGGTGGATTTGAAGCGGAAGGTGGTCGAGATCGGCGCCGACGTCGGCCTCGCCTTCGACGGCGACGCCGACCGCCTGGGCGCCGTCGACGGCCGGGGCCGCGTGCTCTACGGCGACCAGCTCCTGCTCCTCTTCGCCCGCGACGTCCTGCGGCGGCACCCGGGCGCCACCATCGTGGGCGAGGTGAAGTGCTCGCAGGTGCTGTACGACGGCGTCGCGGCGGCCGGCGGCCAGCCCGAGATGTGGAAGGTGGGCCACTCCCTCATCAAGGCCCGGATGGCCGAGACGGGGGCCCTGCTCGCGGGCGAGATGAGCGGCCACCTCTTCTTCGCCGATCGCTGGTTCGGCTTTGACGACGCCCTGTACGCCGGCGCCCGGCTCCTCGAGATCCTGAGCCACGGCGGCCCGACCCTGGCCGATCACCTCGACGCCCTGCCCCGCACCGTCACCACCCCCGAGCTGCGCGTCGCCTGCCCCGACGCCGCCAAGTTCGCGGTGGTCGAGCGCGCCGCCGCCTGGTTCCAGGCCCGCCGGCCGGTGGTGGACATCGACGGCATCCGCATCGAGTTTCCCAGTGGTTTCGGGCTCTTGCGGCCGAGCAACACCCAGCCGGTGCTGGTGATGCGGTTCGAGGCGGCCACCGAGGCCGAGCTGGCCGCCGCCCAGGGCGAGGTCTACGACTGGCTGCGCCTCCACGCCCCCGAGGTGGACCTGACGGCCTCCGTGGATCACTGAGGCCGCCTGCGCTTGCTCGCTCCGAGGCGACTCCCTAGAGTCGGCTTCCATGCGCAACATCATGACGCTCCTCCTGTTGCTGGGGTGGCTGGCGGGCTGTGACGACGGCACCGGCGCCGCCCCCGCGGCGGACGCCCTCGCCCTCCCGGACGCGGCCCGACCAGACGCGGCCCGACCGGACGCGGCCCCGCGCGACGCCGGGCCGGTGGACGCCACGCCCGTCGAGCCTGACGCCGCCCCGCTGCCCGACGACGCCGACGGCGACCGCGTCCGCGACGCCGACGACAACTGCCCGGCCGCGGCGAACCCCGACCAGGCCGACCGCGACGGAGACGGCGCGGGCGACGTCTGCGACCCCAACCCCGTGCGCTTCAATGTGCGCCTGGTCCGCGGGGGCCTCGTCGGCGTCGGCGGGGCTGGCATGGCGGGCACCCAGAACCTGAGCGGCGAGGGTCGGCAGGCGGCCGGCGCCGCCGAGACGCCCACCCGCCGCCTGCGCGGGCAGGTGGGACCATGAGAGGAAGCTGCATGAAGGCGATGCTGGCCGTGCTGCTGCTGGCGGCACCCGCGCTGGCCCAGGAGGTGACGCTCACCTACCAGGGCGAGCTGACCGACCTGGCCGACGCGCCCTTCGAGGGCACGCAGACGCTGGTGTTCCGGCTCTACGACGCCGACGTCGGCGGGCGGGAGCTCTGGGCCGAGCGCCAGGACGACGTGCCCGTGGTGGGCGGCCGCTTCGTGGCCATCCTGGGCGACCAGCAGCCGCTGCCCCGGGATCTGCCCCCCGGCGGGCTCTGGCTGGGGGTGCAGGCCGAGGGGGACGTGGAGTTCGAGCCGCGCCTCCAGGTGGGTGGCGCCCTCAAGGCCCAGTGGGCCGCCGTCGCCGCCCAGGCCCTCGACGTGGCCGGCCGGCACATCCACCCGAGCCGCGTCAGCATCGGCGAGCTGGCCGTCATCGACGACCAGGGGCGCTGGGTCGGGCCGGTCGAAGGCTTCGGGGGCGTGGGCCCCCGCGGCCCGCAGGGCGAGGCGGGGCCGCCCGGGCCCGCCGGGCCGCAGGGGCCAGAGGGCGATGTGGGCCCGCGGGGCGCGCAGGGGCCGGCGGGGGGCGAGGGGCCGGCGGGCGCGCCGGGGCCCCGTGGCGACGTCGGCCCCGCGGGGGCGCAGGGGCCGGCCGGCCCGGCCGGAGGGATCGGGGCCGCGGGGCCGGCGGGCATCCAGGGCCCGGAGGGACCCCGTGGACCGGCCGGCGCCCCGGGGCCGGCGGGACCAGAGGGCCCCGCGGGACCGGCACCGGCTCATGAGTGGGACGCCACCCGCCTGCGGGTCCGCCAGGCGGACGGCCAGTGGGGCATGTATGTGGATCTTCAGGGGATTCCCGGAGCGGTGGGGCCGGCAGGCCCGGCTGGGCCGGCGGGAGCGGCCGGCGCCCAGGGCCTCGTCGGTCCCGCCGGCGCCCAGGGCCCGGCGGGTCCCCAGGGGCCGGTCGGGGCGCAGGGCGTGCAGGGCCCCGCCGGCGCGCAGGGACCGGCAGGCCCCGAGGGCCCCGCCGGCGCCATCGGCCCCCGCGGCCCCATCGGCCCCGCGGCCGCGCTCGACGTCGAGGGGGACGCGGACGCCGACGGCTTCGCCGACTGGATCGAGGTGGCCGCCGGCACCGACGTCCACGACGCGGGCGACACCCCGGCCGACGTGGATGGAGACGGCATCGCCGACTTCTTCGGGCGCGGCGGCGCCGCCGCCGCCGGCGGGGTGCGCTTCCTCGATCTGGCGGTCGGCAGCTACGTCTCCTGCGGCATCCGCACCGACGCCACGCTCCTATGCTGGGGCGGCAGCCTGGAGGGCGAGGGCATCCCGCCGTCGGGTCGCTTCACCGCGCTCGACGTCTGCCTGTCCTTCGGCTGCGCCATCCGCGACGACGGCCAGGCCGCGTGCTGGGGCGGGGCCAACGCCGCCGCCCACGTCGATCCGCCCGCCGGCGTCTTCCGCCAGATCAGCGTCGGGCAGGACTACGCCTGCGGCCTGCGGGCCGACGGCAGCCTGGCCTGCTGGGGCTACGCCAACAACGTGG
The DNA here is from genome assembly GCA_041389985.1 of bacterium. GTDB lineage: Bacteria > Myxococcota_A > Bradymonadia > UBA7976 > UBA1532 > JACKDP01. Next base: position 94,672 of record JAWKQS010000006.1, read on the forward strand.
CGGTCACGACGCCCCCGGCGGGGACGTTCAGCGAGGTCGCGGCGGGCAACGACCACGCCTGCGCCATCCGCGACGTCGGCACCGTGACGTGCTGGGGCAACCCCACCAGCAACGGCACCGTGCCCCCGGACGGCCTGCTGCTGCGCCACATCAGCGCGGGCGCCCGCTACACCTGCGGCATCGACACCACCGACCACCTCCGCTGCTGGGGGCTCAACTCCTCGCAGCAGGCCAACCCACCCGGCGGCACCTACGTCGCCCTGAACGCCGGCCAAGAGACGGCCTGCGCCCGGCGGACGGATGGCACCGTCCGCTGCTGGGGAGCGTCCGGGAACGGCCGCTCCGGACCCGACCCCGGGCCCCCTACCGCCACATCACCATGGGCTACCTGCACGGCTGCGGCATCGACATCGAGGGCAAGGCGCGCTGCTGGGGCGACGACCTCTACGGGCGCGCCACGCCGCCGTAGCCGGCCGACCACGGCGTCTTCCGCAATTCGCGTCACGCCGTTCGACACCAATCAAGTTTCGCGTCACGTTTCGTGACATCAACACCCGCACGTACACTCGGCTGGCCGGCTCTGCGGCCCCTGTGAGGCGGGCGGTGGGCGCGCCCGCGGACGTGGAGTGGGCTCAGGATGGCGCCACCTCTGGCTCGTCCAGGTCCGCCCCATCGACGCGGGTCAGTCTGCGATCTCCTGACGCAAACGCTCGATCTTCTTTGTGGATTCTGGCATCATTCTATGGCCCCGCAGCGAGGCCAGGCGGGGCGGCCGCAAGGGCGGCCTCGGCGGCGGCGAGGCCGGCGCGGGCGGCGTCGGCGTCCTCGTCCACCGTCCAGCGAGCCTCGGCGAGGGCCAGGTGGTTGTCGGGGTGGCCCGGGAACTCGGCGACCGCCCGGGTGAGCAGCGCGAGGGCCTGGTCGGGGTCGCCTGGACCCTGGGGCCAGCCAGGGGCGCGCAGGTACAGCAGGCCCAGGACGCGCAGGGGGCCGCCGTCGTCCTCGCCGGGCCGGAGGGCGACGGCGCGCTCCAGGTGGGTGCGCAGGCGATCGAGCTCGCGCAGGGCCTGGGTGGGGTGGTCCTCGACCAGCATCCCCAGGCCGAGGGCGGCCTGGTAGTGGGCAGCGCCGTCGTCGGGCCGGGCACGGAGGGCCTGCTCGGCATAGAAGAGGCCCTCGGCCGCGAGCTGCTCGCGCCCCTCCCCCGGCGGCTGCAGGTCGGCCAGCAGGGTGGCGACGCGGGCAGCAAGGGCCTGGTGGCGCGTCCCCGCGTCGCCCGCGCGCAGGCGGACGAGGACGCACTCCAGCTCGGGCCCGGGCGTCATCGGCCCGACGGCGAGGAGCTGGGCGAAGATGTGCGCCGAGCTGGTCGGGCAGTCGCCGCGCAGCGTCGCCCGGTCGGTGCGCAGGGCCCCGCAGCCCACCAGCGCGAGGGCCAGGAGCGCCCGCTTCAAGGCGTCCCCCAGCGCTTCACCGCCTCGGCGTAGGCGCCCGCGTCCACCGGCTCGAAGGCCTCGACGCCGAACAGCTCGCACAGGGCCTTGCCCTCGGCGTGGTCGCAGATCCCTGCCAGCGCCGCCACCAGGCGGGCGCGGGCGTCCGCATCGAGCTGCGTCTCGTCGGCGACCACCCCCACCAGCGGCAGCGCGTCCGTGGTGTGCACCACCGCCAGCTTGTCGGCGAAGGGCAGCGCCCCCAGGGCGGCGTACTGCGCGTCCGTCACCAGCACCGCGTCCACCTCGCCGGCGTCCAGGGCGCGCAGGGCCTTCAGCGCCCGCTTCTCGGGTAGAAGCTTGAAGTGCGTGGCCGGATCGACGACGCCGGCGAAGGCCACGCGGGCCAGGAAGGCCGGCTCCTCCAGCGGCGTCCCCGAGAGGGTTTTTCCCTTGAGATCCATCAGGTTGGCGGCCGTCCCGGCGCGCACGAGCACCCGCAGCGCCTCCGTCGTCCGCCCCTGGATGCGGGGCCGGACCAGCGGCACCAGGTGGTGGGACGCGCGGTGCTCCAGGAAGAGGCCGAGGGACAGGATGGCGACGACCGGGTGGGGGCCGAGGGCCGCCCGGCAGCCCTCCGCGTCGCGCTCGAACTGCGGGTGGAAGCCGCCCGGCAGGCCCCCCATGCGCATCAGCACGTCCAGCAGCTTGCCGATGGCGGGCTGGGCCTGGCGGGCGGTGACCGTGCCGCCGGGGTAGCAGACCACCAGCGGGCGGGTGATGTCGGCGGCGGCCGGGGCGGCGACCAGGACGACGGCGAGGGCGAGCAGGCGCATCAGCGAGACCTCCGGGGGAGCAGGTGCACGACAGCGGGCGCTACCAGGAGGGCGGCCGCCACGCAAGCCAGCAGGCCCAGGGTGAGGGCCCGGCCCATGCTCGCGACGCCGGCGTAGCGGGCGAGGGTGATGGCGCCCAGGCCCGCCAGGGTCGTGGCGGCGGCCAGCAGGATCGGGCCGCCCGCCCGCCGCGCGAGGGCCGGGCCCGAGAGGCCGGGGTGCTCCGCCGCGACGTGGGAGAACCACACGCCGTAGTCGACGGCCAGGCCCATGGTGAGGGGGAGCGCGACGATGTTGGCGAAGTTGACCGACTCCCCCAGCAGGTGCAGCAGGCCGTTCATCCACGCCCCGCCCAGGGCGAGGGGCAGGGCCGCCAGCAACACCGCGCCGGGTCGGCGCACGGCCACCAGGAGGAAGAGCAGCGCGGCGCCGGCGGCCAGCAGCGTGCCCTGCCGATAGGCGACCACCACCTGCGCGGCGAAGACGTGGTGCGTGATGGGGAAGCCCGTCGCCGTGGGCGCGGCGGCCAGGACCTCGGCGTTGAGGCGGTCGAGGGCGGCCGGCTCGTACACGCTCTCCCGGGGCCAGGCGTAGACAGCGACGGCGCCGCTGTGGCCGAAGAAGCGGTCGCGCAGGGCCGGGGGCAGATCGGCCGCGGTCGGGGGCCGCGCCGCCTGCCAGCGGGCCACGCGCTCGGCGGCCGAGCGGACGCGGGCGAGGAGCGCGGCGGCCAGCGCCTCGGTGCGGGCCGCCGCGTCGGGCCGGCGCAGCGCGGCGGCCAGGTCGGCCAGGGGCAGCGCCTCGATGGCGGCGACGAGGCCGGTGCGGCCGGCGGAGAAGGCCTGCTCCTGCGCGTCGGCCAGGGCGTCGGCGCCGGCGTCGACCAGGCGGCGGAGGGCGGCGAGCGTCGGGGCATCGACGGTGGCCGTCGCCCCCGCCAGGCGGGGCACGAAGGCCGCGGCCCGGGCCCCCACGCGCCGGGCGGGGGCGACGCGGGCCTCGGCGTCCGCCGGGAAGAACGGGTCGACGCTCTGGACGCGCGCGATGGACGGCAGCGCCCCGACCCGGGCGGCCAGCGCGCGGGCGGCCCCCACGTCGGGGGCCGTCAGCAAGACGACCTCGGCCTGGAAGTCGCTCTCGGCGCTCATGCGCCGCTGCAGGCGCACCGCCTCGGAGTCGGCGGGCAGGAGCGCGAGCACGTCATGATCGAACGGCACCGGCCCCGCCAGGACCGACGCCGCCGCCGTGGCCAGGGCGACGCCCAGCAGGAGCGCCGCGGGGGCGCGCCGGCGCTCCCCCCCGGTCTCGGCAAGATACGCTTTCTTTTCAACGGCTTGCAGTGGAAGCAGCGCCAGCAGCGCGGGCTGCAGGAGGAGCGTGGCGACCACCACCAGGGCCACGCCCGAGGCAGCCACCAGGCCCAGCTCGGCGAAGCCCTGGAAGTCGGAGGTAGCCAGCGTGCCGAAGATGAGCGCCGTGGCCCCGCCGGCGACGAGCAGCGGGCGGACGGCCGCCCGGGACCCCGCGGCGATGGCCGCCCGCGACGTGGGACCCGTGCCCTGGGCGGCGAGCACCTGGGCGCTGAGGAAGATGCCGTAGTCCACCCCGAGCCCGAACAGGATGGCCGTGAAGCTGGAGGTCAGGATGGTCAGGTGGCCCACCAGCGACGCCGCCAGGCCCAGGTTCCAGACGACGCCGACGCCCATGGGGACGAAGATGGCGAGGGCCCGCCGCCACGACCGCAGCCACGCCAGCACCAGCACCAGGATGAACACCGCCGAGGTGAGCACGATGAGCTGGAGGTCGGCGCGGACGGCGACGAACTCCTCGTGAGCGATGGCCGGCAGGCCCGCGAGGCCCACCGTGGGGGGGCCCTGCCAGGTGGCGGCGAGGGCCGCGGCCTCCGCCCGCACCGCGCCGAGGAAGGGATCCAGCGCGGCGAACTCCCCCGACGGATCCGCCGGCCGCACGAAGATGAAGGCCAGGCGCCCATCCCGGGACCGGAAGCGCCCATCGGCGAGGGCCGCGGCACCCACGGACGCCAGCGCCGGCCCCAGGTCCGGTGCCGCCGGAGCGGTGGCCGCCGTGAGGTAGCGGCGCCACTCCCCGAGGAACCCGCCCAGCGCGCGCAGGCCGCGCTCGGCCGCCACCGGATCCACGTCCGCCGGCGGCGCCTCCAGGGCCTCCTCCGCCGCCTCGAGGGCAGCGGCGAAGTCGGACGGGAGGGCGATCTCGGGTCCCTCGGCCGCGCGGATGAGGTCGGGCAGCGGGACGAGGAGCCAGGCCCGCTCCACCACGTCGGCGGGATCCACGCGATCGAATGCCAGCCCCACCTCCGGCCGGGCCGCCAGGCGCGCGGTGAGCGCCGCCGAGAAGGCGTCGGAGTCGGCCCCCTCCAGCACGACGATGAGATCGGCGCTGGCGCCGAAGTCGGCCAGGAAGGCGTCGAGCCGCTGCATGGCTGGGGCGTCGCGGGGCATCAGGGCCTCGCGCGCGGTGTGGATGGGGAGGCGCAGGAGGCCGACCAGGGCCACGAGGGTGACGAGGGCCGCCGCCCCCAGCGTGCGCGCGGGGTGGTCCACCAGCCAGCTGAAGATGCCCGACTTCACAGCAGAATTCGTCAAGGGGGCGCCTCGCGCGCCACCGCCGCCATGCCCGCCGCCGCCGCCGCCGGGCTGGCCGGCGAGTAGCCCCCGGCCGGCAGCATGACGAGGCCGGCCCCCGCCGCGCGGGTGTAGCGGGCGACGCGGCGGTCGCGCTCGACGATGCCCTCGATGGTCATGCGCAGGCTCCCGAGCGGGTCGGCCTCCAGGGGGTCGGTGCCGGCGATGTACACGACGATCTCCGGGCTGAAGCGGTCGGGCAGGGCCGCCAGCAGGCGGTCCAGGTGGCGCAGGTACACCTGGTCCCCGATGCCCGAGGCCAGGGGGAGGTCGACATCCGAGGCCAGCTTCGGGTGGGGAAACGCGGCGTCCTCGTGCATCGAGACCGTGAAGACCTCGGCGTCTCCGGCGAAGGCCGCGGCGTTCCCATCGCCCTGGTGCAGATCGAGATCGAGCACCAGAATCCGCTTTCTTTCTCCCTGCTTGCGCAGGGCGTCCACCGCCAGCGCGACGTCGTTGATCAGGCAGAAGCCATGGGACTTGTCGGGCCGCGCGTGGTGAAACCCGCCGGACAGGTTGATGGCCCAGTCCCCGGTGGCGGCGGCGGCGAGGGCCTCGATCGTCCCGCCCGCGGCCCGGAGCTGGGGGTGCACCACCAGCGGCCGGACGAACAGGGTGGGCAGGGCGGTGAGCCACGGCAACTCGATGGCCTCGGCCAGGGCGAAGCGGTCGCGCAGGCCGGCGACGACCTCGGGGGTGTGCACCGCGCGGAGGGCGTCCTCGGTGACCGGGGTGGGTACGCAGGCCACCTTTGCCAGCCCGTCCGCTCGCAGCAGGCGCCGGATCTGGGCGGCCCGATCCCGGGTGAAGCCGTGGATCTGCCGGGGGAGGCCGACGATGCGGCGCCCGTAGACATAGCCGGGGTGGTCGTACCAGTGCATGGCCGATGAAAGCGCGGGGCGGCCCCGGGAGCAAGGGCGTTGCACGCGCCCCGCCCCCGCCCGCAGGATGGGGCCGGGAGGTAGCAAGCGATGCACAAGTGCCTGGTGGCGTTGGCCCTGGTTTCCCTGGTGGCGTGCGACAGCGATGGTGGCGGCGGGGGCGCCGGTGGCGCCGGCGGCGGGGCGTCGACGGCGCCGCGGGGGCCGGTGGCCAGGGCGGTGGCGGCGCGGGCGGCATGGGCGGCGGCGCAGGCGGCGCTGGCGGCATGGGCGGCGGGGCCGGTGGCGCCGGTGGCATGGGCGGTGGCGTCGGTGGGCCGGCGGCGGGGCCGGTGGGGCCGGCGGTGCGGGTGGCATGGGCGGCGGCGCGGGCGGCCCCGGTGGCGGGGTCGGCGGCGCGGGCGGGGTCGGCGGCGCGGGCGGGGTCGGCGGCGCCGGCGGGGCGGCGGCGCGGGCGGCATGGCCGGCGCCGGCGGCATCGGCGGGGCCGGTGGCGCGGCCGGCAGCGGGGGCGTCGGGGGTGGCACCGGCGGGGCCGGCGGCGGCGGGGCTGGAGGCGCCGGCGGTGCCGGTGGTGCCGGGATGGGCGGCGCGTGCGATCACCCCCGCCCACCTGCGCGGCCGACGCGGACTGCCCCGGCGGCACCTGCGGGCCCGTGCCGATGGTGGCTGGCGCGCCCTGCACCTGCATCGGCCCGCGCCCGGAGCCGCGCCGCAACGACTGCTTCGGCGCCGGCGAAGGCTGCTGCCAGGATGCCGACTGCCCCCCGCCCGCGGCCGGTCAGGCGGTCTGCCTGGCGGGCGCCCACGACGCCCAGGGGGCCTACTGCGGCGGCGCCGCGCCGCCCCCTTTCAACGACTGCCGCGCTGACGGCTGCCAGGCCCACGCCGAGTGCGGCGGCGGGCTGACGTGCATGCCGGCCGGCGTGGAGGGCTTCGTCATCAGCGCCTGCGTCCAGGCCTTCTGCGTCATCGACGCCGACTGCCAGGCCCGGGCCGGCGGCGAGTGCCTGCCGTTCTTCTCGCGCTGCGGCAACCAGGCCTTCGGGTGCCACTACCCGGGCGATCCCTGCCGGTCGGACGCCGACTGCCCGGGCGCGCGCTTCCCCGAGGTGTGCACCCCCCAGCCCGTCGGCGGGACGGCGTGCGTCGAGAACCCTCCCCGTCCGTGAGCGCCCATGACGTGGTGATCGTCGGCGCGGGCGTGGCGGGCAGCGCCGCCGCCCGCGCCTTCGCCCGGGCGGGTCGGCGGGTGGCCCTGGTGGACGCGCGCCCCTTCGACGACGCGGGGGCCCGCTGGGTCAACGGGGTGCCTGACTGGATGTTCGACGCCGCGGGCGTCCCTCGCCCCGAGGCCCCAGAGCGCCGCCCGGCGGGCCCGTTCGTGATGCTCGACGCCGCCGGCACCCGCCGGCAGACGGTCGATCCCTCCCCCGCCCAGCCCATCGACATGCGGCTGCTGGGCGAGCGGCTGCGGGCCGACGCCTTCGCCGCCGGGGCGGAGGGCCTGGACGCCCACCGAGTGGTCGATCTGGCCCTGGACGGCCGGGGCCGGCCACGCCGGCTGACGCTCGACGGACCGGGAGGTCGGCGCGACCTCGAGGCCCAGCTCTTCGTGGACGCGGCGGGCATGAAGGGCGTGCTGCGGCGCCGCGTGCCCGCCCTCGCCGACGCCTGCCCCAAGGTCCCGGGCGCGGACGTGTGCTCGGCCGCCCAGGCCGTCTTCCACCTGCGCGACGCCGCGGCCGCCCGGCGGTGGCTCGACGCCCAGGGCGCGCGCCCGCTGGAGACGCTCTCGCGGACCGGCGTCGCGGGCGGCTACTCCATCGGCAACGTCATGGTGGACGTCGACGGCGACGAGGTGGAGCTGCTGACGGGCTCGGTGCCAGCCGAGGGGAACCGGGACGGACCTCACATCCTCTCGGAACTACTGGAAGATCTGCCGTGGATCGGGGAGCGGATCTTCGGCGGCCAGGGGGCCATCCCCATCCGGCGGCCCTATGCCCACCTCACCCACCCGGGGCTGGCGCTGCTGGGCGACGCCGCCTGCCAGGTCTTCCCGGCCCACGGCAGCGGCATCGGCATCGGCCTCATCGCCGCCCGGTTGCTGGCCGACAGCACCGCCAGCGCCGCGGATCCAGGGGCCCGGGCGGTGGTCTGGCGCTATGGCGCACAGTTCCACCACCAGTGGGGCGGCCTGCTGGCGGGCTACGATCTCTTCCGCCGGCTGTCGCAGTCCCTCGCGCCCGAGGAGACGGCCGCCCTGCTCGCCAGCGGCCTGCTCACACCGACCGGCACCCGGGCGGCCCTGGCCCAGCGCCTGCCCCGGGTGCCGCTGCGCGACCTGCCGAAGCTGGCGCGGGGCCTGACCCGCACGCCCCGGCTGGGGACCCGGCTGCTGGCGGTGCTGGGGTGGATGCCGGCCATCACGGCCTGGGCGAAGCGGTTCCCCCAGGTGCCGGACGAGGCCGCGCGGGATCGGTGGGCCAGCCGGATGGACGCCCTGTTCGTCCGGGCGACGGGGCGCCCGTAGGCGCGTCAGCGCAGGCGGCCTTCCTTGTCGTTGTCGGCCGGCACCAGATCGCGGCAGACCAGATCGGCGCGGTAGCGCTGGCCGCCCAGGTTGCTCGGGTAGCTGAACGTGAGGGCCTGGCGGGCGCCGGCGCCGATGGCGGGGACGGCGACCGTGGCGATGCGACGGCTCCCCACCTTGATCTGCAGCTTGCAGGGGGTGCTGGCGACGCTGCCCGTGTTGGCCACCTGGAGGGTCAGGCGGCTCTGGGTGCCAATGCGCTCGATCTCGTCGACGCCATCGAACTTGAGGTTGGCACCCGCCCCGGGCAGCGCGACGCGCTTGGAGCAGGCCCGGCCGCCGCACTCCGGCGCGATGACCTCGATGCGCCCGCGGCGCAGGTCGCGCCCGCGCACATCCACCGTGACCGCGTGCCGGAAGCCGCCGCGGGTGGCGGCGAACGTCCCCTGCCCGTCGTAGAGCTTCGTGCGCTGGTTGCCCTCGACGAACCAGACCTGGACCGGGTGGCGGCTGCGCTCCCCCTGGGTGTAGAGGCCCAGCCCGAGCTCGAGCTGGGTGCCCGTGACGCGGGTGATGCCGGCGTCCTGGATCTGCAGGTTCGGGGCGGCCTGGGTGGCGGCGCCGGTGTCGGCGGAGCCGGGGTCGGCCAGGGCGGGGGCGGCGGTGAAGGCGAGCAGCACGGCGAGAGTGCGGGGGAGCATGAGGGTCCTCCTCGGCGGTGGGCGCGCCTCCCGAAGCGGGCGCGGCGCGCGCGACGTCGATGCTACGCCCTCCATTCAGCCGGGGCGATCGAATCTGCTCAGGTGCAGTCGCGCAGGAGCGTGGCCGCCTCGTCGAGGCCGCCGCAGACGGCCACATGGCCCCAGCGCTTCGCGAGGCCGTGCCGGCCCAGGGCCTCGGCCACCTGGGGCCGGGCGCCGCTGAGCACGACCAGCGTCGTCCCCCGGGCGAGGCGGCTGACGGCCGACTCCAGGTTGGCCAGGGCCGTGGCGTCGATGGCGGGGACATCGGCGAGATCGAGGACGACCGCCCAGTAGCGATCCCCGATGACGTCGAGCTGCTGCATGGCGCGCTGGGCGGCGCCGAAGAACAGCGGGCCGGCGATCTGGTAGACGAGGACGCCGTCGGGCATGCCGGCCGTGCCCACGCGCTCGTCGTTCTGGGGCGCGGTGATCAGCCGGAAGTCGGTCACTTCGGCCATGCGGCGCATGAAGAGCAGCGACGCCAGCACCACGCCGGTGGCCACCGCCACCACCATGTCGGCCGCCACCGTCAAGACGAGGCACGTCAGCAGCACCACCGAGTCGGCCCGGGGCGCACGCCGCAGCGTGTGCAGCGCGTGGGGCAGCTCGGACATGTTCCAGGCGGTCATCATCAGCACCGCCGCCAGGGACGGCATGGGCAGGTAGCCGAGGGCCGGGGCGAGGGTCATGATCGCGAGCAGCACGAAGAGCGCGTGCACGACCGCGGCGATGGGGGAGCGCGCCCCCGCCCGGATGTTGGTCGCGGTGCGGGCGATGGCGCCGGTGGCCGCGAAGCCGCCAAAGAACGGGGCGAGCAGGTTGCCGATGCCCTGCCCCAGCAGCTCGCCGTCGGGATCATGCCGGGTGCCCGCCAGGCCATCCGCCACCACGGCCGACAGCAGCGACTCGATGGCCCCCAGCATGGCGATGGCGAAGGCGGGGCCGATGAGGGCGCGCAGCAGATCCAGATCGACCACCAGCGGCTGACCGTCCGCGCCGGGCAGACCCCAGGGCAGGACGAACCCGGGGGCGCCGGCGGGGATGCCGCCCTGGCTGGCGAAGCGGGTGGCGATGGTGTCCACCGTCCACGACGGCCACCAGGCCGACAGGCCCGCCGCGAGCAGGCTGCCGAACGTCAGGGCCACCAGCGGCGCCGGCACCCGCCGCACCAGGCGCGGCCACAAGACAAGAACGGCCAGCGTCAGCAGGCCGACGACGGCACTCGGGAGGCTGCTCGCGAGCTCCTTGACCTGCAACCCCCCGATCACAATACCGATTCCGGCAGTGAACCCCACCGTCACCGGGTAGGGGATGTAGCGGATGAGGCGCCCGAGCCCCCCCAGCGCCATGATCACCAGGACGGCCCCCGCCATGAGCGTGGCGATGAGGAGGCCGCCGGGGCCGTAGGACTTCACGACGGGGGCGAGCACCACGACGAAGGCCGCCGTCGGCCCCGAGACCTGGAGGCGCGAGCCGCCGAGCAGGGCGATGGAGCCGCCGGCGACGATGGCGGTGGCCAGGCCGTGCTGGGGCGGCATGCCGCAGGCGATCGCCAGGGCCATGGAGAGGGGGATGGCCACCAGCCCCACCACGAGGCCGGCGAGGAGGTCGGCGCGCAGGTGCTGGTGGCTGTAGCCCTCCTTGAAGACGTCGCGCAGCGCACCCGCTACGCGCAGGTGCGAAGGGATGAGACTCATGACCGCTGCCGGGCGGGTGGCGGACGGACCCGCGCGCGTGGTCCGGGCGCCCCGCGCGGAGGACCGGACGGGCGCATCATCAAGATCCCGCCGGGGAAATCAAGGTCCGAGTCGCGGCCCCCCGGCGCACCTCGCCAACGCCCCCCTCGCAACGCCCCCTCGCAACGCCCCCTTGCAACGCCCCCTTGCAACGCCCCCCTTGCAACGCCCCACGGGGCGACGCATCCTGGCGGGCCTTGACCCCAGGAGGCCCCGATGGCGATGGACGAAGGACTGCTCGACCTGCTGGTCTGCCCCGAGACCCGCGAGAAGCTCGGCCTGGCCGACGCCGAGCTGGTGGCGAAGGTCAACGCGGCGATCACGGCGGGTTCCCTCAAGAACCGCCGCGGCGCGCCGGTGAAGGGGCCCATCGACGGCGGCCTCGTCCGCCCCGATCGCAAGGTGCTCTATCCCGTCCAGGATGACATCCCCAACCTGCTGGTGGACGACGCCATCCCCCTCGATCAGCTCTGACCGAGCGGCGCCCGCCGCTGGGCGCGGCCTCTTGATCGGACGGGCAATCCGGGCCGTCGCGGCCCTCAGAAGTCGATGGCGAAGCCGGCGAGGCCGCCGCTGCGATCGCCGCCGATGATCGGGCGGAAGGTCGGGCTGGGGGCCTGGGCCGTGGACTCGATGTCCTTCTTGAGCCGGTCGTTGTGATCCGCCACGGTCGAGGCCGCCCAGATGGCGCCCAGCAGGGTGGTGGCGGCGTAGGTGGCCCCCAGGATCAGGACGCCGGTGTCCTTGCCGTCGAAGTTCTCGCCCTGCACGCCCCGGGTGTAGTCGGCCTTGGTGGCGAAGTACGGGGTGTTCATGTCCTCGGAGCGCGCGTCGATGTTCTGGTTGTCGCCCGCGCGGCCGCCGATGGCGCACTCGTCGAGGGGCACCTTGCCATCCCGGACGTGCAGACAGACCTCCTTGGCGGTCTCGTCGAAGGCGCCCAGCAGGTACGCCGCCCCCAGCCCATACCCCACCGCCGACAGCAGGAAGGGCACCACCGACTGGGGCTTCTTCTCGGCGTACACGAGGCCATAGCCGGCGCCGGGGATCATGCTCAGCCCGATGGCGCTGCCCATGGACCACGCCGCGCCCTTGTACTCATCGTCCATCAGCTCCTGGAGCGTCTCCTCCTCCTTGAGGTCGGAGTCATCCACCTGGGCGATGACGACGTCGGGCGCAGGGGCCGCCGCAGGGGGCACCGCGAGGGCGGTGCCGGTCATGGCCAGCAGGGCGGCCAGGGTGCGAGCGGATGACCGAAGTTCTGTGCGTGCGAAGAGCAATTTCATCCTCGGGGCCGGGCTCGGGGAGACCACTGTAGCAGGGGTTTCGCTCACAGTGTGTAGAAGATGTTCAGGTGGAGGCGGGCCTCCTGCGAGCTGAAGCGGGTGCCCCGCAGCGGCACCCCCACATCCAGGCGCAGGGGGATCTGGCCCGTGACCAGCCAGCGCAAGCCCCCGCCAACGCTGGGAAAAAAGTCATCGCCCGTGATGCGATCCCACTCGATCGCGACGGCCCCCACGTCGGCGAACGCCGCGAACCAGAAGTCGTCGAGCAGGAACGTCGGCCACCGCAGCTCCAGGCTGCCGGAGGCCATGGCCCGGCCGCCCACGGTGAACGGGAACTCCCGATCTTCATCCTCGGGGTCGAAGACGTCGGCGCAGAAGGGATCGGTGTCGCGGCCCCGGCAGGCCTCGATGGAGGCGTCCACGTAGCCCCGCACCGGCAGCGCCACGCTGTCCCCGCCGGCCTTGTAGAGGAAGTCGGCGGGCAGGTCGGCCTCGCGCCGATCGGTGATGACGCCGCCGACCCGCAGGGTGGGGGCGATGATCAGGCGACGCTCGAAGAAGGAGTGCACGCTCTGGCCGATGAGGGTGGCCTTGAAGGACACCTCGGGGCTGGTGGTGAAGCTGCTCGACACCGCCTCGGTGGCCAGGCTGGCGAACCAGCCCCGGGTCGGGTGCAGGGAGTTGTCGCGGCGCTCCCAGGTGAGGGCCGGGGACAGGCTGATGAAGTTGTCGAAGTCGTCGTAGGGCGGTCGCTCGCCGGCCCGGGTCAGGGGGCGGCGGCGCTCGCGGTGGAACTCCAGCGTCCAGGTCGTCCGCATGCCGCGGCCCCACTCGGCGGGGTACGACAGGTTGTAGAAGTCGTAGCCCACCACGTTCTTGGCCGAGAAGACCTGCTGGTAGGCGTCGCGCTGGGCGGTCTGGCCCTGCTCGAAGGGGATCTCGACGGTGAGATCCAGGCGCGTCCCCAGCAGGCGGCGATCCTTGAAGAAGAGGCCCACCTCCCAGCTCGCCTCGTCGCCGCTCACGTCCTGCGGGGTGTCGATGCGGTTGGCGTGGGTGAACCCGACGCCGCCCTCGAACGCCCGGCCCAGCAGGTTGCGGTCGCGGGCGCTGACCCCCGCCGTGTAGAGCACCGGCAGCTCGCTGGCGGTGAGGGGGGTCGAGGCGATCTGCAGGCCCAGCACCGTGTCGATGATCTGGTAGCGGCCCTCCTCGACCACCACGGTGACGGTGGTGGGGTTGGCGTGGGCGTAGCGGGTGCTGTTCTCGGTGCGGCCGATGGGGGTCACGCTCACCGAGTCGAAGACGCCCAGCGAGCGCAGGTTGGCCTGGCTGCGGAAGAGCGCGTCGGTGCCCAGGGCGCCGCGATCCGACAGCAGCAGCTCGCGCTCGATGATGTAGGGCTGGGTGAGCAGGTTGCCGCGCAGCAGCACCCCGTCGACCTCGCTGCGGGGGCCGGGGTGATGTCGAACTGGAGGCGGTCGATGTGCGCGCCATACAGGCGACCGGTGGTGCAGTCCTCCCGCGTGCGGGCGCTGCCGGACTCGCGAAAGCACAGGGGCGTGATCTCGACCTGCAGGTACCCCTCGCGGTGGAAGTAGCGCAGCAGAAAGCTGCGAATCGCCTGGATTTTCTTGGGGTTGAGGCCCGCCCCCTTGATGGGCTGGCGGACGTTGTCCACGAGGCCGAGCGTCTGCAGCAGGTCGAAGGCCTCGTCGCGCATCTCGGCGTCCATGCCCGCGAGCAGGGCGTCGATGGCCACGCGATCCACGGTGGTGCGCGGGCCCTCGACGAGCTCGAGGTGCAGCGTCACCAGCCGCGGGTCCTCGTCCGGCTCGACCAGGAAGCAGTGGCTGCGGATGGGATCATCCGACCAGACGTCGAACCGCCCCGCGAACCAGCTCGGATCCATCATCGGGCCGAAGTCGTCGGAGGGCTTCAGCTGCTGGAGGCGCGACGCCGTCCAGGTGGCCACGTCCATGCGGGGATCGGCGCACCGGAAGCGCACGCCCAGGTAGCCGCGGTCGTAGTAGAGGGTGCGCAGCGCCAGCAGATCGTTGATGACCCGGGCGTCCTGCAGCACGCCGCTGCTGGCCACGAACGTGTTGATCACGCCGTCGGGCGCGACGCCCTTGGTCTCCATCGCGTCGCGCAGCTCGTCCGTGGAGATGGCCTGCCCGCCGAGGATCTCGACGGCTCGCACGTAGACCCGGGGCCCCTCCTCGATGCGGAAGGTGACGTGCACGCCGTCGGCGCGGACCTCCTGGCGGGCATCCACCTCGACGTAGTAGCGGGCCACCTCCTGGTAGAGGTCCTTGATGGCCTCGATGCTGGAGGCGATCTCGGTGTCGTCGAAGGCGCCGGTGCCCTCGAAGGTGAGCACGCCGGCGAGCTCCTCGTCGTCGAGGCTGTCGTTGCCCTCGAAGCTGGCCGTCACCCGCGGCCCCTCGCGCACGCGCACGAGCGGGAAGACCTTGCCGTCGCGGCGCTGGACGGTGCCCTCGAGGCGCACCCGCGCCGAGACGTAGCCCTGGCTGCGGTACACGCCCTCGACGGTCTTGAGCTCCTCGCGAAACTGCCGCTGGGCGTAGCGGCCCAGCCCGAAGGCGCCGAAGAACCCGCGCCAGAAGTCGACCCGCTCCCCGGTGCTCAGCATGGCGAGGATGCGGCTGTAGGAGAACGCGCGGTTTCCCTGGATGAGTACCTGGCCGATCTCGGGCTGGCTCCCCTCCTGGACGCGCACGACCAGGCGGACGAACTTGCGGTTCTCGCCATGGTACTCCGGGATGAACTCGACGCTCGTCCCCTCGTAGCCCTGGCGCTCGTAGAGGTCTGCGATGCGCGCGCGCTGGTCGTCGATCTCGCGCTGATCCGCCTCGGAGAAGCGGCCGTCGTCGCCCTGGGGCGGGAACGAGCTACCCTTGCGAAACGAAAGACGTTTTCTGATCTCGGAGCGGAACTGCTGGGGGTAGAGCCGGCTGGGCAGGCGGTCGTACTCGATGCGCAGATCGGTGATGACGACGGCCCAGACGCCGGTGAAGCGGACCTCGACCTGGGCGCCCCGCGGGGCGGCGGTGACGGCCAGATCCCGGAAGAGGCCGGTGCTGACGAGGCGCAGCCAGGCGTCGGCCACGTCCTCGGGGCGCAGCAGGGTGCCGCGATCCAGGCGCGTGATCTGGCGCAGGACGGCGTTGCGCTCGGGCTCCGCGCAGGCGCTGAAGTCGCAGGCGATGGACACGCCCAGGACGGGCCGCCCGCGCAGGGGGCGGAACTGGTCGACGATGGCCTCGAGGCGGGGGTCGCGCCGGCCGGTCTGCTCCTCGCGCCGCCGGCTGCGGCCGTCTTCCGGACCGTCCGACGACCCGTTGCCTGCACGGAAACCTTCGGAATCACTGGGTTCTTCGGGAGACCCCTCGGCATCCTCGGCCGCCTCGATGGCCTCGCCGGCGGCCTCGGCCGCCGGGCCCGCGTCAGCGGCCGGGTCCGCCTCCGGTCCGGCATCAGGCGGATCGGCCCACGCGCGCCCGACGAGCAGGAGCAAGAGCAGGAGGGCCGCGCGCCCCATCAGTCCAGCTCCAGCCGCAGCCGCAGGCGGCCGCTGGTGGCGTTGTTGCTGCCGAGCTGCTCGGTCGTCAGCTCGCCCGTCGCCACGTTGTTGATGCGGTACTCCAGCCCGAAGGTCTGGGGGTTGGTGGCCGACTCGTTGCCCACGGGCGTCCGCGAGTAGAGCCGCAGCCGCCGCGACAGCACCTTGTCCACGTCCACGAACAGGGTGCCGGTGGTGGCCGCCGTGAGGCTCAGATCGAGGTTGAGGGTCTCCTCGAGGGGTTGCTCGATGAGGTTGAGGACGGGCCCCAGCAGGGCCTCGGTGGCCGGCTGGGCCCCCGCGGCGCCCGTCAGATCCGAGGGCAGGCGCCCCGTCAGCAGCAGCGTCAGCACCTCGATCTGGCTGGCGCCGCCGCTGCTCGACAGCTCGGGCTTGATGCGCAGCTCGCTGTCCCGCGTGGACATGCCGGCGCTCACCTTGAGAGTGACCTCTTCTTCGCGCACGTCCCCGCCCCCGCCCAGCTCGAAGGAGCTGGCGCCGCCGCCCTCGTCGGTGCGCAGGCGGAAGGTGTGGGTGGCGATGAGCTCGGCCGTCATGAAGTTGCTGTTGCTGCTGCTGCCGAAGTTGACCTGGCCCGACGTCACCTCGAAGGGCCGCCGCTGGTACACGATGCGCGAGTCGTCGAGGATGTCCACCTGGCCGTCCAGGGTGAGCTGCTCGTCCACCGCGTCGTCGTCGCGGCCCACCAGGAACCCGCGGGCGGTGACGTCGACCTTCAGCTCCATGTCGATGGTCGCCACGGCCACGTCGCTGCGGACGTAGATCTCGTCCTTCCCGAAGACGTGCAGGTCGAGCATCAGGCGCTTGAGCAGCGGCACCCGCTCGAAGGCGCTGACCGAGCGGGCCCGGGTGCGGCCCGTGATGTTGTCGGCCACCTCCTGGTTGATGGCCCCCGGCGGGCTGATGTCCGCCACGTACTCCAGCCGCTGGATCTCCACCTCGCCGCCGACCTTGAGCCGCTGCTCCGGGGGACGGCGGCGGCGGCGGTGCTGGTAGAGCTCCACCGTCAGGTCGCGCAGGGTGGCCTGGCCGCGGACCACCTGGGGGATGTTGAGGGCCACGTCGTTGGCGTCCACCACCACCATCAGCCGCTCCAGCGCGAAGCTCTGCAGCAGGACCTCGAGCTGGCGGATGGCCACCGTCGACTCGTCGCGCCGCAAGAGGAAGGCGTTGGCCTCGGCCGGGCGGTTGGGGGCGGGCCGCGTCTGGTCGGGGATGTTGACCAGGATGGCGCCCTCCCCCTCGGCCGCGCGGGCGCCGTCGGGCAGGCCGATCTTGAACTCCACAGGCTGCAAGAGCCTGAGATCATTGGCGATCACTGAGGAGCGAGGCACGAGATCGAGGCGCTCCAGCCGCACCCAGCCGGTGGCCTGGGGGGCCTTGAGGGGCCCGATGACGCCCACCTGGAGCTCGGCGCTGCCCTGGACATCCGTGAAGACCGACTGGAGGAAGGGCCGGGCGAGGGCCAGATCGAAGCGGCCGCCGAGGGCCAGATCGACGGTGCCGTCGACGCCGACCGTCCCGGCCAGGCCCAGCACCTGGCCGTTCACGCCGAGGGTGAAGTCGTCGATGGTGGCCACGCCGTGGCGAAAGCTCAGCCGGATGGGGCGCGCCGCAGCCACCAGCAGCGTCGGGCACTCCGGGCAGGTCAGGCCGGGCGTGCGGACCACCTGGCCCTGCTCGTCGCGCAGGATGAGGCGGCCCCCCACCTCGGTCAGGTTCACGACCACCGAGTCCAGCAGGCCGTCGAAGGCGTGGAACACGGCCTTGACCTCGCCGGAGGCCCGCGCGGCCCACGCCGTGCCCGCGGCCTCCACCTCGCTGCCTTCGGCCACCGGCGCGCCCCCGGGCAGGAACTGCTGCGGATCGACCCGGTGGAACGACAGGGTCGCCTCGCCCCGCTGCCCCGGCCCCAGGCCGGTGCGGGCCGCCAGATCGAAGGCCCCGAGCAGGCGCCCTGCCACCGTCAGCTCGCTGCCCTCGGCCTTCACCTGGAGCATGGAGTCGGCCAGCTTCAGGTCGCCGATGGCGAGGCCCTGCACGTCCACCTGGCCGGCCGCCTGGGGCGCCTGTACCGTGCCCTCGCCCTCCAGGTGCACCGTCACCGTCCCGGCCAGGCCGGTCGGGCTGGCGGCGAAGGCGTCGGCCAGCTTCAGCGGCACCTGGCGGACGTCGAGCACCCCGGCGTAGGCCAGCCGGCGCAGATCGATCGAGCCGCTGGCCTCGATCCACGACGCGCCCTGACCGCGCACCTCCAGCCGGTCGAGGGTGGCCGTCTTCCCGGCCCAGGCGCCCGCCACCGTCACCCCGTCGAGCAGCAGCCGGCCGTAGCGCGGCCGCGTCACGACCACCGAGCCCGCGATCTGCGGCGCCGCGAGCGGCCCCTTGATGGTGATGGGCGTGGGCGTGTCCACCTGGCCGGAGATGTCCAGATCCACCGGCACGGCGGTGAGATCCACCTCCTGCAGCCGGACGCCCAGGTCGAAGGCGGGGGTCTTGCCGCCCAGCGCGACGCGGCCCTGGGCCTCGAGCCGGCCCACGTCCGTGGCGACCTTCAGGGTGCGCACCTGGACGGCCCGCCCGGTGTAGCGCAGCTCGCCGTCGACGTCGGCGGCGGGGTAGTCGGCGTACCGCAGGCCGCGGCCCTGCAGCTTCACCCCGACGCTGGGGGCGGCCACCGTGCCGCCAGCGTCGAAGCTGGCCGAGAAGGCCCCGACGAGGGGCACCCCCAGGGCCTCGCCCAGCTCGGCCAGGCTGGCCACCTGGACGCTGCCGGTGGCCTGGGCCTGGAGGGTCGGCAGATCCAGCGCCCCCCGGACGGCCACCCGATCTTCGCCCGCCTCGGCGCGCAGGTGGTGCAGCACCACCTGGCCCCCGTCCAGGGAGGCGATGACCCCCACCTCGGCCAGCCGGGCCAGCCCTGGCAGCTCGCGCCCGGTGCGGCGGTGCGTCAGATCCACGGTGGCGGAGAGGCGGCGGGCGTCGTCGAAGACCGCCGCGCCGTGGACGCGGACCCGCGCGGTGAGCGGCCCCTGGGCCAGGCTGGCGGCCTCGCGGTTGCCGGCCAGCTCGGGCAGCAGGGAGGGATCGACCCGCACCACGTCCACCACGGCCACGGCGTCCCCGGAGGGCAGGTCGAGATCGGCCTGGACCTCCACCCGGCCCGCCAGCGCCTCGGCCGTCAGCGTCTCCAGCACCATCCGATCGTCGGGCGCCTTCACCGCCACCAGGTGGTAGGCCCCGATCGCGTGGCCCATGACGTCCAGGCCCGCGCCCTCGACCTCGGCCCGGGCGCCGTAGGCGTCCAGCTCGCCCTCCCCGCGAACGCGCACGGAGACGGGCCCCGCGATCCCCGAAATCCCTAGAGGTTCCAGGTGCTTCTGGATGGCCGGGGTGTCGACGTCCACGTCGGCGCGCAGCGTCGGTGAGGGCCCCGAGAGGTCCATGGCGAGGGCCCGGATGCTGACGGGATCCCCGCGGGCCATGAGCTTGAAGCCGGCGACGGTGAACGCGCTCGCCCGCCAGTCGAAGAAGCGCAGCGCGCCCTCCGCGAAGCCGAAGCGCATGACGTCGCCGGGCTCGGCGTCGACGGCGGGCACCGCCAGCGGCCCCCGCGGCACCAGCACATGGCCCTCCTGGAGGCCGAGCCGCGCCGCCCCCATCGTCATGCTGCGCTCGGCGTCGCGGGCGTCGAGGTAGAACCGGGCCTGCTCGACGTCGACGGCCCGCACCTCCAGGAAGAAGTCGGGCAGGTCGAGCTGCACCCGGGCGTTGGTGATGTCCACGTCCTGGAAGTCGAGGCGCAGGTCGCCGGGCGGGGCCCCCTCGTCGAGGACCACCACCCCGGGCGGCGGCAGGAACATCTCGGAGATGTTCATGAGCAGCGCTGGCTGCCCCAGGGCGTCGACCCCCTCGGGGTGCGGCCGCGAGATGAGCCGAACCACCGGATCTTCAATGAGAATCCGGGACGCCGACACCCGCAGGCCGAGGAGATCGAGCAGGTGCAGATCGTCGACCCGGATGCGCCGCGCGGTGATGACCGGCTGGTCCTGGGAGTCGGCCAGCACCACGTCGGCGAGGCTGAGCTGCCATGGCAGCGGCCCCCACTGGAGGCGCCCCCACGCGATGCGCCCGCGGAACTGGCTGTTCACGAGCTGATCGAAGACGCCGGCCGCGAAGGTCGAGTTGAGCAGGAAGTAGACGAGGAAGTAGACGAGCCCGAGGAACGCCAGCACCAGGATGATGTGCGCGCTGATCCGCTGGTAGAGGCGGGCGGTCATGCGCAGCACGGTGCGGGGGGCTTGGAGGGCGTCCATCGAGGCGAGAGCCTACCAGCGGTCGCCGCCGCGGTCATGCTTGCCGGGGGCGCCGGGCGTCCGGGGCGCTATTCGAGGGGCTCGACCGCCAGATCGTAGTCGGTCACCTGGGTGACGACGGCGCGGACGATGGCGCCCGGCCGGACGGCGTCCGAGAGCCCGATGTAGGTCACGCCGTCGATCTCGGGGGCCTGCTGGGCCGTGCGGCCCACCATCACCAGATCCGACTCGCTGCTGGGCCGCTCCACCAGCACCTCGACCTCGCGATCCATCAGGGCCTCGTTGTGGGCCCGGGAGATGTCGCGCTGGACGTACATGATCTCGTCGAGCCGCCGGGCCTTGACCGACGCCGGGACCTGGCCAGGCAGGTCATGGGCCGGGGTGCCCTCCTCGCGGCTGTAGGCGAAGACGCCCAGCCGCTCGAAGCGGGCCTCCTTCACGAACTCGACGAGCTGGCGGTGGTCGTCATCGGTCTCGCCCGGGAAGCCCGAGATGAACGTGGTGCGCAGGACGAGGCCGGGCACCTTCTCGCGCAGCTCGGCCACCCGGCGACGGATGGTGTCGCTGGTGCTGCCCCGCTTCATCAGCTTCAGCACGGGATCGCTGATGTGCTGGAGGGGCATGTCCAGGTAGGGCACGATGCGCCGCTCGCTGGCCATCAAGTCCACGAGACCCTTGGGAAAGCTGCGCGGGTAGGCGTAGAGCAGCCGGATCCACCGGATGCCGTCCACCTGGGCCAGTGGCTCCAGCAGGGCCGTCAGGTTGAGGCGCGGTGTCAGGTCGTAGCCATAGGCCGTCAGATCCTGGGCCACCAGGTTCAGCTCCACCACGCCCTGCTCGGCCAGCATCCGCGCCTCGCGCAGGATGGACTCGATGGACCGGCTACGCTGGGGGCCGCGCAGGGTGGGGATGATGCAGAAGGCGCAGGTGTTCGAGCAGCCCTCGGCGATCTTGAGCCACGCGGAGTGGCCCCCCTCGACGGAGTTGTAGCGCGGCGCCTCCCAGTCGAAGTCGCGGCGGTCGGGGTTGCCCACCAGCACCCGGGACTTCGTGCGCCCGTCGAGGATCTCGGTGACGAGGCCCAGGTCGTTGGTGCCGACGAAGTGGTCCACCTCCGGCAGCTCGCGGGCGAGCTCGTCGGGGTAGCGCTGGGCCAGGCAGCCGGTGACCACGAGCTGGCCGATGCGGCCCTTCTCCTTGAGGCGCGCCATGTCGAGGATGGCGTCGACGCTCTCCTTCTTGGCCGACTCCACGAAGGCGCAGGTGTTGACCACCACCACGTCGGCGTCATCGGCCTCGGGGGTCATCGTGTAGCGGGCCCCGGGCAGGCTGGCCAGCATCGTCTCGGTGTCGATGCGGTTCTTGGGGCAGCCCAGGGAGAGAAAGTGGACCTTGCGCACATCGGTGCTCATGCGAGCCTCCTTCGAGGGCGCGCAGGGTAGCAGCCGGGCCCCCGCGTTCCCAGCGCGATCCGCGCCGCCCCGCGCCGGCTCAGGGCGAGGCGCCGTCGGCCCGCTCCAGCCGGGCGGGATCGGCGCCGTCGAGCCGCAGCGGCCCGGCGGCGTTGTCGTCGAGCTGGTTGTGGCCGAGCCGCCCGCCTCCGCCCTCGAAGTAGGCGACGCCATAGCCGGCGTTCCCGCGGACGATGTTGCCCTCGAGCGTCGGGGCCGCCGCCACCACCTCGATGCCATGGCCGCGGTGCTCGGTGATGCGGTTGTCGGCGTAGCGCCCGCCCGCCCCCGCGAAGATGTGCAGGCCGCTCTGCAGCCCGCCGCGCAGGCGGTTCTTCAAGACCCGCGGGGCCGTGCCGGCGTCGCGCACCAGGATGCTGGCCCGGCCCGCGCCGATGATGTCGTTCTCCTCGATGAGGCCGCCGGCCTGGTCGTGCAGGAAGATGCCCCCGCCGTCGCCCCCCTCGACGCGATTGCGGCGCAGCGTCGGCTCGGCCCGGGTCGTCACCTCGATGGCGGCGAGGGCCTGGCCCTGCAGCACGCAGTCTTCGATGACCGGGCGGGCGTCGTCGTGGATGAAGATGCCCGTCCCCAGGCCCTCGGTGAGCGTCGTCCGCCGCACCACCGGGGCGGCGCGGTCGCCGATCTCGATGCCCGCGAGCCGGTTGTGCAGCAGGCGGCTGTCCTCGATGAGCACCTCGCCGCGGCTGCGCAGGAACATGCCGGAGGAGCGGCCGTCGCGGATGACGCTGCGCCGGACCACCCCCGAGGCGGCGTCCTTGATGCCCAACCCCGTGTTTTCATTGTTGAAGATCTCGACGCCATCCAGCTCGACGAAGCCCGCCTCCCGCACCAGGACCCCCGCCCCGGTGTTGTCGCGGATGCGGCAGCGGCGCGCCGTCAGCCGGGCCTGGCCCGCGACCTCGACCCCGGACAGGCCGGCCTCGCGGATCTCGCAGTCCTCCAGGACGGCCTGGCCCAGCTCCGTCAGGAAGACGGCCGCCGCGCCGCCCCCGGTGACGAGCCCCCCGCGGATGGTCAGGCGACCCTGGCCCGTCACCGCCACCGCGGCCCCGCCGCCGCCCACGACGGTGCAGTCCTCCAGGCGCGGGTGGCCGCCGCTGACCCGCACGGCGTAGCGGTTGCGGGTGCCGGTCTGGCGCAGGGTGAGGCCCCGGATCGTGGCGTCGGCGTGCAGGCGCAGGGCGTTGTCGTCCTGGCCCTCGATGATGGCCCCGGGCTCGCCCTCCAGGAAGACGGGCGCCGTGATCTCGACGGGGCCGGGGTGGACGCCGGCCGGCACGATGACGCGATCGCCGGGCCGGGCGTCGGCCAGCGCGGCGGCCAGCGTGCGCAGCGGGCCCGCGTCGTCGATGGTGAGCACCCGGCCTGAGGTCGCGGGCGCCGCGTCCACCACGGTGGGCGGGGCCGCGTCGCGGGCCGGGATCCCGGCGTCGACGTCCACGGGCACGGCCGCCCGGCGCCAGAGCGCAAGCGCCAGCCCACCCACCAGCAGCAGGCCCAGGCCCAGCCAGAGCCCCCGCGAGCCCGGTCCCCGCGGCCGAGGGCGAGGCGATCCCGGCCGGCCCGGCGCTGGCGGCCGGCGTGGCGCTCTGCGTGGCGCTCACGGGCGGCGCGGGCGGGCCCTGCTCGGCGACGAGGGGCCCCACCGGCCGCGCCCGCAGCGCGCGCCGACCGCTGAGCATCCCGGCCACGGCCGCCGCCGTCGGGCGACCGGCGCGCGGGCCGAGCATGGCGTCCACGGTCTCGGCGACGGGGCCGGCCAGCGTCGGCACCCGCGCAGCCAGCGATCCCGGCGCCGCCGCCGGGGGTTGCCCGATCAGCGACCACCAGAGCAGGCGACCCAGCGCCCAGACATCGTCGGCCGCCTGCGGGCGATCTCGATCGCCGTCGGCGGGCACCACCCGCGCCGCCGGCCGCAGGAGGCACGCGGTGCCGAAGTCCTCCACGAGCACGCCGCCGTCGTGCAGGCTGATCACCTCGGGCGAGAGCGCCCCGTGGACGACGCCGCGGCCATGGGCCTCGGCCAGCGCGAGCGCGACCTCCACCCCGACGGCGAGGGCGCGCGCCTCGGGGAGGCCGTCCTCGTGCTCCTCCAGCAACCCGGCCAGGCTCTCCCCCTCCAGGCCAGGCGTCGTGCGAAACCGCAGACCTTGCAGCTCGCCGATGGCGCCGACCCGGACGATCCGAGTGAAATCAGCCCCTTGCAGCTTCTCCAGCTCGGCGATGCAGGCCTCGAAGTCCGCGGCTGGATCCACCAGCGGGCCCTCGAAGACGAGGAAGTCCTCATCGGGCGCCCCGGCCTGACGGTACAGGGAGCCCAGGCGGTGCTCGCCCAGGTAGCGCTGGAGGCGGATGGCGCCGTAGGCGCGCTGCAGGCGGGGATCGGGGCCCAGCGCGGTGCCGTCGTCGGGACAGGTCCGGGCGCCGTCGAAGGCGCGCCGGCCACACTGGGGGCAGTAGAGAGCCATGGGGACACCTCTACGGCGGCCGGCTGGTTTCGTAAAGTCCTCGCGGTCGGGTACGGTCGCGGTCGCCATCGCCCCCGGGAGGCCCCATGCCGTCGCTCGCCCTGATCATCCTGCTGCTGGCGCCGCCGCCCGAGGCGCTGCCTCCCATCCCCGACGCCGACGCCAGCGCCGAGGCGCGCAGCGCCGCCCAGGCCGAGAACACCGCGGGCTTCCGGGCCTGGAAGGCCGGCCGCCACGTCCAGGCCGCGCGCCACTACCGGGCGGCCCTCGGCCTCGATCCCGCCTACCACCTGGCCCGCTACAACCTGGCCTGCGTCTGGGCCCGCCTCGGCAAGTCCACCGACGCCCTGGCCATCCTGGCGGCCTTCAAGGCGAAGGGGTGCACCGAGTGCCTGGCGCGGGTCGAGCGCTCGCGCTCGGATCCCGACTGGAAGACGCTGTGGAAGGACCCGCGCTACCAGGCCATCGCCGGCGCCGCGCCCAGCCCGGTCGAGGCCGCCGCCCGCGCCGTGGAGGCCGCGTTCCTCACGGGCAAGAGCCCGGAACTCAAAGACTTTCTCGGCACGAAGCCGGTCGTCACCCAGAACATCTGTTCGGTGTGCGACGACGACATGCCCACCCCGACCCGGGCCGTCCCGCCTGCCGAGCTGGCGAAGTGGCTGGGCCAGTGGGCGAAGCTGGCCCACTCCGCCGAGGACATGGGCGAGGTGATCGGCTTCGAGGGCATGACCTGCGACGCCACCTGCTGCCGCACGCGCCCCCGCGAGACGCTGATGCACATGACCCAGTACCTGGAGCGGGTCTGCGTCGAGCCGGCGGCCGACGGCAAGGTGACGCTCACCGCCATCGACGTCATGGGCGGCTGACGCCTGGGCGGCTGACGCCCGGGCGGCTGACGCCTGGACGGGGCCCGCGCCCCGAGGCATCCTGCGCGACATGATCGACTACCCTCGCGGCCGCTGGCTGCCCCTCACCCTGGCCCTGCGCGGCACGGTGCTGCCCCGGACGCTGGGCTGGGTCGCCGGCCTCGCCGCCGCCACCCTCGCGCTGCGCCTGTACACGCAGTGGGCCGGGATCGAGCTCAACGTCCCGCCGCTGGCCCATAGCCTCATCGGCGTCGCGCTGGGCCTGCTGCTGGTGTTTCGGACGAACGCCTCCTACGACCGCTACTGGGAGGGCCGCAAGCAGTGGGGCGGCATCGTCAACGCCAGCCGCAACCTGGCCCGGGCCGCCAGCGCCTACGCCGCCCCCGCCACCGAGCTGGCGACCCTGATCCCCGCCTTCGCCGTGGCCCTCAAGCAGCACCTGCGCAGCGACCGCGACCTCTCGGCCCTGCCCGCCCCCCTCGCCGCGACGCTGGCGACGTCGGCCAACCCACCGACGCTCCTGACCCGCGAGATGACGCGCTGGATCGCCGCGCGGGTGGCCGACGGCGCCCTCGATCCCCAACTCGCCCGGACGCTCGACGCCTCGGTCACCGCCCTCGTCGATCACCAGGGCGCCTGCGAGCGCATCCTCAAGACACCCGTCCCCTTCGCCTACGTCGTCCACATCCGCCAGCTCCTGCTGCTGTACCTGCTGACGCTGCCCTTCGTGCTCGTGCAGACCCTGGGCGCCCTCGCCCCGGTGGCCGTGGCGTTCATCGCCATGGGGCTGATGGGCATCGAGGAGATCGGCGTGGAGATCGAGGAGCCGTTCGGCACCGATCCGAACGATCTGCCCATCGAGGCCATGTGCGCCACCATCGAGCGCGACGTCACAGCCCTGATTCATTCGTGATTCCGAAGACTTGGAGCGGCCGCCCTGGTCACGGCGGGGTGGGACGCGCCTCGTAGAGCCACCACGCCTCCGGCGCGCCGGCCACCGCGGCCCGGGCGGCGTCCCCGGCCTGGAGTCGCTGGGTCAGGCGGCTGATCTCGGCGGGGGAGACCTCGCCCCTGGCCAGGACGATGGCCTGCACCCCGCGCCGGAAGAGGGCATCGACCAGACCCTCGAAGCCGGCCACGCCCTCGCCCTTCAGGACCCGGGCGAAGACCACGACGTCGGCCCCCTGCGGCGTCTCCGCCGGCCAGGCCACGGCCGCCCCGTCGAGCGTCCCGGTGGCCAGATCGAGCGCCGCGGTCACCACCAGGCGGCCATGGCGCCCCAGCTGCGCGGGCAGGGTCGCGTCACCGGTCTGCTCCGCGAGGGCGAGCAGGTCGGGGAGGCGGGACCGAGCAGGCCGACGCCCGGCGGGGGCGCCCCCCGCCCGACCCCGGGGCTGGGCAGCGTGCGCCGCACCCGCGCGGCCAGGGCGTCCACCGCCGGCTCTGTCGGCAGCGCCGCCGTGAGCAGGGCCCATCGGGGATGAGCCAGATCGTCTTGTCGGCGAG
Source organism: bacterium (assembly GCA_041389985.1). Classification (GTDB taxonomy): domain Bacteria; phylum Myxococcota_A; class Bradymonadia; order UBA7976; family UBA1532; genus JACKDP01. The sequence continues at coordinate 121,021 of JAWKQS010000006.1, forward strand.
GGCGCCCATCAGCTCGGGGTCGGCGGCCCAGGGCACCGGCAGCGTGGGCGCCGCCAGCACCTCGGCCTGGCCGGGCAGCGCGAAGGCCCGCGGTCCCGCGCCCGGCAGCAGCGCCCACACCCGGCCGGCGTCGGCCCCGACGCGATACAGCAGGATCGCCTCGTCCGGCCCGGGGGCGAGGGTGAAGCCGGGATCGGGCACCCGGGCGTCCGCCGGCCAGCGGCCCGGGGCCCCCAGCCGGCGAAGGCGCTGGGCGTCGGCCGGATCGAGGCCCGGCCGGGCGAGCAGCGCGCGGATGCGAGCCAGGCGCGCCCCATCGGCCACGACGGCGACCCCGCGCCCTGCCGGCAGGTGCCGGGGGCTGCGCGCGAGGGCGCGCTCGACCAGGGCGGCCTGGATGGCGGCCCGCTCGTGGGCGGCGGCGGCGGGGGCGTCCTGGCGGGCCGCCTCGGCCAGGCGGTCGGGCAGGCTCGCCCACAGCGCCTCGCCATCCAGGGGCGGGACCCAGGTGCCGGCCCCGAGGGTGAAGCCGCCCGACGGCCGCTCGTAGCCCAGGGCGGCGTGCTGCTGCGCGGCCATGCGCAGCAACCCGGTGGCCTCCAGGGCCCGGCCCTGCCGCCGCGCCACCTCCGCCGCGAGGGCGTTGACCCGCCAGGCCAGCACCGGATCATCGGCCCAGCTCGTCCCCCCCCGCACCTCGGCCAGCAGCCGCGCGGCGTCCGGGATCTTGTCCAGGGTCAGCAACGCCGTGACCCGACAGAGGCGGGCCTGGAGCGCCAGGGGCCCTGGGCGCCCTCCCCCGCCGCCAGCGCCTCCAGCGCCTCGGGCGCGCGCCCGGCGCCGGCCAGCACGCAGCCCTCCCCGACCCGGGCTGCCCGCCCCTGGGCGCCGCTCGCCCCCGCCGCCCGGGCCGACCAGGGGGCCAGGGCCCGCAGCGCCGCCACCGGATCCCCGGCCGCGAGGTGGGCGAGGGCGTGGGTGCGCGCGAAGTCGAAGTCGGGCTCGCCGATGCGGGCGGCGAATTCCAGGCGGGCCCGGGCGGCGTCCACCTGCCCGACGGCGTGCAGCGCCGCCGCCGCGACGACGTGCAGGGCGCGACGCTCGGCCGCCGCATCCTCCCGGCGCGCGATCCGCCGCAACCCCTGGTTTGCAAAGGCGAATGCGGGGGCCGCCCGCCCCTCGGCCAGCGCCAGCCGGCCCCGCTCGGCGTCCAGGCTGGCGGCGGCGATCGGCGCGTCCGCCGCCAGGCCGTCCAGGATGCGGCGCGCGTCCCCCGCCCGCCCCAGCAGCACCAGGGCCTCCACCTCCAGGCGGCGCTCGGCCGGGGTCGGCGCCTCCAGGGCGCTCAGCTCGGCGTGGACCTCGCCCGCCAGGCCGCGATCGAGGGCCAGCCGCGCCTGCCGCAGCCGCGCCGCGACCAGCCGCTCCAGGGGGCGGCCGGGATCCGCCCCGCGCGCGAGGATCTCGGCCCGCAGCGCCGCCTCGGCCGCCCGCGACGCCCCGACGAGCTCGCCTTGCTGGAGCAGGTCGTCTACCCGGGCGCCCAGGGCGGCCGCCGCCTCCGCCACCGACTGGCGGTGGCGTCGATCGGTCAGCACCTCGGGGCCCAGCGCGGCGAGCTCGTCCAGGAACGTGAGGGCCGCCTCGGGCCGATCGGTCGCGAGGTGGGGGGCCACCAGCCCGGCCAGCAGGGCCCCCGTGAGCTGCGGGTGGCCCAGCGGTCGGATGGCCTGGAGCACCTGGATGCGGCGGGCCGCCTCCTCGCCCGGGCGCCCCTCCCAGCCCGCCACCGTGGCCGCCAGGTTGGCCACCAGGGCCGCCACCAGGCTCTTGCCCCGCCGCTCGGCGCCCCGCAGCGCGATCTCGCCCTGCTGCCGCACGGCGCGGCCATCGCCCGCGAGGCGCGCGTTCAGCAGGCGGGTCAGGGCCTCCTCCACCTCGCCATGGCCCCCGCTGGGGACCGGGCCGCCATGGAACGCCTGCAGATCGCCGAACCAGTCCAGGCGGCCGAGGATGAGGGCCCGGCCCTGGGCCAGGTGGCGGGCCACGCCCAGCAGGTCTGCGTCCGGCGCCGCCCCCATCGAGGCGCGAAAGAGGCTGAAATAAAAGACGAACTCGGCCAGATCGCCTTGCTCGCCGGCGGCCAGCAGGGCGGGCTCGGGGGAGCCGGCGCGGAGCTGGCTCTCCCAGGCCTGGGTCGCCGCGGGGGCCGCCTCGACGAGGCCGGCCAGGCCCGGATCAGCCAGCGCGGCGCGCAGATCGGCGTCGTCGATGGCCTCGGCGACCGCCGCGATGCGCGCCGTCCAGGCGGCTCTGTCGGGGCCGGCGACCGCGTCCACCAGGTGGCCATGGCCCCAGATGCGCGCCAGCGCCGGCGCCTGGCGAGCGTGGGCGACCACCGCCTCCGGCCCGCGGGCCTGCGCCCGCTCCAGCTCGGCGGACCAGGGGGCCAGCGGGTTCGCCAGAGCGGTGACCGACCAGCACAGCAGCAGACCGATGACGTGACGAGCCATCTCCCCCCCTCGATCCGGGCGACCCGGCGCGGCGTCAGCCCTCCTCGTCGAGCAGATCCTCAGACAGATCGGGTAGATCCACGGGCGGCGGGGGCGGCAGGCCTGCCTTGCGGGCGGCCTTGATCGTCACCTCGTAGTGGACCTCGACGTCGTGCAGGGCGTGCAGCAGGTGGACGCGCGCGCCGCCGTCCGGCAGCACCTCCGCCACCTCGAAGAGGAGCGGCCGCCCGTCGGGGCCGCGCGCCTGGAAGCGGTCGCCCACCGTGGGCTTCGCGCCGGCCGGGAACTCACCCGCCTGCACGACGCGGTGGGCCGTCCCCTCGGCCGGCACGAGCTGCCCCGGCGGGATGGTCCCCGTGCGGGTCTCGCCGATGGCCATGCCCTCCATGGCCCGGGCCAGCCCCGGCAGCATGCGATCCACGCCGTAGCGGAAGGTGATGGCTCCCCCCTGCTGGGACGACTCCAGCACCTTGCCGGTGCCATCTTTCAGGGCGTACTCGATGGTGACGACCTGGCCCTCTTCAATCCGCATGGCTCCTCCGAGGCTCGCGCGGCGGCCATGATAGCCGGGGTGGGCGTCGGGCGGGAGGGTCATCCCCCCGATGGATCGACGGCCCGGGTGGCGCGTTGCAGCGCGGGGGCCGGCCAGGGCGCCCGGCCGGCGACCGCGCGAGTTGTGGTAGAGGGGGGTGGATGCTATGGATGAGGATGAGGGGGGAGGCCGGCCGGCCGCCTCGAAGTCGCGCCTGCGAGGCATGAGGCGATGGTAATCTGTCCGCACTGTCAGACCGTCAACCACCCGACGAGCGTGGCCTGCGCTGGATGCGGTGCGCCCCTGGGCGTCGACGCGGCCCTGGGGGGTGATCCGTTCATCGGGCGCACCCTGGGCGGGGGCCGCTTCACCCTCCAGTCGGTGGTGGGCTCCGGCGAGATCGGCATGGTCTACCGGGGCACCGACAGCCGCACCGGCCAGGCGGTGGCGATCAAGATCGTCCACCCCGACGTGGCGGCCACCCACGGCGACGAGCTGCTGCGCTCGGCCAGCGCGGTGGCGCGCCTGCGCCACGCCAAGATCGCCACGGTCCTGGCGGCGGCGCGCGAGCCCGACGGCACCACGTTCATCGTCACGGAGTTCATCGAGGGCGAGACGCTGCGCGACATGCTGGGCGCGGCGGGCCCCCTCGGCCCTCGCCGCGCCGCGGACATCCTGTTCCAGCTCTGCAGCGCGCTGGCCCCCTTCCACCGCGCGGGGCGTCCCCACGCCAACCTCAAGCCCGAGAACGTGTTTCTGGCGCGGCGCGACGACGGGGCCGACGCGGTGCAGGTGGTCGATGCGGGCTCGCCGGACCTCTTCGGCGTCCGGGAGACGGTGGGCGGCCACATCATCGTGGGCAACCCCAAGTACTTCAGCCCCGAGCAGGTCCTGGGCGAGCCCGTGGGCCTGGCCTCCGATCTCTTCACGCTGGGCGTGATCGGCTACCAGCTCCTCTCGGGGGCCCTGCCCTTCTTCGGCGCGACGCCGGATCAGCTCCTCGACGCCATCGTCAACGGCACGCCGACGCCGGTCGAGCACCGCACCGCCGGTACGCTGCCGCCCCGCCTCGCCGCCGCCATCCGCCGGTGCCTGGCCAAGCGCGCCGAGGACCGCTTCCCGGATCTGCGGGCGCTCGCCACCGAGCTCGCCGCCGTGATCAAGGCGTCGGCGCCGGCCGCGCCGCCCAAGCGACGCTTCGGTGGGGGGGCCATGCCCTCCACGGTCATCGCCGACGTCAACGCCCTGGGGGCGCTGATGGAGGAGGAGGACGAGGACCGCACCGTCGCGCGCGCGCTCGACGACGACGCCCTCCTGAACCTCGACATGGCCATGGACACCGGGGCGCTGCTGTCGGGCCCCGAGGCCCTGGACGACATCCCCGAGCCGCTGCTGTTCACGGGCGCCCTCGACGGCGACGCCCTGCGCAGCGCTCTCGCCGACGCCACGGCGAAGGCGGCGGCGTCGGTGGAGAAGGAGGCCCCCAGGGCCCGGCCCGCCCCCGCGGCGGCCGATCCGATGCAGGCCGCGCTGGCGGCCGCCATGGCGGAGGTGGATGACGACGCGCCGCCCCGCTCGGTGCCGCCCGGGGACATCCCGCAGCTCAACCAGGTGGGCCAGGTCAGCGACGGGTTCGACCCCTTCGCGGGCATGAACGCGCCCGCCGCGCCGGCCGCGGCCGCGGCACCCGAGCGCCCGAAGCCGACGTCGGCGCGTCCCAAGCCGCGGCTCGCCGACGCCATCCTGGACGCCATGGACGAGGTGGCGGTCATGCCGGCCCCGTCGGCGGCGCCCCTGGCGACGGCGGCCGACTTCGCGGCCATCGCGCCCCCGACGCTCACCACCAGCGGCGCCCTGGAGGCCCTGCCGCCTCCGCCGCCCGCGCGCACCGGCGGCGGCGCTCGCATCGCGATCGCGGCGGTGCTCCTCGCCGTCCTCGGCGGGGGGGGCTACTTCGCCTACACCACGTTCCTGGCCGAGCCCGATCTGACGCCCACCACGCCTGCGCCGACGCGCCGGGCCTCCGCGCCCACGGACGCGCTGGCGGCGACCCCCGGCTCCGGGGCGGCGGTGCCCACGGCCGGGGCGGCGGCAGCGCCCAGCTCGGCCGGCGCCGAGGCCGTCGCGTCCGAGGCCCCCGCGGTGCCGCCGCTCCAGGTCACCCTCACCAGCACCCCCCCGAAGGCCGACGTCCTGGAGGGTGACAAGGTGATCGGCCAGACGCCGCTCCCCCTCACCTTCGCCGCCGAAGACGGCCCCCGCGCCTTCACGGTGCGCCTCGCGGGCCACACGGACGCCGAGCAGACCGTCGATCCGGCCGCGCTGCGCAGCGAGGATGCCAAGGGCGAGCCCGTCGAGGTGGCCGTGCGCTTGAAGAAGCGCCCGGTGGCCCGCAACCGCGACGGGGCGGGCGACCGGCGCAAGCCCCCGCGGGTCGAGAACCCCTACAAGATCGAAAATCCGTACTGATTTCGGCAGGATACGCCAACACGCCGGCACCCTGGGCCTGCGGGGCCGTGCGCTGGTCGGCGGCATGGGCCGGCGACTTCGCCTGGACCCGAACCCATCGCGTGTGGTAGCGCCGCGGTCCCCCTTGTGGTTCAATCGAGCGCGCAGTCTGGTCGGGAGGGTCGAATGGCGCGGCCGCTGGGTATCCTGTTTCTGGCGCTCCTCTGGGCCGCCCCCGCGCTCGGCCAGGCCGATCCCGCGCAGGAGCGGGCGCGGCAGCTCTTCGTGCAGGGCAACGAGCACCTCAAGGCGGGCCGGCTCGGCCGCGCCGTCGATGCCTTCGAGCAGGCCAACGCCATCAAGCCCCACCCGGTCATGCTGAAGAACATCGCCCTGACCTACGAGGCGATGGAGGATCTCGAGCGCGCCGTCTCGTACTACACCCAGTACCTCGACTCGAAGCCCAAGGACGCCACCGAGATCCGGGCGACGGTCGCGCGGCTGCAGACCACCATGGCCGACTGGCCTCGCATCTCGGTCACCACCGATCCGCCGGGCGCGGGGGTGTGGGTCACCAGCACCGAGCACCGCGCCCGCGGCACGAGCCCGCTCACGATGGTCGTCGCCCCGGGAGCCCGCAAGCTGCACATCGTCCTGGCCGGCTACGAGCCCGTCGTGCGCGATGTGCGCGTCAACAGCGGCCAGGCCCTCACGCTGCCGACCATCACCCTCAAGGCGCAGCTCCCCTATGTGTCGCTGCGCTCCGAGCCGGCAGGCGCCGCGGTCTTCGTCGACGACGGCCAGGAGCCGGTGGGCCAGACGCCCCTGCTCTGGCCACTGCCCGCGGGCGAGCACCGGATCCGCTTCGTCCTCAAGGGCCATGACGCCCGGGAAGAGACGGTGGCGGTGCAGGCCAGCCACACCCGCGAGGCGCCCCGCGTGGTCGACGCGGTCCTGGAGAAGGCCCGGGCCACGGGCGAGCTGCAGGTGGTCGTCAACGTCCCGGCCGAGATCCGCCTGGACGGCCAGCCCATCGGCCGCTCCCCCCTCCCGGGGCCCGTCCCGGTCGAGGTAGGGCTGCACGCCCTCGAGGTCCGCCCCGACAGCGGCGACACCTACCGCGAGATGGTCACCATCGAGGCGGGCCGGCTGACCGAGACGACCATCGACCTCGACGCCGGGCCGGGCTTCTCGCTCGACCAGCGGACGGTGAGCTACGTCGTCATGGGCGTGGGCGGGGCCGTGCTGCTGGGCGGCGTCGTCACCTCCATCCTCGCGGTCGGCGCGGACGGCGATCTCGCCGACTGCCGCAGCGACGCGACCTGCAACCACACCGATCGGGAGCTCACGCTGGCCGATGACGTACGCAGCGCCGCGCTGACCACCGACATCCTGCTGGGGGTCGGGGCGGCGGTGGCTGCGACGGGCGTCGTGCTCTACCTGATCGACGAATCGCCCGAGCGCGCCGACACGGGGGTGCCGCGCGTGGGGCTGTCACCGACACCCGGGGGAGCGATGGCAGTGGGGTCGTTTGAGTTCTAGCGGCCCTCTCTGACACGCTTCGCCGGCTGGGACGCGACTGGGGAGTCGTGATGCGCATGCGCGGCGGACTGGCTGGCCTGCTCTTGATGCTGGCCGGCTGTAGCTTTGTCCTCGATCCCGAGGAATGTCAGGGCAATGGCGACTGCGCCAATGGCCAGACGTGCTCGAGCGGCATCTGCCTGGGGCCGGTGATCCCGCTGGTACCCGAAGACGCCGGTGGCGATGACGCCGCCGTCGTCGACATGGCCCGACCCGACGAGGGGCTTCCACCCGGCGACGCCGCGGTGCCTGCCGATCGGGGGCCGCCGCCGGATGCCGCCGACATGGAGGTGCCGCCGGCCCGCCCGCCCATCTGCGAGATCCTCGATCCCGTGGGGCCCGAGGTGGGGCCCATCGCCGAGGCGAGCATCATGGTGCGGGGCGTCGTGGGGGATCCCGACACCGCCGTCGCCGACCGCCAGGTGACCTTCGCCGGCGAGCCGGTGGTGCTCGACGCGGACGGGATGTTCACCGTGGAGGTTGACCTGGCCGAGGGCCGCAACGTCCTCGAGCTGGCGGCCGTCGACGACACCATGCTGCGCTGCCGGGCCCAGATCGTCGTCCGCGCCGATCGCACGGCCCCCGTGCTGGTCGTCGAGGAGCCCAACGGCGATGTGCCCGTCAACGGGAGCTTCAACCCCTTCCGGGTGAGCGGGACGGTGGAGGACGCCGGAGGCATCGCGGCCATCGAGGTCACCCGCAATGGCGCCGCCATCGAGGGGCCGGCAGCCGCCACCGGCGCCTTCGGCTTCCCGGTGGCCCTCGATCCGGGCCCCAACACCGTCGAGGTGGTCGCGGTGGACCGCGCTGGCAACCGCTCGGAGGCGGTCCGGCGCGTCATCACCCTCGATGAGGATGCCCCCGTCGTCACGATCGAGTCCCCCGAGGACGGCGCCCGCACGCCGGAGGCGATGATCCGGGTCGCCGGCCAGGTCACCACCGACGGCGTCGGCGAGTTCCGCTCCCGCCTGGCCCTGCGGGTGAACGGCCGCAACGTGGCCCTCCCGGGCAACGCCGGCATCTCGGACGAGGAGGGCCGCTTCGATCTGGTGGTCGCCCTCGAGGTGGGGGACAACCGCATCGAGGTGGACGGCAATGACCGCGCCGACAACCACGGCATCGGCCGCGTCACGGTGGTGCGCGAGGATCCGGCGCCCTGCGTGACCATCGAGGCCCCCGCTGATCGCGCCTTCGTGGGCTCGCCCGACGTCGAGGTGACCGGGACGGTCTGTCCGGCGGTGACGGCGGTCGAGATCCGGGCCGGGAACGGGGCGCCCGTCGACGGCATGGTGGCCGGGGTCGCTTCACCGCCACCGCCAACGTGCCAGCGGGCCGCTCCACGACGCTGACCGTGCGTGCCCTCACGGCCGACGGCCAGGCGGCCGAGGACACCGTGGACGTGTTCCACGATGACACGCCGCCGACCGTGCGCATCAACGTCCCGGCCGTCGGCGCCTGCCTCAACACCCCCACCATTCGCGTCTGCGGCCAGGGGGACGACCCCGAGAGCGGCATCGCCTCCATCACCGTCAACGGGACGGCCGCCGCGTTCCTCAACGGCGACTACTGTGCCGAGCTGCCCATGGCGGACGGGGCCAACCAGCCGCTGCGCGTGGTGGCCGAGAACCGGGCCGGGCTGCGGACGCGGCTGCCCGCCCTGGGCCAGCCCGAACACCTGGTCAACGTCGACCGCGAGCCGGTGGCCATCAACCTGCAGAACGGCGACGACGTGCCCTGGCTGCGGCCCGACGGCGCGGGCGACATCGTCCTGCGCGGGACGTTCGACGGCGGGATCTGCGCGGCCCTCTCGGCCCGCATCGAGCGGCTCTGTGCCGGCGATGATCCGGTGGATCCCGGCTGCGTGGCCAACCCCCAGGAGATCGGCATCCAGGGCAACGGCGCCTTCAACTTCCGGCGGGCCTTCCCCGACGGCCGTCAGCGCGGCGTGCTCATCCGGGCCACCGACACCGCCGGCAACACCAGCGAGCGGCGCTATGCCTTCCGCGTCGACTCCGTCGCCCCCCAGATCGTCGACCTGCCCATGGGGGGCTTCACCACCGAGCCGTCGATGGAAGTGTGCGTCACGGTTCGGGATCCGGCGTCGGGGGTGGCGCGGCTGCTGATCGGCGGCCAGGAGGCCCAGCTCGCCGCTGGGGGCGACGCCCAGCGCGGCTGCCGCGTGGTGCCGCTGGTCGAGGGCGTCAACCCGGTGCCCGTCGAGGTCACCGACCTGGTGGGCAACCGCGCCACCGGCGAGGTGCGCATCACCCGGGACACGTCGGCGCCCCAGGTCACCATCACCTGGCCCCCCGAGGGTGGCGACGTGGCCACCCCCGGCCTGGCCGAGGGGACCATCGACGATGGTCCGACCGGCAGCGGGCCGCGCTCTGTGCGAGTCAACGGCGTGCCGGCCGTCATCGACGCCGAAGCCGGGACGTGGCGTGCCGGGCGCATCCCCGTCGATCCGGCCGATCCCGTCCTGGTGGTCGAGGCCGACGACCGCAGCGGCAACGCGATCCAGCCCATCGAGCGCGCGGTGGTCATCCCGCCCTACGTCGACCTGGGCGCGGATCGGGATGGGCTCGTTGGCGCCCTGGAGGTCGGCTGGCTGGGCATCACGGACGTCGACATGGACGGCCAGCTCGACGTCATCGCCCTGACCGATCAGCCGAATGGCGTCACCGCCGTCTTCACCCAGCGCCCCGATGGTACCTTCGGGGGCCTGACGGCCGATCTGGTCGGCCTGCCGGACGGCGTGGCCATCCGGGCCGCGGCCCTGGGCGATGTGGATGGCGATGGCACCGTCGACCTCGTGCTCTCGGCCCCCGCGTCCACCGGCGCCTACCTGTCCCAGGGGGACGGCACCTTCACGCTGACCAACTCGGGCATCCCGCTCAACGTCCTGGCCGATGGGCTCAGCCTCGGCGACGTGAACCGGGACGGCACCCTCGACGTGCTGCTGCTGGCGGGCGCGGCCACCCGGGTGCAGACCTACGTGGCCGGCCGGTTCAACACCCAGCCCCTGGCCGACTTCGCCCTCCAGAGCGTGGTGGACGCCCGCAAGGCTCTCTTCGCCGACGTGAACGGCGATCAGGTCCTCGACCTCATCACCATCGGCGCCGCGGGCTCCCGCCTCCTGCTGGGCAGCCTCGCCGGGCCGTTCCGGCCCGCGGTCGGCTTCGACTCCTTCGTCGCCGAGCGCATCACCGTCATGGACGCGGATCGCGACGGCCGCCTCGACGTCTTCACGAGCGATGGCGACGCGGCCCGCTTCCAGCTCAGCGATGGAGCAGTTTTCATCAATGATCTCATGGGCCTGGCGTGGCAGCCCGGTGACGTGGGCCTGACCATGGGCGACCTGGACGGCGACACCCGCGACGACGTGCTCGTCTACGGGGCCACGGGCATCCGCAGCTACCGGGCGATCCCCGGCGGCTTCGAGGCCCACGACTTCGGCCTGCCGGCGGTGCAGGTCGCCATCCGGGCCCTCGCCATCGCGGATCTGGACGCCGACGGCGATCTGGACGTGGTGTACGCGGGCGCCGCCGGGGTCGGGCGCATCATCTCCAACCAGCACAGCCTGGAGCCAGCCCGGGCGTACAGCCGCGTCGACATCCGCCGCGGTACCCAGGGCGCCCCCGGCCCCGGGGACGCCGTCGGCGTCGTCGTCGCCCACGAGTTCGCCCCCGGCGAGGTGCGCCTGATCCCGGCCCTGCCCGGCGCGCCGACCCATGTCACCCTCTCGGGCGACGACATCGAGGTCCAGGTCCGCTTCATCGATCTGGGCGACCAGGGCGGCGCCTCGCGCAGCCTCCCCGCCCTGGTGGCCGAGCCCGGGACCATCTACGGCCCCGAGTAGTCGGCGCCGTCCCCCGCCAACCCCCCGTCTCGTACCGTCACCCAGGCGTTGATTGACCTGGGCGCGCGGACTCTCAAGAATCGGCCCCGACGACATGGCGGCGGGGGGGGGTGGCGCGATGCGGACCAGGCACTGGCTGGTGGTCCTGCTGGTAGCAGGTGGGATCTGGGCGTGTGACGACGAGCCGGGCTCGAGCCCGACCGACGCGGCAGCCGATGGCTCGCGGGATCGCGGGGGCCTGCCCGACGCCGTCGTCGTCCCGGACGTGGCCCTGCCCGACACCGGCCCGCCCCTCGATGCCGGCGGCCCCGATCGGGGCCTGCCGGTGGACCAGGGCGTACCCCCCGACCAGGGCGCCGACCAGGGCCCGCCCGTCGATCAGGGGATCGACCAGGGCGCGCCCGCCGATCAGGGCCCGCCGGACATGGGCGAGGCGCCCTGCCTGGTGGACGCCGACTGCGCCGACGAGAGCGCGTGCACCACCGACTTCTGCGGCCCCGACGGCCAGTGCGTCCACGAGGCGGCGGGGGGCTGCTGCGTCCAGGACGCCGACTGTCCGCCCGACGCCATCTGCCTGCCGGATCGCGAGGTCTGCATCGGCGCGCCGCCGTCGGGGGCCCTGGTGATCACCGAGATCATGGCCGATCCCGAGGCCGCGCCGGACGCCCAGGGCGAGTGGATCGAGGTCTACAACCGCGGCTTCGACCCGGTCTTCCTCAACGGCTTCGTGCTGGCGGGCGGGGAGGGCGAGAGCCACCGCATCGCCGCCGATCGTGCCCTCGAGGTGCCGCCTGGCACCTGGGCCGTCCTGACCCGGGTGGGCGATCGTGCCCTCAACGGGGGCGTCGACGGCCTCTACACCTACGCCGACTTCTCGCTGAGCAACGGCGGCGACCGCGTCGCGCTGATCGATCCGTTCGGCACGCTGGTGGACGAGGTCATCTACCAGAACGGCTGGCCGGTGGTCGCGGGGGCGAGCCTCTCCCTCGATCCGAGCCAGCGCACCGTGCTGGCCAACGACCTGCCCGAGGCCTGGTGCGCGGGCCAGGCGCCCTGGGCCGCCGGCGCCGACCGGGGCACGCCCGGCGCCGCCAACCCGCCCTGTCCGCTGCCCGACACCCAGATCGACTGGTGCCGCCTGCAGTTCCCGCTGGACCTGGAGGTCGCCGCCGGCGAGCCGGTCACGTTCTACGGTCGCGTCTTCGAGGCGGGGATCACCGACCGGTCCGATGCCACCGATGTGGATCCCGGCCTCATCGCCCAGCTCGGCATCGGGCCCGATGGCGTGGATCCGTCGGTGGATCCGGTGCTCTGGGACTGGTTTCGGGCCGATCCGAACCCGGGGTGGAACGCCGCCGGGGCCGGCGAGCCCGGCAACGACGAGTACCAGGCGACCCGGGCCGCTCCGCCGCCGGGGGCGTACGACTTCGCCTTTCGCTTCAGCCGCGATCTGGGGCAGACCTGGACCTACTGCGACCGCGCCGCCGGGCCCGGCGCGGACGGGGCCGAGGATGGCTTCCAGGTGGCCAACGCCGGCCAGCTCCGCACGACGCCCGGGCCGTGCGACGGGGTGATCTGCGCCATGCCGCCGGCCGCCCGCTGCGTCGATCGCTTCACCCGGGTGGCCCCGGAGCCCATGGGCGCCTGCGTGCTCGATGGGGGCGCGCCGAGCTGCGTCTACGCCGACGCGCCGGCCCAGGACTGCCGGGACGGGGGCGATCAGCTCTGCGTGGATGGCGCCTGCGTCGCCGCCCCGCCGCGCCCGGCCGCCGGCGAGGTCGTGATCACCGAGATCATGTACGACACCGAGCCCCCTCTCTCGGAGAACAACGCCGAGTGGTTCGAGGTGCAGAACACGACGGGTCACCCGGTGCGCCTCGACGGCTGCACGCTGCACGACTCCATGAACCAGGCGGCCATCGCCGAGCTGACCCTGCCGGCGGGCGGCTTCGCCGTCTTCGCCCGCTCGGCGGATCCCGCGCTGAACGGCGGGCTGCCCGGCGTCGCGGCCGTGTTCGGCTTCGGCCTGAACAACCCCGGCGACACCGTGGCGCTGCACTGCGCTGATCTTGTTATCGATTCCGTCGTCTACGGCGCCGGCTTCCCCGTCGCTCGCGCGGCCAGCCTGGCCCTCGATCCCGCCTCGACGGACGCCGCCGCCAACGATGACGGGGGGCGCTGGTGCCTGGGCGAGGCCGTCTACTTCGGCGCCGACGCGACGGCCCACCGGGGCACCCCCGGCGCCGCCAACCCGCCCTGCCCCCAGCCCGACGTGACCGTGGACTGGTGCCGGCTGCAGTTCCCCCTGGACGTGGAGCTGCCCGCCGGCAGCAGCGTGACGGTGTATGGCCGCGTCTTCGAGGCGGGCGTGACCGACGCGACACCCCTGAACGACGTGGAGGACGGCTTCCTGGGCCAGGTGGGCGTCGGGCCCGCCGGGACGCCGCCGGACGCCGCCTGGCGGTGGGCCGACGGCGTACCCAACCCCGGGTGGGACGGCCTCGCTGCGGGCGAGCCCGACAACGACGAGTGGCAGGCCGAGCTGGTCGTCCCGGCCCCCGGCGCCTACGCGTTCGCCTTCCGCTTCAGCCGGGACGGCGGCCAGACCTGGCTGCTCTGCGACCGCGACGCCGGCCCCGGCCAGGATGGCGCCGAGGACGGCTTCCAGATCGGCCGGGCCGGCACCCTGGTGTCGGCGGCGAGCCCCTGCGAGGGGGTCGTCTGCGATGCCCCGGGGGCGCCGATCTGCGAGGGAGACGTGCGGGTGGCGCCCCGGGCGCCGGGCCACTGCGAGGTCCAGGGCGCCCAGGGCGTCTGCGTCTATCCCGCCGATCGGGAGGACTGCGCCCTCGACGGAGCGCGCTGTGCGGCCGGCGCCTGCGTGGGCGGCCCCCAGCCGCCCGTCCCCGGGCAGCTCGTCGTGACCGAGATCATGTACGACACCGAGCCCCCCCTCGCCGAGGCCCAGGCCGAGTGGTTCGAGATCCAGAACGTCTCGGCCGAGCGCCTGCGCCTGACCGGCTGCCTGCTGCGCGACAGCGCCAGCCAGGCCGTCGTCGGGCCCCTGGTGCTCGATCCAGGCGCCTACGCCGTCTTCGCCCGCAGCGCCAACCCGGCCCTGAATGGCGGCCTGGCGGCCGTGGCGGGCGTGTTCGGCTTCGGCCTGAACAACCCGGGCGACACGGTGGCCATCCAGTGTGGCGGCGTCACCGTGGACACGGTGAGCTACGGCGCCGGCTTCCCCGTCGCCACCCGCCGCAGCCTCTCCCTCGATCCCGCGGCGACCGACGCCGCCCTCAACGACGCCGGGGCGAGCTGGTGCCTCGGCGTCGACCTGTACTTCGCGGGGGCGGCTGCGGCCGAGCAGCACTTCGGCACCCCGGGCGCCGCCAACCCGCCCTGCCCGGTGGTGGATCCCTGCGATCCCGATCCCTGCCTGGTCCCGCCGCCGCCGGTCTGCGAGGGCCGGCCTCCCGCCGGGTGTACGGGGCGCCCGGCACCTGCGCGGCCGTCGCCGGCGAGGCCGAGTGCACCTTCGACAGCCTGCTGATGCCCTGCCCCGAAGGCCAGCTCTGCGAGGGCGGCGCGTGCGTCGCGGCCGCCATCCCGGCCCCGGCGGCCGGCGAGGTCATCTTCACCGAGCTGATGTACGACCCGCACTTCGACCTGCTCGACGCCAGCGCCGAGTGGCTCGAGATCACCAACGTGAGCGCCGGCCCGCGCCGGCTCGACGGCTGCCTGCTCAGCGATCCAGGCGCGCAGACCCCGATCAACCCCGTCGTCCTGCCGGCGGGCGAGTCGCTGGTCTTCGCCGTGAGCCTGGATCCCGTCCTCAACGGCGGCCTGCCCGGCTTCCAGGCGATGGGCTTCGGGCTGGGCAACAGCGGCGAGCGGCTGGCCCTGACCTGTGCGGGGGTGCTGATCGACGAGGTGACCTATGACGACGTGGCGCCCTGGCCCACCGGGGCGCGGGCCTTCACCCTGAGCCTCGATCCCGCCGCCTACAGCGCGGCGGCCAACGACCAGGGCCCCGCGTGGTGCCTCGGGCGGCCGGTCTACTACGACGATCCCGACGGGCCCGCGGGCGACAACCACGGCACCCCCGGCGCGCTGAACCCGCCCTGCGACGTGCTGGCCGACTTCGGCCGCCTGCAGTTCCCCCTGTCCATCCAGGGGCCGCCGGCGTCCGAGGTCATGGTCTACGGGCGCGTCTTCCACCCCGGCTTGACCGATGTGTCGGCCGCCACCGACGCCTCGCCGCTGCTGCGCGCCCAGCTCGGCTTCGGCCCCGACGGGGCCATCCCCGCCGACGATCCCGGCCGGTTCACCTGGATCAGCGCCTCGCCCAACGCGGGCTACAACGGCATCAACGCCGGGGAGCCGAACAACGACGAGTACGTCGTGGCGTTCCGGCTGCCGGCGGCGGGCGGCCGGTACGACTACGCCTGGCGCTTCAGCGCCGACGGGGGGCGGACGTGGCGCTACGCCGATGGCCAGGACGCTGGCTCGTCTGACGGCTATCAGCTTGAAAATGCTGGTGATTTGCTGGTCGAGGGGGACGCCGACCCCTGCGCCCCCAACCCGTGCGTGGCGCCCCCGCCGGGCTGCGTGGATGCCGACACCGTGCGGGTGTACCAGGATCCCGGCCGCTGCGCCGTCGTCGGAGGCCAGGCCGAGTGCACCTTCGACGAGGTGGCCATGGACTGCCCCGCCGGCGACGCCTGCGTGGCTGGCGCCTGCGTCGTGGCCGGCCCGCCCCTGCCCGCCGAGGGCGAGGTGATCTTCACCGAGGTCATGTACGACCCGCACTTCGACATCGCCGACGCGAGCGGGGAGTGGATCGAGGTCCGCAACATCGCCGACGGCCCCCGGACGCTGACGGGCTGCCTGCTGGGGGACGCCGGCGCCACCATCGCCCTCCCCGAGCTGGTGGTGCCCGCGGGCGGCTTCGCCCTCTTCGCCAACAGCGCCGATCCAGCCCTCAACGGTGGGCTGCCGGCCCCCGCCGCCGTCTTCCGGTTCGCCCTCGGCAACGGCGGCGACACGGTGCGCCTGCTCTGCAACGACGTGCTCATCGACACGGTGACCTACGACGACGGGGGCGACTTCCCCAACGCCCAGGCCCGCACCATCAGCCTCGATCCCGGGCTGGAGGACGCCGTCCTCAACGACGCCGGCGCGAGCTGGTGCCTCGCGCGCGACGTCTACTACGCCGATCCCGACGGACCCGCGGGGAACAACCACGGCACGCCGGGCGCCGCCAACCCGCCCTGCGCCGTGCCGGTCCAGTTCGCCCGGCTGCAGTTCCCCGTCGACATCCAGGGCGCCCAGGATCAGGAGGTCACGATCTACAGCCGCGTCTACCAGGCCGGCATCACGGATCGGTCCACCCGCACGGATGTGTCCCCCTTGCTGCGCGTCCAGGTGGGGTACGGCCCGGACGGCACGCTCCCCGACGCCGTCGCCTGGACCTGGTTCGAGTCGTTCCCCAACCAGGGCTACGACGGCGCGTTGGCGGGTGAGCGCGACAACGACGAGTACCAGACCATCCTGCGGCTGCCGGCACCTGGCACCTACGACCTGGTCGTCCGCGTGAGCGCCGACGGGGGCTTCTCGTGGACCGACGCCGACGGCCAGGCGGCCGGCTCGTCGGATGGCTACCAGATCGAGAACGCCGGCAGCATCCTCGTGGGCGATCAGGCCGCCCGCGTCGCCCGGGAGGGCCAGGTCAT
The DNA here is from genome assembly GCA_041389985.1 of bacterium. Taxonomy (GTDB): domain Bacteria; phylum Myxococcota_A; class Bradymonadia; order UBA7976; family UBA1532; genus JACKDP01. The sequence continues at coordinate 137,686 of JAWKQS010000006.1, forward strand.
CATCTCGGAAATCATGTATGATCCCGCGGCTGTACCCGACAACCTGGGGGAGTGGATCGAGCTCTTCAACGGGTCGGCGCGCGACCTGGACCTGACAGGCTGCTACCTGGAGGACGCGACCCGGGAGCAGGCGCCCCTCGACGGCGTGATCGTCCCGGCGGGCGGGTATGTCGTGGTCGCGCGCAGCCTGGATCCCGCCCGCAACGGGGGCATCGCCGCCGCCGCCACCTTCCCCTTCACGCTCGATGATGCCGGCGACTCGGTGGATCTGGTCTGCCGCTTCGAGATCGATCGGGTGACCTATGACGCCGGCCTGGAGTTCCCCCCCGCGGCCGGGGTCTCCATCCAGGCCGACGTGGGGCACCTGACCCTGCGCGAGAACGATCAGGGCGGCTACTGGTGCGAGGGCCAGGGCCCGGCGGGGGGGACGCCGGGGGGCGCCAACCGCGACTGCGGCCCCTTGCAGGCGTTCTCGGCCGAGCGGGTGCAGGCCATCTTCGATGTGCACTGCGACGGCTGCCACACCCATGGGTTCGTGACCGAGGGCCTGAGCCTGGACGACTTCGAGGCCAACACCTACGACGTGCCGTCCACCCAGCTGCCCGCCATGAACCGCATCACGCCCGGCGACCGGCGGCAGAGCTACCTGTACTACAAGCTCTCGGGCGAGCACTTTCAGCTCCCCGGGGGCCAGGGCGTCTGGATGCCGCCCGCCGTACCGTTTGCGCCGACCACCATCGAGCGGTTCGGGCTCTTCATCGACGGCCTCCGCTGATCGCGCGCCCGACGCGGACGAAGCCCGTCGTCCGCCCCTCTCCCACCTGCAGCGAGGCGGCCATGGCGGCCGGGATGGTGGACACCCGGGTCTGCTCGGGGGCGCCGTCGGCGCGCCAGCGGCGGTAGCGACGCCAGCCGGCCGCCGCGACGCGGGTCGCGGGCCAGGCCAGCGCGGGCAGCGCCCAGAGCAGCGCCGCCACGGCCAGGGTGCGCGCGGTGCCCTCCAGCGGGCAGGCCACCACCACCACCGCGCCCAGCAGCGGGCCCGACGCGGCCAGGCCCAGGCCCACCGTGGCCGGCAAGGGCCAGCGGGCCTCGGTGATACGGCCCAGGGCGAAGAAGATCGGCCAGGCCAGGAGCAGGAGCCGCCAGGCCTGGAGTGACAGGCTCACCAGCAGGGCAGCGCCCGCCGCCGCCCACGTCGCGGGATCGGCGAGCGTCCGGCCGGCGCCGGCGCCGAGGAGGAGCCGGGCGCTGGCCCACTCCAGCACCGGACCGGCCAGGAGGATGGCCACCAGGCCCCCGGCGCAGACCAGGCCAGTCAGCGCGGCGTCGGCGAGGGAGAGGCCGTTGGGCAGCCACCAGCGGCGGGCGCGCGGTGCCAGGCGCCGGAGTCCCGCGGCCAGAGGCACCGCCAGCAGGGCAAGCGTGAGGCAGAGGTAGGGGGCGATGGGGGAGAACTCGACGGGCAGCATGCGACCTCCTCGGGCGAAGCCGCGCTCACTCGCGGCCCACAGCTATCGGTCAGCCGCGCCCGGTGTCGCAGAGAAAGTTCACAACCTGTTGAAATTACTGCGAACATTTTTTCAAGAAACACATTGATCACAAATCGCCCGCCACCGCACCGCCCAATGCAACCTGTTGAATTTCAAGAGAAACCCTGAGACCCTGTCGCGACGGAGGGTGAATGTCCACGCGGCTGACGATGCAGGTGAGCGGGCGAGTCCAGGGCGTCTTCTTTCGCGCCTCGACCCGGGAGCAGGCGGCGAGCCTGGGGCTCGTCGGGTATGTCCGCAATGAGCCGGATGGCACCGTGCGGGTGGTCGCGGAGGGGTCCCAGGCGGCCGTCGACGCGCTGCGCCGCTGGGTCGTCGCGGGCGGTCCGCCCTCGGCCCGGGTCGACCACTGCGCGGTCTCCGAGGCCCCCGCCTCCGGGGAGTTCACCGACTTCGTGGTCGCCCGTTGAGCGTCCTCGCCCTCGCGCTGACCGCGCCCCTGCTGGCCGCGCCGCCCCTCGTGTATCCGCTGGCGTACGCCCCCGGGTCACCAGCACCTTCGGCACCTACCGCATCGGCCACCACCACGCCGGGCTCGACCTGGCGACGGACGATGACGAGACGGTCGTGGTGCGGGCGGCGATGGCGGGCGAGGTCATCCGCCTGCGGCGCAACGACGCGGGCTACGGCCGCGCGGTCTATGTGCGCCACGCCGATGGCCAGCAGACGGTGTATGCCCACCTGTCGGCCTTCGCGCCGAAGCTCGCCGCCGAGATCCGGGCCCGCGAGGAGAGGGAGGGCCAGTTCTTCCTGGCCTTCACCCTGCGCCGCCCCATCCCGGTGGCCCAGGGCGAGGCGCTGGGCTATGCGGGCACGAGCGGCACGGATCTGGTGCACCTGCACTTCGAGCTGCGCCAGAAGGGCGCGCCCATCAACCCGCTGACCCACGGGCTGCCGGTGCCCGACACCCAGGCCCCCGCGCTGCGGCGGGTGCTCTTCGTGCCCCGGTCGGCCGCGGCCCATGTGGGCGGCGCGCTGGACGAGGTGAGCGTCGAGGTGCCGGCCGACGGCCGCGTCGCCGAGCCCGTCCGCCTCGACGGCGACGTGGTGCTCTATGTCGAGGCAGCCGATCACATCGATGGCAGTCCGCGAGACCTGACGCCCTACCGGATCGACCTGGAGGTGGACGGCCAGCCCTGGCACACCACCCGGTACGACGAGGTCTCCTACGCCGACGATCGCTACACCGAGCTGGACTTCCACCTGGAGCGCGAGGCGCGGAAGGAGGCCCGGTTCAACGCCCTCTTCTCCCAGGGGCCGCGGGCCCGGGTGCACGCGAAGGCGGGGCGGTCGCTCAGCCGCCTGAAGCGCGGCCGGCACACCGCGCGGATCATCGCGGCCGATGCCGCCGGCAACCGCTCCACCGCGTCCCTCACCCTCGAGGTCGGCCCCGCCGAGCCCCCCTGCGCCGTGGCCATCGGGAAGCTCGCGAAGGGCAAGACGGAGCCCCCGCCCGCCGACCGGCGGTGGCGCGAGCGCCTGCTGATCATCCCCATCGAGGGCCTGTGCGGCGCCGGCGAGCGGCTCGACGTCCAGGTGGACGGCCGCCGCCAGAAGCTCGGAAAAGGCTTTCGTATCAGCAGGTTGGGTGGCAAGCCGGCCGTCGCCCTGGACCTGCCCGCCGACAAGGACGCCCGCGTCGAGGTGGGCGTGGCCGGCCCCGGCGGGCGCCCCGCCTGGGTGCGCATCGACAGCCACGGCCTCAAGGGCGGCGCCCGGGCCGAAGAGGGGGATCTGCGCTTCGAGGTGGGCGATGACGCCCTGTTCTTCCCCTTCCCCACCGAGATCACCCGCGCCGAGGTCAACCCCGGCGGCCCCGGGCTGGAGGTGGTGGGCCCCCTCTACCGCATGAGCAACCGGTTCGTGCCCGCCAAGGCCTTCAGCCGCGTGGCCCTGCGGCGGCCCCCCGGCGGGACCGGGCATGTGGGCGTCTACACGCTGGATGGCGAGCGCTGGTGGTACCTCGGCGGCCGGGACGAGGAGACCCACACCGTGGGCGCCAGCGTCCACCCGGCTGATGTGGCGCTGATGCGCGACGCGGCGGCGCCGGTGATCGGCGAGGCGCGGGTGGAGGCCCACCCCGGGGGGCCGCGCATGATCGTGCCGGTGTCGGACCTGGGCGCGGGCCTCTCCACCGTCGAGGTCACCGTCGATGGCAAGCCCGCCTTCGTGGAGCGCCAGAAGCCCTTCGATCGCATCATCTGGTTGCCGCTGCACCGCGTGAAGCCGGGGGAGCACCGCCTGGTGGTCAAGGCGCGGGACCGCTCCGGGCGCGAGACCGTGTCGACCCAGACGCTGGTCTGGCCAGACGGGTAGCCCGCTCCTGAAGGGAGCGGACCGACAACCCCATGAAACGACTGAGCTTCCTGTCGGCCTACGGGGCCGGCTGGCAGGGCCACGCCCGCGGGGGTGGCAGCGGGTTCCCGATCCAGGCGGCCAGCTCCACGCACTGCACCTGCCCGTCGCCGTTGGCGTCGAGGTGCAGGCTGCCGTCGAGGCCGTCGGCCCGCACCAGCAGGATCTCGCCCTGGGCTCCCTCCCGGACCCGGCCGCGCAGCGCCCGGGAGGCCGGCCCCCCCAGGATGGTCTCGTCGCGCTGGGAGGTCGTCAGGCCCGTCAGGGCGCGCGGCCCCGCCACCCGCAGCGCGATGCGGGCGGTGGTGCGCTGGGCCAGCCAGGCCACGGTGGGCGAGGCGCCGTTGCCCCGCACCGTGACGCCCGGATCGCCGTCCTCGTCCTGGTCGAAGAGGCCCGCGGCCTCCACCTCGGCCGCCCCCGTCGGCTCGGCCGGGAGGGACGCCCCGGGGGCCAGACCCCAGGTCTCCTCGAAGCCGGTCAGGCTGATGCCCCCCGTCGCCAGGTCGATCTGGCCGCTGAGCTGGACACCGGGCAGGGCCGCCACCACCACGTCATCGGGCAGCTCGGTGGCGCAGACCCCGGCCTTGTCGACGAGGGGGCTCTGATCGAAGCCGCACAGCACGAAGGCGCCGACGATGCGCTCCTCGTCCTGGCAGAGCTGCATGACGCCGTAGCGGGTGACCACCTCGGTCTGGCTGTGGGGGAGGCTGCCGCCCACGGTGGAGACCGTCTCCATGACGACCGCGTAGACCCCCGAGACGTCGGGATCGAGGCCGGAGCCGGGGCAGCGGGCGACCTGCAGGGCGCGGGCGACCAGGCGGTCCTGGGTGGAGGGGCCTCCGCCGCCGCCGGCGGTGCCGCCCCCCTGGCCGACCTCGGCGCCCGTGGGCACGCAGGCGCCGCCGGCCAGCAGCAAAACAAGCCAACCCCTTGTCACGCCTGCTCTTTCTGGCTCTCCAGGTAGGCGCTCACGGCATCGGAAGTGCGCTGGAAGTTGGGCTTCACCGTGCCGAGGACGAAGGTCTCGATGGCGGGCTGGGCCTTCTTGAGCAGGAAGCCGGGGAGGAAGCCCTTGAGATCGAGGATGAGGTTGCCCTTGATGCGCGTCTCGGTGCCGCCCTCTACCTCGTGGTAGGTCGTCACGCCGCTGCACGAGATGCGCTCGGCCATGAAGCCCATCTCAAGCCGCCACTCGCAGCGCCACTCGGCCTCGATCCAGCGGGCGTGATCCAGCCAGAACATGCGCGAGGGATCGACGAACTTCCGCGCCACCGCGGGCACCTCGGAGCGCGCGGCCTGCCAGCGGTTGACCAGCCGGACCTCGCCGGGCGTGCTGTCGTCGCGGGACTCGACCGTGATCTGGTCGATGTTGGGCATGTAGGCGGCCAGGGCCACCATCTGATCCCGCATGGCGGCGAAGACCGCCGGGCGGGGGTGGCTCAGGGTCGAGACGACATCGATCTCCATGGGTCGGCTCCAAGGCAGAAGTGGCGGCACTATAGCCTGCCCGGCGGCAGTGCACGAGAACCCTGACGCCCGTCCGCCCGGCCTGCTATGGTCCGCGCCGCCACCGCGGAGGAGCGCGCCATGTCTGCCCGGAACACACTGCCCGTCCAGGGCCTCGATCATGCTGATCTTCTGACGGAGATGGCGGCCTTCCGCGAAGGCGATGCATCGTGGCAGACGGGCCGCACATGGAGCATGGTCTACTACGCCGGGCCGGCCCACCACGCCTTCCTCAAGGAGGCCCACAACCTCTTCTTCACCGAGAACGCCCTCAACCCCATCGCTTTCAAGAGCCTGAAGCGCATGGAGGCCGAGGTGGTGCGCATGAGCGCCCGCCTCATGAACGGCCCCGCCACCACCTGCGGCATCATGACCGCGGGGGGCACCGAGTCCATCCTGCTGGCGGTCAAGACGTACCGCGACCGCGCCCGCAAGAAGATGCCCTGGATCCTGCAGCCCGAGATGGTGGCCCCCGAGACCATCCACGTGGCGTTCGGCAAGGCGTGCGCCTACTTCGGCGTGAAGCCGCGCTACGTGCCGGTGGGGCCCGACTTCCGCGCCGATCCCGCGGCGATGAAGAAGGCCATGAACCGCAACACGATCTTCGTGGCGGTGTCGGCGCCTCAGTACCCCCACGGGGTGGTAGATCCCGTCGAGGAGGTGGCCGCCATCTGCGTGAAGAAGGGCCTGCCGCTCCATGTGGATGCCTGCGTGGGCGGCTTCATCCTGCCGTTCGTCGAGAAGCTCGGCTACCCGGTGCCGCGGTGGGACTTCCGGGTGGAGGGCGTCACGTCCATGAGCGCGGACGTGCACAAGTACGGGTACGCCTCGCCCAAGGGCGCCTCGGTGGTGCTGTACCGCGACATGAAGCTGATGCGGCACCAGTTCTACGTCAGCACCGACTGGTCGGGGGGCATCTACGCGTCGCCGGGCCTCCTCGGCTCGCGGCCGGGGGGCAGCATCGCGTCGGCGTGGGCCTCGCTGATGGCCCTGGGCGAGGACGGCATGACGCGCCTGGCGAAGGACGCGATGGAGGTCGCCGCCGAGATGAAGGCCGGCCTCGGCGCCATCCCCGAGCTGCGCGTCCTCGGGGACTCGGTCTCGCCCATCGTCACCTATGGCTCGGCCGACGAGCGGGTGGACGTCTACGCCCTCGCCGATCAGCTCGAGGCCCGCGGCTGGGCGGTGGATCGCCAGCAGTTCCCGCCGAGCATCCACTGCACCTGCAACGCCCACAACCGCTCGGTGGTGGCCGAGTACCTGGGCGACGTGCGCGACGCGGTGACCTACCTCAAGGCCCACCCGGAGGTGGCCTCCCAGGGCAACGCCGCCATGTACGGCATGATGGCCAAGGTGCCCGTGCGCGGGCTCGTGAAGGTGGCCGTCCGCAAGATCATGGAGGGCATGTACGGCCCCGACGGCGAGGTGCCCGATCTGGCCAACCTCGGCAGCGACGGCTCCCTGCTCTTCAAGGCCATCGACCGCTACGGCGACCAGGCCATGGCGGCCCTCGGCAAGCTCCAGGCGGCCCGGGATCGGCTGCTGCGCCGCAAGGGTTGAGTCTCTCTCATGCCGGCGAAACCGGCCCCGGAGTTCTCGATATGTCCATGAAGTCGCTGGCTTTTCTGGTTCTTCTGCCCCTCGCCGCCCAGGCGGAGGACGTGCTCATGCCGCCCCCGCCCACCGCCGAGATGATCGCGGCCTTCCCCAACGCCCCTGCCGTCCAGCCCTGCGCGGCGGCCCCCGCCGGCATGGCCTGCGTCGAGGGCGGCCCCTTCATCCGAGGCAGCGACGACGGCCCCGAGATGGCCCGGCCCCAGGCCTTCGTCTGGCAGCAGACCTTCTTCATGGACATCAACGAGGTCACCTACGCCGACTACAAGGCCTGCGAGCGCAAGGGGAAGTGCAACAAGGCGGGCCCCAAGTACCGCGACTTCGATCGCCCGCAGCAGCCCATCAACGGGGTGTCCTGGTACGACGCGGTGAAGTACTGCGAGGTGCACGGCAAGCACCTCCCCACCGAGATCGAGTGGGAGAAGGCGGCCCGCGGCACCGACGGGCGCACCCACCCCTGGGGCAACGAGCCGTCCACCTGCGAGCGCGCCGTGATCATGGACGAGACGGGCCGAAGCTGCGGCATCAAGAAGAAGGGCAGCGAGCCCGAGAAGGGCCGCGTCTGGGAGGTGGGCCAGAAGCCCGCCTACCTGTACGGCCTCAAGGACATGATCGGGAACAGCTACGAGTGGGTCGCCGACTGGTACTCCCATAGCTGGGCCGACTGCGGCGAGAAGTGCCTGGGCATCAACCCGAAGGGCCCCTGCGACGGCAAGGAGCCCTGCAAGAAGCACCACCGCAAGGTGGTGCGCGGCGGCTCGTGGTACTGGGGCCCCGACCACGGCAACGCGCTGTACCGCCGCGAGCACATCCCGGCCAACCACCCCGCCTACCACCACTTCGGCTTCCGCTGTGCCGCCACCGTGGAAGAGGCGGCGAAGATCGCCACGCCCTGATGGCCTCGCTCGATGATGCGGTGCTGCGGGCCATCCGGCGGGTGTTCCAGCGCGTGGCCGAGCACTCGCGCCACCTCGCCCGCGACGCGGGCCTGACCGTCCCCCAGATCCTGGTGTTGAGGGCCGTGGCGTCGGGGGATCCCACCCTCGGCGAGGTCAGCGGCCGGGTGAACCTGAGCCCGGCCACGGTCTCACGAATCGTCGATCGCCTGGAGCGCGGGGGGCTGGTGACGCGCCAGCGGGCCGCCACCGACCGCCGCCAGGTGCGCCTCGCGCTGACCCCGGCGGGCGCCGAGCGCCTCTCCACCTCGCCCGCGCCGCTGCAGGAGCGCTTCCTGGCCCGCCTGCACGCGCTGCCCGTCGAGGAGCAGCGGGCGCTGCTCGGGGCGCTGGAGCAGGTGGTGGCGCTGATGGACGCCGGCGATCTGGACGTGCCTCCGGTGCTGAGCGCTACCGACGACAGCGACCCACCAGCGCCCCGTCGTCATCGCGACAGCTGAAGCCCTCGGCGCAGGCCGGCGGCTGGTCGGGCAGGCAGGCGCTCCCGCTGCCGAGGTCAGCCCAGGGATCCGGCGGATCCCCGTCGGCCAGGCGATCGAAGGCCGCCGCGACCAGCTCGCCGCGGTGCCAGCCGACCCCCGCGACGTCCCACCACCCATCGGCCGGCTCCAGCGCACGCGTCTTGGTCCAGACCAGCCGCTCCGTCAGGAAGATCTGCACGGTGGCCGTCACCGAGAGCGCGGAGCGGTTCTCCACGGCGATGCGGTACGGCCCCGCCAGGGTGTCGACCCCCTCTGCCCGGGGGAGCTGGACGCGCTCGAAGCCGGGGGCGGTGGTGTCATCGCCGCTGTGGGTGGGCCGCTCCAGGGCCGTCGCGTCGGCGATCCAGCGCGGGTCCAGATCGGCGGGGGAGCAGTCCAGGCCGGGGGCCCCGAAGATCGCGGCCGAGGGGTGCAGCAGGTGCAGGTCGAGGTCGGCCCGCGCCTCGCCGCCACCCGCCACGCTCCACGTGAGGCGGACCCGGATGTCGTCGGGACAGGGGCAGGCCTGGACGCGCAGGCGGCTGGTCTGGGGCGGACACCCGGCCTCGGCGGGCGGCTTCACGGTGCAGTCAAACGCGTACAACCCCGCGACATCCATGAAGAACCAGGCGCCGGGCGTGGCGGGATCGTCGGAGGCCCCCTCCCGGGCGACTCGGGCAGGAAGTCCTCGGTGAGGGATGACCCCGAGCCCTCGGGGCGCTCGCTCACCGTCCACTGCACCTGGGCGGCCGTCGGGGCGACCCCCGCCGGTGGGGTGGCGTCCAGCCGGATGACCCCGTCGATGCCGGTGCCGAGGGCCTCCACCGTCCAGTGCCGGCAGGCAGCGTCCGTCCACCGGCTCGTCCCCGCGCCGGGGACCGTGTACTCCCCCGCCTCGGTGCTCAGCACCAGCACGGCCGTGGCCCGCTCGGCCACGAGGCGGGGTCGGTAGGTCAGGCGCAGCGCCTCGATGGGGCCGGCGTCGACGGGATCGGGCAGGTGGAAGGCGTCGGGGGGCGACACATCCACCAGCGCCACGTGGCGGACACGCAGGCCCTGACCACAGCCGAGGGGCACGGCCGCCGCCGCCAGATCGCCCACGGCCACGTCCTCGAAGCGGACGAGCGGGGGCACCGGCACGCAGGTCATGGCGTCGGGGATCGGGGCCCGATCCGGCAGGTCGGCCGCTGGGCTCCCGGCGTCCAGCACGGCGGCGTCCATCGAAGCAGGATCCGCCTCCAGCAGGATCTCGCAGCCCCCGAGGAGGGCGCACAGGCCGACGATCGCTCGCCCGCGAGGGCTCATGGCGCCGGGCGCAGGGCCCGCAGGCGGTCGGCGCGGTGGCCGGTCGGGAAGCGGGCCAGGAAGCGATCGACCGCCGCTCGGGTGGCCGCCTCGTCGCCCTCGCGCCGGGCCAGCAGGGCCAGGTGGAACAGCGCGTCCTCGGCGAACAGGCCCCGGGGCTCGGCGGCCAGGTAGCCCTCCAGCCGCTGGCGGCCCGCCTCGGCCCGGCCCGCGGCCAGGTCGCCGAGGGCGGCACGCAGCGCCTCTTCGCCCGAGAGGCTGCCCTTGCAGATGGTGCGGCTCTCGCCGGCGGGCACCAGGAAGGCGTCGGCCTCGCGGCGCACGCGCACCTTGCCCTCGGCCACGTCCACCCGGGTGCAGCGATCCTCCACCGTCACCGAGAAGCGGGTGCCGACCACCTCCACGCGGCCGTGGGGCGTCTCGACGGCGAAGATCCCCCCGGGGGGCAGGGGCTCGACCGCGAAGGTGGCCGTCCCCGCCGAGAGCTCGACCACCGTCCGGTCGCGGGCCTCGCTGGCCACCCGGAAGGCCGCGTCGGCCCCCTGGGTCACCTGGTAGCGGACGACGGAAGTGTCGATGGGCGGGATCACCAGCGGCACCCTCCACCCGCGCGCCCCCGCTCCACCAGGCCGCCAGCCCGGCGGCGGCCCCCGCGGCCACCAGGAGGGGCCAGATCGGCCGCCGCGGGGCCATCGCCCGGGCCATCGCGCCCTCCGCGATGCGGTGCTCGACGGCCGGGTCCGGCCGCGCCTCGGCCAGGGCGCGCAGCGGATCGGGTGACGTCATCGTTCCTCCACGGCCAGGGGCGACGCCGCCCCGTCCGGTCGAAGATCGGCCCAGAGGCGCCGAAACGCCTCGCGACCCAGGCGCAGACGGCTGGCCACCGTCCCGGGCGGGCGGCCGATCATGTCGGCCACCTCCTCGCGGGTGTAGCCCTCGACATCGGCCAGCAGCAGCACCTCGGCCTGATCGTCGGGCATGCGCGCCAGGCACGCGCGCACGGCCAGCTCGACCTCCGGGCCGGGGCCGTCCACGAAGGCGGGCTCGGGCACTCGCTCCACCGCGAACACCCGCCGCAGCCACACCTTGCGCCGCGCGTTGGCCACCACCCGGCGGGTGATCTGGTAGAGCCAGGCGTCGAAGGCTGCCGCCGCGGTGCACTGGCCGATGCGGCGGCAGGCGATGGCCAGGACCTCCTGGGCCGCGTCCTCGGCCTCCATGGCCCGCAGGCCCCGCAGCACGGCCCAGCGGAAGACCCGACCGGCGTAGTCGCGGTACAGCCGACGCCACGCCAGGGCGTCCGCACGGCGGCAGCGGTCGAAGAGGTCGGGATCCAGGGCCATGGCTGCAGGATGTCACGGCGCGGCTCCCCGGATCAGTCTCCCCCGAAGATTCTCCAGCCTTCGCCAGATACCGCTGATTTTCTTGATGAATCTGGCGGGTGACCTGTGAGGACGATCGTGGTTCAATGCGGCGTTCACCGCGGCTGGAGCACCCCATGGACGACACCTTCCTGCTGGCCATCGATCAGGGCACCACCGGCACCACCGTGCTGGTCCTCGACCGGACGCTCGCCGTCCGCGGCCAGCACACCGAGGAGTTCCCCCAGATCTTTCCCAAGCCGGGGTGGGTCGAGCACGACCCCGCCGCCATCCTGCGGTCGGTCCAGATCGCCATCGACGAGGCCCTCCTCGACGCCGACATCGAGGGTGGCCAGATCGCCGCGATCGGCATCACCAACCAGCGCGAGACCACGGTGGTCTGGGATCGAGCCACCAGCGCGCCCATCCACAACGCCATCGTCTGGCAGTGCCGGCGCACGGCGGACCGCTGCGCCGCCCTCAAGGCCGCCGGCCACGAGGCCGTCTTCAAGCAGCGCACCGGGCTCGTCCTCGATCCGTACTTCTCGGGCACCAAGGTGGCCTGGATTCTCGACGAGGTGCCCGACGCCCGCGCCCGCGCCGAGCGGGGCGAGCTGGCCTTCGGCACCATCGACAGCTTCCTGGTCTGGCACCTGACCGGCGGGGCGGCCCATGTGACCGACGTGTCCAACGCCAGCCGCACGCTGCTGATGGATCTGCGCACGCTGCGCTGGAGCGAGACGCTGCGGGGCATCCTGCGGGTGCCCGAGGCGGTCCTGCCCGAGATCCGGGGCTGCGCCGAGATCTACGGCCACACCCGCGGGTTCAAGAGCCTGCCCGACGGCATCCCCATCGCCGGGATGGCCGGGGATCAGCAGGCCGCCCTGTTCGGCCAGGCCTGCTTCGAGGTGGGCGACGCCAAGTGCACCTACGGCACCGGCGCCTTCCTGCTCATGAACACCGGCGCCGAGCCGGTGCACAGCGAGAACGGCCTGCTCACCACCGTGGCCTGGCGCCTGGGCGACGCGGTCGCCTATGCCCTCGAGGGCAGCGCGTTCATCGCCGGGGCGGCGGTGCAGTGGCTGCGCGACGGGCTGGGGCTGATCGGCGCGGCGAGCGAGATCGAGGCGCTGGCGGCCAAGGTCGAAGACAACGGCGGCGTCTGGTTCGTCCCGGCGCTCACGGGCCTGGGCGCGCCGTACTGGCGCCCGGAGGCGCGGGGCGTCATCTGGGGGCTCACCCGCGGCACGACCGCCGGCCACATCGCCCGGGCCACCCTCGAGGGCATCGCATTCCAGAACAACGACGTGCTGACCGCCATGCAGCGCGACCTTGGCCGACCCCTCAAGAGCCTCAAGGTCGACGGCGGCGCGGCGGCCAACGCCCTGCTCATGCAGATCCAGGCGGACCTGCTGGGGGTGGACATCGTGCGCCCCGCCATGCTGCAGACGACGGCCCTCGGCGCCGCGCTCCTCGCCGGCCTGGGGGTCGGCTGGTTCAGCGATCTGGCCGCCATCAAGGCGGCCTGGCAGGCGGACCAGACCTTCACCCGGGCCCTGGACGCCGAGGCCGTCGCGGCCTGGGCCGAGGGCTGGCAGGCGGCGGTCGCCCGGGCGTGATCGCCCTCGGATTCCTGGCGATCGGATCACGGAAACTCACGGCCCTCCCGGGCCACGGCGGCGTCCCAGGCCGCCTGGCGACGCTGGTACGGCGGTTGCTCACCTTGTCGGGCGAACACCCACAAGGAGCCGACCATGCGCGCCCTCACCCTCCTCGCCCTGTCCGCCCTCTTCCTCCCCGCCTGCGGTGGCGATGACGCCGACGGCGGCGATCCCCCCGTCGACGTGGGGGATCCCACCCTCGAACCCGGGCAGGTGGAGGTCCTGCACTACCGCGTCCCCTGCCAGGGCGAGAGCCGCCAGCTCTGCCTCCAGGTGCGGGCCTACGGCAAGGCCTCCTTCGAAAACTTCTATAGTGAAATCGAGGGGTTCGACTTCGTGTGGGGTGAGCACGCGGTGCTGGCCGTCCGGCAGGAGGCCGTCGACGCGCCCGCCGCGGACGGCGCCGATGTGCGCTATGTGCTCGACGACATCGTGGCCACCCGGCCGGTCGTCGCCGCCTTCGAGCTGACGCTCGACGGCCAGGACTTCACGGCCGCGGGGCCGGCCACCCTGACCCTGCTCGATGGCTCCACCGCCGCCTGCGCGAGCGCCGATCTCTGCCGCATCATCGCGTCGCGGGCCGGCGACAGCCCGGCGCTGGTGCGCATGCGGGCGACCGGTCAGCCCGGCGATCCCATCTCGATCTTCCGGGTCATGCAGTGATCTGAGCGTGCACCACGGTGGTCAGCCAGCCCACGAAGGTGGCGATGAGGAGCACCCCCTCCGTCCGGTTGATCCGCATGCCGCTGCGCATCAGGGGGAAGAGCAGGACCGCCGAGCCCAGCATCCACCACAGATCCCGGTGGATGATCTCGCCCGTGACGGCCGTGGGGGTGATGAGGGCCGTGGGGCCCAGAATCCCCAGGATGTTGAAGATGTTGGAGCCGACGACGTTGGCGACGGCGATGTCGTCCCGACCCCGCCAGGCCGCCATCGTCGAGGCGGCCAGCTCGGGCAGGCTGGTGCCCGCCGCCACGACCGTGAGCCCCACCATGGCCTCCGAGACGCCGAAGCCGAGGGCCAGCTCGACCGCGCCGCTGACGAGGGCGCTCGCCCCTCCGATGAGCAGCCCGACACCCGCGAGGATGGCGACGGCGTTGAAGACCAGGGCCGCCTGGCCGGTGCGCCCGAACGAGGCCGTGGTCATCTCGCTGAAGTCGGCCTTCTCGGCGGGTCGGGCGTTGCGGCGGGCGATCCAGACCACATAGGCCGTGAAGGCCAGCATGCCGGCCAGCAGGAACCCGCCCTCGAGGCGATCGACCACCCCGTCCCGGGCCAGCAGCACCAGCTGGAACGAGGCGAGGAACATGACCGGCCACTCCAGCCGGACGGTGTTGCCCTCGATGCGGAGGGGGTGGATGAGGGCCGCGATGCCCAGGATGGCCGCCACGTTGAAGATGTTGGATCCCACCACGTTGCCCACCGCCAGATCGGGGCTGCCCCGCAGCGCCGCCTGGAGCGAGACCACCAGCTCGGGCATGGAGGTGCCGGCCGCGACGATGGTCAGGCCGACCACCGCGGGCGCGACCCTCGCCAGCAGCGCGATGCCGCACGCGCCCCGCACCAGCAGATCGCCACCGACCACCAGGAGCACCAGCCCCAGCACCACGAGGACGCCGGCCCAGATCATGGGAGAGACTCCACCTGCCTGAGAGAGGCTGCGCACCACCGAGGGCAGCGGGCGCGCAGGTGCAGGCCGCACGGCGGCCCGGACGGCCGCAGACGATGGGGCTTGAGGGGCGCGGTTGCAAGGGCCGACGAATGACCGCCCGCGGGCCCCGTCTGCGGGCGGCCGTGCCGTCGTGCGGCCGGTCGTGTATCGTTCGCGGGGTGTCGGGTCCATGGCCCGCGAGGACGTCAAGAAGGGGGTGCCATGAGGTGGAACCGGGTGTGGGGCGCAGGGCTGGCCCTGCTGGCGCTGGGGGGCTGCAAGAACATCACGGAGGGTCAGGCCGAGCCGGGCGCCGTCGGGGCCGAGTGCCAGAGCGCCGACGAGTGCACCGAGGTCGAAGACACCCCGACCTGCCTCAAGATGCCAGGTGGCTACTGCTCGGCCGAGTGCGCGGGCGGCGCCTTCGACTGCGATGATCAGTCGGTCTGCGAGCAGCTCGGTGACCAGGCCTTCTTCTGTCTCGATGGCTGCCTGACCGACAACGGCAACAGTGACTGCCGCGGCGACTACCGCTGCACGGCCCGGCCCGAGGTGGTGAACATCGACGGCCGCGAGGTGGGCGTGTGCCTGCCGAAGTGCCAGACCGACGGCGACTGCGAGGCCGGGCGGCGGTGCGACACGGGCAGCGGCGACTGCATCCCCCGCGGCGAGAAGGCCACCGGCGCGGCCTGCACCGACAACGCCCAGTGCAACGGCGGCCTGTGCATGAAGAACGACACCTTCCGCGGGGGCTACTGCTCGGCGCGGTGCGGCAACCAGTTCGCCGCCTGCGAGCCCGGCAGCGAGTGCGCGACGCTGGAGGGCCAGGCGGTCTGCCTGGACGCCTGCCAGTCGGATCGCGACTGCCGCAGCGACGACGGCTATCGCTGCCGCCAGATCGCCACCCGCCGCGACAACAACGGCGATGCCCAGGCGGTGAGCGTCTGCGTGCCCCGCTGCCAGAGCAACGCCGAGTGCGAGGATGGCTTCCACTGCGCGGCCGACTCGGGGGACTGCGAGCCGGGGGCGGGCGATCCGAACCCCGTCGGCGAGTTCTGCGGGGGCGCCGCCGAGTGCCAGAGCGGCGAGTGCCTGACCGGCGCCCGCTACCCCAACGGCTACTGCACCGCCGACTGCGCGGCCTGCCCGGCCGGCTCGTCCTGCGGCGACACCCCCAACGGCCAGAAGTGCCTGGCCGACTGCAACACCGACCTGGACTGCCGCGCCGGCTACGTCTGCGCGGCCGGGGGCTGCACGGCCCCATGCCAGGCCGACGCCGACTGCGGCGGGCTCATCTGCAACCGCGCCAGCGGCCGCTGCGTCGAGCCCAGCGCGGCCGGGGCGCGGGTGGAAGAGATCGACATCGCCCAGGACGTGCCGGTGAGCGGGCAGCTCAGCCGCGAGCTGACGCTGAACGTCCCCCCCGGCGCACTGGGGTTCTCCATCGTGGCGGACGGCAGCGGCAGCGACCTGATGATCATCGGCGAGATGACCGATCCCAACGGCCGCACCATCTATGACTTCCAGGATCCCTTCGGCAGCCAGGTCCGGTTCTTCCCCGGGGCCGACAGCATCACCCAGATGGTCCCGTCCAGCCCGCGCTCGGCGCCCGTGCCCGGCACCTACAAGTTCCGCCTGATCAAGGACGGCGGCCAGAAGAACATCGACGTGAAGGCCTATGTGAAGGTGGCCGACGGCGAGCCGCAGGCGGGCACCCTCGACGTGAACTTCTTCTTCGCGAAGCAGAGCGGCCTCAACGCCGGCAGCGCCCCCAACGACAGCGACTTCCAGGCCGCCGTGGCCGAGTTCAAGCGGCTGTACCAGGAGCGGGGCGTCGCCATCGGCGAGGTGCGCTACTGCGACATCACCGGCAGCGACGGCGACCGCTACGCCGTCATCGACACCGTGGACGGGCCGAACTCCGAGCTCAGCCAGATGTTCGCGGTCTCGGCGCGGGCCGGGCAGCTCGGGTGCACGGCCACGCCCGCGCTCAACTTCTTCCTCGTCGAGGAGATCGTGGGCGGGCGCGCCGGGTACATCATCCTGGGCGTCTCGGGGGGCATCCCCGGCCCGCCGGGCCTGCACGGGACGACCCACAGCGGCGTGGCGGTGACCATGTCGGGCTTCCGGCGCCGGCCCAGGCAGCTCGCCCAGACGATGGCCCACGAGGGCGGCCACTTCCTGGGCCTCTTCCACACCACGGAGGCCGAGGGCAACGCCTTCGACCCGCTGCCCGACACCCCCGAGTGCCGGTCGTCCAAGGACGCCAACCAGGACGGCATCGTCGACTACCAGGAGTGCCTCAGCGGCAACGGCTCCGAGAACCTGATGTTCTGGGCCGCGGGTGAACGCGCCTCGGATGTGTCCGGGGATCAGGGCTTCGTGCTGCTGCGCAACCCGGGCGTGAAGTGAGGATGAAGATGCGCAACCTCTTGATCATGAAAGCTTTCCTTCTGGCGCTCGCGGGCCTGCCCGCGGTGGCGGCGGCCGAGGCGGCGACCGTGGCCGAGGCCCGCCAGACCGTCCGCCAGTGGTTCTTCGGCTACGAGTTCGTGCCGGAGCCCCACCACTACAAGCGAGTGGGGCCCCACCTCGCGGCGGCCCTCATCGGCCTGGCCCTCGATGCGGACGAGGCCCTCTTCGTGCGGGCGCGAGCCCTCTCGGCCATGGTGAACACCCCCGGCCAGGCCACCGAGCCCGTCCTGCTGGCGTTTGCCGGCGCCGAGGGCGTCGAGAGCCTGCTGCGCCGGAAGGTGGTGGCGGTGCTGGTGGCGAACCACGGCGCGAAGCACATGGACGTGGTGGCCGCCACCTACCTGGGCGCGACGGACGACGTGCCGCTGCGCGAGGCCTGCGCCCGGGCGCTGGCCGACCTGCCCGGAGAGGGCGCCCGCGCGCTGCGCGACCGGCTCTTCCGCACCGAGAAGGCCCCCAGCGTCCGTGCCCTGCTGGCGCCGCCCAAGCGCCTGGAGTCCGCGCCGTGAGGGCCGCGGTGATCGGACTGCTGCTGGCGGGGGGCGCCGTCGCCGCGCCGACGCCCCCGGACTGGCGCCCCAAGCCGGTGCTGGCGCCCGACGGCGCGACGGTGGTGGAGCTGACCTTGAAGCGCTGCCTCATCGCCGAGGCCGAGACGGATCCGCTGCCCCTGCGGGGGGAGGACACCCAGAAGTGCGAGCGCCTGAACCGGGCGACGCTGGTCACCCGAGAGGACGGGCTCAAGCGCCTGCGCCTGAAGCCGGGCCGCTACGTCTTCCGGGTGCGCAACGCCGATGTGCCGTGGACGCTCGACTTCGCCGTGCGGGGCGCCCACGACAAGGGCCTGCCCGCCACGAGCGGCGGCGCCATCAAGCTCGGAGAGGTCTTCGACTTCCCCATGACCCTGACGGCGGGCATCTACGTCTTCGGCTCCCCCCTCAACGGCACCCTCGACTACGCCCTGCTGGTCGAGGACTGAGGGCGGCCCCGCCCCCACGCAAGGCGGGGCTCTGGGGGGTTCTCTCAAAGAAATCAGAAGGTTGGGTGAGAGCGTGCCGGCCGGCGACCCGGCCGGCGCGCTCATCAGGCAGGACGGCCTGGCGGCCGGCGGTCAGTCGTCGCCCAGGGTGGCGAAGACCGAGGCAGCCGCCTCGCGGGCCTTGTCGTCGGCGGCGGCCTCCTTGCGGGCGCGGGAGGGCCGGGCCGGGGCCGCCTTGGCCGGGGCCGCCTTGGCCGGGGCCGCCTTGGCCGGGGCCGCCTTGGCCGGGGCCGCCTTGGCCGGGGCCGCCTTGGCCGCTCTCGGCTTGCGAGACCGGGACGACCGCGCCTTCGCCGGGGTGGCCTCCTCCGGCGCCTCGGCGGGCGCTGCCTTCGCGGGCGCTGCCTTCGCGGGCTCGGCCTTCGCCGGCGCCGCCTTCGCGGGCTCGGCCTTGGCGGGCTCGGCCTTCGCGGGCTCGGCCTTCGGCTTGCCGCGGCTGCGGGACCGACCGGACCGCGCGGGCTCCTCGGCGGGCGCCGGCGCCTCGACCACCGGCTCGGCGGCCGCGGGCTTGCTGCGCGTCCGTCGGGGCCGGGCCGGTTCCTCGGCGGCCGGCGCTGCGGGCTCGACGACGGCCGCAGCGGGCGGGGCTGCGGGCTCAGCGACGGCCGCAGCCGGCTTGCTGCGCGTGCGCCGCGGGGCAGCCTTCGGGGCCTCCTCCGCGGGGGCTTCGGCCTTCGGGGCTTCGGCCTTCGGGGCTTCGGCCTTCGGGGCTTCGGCCTTCGCGCCCCGGCGCGAGCGACGACGAGACGTCCGCTCGGCCGCCGGCTCCTCTGCCACGGGCTCCGCGGCCGCCGGCTCCATGGCCGCCGGCTCCTCAGCCGCCGGCTCCTCAGCCGCCGGCCTCAGCCGCTGGCTCCTCAGCCGCCGGCTCCCGACCGCCGACTCCGCGGCCGCCGACTCCTCGACCGCCGCCGCCTCGGCTCGCTCGCCCCGGCGCCGGTTCCGGCGTGCGCGACCGCCCCTCTTCGCCTCGTCAGCCGGCCTTCGCTGCCGGCGCCTCCACCACCGGCTCCTCGACCGCCGGCTCCGCCACCAGGGCCGGGGCTGCCGCCTCGCCGCCCAGCTTCTTGCGCAGACGGTCCGCCGCGCGCTTGCTCGCCGGGCCCTGCGCCGGCTCCGGCGTCGCCTCGACCACCGGGGCCTCGACCACCGGCTCCTCGGCCACCGGGGCTGCCGCCTCGCCGCCCAGCTTCTTGCGCAGACGGTCCGCCGCGCGCTTGCTCGCCGGCCCTGCGCCGCCTCCGGCGTCGCCTCCACCACCGGGGCCTCGACCACCGGCTCCTCGGCCACCGGGGCCACCGGGGCCGCCGCCTCGCCGCCCAGCTTCTTGCGCAGCCGGTCCGCCGCGCGCTTGCTCGCCGGGGCCCTGCGCCGGCTCCGGCGTCGCCTCGACCACCGGGGCCTCGACCACCGGGGCCTCGGCCACCGGGCTGCCCGCCTCGCCGCCCAGCTTCGCGCAGACGGTCCGCCGCGCGCTTGCTCGCCGGGCCCTGCGCCGCCTCCGGCATCGCCTCGACCACCGGGGCCTCGACCACCGGCCCGCCGGCCACCGGGGCCACCGGGCTGCGCTCGCCGCCCAGCTTCTTGCGCAGACGGTCCGCTGCGCGCTTGCTCGCCGGGCCCTGCGCCGCCTCCTCGACCGCGACGGCCGGGGCCTCGACCACCGGCCCTCGGCCACCGGGGCCACCGGGGCCGCCGCCTCGCCGCCCAGCTTCTTGCGCAGCCGGTCCGCCGCGCGCTTGCTCGCCGGCCCGGTGGCCTCCACCGGCACCGGGGCCTCGGCAACCGCAGGCTGCTCCACCTCGGGCTGCTCCACCTCGGGCTGCTCCACCTCCGGGCTGGTCCACCTCGGGCTGGTCGATGGCCGCCTCCGCGGTCTCCACGACCGCCTGGGCCTCGCCGCGCCCCCGCCCACGGCGGCTGCGCTGCCGGTCGCGGCGGCTCGGGCGAGCCTCGTCCGCGGGGCGGGTCGACCCCTCGGCGTCGGCGGCCACGGCCTCCTCGACCACCTCGGCGGTCACGGCCTCCTCGACCACCTCGGCGGCCGCGTCGCCCGAGAGCCGCGGCGCAGCCGGTCGGCCGCCCGCTTGCTCGCGGAAATCGCAGAAGATTCAGCCACTTCGGCCGCAGGCTGGGCGGCCGGAGGCGTGGGCTGGGCGGCCGGTCGACCTCGTCGCGGCCCCGGCGGCGCGATCCCGGCGGGCGCGGTTGCGCTCACGGGCGGCGGCCCGGCGCTCGGCGCCAGCCTCTTCACCGTCCTCCCTGTCCTCGCCGTCCTCGCCGTGCTCGCCGTCCTCGGCCACGTCGGCCCGCTCCGGCCGCCTCGTCCTCGCCACCGGCCTCGTCGGCCGCCTCGTCCGCGGCCTCGTCAGCCGCAGCGCCGGTCGCCGCGTCATCTCCACCCCGGCCGCGCCGACGGCGGCGCCGGCGACGCCGACGGCGCCCGTCCTCGCCGTCGTCCTCCGCAGACTCGGCCGCGTCGGCGGCCTCCTCTGCCGCGTCGGGCGCCTCGACATCGGCCTGCGACACCGGCGCGTCCTGGGGACCGAGATCCCCGGCGGCCAGCTCCTCCAGGGCCATGTGACCCACGATGCGGGGCGCCTCGAAGGGCTCGTCATCCTCGGGCGGCGGGATGTCCGGCACGTTCTCCGGGCGCCGCGGCCGGCTGCCCTGGCTGCCGCGCCGGTCGTCGCGTCGACCCTCGCGGCGATCCTCGCGGCGGTCGCCGCGGCGGCCGCGCTGCGGCTCGTCGCGCTTCTCGGCCTGGTTGGGGGCGGTGACCTCGAAGGCCTCGCGGGTGCTGATGGCGCCGATCTCCGGGATCAGCTCGATGGTGACCTCGAAGCGCTCCTCCAGCTCGGCGATGCTCGCGCGGTGGAAGTTGAGCAGGTGCAGGGCGACGGGGACCGGCAGCCGGCCCCGCACCGTCGAGCCCCGGGCGCTGCTCACCGCCAGCTCCTGCAGCCGGCGCAGCATGCCCATGGCGGTGGCCTCGGTGCTCATCACATAGCCGGAGCCGTCACACATGGGGCAGACGCGGTGGGTGCTGGCGAGCAGCCGCGCCTTGATGCGCTGGCGGGAGAGCTCCAGCAAGCCGAACTGCGAGATGCGCCCCAGCTCGACGCGGGCCTTGTCGCGCTTCATCGCCTTCTTGAGCGTCCGCTCCACCTCGCGGCGGTGCTTCGAGTCACTCATGTCGATGAAGTCCACCACCACCAGACCGCCCAGGTCGCGCAGCCGGAGCTGGCGGGCCACCTCCTCGGCGGCCTCCTTGTTGGTCTCGTAGGCCATCTGCTCCTGGCTCGACTGCCCGCGGGACTTCCCGGAGTTCACGTCGATGGCCGTGAGCGCCTCGGTGGGGTTGATGACGATGGAGCCACCGCTGCGCAGCGGCACCCGGTGGCTCGAGATGTTCTCGAGCTGCCGCTCCAGCCCGAAGTTGCTGAAGATCGGCATCTTGCCGGTGTAGTGCTTCACCTTGCCGGTGTCTTCGGCGATGTGGCGCTCGAAGAAGTCCTGCACCTGGCGGTGGAGATCGGGATCGTCGACCACGATCTCGTCGACGTCATCGGTGTAGTAGTCGCGCACCGACCGGATGACGACGTTGGGCTCCCGGTAGATGAGGCCCGTCTGGCGCGCCTGGTTGTAGCGCACCTGGATGTGGCCCCAGACCCGCACCAGCTCCTGGAAGTCGGCCTGCAGCTCCTTCTTGCTGCGCTCCTCGCCGGCGGTGCGGACGATGATGCCCATGTCCTCCGGGGGCTCGAGCTTCTCGATCAGGTCCTTGAGGCGCTTGCGCGTCTCCTCGTCCTGGATCTTCCGGCTCACGCCCCCCGTCGCCGAGTGGGGCATGATGACCAGGTACCGGCCCGGCAGGGTGATGTCGGTGGTCAGGGCGGCGCCCTTGTTGCCCACCTCTTCCTTGTAGGCCTGCACCAGCAGCTCGGCGCCGGGCGCCAGCACGTCCTGGATGCGCGGCCGGCCCTTGCCGGTGAAGGTGCGGTTGTAGAACCGCTCGTTGATGTCGTTGAAGGTAATGAAGCCGTTGCGCTCGGCCCCGTAGTCGACGAACGCGGCCTGGAGCCCCGGCTCCACCGTGACCACCCGGGCCCGGTAGATGTTGCCGCGGATCTGCTCGGCGCCTTCGAAGGCGACGTTGAGCTCCTCGAGGATCCCCTCGTCGACGATCGCCACGCGCACTTCACCGGCCTGCGCGGCGTTCACCAGCATCTTCTTGCTCATGTTGTCTCCCTGCCGACCCGGCACCCGGCGCCACCGCCAGGGGGCGTCTTCGGGGGGGTCGGCGGCGTCTTTCGCCGGCGCTGGGCCAGCGAGGGGCGGCACCCGTGGCGCCGCGCTGAGTCTGGTCTTCGTCCGCCCCCTCCACCCGGCGGCCGGCTCGGGAACCGAGGGCCTTGCGACGGGGGGGTGGGGCGGGGCTATCGAATCTCTGAGCGGCGAGCCGCTCGGGGGGCGAGCCCCAGAGACGCGCCGGATCAGCCCGGATCGGGCCGGCCGAAGCGCGCGTGCCAGGGCTCTACCATGAGGGCCGACCGCTCCGCCACATAACTTCGCAGGGCGTCCGGCACCGTCTGCACCTCGAGCCCGGTGCGGATGAAGGCCTCCTGGATGAGCCGGGCGGGCGGCTCGGGTCGCTCCATCGTAGGCAAGTGCTCGAATTCATTGCGGATGTCGGTCTCCTGACGGGTCGCCCGCCAGGTATTCCGCAGGAAGAACTGCGGCGTCGCTTCGGACATCCAGCGCTCCACCTCGGGGGGGCGCTCGACCGGTCGAGGCTCCGTCGCCACGAAGGCGATCAGCTCCTCCTCGCGCAAGCGGACGGGCGCGGTGAGATCGGGCTCGGGGAACGGCGGGATCTGCTCGATGGGGCGGGCGCCGGAGACGCCCAGCAGGCGGAGGACGCCCATGTGGCGGGCGTGGCGCTGGATGCGCTCGCTGAGGGGGGTGAGGGGGGGCAGCTCCCTCACTTGGAGTCGTCGCCCTCGCCCTCGTCGTCCTTCTTCTTCAGGCCGCCCAGGCCGCCGCCACCCAGCAGGCTGCCCGGCCGCCGGCCGCCGAGGCCGCCGCCGAGACCACCACCACCCAGGCCGCCGCCGCCGCCGAGGCCGCCGCCGCCGAGGCCGCCGCCGCCGCCGAGACCGCCGCCACCGAGGCCGCCGCCACCCAGGCCGCCGCCGAGGCCGCCGCCACCGAGGCCGCCGAGGCCACCGCCCAGCGGGGTCTTGGCTCCGCCGAGGCCGCCGAGGCCACCACCGAGGGGCTCTTGCCGCCGCCCAGGCCACCCAGGCCACCACCAGCGGGCTCTTGCCGCCGCCGAGACCGCCCAGCGACCCCAGCCGGCATCGACCGAGCCACCCAGCGAGCCACCGCCCAGGCCACCCAGGCCACCGAGGGGGCTCTTCGACGGACGCTCGGCCTCCGCCGGCGCCGGGGGCTGCTCGGCCGCCGCCGCCGGCTCCTCGGCCGCGGGCTCCTCGGCCGCAGGCTCCTCGGCAACCGGCTCAGCCGCAGGCTCCTCGGCAACCGGCTCGACCGGTGGCACCTCGGACGCCGCAGGCTCCTCGGCCGCAGGCTCCTCGGCAACCGGCTCCTCGGCCGCAGGCTCGGCCGCAGGCTCTCGGCAACCGGCTTCCTCGGCAACCGGCTCCGGCCGCAGGCTCCTCGGCCGCCGCCGTGGGCTCGACCGCAGGCTCCTCGGCCGCAGGCTCCTCGGCAACCGGCTCAGCCACAGGCTCATCGGCCGCAGGCTCTCGACCGCCGCCGCGGGCTCGACCGCAGGCTCCTCGGCCGCAGGCTCCTCGGCAACCGGCTCAGCCGCAGGCCTCGACCGCAGGCTCGGCCGCCGCCGCAGGCTCCTGGCAACCGCCTGGCCGCAGGCTCCTCGGCGACCGGCGGGGTGGAGTCGGGGGCGCGATGGTCACCACGCGGGAGGTTCGCGGAGGCGGCTCGTCGGCGAACGCCGTCTCGAGGCAGGGCCAGCTCTTCGGCCGGGGGCGGCGCCGCCGCGGCGGCGCGCTGCTGCTCCAGGCGCTCGGCGAGCACCTTGGCCGAGAGCGCCGGCATGGCCACCGTCGCCGCGACGTCCAGGGGATCGTACCCCGCCGCGGGGGCCTCCTGGATCTCGCGCTTCACCTCGTCGAGGGCCTGGGCCTCGTCCATCGAGAGATCAGCCAGGTCCACGACCTGGGCGGCCTGGCGCGCGGCTTCAGCCGCCGCCTCGGCCTCTCGGGCCTCCTCGGCCTCGCGGGCCGCCTCGGCCTGGCGGGCCTCTTCGGCCTGGCGGGCCTCCTCGGCCTTGCGGGCCTCTTCAGCCCGGGCCTCTTCGGCCTGCCGGGCCTCTTCGGCCTTGCGGTCCTCTTCGGCCTGCTTCGCCTCGGCCGCCTTGCGGGCCTCCTCGGCCTGCTTCGCCTCGGCCGCCCTGCGGGCCTCCTCGGCCTTGCGGGCCTCCTCGGCCTTGCGGGCCTCGATCTCCTGCGCCGTCTCCTTGATCTGATCGAGGCGCTTCTGCTTGCGCTTGCGCCGGGCGCGTCGGCGGGCCGCCTTGGAGTTGGCGCGCTGGCCGACCCGGCTGGGGCGCTCGTCCTCGTCGTCCTCGTCGTCCTCGTCGTCGTCCTCGTCGTCGTCTTCCTCTTCGTCCTCCGGCTCCTGCTGCTGGGCAGCGGGCGCGGCGGCGACGGGGGCGGCCTCGACCTTCGGGGGCTCGGCCTTGGGGGGCTCGACCTTCGGGGGCTCGACCTTCGGGGGCTCGGCCTTCGGGGGCTCGGCCTTGACCGGCGCCGCCTTGGGGGCCGCCGCCTTCGGGGCCTCGACCTTCGGCGCCTCGGCCTTCGGGGCCTCCTGGCTGGAGGCGTCCTCGAGGGCCGGCTTGCTACCGCCGCCCAGGAGCCGGCGGAAGAACTCGACGATCCGCTGCCACATCAATCTTCCCCGATCTTCACGGTCTCGGCGGCCGTGGCGGCAGCCTGATAGAACTCTGAAGTGCGCTCACGCTCGACGACGATGCCCAGCTCGGCCTCGAGGGCCTGGGTCAGCTCAAGGCACTCGGCCCCCGCCACCCCACGGACCGTCAGCTTGACCTCCCCGTCGGGGGTGATCTGGATGTCGATCTCTTGCCTCATCCGGGCTCCCTCGCGCGCCCTACGACCGCCAGCGACGGACGGTGAGGGCGATGGTCTGGTCTTCCTTGACCTCGTCGGTCTCGATGGTGAAGCCCTGGCGGGCCACCTCGCTGAGCACCTTGTGATAAGCGTACCGCTGGGTGACGGCCTTGACGAACTGTTCCTGGGTGACCCCCTTCGTGGTCTCGACCCCCCACCAGTCCGCCACGAACTCATAGCCCTCGGCGGTCGCCTTCACACCCACATCATAGGTCTTGCTGACCTGGATGGATATTTCTGCGGTCTCTTTCTGACCCAGCCAGCCCCGCACCTGCACGCCCTGCTCGGCCTCGGTGAAGGTGTAGCCCAGATCCTTGAGGGCGGCCTTCAGGGCGACCAGGTCCTTGATCTTCGTCTGTACCGTGGTGAAGTGCGACACCTCAGTCTCCCAGCTCAAGGTTGCGGAAGCCCGCGGGCACGGCCTTCTTGCGCTCGGCGTCCTCGGCGTCCTCGGCGTCCGCCGGCTCGTCGTCGTGCTGGCCGATGGGCAGGCCGCTGGCGCTGCGCGCGCGCGTCTCGGCCCACTCCCGCAGATCGTCGATCTTCTCCTTCATGGTGAGGGAGAGGGGGATGACGTCGGCGGTCGCCCGCAGGACCCGCTCGGTGGTGAGCTCTTCGCCCTCGAAGAAGGCGTCGTAGAGGGCACCGACCACCGCCTGCTCCACCTCGGCGCCGCTGAAGCCGCGCGACTCGCGGGCCAGGCGATCGAGGTCGAAGCTGTTGATATCGCGGCCCTTTTTCGTCAGGTGGATGCGGAAGATCTCGCGCCGCTCGTTCTCGGTGGGCATGTCCACGAAGAAGATCTCGTCGAACCGGCCTTTGCGCAGCAGCTCGGGCGGCATCATGGACACGTCGTTCGCGGTGGCGATCACGAAGACCGGGCTGGTCTTCTCCTGGAGCCAGGTGATGAAGCTGCCGAAGACGCGGGCCGTGGTGCCGGCGTCGCTCTGCCCGGACGACTGGACGCCCGAGAAGCCCTTCTCCAGCTCGTCGAGCCAGAGCACGGCGGGCGCCACCGCCTCGGCCGTCGAGATCACCTTGCGGATGTTCTCTTCCGAGGAGCCCACCAGGCCGCTGAAGACCTTGCCCACGTCGAGCCGCAGCAGCGGCATCTGCCACAGCGCCCCGACGGCCTTGGCCGTCAGCGACTTGCCGCAGCCGGGGATGCCGATGAGCAGGATGCCCTTGGGCACCGGCAGGCCGAAGTCGCGGGCGCGCTGGGTGAAGGCCCCCTGGCGCTTGACGAGCCACTCCTTCAGGACCTCGAGGCCGCCGACGCCGCCGAACTCTTCCTGGCTCTCGTAGTACTCGAGCAGCCCGGACTTGCGGATGATGGCCTTCTTCTCGGAGAGGATCGTCGAGATGTCGAAGTCACGGTGCCGGATGAGGCTCTTGGCCAGCACCAGCTTGGCCTCGTCGTAGGTCAGGCCCAGGGCCGCCTCGGTGAACCGCTCCCGGGCGTCGGCGTCGTGGTCCAGCTCGTACATCCGCGCGAACTCGGCGATGAGCGAGGCCAGCTCGCCCCGGCCGGGCAGCGAGAAGTCGACCACCGCGACCTCGGCCTCCAGCTCCGTGGGGATGCGGAGGGCCGGCGAGACCAGCAGCAGCGTCTTGGGGCGCTCGCCATCCTGGATCTGGCGGTAGCAGTCGCGCATGCGGCGGACGACGACCGGATCCTTGAGGTAGGGGTGGAAGTCGCGCAGCACGAAGAGGCCGGCGTCCTCGTAGCGCAGGATGAAGTCGAGGGCCTTGATGGGATCGCGGAGGTCGCTGAACTCCTGGTCGCCCGTGAAGCCCTGGGTGATGGACCAGAAGAGCAGCTTGCGCTCGTGGCCGCGCTCCGCGCGGGTGCGCTGGATGTCGCGGACCGCGTGCTCGACGCGCTCCTCCTCGCCGCTCTGGATGTAGATGATGGGGTAGCGAGCCCGGATGAGGTGGCTCAGCTCCGTCCGGCTGTCGACGTTGCTCCCGATCACGCTCAGCCCTCGTAGCCGTGCTGGACGAGCACCTCACGGAAGTCTCGCATCAGCTTCTTGAAGTCGGTGGCGCCGCGCTGGGCGTGGCCCAGCGTCTCGATGGCCGACTCGGCGGTGAGCTCGGCGTCCACCGCGTCCATGGCCTCGCGGATGGCCGCGGTGTTGGCGGGGTCGCGGATGACGATGGCCAGGAGCCCGCTGAGCTCCTTCACGTAGTCGCCGCCGACCCGGATGTTGTTGCGCAGGTCGGAGGCGAGATCGTTGAGCGCCTGGTAGGTGCGGATGGCCGCCGGCAGGAGCGTGGCGGCGCCGCCCGCCGGTGCGGCCTGGACCGCCGGCGCGGCCTGGACCGCCGGTGCAGCCTGAGCAGCCTGAGCAGCCTGGGCAGCCACCGCACGCAGCCGCTCCGCCTCGGCCGCCGCCGCGTCCCGGGCCTCCCGAGCCGCCTGGAGGGCCGCCTCGAGCTCCGTCGTCGCCCCGCCGTCGGCGCGTACCTTCTCGATCTCACTGCGCAAATCCCGGTTTTCACGCTTGAGCCGGTTGATCTGCTCCTGCATGTCGCGCACGCGCCCGCTGGCCGCGCCGCCGTCGCCAGCCTCGGCCCGCAGCCGCTCCAGCTCGGCCTTCGCCGCCTCGGCCGCCGTCGTCGCCGACCGCTCCGCCGCCACCCGGGCCTGGTCGGCCTCGGCCAGGGCCGCCCGCAGGCGCT
Source organism: bacterium (assembly GCA_041389985.1). Lineage (GTDB taxonomy): Bacteria > Myxococcota_A > Bradymonadia > UBA7976 > UBA1532 > JACKDP01. Next base: position 165,492 of record JAWKQS010000006.1, read on the forward strand.
CCGCCTCGGCCGCCGCCGCCCGCAGGCGCTCCGCCTCGGCCGCCACCGCCCGCAGGCGCTCAACGTCCGCGCTGGCCGCCCGAAGCTGGTCCACCTCGGCCGCGGCCGCCCGCAGGCGCTCCACCTCGGCCGTCAGCGTCGCCGCCTCGGCCGCCCGCGTCGCCGCCTCGCCCTGGGCCTGGGCCAGCTCCTCCATCAGGCGCGTGGTGCGCTGCCCGGCGTCCTGCTTCGCGTGATCCCGCGCCTGGGCCAGCCGCTCCTCGAACCGCTCCACGTCGCGCTGGAGCGTGTCGATCATGCTCTCCTTCTCCATCACCACCTGGCGCAGGTGATCGATGGTGGTGTTGAGCTCCTTGCGGGCCTGGTCGTCGTCGCCGAAGGCGAGGCGCAGGTTCTCGTTCTCGTCGCGGGCCGACTTGAGGTCGTACTCGACGAGCTGCAGCTCGCGCTCCAGCTCCCGGCGGGCCTTCTCGCGCTGGCTGACCTCGCGCTTGAGGTCGTTGATGGCCTCGGCCAGCTCCAGCTCGCGGCCGCTGGCCGACTGCTGGGCCCCCTTGAGGGCCTCCAGCGTCTCGCGGACGTCGGCCAGCTCCATCTCGAGATCGGAGCGGTCGCGCCGGCTGTTGTCGAGCTGGCCCTGGAGGTCCGCGGCCTGCTCATGGAGGCGAAGTGCCCGATCCGTCTGGGTTTTCAGCTGCTCGCCCAGGCGGCGGACCTCGCCCTCGAGGTCGTTGATGCGGCGGGTGCGCTCCTCGATGTCGCGCTCGCGATCCGCGATGCTCTGGCGGAGCTGATCCGCCGCGCCCCCCGCGCTCCCGGCGTCCAGCAGGGCGCGGCCCTCGGCCTGGGCCCGCCAGTGGGCGGCCTCACGGCGCAGGCGGGCCAGCTCGTCCTCGTCGGGCGCGGTCTCGCGTGGGCCCGGCTCCTCGACGCGGCGGCTGGGATCGATGGGGCCGACCGCCCGCAGCATGGGCGCCCCGTCGCCGAGGGGGATCTGCAGATCGGGGCGGTTGGTGGTGGGGCGGGCCGAGACCACCGCCGGCTCGTCGCTGCGGCGGGGCCGGATGGAGCCCACGACCCGTGGCCGGTTGCTGGGGAGCGGCGGCGGCCCCACGTCGTCGAAGTCCGGCGTGGTGGAGTAGTGCATCACGAAGTCGCCGCACCGCAGCTCGCACCCATCGCTCAGCGTCGCCTTGGTGACGCGCTGGTTGTTGATGTAGGTGCCGTTGGAGCTGTTGAGGTCTTCGACGCAGAAGCCCCCCGCCTCGTGCCAGATGCGCGCGTGGCGCCTCGACACCGACGGCTGGGTCACCGTGATGGAGCAGTCCGGGTGGCGCCCGATGGTCACCGGGTTCATGTCGTCGAGCTGAAGCTCTCGGTCCGCGCCGTCCGGCGTCTGGTAGGCGAGCTTCGCGTGCCGGGCCATGAGGGACTCCTGCCACTTGCGGCGCTGGAACCACGGGGCGCTGACTATATCTTCGCCTGTGGGGAGGTACAAGGTAACAGCCCGCGGTCGAGAGCGGGCGCGTGCCTCTGGACCCGGGGCCCCGGATCCGACACCATTCAGGCCGACCCCAGCCCGAGGAGCCGTGTTGCAGACCCCGGCCGACGTCCTGGCCCAGCGCGGCCGCACCCTCTCGGGGTGTGGCTGGAGCGCCTCGATCTGCGCGGCGGCGACCTGACGGCGACGCGCTTCGACGGCACGCGCCTGCGGCAGGTGGGCCTGGCCGACGCGGTGCTGGAGCGCGCCGCCCTGCACGGCGTGGAGTGGGTGGGCTGTGATCTGCGGCAGGCGCGGCTCGCGGGCCTGGAGGGTCACGGGGGCCTGCTCTCGGCGTGCGACCTCTCCCGGGCCTCGGCCGAGGGCATGCGCCTGCGGGGCACCCGGCTGGTGGACTGCCGGCTGGGGGGCGCGCGGCTCGACGGCGCCCGCCTCGTGGGCGTCACCCTCGAAGGGGGCGAGACGAGCTACATGCGGCTGGCGCGAGCGGTCCTGCTGGGCACGCGCATCAGCCACCCCCGGCTCGGCGGCGGGCAGCTCATGCGGGTCGATCTGCGGGGCGCCTTCCTGGTGGACTGCGACTTGAAGGCGGCGAACTTCTACGCCGCCGATCTGCGTGGCGCCGTGCTCGTGCGCTGCGATCTCTCCGACGCGGCGTTCGACGGCGCGGATCTGACGGCGGCGGTGCTCATCGACTGCGTGACGGCACGCACCGACTGGGCGGACGCGCGGCGGCCCGGCGGGGCCGGGGCGAGGCAGCACGATGGCGGGGCATGACTGGGAGGCGCTGCACGGCGCCCTGGGCCAGGCGACGGCGGAGCACTCGCGGGAGGAGCTGGTGCTGCTTCTCCGCGATCTCATTCGGGAATACGTCATCGAGCGGGGGCTGCCCACGGGCACGCCAGGCCAGGCAGCGACGCCGGATCTGACCCGGTTCGACTTCCCGGGCCTCATCCAGTGGCTCAAGGATCACCTGAGCATCCCCGAGCTCGCCCTGTTCCAGGTGGACGGCCGCCGGGTCATCGTCGACGCCGACGGCCCGCGCGAGGTCGCCCTCAGCCGCGCCACCGAGACCGTGGTGCCCGCCGCGCCGGCGCGCCCGGCCCCCCGCGCCGCCGCCCCGGCGCCCGCGCGCTCCCGGGGCCGGCGACGACGCCGGCGCGCCCGCGGCCGCCGAGCCAGAGGCGACCGAGGAGGCCCCGCCAGCCCCTGGGCCGCGGCTTCCGCGGCCTCGAGTTCGATTGAGCCTGCCGACGCCGACCATGGCCGACGGGCTGGTCGAGGCCAGCCGCGGCCTGTGGCGCTCGGCCATCGAGTCCTTCAGCGCGGCCGCCGAGGCCGCCCCCGACGATCCCGCCCCGCTCCTGGCCCTGGCCTGCTGCCACCTCGCCCGCGACACCCCGGAGCTGGCCCTGGTCGTCCTGGAGACCCGGCCGACGCTCGTGCGCGCGGGCCCGCCCTGGTGCCTGCGCCGCGACTGGCTGGTGGCCGCCGCGCGCCTGGCCCTCGGTGATGCCCTCGGCGCGGAGGCCGCCGCCCGCCGCCTGCCCGCTCCCCTCGCCGACCGGGCGCTGGGCGCCGTGCGGCTGGCCGCGGGCGACTACCTGCGCGGCCTCGACTTGCTGCTCGCGGGGCACCGGCCCCGTGCTACCGTCTCCGCCTCCCGGAGGATGCCATGACCCACCCGCTCATCGCCGCCCTCACCGACGCCGCCGGGTCCCGCGCCCTGGTCGAGGTGATGGCCGACTTCCTGCTCGCCCAGCCCATGGGGCGCCTCATCCGCGCCGAGCGCGTGCTCGACCAGCTCGATCGCGTGCTGGACGAGCGGCTCACCGAGCGCGCGACCCAGGTCCACCTGCGGCCGGCCATCGATCGCGAGATCGCCCGCGCCCACGCCCGCGGCGATGTGGTGGGGGACTGGCTGACCGCGGAGGCCAAGGCCGAGCTGCGCAGCCTGGCGGCCCGCCCCATCCGCATCGACCGCCGCATGGTCGAGCGGGTGGTCAAGCAGGACGAGGTGAAGGAGCTCATCCGCCAGGTGGTGCGCGACACGCTGGAGCGCTTCCTGACGACGGTGAAGACGGGCGGTGACGACGGCGGCGGCGCGGTCGGCAGCCTGGGGCGCAAGGCCTTCGGCTTCGCCAACCGCGCCAGCGCGGGCGTCCTGGGCAGCCTGGGCAGCGCCCTCGAGGGTCGGCTGACCAGCGCCATGAACACCTTCGTGGCCCACAACCTCGACGGCGTGCTCGACAAGGTGGTGGCCGTGATCACCTCGCCCGACACGGCGCGGCAGATCTCCCGCGGGGCCCAGAAGGCGTTCGACCGGGCCATGGACTTCCCCGGCGAGAAGATCGCCCGCGAGGCCGAGAAGCTGCCCTGGGACGACCTGCTGGAGGCGGTGCCCGGCCTCATCGCCCACAACCTGGGGCGCGAGGCCGTGCGCGCCGGCATCCGCGAAGAGGTGGACGCCGCCCTCGCGGTGGAGGGGGAGCGCCCGGTCCGCAGCCTGTGGGCCGACGACGCCGCCCTCGCGGCGGCCCGCGCCGATCTGATCGAGGTGCTGACGCCCCTGGTGGTCGACTTCGGGGCCAGCAGCGGCTACGCCGGGTGGCTGGAGGCCTACGCCCCCATGCCGGCGGCGAAGACCCCGCGGGCGCGCAAGTGAGGGCCGCGCGGCGGGGGCTGCTGGTGGGCCTGGCGTGCCTGGCCCTGGCGGCGTGCGATGACGCGGCGTCGTCGGCGGGCGACGCCGGCGCTGGCGGGGCCGGGGGGGCCGGGGGTGCCGGCGGGGCCGGGGGCGAAGGCGGCGGGGCCGGCGGGGCCGGCGGCGGCGGCCTCGACGACGTCGTCATGTTCAAGACGGCGCCCTCGATCATGCTGGGTACCCTGGGCGATGAGTCCGTCGAGGCCCTGGCCGCCCGCATGCGCACCCTCCTGGGGGATCTGAAGACCGATCCCCGGTACCTGGAGGCCCAGCGCGGCATCGCCGAGCTGCTCGACAACCCCGAGCGCCTGGACGGCGTGGCCATGGCCATCCGCAACCGGCTGCCCCCCGACCGCCCCGGCCGTGGCTACACGCGCTTTCGCCTGCACCTGGGCTTCGAGACCGGCCGCGACGGTGAGGTGGTCTCCAAGTGCTTCACATTGTTGAACTTCATGGCGTTCGTGGACGATCCGACCGAGGCCCTGCTGGCCCATGAGGCCGAGCACGCCCGCATCAACCAGACCCTGCTGCCCGCCATCTTGACGCGGTGCTGCGACCAGGGGGCCGCCGCCCACCCCGACGACGTGCGCGCCGGCATCCAGGCGGGCCTCGACGGCGCCATCGACGCGCTGGACGAGGCGGGCGATCTCTTCGACGAGGCCACCCAGAGCGGCACCGAGGGCGACCAGGTGGAAGAGGCCGACGCGGTCATCGAGTCCCTCACCCGCACCGCCTGCGGGGGCTGAGGGCGTCAGGGCCCGATGGCCACCTGGGCGACCTCGCCCGCCCGCAGCCACCCCCGGTACATGCCCGCCGTGGTGAACGGCAGCGTCGCCCGGCCCGCGGCGTCGAGGGCGATGAGCCCCCCCTCCGCTCCCTGGGCGCTGATCTCGGCCAGCACCGCCGCCGCGGCGTCCTCGACCCCCTGCCCCAGAAACCGCACCCGGGCGGCGAGGGCGTGGGCGGCCACGGCCCGGATGAACGCCTCGCCCTGGCCCGTGCACGAGACCGCGACGCGCCCATCGGCATAGGTGCCCGCGCCGATCAGCGGCGAGTCCCCCACCCGGCCGTGGCGCTTGTTGGCGATGCCCCCCGTCGAGGTGGCGGCGGCCAGGTGACCTCGGAGATCCAGCGCCACCGCCCCCACCGTGCCGTGCTTGCCGTCAGCGGACCCGCCGTGATCCAGGGCCAGGCCGCCGATCGCGCGCAGGGCCTCGAGCTGGCGGACGCGGTGGGCGGTGCGAAACCAGCGCGGCGGGGCGCGCTCCAGGCCCTGGTCCAGGCAGAACCGCTCGGCGCCCGCGCCCACCAGCAGCACATGGGGCGAGGCCTCCAGCACCGCCCGCGCCCCGAGGATCGGGTTCTTCAGCCGCCGCACCGACGCCACCGCCCCGGCCCGGCCCGTGGCGCCGTCCATGACCGCGGCGTCCAGCTCGACGCGGCCGTCGGTGGTCAACACCGCGCCGCGGCCGGCGTTGAAGTCGGGGTGATCTTCGAGGACGAGCACCGCGGCCTGGGCCGCGTCGAGGGCCGGTCCCCCCGCCGCCAGGATCGCCCCGCCGGCCTCCAGGGCCGCGCGCAGGGCCGCCTCCCGTCGGCGGCGCTCCGCCGGCTTGAGGGCCTCGACCTGCACCGCACCCGCGCCGCCATGCACCAGGATCGTGTACGTCACCCCCGCCCTCCATGCGGCTGGAAGATGTTCAGCGCCAGCGAGGTTGCATCCGCGGACGCTGCGCCTACACTATGGCGCCCCTTTTCCGGGCTCAGCCATCCCCCCGCCGGAGGCCCTCCGTGATCCAGTCCCTCCTCAAGATCTTCGGCTCCGCCAACGATCGGGCCATCAAGAAGCTCAAGCCCGTCGTCGAGGCCGTCAACGCCCTCGAGCCGGCCATGAAGAAGCTGGATGACGCGGCCCTCAAGGGCAAGACCGCGGAATTCAAGCAGAAACTGGCCAACGGAGCCAGCCTCGACGACATCATGCCCGCCGCCTTCGCGGTGACCCGCGAGGCCGCCTGGCGCGTGCTAGGCATGCGGCACTACGACGTGCAGCTCATCGGCGGCGCGGTGCTGCACACGGGCCGCATCGCCGAGATGAAGACCGGTGAGGGCAAGACCCTGGTGGCCACCCTGCCGTGCTACCTCAACGCCCTCACGGGCAAGGGGGTGCACGTCGTCACCGTGAACGACTACCTCGCCCGCCGCGACGCGGAGTGGATGGGGCAGCTCTACCGGTGGCTGGGCCTGTCGACGGGCGTCATCGTCAACGGCATCGACGACGGGGAGCGCCAGCGGGCCTACAACGCCGACATCACGTACGGCCAGAACAACGAGTTCGGGTTCGACTACCTGCGCGACAACATGAAGTTCGATCTGTCGCGCTACGTGCAGCGGCCCCACCACTACGCGATCATCGATGAGGTGGACTCCATCCTCATCGACGAGGCGCGCACCCCGCTGATCATCTCGGGGCCGGCCGAGGACGCGACCGAGCACTATGTGATGGTCGACCGGATGATCCCGAAGCTCAAGAAGGACATCCACTACAACGTCGACGAGAAGGCCCACTCCGCCACCCTCACCGAGGAGGGCGTCGAGACGGTCGAGCGGATGCTGGAGGTGGGCAACCTCTACGAGCCGGCCAACATCATCCTGCTCCACCACGTCAACAACGCGCTGAAGGCTCACACCCTCTACCGGCGCGACGTGAACTACCTGGTCAAGGACGGCGAGGTCCTGATCATCGACGAGCACACCGGCCGCCTGATGCCGGGGCGTCGCTGGTCGGACGGGCTGCACCAGGCGGTCGAGGCCAAGGAGGGCGTGTCCATCCAGGCCGAGAACCACACCCTGGCCACCGTCTCGTTCCAGAACTACTTCCGCATCTACGAGAAGCTCTCCGGCATGACCGGGACGGCGAAGACGGAAGAGCAGGAGTTCCAGAAGATCTACAGCCTGGACGTGGTGGTCATCCCCACCAACAAGCCCATCCAGCGTGCCGACCACCCCGACATGGTCTACCGCACCGAGAAGGGCAAGTTCCGGGCGTGCGTGGAGGAGATCAAGGCGTCCCACGAGCGCGGCCAGCCGGTCCTCGTGGGCACCACGAGCGTGGAGAAGTCCGAGATCATCCACCGGATGCTCGTCAAGGAGGGCATCCCCCACGAGGTCCTCAACGCCAAGCAGCACGAGCGCGAGGCGTCCATCGTCGCCCAGGCCGGCCGCCTCGGGCATGTGACGGTGGCCACCAACATGGCGGGCCGCGGGACCGACATCATCCTGGGCGGCAACGCCGAGTTCTGGGGCCAGGCCAAGCTGCTCGAGCTGGGGGTGGCCGAGCGCTACACCCGCGAGTGGGAGGTGGTCGAGGACTTCGTCAAGCAGATCGTCATCGGCAACGAGGACAAGGCCCGCGAGATGCTGGCCAACGAGGTGGTCCTCAACGGCGTCCCCGAGAGCCTGATCGGCGAGATCGCCGAGACGCGCGACCTCTTCCGCGAAGAGAACAAGAAGGTCCTCGAGGCGGGCGGCCTGCACATCCTGGGCACCGAGCGCCACGAGAGCCGGCGCATCGACAACCAGCTGCGTGGCCGCGCCGGCCGCCAGGGCGACCCGGGGTCGAGCCGCTTCTACCTGTCCCTCGAGGACAGCCTGATGCGCATCTTCGCCAGCGAGCGGATGACGGCCATCATGGACCGCCTGGGCATGAGCGACGACGCCCCCATCGAGGCGGGGATGGTGTCGCGGGCCATCGAGAACGCCCAGCGCCGGGTGGAGGCCCAGCACTTCGACGCCCGCAAGAACCTGCTGGAGTATGACGACGTCATGAACCAGCAGCGCAAGACCATCTACAAGTGGCGCCGCCGCGTGCTGGCCAGCGAGGATCTCCAGGCCCTGGACCTGCTCAAGCAGATCGGCGAGGCCCCCCTCACCGCCGCCGAGGCCGTGGAGCGGCTGCCCGTCGATGCGCCCTATGTCATGGCAATCATGGAGGGTTTCCGGCGACGGGGCTACCTCGAGGTCAAGCTGGACGAGAGCAAGCTGGCCGTCAGCGAGGACGGCAAGAGCGCCGAGGCGCCGCCCGAGGCCATCTCGCTGCACATCACGGCCCTGGGCCGCGAGCGGCTGGGGGAGGCCGAGCCCCTGCGCGAGATCGCCCTCGACTGCATCGAGGACCTCGTGCTGAACATGGTCGAGGTGCAGTGCAACGACGGCATCCCCACCGACAAGTGGGACCTGGACGCGCTGGTCGAGGCGGTCCTCTTCCAGTTCAACCACCGCGTCGATCTGTCCAGCCTGCCCCGCGCCGCCATCCGCTACCAGGAGAGCATCTACTTCGAGGTGGAGAAGCCCTTCCTGGCGAAGATCGACGAGGTCAACGCCAGCCGGCCCCTGCTCTTCCACCAGATCGCCAAGGACCTCTTCCTGCGGCAGATCGACGAGCAGTGGAAGCACCACCTCCAGGTGATGGACCAGCTTCGGACGGGCATCGGCCTGCGCGGCTACGGCCAGCGCGACCCCAAGAAGGAGTACCAGAAGGAAGGCTTCCGGCTCTTCCAGGACATGCTGGTCAACATCAAGTCGCAGGTCATGGGTCAGCTCTACCGGCTGACGGTCCGCTCCGAGGAGGAGGTCCGGCGCGAGCAGGAGGAGGAGCGGCGCCGCCGCGAGTTCCTCGCCCGCCAGATGCAGATGCAGGCGGCCGACGACAGCAAGGCCGAGACCCCCGATCCCGACGACGTCCTGGCCCAGCCGGTCAGCCGTCAGGTGGGCACCGTGCGGCGTGACCGGCCCAAGCTGGGCCGCAACGATCCGTGCTGGTGCGGCAGCGGCCAGAAGTACAAGAAGTGCCACATGGACGCCGACCAGGGGGTCCAGGCCTGATGGACACCGGCGTCGCGGGGTTTCGGTTCGGCGGCATCGCCTGCGGCATCAAGAAGTCCGGCGCGGCGGATCTGGCGGTCATCGTGGCCGACCGGCCCATCGCGTGCGCGGGCGTGTTCACCCGGAACCTGGTCGTCGCGGCCCCGGTGGTGCGTGACCGGGCGCTGCTCGCGGCCGGCGGCAAGGTGCGGGCGGTGGTCATCAACAGCGGCAACGCCAACGCCTGTACGGGCGAGCAGGGGGCTCGCGACGCCGATCGCATGGGCGAGCTGGCGGCCGCGGCCCTCGGCTGTGCCCCGGGCGAGGTGATGGTGGCCAGCACCGGGGTCATCGGCGCCCCGCTGCCCATGGCGAAGCTGGAGGCCGGCATCCCGGCCGCCCTCGCCGCCGCCTCGGGCGATGGGCTGGGTGCCTTCTCCCGCGCCATCATGACCACCGACACCCGCCCCAAGGTGCGCACCGGGATCGTCGAGGCCGGGGGCCGGCGCTTCCACGTCGCCGGGGCCGCCAAGGGGGCGGGCATGATCCACCCCAACATGGCGACCATGCTGGCTTTTCTGGTCACGGACGCCCCCGTGGCGCCGGCTGATCTGGACGCCCTGTGGCGCCGCGTCTGCCAGGACTCCTTCAACGCGATCACCATCGACGGCGACACCAGCACCAACGACACCGCGCTGCTGCTGGCGGGCGGCGAGGGCGAGCCCCTGAGCGGCGACGCCCTGGCGGCGTTCGAGGCGGGCATCCTGCCCATCGCCCGGGAGCTGGCCCGCGACATCGTGCGCGACGCCGAGGGCGGGACGAAGACCGTCTCCGTCACCGTCGCCGGCGCCCCGGACTTCGCGGCGGCCCAGCGGGTGGCCGAGGCCATCGCCCTCAGCCCCCTCGTCAAGACGGCCCTGCACGGCGAGGACCCCAACTGGGGCCGCATCATCGCGGCGGCCGGCCGCAGCGGCGTGGCGATCGAGCCGGCGAAGCTGCGGCTGACCATCGGCGATGTGCTGCTCTTCGCGGGGGGGGAGTGGCTGGGCAAGGAGGCCGAGGTGGCCGCCCGGGCCGTCATGAAGACGCCCGAGTATCCCATCCGCCTCGACCTCCAGCAGGGCGCGGTCGCCCACCGTCCACACCTGCGACTTCGGCGCCGACTACGTGCGCATCAACGCCGACTACCGCAGCTGACGCCGCCGCCGGGCCATGAGCCCGACCAGCGCCACCAGCCCCAGGGCCCCCAGCGGCCCTCCCTGGCCGGGCGCCGCCTGGCAGCCGGCGCGATCCTGGTCCAGGGCCAGGGGCTCGGCCTGGTCGTCGGCCTCGTCGTCGGCCCCGTCGTCCGCCCCGTCCTCGTCGTCGGCCCGGTCTTCGTCATCGGACCCGTCGTCGGCCCACTCTTCGTCGTCGGACCCGTCGTCGGCCCAGTCTTCGTCGTCGGCCTCGTCGTCCGCCCCGTCGTCCGCCCCGCCCGCGCAGTCGGGATCGGGCCGGTCGCAGAAGTCATCGCACTCCCCGTCGCCGTACCACCCCTCCTCGGCGCAAGCGTCGACCCCGATCTCGCCGTCGGCCTCGTCGTCAGCCCCACCGGCCGGGGGATCGACCGCCGGCGGCTCGACCGGGTTGTTTTCATTGGGGTTTCCCACCACCTGCGCCACCCAGTCGGCGTAGGCGGGGACCAGGGTGTAGATACCCCGATCGCCGCAGTCCACCCGCGCGTCGTCGGCCCCGCGGGAGGTGGCGCCGACCAGGTAGCGCGTGCCGTCGATGGTGGCGTAGGCGGGCCCGCCCGAGTCGCCGTTGCAGGTGTCGCCGGGCCCGCCCGCCAGCAGCTCGAACGCCGCCCGGCGGATGAGGCGCGTCTCGCCGATGTGCAGCGTGCCCGAGTGATCGTTGCGCTCGTTCAGATCCGTCACCCCGTAGCCCGCGATGGTCAGCATCAGGCCCGGGCTCAGCCGGTCGACGAGGCCCGCCGGCAGGATGGGCGTGGGCGCCTGATCCGCCACCGGCTGCTCCAGCACGATCACCGCGATGTCGTCCTCGCGGCCGACCCCCGCGGCGTCGAACTGGCCGTCGCCCCCATCGGGGCGGAAGCCCGGGTGCACCGTGAACCGCCGGATGGCGTGGCGCTGCCGCTGGGGGGCGGGATCGGCCCGCAGGGTGGCCACCGCGACGGCCAGGTCGTCGGCCTGCACGTACCCGGTCTCGTCGTTGTTGAGGAAGCAGTGGGCGGCGCTGATCACCACGTCCGGGGCCACCAGGGTGCCGGTGCAGAAGAACTCCCCCGCCCCCGAGTCCACCAGCGCCACCGTCGACAAGAGCTGGGCGGCCGTGGCGGGCGCCCCCTGGATGATGGGCTGCCGGCTCGCCGCCAGCTCAGGCCCCTGCCGCCCACACCCCGCCGCCGCCACCGCCAGCACACCGATGCTCAGTCGAGTCGCCATGATCATCCTCCTGAAGAGTTCGGCCCGTGGGACACCTGGCAGCGCCGGCGCGGCAACGAGCGGAGGACGATTTTCTTCAGCCTTGTTTTTGCTGGCTTTTTCGGCGACGCGGCCAGAGCGCCAGGGCAGCGAAGAGCAGACCACCGCCGGCGAGGGCGGCGTCCACCGCGAGGCTCGGCGTCCGCGTCAGCACGCTGCGCCCGGGATCGGCGGGATCGTGGAACACCGTGTGTGGTCCCCCGGTCGTCAGGCGGTCGGCCTCGGCCGGATCGAGGCCGGGCCAGCCCACCGCCGCGCGGCCCTCATGGGCCACGCCGGCGACGGTGTACGTCCACTGGAGCTGGTCGATGGTCGCGCCGCTCCAGCCGGCTTGCCGGCTGCGGGTGAAGGTCGCGGGGACCGCGGCGAAGGCCGCGGCGTCCGCGCGCAAGGCGAGGGTGGCCTGGAGGCCCGTGCCCCCGCCGTAGAGCAGGGCGCCGCCCAGGGCGAGGGCGGCGAGGCGGGCCAGCAGGCCGCCCATCAGTGGCCGACGGCGCGGACCTCGAGGGCCGTGGCGATGAGGCGCAGCTCGGCGGCGGGGATCTCCTCGACGGGCTTCTGGGCGTCCTCGGCCAGGTGCTTGCGCTCGGCCTCGTCGAGCACCTTGGCCTCCACCACGCCCTCCAGGGTCGCCAGCTTGCCCTGGCTGTCGAGGGGGGCGAAGAAGCTGTAGTCCTTGAAGACCACGCGGGCGACGGAGGTGACCTTCTCGCCGTTGATGGTCATCCAGCAGCCCTTCTTCTTGCAGACCGAGCCGATCTTGCCGCTGACCTTCACGGTCTTGCCGGCGAACTGGTCGGGCGCGGCGGCGATGGCGTCCAGCGTCACGGTGTCGGCGACGGTGAAGGCCGCGCCGCGGTGGACGACGGCGGCCGCCCCCATGGTGTTGTCGGCCGGCGGGGCCGCGGGCTGGGAGGCGGGCTGGAACAGGGCGATCACGAGCAGGATGCCGGTCATGGAGACCTCCTCAAGTCAGCCGGGGCTGCCCCCCGGGGTCGCGGGTGGTTAGCACGCCGGGCCCGACCGCTTCAACCAGCGTAGAGCGCTTCGACGAGCACCTCGATGCGATCGGCCACCGGGCCCACCGCCCCCCCCGCCTCGGCCACCTTCTGGGCCTCGCGAGCCAGGGCCGCCACGACGCCGGCCCGCGGATCGTCGGGCTCGACGGGCGGCAGCGGGGCCCCGCGCAGCTCGGCCACCTTGAGCTGGGGGAAGAGCGCGCCATGGGCCTGGTGGCGGGTCCGCAGCAGCGCCGCCACCAGCCGGCTGTGCAGGCAGGCCAGCAACAGATACGGATCCCAGCCCGCCCGCGGCCGCACGATGTAGACGGACTGGTCGCAGACGAAGGGCGCCTCCGTCACCGCGGCGATCAGCGTCGCGCCGAGGATCTTGCGGACGACGACCCGCGGCCCCTCGAAGAAGCGGGGATCCCGTGGCTCCTTCAGCCACGGGCCGTAGTGGATGTAGGCGTCGGCGGGCCAGGCGATGTGCCAGGGGGCCAGGTGCCGGCCGCGCAGCTCGGCGCGCCAGGCCGGGCCGGCGGGCGCCCGCGCGTGGTGGATCCGATCGGCGATCTGGGCCGGCGTGTGGGTGCTCTTGTGGTACGGGTTGACCCCGCGCACCACCTCGGCCGCGTCCCCCACCGTGCGGGTGAAGCGGCGGCGCAGCAGCGCGGCGTCCGACGGCCGGCGGGCCAGGGCCGCGGGCGCACCGAAGTCATCGAGATCAAAGAGCAACTCGCCGATCCGCCGGCCGGCGACGTCGGTCACGGGGGCCGTGGCGGGGGTGGGGCCATCCCGCTCGATGACCGCGATGGTGGCCTCGACGCCGGCGTCGAAGGCGGCCGCGGGCAGCTCGATCACGCGGCGCAGGCGGTGCTGGCCGAGGACGAAGAGGCGCAGGGCGCGGGCGCGGTGGTTGGCCAGCCAGGTGCCGGGGACGACCAGCGCCGCGCGCCCGCCCGGCGCCAGGAGGCGCAGCGCCCGATCGAGGAAGAGCAGGTAGGGATCGAGCTGGTACTCGGCCGTGGGGACGCGGGCGAAGAGGGCCGCGCGGGGCAGATCGGCGTGGCGACCGGCGCGAAAGGGCGGGTTGCCAGCGATGGCGTCGAAGCCGGGCCGCGCGCTCACGGGCCAGGTGGCCGCCCAGTCGAAGCCGTCGGGGCCCGGGGCCTGTCCCGGCGCGGGCCCCAGCAGCGCGTCGCCCACCCGCACCTGGTCCGCCACGACGTCCCGCAGGGCGGGATCGGCCCCGAGGGCCGCCCAGAGCCGGCTTCGGGCCAGCGCGATCGCGAGTGGATCGAGATCGAGGCCATGCAGGGAGGCGGCCACGGCCGCGGGATCCTGGCCAGCATCCAGGCGACGGCGGGCGGCGGCGACGAGGAAGTGCCCCGTCCCGCAGGCGGGATCGCAGAGGGTGCCCGGCGGCAGGGCGTCCAGCGCGGGCGCCACCGCAGCGGGCGGGGTGTACCACAGGCCTGCGGCCTTGCGGCCGCCGCCCGCCCGCAGGCGAGGGGGGCTGCCCACCAGCTCGAAGGCGCGCAGCTCGGCCGTCGCGTCGGCCAGCGCGTCGAGGGTCGTCGGCCCGGCCGGCAGATCGGGGGTGGGCGTCCCGAAGCCCCCGGGCAGCAGCTCGGCCAGCCAGCCAGCCACCGCCCACACCACCCGCGCCTCCCAGGGCCCGTCGGGGGCCGCGGGCGCCGCCAGCAGGGCGCGGGCGAGGGCGCTGGGCCGCCGCGATCTCACGGCCCGAACAGCGTCTCCATGGACAGGTACTTGTCGCCGCGATCGGGCACCACGAACACGATCACGCTCCCCGCGGGGGCCTCCTCGGCCACCCGGAGCGCCGCGGTGCACGCGCCGCCGCCCGAGAGGCCGACGAACAGGCCCTCGTCGCGGGCGAGCTGCCGGGTGGTCCGCGTGGCGTCGTCGGTGTTGACGTACCGCATCTCGTGGATGCGGCCGTCCTCATGGATGCGGGGCCGGTAGGCGTCGGGCCACTTGCGGATGCCCGGGATCTGGGACCCCTCCTCGGGGTGCACGCCCACGATGCGCACCGACGGCTTCGCCTCCGCCAGGTAGCGCGCGGTGCCCATGATGGTGCCGGTGGTGCCCATCGAGCTGACGAAGTGGGTGATGCGGCCCGCCGTCTGGCGGAGCACCTCGGGCCCCGTCGTCAGGTAATGCATCAATGGATTCGCGGGGTTGGAGAATTGATCCAGCTCGTGGTGGGTGCCGGCGTCGGCCAGCGAGCGCGCCCAGTCCCGCGCCGCGATCATGTCGTCGGCGATCAGCACCTCGGCGCCGTACGCCTCCATGTTCACCCGGCGCTCCCGCGTGGCGTTGGCCGGCAGGATGAGGGTGATGGGCAGGCCCTTGAGGGCGGCGATCATGGCCAGCGCGATGCCGGTGTTGCCGCTGGTGGCCTCCACGATGCGGCGGCCGGCCAGCTCCCCCTCGGCGGCGTTGATCATGCCCAGCGCCGCACGATCCTTCACGCTGCCGCCGAGGTTCCCGCCTTCCAGCTTGGCGATGACCTCGACGTCGGGGCGGGTCACGACCCGCTTGAGCCGGCAGAGCGGGGTGTCGCCGACGAGGCCTTCGTAGCCGGCGAGGAAGGACGTGGCGTCCATGGGTGCGCCTCCATGCGAGCGAAGGCGAGCAGCATACGCCGTCTGGGCCCTCGTTTCACCGGCCGCTGGCGGCCGCCCCCCGGGGTGGTCAAGAATGCGCCCCGGCGAGGAGGCCGACATGGACGAAGACCAGCTGGGTGCCATCGCGGACGAGCTCATCGGCAGCTACGACCTGGACGGCACGAGCGAGCGGCTGCCCCCCCGGGAGGCGGTCGTCGCGGTCCTGGAGCAGATCAAGCGGCTCCTGTTTCCTGGCTTCTACGCCGACGAGGCGCTGCCGAAGGCGAGCCGGCGGTTCCGGGTCGGCACCTGGCTCTGCCAGCTCCACGATCGCCTCAGCCGGCTGGTGCGGCGCGCGCTGGTGCACCACGAGCCCGACCGTAGCGGCGGCTCCATCCGGGCCCAGGCCGCCGAGGTGGCCACCGGCTTCCTGCGGGCGCTGCCCAGCATCCGCGAGGAGCTGCGCCACGACGCCCGGGCCGCCCTCGACGGCGATCCGGCCGCCCGCAGCATCGAAGAGGTCATCCTCACGTACCCGGGCTTCGAGGCCATCATGACCCACCGGGTGGCCCACTGGTTCTACGACGCCGGCGTCCCCTTCCTGCCGCGGGCCATGGCCGAGCACGCCCACCAGCGCACCGGCATCGACATCCACCCCGGCGCCCGCATCGGCCGGCGCTTCTTCATCGACCACGGCACCGGCGTCGTCATCGGCGAGACGACCGACATCGGCGACGACGTGCAGATCTACCAGGGCGTGACCCTCGGCGCCCTCTCGGTGCGGCGCAGCCTCGCCGGCGCCAAGCGCCACCCGACCATCGAGGACGGCGTGGTGATCTACGCCGGCGCCACCGTCCTGGGCGGCGAGACGGTCATCGGCCGCAACGCGACCATCGGTGGCAATGTCTGGATCACGACGTCGGTGGCAGCCGACACACTCGTCATCGAGAGCCCCCCATCGCTGGAATACCGCGCCCCGCGGCGAGTTTCGGAGTCAGAGCTTGAACAGACGTCCGACAAGTCCCATGCTGGGAACGTGTCGCCCTGAGGCCCCGGGGTCGGCACGAGAAGGGATTGGAGGATGGATCACCTGACCGACCAGCAGTTCCTCGGTCTGCTTTGTCGGCTCTATGCGCTCAAGGCGCCGCTCTGGGAGACGGCCCTTGATCTGGTCTGTGCCCTGCTCCAGGCCGATGGCGGCGTGGTCGGTGTCCAGGACGATCAGCTTCGGGTGCGCGCCGGGCGCGGCGCCTGGCAGTCCATCGCCTTCCCCGAGATCGAGGGCCCCGGCTTTCGGGTCGCCGGCGACCTGATCGTCCTGCGGTCCCTGCATCGGGAGCTGCCGATCGACAGCGTGTGGATGCTCTACGGGGTGGCGAGCAACGCGGTCATCAACCTGCGGGCGTCGAGCGTCGTGGCCAACCTCGAGCTGGCCATCGACTTCGCCTTCCGGCGCGACCGGGGCGCGATGCTCTCCGATCGCCTCCGGGAGCCCGATCCCGAGCGCGTCGACGAGATCCGTGAGCTGCTGGCGGAGCTGCCGCGGCGGTCGGGCGCCTGCATCCTGCTCGCCGCACGGGGGATGACCAACCTGCAGATCGCCGAGTACCTCGATCTGACGTCGGCGACGGTGGCGCGCTGCCTCCAGGAGGGCTACCGGCACTTCGGGGTGGCGGGGCGCAACGAGCTGGACGTCGCGGCGCTGCTGAGCCAGCCCAAGCCCCCCCCGGCCCACTCGAGGTCGGTGGCATGAACGAGCCCATCGAGATCGCCGACCTGATCACCTGCATCCAGGAGCTCTACCGCCCCAGCCTGCGGGGGCACTGGCAGCGCCGGGTCATCAACCGCGTCCGGCGGTGGCTGGGCCGGGAGGACGCCAGCCTCTTCTGGTGCGAGGAGGAGGAACAGGCGACGCCCTGCGGCTTCCGCCTCGCCCTCCCCGAGCGGACGCGCGCGCCGCGGTGGATCTGCCTGGGCGGCCCGCTGGCGCCCGAGGTCGCCGTCATCGCCCAGGTCCTGGTCGGGCACCTGGCCACGGTCGTGACCTTGATGGAGGCCGAGGCGGCCCCGCCCGAGATCCCCGCCCGGTGGCGGGCCCGCCTGACCCAGCGCCAGATCCAGGTGGCGCTGCTGGCCGCGGAGGGGGGCTCCAACGATGACATCGCCGCCGAGCTGGGCATCGCCCCCCGCACGGTGGCGCGCCTGCTCCAGGAGACCTTCCTGCGCCTGGAGGTCAGCAACCGGACGGCGCTGGCCGCCGAGTGCGCCCTCGGCCGCCCGCCGACCCCCTTCTTTGACAGTCAGGGCCGTTCCGGACTCTGATTGCCCGCCATCGTCCAAGCCGAGCCGAGGTCATGCAGAGACTGGTGATCATCCTGGCCGTCGTCGCCCTGGGCGCCGGCGCCTGGTTCGTCCTGACCTGGAAGCCCGAGGTGACCTCCGTCACGCCCGTGGCGCCGGATGCCGCTCCTCCCCCGCCGCGCCCCGCCCCGGACGCGGACGTCGCGCCGGCGACGACGGCGCCGCCCTCGGCCCCCGAGTCGGCCCCGGCGCCCGAGACCGCGGCGGCCCCCGAGACGGCCGCCGGTCCCTTCGAGGTGGTGCTGGGCCCCTACCCGCTGGCCCTGCGCGACAGCAGCCGGAAGCTGCGGGCCGCCATCGTGCTGACGACGGACAACCCCGTCACCCTCCGCGAGCTGCGGGGGCGGCGCGAGCAGCTCCGCCGGATGATGTACTTCCTGAGCGCCCACCGCACCGAGGAGTCCGTCCAGGGCGAGGCGGGCAAGGCCCGCTTCCTGGAAGACCTGGGCGAGCGCTTCCGCAACGTCGTCAAGACGGGGGACGTGGACAAGATCGAGTTCACGACCTACGTGATCGAGGACGGCCCGCCGGCCCCCGAGGCGCCGGCCTCCGAGGCGCCGGCCTCCGCCCCCTGACGGCGGGGGCTACAGGGTCTCCAGCAGATCCACCAGCAGCGCCACGCCATAGCCCGTGCCGCGCTCGGCGTCGTGGGCGGGTCCGGCGATGTCCAGGTGCAGCCAGCTCCCGGCGAAGTCGCCCAGGTGCTCCGCGATGAACTGCCCCGCGCAGGAGCTCTGGGCGTTGGAGCGGTCCTTCACGGAGTTCTTGAGGTCGGCCACCGGGCTCTTGAACTCGCGCCGGAAGAACTCGGGGCAGTACGGCAGCGGGTGCACCAGGTCGCCCGTCCGCCGCCCCGCGTCCACCGCGGCGGACTCCAGCTCCTCGTCGTTGCAGACGCTGGCCGCGTGCCGCTTGCCGGTGGCGATGAGCTGCGCTCCCGTCAACGTCGCGAGATCAATGATGATTTCAGGCTGGAGGTGGCGCACGGCGTAGGCCACCCCGTCGCCGAGCACGAGGCGCCCCTCGGCGTCGGTGTTGTTCACCTCGACGGTCTTGCCCGAGTAGAGCGTGATGATGTCATCGGGGCGCATCGCGTCGGGGCCGATGGCGTTCTCGGCCAGGCAGAGCACGGCCCGCAGCCGGTGGCGGGTGCCCAGGCGGACGGCGGCCGCGAACGCGCCCAGGACGGCGGCGGCGCCGCCCATGTCACCCTTCATCCCCGTCATGCCGACCCGGGGCTTCAGGCAGAGCCCGCCGGTGTCGTAGACGATGCCCTTGCCCACGAGCGAGATGGAGCGGCCCCCGCGGCCGGCGTGCTCCAGCACCACCAGCGCCGGCTTGCGCACGGCGGCGCGGCCGACGTTCCACAGGCCGCCGAAGCCGCCATGACCCAGGGCCTCGCCCTCGATGACCGTGATCTCGGCGCCCACCCGGGCCGCGGTGTCGCGGGCCACGTCGACGAAGGCCTCGGTGTCGAGCTCGGACGCGGGCATGTCGACGAGCCGGGCCGCGAAGCGCAGGGCATCGGCCACCTCGGCCAGCCGGTCGACGTCCACGATGCCGCCGTCGGCCGGCAGCACGGCCACCCGCACGAGGCGCCGGCGGGGCTCGGACTTGCCGGTCTTGCGCGCATACAGCGGCAGGGCGCGCGCCACGGCGGCCGCCACCGCCAGAGCGTCGGCCGCCCGCTCGGGTACCAGGATGACCGCCACCGGCGACCCGCTCGGGAGGCCGGCGCGCACCAGGCTGGCGACGGCGTCGGGCCGCGCCGCGCAGTTATGACGCGACGCGACGGTGGGCACGATCCCGACGGCCACCTGCCGCAGCGTCCCGGCCAGCCACGTCGAGCGCGACACGCCCGCATCGCCGGGCCGGGCGTCGTCCAGCAGGGCGTCCCAGGCCACCTCGGGCGGCACCAGCGCCCGCACGGCCGCGTCGGCCAGCGCCTCGGCCCGCCCCACGATCATCAGCCCCTCGACGCCATCGAGGGCCGACGAGACCTGGCAGAACTCAAGCTCCGTCCGCATCACGACCCCTGCTTCCGGAAGAGGCCGAACAGGCCCTTCTTCTTCTTGTCATCGGTGGGCGCCGGCTCGAAGGGGATCTTCTCCATCAGCGCGTCGGCGAGCTGGAAGAACGCCTGGGCCTGCGGCGCATCGGGGCTCTCGGCCACCACGGGGTGCCCCGTGTCGCCGCCGCGCTGGACCTCGTCCGAGAGCGGAATGCTCGCCAGGATCCGGGTCTTGAGCTGCTCGGCCACCCGGGCCGTGCCCCCGCCGCTGAACGGCAGGCTGTGGTGCCCGCAGGCGCTGCAGACGTAGTGGCTCATGTTCTCCACCATGCCCAGCACCGGCGTCTCGACCTTGCGGAACATCTGCAGGCCCTTCACCGCGTCCACCAGCGCCAGCTCGCTGGGCGTGGTCACGATGATGGCGCCAGTGATCGGCGCCGACTGCGTCAGCGTGAGCTGGGCGTCGCCCGTCCCGGGGGGCAGATCCAGGATGAGGTAGTCGAGAGCCCCCCACTCCACATCATCGAGGAACTGCTTGACCACCGACGACACGATGGGGCCTCGCCAGATGACCGGGGTGTCGTCATCCACCAGAAAGCCGATCGACATGACCTTGAGGCCGTAGGCGAAGACCGGCAGGAAGCGCTTCTGGTCGGCGCTGACGCCGGGCTTGGCCTGCACCACGCCGAGCTGGACGGGCACCGACGGGCCGTAGATGTCCACGTCGCAGATGCCGACGCGGGCGCCGCGGTGGGCCAGGGCGAGGGCCAGGTTCACCGCCACCGTCGACTTGCCGACGCCGCCCTTGCCGCTCGCCACGGCGATCAGGGACTTCACGTCCGAGAGGGCCGTCTTGGCAGGCTTGACGGCCGGCTTCGCGGGCGCGCCGCCTCCTCCGCCCCCGCCGTGCATCGAGAGCCCCGCCTCGGCCGGGGGGGCCGGCATGTCGGCCACCTCGGTCTCGATGAGCACCTCGTCGACGCCCTCCAGCACGATCAGGCGGTCATAGACCTGATCCTCGACGGCGTGGCGGGCCTCGCGGCCCAGACCCGTGAACTGGAGCACCACCGTGACCTCGCCGCCCTTGATCGCGACGCTGCCCACGTGGCCTGCCGCCACCAGATCACCCTCACCCGCTGGTGCGGCGATCCCCGCCAGCACCTCCCGGATCTTCGCTTCGTCCATGTTCGCCTCCGGCCCGCCCTTTCCCATCGTTCGGGGCGGGCGGTCAAGAGGACGCGGCATCGGCGTCGCCGGTCGCCAGGCTGCCCGGCCCGGCGGCCCGCGCCGGGATTTCCAAGCCAGTCCGCCGGGTTCGCCTCACGTTATCGTGCGGGCCGGCCGGATAAGGCCGACGCCGCAAACCCGCTTGTGGTGAGGGTTTGCGACGTTCGGACCGCCTCAGAAATCGACAGGCAAAAATTTGCCGTCCTCGCGAGCGTGGTCTATATCTGGCCTTGCGTGGCGGCCCGAGGGGGCGGCCAGCGAGTCGGTGAACGGCGTGTGCGAGGTCGCGGTGAGCAGGAACGACGAACGAAACACGGGCACGACCACCACGGTGGTCACCGAAACCGAGGTCCAGGGCCCGTCCGCCTTCGAGGAGCGGGTGCTGCGCATGCGCACCGGCGCGGCCCTCCCGGCCGACGCCCCCCTCGGCAGCAAGCTCGACGGCGTCCGCGCCGAGGCGCGGGCCGAGGTGGCTGCCCGCCTGGCCCTCATCGAGGCCCAGCTCCTGGCCGAGATCGCCCCCGACTCCATGGCCGAGCCCGTGGAGACGCCCCGCAAGCGCCGCATCATCGATGCGCTGCGCCGCCAGGATGTCGACGAGAACTGATCTCGACTCCCGAGCTACGATGGGGTAGGCGCTGGTAAGAATCCGCGCCGATCACCACACCGGATAGCTCATGTCGCGCCTCCTGTTGCTCTGCTTGTTGCTGCCGTGGTCCGCCTGGGCCCAGACGTCGGCCCGCGTCCTCGTCATCTTCGACACCTCGGGCTCCATGCTCTGGGACTACGAGGGTGGCACCGACTGCTACGGCGACGGGAGCGCCCGCTACCCGCACCGCCAGGCCTGCCGGCTCGGCAGCCGCATGTTCCACGCCAAGGCGGCTCTCTCGGCCATCGTCGCCAACAGCCCCGACATCGAGTTCGGCCTGATGCGCTACGGCCAGCTCGAGCCCGCGGATCCGGGCTTCGGCCGCCTCCAGCACGACGTCGGCGCCCAGTACCGCCGCGAGGACGGGACCATCCTGGCCTCCAACTACGACGGCGCCAGCAACGCGTGCGGCCCCGCCGACCTGCTGGTGGAGCCGGGGCCCATGAGCCGCGCGCGGGTGCTGCGGTGGATGGACGGCTCGGAGAGCTACCCCAACGACAAGGAGCTGCGGGGCAACGGCTACACCCCGCTCACCCACTCGATGGCGAGCGCTCGCGAGGCCCTCACCCGCTTCATCTCGGCCGATCCCGAGGCCGACTGTCGCCCCTACTACGTGCTGCTCCTGACGGACGGCTACCAGCAGTGCCCGGGCGCCGACGCCGAGGATCCCGTCGTGCGCGCCCGCGTCCAGGCCGAGCTCGTCCAGGCCGCCACCACCCTGCGCAACCTGCCGGTGATGGGCGCGCGCCACGACGTGCGCACCTTCGTGGTCGGCTTCGGCCCCGGCACCGCCTTCGCCACCGAGCTCGACGCCCTGGCCCGCGCCGGCGGCACCGCCGTCGACGCCCGGGGCCGCCTCGATCTGGCGGGCGGCAACGCCTACCAGGCCAACGACCCCCAGGGCCTGGTCGACGCGCTCCAGGATGCCATCGACAACGCCCAGCCCCGGGAGCTGTGCGACGGGGCCGACAACGACTGCGATGGCCGGGTGGACGAGGGCTTCCCCAACGTGGGGCGGCCCTGCTCCGTCGGTGTCGGATTCTGCAATCGCGACGGGGAGATCGAGTGCAGCGCCGATGGCGACGGCACCACGTGCTCGGCCACCCCGGGCGATCCACGGGCCGAGGACTGCAACGGCATCGACGACGACTGCGACGGCCAGACCGACGAAGGCCTGCTCAACCGGTGCGGCGGCTGCGGGGACGTGCCCGCCGAGGCCTGCGACGGCCTCGACAACGACTGCGACGGCGCCGTGGACGAGGGGGCCTTGAACCGGTGCGGCGGCTGCGGCGACCTGCCGGACGAGGGGTGCAACGGCCGTGACGACGACTGCGACGGCCGCGCCGACGAGGGCGCCCTCAACGCCTGCGGTGCGTGCGGCGCGGTGCCCGAAGAAGTCTGCGACTGCAACGACAACGACTGCGACGGCAACATCGACGAGGGCCGCGAGTGCCCTCGCTGCGACTGCGAGGCGGGCCCCGAGGTCTGCGACGGCCTCGACAACGACTGCGACAACCGCATCGACGAGGACGTCCGCAACCGCTGCGGCGCCTGCGGCCCCCTGCCCGAGGAGATCTGCAACGGCCTCGACGAAGACTGTGATGGGCAGATCGACGAGACGTTCCCCCAGCGCGGCGAGCCCTGCGGCATCGACACCGGCGAGTGCAGCCGCGGCCGCCTGGCGTGTCGCGGCGGCGCCCAGATCTGCGAGGGCGAGGCCGGCCCCGCCCAGGAGGTCTGCGACGGCCTCGACAACGACTGCGACGGCCGCGCCGACGAGGACGCCTACAACGCCTGCGGCTACTGCGGCCCGACCCGCCAGGAGATCTGCGACGGCATCGACAACGACTGCGACGGCACCGTGGACGGCGATGGCACCTGCCCGCCCGACCGCCGCTGCGTCAACGGCGAGTGCGCCCCGCCGTGCGAGAACGGCGAGTGCTTCGACAACCGGATCTGCATCGACGGCTACTGCCTGGAGCCGTGCCGCAACATCGACTGCCCGACGGGCCTCGTCTGCCGGGACGGCCAGTGCAACGACCCCTGCCCGGGCATCGAGTGTCCGGAGGGTCGCTACTGCACGCTGGGGCGCTGCGTCGAGCTCGACTGCTACGGCGGGGCCTGCCCCGACGGCCAGCTCTGCGCCGACGGGGAGTGCGCCCCCGACGACTGCGTGGGCGCAGGCTGCGGCCCCGAGCAGGGCTGCACCGGCGGCGACTGCTTCGATGACTGCAGCCAGATCACCTGCCCGACGGGCCTGCGGTGCGTGAACGGGGACTGCGTGGACGACGCCTGCGCCCGGGTCACCTGCCCCTTCCCGCTCGTCTGCGCCGACGGCCGCTGCGGCATGGATCCGTGCTTTGGCGTGCCCTGCCCGACGGGCCGGATCTGCGAAGAGGGCCGCTGCGTCGACGACCCGTGCATCGGCGTGCACTGCCCCGGCGGCGCCGTCTGCCACCGCGGTCGCTGCCCCGGCGAGGGCCGCGGGCCAGGCGATCCCGGCAGCGGTTCGGACGCCGGGACGGACGGCAGCGGCGCCAGCGGCGGGGACGCCACCGATGGCTGCGCGTGCGACGTCGATGGCCGCCCGGGCCCGGCGACCTGGCTCCTCGTCCTGCCCCTGCTGGCCCTCCGCCCCCGCCGCCGGCGCTGACGCGGCGCGGCATTTCTGGCCGCGCGGGCGCCCGCCCCCTTGCCCGCTCGGCCTCGGTGGCGCATCATCGCGCGCCATTGGAGTCCCAGATGACCGATCTCAACCCCCTCGCCCTCACGGGCGCCCAGCGCCGCCACCTGCGCGCCCTCGGCCACCACCTCGCGGCGGTGATCCAGATCGGGCAGCGCGGCCTGACCCCGGCCCTCGTCAGCGCGACGGCCGAGGCGCTGGAGCGCCACGAGCTCATCAAGCTGTCGGTGGCCCGTGACGCCCCCGTCGAGCGGGCCGAGGCCGTCCACTGGCTCGCGCGTGAGACCGGCAGCCATGTGGCCCAGCTCCTCGGTCGGACGGCGTTGCTGTACCGGCGCCGCGCGCAGGATCCCGAGGTCGAGCTGCCCGGGGTGACGGTCGAGCAGGCCCCAGCATCGGCCAAGGGCGCGAAAGCCAAGGCGATTTCGGCCGCACCCCGGAAGGCCACCCCCGGCAAGGCCGCCCCCGGCAAGGCCGCCCCCCGGAAGGCCGCCTCCGGCAAGGCCGCCCCGCGCGCCGCCGCCCCCGGAAAGGCCGCCCCGCGCGCCGCTGCTCCCGGCAAGGCCGCGCCCCGCAAGGCCGCCCCCGGCAAGGCCGCCCCGCGCGCCGCCGCCCCGGCAAGGCCGCCCCGCGCAAGGCGGCGCCTGGCAAGGAGGCCCCGGCACCCGCGGCCCCGCCCGCGGCCCGGCCCGTGGTCCGACCGAGGCCCGAAGGGAGGCAGCCGATGATCATCCAGATGGACGAGCAGCACCCGTCCCCCTACCGCATCGAGCGCATCGTCACCTTCCTCGAGGATGACGGCGTGGTGGCCATTCCCACCGACACCACGTACGCCCTCGCCTGCCTGCCCGACCGCAAGACCGCGGTGGACAAGCTGCGGGCCCTGCGCCGGCTCGACGCCGCCAAGCCCCTGGCGCTGGTGTTCAACGACATCCGCCACATCAGCGAGTACACGCTGGTGGACGACTTCTCGTTCCGCCTGCTGCGCCGCTTCCTGCCCGGGCCCTACTGCTTCATCCTCGAGGCGAACCGCAAGCTGCCGCGCTTCATCAGCGACAAGCGCAAGCACATTGGCGTCCGTGTCCCGTCCCACGCCATCCCCCAGGCCCTCGTGGCCGCGGTGGGCCGGCCCCTGATCGTCACCAGCGCCATCGACCCGTCCAGCGACCTGACGCTGAACGATCCCTGGTCGGTGGAGGACATCTTCGGCCACGGCCTCTCCGCCGTGCTCGATGGCGGCAACGTCCCCGGTGGCGTGTCGAGCGTGGTCGATCTGACGGGCGACGAGGTGCGCATCCTGCGCGAGGGCCTCGGCGACTGCAGCGACTTCGACTGAGGCGGCCACCGTGAGGCCCGTGCTCCTGCCCGTCGCCCTCGGCCTCTCCGCGGTGGGGTGCCAGGCCAGCTGGCCGGGCGGTCCCTGGGGCCTCGTCGCCCTCGCCCTCGCCTTCCTCACGTTCCTCGGCTTCGCCCGGGGTCAGCAGGCTTCGGACGCCTCGGTGGACGCGGGGGTCGACGCCGGCCCGGATCAGGGCCCCGGCGCGGAGCCGGAGTACCAGGTCTGCCTGTGCGCGGCCTTCGACGAGGCCGCCGATCCGCCGATGGACGCGCCGGCCACGGCGGCCGCCCTCGACGCTGCGGCCGTGCGGGATCGCGTCCTGGCGCGCCTGCCCGCAGACGTCGTGAATCGCCTCCGGCCGCCGACCGCCTGAGCCCCCGCCGGGATCACAACCAACCGTTCTTATTGGCCTTTTTCCAGGATCGTCTGGAGCCTGAACCCCGCGCAGAGGCCCCCGGCCGAGGCGACGAAGGTGGCGCCCGTCGCCAGGCTGGCCCCCTCCGACCCCAGGCCGGCGAGCAGCAGCCCGCCGCCGGCGGCCAGGGCCAGGCCGGCCAGGCGCAGGGCGAGGCGCGCGCCGACGGTGGGCCAGCGCAGGGCCGCGCCCGCCGCCACCGCCAGCAGCAGCAGGACCCCCCACCAGGCGTCGCCGCGATCGGGGGCGTGGGCGTTGGCCGTGCAGAGGGCGGCGAGGAGGACCGAGACGGCCGCCCAGCGCCCCTGGCGGGCGAGCGAAGCGGGCACGGGCGGGGGCAGGACGAGCAGCGCCGCCCCTGCCAGCGCGCAGGCGATCCCGGCCGGGATCACCGCCCCTCGATGACCGACAGCTCGAAGTTGCCGAACCGCGGGGCGTTGCCGCCGCCGCCGCCGGCCTGGATCTCGATGTCGCGGGTCAGCGCCGCCGCGACGCCGTCCCAGGCGGCCTGATCGGCGCCGTAGTGCAGGGCGGTGTAGAGCGTGATGGGCAGCGTCACGTCCCGGGCCGTGATGGTCATGTTGTCGTTGGCGCGCACATAGCTCACCGCCGCGAGCTGCTCGGGGTCGCTCGGCACCCAGAAGTGGTAGACCGGCGGGTCGCCCGGGGCCCCGAAGTTGTCGGAGGTGTGGTAGTAGCGCAGCGCGCGGCCCTGGAAGGCGGTCTGGCGCTCGACGCCCTGGGTGGCGCCATCGCTGCCCAGGTTGCCGGTCAGCGTCACGGTGACGGGCCGGTCATCATTCTCGACGGCCGGCATGATCTTGAAGCGCCAGACGTTGCCCACCAGCTCGCTGGTGTAGCGGAAGGCGTAGGCCCCAGCGGCGCCCTGTCGCGGCGCGGCCGCGATGGTGGCGTCGAGGGCCCCGCTGGCCTGACCGTTGAACGTCACCCCGATGGTGCCATAGCAGTCGAACGCGTCGTTGCCCCCGTCCGCCCAGCCGCAGCCCATCTGGAAGTCGTTGCGAGCCGCGAAGTTACGAGGATCCGGCGGCAGCGCGATCTGGGCGCCCGCGCCCCCGACCCAGCGCTCCGGGCCCCCACCGTCGACGATGATGTAGTACTCGCCGGGCTCGGCGTTCTCGACCACGAGGGTGGGATCGGGCGCACGGAAGTCGCCGGCGCAGGCGAGCTGCGACAGGGGCTCCTCGCAGTCGCGCCGGACCGACAGCACGACCGGGTAGTTGGTGCCGGGGTTGTCCGCCGAGATGGTCAGGCTGGCCCGGGCGGGCAGGTTGTAGCGATAGACCCGGTCGGGGGCGTCCCGGCCGCCGCACTCGTTGCGGTAGTTGTCAGCGCCCGCCGCCAGCGTCGCCCCGACGACGGTCCCGTTGCGCGGGATCAGGGGCACCTGGGCCACGGCCACGCACATCTGGGCCTCACCCGCGTCGCCGCGGCCCTGGCAGCCGGGATCCGCCGGCCAGTCGGTGAGGCCGTCCATGTCGTCGTCCACGCCGTTGGCGCAGAGGGGCGGCATCGCCGGATCGGCCTCGTCGTCATCCTGGCCGTTCACGCAGCCCGGATCCTGGAGGTCCACGAAGCCGTCGCCGTCGTCGTCCACCCCGTTGGTGCAGCGCGCCGGCACCCGGAGGGGATCCACCTCGTCGTCGTCGCCGGCGAAGAAGCAGCCGCGATCCTGGGGCCAGTCGGCCAGGCGGTCGCCGTCGTCATCGATGCCGTTGGCGCAGCGGGGCCGCTGGACCGGGTCGTTCTCGCGGGGGTCGGCCGCCCACGCGCAGCCCGGATCCGACGGGAAGTCGGTGCGGCCATCCATGTCGTCGTCGATGC
Organism: bacterium; assembly: GCA_041389985.1. Lineage (GTDB taxonomy): Bacteria > Myxococcota_A > Bradymonadia > UBA7976 > UBA1532 > JACKDP01. The sequence continues at coordinate 193,207 of JAWKQS010000006.1, forward strand.
GGTTGCTGCACTGGGGCAGCGCCGCCGCGGCCGGATCCGTCTCGTCGCCGTCCCGGGCCGACGCGCAGCCCACGTCGAACGGCCAGTCGGTGATGCCATCGCGGTCGTCATCGACCCCGTTGGCGCACGCCGGCAGGGGGCCGTCGTCTTCCTCGTCCCAGTCCGCCGCCGACGAGCAGCCCGGATCGGCCGGGAAGTCGATGCGCCCATCCCCATCGTCATCGCGGCGGTTGCCACAGGCCGGCAAGCGCACGGGATCGCGCTCGTCCAGGTCGCCGCGGCCCACGCAGCCGCGGTCGAAGGGCCAGTCGGGATCGCCATCGGCGTCGTCGTCCACGCCGTTGGCGCACTGAGGGACCACGGCGGGATCGGCCTCGCTCTGGTCACCCGCCGCTACACAGCCGGGATCATTCGGGAAATCGATGTAGCCGTCGCCGTCGTCGTCCCGCCCGTTCAGGCACTGGGGCGCCACGCCACCGATGGGATCGAGCTCTTGCTCGTCCTGGGCGTCCACGCAGCCGTCGTCCTCCAGATCGATCAGCCCATCGCCGTCGTTGTCGCGGCCGTCGGCGCACGGCCCGCCGCCGCCGCCGCCACCGCCGTTGGCGATCATGTAGGCCATGAGATCCAGGCCGGCGTCGGGCATCGCCTGGCCGTCCTGCCAGTCGATGTCCACCAGCCACAGGCGTCCGGAGCCCACCTCGATGTAGGCGATGGAGACGTTGTTGGCGTCCCAGCCGCCGATGGGCGTCACGTCGGGGAACAGGCCCACGTTGTAGCCGCAGCCCGTCTGCCCCGCTGCCGCGGCCTGGAACATGTTGTCGGCCCAGAACTGGTCCTCGGGGGAGAACTGCACGGCCGGCAGCAGGTTGTCGGTGCAGTTCCCGTTGCGGGCGCCCTGGGCGACGTTGGCCCCGAACACCGCGTTGTAGATGGTGTGGCTGATGTTGTACTCGGTGATGAGGACGCCACCGTCCTCCAGCCAGGGCCGGATGGTGTTGAGGTTCTGGTTGAACTGGGCCACGCCCCCGCGGGGGATCAGGATGGCCTGGGTCTCCTCGTTGGGCGTACAGCCCACCTCACCGCGCAGGCCCGCCTCCACCAGCTCGCCCCGGATGAACTGCTGGATGGGGCGGCCGGAGTTGCCGCACATCAGGGCCACCTGGCGGATCTCGCCGCCGCAGCGCCCCTCGACGCAGGCGATGCCCTCGCGGCAGACGCGGCCACAGCGGCCGCAGTTGAGGGGGTTGTCGCGCAGCGGCACGCAGACGCCGTCGCACAGGCCCGCCCCGCCCTCCTCGCACACGACGCCCTGGGCAGCGCAGCCCGGCTCGTCGGGCCAGTCGATGATCCCGTCGCCGTCGTTGTCGATGCCGTCGGCGCAGAACGGCAGGATCTCGGGATCCAGCTCGTCGTTGTCCCGGGCGTTGACGCAGCCCAGGTCGGCCAGGTCGACGACGCCGTCATCGTCGTTGTCCACGCCATCGGAGCAGCGCGGCTGGATGGGACCCTCGGTGGCCTCGCGGGTGTCCCCGGCGAACCGGCAGCCGGGATCATCGGGGAAGTCGATGCGCCCGTTCATGTCGTTGTCCATCCCGTCGGCGCACTGGGGCGGGAAGCCGGGGTCGGCCTCGTCCGCGTCGCCCGCGAAGGTGCAGCCGGGGTCGCGCGGGAAGTCGATGATGCCATCGCCGTCGTCATCGACGTCGTTGCTGCACGCCAGGGGCGGATCCGGGTCGACCTCGGTCACGTGGCCCGCGGCGATGCACCCGGGATCAAAGGGGAAATCCACCAGGCCGTCGCGATCGTCGTCCTCCTCGTTGGCGCACGCTGGCGGCGTCGGATCGTCGCGCTCGCTGGGATCACCGGCCGCCGCGCAGCCCGGATCGAGGGGGTAGTCGGTCAGGTTGTCGCGGTCGTCGTCGATGCGGTTGCTGCACTGGGGCGCGTTGCGGGGATCGGTCTCGTCCAGATCGCCGCGCGCCGCGCAGCCGACGTCCGCGGGGAAGTCGACGCGGCCGTCCATGTCGTCATCGCGGCCGTTGGCGCAGGCCGGGGCCTGGCGGGGATCCGTCTCGTCGTCGTCGCCCTTGCCCACGCAGCCGGGCTCGAAGGGGTAGTCGATGATGCCATCGCCGTCGTCGTCGAGCTGGTTCCAGCACTGAGGCCGCGGCGCCCCCTCGGGGGGATCGCGCTCGTCCTCGTCCATGGGATCGGAGCAGCCCACGTCGTCTGCGTCGATGAAGCCATCCTCGTCGTTGTCGCGGGCGTCGGCGCAGCCGGCGGGCAGCCGCTCCACCTCGACGGAGAGCTTCACGGGGCCCCCGAGGCCGAAGCGCGCGTCCACGAAGATGAAGTAGTCGCCCGGCGCGGCCCGCTCGATGCTCACGGTGCCCTTGGTGCTCATGTTGACCGGGTTGCCGTTGTTGCAGCCCAGCTCGGCGCCCAGGCAGGTGGAGCGGATGTAGAGCAGCGTGTTGTCGGCCGTCTCGGGGTGATCGACGCTGAAGGTCAGCTGGGCGTTGAAGGGGTTCTCATACAGATAGACCTTCTCGGCCGCGTTGGCCCCGCCACACGAGCCCTGGAAGATGTTCGAGCCACCCTCCGAGGTGTCATCGAGGATGAAGGGCTCGCCCACCGGGTACTGGAGGAAGCGCACCCCGTCCCCGCAGACGTCTACCTCGTCGTTGTCGGAGGCCGCGCGGCAGCCCACGTCCAGCGGGTAGTCCACCAGCCCGTCGCCGTCGTTGTCCTCGTCGTCGGCGCAGGCGGGCAGCGGATCCGGGTCGGTCTCGTCGCGATCGGTCGCGCGCTCGCAGCCGGGATCGGCGGGGTAGTCGATGCGGCCATCGCCGTCGTCATCCAGCCGGTTGAGGCACTGGGCCAGGGGGACCTCCTCCACCAGCAGGCCGAACCGGCCGCCCATGCCCTGGGCCCCGTCCACGAAGACGTAGTAGTCGCCCGCGGTCGGCGCGGGGACGAGGAGGGTGTTGCCGGCGAAGCCGTCGTCGAGGGGCTCGCGGCTGCACGCCACCTCGGTGCGCCCGTCCAGGCAGCCGCGCCGCACGTAGATGGCCGTCTGCACCTGGGTCTGCTCGAACTCGGTCGTGATGCGCAGCGCCTCCAGAGGCCGCTCGATGCGCACCAGGTACACCAGCTCCGGCGAGCCACGGCCGCCGCAGGAGCCCTCCGCCTCGAAGACGCCGCCGCGCAGATCGCCCACCACCTGGCGGCCGGTCTCCAGCTCGATGGGATCGTAGGTGCGCCCGCAGGAGCCCGTCTCGGTGCCGTCGGCCGCGCTCTCGCAGCCGCGATCGGCGGGGTAGTCGATCTGGCCGTCGCGGTCGTTGTCCAGGCCGTCGAGGCACGCCGGCACCACCGGCGGATCGGTCTCGTCCCGGTCGCCGATGCCCGCGCAGCCCGGATCCTCCGGGTAGTCGGCGCGGCCGTCGCCGTCGTCGTCGAGCCCGTTGCCGCAGGCCGGCGGCCGGGCCGGATCATCCAGCTCGCTGTCATCGCCCGCGGCGGAACAGCCTGGATCATAAGGAAAATCCACGATCCCATCGTCATCGTCGTCGAGGCCGTTCGAGCAGACGGGCGGCTCGTCGGGATCGACCTCTCGGGGATCGGCGGCGCTGGCACAGCCCGGATCGGCCAGATCCACCCGGCCGTCGCCGTCGTCGTCGTTGCCGGTGCTGCACTGGGGCAGCGGCGGCGCGTTGTCGTTGCGCTCGTCGTCGTCGAACTCGGAGCCGCAGCCGGGATCGGCCGGGAAGTCGATCAGGCCGTCGTCGTCGTCGTCCACGCCGTTCTGGCAGGCGGGCAGGACGGGATCATCGCTCTCGTCGACGTCCTGGCTGCTCGCGCAGCCCGGATCGGCCAGGTCGATGGCGCCATCGCCATCGTCATCCATGCCGTTGGCGCACTGCGGCGGGGGCGGATCGGCCGACTCGTCGTCGTCGCTGTCCGCCGTGCAGGCCGGATCCTGGCGGTCGATGCGGCCGTCGCCGTCGTTGTCGATGCCATCGCTGCACTGGGTGGGGGATGTCGGTCTCGTCGTCGTCGGCCGTCCGGGTGCAGCCGGGGTCATCGAGATCGATGAGGCCGTCGCCGTCGTCATCCACGCCGTTGCCGCACTGTGTCAGCACGACGTTGGCGTCCTGGCCTCCCGCGCCTCCGCCGCCGTCCGTCCCGCCGGCGGGCGTCGACCCGCCGCCGCCGTCGTCGCAGCCGAACGCGCCCAGCGCGAGAATCAAGACCAGCCTGGCCCACCTGAAGCGTGTCACCGTCGCTACCCCCCTGCACGAACCCCAGGCGGGGACGATACGAGCCGCGAACGGCTCCACGCAACGGGGTCGCCCCGGACCGGGGCGCGCCGCGCAGTTCCGATGCCACCGGGCCCCATGACCGGCTATACTCCGCCTCCCCGGCCAGCGTGGATCTGTCATGCCCTTCTCTTCGCGCCGCATCCACCTCCTCACCGGCAAGGGGGGGGTGGGCCGCACGACCGTCACGGCGGCCCTCGCCCGGGCCTCGGCCCACCAGGGCCGGCGGGTGCTGCTGCTGGAGCTCGGGGATCCTGACGAGGGCGCCTCGCCCCTGGCCCGGCTGTTCGGCCGCGAGCACCTGCCCATCGCCCCCGAGCCCATGGAGCCCGGCCTCTGGGGGGCCCGGCTCTGGGCGCCGACGGGGCATGAGGGCTTCTTGAAGTCCCACCTGCCCGGGGGCGCCCTCATCAGCGCCGCCCTGCGCAGCAAGGCCCTCTCGCGGTTTCTGGTGGCGGCCCCGTCGTTCCACGAGATGGGCCTCTTCTACCACCTGCTCATGCTCATCGAGGCCCAGCCGGCCTGGGACCAGATCATCCTCGACATGCCCGCCACCGGCCACGCCCTGGCCCTGACCGGGCTGCCCGAGATCCTCCTGCGGCTCATCCCCCGGGGGCCCATCGCGAAGGCGATGCGCGCCGGGCAGGCCCATATGAACGACCCCGCGCAGGCCGACGCCTGGGTCGTCGCGCTGCCCGAGCAGCTCCCGGTGACGGAGGCCATCGAGCTGATGGGCGGCCTGCGGGCGACGGGCATGACGGTGGGGGGCGTCCTGCTCAACCGCATGCCGCACGACCCCTTCAACGCCGCCGAGCAGGTCGAGCTGGCCGGCTGGCTCTCGGGCCGGGCGGTCCATGGCGAGGTGGCCTGGGGCCGCCCGGTGGATGCCCGCACCGCCGCCGCCCGCCTGCGCGCCGAGGTGGCGGAGCTGCCCATCATCTCTCTCCCCGAGGTGCCCGCCGATCCCGATCGCGCCCTGGTGGGGCCGCTCTGCGAGGTGCTGGCATGAGCACCGGCCGGCTGCTGCTCGACAAGCGCCTCGTGGTGAGCTGCGGCGCCGGGGGCGTGGGCAAGACCACGGTCTCCGCCGCCCTGGCCCTCGCCGCCGCCCGGGCCGGGCGCCGGGTGCTGGTGGTCACCATCGATCCCAGCCGCCGCCTGGCCGAGACCCTGGGGGTGGATCGCGGCCCCCCCGAGCCGGTGATGCTGCCCGCCGATCGCCTGCTGGCCCTCGGCGTGACGCCGCCCGGCAGCCTCTCGGCCTGGATGCTCGACCCCCAGCGAGTCTCCGACAACGTGGTCCGGTCGTTCTCCAAGACGCCCGCCGACGCTCAGCGCCTGCTCGGCAACCCCATCTACCGCAACGTGTCGGCGATGGTGGCGGGCATGCAGGAGTACACGGCGGTCGAGGCCCTCCACGAGTTCCTGCAGGACGACCACTACGACCTCGTCGTCCTCGACACCCCGCCCAGCCGCGACGCGCTGCGCTTCCTCGACGCCCCCCAGCGGGTCGGCGGCTTCCTGGACAAGCGCATCTTCGGGCTCTTCGTCCCCGGCGAGGGCGGCGTCATCCGGCGAGCGGCCAACGCCCTCATCAGCCGCGTCATGGACGTGGCCTTCGGCGAGGAGACCCGCCAGGATCTCCAGCAATTCCTGTCTCTTTTCGGGACGTTGCTGGGTCGGCTCAACCGCAACCAGGCCGAGGTCGAGGCCTTCCTGAAGACGCCCCAGGTGGGCTTCATGCTGGTGACGGGGCCCGCACGGGAGGCCCTCGACGAGGCCTTCCACTTCGCCCTGCGCAGCGAGGCGCTGGGCCTGCCGGTGGCGGGCTACGTCCTCAACCGCAGCCTCGCCACGCGCGCCCACCTGCCCATGCCGGAGGCCCCGGCCGACGCGGGCCCCACCCTGCGGGCCGCCATCGCCCACCTCACGGCCCTCGCCGACGGCGAGCGCGCCACGGCCTGGGCCCACGCCGCCCTGGGCGAGCGCCTGCGCGAGCGCGGGACCACCTGGGTGCTGCCGCAGCTCCCTCGGGGCGCCTCGGATCTGGAGGCGCTCCTCCAGCTCGCCCACGTCCTCGCCCCCAGCGAGGCGTAGCCGCTCACATCCCGACGGTGTAGCTCAGCGAGATCACGATGTGCGCCACCAGGGCGCCGAACATGATGTTGCTCGACACCACGTGCACCACCCGGTAGCGCTTGAGGATGCGGGCCAGGAAGGCGTGGCGGCGCGTCGAGCGCTCCAGCCGGGCCTTCTCCTTCATCAGGGCCACCACCTCGTCCGCGCGCCCCTCGACCTTCTGGGCCAGCTCACTGCCCATGCGATCGATGGCGCGGCGCTCGCGCCGATCTTCCCCCACCAGCCGCCAGATGCCCGAGAGCAGGCGGCCCTTCTCGGCCGGATCGTCGGCCCGGGTGGGCATCGTGGCCGCCGCCTCGGCCACCGACTGCTGCGTCAGGGCGTCCAGGCGGATCAGCATCGTCTGGCCCACGCTCTGGTCGCGAAAGCGCCCCTGGATCTCGGCGTTGAGCGCCTTGATGCGGGCCACCGTGTCGGCCAGGGCGAGCTGCTGCCCGGCCCCGCTGCGCGGCACCAGGAAGACCACATACCGACCGACGATGCCCGTGATCACCGCGATCATCATCGTCGCGAAGGCCGCGATGGCCACGGGCTTCTGCAGCACGAAGGCGGTGTGGAAGAACCCGTAGACCCCCGCCAGGATGCCGATCCAGACGTGGAACTCCATCCACGCCTGGACGCTCCCGAACCGGGGCGCCCACTTCTTGCCCAGCCGGTAGAGCTGCGTCGCGAAGCAGCAGCCTGCGCCGATCCAGCCCAGGGAGTGGCCGAACAGATCCCCCGCGCGGAAGGGATCGAGGGGATCGAGCCCCGTCTCGGTCAGGCCCCAGGTGTAGAAGGCCTGGCCGAACGTCCAGCCGGGCCAGTACAGGCGGCCGATGCACTCCCAGGCCACGATCAGCGTGTTCACCAGCGCGAACAGCCCCCAGAACCAGCGCGCCATCAGGCTGGGGCGGTTCTCCGGCGAGGTGATGCCGTGGAAGCCGGGCCGCTCGTGGACGGTGAACTGCTCCCAGTGCCGGAACAGATCCACCCCGTCGACCTGGAACATGGCGCCCGTCGGGCAGGCCGTGATGCAGGCCTTGTCCGCGTAGCCGGTGCAGTTGTCGCACTTCTGGGCGATGTTGAGCCCCTTGGCGTCGGGGCTGCGGTCGGGGAAGTACTTCGACACATTCAGATCGGCCAGGGCGTGCATGCGGATGGCGCCGAAGGAGCAGCCCTTGGCGCAGAGCGTACAGCCCGTGCAGTCGTCGGCGATCACGATCTCCTGGGTGGTGGGATCGCGGCTGATGTGGCCGAACTTGCACTTGTCCATGCACTCGGGGACCACGCAGTTGTGGCAGTTCTGCGGGATCTCCGTGATGCCGTACTTCACCTCGCTGGCGCCCAGGCGATCGGTGCCGTGGCGGTCGCGGCAGGCGTCGTAGCAGGCGTCGCACTCGATGCAGATGTCCATCCGCTTGATCTTCACGCGGCCCGCGAAGGTCAGGCGCTCTGCTACGAAGAAGGCCGCGATTTCCTTGCGAAAATCAGCATCGAAGTAGTCGGCTTGCCGCTGGGAGACGCCCTGCACGGCGGCCGAGACGCGGTCGCGCAGGGCCGGCGCCTGGCTCATCAGGAAGTTCAGATCGCGGTAGCGCAGCTTCAGCGCCCGCGCCGGGCAGAGGGCCACCAGGCGCAGCGTGCGGGTGTGCTCCTTGACGAAGAGCTTCTGGACGAAGACCTCGCCGACGGTCAGGTAGTTGACCGTCGTCTCACGGCCCTCGTGGCCGGCGCGGTGCACGCCGACGTCCCCGAAGAGCATCACGAAGACCGGCGCGGCGTCGTCGGAGAGGACGGGTCCTTCGTGGAGCACGTCGCCCCGGGCCAGCTCCACGTGCTCCACCCGGCTCGCCAGGCCATGCAGCAGGCCCGGCTCCAGCCCGGCGAAGAGGGGGATGGCCCCGAGGAAGGCGGCGTCGACCACCACCTCGGGCTCGCCGCGGCGACGGCGACCGCCCTTCTTCGGGGCGGCCTTCTGGACCCGCAGGGATCCGGGGTGGGGGCCTGGCTCCGTCACGGCGACCGAGCGTGCCCCGTCAGATCCCCAGACCGCAAGACCCGCAGCAGCCGGGCAGGTCGGGCAGGAACTGCAGGCAGCCCTGGCCGGGCTGGCAGGCGATGCGCGGCGCCGACATGGGGTTCATCGGATCGCTCAGGGCGCAGTCGCAGACCCCCAGGTTGGGATCGAGGAAGGACGGGGTGCAGGTGCTGCCCGGCGCGCAGACGCCGTCGCCCTGGCCCACGTCGCAGACGCCGGAGTTGAAGAAGCACTGCCCCGTCTCGACGTTGCAGGTCATGGGGCGCATCTGCCCGGTGTTGTCCACGCAGTCGGCGTCGGCGTTGCAGCCGGGGCTGCAGCGACCCGCCTGGGCGTCGCACTGGGAGCCGCGCTGGCACTCCACCCCGCGGCAGGGATCAGGCTCGCACTGCTGCATGGCGTTGCAGGCGTTGCGCGCCGGGCAGTCGGTGTCCTGGAGGCAGGCCACGCAGCCACCGTTGAAGCAGACCGGCGTGGGCGCCTGGCAGTCGATGTCGCCCAGGCAGCCGTCCCGCTCGACGCAGGCGTAGTTGGCCAGATCGCAGCTCAGCCCCTCGGGGCAGGGGGAGCCGGGGCCGCACTGGCCGCAGCGCGCCTCCGCCTCGATGCAGTACGGCGTGTCGCCGCGGCAGGACCCACCGCAGGCATCGCAGCGCCCCCCGACCGGCTTGCACAGGCCATCCTCGCACGCCAGCGACTCGTCCCCGCACGCCCCGTTCTGGCAGGGCTCGAAGCAGTACTGCCGGCCGCCGAGAGGCGCGCAGGTCAGGCCCTGGCGGCAGCCGTCGGCGCCCGTGCACGACCCGCAGACCCCCTGGGGCTCCACGCAGTCGCCGGTGCGGGTGTCGCACACGCTGCCGGCTGCGCAGGGCGTCTGCAGACAGGCCACGCAGCGCAGATCCACCGGCAGGCAGAGGCCCAGGCCATCCACACACTGGTAGCCGGCGGGGCAGTCGTTGGCCCCGGCGCAGGCGCTCGCGCAGAAGGCCCCGTCACCCCCCAGCGGCGTGCAGCGCGCCCCGTCGCCCAGGGGCGCGCAGTCGCCGTCCCCGCGGCAGGGGCTGCACAGCTCGCCCGTGGACGTCATGCCCTGATCCGGGCGCGGCGGCCCCATGTCGGTGGGCGGGCCGGCGTCGGGCATGGGCACGCTCATGTCCTGCACGGGGATGACCCCCTGGTCGGGGCAGTCGGCCCGGCACTCGCCCCCGCAGCAGGTCAGGCCGGCGATGCCCCCGCAGTCCGACGTGTCCTCGCAGGGCAGCGACGCCACGCACGACGCCCGAAAAGCACCGGATTCCAGGCAGATGGAGCGCTCGGGCGGGCAGGCCAGCTCCGCCCCGTTCACCGCATCGGCGCACTCCTTGGGAGAGCACTGCCGCAGATCGAGCAGGCAGGTCCGCCCCGATCCCGGGCAGCTCCCGATGCCCGTGCACTGGATGATCGCGCACGCGCCGTCCTCGCAGACCGAGCCGCGCTCGCACTGGGAGTCCGAGGCGCAGCCGCCTCCCTTGGCCTCTTCATCGTCACACCCGACGAGCCCGAAGCTCGCCAGGAGCGCCATGCACAGCCACCCGCTCCACCGCTCCAACATCAGCTGATCCCCTCCCCTGGGGCTGGTCCGAACCGACCCGTGGGTCGGGCGGTGCACTATAGGAGAGCGCTTCCGCGCGGGGCAACTTGCCGCGGCGTGCCCTCGCCCGTGGGCGCTTTCGGACCCCGGCCGGCCCCGCGGGTGTAGCCTGTGGGTGCCATGCTGACGCTCTACATCGCCGACTACGCCTCCGTCCCGGTGATCCGGTGCTCGCCGCCCTCGTGGATGGCCCACCTGACGCTGGCCGAGAAGGGGGTGGCCCACCGGGTGGTGCGGCTGCGCTTCGACGCGGGGGAGCACAGGTCGCCGGCGATGCTCGCCCTCAACCCGCGCGGCTCGATACCCGTCCTGGTGGACGGCGGGCAGGCCATCCACGAGACGCTCGCCCTGCTGGAGTACCTGGAGTTCGTCCACCCGGTCCCGGCCCTGCTGCCCCCGGGGGCGGCGGCGCGGGGCCTGGCCCTGACCCGGCTGCACGAAGCCAGCATCCTCAAGGACCACGGGCGCGCGCTGTTCAGCCACCTGATGCGCGGGGGCGAGCCGGCCGCGCTGGCCGAGCTGGGAGTGGCGTTCGAGGCCGAGCTCGCGCGGTGGGAGGAGGCCGTACGCGCCCAGCCCTGGGTGGCGGGGCCGCGGCTCAGCCTGGCCGACGTGGCGGTCTTTACGTACGTGGCATGCGCCGTCCAGCTCGGGCTGTCGCTGGCGCCCTGGCCGGGCCTGCTGGCCTTCTACACCCGCATGCGGCGGCGGTCGGCGGTGCGGGCGACCTGGCCCGAGACCTGGACCCAGGCCCCGCCCGACCGGCCGGCCTGGCGTCAGGCCGACAGCTTGACGCGCCCGTAGAGGTGGCCCATCCGCACCCGCTTCGTCTCCAGGTAGTTCTGGTTGACGGGGTTGAGGCCGGTGAAGACCGCCTCGCGGCCCGAGACGTTGATGCCCGCCTCCTCCAACGCCTCGATCTTCAAGGGATTGTTGGTGAGCAGCCGCACCGATCGGATGCCCAGGGCGCGGATGGTCTCGACGGCCACATCGTAGCGCCGCAGATCGTCGCCGAAGCCCAGCAGGCGGTTGGCATCCACCGTGTCGGCCCCCGGCTCCTGCAGCGCGTAGGCGCGGATCTTGTTGCCGAGGCCGATGCCGCGGCCCTCCTGGCGCAGGTAGAGCACGACCCCGCGCCCCTCGGCCTGGATGGCGTCGAGGGCGAAGTCGAGCTGCGCCTTGCAGTCGCACTTCAGGGAGCCGAAGACCTCGCTCGTCAGGCACTCCGAGTGGACCCGCACGAGCACCTCCTCCGCCCCGTCGAGGGCGCCCACCGACAGGGAGAGGTGCTCCTTGTCCTCGTCGAGGAAGACGCGGACGTCGAAGTCGCCATGGGCCGTGGGCAGCGTCGTGCGGGCGAAGAAGGGCGCGTGATCCATGACGGCTCCCGGGGCCGGCGAAGAGGGCGCAGGCTAGGACCATGGCCGGCACAGGTCAACCGCATCGGGCGGGCCGCGGGCGGGGCCCCGTCAGCGCGCGCAGGCAGAAATTTGCCCGGCGGCGCCGGGTGCGCCAACATCGCCGCCGTGAACGCACGCCTCCCCCTCTCCATTGCGCTCCTCCTGACGGCGGGCTGCGCGGGCATCGAGCGCCCCTCGGATCTGGCGCCGAGCCCCCACCTGCTGCTGGTGGGGCTGGCGCCCACGCCCCATGGCGGCGGCGGCGCGCTGGCGGCGGCACCCATCGAAGATCCGTACGGCGGCCCGGCCTACACCCCGAGCGACGCGGGGGAGGAGGGCGCCCTCGACGAGCTGCCCCCGGTCGACAGCGGCCCCGCCCCCACCTACCAGGCCGAGAGCGGACCGCCCTCGCACCCGGTCGGCGCGAAGCTGCGCGCGATGGAGGGCAAGCGGCAGCTCGAGGGGCGCAAGGCCGACGACGTGGCCCTGGTGCGCGGGGCCTTCGCCGGCGTCCCGGGCATCGGCCCCGTCGACGATCTGCTCTCGCTGCGCAGCCGGTCCATCCCGCGGCGCGAAGGCGGCATCAAGGAGGGCGATCTGCTCTTCTTCAGCGGCGATGAGACGGTGCCGGCGGTGGCCGTCGTCCACCGCCGGCTGCCTCGCGGCATCATCGAGGCCGCCGCCGTCACCCGCGGCGCCATCCGCTTCATTCGTATCAGCCCCCTCGATCCCCACTCGCGCCGGCGCGGCCGGCAGGTGGCCAACACCTGGCTGCGGGCCGTCCGCCCCGGCGATCCCCCGGGGACGGCGCGGCTGGCGGGCCAGCTGCTGGAGGACGTCCGCGTCCTGGTGCGCTGAGGCGTCTCGCTCTTCCTGGCGCCCTTCTCAGGCACCCACGGCGTCGCGCAGCCCCTCTTCTCCGGGCTGGGCGAGCTGGCGCTCCACCATGGCGGCGTCCACCTGCCGGGCGTCGGCCAGGTGGGCGCGGACCCGATCGGTGACCTGGCCCCCGGCCTGGAGAAACCGCGCCTTGGCGAGGTTGTAGTGGACGATGGCGTCGGTGGCGTCGCCGGCGAGGCATGCCTCGAGGGCCGCGATGGAGTCTTCGGGGCGGTTCTCCATCATGGCCGGCAGCGTCGCCAGGCAGATGCGCGCGATGCGGACGAGGGGGGCGGCGCCGCCGGCCACCACCTGCTCCAGCAGGCCCACCGCCTCGCGGCTGCGGCCCGCCTTCACATGGGCGATGGCCTGGTAGTAGCGCGCCGCGTCGGCCAGCTCGGGGGCCAGCCGCGCCACGACGGCCATCCCCTGGATGAGGGCCTCCAGCCGATCCTCGGGGCCCGGCCGGGGCGCGATGCGGCGGGCCACGTCGCGCAGATCCACCCCGTCCACCTGGTCGGCGTCGTGCCAGTCGCGCAGCTCGTCGACGAGATCGGCGCCCCGCTGCCGCTCCGCGCGGGGGTCGGCGATGGGGGCCTGCTGAGCCGCCAGGCCGGCGCCATGGTCGTGCAGGAACTCGGCCTTGAGGATGGCGTAGAGGAGCTGGCCCAGGCGCGCCATGTCGGCGACCTGGAGACGAGCGGAAAGTCTAGCAAAATCGGGCAGATCCTCGGGTCGACATGCCTCGGCGTCGTCGAACTCGAAGGTGGCGTCAGCGGCCCACTGGTGCAGCACGAGCTGCTCACGCAGCGAAGAGTAGAAGCGGCTGCACCGCCGGCAGCGCCGCAGGTGGCCGTTGACCTCCTCGGCCCGCCAGGCGCTGAGGGCGCCGTCCAGCAACAGCACGAGGTCGTCGGCGACGTCGTCGCAGCCCAGCGTCTTCCTCGGCACACCCGTCTCCCCGCCGTCAGCGCGCCAGGGTAGCTCGCCGCCGAGCACGATGCCACCCGGCCGCGCGGGGGGCGCTCGTCGGGGGCGCGGCGGCCGCCGCACCCAGGCTACACTGCCCCGGTGCGCGACGACGCCGACCACCCTCCGACGGCGGAGACGCCCGGCCCCGGCGAGGCCGAGGCGAGCCGCCCCGCCCTGGGCGCCACGCTCCAGGCGCGGCCCACGGGCCGCCCGTCCGCCATGGACGCCACCCTGTCGCAGCCCGGCCGTCGGCCGCGCGCGTCCTCGACCCCGACCGGCGAGGAGGGCCTGACCGCCGAGGCGCCCGAGCGCTACCGCTGGCTGGGCCCGCTGGGCGAGGGGGGCATCGGCATCGTCAGCCGGGTGCACGATGAGCACGTGGGCCGGACGGTGGCCCTCAAGACGCTGAAGAGCAGCGGCCGCGAGACCGAGCCGCGCCGCGGTCTGACGGCCGAGGAGCGCCGCTTCCTGGATGAGGCGCGCATCACCGGCCAGCTCGAGCACCCGGGCATCGTCCCCGTCCACGAGGTGGGGCGCCGCATCGATGGCACGCTCTACTACACCATGCGGCACGTCCGCGGCCGGACGCTGGCCGAGGCCCTGGACACCCCCACCCTGGACGAGCGGCTCCGCCTGCTGCCGCGCATCATCGCGCTGTGCCAGACCATCGCCTACGCCCACGCCCAGGGCGTCATCCACCGCGACCTGAAGCCCGCCAACGTGATGCTCGGGGACTTCGGCGAGACGGTGGTGCTGGACTGGGGGCTGGCGAAGCTGGCCGGCCAGCCCGGCGCGGCCGCCTTCATGGCCACCCCACAGCCCCGCCGGGCCACCGAGACGGGGGCGGGCAACGTGCTGGGCACGCCGGCCTACATGTCACCCGAGCAGGCCCGCGGCGACGGCGGCCGCGTGGACGCCCGCTCCGACGTCTACAGCCTGGGCGTCATCCTCTACGAGCTGCTGGCGGGGCGGGTGCCCTTCACGGCGGACACCGTCAGCGCCCTGACCGACCGCATCCTCACCGCCCCCCTCCCCCCGCCGGCCCGCGTCGAGCCAGGCTGCCCGCCGGAGCTCGCCGCCATCGCGCTGCGCGCCCTCGCCCGCGATCCCGCCCAGCGCTACCCCGACGCCGCCGCCATGGTGGCCGATCTGGTGGCGTTCGAAGAGGGCGAGCTGGTCTCGGCCCACCGCTACGGCTGGCGCGACCGGGCGAGGCGGCTCCTGCGCCGCCGCGGGCGCGAGCTGGTGATGGGCCTGCTGCTCGCCCTGGGGGTGGGGGCGACATGGTGGGTCCGGGGCTTCGAGTCGGATCGGGCGGCCGAGGCGGCGGCGGTGGCGAAGGCGCGCCAGATCGGCCGCGAGGCCGAGAAGACCATCCAGCAGGTGCGCCGGGGTCAGGACGCAAGTGGCTTTGATGTCGCGGCCTTCCGCCTGATCGCGCGGCGCTCGCCGGTGGTGGAGTTCCGCCTGCTGACGGCGCTCTCGGACGGCTCGCGGGACGTCCGCCGTCTGGCCGCCCGGGCCCTCGGCGGCATGGGCAGCACCGTCGCGGTCCCGGCCCTCGTGGCTCGCCTCGGCGAGGGCATCGAGAGCGACGAGGGCGTCCTGGTGGAGATCATCCGGGCGCTGAGCATCCTGGGCGATCCGGCCGCCGAGGAGCCGGTCTACCGGGCCCGCGCCCGGTTCGGTCCCGGCAGCCGGCTGTGGCTCGACACCGAGTCGGCCTACCGCCTGCTGCCCGCCGCCAGCGTCGCCCCCACCCGCATCCAGGATCCCGACGCCTGGGTGGATCTGGGCATGGCGCTCGTGGGGAAGGACCGCCTGCCCGAGGCGCTCAAGGCCTACCAGCGGGCCCTGGCCCTGGATCCGCACTCGGTGCGGGCCCGCCTGTACCGGGGCGTCGCCTTCACCCACGCGCGCGACTACAGCGCCGCCCTCGTGGATCTGGACGCCGCCGTCGAGCAGCAGCCCGATGTGCCCGAGATCCGCATCGCCCGCGCCGCGGTGCAGACGGCCCGGGGCGAGATCGCCGAGGCGCAGCTCGATCTGGACGCCGCCCTCCCCCCCGGGCGCCCCCCGTATCTGGCCGCGCTGCGGGCGCGCGCCGAGCTCGATCTGGCCGTCGGCCTGCGGCGCGCCGCCCGCGATGACCTCGATCGGCTGGTGCTGCTGGATCCCGACTCGCCCCAGACCCTGGCGCTGGACGGCGAGTACTGGCTGGCGTCAGGTGAGGCGGACCGTGCCGCCGATCGGCTGACCACGGCGGCCGCCGCCGATGAGCGTCAGGCAGGGATCTGGCTGCTGCGGGCCCGGGCGCTGCGCGCGCGCGGTGATCTGGAGGCGGCGCGGGCCGATCTGGACCGCGCGGTGGCGCTGGATCCCAGCCACCCCGTCGCCCTGGCCGAGCGGGGGCGCCTGGCCCTTGCCCTGGGCGAGCCGGCTGCCGCGCGGCTGGATCTGGACCGGCTGGTGGCCCAGCGGCCCGGGGACGCCCTGGCCCTCGCGACGCGCGCCGTGCTGCTGCACGCGGGCCGCGGTGACTGGGGCGAGGCCCGGCGCGATCTGATGGCCGCCGCTCGCCTGGCGGCGCCGGGGGACGTCTTTCGCATCGCGCTGCTGAGCACGGCCGTGGACGCCCGGCTGGGGCTGCGGATCCGCCCGGAGGCGCTGCGCGCCCGGGGCCAGGTGCCCTGGCATGATCGCCTGGCCGCACTGCTGCAGGGTCAGACCCGGCTCAGCCTGCTGCTGGCCCTGCCGCGGACGCCGGAGATGAACTGCCAGCTCGCCCTCATCCTCAGCCTGCAGCACGCGCCGCTGCCGCCGATGCTGGTGGAGGCCCTGCCCTCGACGCCGCCGGCGTCGGCGCTGGCGTGCACCCTGGCCCGCTGAGGCCTCAGCCCTCGGGCACGCAGACGCAGGCGTGGCGGCGCCAGTGCCCCGCGCGATCGAGCAGGCCGCGGCGCTCGCAGGCGGCCACCAGGCCCGCGTAGGCCTCCTCGGCGGTGATGGCCAGCTCGAACGGCGCCCGCAGCCAGCCGGCCTCGATGTCGCCCGCGTCCAGGCGCGCGCGCTCCACGGCGTCCAGGGGGCGCCGGTCCACCATCCGCTCGGCCGGGATCCGCCACGGCCCGCCGAACCACGCGGGGGGCGACGACGCCTCCGGATCGGCGTCCACCAGGAGCGCCACCCGCGCCCCCGTCTGCCCTACATGGGCCGCCCCATGGCAGACGTCCCCCGCCACCCCCCAGAGCTCGCCCGCCCCCATGGCCACGCAGATCTCGCCGAAGAGGTGGCGGAAGTCGTCGCCCTGGTCGTTGAGCGGCACGATGAGGCGCGCGGCCGGGTACATGTCCACGTGGCAGCGCAGCAGCTCCCCGGGGGCCAGCACCGCGATGCGGGCCTGCTTCACCGCGAAGCCCGCCTCCATGAGCGCCCGCACCACCGCCGCGGTGGCCGGCATCGTCGCCGCCTGGGGCGTCGGCTGGGCCGGCCCGGGGTACAGGGCCAGCATCAGGTCGTCCGCGGCGCCCGTCCGGTTGAAGAGGGGGAAGTTGACCCACCCGTCGATTTCTGGCCAGATTTCGCGAACTTGTGCCACATGCCCCAGGGCCGTGGGGACCTCTGCGGCGAGGGCGGCGGCGTCGAAGGCGACGGGGAAGCGGGCGGCGGCGTCCATGGCCCGGCATGATACGGGGTGGCGACCCTCCCCGAAACAGCGCACTGTGATCGGCGCGCGGTCAACAGCGCGCTGTCAACGGCGCACAGCAAGGAGATCCCCCATGGCAGGGCCCATCGCCGTCACCGGCGCCACCGGCTTCATCGGCTCCCACGTCATCCGCGTGCTCCTGGAGCGCGGCTACACGGTGCGCGCCTGCGTCCGCGACCCCGAGAACCGCTCGAAGGTGGCCCACCTGGAGGCCCTCGCCGCCGGCCTGCCGGGGACGCTGAGCTTCCACCGGGGCGACCTGCTCGACGAGGGGTCCTACGACGAGGCCTTCGCCGGCGCCACCGGGGTCATTCACACCGCCGCCGTCGTCACCTTCACGGCCGCCGATCCCGAGGCCGAGATCGTGCGCCCTTCCCTCGACGGCACCCGCAACGTGCTGGGGGCCATCGAGCGCTCGGGCAGCGTCCAGCGCCTCGTCCACACCTCGTCGGTCTCGGCGGTGGTGAGCCGCGCCGAGCCGGGCCGGCTCTACACCGAGGCGGACTACAGCGACGAGGCCACCATCAAGAGCGACGCCTACGCCTACGCCAAGCGGGAGGCGGAGCGCCTGGTGGCCGCCCACCCGGGCAGCTTCAGCCGCGTGATGATCAACCCCGGCCTGGTGGTGGGCCCGGTGTACACGTCCGCCCACGCCAAGGGCAGCGCCTCGGTCGTGCGCGACTTCGTGGTGGGCACCTTCCCTGGCGCCCCCGGCTTCGCCTTCTCGGTGGTGGACGTGCGCGAGGTGGCCGACGCCCATGTGGACGCCCTCGAGCGCGCCGACCTCGACGGCCGCTTCATCGTCTCGGCGGCCACGCTCTGGATGCGCGAGATGGCAGCCGCCGTGGCGGCGGGCTTCCCCGAGCTGCGGGTGCGGACCAACCAGCTCCCGTCCATCCTCATCTACCTGGCGGCCATCTTCGACAAGCGCATGTCCCTGGCCATGGTGAAGAACCTGCTCAAGCGGCCCCAGCGGGTCGACAACGCGCGGTCGCGCGAGGTCCTCAAGCTGACCTACCGGCCCATCGAGGAGAGCATCTGCGAGTGCGCGCGCTCGATGATCGACCAGGGGTTCGCGCGGCCGAAGGGCAAGTAGCGGCGGGCCCGTCAGGGGGCGGGCGGTCCCCCGAACCACCAGCGCAGCACCCCCTCCGCCTCGCGTTGGCGGGGGCTGTAGCCCACGTCCCCTGCGCCCCCCACGCCGAACCAGTTCCAGGCATACAGGCCGGCCAGGCCGGGGGCGTCGTGCCAGGCCCGGTAGGCCGCCCGCCAGGCCAGCCCCTGGGCCGCCGGCGCCGCCCGTCCGCGCAGGCCGTGATCCCAGGGTCGCACGGCCCCCTCGGCGTGGGCCGGGAAGCCCAGCTCGGTCAGCACGAAGGGCTTGCCCTGCCGCCGCGCGAAGCTGGACAGCGCCCGGCTGAAGCGCAGGCCCGTCGCGGCCATGGCGTCCTCGCTGGCCCCCGGGGCGCGGGCCAGGGGCCAGTAGACGCTCACCCCGATCACGTCGAGGGCCCCCCAGAAGCGGATGGGCTCCACATGATCCCAGTTGGCCGAGTAGGTGAGCTGCCCGGGAAAGAGCCCCCGCACCCGGGCGATCAGCGCTCGCCACCGCACCGCGTCGCGCTCCATGGAGACCAGCTCGCTGCCGACGGCGAACAGCTCGGCCCGCCCGGCCGACAGCCGCGCGTAGTGGGTGATGAAGCGCTCGTATGCCGCCCACCACCGGGCCGGATCCCGGGGCTTGAGCGTCCCGCGCCACACCCCGGGCGGCCGGGCCTGGAGGTGCAGGATGGGCAGCACCGCCACCCGCAGCCCCAGCCG
This sequence comes from bacterium, assembly GCA_041389985.1. Lineage (GTDB taxonomy): Bacteria > Myxococcota_A > Bradymonadia > UBA7976 > UBA1532 > JACKDP01. Next base: position 212,099 of record JAWKQS010000006.1, read on the forward strand.
CCGCGCCTCGTCCAGGGTGGCCTCGAACGCGGCGTCTTCCGGGGTGACGCCCGGCACCGGCCCCAGGGTGTCGTCGGCGGCGGTCGCCTGCACCCAGCGCACGGCGAGCTGCACGTCCGTCGCGCCCAGATCCTTGATCTCCCTCAGCATTTGCCCGTACAGGCTGGCCTGGTACGCGGCGTCGGAGGTGTGGGCGAAGAGCCCCAGGCCCACCCCCCGCCGAAACGCCGCGTCCAGCGGGGGCGGCGCGGGCAGGCCGACGGCCGGGGGCACCGGCGCCCAGAGCGCCACGATCAGAGCGAGCATCATGCGCGGACGATAGCAGGCCCCCGGGATCGAGTCCGCTGCACCGCCGGCCCCGGTTTTTCGGTACCCTCCCCGCGACGCCCACGAACGGCCCGGTCTCCATGCGGACGCTCCCCCTCCTCTGCCTCCTCCCCGGCGCCGCCCTCGCCGGCCCCTGGACTCGCGACGCGGGCCAGGTCTACGCCAAGGCGTCCCAGAGCATCTTCGTGGCCGACGCCTACCGCGACGCCACCGGCCAGCTCCAGGGCGGCGTCGACTACCTGGGCGTGACCACGTCGGCGTATGTGGAGCTGGGCCTCGTCGACGGCCTGCACCTGCAGCTCTACCTGCCGCACACCGCCGCCACCAACGCCGTGAGCGCCAACGGCAACCGGTACCTCTCGGCGGGCGGCGGCGACGCCCAGTTCGGGCTCCAGGCGAGGCTCCCCCTCGGCTTCCCGGCGGCGGTGCGGGGGGTGATCAAGGCGCCCCTCTACGACGTGGGCGCCATCCCGGGCCGAGACGCCATGTTCTTCCCGCAGCGCGGCGACGGGCAGATCGACGCCACCATCACGCTCTCGGCGGGCCACGCCTTCGGCGATCTGCCCCTCTACCTCTTCGGCGAGGTGGGCCACCAGTGGCGGACGTCGCGGTTCGTGGGCGCGGGCGCGGACGTGAGCTACGGGGACGGCCTGAGCTGGGCCGCCCAGGTGGGCTGGACCATCCTGCCCGGCGTGGGCGTGGCGCTGGGTGCCGGGGGGATCGTCCCCTACGCCGAAGACACCGTCACCAAGGGCTACACCAGCGTCGGCCCCGCGGTGTACATCCCCCTCGCCTCGGCCCTGGCGCTGGAGGTGGGCTACGACGAGATCGTCTTGGCCCGAAACAGCGCGAAGGGCCGCCAGGGCAGCGTGGGGATCTCGTTCAATCTTCAATAGTTCTGGAGCCTTATGCGAACCGTCGCTCGCCTCGCCGCCCTGCTCGCCCTCGTGGGCGCCGCCCCTCCTGCGGCGAGTACGTGGCCTATGACGGCGACGGCGCGGGGTCGCCGTGCGCACCCCGGGGGCCGGCGACCTGGACGCCGAGACGCGGGCCCGCTACGCCGCCCTCACCCGCCTCGACCACCTGGCGTTCGAGGGGCTGCTGGCCCGCTTCATCGTCACCACCCCCCGCCAGACCTACGTCGACTACGCCGCCCTCGCGGCGAGCGACGAGGCCCGGCTGCAGCTCGATCAGTACCTGGCCCTGCTGGACGTGGTGACGGCCGACCAGCTCGCCGACGACGCCGAGCGGCGGGCCTACTGGTTCAACGCCTACAACGCCGCGGTCCTGCGGGGGGTGCTCACCTTCTGGGGCGACGACCCGGGCTACTCGGTGGCCGACGAGGCCTTCGTCTTCTTCGACCAGCCCATCTGGTCGTTCGGCGGCCTCGTGGTCTCCCTCAACCAGGTCGAGCACGGCATCATCCGGGGCGACGCGGCCCATACGTCGCTGCGCACCCTGGACGACGCCGGCCGCGCCGCCCTCGCGCGCCTGCACACGGGCCTCTGGGGCGGCGAGGATCCCGATCCGCGCGTCCATGTGGCCCTGGTCTGCGCGAGCCTGAGCTGCCCCAACCTGGCCGCGGCCACCCCCCGGGCCTTCCGGGCGGCCAGCCTCGACGACCAGCTTACCGCGCTCACCGCCGCGTTCCTGGCCGATCCCGCCAAGGGCGCCGGGCCCGCGGGCATCTCGTCCCTGTTCTTGTGGTACGCCCCCGACTTCGCGCGGGCCGGCTACAGCGGCGCCGAGGACTTCATCGCCCGCCACCGCGCGGGGGGCACGGCCGGCGTCGAGCTGGGCCGCTACCTGCCCTACGACTGGACGCTCAACGCGGCGCCCGCGGATCTACCGTAGCCAGTCGGGCCGCAGCGCCGCCCGGGGCTGGAACTTCGCCGGCCCCACCCGCTCCACCACCTCGCGCCGCCGCAGCCAGGCCTTGAACGGCGCCGGCTTGATGGGCTCGCCCAGGATCTGGCTGTAGAGGAACCGGGCGTGCCGCGTGCGCAGGGGCAGCGGCAGCAGCGAGAGCGGCAGGGTGCTCGTCTGGGTGAGCTCCTGGAGGCGCTGCCGGGCAGCGGCCAGGATCTCCGCGTGATCAAAGGCCATCTCCGGCAGAGAGCCCACCCGGTGCCAGCCCACGCGCCGCGCGTCGTCGCCGGCCACGGCCTGGGTGTCGGAGGGCGCCAGGCCCAGGTAGGCCGAGCTGACCACCCACCCGCGGGGATCCCGGCCCGGCCCGCCGAAGCACGCCACTGGCACCAGGTGCTCGATGCGCACCCCGGTCTCCTCCAGCAGCTCCCGCCGCGCGGCGTCCTCGGGCGTCTCGCCGGCGTCCACGAAGCCCCCCGGCAGCGCATGGCGGCCGGCGAAGGGATCGTGGGCCCGCTCGATGAGCAGCACCTCCAGCCAGCCGCCGCGCCAGCGATACAGCACCACGTCCACGGTCAGGCTGGGGCGCGGGTACTCATAGGTGTGGCTCATGCAGGCCCTCGAGGTGGTGGCTGGGCCCCTGGATAGCGCCTGCCGGTCGGGAAGTCACGCGTTGCCGTCCGCGGACTCGACCCGAAGGGCCGACACTTCATCGGGTCTGGAACTTTCCGTCGCCGTTGAGGGCGGCGGCGCTGCTCGGGTAGGCTGGCCGGGTAACGTGTGGGGGGAGAGACCATGGCGCGGCGAGGGGGACGACCGTCCCGGATGGCAGCCCTGGGGATGCTGGCGGCGCTGGCGCTCGTCGGCTGCGACAGCGGCGGCGGCGGTGGTGGTGGCGCCGGGGGCGGCGTGGATGGCGGCGGCATGGGCGGCGCGGGCGGCGTGGGTGGCGGCGCCGGTGGCGGTGGGCGGCTGGACGGCGGCGTCGTCGACATGGGCGGCCGGACCTGCTTCGACGACACCGGCTGCGAGCCGACGGAGTACTGCGCCCCGGTCAACGACCTGGAGGGCGTCTGCCGGACGGGCTGCCGACCCGACCCGCGCGGCGAGGGCCCGGGCAACTGCGAGGGCCGGACGATCTGCAGCGAGGATCACCAGTGCATCCAGGACCCGCGCTGCATCGATGACACCGAGTGTGTGGACCAGACGACGTGGTGTGACGACGGCGAGTGCGTGCCGGGCTGTCGACCCGACCCCGACAACTGCCTGCCCGACGAAGAGGGCCGGTCGCGCCGCTGCGACCCCGCGACCCGCGCGTGCGAGCGCCTGGTGGCCTGCTGCGACGGGGGCACCTGCGCCACCGAGCGCGTCGGCGCCTGCGATGACGTCGTGGAAGGCGTGTTCTCGTGCTTCGCCGACGATCTGCGCGGCGGCGCTGCAACCGCGACGGCGCCTGCCCCGAGGATCGCTTGCGACGAGCGCGGCCTGTGCAGCGCGGGCTGCCGCCTGGACGACCCCATGAGCTGCGCGCGGGCCAGCGGTGCGACGAGGCCACGCGGGCGTGCCTGGCCCAACCCTGCGAGACCGATCGCGACTGCACCCGCACCCAGTTCTGCGCCCCCCAGGGCTGCCTGGAGGGCTGCCGGGTCGATCCCGACAACTGCCCCATCGGCCAGGAGTGCGGCCCCAACCGGCAGTGCCGGCAGGCGGGGGGCTGCGCCAACGACGCCCAGTGCGTCACGGACAACGGCCCCGGGTGGCGCTGCGTCGATGGCGGCTGCGAGACCTTCTGCGTCGATGACAACGGCTGCCGCGACGGCAGTACTGCGAGGTCGAGACCGGCCACTGCATCGAGGGGTGCCTCGATGACGACCTGGAGGAGAACGACGAGCGCGCCAGCGCCACGCCGCTGCAGCTCGCCAACGACCGGGTGGTCGAGGACGGCCTGATCGCCTGCTCCCTGGACCGCGACTGGTACAGCTTCCAGACCGCGCGCGGGTACGGCGCCCGGGTGACGGTGCGCTTCCGCCACGCCAACGGCGATCTGGACCTGCGGGTCTACCCGCCCGAGGGCGACGCGCGGGCGAGCCAGAGCCAGACCGACGACGAGGTGGTGACCATCGACCAGGTCGCCGCCGCGGGCACCTGGTACGTCGAGGTCTACGCCCGTGGCCTCGACGCCAACGACTACCAGCTCGAGGTGGAGCTGCTGCCCCCGGCGGCTGCGCCCCCGATGCCGCCGAGGCGGCCGGCGACGACTCGCCGGGCACGGCCACCGCCGTCGCGGTCCCCGGCCTCCAGGACGTGGTCGCCTTCCGCAACCGCACCGCCTGCGGCGACGACGCCGACTGGTACCGCCTGCCCATGGGCACCGGCGACGGCCTGCGCGTCGAGCTGACGGTGGCCGATCCCGGCGCGCCCCCCATCGACTTCGCCATCTTCGGCCCCGGGCAGCCGCCCCCGGCGACGCTCCCGACCATCCCCAACGGCGGCGACGGCATGACGCTGTCGTTCAACGCCCCGCGGCCCAACGCCCAGGTGCAGGCGGGCGAGTATTACATCCGCGTGCAGAGCACGGTGCCCGACGAGGGCGCCGCCTACACCCTCCGGGTGACGGTCGATCGCGTCCGGGAGCTGTGCCTGGTGGATGACGCCGAGCCCAACAACCGCCAGGACGACTCGCTGGATCTGATGTTGATTCCAGGGTTTACGCGGCCCGGGGTCGATGGTGTGCGCGGCCTCATCCCCGACGTGGACCTGGATCTGGAGGATCGCTGGCTCTGCGCGGGCGACGAGGACTGGTTCGCGTTCGAGGCCAAGGCGGGCGACAGCATCCAGGCCTCGGTGGTGCGCGTCGATCCCATGATCGCGGGCGACACCATCATCGAGATCCGCAACGCCCTCGGCCAGGTGGTGGGGGTGCCGGGTCGCAACGCCCGCGCCCTGAACACCGCCGTGGCGGCCAACCTGGCCCGCGGCCGCTACTACATCCGCGTCTCGGCGCCGGCCGCCGGCACCCAGACCCACTACACCCTGCGCCTGGCCCGCCAGCTCGGCGACGTCGTCTGCATGCCCGATCGCTTCGAGGCGGCGGGCAACGGCACCCGCGACCGGGCCACGCCCCTGCGGGCCGGGGTCGTGGACGGGCTGACGCTCTGCGGCCTGGATGGCGACGTCGACTGGTACGCGGTGACGGTGGACTCGGTGAGCGACGTGACGGTGCGGGCCCGCTTCCCCCACCTCCAGGCCAACCTGGACGTGGACATCTTCCGCGACGCCAACGACGTGGCCGAGAACGCCGACTCGCCGGCCGGGCACACCTTCAACGACGATGAGGAGGTGGCCATGCCCAACCGCCTGCCCGGCACCTACTTCATCCGGGTGCAGGCGGTGGACGGCGCCGACGCGCGCTGCACCCTCGAGGTCGAGGTGACCCCGCGGGCGTTCGTCTGCGAGGACGACCCCAACGAGCCCAACGACGGGGTGATGACGGCGACGGATCTGGGCGCCGGTGCGGTGGATCGGGCCGCCGGGGGCCAGTGGCTCTGCGACCGCGTCCCCGCCGAGGCGGACGTCTTCCGCTTCCGGGTGCCGGGCGGCCAGGGCCGCACCGTGGCGGCGACCTTCCTCTACGGCGACGACGGCGACCTGGCCCTCGAGATCGTCGACGCCGCCGGCAACCGCCTGGCTACGACGGCGGCCATCAGCCGCGAGATCTCCAAGCAGTGCGTGCGCATCCCGTCCTTCGTGGCCGACCGGACGCTCTACCTGCGCGTCATCCCGCTGAGCATCAACCGCGTGCTGCAGAACGACGAGCGCCTCGACTACCGCCTGATCATCCAGAGCGGCGACAACCACTGCGAGGACGTCGAGCCCCCACCCCGGGCATCCAGTGGCCCGTGGTCGCGCCCTCGATGTAGCGGCCTTTGGGCCGCGAGGGCGCCTCAGCCCCGGACGCCGCGCACGTACGCGGCCGTGTCCGGGTCCTGGGGATCCTCGAAGATGGCCGACGTCGGCCCCGCCTCCACCAGCCGCCCCACCCCGTCGCGCACCCAGAAGACGGCCACCTGATCCGCCATCCGCCGGGCCTGGGCGAGGTTGTGGGTCACGATGACGCGGGTGAGGCGGGCGCCCAGCGCCAGGATCAGATCCTCGACCAGCCCGGAGGCCAGGGGATCCAGCGCGCTGCAGGGCTCGTCCAGCAGGAGGACGTCGGGCTGCAGCGCCAGCGTCCGCGCGATGCAGAGGCGCTGTTGCTGCCCCTCGACAGCGCGAGGGCCGGGCTGATCCAGGCGGTCCTTCACCTCCTCCCACAGGCCCACGTCGCGCAGGGCCGCCTCCAGCCGCGCCTCGCGCTCGTGGCGATCCCGCACCCCGTGCTCCTTGAGGGGCAGCGCGAGGTTGCGCCGGATGGAGAGCGGAAACGGCGTCGGCCGCTGGAAGATCATCCCGGACCGTCCGCCGGAGCCGCACCACGTCCGTGCCCGGCGCCCGCACATCGCGCCCGCCCAGCCGCACCTGGCCCTCCACCTGGGCGCCAGGCACCAGCTCGTCGAGCCGGTTGAGGCACCCCAGGAAGCTCGTCTTGCCGCACCCGGAGGGGCCCACCACGGCTGTGACCGTGCCCGCCGCCACCGCCAGATCGACCCCGGCGAACGCCGGCCGGCCGCCGTAGCGAGGCCCAGGCCCTCGACCTCGATGCCGAGGCTCATGCCCACCCCCGCCGGCGAGCCAGCCGCCCTGCCAGGGCCGCGGCCGCCCTGTTGATCGCCAGCAGCGCCACCAGCAACACCAGCGCCGCCGCCGCGCCCGCCGGTCCCCGCCGGGGACGTTCATCGACAGGTCGTAGATGTGCACCGACAGCGCGCGCCCAGAGTCCAGGACGGACTCGGGCAGCCGATCCACATAGCCGCTCGTGAAGATGAGGGCCGCCGTCTCGGCCAGCGCCCGGCCGACGCCCAGCACGAAGCCGGCCAGCAACCCGGGCGCGGCCGCAGGCAGCAGCAGTGCACGATGATGGCGGGCGCGACATCCCCAGGGCCGCCGCGCTCTGGCGCAGCCCGGCGGGACCGCCCGCAGGCTCGCCTCGGCCGATCGGATGATGAGGGGGAGCGCCATGCACGCAAGGGTCAACCCACCGGAAAGCAAGGAGAATCCAAGCCCGAGGGCCTTGCAGAAGAGCGCGTTGCCGAAGAGGCCGAAGACGATGGAGGGGACGCCGGCCAGCACATCCAGGCTGCGGCGCACCAGCGCCCCGGCCGTCCGTCCCGCCGCGTGAACTCGGCCAGGAAGACGGCGGCGCCCAGCCCGACGGGTACCGCGACCGCCAGGCAGATGGCCAGCAGCGCCCCCGTCGACACGAGGATGGGCCCGATGCCCCCCGCGCGCCCCGCGTCCGCCGGCGCCGCCGTCAGGAACGACCCGTCTACCTGGGCCGCCCCGCCCGCACCAGATCCACCACGATCCAGCCGAACCCGGCCAGCACGGCGAGGGCCGCGCCATGGACGACCAGCGCCGCTGCCCCTCCCGGAGGCTGCCCTCAGCCCGCCGCATGTCGCCTCCCGGCCAGCGCCGCCAGGGCGACCAGCGCCGCCGCCAGGCCCGTCAGCAGCGTCCCGGCCACGAACAGCGCCGCGCGGTGATCCCCCATGGCGTACGCCATCTCGAGGGCGACGTTCGCGGCCAGCGTCCGGACCGGATCTGCAAGGCTTTCGGGGACTTGCACGACGTTGCCGCAGACCATCAGCAGCGCCATCGTCTCGCCGACGGCGCGGCCGAGGGCCAGCAGCAGGCCCGTCGTGATGCCCGCCCGCGCGGCCGGCAGGGCGACGCCCCGGGCGATGGCCCAGCGCCGCATGCCCAGCGCGGCCGCGCTCTGGAGCTGCTCGGCCGGCACCGCGGCCAGGGCCGCATCGGCCAGCAGCGCCACGGTGGGCAGGATCATCAACGCCAGGATGAGGATGCCCGCCAGGAGCGACCGCCCGGCGGCGCCACGCGGGCGATCATCGGCACCAGCACCGTGAGCCCCCAGAACCCGTAGACCACGGACGGGATCCCGGCCAGCAGCTCCACGACCCGCCGCTGGGCCCGGGCCCAGCCGCGCGGCGCATAGAACCGACCATGCACGGCGCAGAGCCTCCCACCGGCCCCGCCACGAGGAGCGCCCCGGCGGCGGTCAGCAGCGTGCCCCAGAGCATCGGGCTGAGGTTGAAGCGCGCTGCCGTCGGCTGCCAGCCGGGATCCGTGAAGAAGCGCAGCGGCCCCACCCGGGCGAGGAGGGCGCCGCCTCTGCGGCTACCAGGCCGAAGATGGCGATGACCACCAGCGCAGACAGCACCGCGAGGCCACCCAGCAGGCCCCCAAGGACGCGATCAGCGGTCCAGCGGACGAACGACTGCTGCTCGACAAGATCACGCACCTCGGCCGACCGGGCGAACTCGATGAGCTGGCGGGCCGGCTCCGACGGCGTGCCCTTCGTCACCAGCACCAGGATGCGCGACAGCGGAAACCGCCCCGCCTGGACGTTCTCCGTGTCGCCGGCACCCCGTCCAGCGGCAGGAGCCGGATGGGGACGCCGTGCGCGGCATCGTAATCGGCCGTCCCGATCGAGACATAGCCCAGCGCGTCGGGGTTGCCGGCCACCGTCTTGATGCCCTGCTCGTTGTCCCTGATCACCACGGAAGCCGCGATCTCCTCGTTCTTGATGTGGAAGTGGCTCAGGAAGAGCTCGAGGGTCGACCGCCCCTCCGCCTTGTTGACCACGACGATGCCGCGATCAGCCCCGCCCACGTCCGCCCAGCGCTTCAGCCGACCGCGGTAGATTCTCGACGACCTGATCGGCGCTGAGGGCCGCGATGGGGTTGTCGCGGTGGACGATCAGCGCGATCCCGTCCCGCGCGATGGGGGTCGCGGTCAGATCGCCCTCCTCCGCCTTGAGCGCCCGCGACACCATGCCGACGTCGGCCGCCCCCTGCCGGGCGTCGGCGATGCCCCGCGACGAGCCACCGGCCTGCACGTCCACCCGCACATCGGGGTGCTTCGCCTCGAACCGCCGGGCGATCTCGGTCATCAGCGGCGCCACCGTGCTGGAGCCCGTCACCGTGATCTTCACCTTCTCCGAGCGCCCGCACCCGCCCAGCGCCAGCACCAGCCCGACCACCAGGCCCCACCACGACCCGCTCCACATGCGCCGATCCCCCAGGTTCCAGCGAAAATTCCAGCCATGCCGCCAATTGGGGCCAAGACCCCCCGAGTCGCCGCGGTTCTGCCACACCCCCGGGGGGCGCACAAGCGAGGCGCCTCGCCCAGGTGCGCACAGACTCTCGCCTCGCAGCGTTCGGCGGCCCACCGGGCCGACGTCGCCTTCATGCAGGAACCCCCCAGGCAGGGGGACATGGCATCCCCCCTGGCTTGCTCACTCATGCAAACGAGACGGGCCGACGGTCGACATGTCATCGAAAACCCACCCATCCGCACCCGGCTTCCAGTCTCATGAAATCCACCAAAGACGTTCTCAGATGCCATCCCAACCCCTTGAAATCCATCCATATTCCCGACGCCGACACTGCAGCCGACGATGGAACATTCCACTCTTGAAGGAGACTTCCAACGACGGTAGATTCCAGGGAGCATCCGCTCGCGGCCCGACCGGGGATGTGGGACAGGGTGCGAGTGTTCATGACCATGAAGTCGGTGCCTGGTGCCACCCGCGCCGGGCGCCGAGACGGGTGGTCACCCGAAGGGGCGTGGTGCCTCGAGGGGACGGGTGCATGCCCGGACCGCCCGACCGGCCAAGGAGGCTCCTCGTGCTGCGACGCCCTGCCTTCCCTCTCGTGCTCTGCCTGGCCCTCGGCCTGGGGGCGTGCGGTGGGGGCGATGCCGACGGAGGCGGCGCCGCCGACTCCGCCCCGACCAGCGGACCGGTGACGGCGGACCCCAGCCCTTCGGGGGAGCCGGCGGCGAGGCCGGCATGGGCGGTGGCGCGGGCGGCGTCGGCGGCCAGGGCGGTGGCGGCGGCCAGGGCGGCGTCGGCGGCCAGGGCGGCGTCGGCGGCCAGGGCGGCGTCGGCGGCCAGGGTGGCGTCGGCGGCCAGGGAGGCGTCGGCGGCCAGGGAGGCGTCGGTGGCCAGGGCGGGGACGCTGGCGCCGGCGGCGAGCCCACCGGCGATGCCGGCGTCGAGGTCGACGCGGCCCCGCCCCCGGACGCGGACGCGGACGGCATCCCCGACCGCATCGACAACTGCCCGGACGCCGCGAACCCCGACCAGATCGACTCCGACGGGGATGGGCAGGGCGACGCCTGCGATCCGCCCGACCTGCCCGACGACCGCGACGGCGATGGCATCGCGGACGCCTTCGACAACTGCCCACGGGTGGCCAACCCGACCAGGCCGACGCCGATCTGGATGGCGTCGGCGACGCCTGCGCCCCCGCGGACGGCGATCAGGACGGCGACGGCGTCAACGATCCCAACGACAACTGCCCGGCCGTGCCCAACCCCGATCAGGCCGACGCCGACGGCGATGGCCTCGGCGACGTCTGCGACGGCGATCCGCTGGGCGGCGACGCCGACGGCGACGGCTGGCCCGCCATGATGGACAACTGCCCCCAGGTGCCCAATCCGGGGCAGCTCGACTCCGACGGCGACGGGCGCGGCGACGTCTGCGACAACTGCCCCGAGGCCCCGAACCCCGACCAGGCCGATGCCGACGGCGACGGCCGGGGCGATGCCTGCCGCCAGGCCCTGGAGGGTGACCGCGATGGCGACGGGGTGCCCGATGTCATCGACGTCTGCCCCGACCTGCCCGATCCGGATCAGGCCGACGCCAACCTCGATGGCGTGGGCGACGCGTGCTCGGTGGCCCCCGACGATCGCGACGGCGACGGCATCCCGGACCTCATGGACAACTGCCCCGACGTGGCCTCCCTGAACATCGCGGACGTCGATCGCGACGGCGTCGGCGACGCCTGCGACAACTGCCCCGGGCAGCCCAACTCGAACCAGGCGGACGCCGACGGCGACGGCGCCGGCAACGTCTGCGACTCCGACTTCGTGGACGACGGCGACCGGGACAGCGACGGCATCCCCAACGAGGTGGACAACTGCCCCGACGTGCCCAACCCCGGCAGAGCGACATCGACCGCGACGGCGTGGGCGAGGCCTGCCAGGCCTTCTTCCGCGACGCCGACGGCGACTCCCTGCCCGACTACCTGGACAGCTGCCGCTACCCCGACGAGGAGCTGCCGGAGGGGGCGGCCTTCGTGCCGTGCGACGAGCTGGGCCGCCGCGACAGCGACGGCGACGGCGTGGCCAACGACGACGACATCTGCTGGCGCGTGCCCAACCCGCGCCAGGATCCCGCCTGCCTGGCGGACCTCGACGGCGACGGCGTGCCCAACGACCGCGACAACTGCCTCGAGCTTCCCAACCCCGATCAGGTCGAGGCCGCCCCCGGGCTCGGCGCGGCCTGCGCGATCCCGCTGTGAGACGAGGAGGACTGGTGATGCGCAACGCCCTGATCTTGCTGGCACTTCTGCTCCCTGGGCTGGCCTCGGCGCTGCCGAACCAGTACACCCAGGAGGGCCTGCTGGTGGACGCCAACGGCGTCGCCCTGGCGGGGGCCCACGACCTGACCATCCGGCTCTACGCCGGCGCGCAGGGCGGGGCCGCCCTGTTCACCGAGGTGCACCGGCAGGTCGAGCTGATCGACGGCTACTACGCGGTGGCGGTCGGCAGCCTCCAGGCCCTCCCCGCCGACATCTTCCGCCGGCCGAGCCTCTACATGGGGTTCGCGGTGGACGGCGGCGCCGAGCTGACGCCCCGCACGCCCATCACCAAGGTGCCGGCGGCCTTCGTGGCCGACGTCGCCACCAACGTCACCGGCGCCATCACCCCCACGTCCGTGAGCGTGGCCGGGGCCCTGGTCATCAACGAGAACGGGGAGTGGGTCGGCAACCCCACGGGCCTGGCCGGCCCTCCGGGCCCTCCCGGCCCCGCCGGCGACGTGGACGTCGACGAGATCGTCAACAACATGCTGGCCATCCTGGCCGCGAACCCGGGTCGCCTGCCCTACCTGTCCAGCAACGCCGACGACACCGCCGAGGGCAACACCATCACCGTGGATGGCGGGCGCCTGGTCTTCCGCGCCGGGGCCATCGCCAACTCGCTGCAGCTGGGCAACAACAACATCATCGGCGTCAACGCCATGCGCTTCAACGACCCGGGCTACAACGAGGGCATCCAGTGGGATGGCACGGGCGCCCGCATCGCCGTGGCCCCCCTGAACAACGGCGACGCCGATGGCTACCTGCGCCTGATCAACGACGGCGGCATCAGCCTGGAGGACAACGTCCGCATCCAGGGCGACCTGTCCATCACCGGCGTCATCGACGCCGTGCAGGCCATCACGGTGACGGTGCTCAACGTCACGACGGCGAACATCACCAACGCCACCGTCACCAACCTCAACGGCCCCGGGAACCGGGTCAACGTCCAGGGCGAGCTCAACCTGCTCGGGGACGTGCGCATCGGCGCAAACACCAGCTTTATCGGGATCTTGAAGGCCGGCGGGCTGATCACCGGGGGCGACGTCGACGCGCGCAACGTCGTGGCGTCGGGGTCCATCCAGGCGGCGGGCAACGTCGAGGCGGGCAGCCTGCTGCGCGCGGGCGTGGCGGGCATCTGGGTCCAGGGCGTCCAGGTCTTCGACGGCAACGGCAACCTGCTGCGGCGGCCCATCTACCAGTGCCCGGCGGGCCGGGTGATGATGGGCACCGACGCCAACGGCCTGGCGGTCTGCGGCAACGTCACCTGCCCGGTGGGGCAGTACTTCCGCGGGCTGGACGGGGCCGGCAACGCCATCTGCGCGGCCGACGAGGGCCTGCGGGCCCTGCCCGCCCAGAACTGTCCCCCGGGCCAGGCGGTCCTCCAGGTGGCCGCCAACGGCACCACCACCTGCGGGTCCCCCCGGGCCGGCAACCAGACCTGCCCCGAGGGCGAGTTCGTCACCGGCCTGACCCCCGAGGGCGAGGTCATCTGCGCCGAGGGCGGCGGCGAGGGCGGCGGCGGCGGCGGCCAGTGCGTGCCCGGCGAGGTGCGGCCGAACATCTACGTGTGCACCGCCTCGGGGCGAAACGTCGCCACGTTCATCCCGGCCGGCTTCAACTTCAACATCGTGGTGGGTCGCTGCGACCCCGACGCCAACACCCAGGCGATGCTCGTGACCCGCAGCGGCGGTGGCGAGGCGGCCGGGCGCGCCGCCCAGTGGCAGCAGTACCTCGACGGCGGCGGCAACATCATCACCGAGTACAACGTGGCCCACACCGTGTTCAACGCCATCTTCGGCGGCGGCGCCGTCCAGGGTCCGCGCCGTGGCGGCTGCCACGACAACGCCATGCCGCCGGTGAAGGTGAACGTCAACGACCCCTTCTGGGCCGCCAACCCCAACATCCAGGTGGTGCCCCCGGCCGAGGCCCCCTGCGGCTACGAGGTCGGCGCCTTCCCCGGCATCACCCCGCTGGGCGGGTGGGCCGACAACCAGATCAGCCTGGCCTACCGCGATCGGGGCAACGGCCGCCTCTGGCTGGTGGAGGCCGACTGGCAGGACAACGAGAACTACTGGCTGCCCCAGTCCAGCGCCCTCATGGGTGCGATGATCACCTGGTGTGGCGGCGCGGACGGCGGGGGCGGCGGCGGCGACGCGCTGGTCTTCCAGGGTGTGCGCACCAACGTGCCCGAGGGTCAGGTCGTGGGCTGGCAGGAGTGCCACCGCAGCTTCTACGGCCAGGCGGGCATCTCCATGGCCCAGATCCTCCAGCAGTGCAACGGCGACCGGATCATGTACGGCTGCCAGGCCAACGGGGCGGGCGCCTGGCAGGTGCTGGCGCAGGGCGCGCGGGCAGCGGTCTTCCAGGAGATCGGCCAGGTCAACAACCCGGTCATCGACAACAACGTCGCCTGGTACTTCAGCACCCAGTGGAGCCTCGGGTTCGCCCCGGTTGGCCAGGCCATCAGCCGCAACTCCTGCGACACCGAGAACGGCCTGGCCGACCAGCGCATCTGCTGGCACTCGGGGGGTGGCACCATGAACGGCGGCTGGCGCTGCGGCGCCAACACCGGCCTCAACGGCAACAACGGCTACACCCGCGTCATCTGGACGCGCAACGCCGGCGGGGGCGGTGGCGGCGGCGGCGGGGGCGAGGTGGCCATCGGCGTCAACCGCGGCTTCGGCCACCACGGCGCCTGCAACACCTGGAACGCCTGCGGCAACGCCCAGACCTGTGCCAACGCCGCCTGCCAGCTCATCCACGGCACCAACGCCATCCGGTGGCAGGAGGGCCTCTGCCAGGATCTGGCCCGCATCATCCCCGGCGGCATGGACTGCGATCTCTTCGCGGCGCTGCCCAACAACCTGGATGCCAACTGGGGCAACGGCTGCAACATCCCGGTGGCCTACGACGTGGTCTGCCAGGGGGCCGCGGGCGGCGGGGCCGGCATCGCCTTCCAGGGCGTGCGCGAGAACACCCCCGACGCCCAGATCGGCGCCGGCTGGCGCGTCTGCCACACCAGCACCTTCGGCGCGAACGTCCCCGGCCTCACCGCCATGCTCAACAACGCCTGCGCCGGCAACCGGCTGATGGTGGGCTGCCGGCCGGTGGGCGCCGCCAACTGGACGCTGCTGGCCCAGGGCAGCCGCGCCGCGGTGCTGGCCAACACCGGCGTCGGCAACGCCACCGTCCGCGACAACGGCGTCGAGTGGTACTACAACAACTCGTGGTCCATGGGCTTCGCGAGCCAGGGCGACGCGGTCAGCCGCAACTCCTGCGACACCCAGGGCGGCAACGGCAACCTGCGGATGTGCTGGCACACCGGGGGCGACGCCCTCAACAGCGGCTACCGCTGCGGCAACAACTTCCTCAACAACAACAACGCCTGGGAGCGCCGCATCTGGGCCCAGTAGCCGGGCCGGGAAGGCGACGCGGGGGGACGACTTGAAGCGGGCCGGTCTGATCGCAGCGCTCGTGGGCCTCGCGGCCCTGCTCCTCCTCCCGGTGGGCACCGACGCCCCGCCGCCGGGTGGGCGCGGCGCGACCGCGGTCGAGGTCCCGCCGCCGGACGAGGAGGCGCCCCCCGGGGCCCGGGCGAAGGACCAGCCCGCTGCCCTCGCCGACGGAGCACCCCTCGATGAGGCGCTGCGCGGTCTGGGCGCCCTGCCCTCCCGCCTCGCCCACCCGCCGCCGGCCCCCGCCACCCCGAAGCCAGCGCATGGCGACGCCCGGCCCACCACCGAGGCCGCCGACCCCGGCCATGTCGCGCTGACCACCGCCCGCACGCCGAGGGCGGCATCGGCCTGGACCCAGCAGCTCGCCCCGCCCCCCAGTCGCACCGAGATCCACCTCGGGGGCGCCATCGTCGAGCCCGACGCGCTGCCCCGACCCACCACGGCCGAGGCCCACGCCGACGGCCAGCGGACCGACCTGCCCCGCACGCTGGCCGATCCGGCGGTCCCGGACGATCGCACCACCGACGACTTGCAGCTCCCCGGCCTGGCCCCCGACGCCCCCGTCCTCCAGGCGACCCGAGCGCCCCGCGTCGCCTCGCCCACCTGGCCCGGCCCAGGCACCGACACGTCTCGCTAGCGAGCGAGGCATTCCCCAGGATCATCAGGGACTTCCGGCCACGAAGCGGATGCCTCGCGGACCGCGGGTGCCCCACGCGCTCACCGACCGTTGGCGCCCGACCGGTCATGAGCCGTCGTGCCTGCCTCCACCTGCCCCGCCTTTCAGCAGAGTCGAACATCGGGCAAAGAGGCCACCTTCTCCGGGTTCCACGACGAGCCCCGAGCGCTCAGCGGCCCGCGGCCATCACGGGTGCCCCCTCATCGACCGGACGTGCCCAGGTGAACCACACCCGCCTACACCGACCAATATGTTGAAATTACGGGCATTTTCTAGAATGACGCAGAAAGAGCGCGGTCGCGTTCTTCTAGCATTGAAGCAATCTTACCTCCGAGCTAGATTTCTTCTCAGACTGTAGCTTGCCGAGGTAAGCCACGCAGGTTGCCCCCTGCGCGACGATGCGTCAGCGGCTGGCCGGCTCCCGCGGCCCCCGGCGCGACCCTTTCGTTCCCTCTCTGCTGACGCGCTACGCCCGGTGGGCGGCGCTCGAGGTGCGTGCCATGCGGCGTTCTTCGCCGGTGCTTCGGTGGGTGGTGGTCGCGAGCCTCTGTGGGCTCGGTGCCCTGGCTGTGATGGCGGATCCGCCAGCGGCGGCGGCGCCGACGCGGGCAAGGTGGACGGCGGTGGCGGCAACGGCGGACCGCAGCCCTTCGGCGGCGCCGGTGGCGATGGCCCGGATGCAGCGTCCGGCGGCGCGGGCGGCGTCGGCGGCGTTGGCGGCGCGGGCGGCGTTGGCGGCGCGGGCGGCGTTGGCGGCGCGGGCGGCGTTGGCGGCGCCGGTGGTGACGGCGGCGCCGGCGGTGACGGCGGCGCCGGCGGTGACGGCGGCGCGGGTGGCATCGGTGGCGCGGGCGGCGACGCCGGCGCCGGGGGCGAGGGCGGCGCGGGCGGCGAGGACGCCCCGGACGCCGGCCCCGACGTGGACGCCGGGCCCCCGCCGGACGCCGACGGCGACGGCATCCCCGATGGCGTCGACAACTGCCCCGACGACGCCAACGCCGACCAGCTCGACAGCGACGCCGATGGCCAGGGCGACGCCTGCGATCCCCGATGCTCGAGGACGACGCCGACGGCGACGGCGTCGAGGACGCCTTCGACAACTGCCCGGCCCTCGCCAACCCCGACCAGTCCGACGCCAACCTCAACGGCATCGGCGACGCCTGCGAGGACGCGAACGACGCGGACGCCGATGGCGATGGGGTCAACGACGCCAACGACAACTGCCGCTTCGTGGCCAACCCCGACCAGGCCGACGCCGACGAAGACCGCATCGGCGACGCCTGCGACGGGGATCCCCAGGGCCTGGACGCCGACGGCGACGGCTGGCCGCGCGACATCGACAACTGCGACGACGTCGCCAACCCGGGCCAGCTCGACACGGACGGCGACGGCCTCGGCGATCCCTGCGACAACTGCCCCGAGATCGCCAACCCCGACCAGGCCGACGTGGATCGCGACGGCCGGGGAGACGCCTGCGCCCAGGCCATGGCCGGGGATCGCGACGGCGATGGCGTCCCGGATCTCCAGGACAACTGCCCCGATCTGGCCAACCCCGCGCAGATCGACGCCAACCAGGACGGCGTCGGCGACGCCTGCGCCATCCGCGACGGCGATCGCGACGGCGACGGCTTCCCCGACCTCGAGGACAACTGCCCGGATCTGCCGTCGTTCAACATCGCCGACGTGGACCAGGACGGCGTCGGGGACGCCTGCGACAACTGCCCCGGCCTGCCCAACTCGAACCAGCTCGACGACGACGGCGACGGGGACGGCGACGTCTGCGACTCCGACTTCGTGGACCTGAGCGATCTCGACAACGATGGCATCGCCAACGAAGTCGACAACTGCCCCGAGGTCCCCAACGCCCAGCAGAGCGACATCGACAACAACGGCGTGGGCGAGGCCTGCCAGGCCTTCTTCCGCGACGCCGACGGCGACTCCATCCCCGACTACATCGACCGGTGCCGCTATCCCGACGAGGAGCTGCCGGAGGGTGCCGCCTTCGTGCCCTGCGACGAGCTGGGCCTGCGCGACGCCGATGGGGATGGCGTCCCCAACGACGTGGACAACTGCTGGCGCGCGCCGAACCCCGATCAGGGGGACGCCTGCATCGCCGACATCGACGGGGACGGCGTCCCCAACGACGTGGACAACTGTCTTGAGCTGCCCAACCCGGATCAGGGTGAGGCCGAACCCGGGCTGGGCGCCGCGTGCGCGATCCCGCTGTAGCGTGTGGAGGGGGTAACATGCGCAAGCTGCTGACATTCCTGGTGATTCTGTTGGCGGCAGCCCTGCCGTCGGTGAGCCTCGCGCTGCCCGACCAGTTCACCCAGGAGGGCCTCCTGGTGGACGCCAACGGGGCCCCGCTCGCCGGCGCCCATGACCTGACGGTCCGGTTCTACCCGGGCGCGGATGGCGGCGAGCCGCTCTTCGAGGAGATCCACCGGGGGGTGGAGCTCTTCGATGGGTACTATGCCATCTCCATCGGGAGCGTCGAGCCTCTGTCGGGCGATCTGTTCCGGCGGCCCAGCCTGTACCTGGGCTTCAGCATCGACGGCGGCCGCGAGCTCGCGCCGCGCACGCCGTTCACGAAGGTGCCCGCCGCCTTCGTGGCGGATGTGGCCACCAACGTCATCGGCGACATCACCCCCCGCACCGTCAACATCGGCGGGGACGTGGTGATCAACGAGAACGGCGAGTGGGTGGGCAGCCCCGTGGGCCTCCAGGGCCCCCCCGGCCCCCCCGGCGCGCCCGGCGCCGTGGACGTCGACGAGGTCGTCAATGCCATCCTCAACGCCCTGGCCGCCAACCCCGGCCGCCTGCCCTACCTGTCGAGCAACACCAACGACACGGCCGAGGGCAACACCATCACCATGGACGGCGGCCGCCTGATCTTCCAGGCCGGCGCCCCCGCCAACTCGCTGCAGCTCGGCAACAACAACATCATCGGCGTCAACGCCATGCGGTTCAACGACCCGGGCTTCAACGAGGGCCTGACCTGGGACGGCACCCTGGCCCGCATCGCCGTGTCGCCCCTCAACAACGGCGACGGCGATGGCTACCTGCGGCTCATCAACGACGGCGGCATCAGCCTCGAAGACAACGTCCGCATCCAGGGCGACCTGAGCATCACCGGCGTCATCTCGGCCGTGCAGGCCATCACCACCTCGGTGCTGACCGCCACCACCGCCAACATCACCAACGCCAACATCACCAACCTCAACGGCCCCGGCAACCGCGTCACCGTCCAGGGCGAGCTGAACCTGCTCGGCGACGTCCGCCTCGCCGCGGGCACCGACTTCATCGGCACCCTGCGCGCCGGCGGCCTCATCACCGGCGGCGACGTGCAGGCCCGCAACATCCAGGCGGCCGGCTCCATCGCCGCCGCCGGCAACATCGAGGCCGGCAACCTGCTGCGCGCCGGCGTCGGCGGCATCTGGGTCCAGGGCGTCCAGGTCTTCGACGGCAACGGCAACCTGCTGCGCCGCCCCGTCTACGCCTGCCCCGCCGGCCGCGTCATGATGGGCACCGACAACAACGGCCTGCCCCGCTGCGCCAACGTCACCTGCCCCGTCGGCCAGTACTTCCGCGGCATCGACGCCAACGGCAACGCCACCTGCGTGGCCGACGAGGGCCTGCGTGCCCTGCCCGCCCAGAACTGCCCCCCCGGCCAGGCCATCCTGCAGGTCGCCGCCAACGGCACCACCACCTGCGGCTCGCCCCGCGCCGGCAACCAGACTTGCCCCGACGGCCAGTTCATGACCGGTCTGACCCCCGAGGGCACCGTCGTCTGCGCCGACGCCCCCGAGGGCGGCGGCGCCGCCGGCGGCCAGTGCCGCCCCGGCGACGTGCGGCCGAACATCTACGTCTGCACCAACTCGGGCCGCAACGTCGCGACCTTCATCCCCGCCGGCTTCAACTTCAACATCCAGGTCGGCCGCTGCGATCCCGACGCCAACACCCAGGCCATGCTCGTCACCCGCTCCGGCGGCGGCCAGGCCGCGGGCCGCGCCGCCCAGTGGCAGGCCTACCTCCGGGGCGGTGGGAACATCATCACCGAGTACAGCATCAGCGATGACGTCTTCCGCGCCATCTTCGGTGACAACGTGGCCCAGGGCCCGCGCCGCGGCGGCTGCCACGACAACGCAATGCCCCCCGTCAAGATCACCCCCAACGACCCGTTCTGGCAGGCGAATCCCGGTATCAACGTCGTCCCGGCGGCCGAGGCCCCCTGCGGCTACGAGGTCGGCGCCTTCCCCGGCGTGACCCCCCTCGGCGGCTGGGCCGCCAACCAGGTCAGCCTCGCCTACCGCGACCTCGGCGAGGGCCGCCTCTGGCTCGTCGACGCCGACTGGCAGGACAACGAGCGCTACTGGCTGCCCCAGTCCAGCGCCCTGATGGGCGCCATGATGACCTGGTGCGGCGCGCCCGCCGAGCCGGCCGGCCAGGGCCTCACCTTCTCGGGTGTGCGCACCAACGTCCCCACCGCCGACGTCCAGGGCTGGCGCGAGTGCCACCGCAGCCTCTACGGCCAGGCCGGCATCTCCATGGCCCAGATCCAGCAGCAGTGTGATGGCGATCAGATCATGTATGGCTGCCAGCAGAACGGCGCCGCGGCGTGGCAGGTCCTGGCGCAGGGCTCTCGGGCGGCCGTCTTCCGCGACACGGGCAACGGCAACAACCCGACCATCGACAACAACGTCGCCTGGTACTTCAGCGTCGGCTGGAGCCTCGGCTTCGCCCCCGTCGGCCAGGCCATCAGCCGCAACTCCTGCGACACCCAGAACGGCCTCGCCGAGCAGCGCATCTGCTGGCACTCCAGCGGCGGCAACATGAACGGCGGCTGGCGCTGCGGCGCCAACACCGGCCTCAACGGCAACAACGGCTTCACCCGCGTCATCTGGACGCGCAACGCCGCCGGCGGCAACAACCCGCCCGCCAACGTGTTCGCGTTCCAGGGCGTCCGCCAGAACACCGCGGACAACCTGCTCGAGGGCTGGCAGGAGTGCCACACGAGCCGCTTTGGACAGACCACCAACGGCCTCACCGCGATGCTCCAGAACGACTGCCCCGGCGACCGCCTGATGGTGGGCTGCCGTCCGGTCGGCCAGGCCAACTGGACCCTGCTGGCCCAGGGTGCCCGGGCGGCCGTCCTGCGCGACACCGGCCGCGGCAACGTGACCACCCGGGACAACGGCGTGGAGTGGTACTACAACAACTCGTACTCCATGGGCTTCGCGCCCCAGGGCAACGGCGTCAGCCGCAACTCCTGCGACACCCAGGGCGGCAACGGCAACCTGCGCATGTGCTGGCACACCAACGGCGACCGCATCACCAGCGGCTACCGCTGCGGCAACAGCTTCCTGAACGGCAACAACAACTGGGAGCGCCGTATCTGGCGCGTCGCCGCGGGCGGCGGGGGCGGCGGGCCGCCGGCCAACCAGGTCTTCCGCAGCTGCAAGGCCGCCCTGGATGCGGGCTTCCGGGTCAGCGGCGTCTACCGCCTGCAGCCCCCGGGCGAGGCGGAGCGCCGGGTCTGGTGCGACCAGACCACCGACGGCGGCGGCTGGACGCTGGTGGCCAGCACCCGCGATCAGACGCTCAACGACGAGCGGTCGAACTACTACGACGACCTCCAGCGCCTCGATCCGGCGGCGGCCCACCCGGGCGTCTGGTGGGGCCTGCGGGCCATCGGCAACCGGTGGGACATGCGCTTCGCCTGCCGCGACGCCGTGCGGGCGCCGACGCCGCCATGACCGTCGACCTGTCCTTCTACGATGTGCCGTACTACTCGGAGTTCACCACGGGCAGCGACGCCCAGAGCTGCTTCAGCGAGTCCAACGGCGCTGGCGACGAGAACCCGCCGCCCATGCGCCGCAACAACCTCACCAACGATGTGCGCAACCGCGGCGACCAGTGGAACGCGGGCTACCTGGAGGGTGAGGACTCCTGTGGCGACACGGGCGACTTCACCGTCGACTTCGACGACCGCGGCATGGACAGCAACCAGCGCGACGGCACCGACTGGGGCGAGGACGACGGCAGCCGCAAGTGCGGCCGCGACGGCCTCGGGAGCGGCCAGTGGTTCATCTTCACCCGAGAGCGGTAGCCGTGCGTCGCCTCGCCGCCCTCCTCGCCGTCGCCAGCGGCCGTCGCGCTTGCCCTGTGGCCGGTGGACGCGCCGCGCGGGCTCGGCCCCGCCGGCCCCAGGGCTGGCCCCGGCCCCAGCGCTGGCTCCGGCCCTGGTGCCAGCGCCGCTGCCGGCCCTCGGCCACGCGCCCGCCGACACCACCGGCCTCACCCAGCGCCTGCAGCCCCTCGCGCCGGACGAGATCGGCGACCGGGCCCCCTCGGCCAGCGAGCAGGGCTTCGTACCGGAAGGTGGCCTCGTCGACGCCCAGGACGCCCTGCCCCTCGACGTCGCCACCCTCGACGTCCTCGACCCGGAAGAGCGCGCCTTCAAGCAGGCCGCCGGCGATCTGGATGCCTTCCTCGACGAGGAAGAGCTGCTCAAGCGCCAGGCCATCACGGGCGATGAGGGCGGCGCCCCCACCCCCGTCGACACCGCCCTGGCCGACGCGGATCCGCTGGCCCCCAGCGAGCTCGAGGCCCACTTCGAGGGCCGCATCGCCGAGGCGCCGCGCACCAGCGAGCACGAGGCCCACCACGACGGCCGGCGGCCCACGGTCGCGGCGCGGTCCCCCACCGAGGGCGACGCCCTCGGCCCGGCCGACCTGACCACCCAGGACGCCCCCGCCCTCCCGGCCCTGCCGGCTGGCCCGCTGTACGCCGAGACGCGCCTCCCCGAGCCCGCCGTCCCCACCTGGGAGGGCGACGGCACCGACACCGGCGGCCGCTAGCAGTTTTTTTTCTTGAAAATCAGGCGGTTGCCCGCCCCGAGTCAGGCCGCTTCCGCCACCAGGGCGTCGATCCGGCGCCGATCCCGCGGGGCCAGATCCTTGAAGCGCAGCCCCACCCCGCCGTTGCCGGCGTCCTGGTAGATCACCTCGGCCTCGGCCCAGATGACCGCCCCGCCGGGCAGCTCGAACTCCACGGCCACCTGGGCATCCGACGGCACCCGGGGCTCCAGCAGGCGGTGCAGGAAGATGCCCTCGCGGCTCAGGTCGCGGGTGCGCGCCAGGTGGGGCACCCCGTTGATGAACTTGTTGACGTAGAGGTCGATGGGGAGGCGCGGACTCTGGCGGGCCATGGTCGCTCGCTCATGCAGGCGTCCGTCACCCGGACGATGCGCGACCGTAGCCCTCGACCGACATGGGGTCAAATTCCCGACCTGCACCTACCGGCGCCGGTCGTCCCCGTCCCCGTCGCCCTCGCCGTCGCGGCGCGAGTCGAGCAGCGCCGCCACGCGCTGCAGCGTCAGCAGGTTGGTCGTCCCCGACCGCCCCACCGGCACCCCCGCCACCACGGCCACCAGATCGCCCGGCTCCAGCAGGCCCTCGTCCACCATGAGCTGGCAGGAGCGGCGGACCATGGACTCCATGCGCCCGTAGGCCCGCGCCGGGCGCGCGATGACGCCGTAGCAGATGGCCAGCCGCCGGGCGACGCGCAGATCCGGCGTCGTGGCCAGGATGGGCGCCCGGGGCCGGTAGCGGCTCATGCGCCGCGCCGTGCGCCCGCTGGAGGTCGGCACCAGGATGCCCTTCACCGCCAGCTCCCGCGCCGCCAGCCACGCCCCCTTGCAGATGAGCTCCGAGATCTCGGTGGCGTGGGCCCCGCCCGGCAGGCGCCCCTGCCGCCGCTCCACCTCGGCCTCGGCGATGCGCGCGATGCGGCTCATCGTCTCCACCGCCTGGATGGGGTACTTGCCCACGCTGGTCTCGCCCGAGAGCATCACCGCGTCGGTCCCCTCGAAGATGGCGTTGGCCACGTCCGACGTCTCGGCCCGCGTCGGCCGGGGGTTCTGGATCATCGACTCCAGCATCTCGGTGGCCACGATCACCGGCTTCCCGGCCGCCAGGCAGGCGTCGATGATCTGCTTCTGGACCACCGGCACCTCCTCGGCCGGGATCTCGACCCCCAGATCACCGCGGGCCACCATGATCCCGTCGGAGACCGCGACGATCTCGGCCAGGTTCTTCACCGCGTACCGGCTCTCGATCTTCGACACGATGGCGATGTCGCCGCCGTCGCGCTCCACCAGCCTTCGCACCCGCAGGACGTCCTCGGCGTCCCCCACGAACGAGGCCGCGATGAAGTCGAGATCCTGCCGCACCGCGAAGGCGATGTCCGACGCGTCCTGCTCCGAGATGAAGGGCATGGGCAGGCGCACCCCGGGGATGTTGACCCCCTTGCGCGAGCCCAGCGTGCCCCCCTTCGTCACCACGCACTGCAGCTGGTGGGGCTCGGCGACCTTCACCTCCAGCTCGATCTGCCCGTCGGCCAGCAGGATGAGGGTGTCCTCGTCGAGCACCCGGGCCAGCCCCCGGTAGTTGACCCGGATGAGGCCGGCGGTCGTGGGCCCCTCCTCGCCGCGGATGACCACGGGATCCCCCGCCTTGAGCACGACGGGTGCCGCCACCTCCGTGGTGCGGACCTCCGGTCCACGGGTGTCCAGCATGACGGCCACATGGCTCGAGAGCCGGCGGACCCGGGCGATGATCTCGCTGGCGTCCTCCTGGCTCGAGTGGCTCATGTTCACGCGGATGATGTTGCAGCCCGCATCGAAGAGGGCCTGGAGGCCCTCGGCGTGCTGGGTGGCGGGGCCGACGGTGGCGATGATCTTGGTCTTGCGCACGGAGAGGTGAAACCCCGGTCAGGTGAGGCGCGCATTGTAGATCCCCCGGCGCACTTCTACCATGCCGCCCATGCGTCCCCTCGCCCTGGCGCTCGCCGCCCGCCTCCTCCTCGCCCAGCTCGCCGTCATCGCCGCCCTCGGGGCGCTGGTGGCGGTCGCTGCCCTGATCGAGGGCCACGCCCCCGACGGGGCGCGCCTGCGCCTCGTGGCCGTCGGCGGGGGGGCCGCCCTCGGCGCCGCCTGGACGCTGGCCGCCTGGCGCCAGGCCGCGGGTGACGTGGCCCTCGCCGCCCTCGGCGTGCGCCCGGCCCGGGTGGTGGCCCTGCTCTGCCTCGGCTCGACGCCGGCCCTGGCGCTGGCCGGGGCCGCGCCGGCCGCCCCCGCGCTGGTCACGGGCCCCGGCGCCCTGACGCTCGCTGGTCCCGACGGCCCCGTCCACGTCCGCTGGACGCGCTCCGCCGACGGCCCGGTGGCCACCCGCTCCGACCTCGTCGAGCCCTTCGTGGGGTTGCCCCTGGCCCACCCGTCCGGCTCGCCGTCCCCCGCCTGGCTGCTCCTGCTGGGGCGCCTGGCCGCGCTGGGCCTCGGCCTCGCCTGGCTGGCTCGCCGCGCCCGGGTGCCCGACGCCCCCGCCGCCCTCCTCGCGGGGGGCCTCGGTGCCCTCGTCGGCGCGCTCCCGGCGGTCTGGCCATGACGCCCGAGCCGCTGCTCACCCCCGCCTTCCTGCGCCTCGTCTCGGGCCACTTCATCCAGGCCCTCGGCTACTCGTCGCTCCTGCTCCTGCCCCTCTACGCCGCCCACCTGGGCGCCACCCGCGAAGAGGTCGGCCGCCTCATGGCGACGGGCTCCCTGGGCGGCCTGCTCCTGCGCCCCGTGGTCGGCTGGGCCCTCGACGCCATCGGCCGCAAGCTCGTCCTGGTGCTCGGCACCGCCGCCCTGGGCCTCGGCATGGGGCTCATCGCGGCCTGCGACCGCCTGGGAATTCTCTTGTACATCGCGAGGTTGCTGGCCGGCCTCGGCGCGGGCACCCTCTTCGCGGCCTACTTCACCTGGGCCGCCGACGTCATCCCCGCCGCCCGCCGCACCGAGGGCATCGCCCTCTTCGGCATCTCGGGCCTGCTGCCCCTCATCGTGAGCCCCATCGCCGATCTCATCGGCGTCGACGCCCCCGGCCTGCGCTGGTTCCTGCCCGCGGTGGGCGGCCTCGTCCTCCTGTCGCTGCTCCCCGTCTGGGGCCTCCAGGAGGAGGTCCGCGACCGCGCCCCCGAGCCCGGCGCCACCTCCTGGCGGCGCGCCCTCACCGATCGCCAGCTCTGGTCCGTCTGGTGGGCCACCGTCGTCTTCGCCGGAGGCGTGGCCATCTTCATGGCCTTCGCCACCGTCACCGCCGCCGAGCGCGGCATGGCGCACCCCGCCACCCTCTGGTTCGGCTACGCGGCGGCGGCCTGCTCGGTGCGCCTGTTCGGCCCTCGCCTCCCCGCCCGGATCGGCCCCTACAACCTCATCGCCCCTGCCCTCGGCAGCTACGGCGCGGCGTTCCTGGTCATCGCGAGCGCCGACTCCACGGCGGCCTTCGTCCTCGCCGGCGTGCTCGGCGGCTTCGGCCACGGCTACTGCTTCCCGGTCCTGACCGCCCAGGTGGTCGATCGAGCCCCCGCCCGCCTGCGCGGCGCGGCCCTGGCGGTCTTCACGGCCCTCTGGGAGGCCGCCGCCATCGCCCAGACGCCCCTCTTCGGCGCCATCGCCGATCACACCGACGACGCCACGATGTTCGCCGCCGCCGCCCTCGTCGCCGCGGGCGGCCTGGCCGTCTGGCTCGTCCTGGAGCGCCCCGTCAGAATTGCTGCTCGGGCCCGATCAGCAGGTGATCGGCCACCCGCAGCAGCTCGTGATCCGGGGTGATCAGGCGGGGCGAGTGGCGGACGACCGCCTCGAGATCCTGCGCCACCACCTGGTTGTTCTTGAGGCCCATCATCACGGGGGCGCGCTCATCGGACAGGGCGCGCCGGGCCGCGGCGTCGCCCAGCCGGCTCGCCAGCAGGTTGTCGAAGGCGCTCGGGTGCCCACCCCGGGCGAGGTAGCCCACGGTGTTCAGCCGCGTCTCCAGGGGGCGGCCCTGGATGCTCTTGATCAACGGGTCGTGCTCGATCGCGTCGCGCAGCTCCTCCCCCAGCCGGAGGTTGCCGCTCGCCTGCCGCACGCCCTCGGCCATCACCACGGTGATGTAGCGGTAGTTCAGCCGGACCGCCGCCCGCACCCGGGCCAGGACCTGGGGAATATCAAAGGTTTCGGGCACTTCCGGCAGCATCATCGTCGTCGCGCCGCCCGCGATGGCGGTGGACAGGGCGATCCAGCCCGACGAGTTGCCCATGACCTCGAGGATGGCGCAGCGCCGGTGGCTGTCGATGGTGTCGCGCAGCTTGCGCAGGCACTCCACCGTGTTGTTCAGCGCCGTGTCGAAGCCGATGCAGACCTCGGTGCCCCAGATGTCGTTGTCGATGGTGCCGGGCACCCCCACCAGTCCCACCCGCTCGCCGTAGCGCGCCTCGTAGGCCTGGGCGATCTGCAGCAGGCCCTTGAAGGACCCGTCGCCCCCCACCACGACCACGCTCGACAGGTCGAACTGGCGGATGTTGATGACGGCGACGTCCGTGATCTCGCGCCGTCGCCGCTCCCACGCCTCCACGTTCTCGCAGTCGGCCGGCGGGGGCTTCAGCTCGGGGATGCGGCCGGTGCCGATGAACGTGCCGCCCCGGTTGATGATGTCCCGCAGGCTGCGTCGCTCGATGTCGACGAGGTAGTTGACGTCCAGGCGGCCGGCGAGGCCGTTGAGGCCCTCGCGAAACAGCATGATCTCGTGGTCGGGCGAGTGGGCCTTCAGGCCGCGAAACACCGCCCGGACCGCCGCGTTCATGCCGGGCGCGTCGCCGCCGCTGGTGAGGATGCCGATGCGCTTCCTGGTCATGGAGCGGGAGCATGGCACGGCCGCCCTTCCGCTTCAATCCGGGCCCGCCTCGCACCGCGCCGCACGCCGGGGCCCCCGGTCGAACAACGGGCGGGCCCTGGACCTTGACACCCGCGATCGGCGCGCCCTACAACCGACACGCGCGGTGCGATCGGTGACGAGGTCCGGCCTGCCCCTGCCCGCAGGAGCAGCCGCCGGCCCCGCACGCGGCGGGCGGAACCGGCGACGCGCGCACGACGCGAGGAGATCTATGTTCGCGGTCATCATCCACGAGAAGGGTGGCCAGCCCCGCCGACAGGAGTTCACCAAGAGCGAGGTGACGATCGGTCGGGTGCAGGGCAATGACATCATCCTGCCCAAGCAGAACGTGTCCAAGCGTCACAGCCGCATCGTGGTCAAGGACGGCAAGTTCATCATTGTCGACCTGAAGTCCACCAACGGCACCTACGTGAACGGCCGCAAGATCGCCTCCCCCATGGTGATCAAGCAGTCGGACAAGATCTACATCGGCGACTTCATCCTGGCGGTCGAGGCCCTCGACGGCGAGATGATGGCCGACGACGACGCCCCGCCGGCGTCGTCCATCCGGCCGAAGGCGGCCCCGTGGCGGCGGCGCCCCGCCCCCCGCCGCCCCGAAGCCGGCGCCCGTGGCCCCGGCCGCGCCGGCGCCCGTCGCGGCCGCCATCCCTGCGCCGCCTCCCGCGCCGCCCCCGCGCCCCCGGCCCCGCCGGCCATCCAGGCCGCGCCGCCCGCCCGGCCCGTGCCCCTGGCGCCCGCGCCGCCGCCGGCCCCGGTGCCTGCGCCCGCGCCCGTCGTCCCGGCGGCCCTCGCCCCGGCCCCCGAGCTGCCGACGCCCACGCCGGCGTTCGCCTCCGCCGCGCCCATCCAGGCCGCGCCCATCCAGGCCGCGAACATCCCCGCGCCCGCGCCGGCCCCGGCCCCGGCCGCCCTGGCGGCGGCCGCGCCGCGCCGGCCCTCACCGACGCGTCGGGCCTGGGCGGTGCCTTCGGCAAGGCCTACGGCTACGTGATCCAGCAGCGGGTCGCCCTGCCGACGAGCTGGGCCCCGGGGGACGTCGAGGACGCCACGCTCCGCAAGCGCCTGGAGGGCCCCGTCCGCGACGCCCTCCGCGGCGCCTCGCTGCCCGCCGGCACCGACGCCCGCGCCGCGGGCGACGCCCTGCTCGCCGAGCTGCTCGGGGAGGCCCGCTGGAGGCCCTGCTGGGCGACGCCAGCCGTCGAGCGCGTCTACGTCAACGGCGCCCGCAACACCACCGTGGTCCGGGCGGCGTCGCCGCCGACGCCGGGCGCTTCAGCTCCCGGCCGCCGCCCAGCTCGTGGCCGCCCGCCTGCTGGCGGCCATCGGCATCGAGGCCGGCGCCGGCATCGCCGAGGGCTACCTGGCCGATGGCACCCGCCTCCACGTGGCCTTCAACGCCGCCGGCGGTCCCGCCATCACCCTCGACCGCCCGCGGGCCGCGGCCGACCTGGCCTCCCTGGTGGGCGCCGGCGTCCTCAGCAACGAGATGGCGACGTTCCTGGCCCAGGCCGTCGCCTCCGGCCGCAACATCGTCATCGCCAGCAACGACGTCGACATCCGCTTCGACCTCATCGGCGCGCTGCTCGGCCATGGCGCCGCCCACCTGCGCGTGGTGGCCATCGAGGGCGGCGGTCGCCTCCGTCGCGGCCGGGCGCCACATCCAGCTCTCGGCGGCTCCGGGCATGGCCCACGCCGACCTGGTGCGCCAGGCCGTCAAGATGCGCCCCGACCGCCTCGTGCTCGCGGACGCCCGCGGCGAGGACATGTACGTCGCCCTCACCGCCCTCTCGGGGGCGGTCAACGGTGGCATCCTCGGCCTCGACGCCGAGTCCACTGACGACGCCCTCATCCGCCTGGTCCGCCAGGCCAGCCTGGGCGTCCGGGCCGACGAGGGCCCGCTGGAGGGCCTGGTCCGCGAGACGGTCGACGTCCTCGTCCAGCTCCTGCGCTACGCCGATGGCCGGGTGAGCGTGACCCAGATCGTCGACGTCGATGGCGAGGTCCAGGACGTCTTCACCGGCCTCGGCGGCTTCCGCGCCACCGGCCATGTGCCGCGCTGGGTCTCCAACGCCCAGAGCCTCGGCCACGCCGTCGACCTCTCCATCTTCAGTTGATGACGGTCGGTGTACATCGTCGTCATTGAAGATGATCGAGGCGCGCTGATCAGCGAGCACGTCCTCGCCGAGGCGCCCCTCCGCTTCGGCCGCACCCCCGACAACGAGGTGGTGCTGCCCTCCAGCACCGTCTCGCGGCACCACGCCCGGCTCTACCTCGAAGGCCTCACCGCCTACATCGCCGATCAGGAGAGCAGCAACGGCGTGCTGGTGGACGACCAGCGCATCCACCGGGCCACGGCCGTCCACGAGGGCAGCCAGATCCGCATCGGCGACTACCGGGTCTTCCTGGAGCGCGCCACCGGCAAGCTCAAGCCCGACCAGGGCGGCATCAACACGGCCATCCTCCACCCGGAGCAGGCCCACGCCAAGCTGGTGGTGGCCAGCGGCCCCCAGGCAGGCCGGGAGCACCTGCTCTTCGATCCCATCACCTGCATCGGCCGCACGGACGAGAACGACGTCACCCTCGCCGATGTGTCGGTGTCGCGGCACCACGCCCGGCTCAAGCGCCAGGACGACGGCAGCTACATCGTCACCGACCTCAACTCCAGCAACGGCACCCTGCTGCAGGGCCGGCCCGTCGTCCAGTCCGCCCGCGCCTGGCACGGCGAGCGCGTCCAGTTCGGCAACGTCGAGTGCGTGCTGGTGGATCCCCAGGGCAAGGGGCGCTCGCCGCGCCAGCAGCGCCAGTGGATCATCTTCGGGCTGGCGGTGCTGGGGGCGGCCCTGCTGGGGGCGGTGGTCTCGCTGCTGCTCAAGGGCTGACCAGCCGCTGGGCAGTCAAAACCCCTGACGTTTCAGCTACTTGGAGGCAGGCGCGGCCGACTCGGGCGCAGCCGGCGCGGCGGGGGCGGCCGCCTTGACGACGGGGCCACCCAGCTTGTCGAGCTTGCCCTTCATCTTCTTGATCAGGCCGGGGAAGCCCTCGTCCGCGATGATCTTGTTGAACTGCTCGCGGTAGTTGTCGGTGAGGCTCACCTCGTCGATGACGATGTCCTCGGCCACCCAGCCCTCCCCCTTCTTCTCGAGCTGGAACACCAGCTCGATCTCGGCCTTCTTGGTCTTGGCCACCGCCGACACCGTGGCCGAGGTGCGGCTCTTGGCCTCCTCGCCCTCGTAGTCGATGGTGTAGGCCTCGTCGGCCGAGCGGACGCGGCTGAGGTAGCTGCGGAAGACGAGCTGGCGGAAGGTCTCGATGAACTCGGCCTTCTGCTCGGCGCTCAGGGTGGGCCAGTGCTTGCGCAGCGCCCGCTCGGAGAGCTTCTCGAACTCCATCACGGGCTCGATGATGGCCATGAGCGACGCGTCCTGGGCGGCCGCCTCGGGCGAGCCGGCCTTGACCTTCACGCCGAGCTGGCCGCGGACGGCCTGGACCTGCTGCTTGAGGTAGTCGGTGGGGCGAGCGGCGAAGGCCCCGGCCACGGGGGAGAGCAGGCCGAGGAGGGCGGAGAGGAGAGCGATGCGCTTCATCTTGAGTCCTTTTGCCGGGTCAGGAGCGCCGGTCAGGGCGCGAACGGGGCGGTCGACGGTGCCTGGCGGGCGCTCTATTCACCCGCCGCCGGCGGGGCCGGCACGGCCAGCTCGGTGCCGACGGTCTGGGACAGCCGCGCCACCGAGAGATTGTACTGGTAGATGGCCTCGAAGTACTTCAGCCGCGCCTTGCTGTAGGCGACCAGGCTGGTGAGCAGGTCGTCGGTGGTGGCGAGGCCCAGCCCGAAGTTCAGGGAGTTGGACACCAGCCACGCCTTCCCCGCCTTCATGGCCAGCTCCCGCACCTCCACCTCGCGGAAGCGGCGGTTGAGCTGGCCCACCTCCTCCACCACCTCCAGCCGCAGCTTCTGGCGCAGCGTCGCCAGCTCGGCCTGCGACTTGAGCAGGGCCGCCCCCGCCTGATCGACCGCGCTGCGGTTGGCGAAGTAGTCCAGGCTCAGCTCGGCCCCCAGGACCGCGCCCCAGCTCAGGTAGTTGTAGTTGTCGTTGGCGAAGGGATCGGGCGAGTCATCGGCCGTGGTGCCCTTGGCGTAGCCGAAGATGCCCACCAGCGCGACGTTGGGGTAGTAGTCGGCCCGGGCCATGTCCACCTGGGCCGCGCGCGCCCGCACGGCCGCCTCGGCCATGCGCAGATCCGGCCGCGTCAGGCTGGCCAGCTCCAGCACGGCGTCGGGCGTGCGGGCCTCGACGTGCACCGGCTCCAGGTCACGGCTGTCCAGCTCGAACTTCTGCCCCTCGGCGAAGCCCCCGGCCACCCGCAGGCTCTCCCACGCCAGCTCGCTCAGGGCCTCGGTCTCCAGGAAGCCCGCCTCCAGCTCCGCCTGCTCCACGATCAGCTTGCGCAGGTCGTTGCTGGTGAAGCGGCCCGTCTCCTTGGCCAGCTCGGCCTCGATCGTGGCCTTCGCCTCCCGCATCTTCTTGCGGCCGTCCTGCAGGATGTCGAGGGCGCTCCCGGCGAGCTGCGCGCCGTACCACGCTTTCTTCACCAGGAAGTCGAGCTTCGCGCGGGCCAGATCCACCGCCGCCTCGCCCACCTCCATGCCCGCCCGCGCCGCGCGCTGGGCCGACTCCACCTTGCCGAAGGTGTAGAGGGGAAACGTCAGCTTCGCGTTGACCCGCACCAGGATGCCGATCTCGGTCTCGGCCGTGATGCGCTCGTCCGTCTGCACATCCTGGCCCGGACACGGGATGATCTCGCCGATGGGGCTGGTCGGATCCACGCACTCGCGCAGCAGCCGGCGCTCCGGCAGGGGCACGAGCACCGAGTCCACCTTCAGGCGCGGCGCCCAGGCGTAGTAGGCGCGGTCGAAGAGCGCCTGGTACTTGTGCAGCTCGGCCCGGGCGATGTCCACCGCCGGGTTCTCGGTGCGCACCCGGTCGAGCAGGTCGTCGAGCTTGACCCGCACGACGTCCTCGGCGG
This sequence comes from bacterium, assembly GCA_041389985.1. Taxonomy (GTDB): domain Bacteria; phylum Myxococcota_A; class Bradymonadia; order UBA7976; family UBA1532; genus JACKDP01. The sequence goes on from JAWKQS010000006.1 coordinate 244,755, forward strand.
GGGCGGCCAGCGCCGCGCTCCACGCGAGGAAGGTGACGATCAGGGCCGGTGCGCGCCTCACTGGCCGTATCTAGAAGGCTTGGCCCGCGTACGTCAAGCGGCCGGCGACCCCCCCGCGCCGACGGCCTGACAAACCCCTGGCACCCACCCCGCCACGTCGGCAGAATTCACCGGGGGAGCGACGTGCTCCCAGGGCTTTGGAGAGCGCATGCCGACCGATTACGGCAAGGAGTTCGACCGCTACCTGGAGCGCTTCGGGCGCCTCGTCGGGGACATCCGTACCGGCCAGTACGGCACCTTTCGCGAGCGCCTCGTGCGCAAGCTGGACGCCGACGAGTTTCGCCAGCGCGTCGACGACTACATGAGCCTGGGCCGCCGCTTCACGGACATGGTCAGCGCGGGCGACACCATCGACGATACGGTGGCGGTGGAGCTGCGGGCCGTCGAGGTCGAGCTGGTGATGGAGCGCTCGCTCTTCCTGCCGGAGCGACGGTAGCGCCCGGTCGCCTCACGGCCCCCGGTAGATGACGCGCGACGTGGGGTTCTCCCGCAGGGACAGCTCGACCAGCCCCGGCAGCGCGGGGGCCAGGCGCTCCCAGATCCACGCCACCAGCACCTCCGAGGTCGGGTTCTCCAGCCCCGGCAGTCGGTTGAGGTGATCGTGATCGAGCTGCGCGTGCAAGGGCGCGAAAGCACGCTCGATTTCGGCGAAGTCCACCACGAACCCGGTCACCGGATCGAGCCGGCCCCGCACATGGATGTCCAGCTCGAAGGCCAGGCCGTAGAGGCGGCTGCACGGGTGATCCGGCGGGACGCCCGTGAGCTGCCGCGCCGCCTCGAACCTCACCGTATGGACCAGCTCGAACAGCCCGCTCACCGCCGCCTCCGCACCCAGGCGAGGCCCAGCAGCAGCAGGCCGAGGCCCCCGCCCTCGCCGCCCCGGCCGCTGGCCTGGCAGCCCTCGTCATCCGCGCCACCGCCACCGCCGCCGCTGGCTGCCCCGCCCCCCCCGCTCGGGGGCGGCGGCACCGTCGCGTCGCTGGGAGGCGGCGGCGAGACCGGGACGTCGATGGTCGGCGGGGGCGTGAAGATGAAGTCATCCGGGACGCCTCGGCGGCAGGCGCCCACCCGCGGCTCCACCTCCCGGCAGCCGAAGCCATCCGGGCACCGCCGCAGGCTGTCGCAGCTCCCCTGGGTGCAGTAGCTCTCGCGCCCGTTGATGTAGCAGACCAGATCCCCCGCACAGCCAGCCAGGCTCGGCTCCGCCGCGTCCTCCACGCAGGGGGCCCCCAGGGCCGGCCGCTGGGTGGCCTCGCTGGGGATGCAGTGGGCGTTCTGGCAGACCGTGCCCCCGCTGCACTGGGCCGACTCCTCGCAGGGCAGCGCGCAGAGCGACCGCTGGCGGGTGGGGGCGTCCACGCAGTCGAGGCCCTCGGCGCAGCCGGCGGCCGCGTCGCAGGGCTCGCCCAGCCCGGGCAACCCCCTCAGCCGGGCGCAGGCCGGCTCGCCGGCCGCCGTGCACCGGAAGCCATCCGGGCAGGTCCCCGGCCCGACGCAGGCCCGCGAGCAGTACCGCTCGTCACCGTCCGTCGCGCAGAACAGGTTGATCTCACAGGGAATATCGGCGTTGCACGCCTCCCCCATCCCCACGGGCTCGGCGGGCGGCGCGTCCGCCCCGAGCACGCAGACGCGCACGCGCCCCTCCCCCACGCACCCGTAGCCATCGGGGCACCCGCCGTCGGGGCACCGGATGGTGCAGTACGCCTCCTCGCCCATCCCCAGGCAGACCTCCCCGGCGGGGCAGGGCTGCCCCTCGGGGCAGGGGTCACCGAGGGCCGCGAGGGCCGCGGCGGGGAACAACAGCAGCAGCAGCGCGAGGCGCATGGAGGACCTCCGGGCAGGCGCGACGACGGCCTCAGCTTAGCACGGCGGGATCGCGATACACGTGCACTGCGCCATCCAGCGGGCTCTCCAGGTGCCAGATCGCCCGGCGTCGACGTCGGCCGCACATAGTGGCTGTCCACGGGCACCTTCCCGCCGCCGCCGGGGATCTCCAGGACGTAGGTGGGCCAGGCCAGCCCCGTCACCTGCCCCCGCAGTGCCTGCACGATGGCCAGCCCCGCGTCCAGGCTCACCCGGAAGTGCCCCGTCCCCACCGTCAGGTCGGGGTGGTGCAGGTAGTAGGGCCGCACCCCCCAGTCCAGCAGGCCCGTGAACAGCGCCGCCAGCGTCGCCGCGTCATCGTTGATGCCCCGCAGCAGCACCGCCTGGTTGAGCACCACCACCCCGGCCTCGACGAGCGCCGCCGCCGCCGCCGCGGCCTCGGGGGTCAGCTCGCGGGGGTGGTTGAAGTGGGCCACCACGTAGACCGGGCGGTGGTGGGCGAGCAGGCGCGCCAGGCCCCGATCCACCCGCATGGGCAGCGTCACCGGCATCCGGCTGTGGATGCGGATGCGGCGCAGCGTGCCCAGCCCCGACAGCCCCGCCAGCAGCTCGGCCAGCAGCGCGTCGGAGAGCATCAGCGGGTCGCCCCCGCTCAGGATGACCTCCTGGACCTCCGGGTTGGCCTTCAGCCAGGCGAGGGCGGCCGGCAGCTCCTGGCGCAGCCGCACCGGCTCCTCGTTCAGGGCCACCTTCCGAAAGCAGTACCGACAGAACATCGGGCAGCGCAGCGTGGGGAAGAGCAGCGCCCGATCCGGGTAGCGCCGCACCAGGATGCGGGTGGGCGAGTGGGCCTGATCCCCAATGGGATCAAGACGTTCCGCGGGATGCCACGCCAGCTCGGCCACGTCGGGCAGCGCCTGGCGCCGGATGGGACAGCCCGGATCATCGGGATCGATGAGGCCGAGGTAGTACCGGCTGACGAGCATCTGGAACCGCTCGACCACGGCCTCCAGCGCCGGCGCGTCCGCGGCGGCCACCAGGCCCTCGGCCACGAGCGTCGCGACGTCCCGGGCACCGACGAGCTGCCGGCGCCAAGACGTGACGTCATTCATGGGGAGGATCGGCCTCCACGACGCCGGCCTGGGGGTGGACGCGGCAGCGCCAGGCCCCCTCGGGGCCCTGCTCCGTGGGGTTGCCACAGGCTGCGCAGCGCGGCGATCGGGCCGCCTCGGCCCGGACCTTGTGGCCGGGCCAGGTCATGCCGAAGAACTCGAGGAGCTGCCAGCCCCAGCCGGGACCATCTGAGGCTGAACGCGCCATTACTCCTCGTTGGCGGGCTCGCCGCCCTCTTCGTCCTCCGCGGGCGCCGCCGACTCCGGCGCGGCGGGCTCGGGGCAGCCTCCTCCTTGGGGAGGGCCTTCGCCGCCAGCGCCTGCGCGTCGCCGGCCACCTTCTCGCGGCCTTGTTCACCTTGTCGAGGGCCTTGAGGTAGGCCTCGCGGGTCTTGACGACCGCCTTGCCGGTCTTGTCCTTGGCGTCGGCCACGCCGTCCTTCACCGCCGCGCGGTAGGCGTCCAGCTCCTTGTTGTGCTTCTCGAAGAAGCCATCGGAGGCCTTCAGCAGATCCGCCGTGACCCGCTCGAGGCGCTTGTCGAGGCCCTCGAACTTCTTGGCCATGCCCTTCGACAGCTCCACCTCGACCTCGTGCATCTTCTGCACGGTCTCCTGGAGCTTGTTGATGGTCTGCTGGAGGCCGGCGCGGGTCTCGGTGACCTTCTTCATGAGGGCCGCATCGGGGTCATCCAGGACGGGCTCCTCGGGGGCCTTGCGCTCCTTGAGGCCATCCTCCAGGAGGGCACCGCCGCCGGGGTTGTCCAGCTCCGCCTCTGGATCGTCCTGGGCGAAGGCGGGCGCGGCGAGCCCGAGCACCAGGGCAGAGAGGAACAGGGACTTCAGGGTTCGCTTCATCTTCGCCTCCTCGCGGTGGGCCTCGTCGGCCGGGGGACACTGGGCGGTGGGCATGTTCGCCGCCGGCCGCGGCCGACGCAACCGCTCGGGGCGGCATTCTAGCGTACTTCTACGCACGATGCCCGCGTCGTGTCAGCGAGCGAGCGCCGCCGCGAGGGCCTGGATCAGGTCGCCGTAGGGGTTGCCGGCGCTGCCCCCCTCGGCCCCCTCCGCGGCGGTGAACCCCGCGGGGTCGGCCCCCTCGGCGCCCGCCGGGTAGAAGTTGCCCACCGCGAAGCCGGCCAGATCGAGGCTCTGCACCTCGTCCATCCAGGCCTGGAGGGCCTGCCGCCGCGGGGCCAGCTCGACGCGCCCGGGCAGGCGAGCCAGCGAGATGACGAGGGGCTTGCCCTCCAGCGCCGCGATGCCCGCGTGGCCCCGGATCCAGGCCGCGCCCAGGTTGGCCCAGGCCATCCCGTCGCCCCCCAGGCCCAGCGCATCGGGATCCACCTGGATGGTGGCGAAGTCGACCGTGGGGATGCGCAGGTTGCGGACCCACGCCGCCCCGTGGGAGCCATCCAGCAGGCCACCGAGGCCGGCGTCGGTCAGCGCGGCGGCGTGCCGTCCGTACGGCCCCGGGCTGGTGTCGAAGCCCACGTCCCCGGTGGTGATGAGCTGGGTGGGCGCCGAGGCCTTCAGGGCCGCCGTCACGTCAGCATAGAAGTCGTAGAGCTGGTTGCCCGTGGCGTCGCCGAAGACCTGGGCGGCATCCACCCCGTCGACGATCTCCCAGGCCAGGATGGCGGGATCATTGAAGAAAGAGTTGCCTGTCAGGGAGTTGGTGCGCTCCACGATGGTGCGGGCGTGGGCCTTGAACCACTCGCGGATCTGGCCCGCCACGAAGAACTGGCGGAAGTCCGCCCGCGCCCCGGGGAGGCCCGCCCACCGCAGGTACTGGGGGATGCCCCCGTAGGCGGCGTCGTCGTCGACCAGGGGCAGGATGAGCTTGACGCCCGCCTCCCCCGCCGCCGCCACGAGGCGATCGAGGGCCACCAGGCCCGCCTCGCTGTACTGGCCCGGGGCCGTCTGGATGGCCGTCCGGGCGTTGGGGCGATCGTCGTAGGCCCGCGCCCGCACCACGTTCACCCCGAGGGCCCGCGCCTGGGCCAGCACGGCCGCGACGCGCGCCTGGCCATCGTCCTCGAAGGCCAGCGTCAGCAGGCCGGGCGCGTTCACGGCCACGAACCGGTACGGCCGCCCGCCCGCCTCGAGCTGCCCGCCCCGCACCGACACGCGGAAGTCCAGGCGGATGGTGATGGACGCCTCGGCCCGGTGGGGCCCCTGCTCG